>CAJUGV010000004.1 GCA_910586505.1 uncultured Paraprevotella sp. | reverse complement strand
AGTGCAAAGGTAACAACTTTTAGAACAACCACCAAATCATTACAGCTCTTTTTTTTAAGGAATATATCAACAAAATAACAAAAAGCAATATACAAACATCGAAAATAAACTGGAAAACAACTACTTAACAATACACAACGAAAATAAACTTTTTAAACGGAAATTTTAAAGCAAAAGCTCTATCGAAAAGAATAAGAAGAAAAACAGGCCACTATATATATAACTAAAAGGAAAACAAATTAAGGAATAAAAAGCTACTGGAAGTGAGTATATTTATACCAAAAGCCAAGATTCCACCCTCCTACACCTATCTAAAACACGGTCTTATACCTTAATAATATATAGATAAATGCTATATAAGAAAGATGAATGAAATAAAAAACATCGCCACTACCCCCTCCTACATATACTCTCCACTCCCCAAAAAATAATATAAAATAAGGAGAACGTATCTCTCGACACATCCTCCTCTCTAATCTCATATAGGTATTAGTTCTTCTAAGGTAAAAAGATTGTTTTCAGAATAACTGATACAAATATCGGACTTTCCCTTTAGTTGCACAAACAAAAAAGCATGTTTCTCAGCATAAACCCACAATATCCACCCCATCTACTCTCTAAAAAGAAGCCATACACCTTAATTTATTATATATAATACACAAGATATTTCCGATTTTTAATCGTATCTTTGCAACTATTATTATAGTGTTACGCAAAACAGACTGGTTATGACTGAAACAACTCATACTGAATTATCAGAAAAAAAAGGACTCAATTTTGTAGAAGAGATAGTAGTAGAAGATTTAAAAGCGAATAAAAACGATGGACGATTGCAAACCCGCTTTCCGCCAGAACCAAACGGCTATCTACACATAGGGCATGCCAAAGCTATCTGCATGGATTTCGGTATAGCAGAAAAATACAACGGAGTGTGTAACTTACGTCTGGATGATACAAACCCCATCAAAGAAGATACTGAATACGTAGAAGCCATTAAAAAAGATATCCAGTGGTTAGGCTTCAAGTGGGGTGAAATCTATCATGCGTCGGATTACTTTGACCAACTATGGGACTTCGCAATAAAACTCATCAAAGAAGGCAAAGCTTATATAGATGAACAAACCAGCGAACAAATTGCTGAACAAAAAGGCACCCCGACTCAAGCCGGAACTCCCAGTCCCTATCGCGACCGTCCGATAGAGGAAAATCTGGCTTTATTTGAAAAAATGAATAGTGGAGATGCTGATGAAGGATCAATGGTGTTACGTGCCAAACTAGACATGAGCAACCCCAATATGCACTTCCGTGATCCTATTATCTATCGTATTATTAACAAAGAGCATCACCGTACAGGGCGTAAATGGAAAGCCTATCCGATGTATGACTTCGCCCATGGACAAAGCGATTATTTCGAAGGGGTGACCCACTCCATTTGTACGCTTGAATTCGTCCCCCATCGCCCGCTCTACGATCACTTTATTGATGAGTTAAAAGAGAATCGCGACCTGGAGGATCACCGCCCACGCCAAATAGAGTTCAACCGTTTGAATCTGACCTACACAGTTATGAGCAAACGCAAATTATTGGCATTGGTCAAAGAGAATCTGGTAAACGGATGGGACGATCCCCGCATGCCAACCCTCTGCGGTTTCCGTCGCCGGGGCTATTCACCCGAATCTATCCGTAAATTCATAGATATGATCGGCTATACCAAGTTTGACGCACTCAATGATTATGCCATGCTGGAAGCGGCAGTTCGTGAAGATTTGAATGCCAAAGCTACACGTGTATCAGCCGTACTCAATCCCATAAAACTCGTTATTACCAACTATCCAGAAGAAAAAGTAGAAGAGCTGGAAACCATTAACAACCCCGAAAACGAAAAGGAAGGAAGCCATATTATAGAATTCAGCCGTGAACTTTGGATTGAACGCGAAGACTTTATGGAAAATGCTCCCAAAAAATATTTTCGCCTAACTCCCGGCAATGAAGTTCGCCTTAAGAGCGCTTATATTGTAAAATGCACAGGGTGTAAGAAAGATGAGAACGGTGATATAAAAGAAGTCTATTGCGAGTATGACCCCATGTCAAAAAGCGGAATGCCTGGTTCAGACCGTAAAGTGAAAGGTACCCTCCATTGGGTAAGTTGCGCTCATTGCCAGCAAGCAGAAGTACGAATCTACGACCGTTTGTTCAGTGTAGAAAATCCATCAGCTGAAGAGCGCGACTTCCGAGAGTTACTGAATCCGGATTCTTTGAAAGTCCTCACGCACTGCTACGTAGAGAAATTCGCAGCCACAAAGCAACCGCTTGAGTATCTGCAATTCCAACGAATAGGCTACTTTACAGCAGATAAGGACAGTACTCCCGAACATCTGGTATTCAACCGTACGGTAGGCCTGAAAGATACGTGGAGCAAGAAAAATAAATAAGATGCAGAGCGAAGACTTATCATTTTTTAAAGAAGACGTATTTAAAAAAAAACTGGCTCTCTATGAAGAGATGCTGCGAGGCGGTCGGTCGGTTTATCTGGAAGCAGATGAACTGACCGACATAGCTGAGTATTATCTCATACACAACAATACAGATAAAGCGCTGGCATGCATAGACTATGCCCTCAGCATTCATCCCGGCAGCACAGATCCGCTGATATTTCTCGCCCGTCAAAAAATGTTTGAAGGAGACATTCAGGGTGCAAAAAAAATACGTGATTGCATATCGGATCCTAACGACAGGGAAGTTATCTTCCTCAACGCCGAACTCATGTTGCGCGAAGGAAAAAAACAAGAAGCAGAGAATTATCTAATCCAAAAAGCCCGAAAGGAAGAGGAAGATGCAGCCATGTTCGCTTATGACACAGCCACCCTTTTCCTTGACTACAATTTTCAAAAAGAAGCCGAACGATGGGGCGAACAGGCATTAAAACTTGAACCGAAGAATGAAAAGTTTCTAAATTTCAAAGCCGACTGTCTCATATCCGCAAAACATCCAGAAGAAGCTATCGACATTTTGAATAGTCTACTCGACAATGATCCGTACAACATTAATGCTTGGCACTCATTAGGCGAAGCCTATTTCCTTTGCGAAGACTTTCCTAAAACTCTGGAAACAGCCGATTTTGCACTAGCCATAGATGAGCACGATGCACAGTCGCTCCTTCTAAAGGCCAATTGTCATCTGCAACAGCAAAACTACGATGAAGCCCATCACCTCTACGAATGTTATTTTAAGGAACATACTGCCAATGAAATACCCTATCTCTTTGACGGCATATGCTTATCTGCTCTCGGACGTCATAGAGAGGCGCTGACTCAGCTGTTAAAAGCAGAAGAACTGTCACAAGGGTACTCACCCGAACAGCAACACATCTATGCCAATCTATCAAACGTGTACAGTAAAATGTACAATACAGATAAAGCTTTTGAATACATAGATAAAATAAAAGACATTAATCCGGACTACGACTCTGAATTATATAAAGGACACGTGCTGATGCAGAATAACGACAAAGAAGAGGCATGGAAATACTACGACTCTTATATTCAGGCATCGGAAAACAAGGCGGACGCACACTTCCTCGTAGGTATGTCATTAATGGAAAACAAAGCATACGGAAAAGCGCAGGAACACTTTCTTCAGGTACTCGATATAGACATCAGCAAAGAAGGATGTTATTGGAACGCCAATGCCGGTTTGTCATTCTGTGCGTTAATGCAGGGACACTTTGATGAATTTATGTCATATCTGAAAACAGCCTGCGAACAGGCTTCCGAAACACTGGAGTATACTGTAGGCAGATACATACCGGAAGAAGTAGAAGTCAAGAACTTCTACGATTATGTTCTAACCCACAGCGATGCATTCATGCGCTTCAATCCAGACGCCCCATTACAATCAGAATAAAAAAAGGAGAGAAAAACATAGCCCTCTCCTTTTTACAACATATTTCTCTCTTCCTATTATTCGCTAAATTGCTTGATGCGTTGCTCCTCCGACAGTTTACAAATAAGCAAAGTATCATTCTTTTCGGCCACAATAAATCCGTCCAGTCCCTGTACCACTACCTTACGTTCCTGCGTAGTATGAATCATACAATTACGTGTCTCATACACCGAGATATTCTTTCCGATACAGGCATTTCCGTACGCATCATGCGGTGTACGTTCATGCAAAGCCCCCCATGTTCCTAAATCACTCCATCCGAAATTAGCCGGAAGAACAAAAATTTCTTCCACTTTCTCCATAATTCCATAATCCACCGAGATATTCTCACATTTAGGAAACTCCCTATTGACAGCTTCCTGCTCCTCTTCTTTGGCCAGTACAGGCATCAGCCGCTCGAATATTTCAGCTATACCCGGCTGATAGACACGAAAAGCATTCACTATCGTACTGACATTCCACAAAAAAATCCCCGCATTCCAGAAATAATTATTTTTACGGATATAGCGGGTTGCCGTAGCCAAGTCCGGCTTCTCTCTAAAAGAATCCACACGGAAAATCTCCTTATTGCGTGCTGTGGCACACCCCAGATCGGCCTGTATATATCCATATCCCGTTTCCGGACGATTCGGTTTCATACCCAACGTAAGTATGGAATCAGTTTCACGTGTAAAGTTCAGTCCGGATAAAATTACACGCTCGAACTCAGCCACATTCATCACAATATGATCGCTCGGCGTAACCACCACATTCGCTTTCGGATTTTGTTTCTTAATGCGCCAGCTCACGTAAGCAATGCACGGAGCCGTATTCCGACGGCAAGGCTCCTTTAGAATATTCGCCACCGGAACCTCCGGCAACTGTTCACTTACGATATCCGCATAAGCCTCGGAAGTCACCACCCATATATTTTCAAGAGGACAAATCCTTTTAAAACGGTCAACTGTCAGTTGCAACAGCGTCCGTCCGCATCCCAAAACATCTATAAACTGCTTAGGACATTCGGGAGTACTCATCGGCCAGAAGCGGCTGCCAATGCCCCCGGCCATAATAACAAGATGATTATTGCTTTGTTCCATATTCTGAATTCAAGAGAATAAGTTAATACACAAATTTACGATTATTTTTCCATTCCCCTGCATAAATATGCAAGATATTTTTTACTATTATTTTCATTAATTAATTTGCCAAAGGTTAAACATTAACTTATTTTTGTATTCGGAATGAGATATATTACCGTATTGAGCATAGCCGGGTCCGACTGTAGCGGCGGCGCCGGCATTCAGGCCGACATCAAGACCATCTCGGCTTTGGGCTGTTATGCAGCCAGTGTTATCACAGCCGTTACCGTACAAAATACGTGCGGAGTGAGAAACGTATATCCCCTCCCGGCCGAATCCGTCCAAGAACAGATGGAGGCTGTGGCCGAGGACCTGCAGATAGACGCGGTGAAAATCGGTATGGTCACAGATCGGAACATCATAACCGCCATCGCCGATTTTCTAAGCACCCGCCATCTCACCACCGTATTCGACCCGGTTCTGGTATCCAGCAACGGCCACCCACTTGTTCATCCCGAAGCACTGGAGGTGTTGCGTAAACGCCTGCTCCCCCAATGCTCTCTAATAACCCCCAACCTGCCTGAAGCCCAGATCCTGTCAGGCATTCCCATTCACGATACAAACGACATGGAGCGTGCCGCACGGCGTATCCTTGCCGAAGGATGCAGGGCCGTGCTCGTAAAGGGAGGACATCTGCAAGGAAATAACATGACCGACATTCTGCTGACAGGATTCGAAACAAGCGACATCTACCGCTACAATTCATCCAAGATACACACACACAACACACACGGAACCGGCTGCACGCTGTCCTCCGCCATCACGTCATTTATCGCCCGTGGCTCATCACTTCCCGAAGCTGTAAAACTGGGAAAAAACTTTCTCACGGAAGCCCTTGTTGCAGGACAAGGCATCACCACAGGCAAGGGACACGGGCCATTAAACCACTTTTTTAGGCCGGAAAAGACTATGGTTAAGTAAGTTTTTATTAATTTTGCACGGAAAACGATAGAACAATATACATTATATAATATATAAAGCATTATGAGAGCATTTGTATTTCCCGGTCAGGGAGCGCAATTCGTAGGTATGGGAAAAGATCTCTACGAGAACAACGCATTGGCAAAAGAACTTTTTGAAAAAGCAAACGATATCCTTGGTTTCCGCATTACGGACATCATGTTCAGCGGAACAGACGAAGAATTGAAACAAACCAAAGTAACGCAGCCGGCCGTATTCCTCCATTCCGTTATTTCCGCACTTTGCATGGGAGAGAATTTTGCACCCGAAATGGTAGCGGGACACTCCTTGGGTGAATTCTCTGCGCTTGTAGCCTCAGGCGCACTGAATTTCGAAGACGGACTGAAGTTGGTCTACGCACGTGCGATGGCCATGCAAAAAGCCTGCGAGGCTGCGCCATCCACGATGGCAGCCATTGTCGGCCTGGACGACACAACCATTGAAAACATATGCGCGGAAATCAGTACGGCAGATAATGTGGTGGTTCCCGCCAACTACAACTGCCCCGGCCAGTTAGTTATCAGCGGAAATGTGGAAGCAGTAAAGACGGCCTGCGAAAAACTGAAGGAAGCCGGTGCCAAACGTGCCCTGCTGTTGCCTGTGGGCGGAGCGTTCCATTCTCCCCTGATGCAACCGGCCAAGGATGAACTGCAGGCTGCCATAGAAGCCACAACGTTCAACACGCCCAAATGCGCCGTTTATCAGAACGTAGACGCCAAAGCCCATACAGACGCCGAAGAAATCAAGGCCAACCTGATAGCCCAATTGACGGCATCCGTCCGTTGGACCCAGGAAGTGCAGAACATGATAGCCGACGGAGCCACCGACTTCACGGAATGCGGGCCAGGCAAAGTATTGCAAGGCATGATCGGAAAAATAGCCAAAGGAAATGATGCGGTAACGGCACACGGAATTCAGGCATAATCAGAATAAAAAACACTATCCCCTTGCACGCAGAAACAACGGCGAGGGGATTTTTCGTTTCGACCAATTCCCGAACTTATGAAAAAAAGAATTATTATCTATCAGGTATTCACCCGCCTCTTCGGAAACAACAAGGCCAAATGCACCATGCACGGCACCAAAGCAGAGAATCACTGCGGACGTTTCGCCGATTTCACCCGGCAAGCCTTGCAGGAAATACAGAAACTGGGAACCACGCATATCTGGTACACCGGTGTCATCGCACATGCCACGCAAACCGACTACAGTCAATACGGAATTCCTTCCGACCATCCTGCCGTCGTAAAAGGAAAAGCCGGATCGCCCTATGCCATTAAAGACTATTATGACGTAGACCCTGACCTAGCTTCCCAACCGGAAAAAAGGATGAAGGAATTCGAGCACCTGATATTCCGCACGCACGATGCAGGAATGAAGGTGATCATCGACTTCGTACCCAACCATGTGGCACGCCAGTACCATTCGGTCTGCAAACCCGAAGGCGTCGAGGATTTGGGAGAAGACGACAACACAAACCTTGCATTTGACGCACAAAACAATTTCTACTACATTCCCGGGCAAACGTTCCGGCCCGGCTTCAGCCTGCAGGACGGAGCGGAAGCCCCCTATGAAGAATATCCCTCCAAAGCTACGGGTAACGACAATTTCTCACCTTGCCCCGGGCGCAATGACTGGTATGAAACCGTCAAACTGAACTACGGCATAAACTACTGCAACGGCGGAAGCCGGCATTTCAGCCCTATCCCCTCCACATGGATCAAGATGCGCGATATCCTGCTGTTCTGGGCCGGAAAGGGGGTGGACGGCTTCCGGTGCGACATGGCGGAAATGGTTCCCGTAGAATTCTGGGGATGGGCCATACCACAGGTGAAGCATCGCTACCCGTCGCTCATATTCATTGCAGAAGTGTACAACCCCAACGAATACCGCAACTACATCCGCCAGGGACGCTTCGACTATCTCTATGACAAAGTGGGACTATACGATACGCTTCGGGGGGTGATCTGCGGCTACTCCTCCGCACGGCAGATCACTCACTGCTGGCAAAGTGTGGATGACATCAGAAACCACATGCTGAACTTCCTCGAGAACCATGACGAACAACGTCTGGCGTCAGATTTCTTTGCCGGAAATTCAGAAAAAGCACGCCCCGCATTACTCGTCAGCGCCTGCATGGGAGAAAACCCCATGATGATTTATTTCGGGCAGGAACTTGGAGAACGGGGTATGGACGAAGAGGGATTCAGCGGCAAAGATGGCCGCACCACAATTTTCGACTACTGGAGTGTAGATACAATCAGACGCTGGCGGAACAAAGATTCTTTCGATGGAAAAAAACTCACGGCAGACGAACTGGCACTTCAGGCATTCTATACGCGGGTGCTCACGCTATGCAACAAAGAAAAAGCACTGAGAAACGGTATTTTCTACGACCTGATGTATGCCAACAATGATCCGCATTTGTTCAATGCGGACAGATGCTACGCATTCGTCAGACGCAAGGACAAAGACCTTCTGATCATTATCGCCAATTTTGAAGGTACAGACCAGCATACCGCCGTCAATATTCCGGCCCATCTCTTCGAGTTCCTGCAGATTGAGAACAAGGGTGAGGTCGAAGCCTCCGAACTGCTGAGCGGCAAGAAAGAACTTATCACATTCTGCGCCGATCAACGTGTAACGACCACCATCCCGGCTTACAGCGGTAAAATATTAAAAATCAAAATATAGCAAAAGTTCCCTGCAAGAGGGCCACGCATATTCCATCGCAAGAAGCTATAAAACCCCAACGGCCGCTCAAGCGTCCGCATACCCTGAAAAAATGATGAGCATGAAAATAAAAAATCGTGCCCATCATTTTTTATTTTCATGCTCATCATTTTTTGCGGTGATCAGAACACCTATAAAACACGGTCAGACAGCACATGGACCATCCCCCGTTGCATCCCGCCAACTCATCGTGAATACTCGGTTCTGATGAAAAGAAGGATGCACGGTAAAACACAGAAACCTAAACCCGGCGCACACTCTGACCGCATACCTCCGAACAGTAGAATCCGATCTTATAAAAGGCGAAGATATATAAGTTCGGATGCCGGCCCAACAAATTACGTTTTAACAACGGACGAAACATGCGGTAGAGCAAACGGATGACCGCTTCAAGATGCCATCTGTGCAGTCTGTCATACAGACGCAACACTCCGGTACTTCCGCTCAGTTTATTGCGGTGCACATACAACATCCTTAACGACTCCTCAGTCTTGTGCAATACATCGGCATTCGTATCCAGCCCGCAGTTCATCAACGGATTGTCTATATGCAATATCCATATACCATTCTCTTTCAATGTTTTCCCGAACAGTGTGTCCTCATGTCCGTATCGCACAATCGTCTCATCGAAAGGAAATCTGAGAAAAACCTCCCTGGCTATCATAAAGTTAAAAGTACGAAAAGATTGGTAAGGATGGCGGGAGCGCCTTTCTGCCGTAAAGCGAGGTTCGGCATTCTTTTCATACAAATATGCCAGGGAAACCTCCGGAGAAGGCATACGATCCGGATGCAAGATACCGCCGTAGACAACCGGTGCCCTCATCCTTACCTCCAGATAACGACGAAGAAAAGCATCACTGACCACAGCGGCGTCGCTGTCCATAAACAGCAGATAGTCATAACGGGCATGGCGTCCCAAAATATTGCGTATACGGGAACGCCCCACATTCCGGGCCAACTCTATATACCTGCAACAGGATATGCCGTTTATGCTGCGGTTCTCACACTTGACCGCCTCACCGGAAGCGTCGTCAGCCACAAGTATCTCATAAGGGACGCCCAGATCCTCAGCCTGCCGATGCAAGTCTGCCACCAGCCTAACACACACGTGATTGTATGTCGGAATCAATATGGAAAGCATTATATTCTTATTTTATGTGCTAAGATCCTACGGAACCGGATTCATCCACGCTTCCGGCACTGTATGAGGAGAACATGTTTTGTCTGCCCCTCTTCAATCCGGAAACGGTTGTCCGGCCGCTCATTCACCAACCATGCGATATTGTCTCCGCTGCACACCACCAGTTGGCGTTCTTTCTCAAAGAGATTCTTCTTGACATCGGTCAGATAATCACTCACCAACTTCTGCCCTTTCATGCCGAACGGGACAAAACGGTCGCCTTTTCCGGCCAACCGCACGGTTATGGGATATTCCATCTTGTCCAGGTCCATACACACCACATCCCTCCCACGCGGAATCTTAAAATCGCGATGAAAATGCTCGCGCCTGATCGTAAACATATAATCCTGCGTAACCTGCACCACGCCCTGCAAAGGAAGAACCTTGCACAGACACTCGCATTTCTCATCTTTCCTGCCAAGCACCAGACTTTCACGGTCGCGTAGCAAACGCCATTCCGCACTCTCATACACCTTGCCGGGTTCTCCGTAAAGATGCTGATAGACATCATCAACCTGCGAACTGTTGAAACCATACTCCGACAACAGTTCATAAAGAACGGTCGGCGAGGCCGGCAAGGCACACAGCTCTCCGATATCAATCCTGTGGCCGTGCCTCACCCTTCTCTTCAGTTCGTCGAGTTTCATGCCATACAAAGTATAGGCGTCATTCAGATGAAGTATAGTCTCATGCAGCGTTTCCATGATACCCGGATTTATGGTTTGCAGCATAGGAAGAACATTCAGCCTTATCTTGTTACGCACGGCCTCCGTTTCCAGATTCGTACTGTCCGTCACATAATCCTGCCCTTTGGCATTCAAATACAGTTCGACATCCTCACGCGGCACATCCAGCATCGGACGCACCACATAGCCGTTCCTATAACTCATGCCCGTCAGACCTTTTAGCCCCGCACCGCGGATCAGATTAAGCAACAATGTCTCCACATTGTCATTACGATGATGCGCTACGGCGATCCAGTCCATCCTTCTTTCCTCACGCAGCTCCTCGAAATAAGCATAACGCAAATCACGGGCCGCCATTTCTATGCTGACACCGTGCCAATCCGCATACCCCACCGTATCAAAATGCTTCACATGCAAGCGTACGGAACATTTTCTGCACAGCGTGCGCACGAATGCCTCATCCCGGTCGGACTCTTCTCCACGCAAGTGAAAATTACAATGCACGGCCTCACAGCTATAACCGGCTTGTATCATCACCAGCAGCAACGCGACCGAATCGGCCCCGCCACTCACAGCCACAAGAACCCTGTCTCCCGACTTCATCAAATCATGCTCTTTGATGCACGACATGACGGTATGATATATCTTTTCTTTCCTTTCCATACGCTTTTTATAAGTTTCATCATCCGGCCACGACAGATACCGCTCTCCTCCTGCATCTCACCCGGCTTCCATGAGCAAATAGCACAGGAGGCCCGCAGACAACTTCCCTGTCAGGCATCCCGACTCACAAAGATACGGAAATATGGTACAAATCCTCCGGATCCGAACGTCTTTTTATCCGGAGAAAACAGTCTTGCATTTTCATAATATACGGTAAAAAGACAGAATTTATTGCTCCGTCATCTTATTATTATGCGTTTTTGAACTATTTTTGTCCTATACATTGTTTAATTATACAACCTATGTGGCACGAATATATCGCATACTTTATCATCATATCGGCTTTTTGCCTGGCAGGAAGAAAACTATACAAGACACTACGCCACCCGGAAGACCTTCCGAGCTGTGCCAACTGTACGGCAAACTGCCAACTACGAGGGATAAAACGTCCTGTCGGCAAAGAAAAACAAAGAAACTGCACTAAAAAGGAGGAAAATGCTCATAAATGATTGTCGTTTCCAAAAAAAAATGTACCTTTGCAACGCAAAACAAAATGGTTCCCTGACCGAGTGGCTAGGTAGCGGTCTGCAAAACCGTCCACAGCAGTTCGAATCTGCTGGGAACCTCTTGGAAGAACAAAAATGGTTCCCTGACCGAGTGGTTAGGTAGCGGTCTGCAAAACCGTCCACAGCAGTTCGAATCTGCTGGGAACCTCATCAGAAAAAGCGAAGCCTGAAAAGACTTCGCTTTTTTCTTTTGTCCCGTTAAGACAAACCAAACACACCTCATAGTTCTAATATGTTTCATTCCTTACGGTTATTTGAAAACCATATATAGAAAAAGCGGCTTCTGAAATACTTCAAAAGCCGCTTATAAGTGGAGTATACAGGACTCGAACCTGCCACCTTTTGACTGCCAGTCAAACGCTCTAGCCAGATGAGCTAATACCCCATCCCTTTTCGGTGATGCAAAGTTAATGATAATATTTATAACACAAAATAATATCTTTCATTTTTTCACTACCCGCATATGTTTTTATCCTCAAAACTTGTAGCCAAGACTGAAAAATACTTGATGCGTATCCATGTTCACATCTACCGGCAACAGTTTCCCGCCATCGAAACCGGCAAGTCCCGTATCATCGAAGGCATAAAAATCTCCTGACTGCACACGATACTTATACGCAATATCCGCATAAAGATGCTTGCCGTGATACCCCAAGCCGGCAGTAAAGATATTCACATCCCCTTTGTTCATATAATCTGTAGTTGTCTGATAGTTGAATGCAGGAGAATCAATGGTCTGACTGAACTTTGCACTGTTCTTGAACATGCTGGAATAATAATTGTAACCTAACCTGAACGCCAAATTATCTGTCAAATTAAGCTCCATACCGAACTTAAAGGAATGCACTCCCTGTAAGGTTGATTTATGAATGGCATTCATACCGGCATCCTTCGTCGTATTGCCTGTATACCAATCGCCCCAGTAGTCATCATAGTATCTGTTCTCATACCCTTGACGGGTCTTGGAATAATTGGCATATTCATATTCTGCCCCCAAGGCCAAATACGTACCTAATGTATGGCCTAAGGAAACTCTCACTTTCCACGGTGTGGTGATTTTCATCTGTAAACTGGCCAGATCCTTATCCGGTGAATAATTGGCAAACTCCCCATAATGTACGTAATAATGTTCGTCCTCATACATCGGAGAGTCTATGCTATACGACGAATAAGATTCCAGATGATAGAAGGTGGGAGTCTCAACAGCCAGTCCAATACGGAACGGCGATGTCTCCACCGGACGGAATATAGCACCCAGCTTCACGTTCACACCATAGCCGTTTACATGCTGAGTATTATATAACGAATAATATTCCTGTCCCGAATATGTCCCGTCCGGGCCTGTCAGGGTTCCGTATTCACGATAAGTGCTATAACTATAATAGTCCACATCATTAACCCCTATGGTTAGTCCGAGATACAAACGGTCCTTAATATTTGTAGACAAATTGAAGTCGTAACCGGAAATGCCTCCTTCGGTAGTGCGGTCATACTCATTCATATCCGCACTCAACGGCATGTATTCATCATACAAAGGATTACCCTTGTCGTCCACCAGCACCTCTCCGTTATTGTCCCTCAAATAAACGGGATTTATAAGGCACGCCTTATACATCAGATCAGCCAGGGGGGTGGAATAAGACGTATTATTCAGCAAGTCTGCCATCTGCTGTGTCTGAGAAAGCCCGAAGATGTCATTGTTATCTGCGATAAACGAAAGATTAAAATCGGCACGCTTTTGGTAATTCACTCCAAAATTGACATACTTTACATTCCGTCCCAGCACGGGAAAACTTACCACAAAGCCCATATGGTCGAAAGACATGTGAGTCATATCCGCATTCAAGTCGGGTTTGTTCTTCTGTGTCCTTACACTGAAAGAAAGCGATGCGTCGCTTCTGCGATATAACCCCATTGCGGCCGGATTACTACTCGCTGCCGACAAATCGGCACCCAACGCGCCTAACGCACCGCCCATACCGACATAGCGTGCTGACCCGATCAGATCGGCAGACATATAATTCTCATTTATATAAGGAGTCTGTGCCATAATGGACTGACTGGCCAGCACCACTGCAGCAAACGTCATTCTTCTTGTTTTCATTGTCCTATGGATTTTTTTGTTATTCCGTTAATTACCTTCTTCCTCTGGGCGTAGCACTACCACGCGAAGGCGCAACGCTTCCTCCTCCGCTTCGCCCCGGACTTCCGAATGAAGGGGTATATGAACCGCGTGAGGTCGAAGGTGAATAATTAGTAGACCGCTGTGAAGGTTGAGAGTTGCGTGGTTGCACCGCACCGGTTCTGGGAGTGACAGGATTTCTTGACGGTCTGTCGGCTGAAGTATTGGGTATTTGGGTTGTACGCCTCGGCTCACGTACTGTCGTACTTGAACTGCGAGGTGTTCGTCCGACATTCCGTCCCGACGCTCTGCCGGCTTCCGTCGTCCTGTTGCTTCTACGGGAATTTCCTCGAGCCAAAGAACTGTTTTCACGATAACTTGTGCTCGGACGTGTCACCGGACGCGTCGGATGGTTATGTCCGGGAGCTCCCCAATGATGATGATGCCAATAAGGCCGATAATACCATGGGTCATACCATCCGGCATACCACGGACCGCCCCATCCCCAATAAGGATTACGCACTCCCCATCCCCATGAGAATGAATAGGAAGGTCCCCAATACCAGGAATTCCAAACACTGGGATATGCGTAAGCATAAAAGCCATCGTCATAGACATCCCAATATATGGAATTAGGACCGTAACGCAAATCCCAATATAACGGACTGCTGACAGCCACACCTATTGTAGGCGTATTGAAACGAAGTATTCTCTTCGAATAGCGGTAATCTTCGCTTGCTTCGTCAACATCACGCTCCAAGTATGTGCTATCTTCCCCTGCTCCATCGGATTCATCTTCAATCATATGCAAACCATCATTCCTGTAACGCCTGTTATATTCATCCACATCTCTTTCTGCTGCTTGAGAATATTCTTCTGGCACATACTGCCTCTGTTGTTTTTCCTCGGCCTCCGCACGTTCTACAAAAAATGGTTTATCCGATTGTTTCTTATCTTTCTTGGTTTCTTTTTTAGGTACAAAATACATATCATCCACCTGAGAATAGCCTAACAACGGCATCATCACAGCTAAAAACGAAATCCAGATTTTGTTTCTCATCTTTATTCCTCCTTTACCTATTATTATATGCAAATATAACTTTTTCCCGGTTGACCACAACATAGAATCAAAAATAAAGCTCAGCCCATAACTCTTTTTTTAGTATTTTTGCAAACCGAATAGATTCTTCACTTAAAACAGACAATATGAAATATTGGGAATTAGATTTCAACATTACGCCTTACAGCAATGATGCGGCAGATGTTTTAATGGCATTGGTTGCTGAGGCAGGTCTTGAAAGTTTCATAGATACGGAAAGAGGATTTAAAGGGTATGCGCAGACCGGTACTTTCCAACGTTCCGTAATGGACAGTCTATTGAAAAATTTTCCTCTTAACGGAATCGAAATAACCTACCAAATAACCGAAGCTGAAAACCGGAATTGGAACGAGGAATGGGAACGCACCGGATTTGAACCAGTACGCATCGCAGAAAGCATACTGATACACAGTCCGCAACATAATGCCCTCACTCCGGCACAGTACGATATTCTGATCAATCCGCATCAGGCTTTCGGTACGGGGACCCACCAAACCACCAGTATGATTCTCGAGCGCCTGCTAAACATGAAACTCAAACATTCTACCGTATTGGATGCAGGTTGCGGTACCGGCGTATTAGGCATCTTTTGCAGTCAGAAAGGTGCCAGCCACATCTTTGCCTACGACATCGATGACTGGAGTGTGAACAACACGAAAGAGAACATGGCGCTAAACGGAGTAACCAATATGGAAGTTGCAGAAGGAGATGTAACCGTACTGCCAGAAAAAAAGACTTTCGACATCATTCTGGCAAATATCAACCGAAACATTCTGCTGCAGGACATTCCGGCATTCTATTCAGCCATGCACAAAGGAAGCCGCATGATTCTCAGCGGATTCTATCTGGAAGACATCCCCATAATCAGAGGAAAAGCTGAAGCACTCGGACTGACCTTTATAGAACACAGAGAAAAAGACAACTGGGCGTCAATCTTATTTGAACGAACCATATAAAGAAGCCGCTTTCACGCCGCCGATAATCCCTCTCCTCCAATCGGCGGCCTTTCATGTGTCATAACGAATCCTCTACCGAAAGAATATCCTCCTTAATGGTCAGGAGCTTTAATTCCTCGTACGTTCCGTTAAATATATTACAGTCGACATTTCCCTGGATTCCTGTTACTTTCCCGCAATCAGTGTGCTGCCAGAAACTCCATTTTCCTTTATACTCCAGTTTCTCCACATAATAATGCGCGATCCAATAAGGATATTCGTCAAACTGCGGCGAATTCAAATAAGACAACTTAAACCTATAGCCCGTATAAATAATGGGCTTTACTCCATACTCTTTTTCCACTATATCCAGCCATGTCTTTACAGCTTTTTGCAATTGGGGGACTGTAAGGTCGCCGATCTTCTCAACATCCAATACAGGAGGAAGATCTCCGGGTTCAAGATGGACTTGTTTCAGAAAGAAAAGCGCCTGCGCCCGCGCATCTATATTCGGCACAAAAAAGTGGTAAACTCCTCTCACAAAATCGTTTTGACGTGCCTTGAAAAAATTCAGATTAAAATTATCATCCAGCAATGTCACCCCTTCCGTAGCCTTGATAAAAACAAAGCTGACCGGAGATGAATTCAAACTGGCGTTCCGCAAACGCTCCCAATCTATATTTTCCTGATAATGCGATATATCTATCCCGTGCACATCAAACCCTTCGGGATATACGGGATCACCGTAAATAGCTTTCCAACGGAACGAATACGGACTTACAAAGAAATAATAAAAAAACAATACATATCCCACACCCAACAATAACGCACCGGACCATACAATCCACGATGGCCAACGTTTGAAAAAGACCCACTTGCCCGCCACTTTTTTTCGGCTACGGGATCCGGCCTTACGTTTGGCTGTGCGTTGTAAGGAAATCGTTTCTTTTTTTCTCCTATGCCCTTTAGAAGCAGCCGGTTTTCTGCCCTTTACAGTATGCGGTGACTGTGCACACATATTGATTCTCTATCTATTTTTAAGAAAACAGCAAGTCCCTCTATCATCAGATAAAGGGACTTGCATTTTTATAAACGGATCATTTAGCCTGTTCCAACTGCAAAGTCTTCGTAGCCTGATCGCATACCTCCGTCGGACCGAAATACTGTATCGGACCAGGGTATACGAAGCAAGTCTCACGCGCCCAGCGGTCACGCTTAGAAGCGAACTCCTTGAACGGCGCATCATCCAGACGAACCAATGCTTTCTTAATAACCGGTTTCATCTCACCATGACGCTTCTCCATATTCATCATCATCGTGATAGGCACACCACCTGCAATCCACTCAGAAGCAGGAGCTGTAGTATTCTTCACAATGGCCATATATCCGGTCTTGCCGTTAGCCATCAGCATGGCAGCACTCGTACCCAATGCGTAGCAATAGTCCGCGTCATAATTGGACGGAGCCGCGCAACGACCTTCATAACCAAAGAAATGATGCAAGGCTGCAAATTTGCCATTAAATTTTCCGTCTTTCTTCCATGCTTCCAGCTTGCAGGCCACCATCTCAGACAGCAATTTCTCAGTCTCGATCAGAGAAACCTGTACATTTCCATGCGGATCACGCTCCATGGTCAGCTGGGCGGCCACACCTAAAGGAAGCGACTCATACACAGCCTTGTTAGCAGCAGAGAGCTTACCAAGAATCCATTCACGCTGCTGGTCTTTTGCCAATGCCGAACCTTCTGAAGTGGCAAGCAAATCATTAAGCTCTGCAATCAAAGCCTTCATTGCGGGAATAAACTCAATCAGACCTTCCGGAATAAGCACAGTTCCGAAATTATTGCCGTCCGCCGCACGGTCGGCCACAACCTGAGCTATATAAGTCACGATATCGTCCAGTGTCTGGTTCTTAGCCTCCACTTCTTCCGATACGATACAGATATTAGGCTGGCACTGCAATGCACACTCCAAGGCAATGTGTGAAGCAGAACGTCCCATCAATTTAATGAAATGCCAGTACTTACGTGCAGAATTTGCATCGCGCTGAATGTTTCCGATTACTTCCGAATAGGTCTTGCAGGCAGTGTCGAAACCGAAAGATGTCTCTATCTGCTCATTCTTCAAGTCACCATCGATAGTTTTCGGACAACCGATAACCTGCACGCCACACTGCTTGGCCGCATAATACTCGGCCAACACACAGGCATTTGTATTGGAGTCATCGCCACCGATGATCACGATAGCCTTGATGCCCAACTCCTTAATTATTTCAAGACCTTTCTCAAACTGTTCTTCTTTTTCGAGTTTCGTACGGCCCGAACCAATCATATCAAAACCACCCGTATTGCGATACTGGTCCACAATGTCTGCTGTCAGTTCCATATAATTATGGTCTACCAGTCCGCCGGGTCCCAAAATAAAACCGTAAAGTTTGCTTTCGGAATTCAGTTTTTTAATACCGTCAAACAATCCGCAGATTACATTGTGTCCGCCCGGAGCCTGTCCGCCAGAAAGTATTACACCCACGTTGAACGGAGCATAAGTCTTGGCCTCACCCGGTACGAACTCGATAAGAGGCATGCCGTAAGTGTTAGGGAACAATTTCTTGATTTCCTCCTGATCGGCTACCGACTGTGTAGGCTCGCCTTCTTTTACGGATACATTACCCTGTAATCCCATGGGTAACTTGGGCTGATAAGCCGCTCTTGCGATTTGCAATGCACTTTTTTCCATTTTGTATTCTTGTTTATTATTGAAAAGAATTTCCCGCACAAAATTAATGCTTTTTGTCGGAATGAGAAAACCATCACCGCAAAAACATAAGGATTATTTTATCTGTGAAAATTTCCCGATACACTAACTTTTATTTATCTTTGTCCACATAACTCATTCATACATCATAAATAAATTGAAATTATGGCAAAAAGAAAAGATTTAAAGAAAAACATCAATTATATCTGTAGTGAACTGTTTGCTGAATGTGTAGCTCTCTCTCTTTACAAGCTCAACGTGAAACAGGAAGATATAGACAACCTGATGACACGCATCTTACTGATGCAGGACGAATTCATCAGCAGGATCAGCCATACGGAACCCGGAAATGCGAAAGGGTTCTATAAAAGATTATGCTCGGATCTCAATGAGCAGACAAACGACATCATCAATGCCATCAGCCAGCTTTGTTAAATGGTCAGGTGGTTTTGCAGCTTTCTCCTATTCAAAGTAATGGGATGGAAAGTCAACGTAACGGTTCCCCTAGGAAAAAAGTATATCATCGCTTTGGCTCCTCACACGAGCAATTTCGATTTTATTCTGGGAGTGCTGTACAGCCGCGCTGAAAGAATACGTTGCGATTTCCTGATGAAAAAAGAATGGTTCTTCTGGCCGATGGGCATTCTGATGCGCAAACTGGGAGGTGTTCCTGTTTACAGAAGCAAAAAAATGAGCATGACGGACCAGCTTGCCCAGATAGCGCGCGAACGTGGCTCCTTTCACTTATGCATCACCCCCGAAGGAACACGCTCACGTACGGAAGAATGGAAGAAAGGATTCTACTACATTGCCCTGAAAGCAGACTTACCGATCCTGCTCTACGGTTTGGACTACGAATCAAAAACCATCCAATGTACAAAAATGATTGTCCCCGACGGAAATATCGAAGAACAGATGAAAGAGATCAAGACATACTTCCGGAACTTCAAGGGAAAGCATCCGGAAAAATTCACAATCGGCTTACAATAAAATCACGATGAAGAAAAGAATGACAGTCCTGGCGGGAATATTCCTGCTGGGACTTTGCGTATCCGCGCAAAACGGAGAGAAAACAATCAAGGCTGGGCTGGCCGACTACTTTTCCGCCTACCGGACTTCCTACACCACTGCTTCCGACAGATGCCGCATAGAGTCCGTAGAAGTGAACAGCCGCGAACGTACTGCAAAAATCCATATGAACGAACTTTTTGCCGGTCAGTCATTCAACAAGGAAAAGGTAGACCGCATATACCGCGACGTAAAGCGCCTACTTCCGAATCCCTATAATGCTTATAACATTATTATATATGGCAACGGCACACCTATCGAATATTTAATAAGCCATACAGATGAAGGAGAGCAGCCCCTGCGGAAAAGATGGGGAGAGGCACTTTATCGGGGCATCCCATGGGTAGAAAGAATGCAGCGCCCATACCCTGTCAGCCAAGGTATGCAGCGACGCCACCTTTCAGTATGGGCCAGTCACGGACGGTACTATAAAAACGAGGCGAAGGAATGGACCTGGCAGCGCCCGTACCTGTACTGTACCACCGAAGATCTTTTCACACAGACCATCGTCATACCGTTCCTGATTCCCATGCTTGAGAATGCGGGCGCCTACGTGTTTACCCCGCGCGAACGCGACTGGCAGACACACGAAGTGATAGTGGACAATGACACCCCCGCTTCAGCAGGCACCTACACGGAGAAGCAAAGCCGGTTTGCATGGGAGCACGGAGGCACGGGATTTGCCGCACTCAAAAAGACCTACCTTGACAAAGAGAATCCCTTTACCGACGGAACGGCACGCTGCTGTCCTGCTGTAAACAAAAAAAGCCATACATCGGAAATCCGCTGGACACCCGACATACCGGAAGACGGCCGCTACGCCGTATATGTAGCCTACTCTACTCTGCCGACAAGTATACCCGATGCCCGTTATGTAGTGCGGCACCGTGGCATATCCACCGGCTTTAAGGTCAACCAGCAAATGGGCGGAGGCACATGGGTGTATCTCGGCACGTTCGACTTCGATAAAGACAAGCCGCATGCCAATTACGTAAGCCTGAGTAATCTGAGCGACTACCGCGGGACAGTAACCGCCGATGCCGTACGCTTCGGAGGCGGCATGGGAAACATTGCACGCGGAGACTCCTTACAGGAAACCGTCAGCGGCTTCCCCAGATACCTTGAAGGAGCACGCTACAACGCGCAATGGAGCGGCATGCCCTATCCGATATATAGCGGAAAAGAAAGTACAAACGATTATGCCGACGATATCAACGTGCGCTCACTCATGACCAACTACCTGGCCGGAGGTTCCTCTTACGTTCCTGCCGACAGCGGACTACATGTTCCTATAGAAGCCACCATAGCACTGCACAGTGATGCCGGCACGGCCCCCGACACCACATTCGTAGGCACGCTGGGCATCTACACATCCGGTTTCAACGAAGGGAAA
Source organism: uncultured Paraprevotella sp. (assembly GCA_910586505.1). Classification (GTDB taxonomy): domain Bacteria; phylum Bacteroidota; class Bacteroidia; order Bacteroidales; family Bacteroidaceae; genus Paraprevotella. Next base: position 196,915 of record CAJUGV010000004.1, on the reverse strand, counting down.
TTGGCGGCAGGCATCTCGCGGCTGGCCTCACGCGACCTCTGCGACCTCATCATGACCCAGGTAGATGAAGACCTGAACAGTCTCTTCGGAAAATGGAAAAGAAGGCAAATGCTGGACCGTAACTACAGTGAGACACGAGAACCCGAACTTCCCTCCATGATTCTGGAGATGTTGTCACACCAAAACTTCCGGGACATGGCGCTGGGACACGACCCCGCATTCAAATTCAGCCTGGCACGCGCTATTTATAAAGGCATACTGAAATATACATCGCAGCAGCATAGGGAAAAGTACGCAGTACAACCGCTTCCCGTCACCTGTTTCCGCACCGGTTTGAACCCAGCCGAAAAAGAAATATCATTGGCTTGGGTTCCGCAACATGATGCGCTGGAACCGTCAGCCGCCCCCAAGGCATACATCGTCTATACCAGAACCGGAGAAAACGGTTTCGACAACGGCACGCTGGTCCACACCCCGCACTACACGTTCACGGCCGAAGAAAACGTGATTTACTCATTCAAGGTCACGGCTGTAAACGACGGCGGCGAGAGCTTCCCCTCCGAAGAGCTGACAGCCATGATAGACCGGAACGCATCCGCATCCGTACTTATCATAGACGGATTTCAACGTGTGGCCGGCCCCCAGGTTATCCTGACAGACTCCACCCGGGGCTTCGATCTTTCGCTCGATCCGGGCGTTCCCTATATACAATCTCCCGGTTTTTGCGGCAATCAGATCTTATTCAATACCGCACTTTATCCGCAAAGCGAATGGGGGCTGAGCGGAAACGAACTTGAAGGAAAACTCATTGCAGGAAATACCTTCGACCACAGCCGGACGCACGGAGAGGCCATAGCGTCAGCCGGCGGCTATTCATTTGCCTCCGCCAGCCGTTCCGCCGTAGAGGCCGACCTCGTAAATCTGAATGAATATCATATAGCGGATCTGATTCTCGGACTGCAGAAAAACGACGGATACAGCACAAAATCTTATGCCAGCCTGACACCGGCCCTCTGCAAAACCTTACAGGAATTCACCCGCATGCGCGGCAACCTGTTAGTAAGCGGAGCATACGTAGCACGCGACCAGCGGCAGAAAGAGAACACGGACTTCCTGCGTCATACGCTGAAAGTGGACGCATACATGCCGGTCATGCTCCATGCAGACGCACAAGTCGCAGGGATGAACACTACTCTACAACTGTATTCCGAACTGAATGAACGCCACTATGCCGTCACTCACGCCGACTGTCTCGTACCGCTATCCGAAGCTTTCTCCACCCTTCTTTACTCCCCGGCCAACTATTCGGCGGCCGTGGCATATCCAGGAAAAGATTACCGGGCCGTCACTCTCGGTTTTCCGTTTGAATGCATCAGGTATGCAACCGACCGTGATAAGATTATGCAAGCATTTCTATCCTTCCTGCTGGCCAGATAGAAAGATTCTGACAAAGATCCGGATACCGCAATGGCCGGAAAAGGAAAATGCGGAATATCTTCCTCCAATCCAAACCTCTTGTTTTCAGACAGCTACAATCCTAAAACGTCAATAGGCAGGACATAAAAAAACCGTGCGCACGAATTTTATTTTTCGTGCGCACGGTTTTTTATTTTCAAGAGCACAAAAAACATAAATCGTGCCCATAAAAAAGTATCATCATGAAACCATCATAAAAAGTCCTGACGAATGGCGCGGCCGTAACCCCTACCATCTGTCTGCCGGTTACAATACCGTCACCACTCCCTTCTCCTGTTGGAAGCGACGGCATGCGCGAACCCAATGACGCATATGACCGATGATTTCCTGAGTCTCCTGCAGCGTGCTCATATACAAATACTCTATTTTCAAATTGTCCATATCCCCTTTTCGGATCCGGTCCTGCTGCACTTTACGGAGCTGCGACAACTGTGCTTTCATCTCATCGCCGAACTGACGTACCTGCAGGGCGTTGTCATAGTTTCCGGTCGATATCATCTCTGCTATCACACTCATCAGTTTCTCCACTCCCTCACGTATGGGAATAAACTCTGCGACATATTCCTCCGGCATAGGATTGAAGTTATTGTCCACATGCTCAAGCACAGGCTCGCACATACGTTTCAGACAGTACAGGCTTTGCTCGCAACTGTTGCATGCCAGATGGAACCACGTATCTTTCTCCACAGCCTGTAACTGGTCGATCTTGCGCAATCCTACCAATTCTTTTCTGCGCACCACCTTCCAGTTCTTCCGTTCATCCTCCAGATTATTCAAAGCTCTGCGCAACACTTTCACATCTTCGGTAATCAACCCGGTCGTCGTCTGCATGTAAGATTCCGATATATATCTCACCATCTTCGACTGGTACTCGCTGATATGCTTGTTGAGCAGCACCCAGGCTTCGTCCTTATCATTAGTCTGAACGAGGTCGGAGAAAATCTCATCCCGCTGTACGGATGCCATTTTCTTTTTATAATTACGGTTATTGTTGATGAGCATGAACACCACTATGACAATAAGCAATATCATGGCCACCACACCACCGAAATGCACGAACATCGTGACTATGAAACAGAGGAAGAATGCGGCTCCGGCCGTCATGAACCACCCGCCTATGACAGATACCACCCCGGTGACGCGGAACACTGCGCTTTCGCGCCCCCAGGCACGGTCGGCAAGCGACGACCCCATCCCTACCATAAAGGCCACATACGTAGTAGACAGAGGAAGTTTGAGCGATGTTCCCACCACAATCAACAATCCGGCCAGTACCAGATTGACGGACGCACGCACCAAATCGAACGCCGCACCGTTAGGAATGATAGACTCATCCTGATTAAAGCGCGAGTCTATCCATCTTCTCACACAAACGGGAATATGTTCCACCACGAACTCATTGCCGTTAATCACACTTCTCACCAGCCGGCGGGAAAAACGTGAGGAACCGAACATCTCGTCACCGGCAGTCTGGCGTGACAGGTCTACCGAAGTCTTTACCACATTCTGCGCCTTCTTCGAGGTCATCAGAGCCAGCGTCATGACCGTACCCGCAGCCACAAGAAAGAACGCATGGGTACCGGCAGGTTCATTGAGCACTCCCATCATATGAGTGGCAGGATCTGCTCCCGGAGTGGCCATAAAGTCCTGATAAGAGGAGAATCCGGCCAGCGTCACTCCGATAAAGTTCACAAGGTCGTTTCCGGCAAAAGCCATCGCTAGCGAGAACGTTCCGAAAAGCACTATAATCTTGAACACATTGATCTTGCACCAATGCAACACCTGCATGAGAACGGTAAAACCGACAAAAAAGGAAACCAGAATCAGATAAGTATTTTCCGAGATCCATTCTCTAATAAAAGGAGTCATGAACGTGGCTTTTCCCAAGCCTTTGACCATCAGAAAATAAGCTATCGACGTGATGGAAAGTCCTCCGAACAGCCCTATCGTATATTTAAGATGTTTGGTATAATGAAATGTAAAGATAAGGCGGGCGAGCCATTGCACTATCATTCCGAATATAAATGCGATGGCAACAGAAAGGAATATGGCCAGAATGACAGTAAACGCCTTGTCGGTATTGATCAGGCCGGCATACGTCAGCGACGAGTCGTGCATTATCTTCACCAAAGCCAGCGCCGTACTTCCGCCTAATAGTTCAAACACCATAGAGACTGTTGTGGACGTCGGCATCCCGAGCGTGTTGAAGATGTCAAGCAAAATCACATCAGAAGCGACCACTGCCAGAAAGATGCACATCAGTTCTTTAAAAGAGAAAAACTCCGGATGAAAAATACCATGTCTAGCAATATCCATCATGCCGTCGCTCGTCGTCGCTCCCACAAAAATTCCGATTGCTGCAATTATTAATATAGTCTTGAAACGTGCGACTTTCGAACCGATGGCTGAACCTAGAAAGTTCACAGCGTCATTACTAACCCCCACAAACAGGTCGAACGTGGAAAGGGCAAACAGGAATATAACTACTCCTAAATAAACAAATTCCATAAGAATACTTTGTATTTGATTCCGTCGCAAAGATAAGCATTTTCCTCTTTGCCGCCATTATAATAATATAATATTTTTCACACTATTATAATAAACACAAGGCGAAAGATTTAATAAATGTTTACTCAAAACGGATGGACTTTGCGGGATGAATCCGAGACACCAAAAAGCTTGGAATAATAAGTGCCGACACACAAATCAACAACGTAGCAGCATTGATGGCCAGCACGTAACCGGCATGAAACAGAACCGGCACCGTATCGACATAATATGTAGACGCATCCAACGTGAACACACCGGCATAATGCTGCAAGGCCATGATTCCCACTCCTATGATATTCCCCCACAACATGCCTCTTCCCATTACGAAAAGAGAGAATGCGAGAAACATACGACGTATGCTACGGTTAGTGGCGCCCAATGCCTTCATCACGCCTATAAAATTCGTACGTTCCAATATGATGATCAGCAAACCGGATATCATCGTAAAACCGGCCACAGACACCATCAATGCAAGAATAACCCACACATTGACATCCAGAAGATCAAGCCATGCAAAGATCTGAGGATAAAGTTCCTGTATCGTCATCGCTACATACGAACCGCCGTAATTGTCGGTCATGCGGTTTACCGTCTTCGACAAGTCTCTGGCTACCTCGTCCACACGCTTGAAATCATCTACTCCGATCTCTACCCCGCTGTACTGTTCCGGTGTCCAGCCATTCAGACGGTTGCATGTATAAAGATCCGTAAAAACCAACGCTTTGTCAAACTCGGTCAAATGCGTACAATAAATACCAGCCACCGTAAAACGACGTGTACGTACGGTATTTTCAAAAAAATAAGCAAACACCTTTGAGCCGACTTCCAGATGCAATTCGTCCGCCACCTGACGGGAAATCACAATACGGCCGGAAGCCACCGAATCAGAATATAAAGGAAACTCTCCCTCGTCCATACTCGCCTTTACAAATGAGGCATCGAACTCCGGACCGACACCATGCAGAAGGATACCTTTGAATTCATTATCCGTTTTGAGTATTCCTTCCTTATTGCAAAAACGCTGCACGTGTCTCACTCCCTGCACCGCCCTCCACTCATCCATCAATGACGGTGTAACCGCAATTGGCTGTGAAGTATTCGTAGCCACCGAAGCATAGTTCTGGATTTGTATATGGGAACCGAATCCGACCACCTTTGAACTGATTTCCTGTTTAAAGCCCAGCACCACGCACAAGGAGACAATCATCACCGCCAGTCCCACAGCCACACCAGAAGTGGCAATAATGACAGCCGGCCGAGATACATTCTTCGCATCTCCATGCCCGCGAAAAAGCCTGCGGGCTATAAACATACTGAAATTCATTCTGGCCCGATCTTATTCTAACACATGCCCCGGATATGCCTCCAATGCCTTGCGCAGCACAAAAAGTGCACGGGTAAGATCCTCTTTCTTAAGAACATATGCTATTCTCACTTCGTTCTTTCCGGAACCCGGAGTTGTATAAAATCCCGCAGCCGGAGCCATCATGACCGTCTCACCTTCGTAATTGAAATCCCTCAGACACCATGCACAGAATTCCTCGGCATCGTCAACTGGAAGCTTGGCTACGGTATAAAACGCTCCCATCGGAATGGGAGAATAAACTCCTGGAATACGGTTTAGTCCGTCAATCAGGCATTTACGACGCTCTACATATTCATCATACACCTCCCGGCCATACTCCTCCGGTTCGTCAAGGGAAGCCTCGGCAGCAATCTGTCCTATCAACGGAGGACTAAGTCTTGCCTGACAGAATTTCATCACAGCCTTGCGCACCTTTACATTCTTCGTAATCAGGGCACCAATACGTATACCACATTCACTGTAGCGCTTCGACACGGAATCAATCAGCACTACATTGTCCTCTATGCCTTCAAGATGACATGCCGAAATATAAGGCGAACCGGTATAAATAAACTCACGGTACACTTCATCCGAAAACAGATATAAATCGTATTTCTTCACCAGGTCGCGAATCTGGTTCATTTCACGGCGGGTGTAAAGATAGCCTGTCGGATTATTCGGATTACATATCAGAATGGCCCGCGTCCTTTCATTGATCAGCTCTTCAAACTTCTCAACCTTCGGCAACGAGAAGCCTTCCTCTATCGTAGTGGATATGGTACGGATCACCGCACCTGCCGAAATGGCAAATGCCATATAGTTGGCATAAGCTGGTTCCGGAACTATAATCTCGTCACCCGGATTCAGACATGACAAAAAAGCAAACAGCACCGCCTCAGAACCTCCGGAAGTGATAATGATGTCATCTGCTGTCAGGTTAATGTTATATTTAGCGTAATAACCTACCAGTTTTTCCCGATAACTCAGGTAGCCCTGACTCGGACTGTACTCCAGTACCTTCCTGTCAATATTGCGAATAGCGTCAATAGCCGCTCGCGGAGTCGGCAAATCAGGCTGGCCGATGTTCAAATGGTACACATGTATCCCTCTATTCTTAGCTTCAAAAGCTAATGGAGCCAACTTACGAATCGGAGATTCCGGCATCTCCTGACCGCGAACAGATATTTCAGGCATCTTTCTTCTTTTTTATTTTGTTATTTGGAAATACATGCAAAGATAGCACTTCACCATAAAATGACCAACAAAACAGCGCATAAAATAGGAAAACTCGACAAGACATACACCTCTTAATCTTCCCTAAATCTTAGTGTATCCACCTTCTCCAGTCTGGACCTTAGGCGTGGCATATTTCCTTTTCTGATACGCAATGTCATACTGCAGTCATGCTCGTATCCCTGACTCACGATTGTGGGTTCCTCTTCCTTTACGATACGCATGACGGAATTCATGAAAGGGTACTCAAAGAAAAACGTGATTTCCTCATCCACAGTTTTTTCCACTACCCGTGCAGCCTGAATGGCCTCGATGGCGGCCGCTTTATAAGCCTGAATCAAACCGCTCGTACCCAGTTTGATTCCTCCGAAATAACGAACAACGACGATCAATATGTCTGTCAGTTCGTAAGAGTTTATCTGTCCGAGAATCGGTTTTCCCGCCGTACCGGATGGTTCGCCGTTATCATTGGCACGGAAATCCTTCCTGTCGGCCCCAAGCATATAAGCATAGCAACAATGCCGAGCGTCATAATACTTTTTCTGATAATGCTCTACCCATCCCTTTACTTCTTCTATGGTCCGTACCGGATGTGCAAAAGCATGAAATTTACTTCTCTTTTCACTATATTCCCCTTCTGCACAGGCAACTATCGTCCTATATACATCTTTTCCTTCCATGAACCTGTTCTACAAAAAACTCCGGTCACCGGCCTTTTACCGGCAACCGGAGCTGCAAAAATACTGTTTTTTCCTTACGAAAGTTTATGAATAACCAATCCGCTACGTAACTTCGGCTCAAACCAAGTGGCCTTAGGAGGCATGATTTTCCCACTGTCTGCAATATCCATAATTTGTTGCATAGATACGGGATACAATGCAAGCGCCATTTTCATCTCACCGCTGTCGCATCTTCTCTTCAACTCGTCAAGTCCACGCAGACCTCCCACGAAGTCAATACGTTTGTCCCTGCGTAAATCCTTAATGCCCAACAATTCATCCAGGATAAGCCGGCTGCTGATAGTAACATCAAGCACATCTATCGGATCCTTCTCATCAAAGCGTCCGGGGAGCACCCGCAACCTATACCAGTTTCCGTCTATATATAAAGAGAATTCATGCGGTTGAGCCGGTTTATATGTAGCCTCGCCCATACAAGCCACTTCAAAGTTCTTTTCCAGTGCACGAAGAAACTCTTCCGTTCCAAAGTTTCCCAAGTCCGCCACCACACGATTATAATCTAAAATTGTCAGTTCATTAGCCGGAAAACATACAGCCATGAAATAATTATGCTCTGCTTCCGTAGACAGATCATCCAAGGCTGCTGCTTTCTCCTGTCCCACCAAAGCCGCCGCTGCCGTTCTATGATGGCCGTCGGCTATATACAATGCAGGTATAGATGCAAATGTCTCAGTCACGGTCTTTATGTCCGCATCATTATTTACGAGCCAGAAACGGTGTCTGAATCCGTCTATCGGTGCAATAAAATCATATTCAGGCTCACATGCCGTATATTTTTTTATCAACGAAGCCAAAACCGCGTTGTCGGGATACGCCAGAAAAACAGGTTCAATATTCGCATCCGTGATACGGATATGCCTCATCCTGTCTTCTTCCTTTTCATGTCGTGTCAGTTCATGCTTTTTGATTACCCCGTCCATATAATCCTTGACCGATGCTCCCAGCACTATGCCGTGCTGCGTACGATCATTCATCGTCTGCGCATAGATATAGTACATAGGTTTATCATCTTCCACCAACCAAGCATTACGCTGGAATTTAGCAAAGTTCTCTGCCCCCTTCTCATATACACAAGAAGCGTACTCATCTACATCCGCCGAAAAATCAATCTCCGGCCGAATTACATGGTAGAGTGACATTTCATTGTCACCGGCCTCTGTACGAGCCTCCTCGGAACTGAGCACGTCATACGGACGGCATTCCACACGTTCTACTAATTCCCTGGGAGGACGAAGTCCTTTAAACGGTTTAACCAAAGCCATAACACAATATTTATTATTTATTCACTTGATATCTAGTACACCCTTCTTTAAAGAAAGCCACAATCTGACGGGCTGCCGCCACACCAGCATTGATATTGGCTTCAGCGGTTTGTGCACCCATTTTCTTCGGAGTGGAGAAATAGCGTCCTTCCAATGTACGGAAATCCGCATCCATATCCGGCATTATGTCTGTCACATATCTCAAATCCGCACGCTCCTGCATCAGTTTCAGCAATTCGGGTTCATTAATAACTTCTTTACGGGCAGTATTAACCAAGACAGCCCCATGCGGTAATTTATTGACAAGATCATAGTTAATACTCTGCCGAGTTTCAGCCGTAGCCGGAATATGCAAAGATATCACCTCGCACGTTTCGAACAACTCATCCTGCGACGAAACAGCTTTCACGCCGTCCGCTTCAATAGCTGCTGCCGGACAGAAAGCGTCATAAGCATAAATATCCATGTCGAAACCTTTGGCTATACGTGCCACGCAACGGCCGACATTTCCATAAGCCAAGATACCCAACTTCTTTCCTTTAAGTTCGGTTCCCGCCTTCCCATTATAGAAATTACGCACCGCAAATACCAACATACCGAACACCAATTCCGCCACAGCATTGGAATTCTGTCCCGGAGTATTCATCACCACTACGTTATGGGCTGTAGCAGCAGCCAGATCTACATTGTCATAACCAGCTCCCGCACGTACTACAATTTTCAGATTCTTGGCAGCGTCAAAAACTTCATTGTCTATCTTGTCACTGCGGATAATAATTGCATCAACATCCGCAACGGCAGCCAACAACTGAGACTTTTCCGTATATTTTTCCAATAAAACGACTTCCAGCCCGGCTGCTTCGGAAACTTCTCTTATGCCGTCCACAGCAACCTTCGCAAACGGCTTTTCCGTTGCAATCAATATCTTGGTCATAGCTTTTTTCTTTTAATGTATTTAATAGACAAACAGACGTACCCTCTTCAAAGGTACGCCTGCTTATATTTCTCCATTTAATGCTGTGCTTCAAAGTCTTTCATACTTTGAATCAAAGCCTGCACGCCCTCAACCGTTTGTGCATTGTAACATGAAGCACGGAAACCGCCCACACTGCGGTGTCCCTTGATACCTACCATACCACGTTCCGTTGCAAATTGCATGAAGTCAGCTTCCAGATCCTTGTATTCATCATTCATCACAAAACAAATATTCATCCAAGAACGGTCTTCTACTTCCACTGTTCCACGGAACAACTTATTGCGTTCGATTTCATCATATAACATGGTGGCGCGTTCTTCCGCACGCTTTGCCATTGCCTCTACTCCTCCATTGTTCTTCACCCATTCCAGGTTCTTCATTGCACAATAGATGGGCAATACGGGAGGAGTATTATACATAGAACCATTTTTCACGTGCGTCATATAATCCAACATCGTAGGAATCTGACGACTTACCTTATTCAAAGCCTCGTCTTTCACAATCACAATGTTTACGCCGGCCATTGATACATTCTTTTGGGCTCCCGCATAAATACAAATATATTTGCTTACATCAATCGGACGAGAAAATATATCCGAAGACATATCGGCAATCAAAGGAATCGGACAGTCCAGATCATAGCGCATCTCCGTACCGAAAATTGTATTATTCGTTGTAATATGCAGATAATCGGCATCAGCCGGAATCTCAAAATTCTTCGGGATATAAGAAAAATTTGTCTCGGCAGATGAAGCAACCTCTACCACTTCTCCAAACAACTTAGCCTCCTTCATGGCTTTCTTTGCCCATGTACCGGTATTCAGATAAGCAGCTTTCTTTTCCAAGAAGTTATATGGAATACGACAGAATTCCGTACTGGCCCCGCCTCCAAGAAAAACAACCGAATAACCGGCCGGCAAGCCAAGCAATTCTTTTACTAAGTCTACAGCCTTGTCCACAACCGGCTGGAAATTCTTTGCTCTATGGCTTGTTTCAATCAGAGAAAGCCCGCTACCTTCAAAATCAAGGCATGCATTTGCAGTTGCTTCTATGACTTCACGTGGCAACATAGACGGTCCTGCGTTAAAATTATACTTCTTCATCAAATTTGTAAAACTTAAGATTTAATTATCAGTTACTTCAAGCATAATAAATGCGAAAGTAGAAAATAAAATTCATAAAAGCAATGTTTGCTGCCACATTTTTCCAGCCTGAGACTTTTTTTACTTTCAGATTTTATAAAAAAAGCAACCGCGCCTTTACATCTCGTAAACGAACAAGGCCATTCCTTCCTCAGCAGAACAGTCTTCTATGAAGAAAGACATTCAAAATACATCACTTTGTTTTTTCTATAATTGTCTTTATTCCCTTTATCTTTTGCCCCGATACGGCTGCCAGTGTGGCTTTTAGTTTCCGACGCCAAATGGCAACAAAAGCATAATGCTCCTTTACATCTATCCGCCCTATTTCATCTTTTGACAATCCTCCTACTTTGGACAAAAAACCGACTATATCCACCTTATTGATTTTGTCTTTCTTTCCTTTACCTATATATAAGGTAACCCATTTCGGTTGAGCCGGAGCGGGCACACTTCCCTCCCATACAAACTCTTCCGGTTCTTGTCTGATAAATTCAGGCATATATTCTTCCGGTCCTAATATCATATATACGCTTCCCGACGCATCCCAACGCGCCGTGCGTCCATTACGATGAATATAAGCTTCCTCGTTGAGCGGCAAATGATAATGAATAATACTATCTATATCCGGTATGTCCAATCCGCGTGCAGCCAAATCTGTCGATACAAACACGTTGCACGACCCATTGCTGAATTTATAAAGCGCACGTTCACGGTCCTTCTGCTCCATTCCCCCATGAAACATTTCGCACGCCACACCTTCATTAATCAAATACCGGTAGACACGCTCCACGCTTTCACGATAGTTTACGAATACCAAAGAGCTTTGGTTTCCCATACAACACAACAAGCGGAACAGACTTCCCAGTTTGTCTTTCTCTGGAGAGTGTACGGTATATACCTTTATTCTGTCTGAAATTTGTTCTTCTTTGTCCAGAAAATCCAATTTCAAAAAATCATTATTTATAGAAACAAAGCGCGGTATCGCCGGAGCGTCTGTCGCAGAAAGCAGGAATCTCCTTTTCAAAGCTGGAAGCTGCTCCATTACTTGTGCCATCTCCTCCTGAAAACCCATCTCCAGACACTTGTCAAATTCATCTATAATGAAAGTATGAATATGCGAAGCATCAATATTGCCTTTTTCCAAATGGTCGTTCATACGTCCTGGGGTGGCGATTATCACCCTTGGATTCAGATTTTTCATCGTGCGGTGTTCATCCATGGCAGGCCGTCCACCATAGCAGCTCATCACCGGTATGCCTGTACCCATGGCCTTGAACACCTGCTCTATCTGTAACGCCAACTCACGAGAAGGCACCAGCACCACTGCCTGAGGAACACCGCTATCTGTCAGCGACTGTATCAACGGCAGCAAATAAGCCAACGTCTTTCCCGTTCCCGTAGGAGACAGCAATACCATATCCTTTCCTTTTCTATACTCCTCGACAACAGTCTGCTGCATGGCAGTCAGGCTATCTATATTCAACTTCCACAGGATTTCCTTTATACTTATATTACTCATCTTTATATTTTTAATTCTTATATGAAAACTACCCGCATACCCGATCCGGCAACCCGTCCTCCAGCCATGCGTCTATCAGCATGCGTGCCATAGACATCTTTCCCGGAATATCAGGCAAATTATCACGACCGAACCACCCTCCGTAAGCTATCTCGCTACGCTGGAGCCGTAAGTTTCCCTCTACATAATCCGCACTGAAACCCACCATCAATCCACAGGGATAAGGCCATGGCTGGCTTCCGAAATATCGGATATTCTTTACTCTGATTCCCGTTTCTTCCATCAGTTCACGCTGCACGCATTCCTCAAGCGTCTCACCCGTCTCCACAAATCCGGCCACCAGACCATAATAATTTCCCCGGATATTATGGGAGTGGACCAACAAAATACTATCCTCACGACGCACCAATACAATTACAGCAGTAGCCAGTTGCGGCCACACTTCCTTTCCGCAATTCGTACACCGTTTGCTGATATCAGTATGCAACTTCATAGGCGCCCCGCACACGCCGCAATACCGGGTCGTACTATCCCAATAAAGAATCTCCGCACCTTTTCCGGCTTTCAGATACAATCCGCGTGGCAATACGTCAAAAGAAGCACGAAGTCCGATCATGGCATAACGGTCGTCATCAATAACCGGTCTGCTGACAGCGACAGTCCGGCATTCTTTACCATCCAACGGAGTCAGTCTATGTACGATGTTCCATTCCGCCAACTCCACAGGAGGTTTTATTCCCCAAGGCACGGTAAGACTTCCGCCCGAGGTGCGTTCCAGCAACAGTTCCCCTTTGCAGAAAATAAACCAGTAACCCGGCTGATCATATCCTTCTTGTGCCATAAGTCTCTTAAAATTAAAAAGGAAGCCTCGTCCTAAAGACGAGGCTTCCCCACACTCGTATCTTAATAACAGATTCGCATTACAGACCCAGCGATTCCATTACTCCCTCTACAGTCTGCATCGCTTTTTTCTCTGCTTCCGCATAGCATTTTGCACATTTCATCGTTCCCGACACCTCTACATAGAACTTGATTTTAGGCTCCGTTCCCGAAGGACGTACGCTCACTTTCGTACCATCGGCAGTATACCATTGAAGTACATTGGAAGTAGCCGGCTGCTCAATATCGGTCACGTTACCTTCTTTATCGGTAGCTTTCAAGGTCTGGAAATCTTTCACCAGCACCACATCCGAACCGGCCAGTTCTTTCGGAGGATTTGCACGGAAGTCCACCATCATCTGCTTAATCTCGTCGGCTCCCGTCTTACCAGGTTTCACTACATTAATAGTATGGTTCAGAGAGAAGCCGTACTCAATATAAATATCCATCAGCACGTCAAACAAAGTTTTGCCCTGATCCTTAGCCCATGCACAGATCTCCGCCAACAGGGAACACGCAGACACGGCATCCTTGTCACGCACAAAATCTTCGGCCAGAAAACCGTATGACTCCTCGCCGCCACCGATATATTGCTTCTTTCCTTCGTTCTCACGTATGACGCTGGCAATCCATTTGAAACCGGTATAGCAGTCAAACATCTCCACATTGTTCTTTTCGGCGATAGTTTTAATCAGCTCCGTCGTCACAATCGTCTTCACGATAAACTCATTCCCTTTCATCTTGCCCGTAGCAATACGGTTTTTGATGATGTAATAGAGGAATATCATACAAGTCTGGTTACCATTCACCAGCACCCATTCGCCATCGCTGTTCTTGCAGGCCATCCCCACACGGTCGGCATCCGGATCGGAAGCCATTACTATATCCGCATCTATCTTCTTGGCCAACTCGATGGCCATTGACAATGCTTCGGCATTCTCCGGATTCGGCGACTGCACAGTAGGGAAGTTTCCGTCTTTGACCATCTGTTCGGGCACCGTATTAATGTTCTCGAATCCCCAAAGACGCAGCGAACGAGGAATCAGCACCATTCCCGTTCCGTGAATCGGTGTATAGACGATCTTCATATCTTTCTGACGAGCGATTACTTCAGGATCGATAGAGATAGTCTTTATATTATCCAGATAAACCTTGTCTATCTCCTCCCCGATTATTTCAATCAAAGGATTGGCTGCATCAAGCACGGCATTCAGGCCCTTGATATCGGCCGCACTCACTTTATTCACCTCATCGATGATCCCCTTGTCATGGGGAGCCAGCACCTGTGCGCCGTCATCCCAATAAGCTTTATATCCGTTATATTCTTTCGGGTTGTGGGAAGCAGTAAGAATAATACCGCTCTGACATCCCAGGTGCCGTATGGCAAAAGACATTTCCGGTGTAGGACGCATATCCTCGAATAAGTAAACCTTGATACCGTTGGCCGCAAAAATATTGGCAGACACCTCAGCAAACAAACGGCTATTGTTACGGCAGTCATGCCCCACTACTACGGCAATCTGCTCCAAGTCCTTGAAATTCTTGTTTAGATAATTGGACAAACCCTGAGTGGCTGCACCCACCGTATAGATGTTCATCCGGTTTGTCCCCACACCCATAATACCGCGCAAGCCGCCTGTACCGAATTCCAGATTCTGATAGAAAGACTCAACCAAATCCGTTTTATCGGAATTATCAAGCATACTACGCACTTCTGCCTGTGTATCGGCATCATATACCGAAGAGGAAAGCCACTCCTGGGCCTTTGCCTCGCATGATTTAATCAGTTCGTTATCCATTTTACATTATATTATTGTTACTTATTGATAATCTTATTTTCTTTATCACGGGCAAATATACGCAATTCACAATATACAGCCTACAATGAAAGACGAAAATATGCTAAATCCTGCAATTTATTTCATCTTGAAACGATCGCCTGTCTCTTTCACTATTTCACGCCTATAACGGTCCGGATAACCGGGACGCTGCACTGGCACGCCTTCGCCACCGGGCGTACGTTCATACTGTCCGTCTTTCTCAGGACGTACTCCTCCGTCAAGATACTTCACCATCAGACGTTTGCCCAGCTCCATCCATTCATATAACATACCTGCAGAAACCCGGTTAGTATAAGCCGTCAGATACTTACGGGCGGCTATTGCGCCTTCGCCATTCTTTCCGGCCAGCTCTACCGCCTCTCTTTCCGTCTTCTCCTGCAATGAATTATAATCGGCTTCCAACCGATCGCGCACGGCTTTTAATTCGCCAAACAGCATACTATATCGCGGATAGACGATGCTGCTCACCCAGTTACACACCCAAAAAGCGCTCTTGAACGAGAAGTGCAGGTCATCCGCCACTTTATTACTGAAACATTCCGGTACTATGTCCGTACAGCAATAAACCGGCACAAAGGCCATCATATTGGCATCGTCACATCCGAACCACAAAACTCCTCCCGCATAGTCAGGAAGATAGGAGCGCATCTGGGCCACCATCACAAAAGCCGACTGTTGCGTGGAAATGGGACGTTCGTTAAAATAAGTGTTTCCATCCACCTTCCATGTCAAAGGCGTAGGGCGATAAGGTGCTTCGAACGGTCCCATACCGGGATCGTCATCCAGCGCCATCGGTGTTCCCTCGTAATGGTCGCGCATCATATCCTTTACATCCTGTACGGAAAGCAAAGTTTTCGGCTTGACAAAAACAGGCATAGGCTCGGCCTTCAGATCTTCTCCCATAGCATAGGGTAAATATTTATCCATCCCGTCGGCATAACGATTGAAGAAACTCCATACACGGGCTTCG
Source organism: uncultured Paraprevotella sp. (assembly GCA_910586505.1). Lineage (GTDB taxonomy): Bacteria > Bacteroidota > Bacteroidia > Bacteroidales > Bacteroidaceae > Paraprevotella. Next base: position 180,982 of record CAJUGV010000004.1, on the reverse strand, counting down.
CAAAAGCGCAAAGCTCCGAAATCGGCCGGAGCATAAGCTTCGGAAAAAGAAAACTCACTATCTTTCTTTCCTGTAAAATATCCTTTCTCACGGGCAAAGCTTATCACATCCTTGGAATACATACAGTTTTCCTTGTCGCGCAACGGGAAGCGACGGATACGGCTATGGTTGGCATGGGCACAAATACAATCGTCCGGCACACGCAAGGCCACCCAGACCGCGCCCTTACGGCCTGGCCCCTTACCTATCATTTCCATTACCCATGCTTCATTCTTATCTGCAATCGTAAAACTCTCACCTTCACTATTATATCCGTATTTATTAATCAAATCCGTCATAACCTTGATGGCTTCCTTCGCCGTTCGGGCCCGCTGCAAGGCAATATAGATCAAACTACCGTAGTCCAGCAAACCGGTAGAATCGGCCAGTTCCGGGCGCCCGCCAAACGTCGTTTCCGTAATAGTCAGCTGGAACTCATTCATATTCCCTATCACGTTGTAAGTAACAGGAGCTTCCTCTATTTCACCGATGTAATTATTATTCTCCCAATTGTAAACGGAGCGCATACTTCCTGCCGCATGCTTCCCAGCCGGCCAGTGACGCAGAAAACCGAAGCTTCCGAAATCATCCGCACTATACGATACGATGACCGAACCATCGACCGACGCTTTTTTCCCCACTATCAGGTTCGTACATGCCTCACCGTAGTTCGAGCATACAACCAGAAGGGTCGTTACCATCCATTTGATTCTCATATTTTTATTTATTATATTCTGTTCTTTAATAAATGAACTCTCTCTCGCATACAGTTTCATTTCCACACTGGTCGGCAATCTTTACCAGCAATCGCCTGCGCTTTCCGACAGGCTTCAAAGGCGTCTCCGCCAACCGGCATGTCCATACTCCTTTATGGGATGTGAACAGCACGAAAGTACCGTCTGCATACGCCTTAAAAGTTTTCACTCCGGATCCCTTGTCCGTCACGGCACAACGCAACACAGACACTTTCTTTCCGTTCTGTGCCGTCAGCCAACGGCATTGAGGGGCTATGGTATCCATTGCCAACGCATAGGACTCGGCCAGCTCACGAATACGCACGGTATACCATCCGTCTACATAATTACCTCCCACATATCCCCGGGACGATTCTATATAACATTTATCCGGATGCACCACCGATTCGCGGGGCGCAAGCATCAGCGTGGCATATTTAACCAACGGAACATATTCATCATGAAGTACATATCGATTGGAAATGCCTCCCTGCACGGTCTCCACCCTGGGACGTAGCACCTCATCCCTGGTCAGAGCGCCCAAGGGGATACGCAACTCCATACCCGGACGCTGTATCACTTGCGGACGGTCATACTCCACCCATTCGCCGGAAACCCTGCGTCCGTACTCTTCCGCTTCCGCCTCTTTCAGAGCAGCCTCATTCCGCTCGCCTCTTACCGTGAAACGACAAAAGCGAACGTTGCCCGACAGGTCCTCCAAAGCATATTCAAACACATAGTCCCGCTCTTCCTTCACGTCCACCCATCCCCGGTTTCCATCGCACGACAAGAAACTCAGAGTATTGCCCGGATCCACAAAAGACTTGAGATACCACTGGCCCGTTCTTCTGTAGTGAGGATAATCACCCCACGAATTCACCAGCCTGTTCTCCTTCGGCAGATACTCGTCAGCCTGACTCCTGAAAACCTGACGGCCGTCGACCTTCAACGTGATACGACGAATACCGAACTTGTTGGAGGTTCCGTTCATCAGATCATCCGCACTCACGGCAGCTCCTATCCGCCCCCATGCTTTCACCACACGGAAAGAGGCGTCGGCTGTGACTGTGAACAGGTAGGCACCTCCGACCGGTTCCACCCAGCCCTTGCCGGGACACGCATACAACTTCACACCATGCACCTCCGGCTTCATGTCATCCTTCAGCAGATGCAGAAAATGCGGCAAAGGATCAAGCAATGCACCATCCGACGTGCGATGCAACTCCAGATGAAGATGAGGCGCATACGAAGCTCCGGTATTTCCGCTGTAAGCTATCAGCTCACCGGCCTTTACCGGATAAAAAGACGGAGGCAACTTCACGTCTACCCTCTCCGACTCCTCCGCATACTGTTGTTTGCGAACTTTTTCATGCAAAGCCGGAACGAAAGCATCCAGATGACAATACACAGTCTCCACACCTCCGGGATGCGTCACATAGAGGGCATTTCCGAATCCGTCGTACCCCACCGTGAGACGCGACACATAGCCGTCCTTTACCGCCAGCACACGTTTCCCCGTCACTCCTTGTGTCTTGACATCTATGCCACAGTGAAAATGATTGGGCCGCGGTTCTGCAAAGCTACCTGACATGAGAAACGGAATGTCCACCGGCGAATGGTAGCGTTCCACCTGTGCCACCGAAGGGAAAGAAAGCGACAACATAAAAACCACCGGAAACAACTGTTTTCTCATACCATTCTTTCTTTTATAAACATGTTCATTATCCTATATAAAACAAAAGGTTACCGAATCTGCCGTCCTTCCGCATCACGGAAAAGACAGCACTTCGATAACCCCTCCACTTCCGGCCTGTCAGCAAGCCTTAAAACTCATGTCCAACCCTTTGACCGAATGGGTAAGCGCACCGACAGAAATGAAATCCACACCGCATTCTGCATAATCACGCAACGTATCGAACGTGATACCGCCACTTGATTCCGTTTCAAAACGTCCGCCGATCATCTCCACGGCCTTCCGGGTATCCTCCACTGAAAAGTTGTCAAACATCACACGGTCTACACCTCCCATATCCAGCACCGTCCGTAATTCATCGAAGTTGCGAACCTCGATCTCGATCTTAAGGTCCTTACCTTTCTCTTTCAGGTATTCATGACAGCGGTTGATGGCATTGGCAATGCCACCGGCAAAGTCCACATGATTGTCCTTAAGCAAAATCATATCAAACAATCCGATACGGTGATTGACCCCTCCACCGATTTTTACGGCCGCCTTCTCAAGCATACGCATACCCGGAGTGGTCTTACGTGTATCCAGGATGCGAGTTTTCGTCCCTTCCAGACGCTTCACATACCTGTTTGTCATGGTAGCGATTCCGCTCATCCGCTGCATGATATTCAGCATCAGACGCTCCGTCTGCAACAAACTCTGCACACGGCCTGTCACCACCATAGCTACATCGCCCGGCTTCACATGCGCACCGTCTTCAAGAAACACCTCCACCTGCATCTCCGGGTCAAAACGCCGGAACACTTCCTTGGCAATTTCCACTCCGGCCAGCACGCCTTCCTCCTTGATAAGCAAGCGGGATTTCCCCATAGCGTCCGCAGGAATACAACACAATGTGGTATGATCTCCGTCGCCGATATCTTCGGCAAACGCCAAGTCTATCAATCTGTCATTCAATTCTTCTACCGATAACATATTCTTTTCTTTTTAATGTCTATTCACTATTCCGCAAGCAAAGATACAACAAAGAAATGAAAGAATAGACCGGCCACGAGCTAAATATTACACGTTGAGAAAAGACACTCCGGTTTTTCTTCTTCTCATACAAAAAAATTCATCCGCTGAACAAAAAAATTTCGTCCTCATGATTTTTAAAAATGATGCGGACGAAAAAATATTTTTCTCCGCATAAAAATCCGGCGGACTCAAGTGTCTGAACAGCAGAAATATAGAAAGGAGAAAAAAACGTACAAAGGCGTATCTACAGATCATACGGCAAGCCGGACAATCTACAGGGAAAACAAAAAACGGAGAGTGGTACATGCAAAAACGGCCGGAACTTTCGGATTACGGATTTAAAACATTATCTTTGTATGTATAAACATAAAAGAAAAAAGAACATGTCATTATTCAGAGTTATCATTTCCATCATCTTTCCGCCGCTGGCTGTAATAGATCGTGGCTGCGGATCCGTACTCATCGTGCTTCTGCTCACACTGGCCGGATGGATTCCAGGAGTGATCGGCGCACTGATCATTTTGAACAAGAAAGCCTGACAGCACACAGGCATGAGAATTACATTACTTGCCGTTGGCAAAACCAACGACCCGCATTTCATTGCCGGAATAGAGGAATATGCCAGACGCATACGCCACTATCTGCCGTTTGACATCGAAATCATACCGGAACTGCGGAACACCAAAAGCCTGACTGAAGAACAACAAAAAGAAAAAGAAGCAGACTTGTTGCTGAAAACCTTCTGTCAGGGCGATTACATCATACTGCTCGATGAACACGGACGGGAGTACCGTTCGATGGAGTTTGCCGCATGGATGGAAAAGAGAATGGCAGCCGGCCCCAAAAGACTGGTTTTCACAATCGGAGGCCCCTATGGTTTCTCCCCCCGCATCTACCAAAGAGCGAATGAAAAAGTATCACTCTCGAAAATGACTTTCTCACACCAGATGATACGGCTGATTTTCGCCGAACAAATTTACCGGGCCATGACCATCATCAACCACGAGCCTTATCATCACGAATAACGCCCGACGCTGCAACCTTATTCCGCATCACTCCATTCAAAATCCAACAGGACCGGAAAATGGTCGCTGTAGCCGCCCTTGTACAAAGGTCCCTGATAAGTGCGAAACGGCCGCACCCCGCCATAAGCCGTCTCCGGTTCGTACATAAACGGATATGCCGCCACACTCCGGTTTTCGTCTTTGGTATAAAAGGCGTTGTCTCTTTCCATTAACGCCGGACTGACCAAAATATGGTCGATGGTCTCCCAAATGCCACGATAACGGTAACTGCCCCTCACACCGTCTGACCTGGAATGAATCGAAAGCGACGGTTCATAAAGCGCGGGCGTCAATACTTTATGAAATATCTCATCTCCCATACCGGCATTGAAATCTCCCATGACAATCAGACGGGGAACCTCCGTCACGGAACATACAGAATCCACCACCGAACGAACTGTCCGTGCCGCCAGCATACGATGACGCCGCGCCGCACGGGACTGTCGGAAACGACTGGGCAAATGGCATACCAACACGTGGAGCGTATCTCCCGTCATAATCTTTCCTTTCGCATACAACACATTACGTGTGGAACGGAATCCCTCCGCTACAGACGGAACTACGACCTCGCGCGATTCCAACAACAAAAAACTTCCCGGCTGGTAAAGTAAAGCCACATCAATGCCACGGACATCGGGTGAAGCAGTCATCACATAACGGTAGCCCAACACACGTAAGGAAGAACGGCGCGTAAGGTCGAAAAGCACACTGTCATTCTCCACCTCACACAGCCCTATGAGATCAGGCAGCCTGTCGCCTGCTACGGCTGCCACCACCTTTGACACATTCTCCAGTTTGCGCCAATAGCGAGATCTCGTCCACCTTTTTTCTCCTTCAGGTAGAAACTCGCCATCCTGCTTCAGGCTGTCGTGCCTGCAGTCGAACAAGTTCTCCACATTATAAGACATCACACGAAAGCATCGCTGTCCCTTGACCGGCTTACAGACTCCGGCCAGCAACACCGCCACAGCAACTACCGTTTTGAATCTCATTCTTCCGATACAAATTCATAGCATCCGGCATCCGGCATCCCACCGGTCAGACGATCCACGCCCCACCTGTCAGCAGGATAACCTGCAGCCCACTCTACAGCCCCCTTGTCACGGGCAAGCGCGATATCCTTCAACCGGAAATCATAGAGAAAATTATCCGTGTCAAACAACCGGAACTGCTTCTGTCCGCTGTTCTCATCCTCCTTCGCCTCATATACCACATCGACAAAACGAGCGGCATTATCAACGTCTTCTACCGTACGAAGCACACAATTGCCGAAATAATAATCCACACTCTTATCCTTATCTTCCAAATTGCCGGTCACCACATCATCGGCATACCCTGTCACCAGACAGTTCAGAAAATATGCATGTTCCAACGGATAGTCCTCGGCCAGCCATTTATTGGCCAGGTACAAGGCTGCCCCCCGTGAAGCATCCCAAGGATAGAACTGCGCCAGCGTGCAATGCACGAACTCCGCCCATCCGCCCACCACGGCCACACAATGGCCCAGGGTATTGCTGATCTGAGTATTACCCACCGACACGCGGCTGTGATAAAGACCAAGCCCTTCGCCTCCCACATTGTGGATAACACTGTTCTCTAACGTAAGCTTCACGAAATCAAGGGAACTGCTGTCGCATGCAATGCCAAAAGAAGCACTGTGGATATCGGCATAATTCACACGATTGTCCTCGCTGGTAGCCTTCAGCCTTATGCCTCCCCAACGTGACGGTGTATTATCATAAGGCAGATAATCAAACATCCGGTCGGTGCGGTCGCCCCGGAACACAACCGGACGTTCGGCCGTTCCCTCCACATTGATACGCCCATGGACCCAAAGACTGGCCCCGTCATGAAAATACAGTTTCACTCCCGGCGCCATGGACAACGTCACACCGGCTTTGACGGACAAACTGTCATAGACGACTATCGGCCGGCCACCCTGGAGCAAAGTGTCTTTCTCAATCACACGCCCGCGCCACATATAGGCATCCTGGCCCACGGCGGCAAGAATCACATGCTGCTCCACCCCGCTCTCAAGCGAAAAAATCAGCGTGTCGTTCATTGCCACAGGAGCATCCTGCCCGTTTTCCGGCATCGTAACCTCGGCAAACACCCGGATGCTATCCCCTTTACGCACTTCAAAATCGAATGCCCTTGCCCCACTTTCGGGTTCAAGGTATGACCCGTCTACATTAACTCTGAAAGGAGTGACATCCCCTTTTTTCAGATGTACGGAAGTAATACGAAGGCCATCGGAATTACGATTATACACCATCAGCTGACGTGTACTTGACCCTATCGTGGAAATCACAGTATCAAACTGCACGGTGTCGGCAGAAAAAGACAGCAACGCACCGCGATCGGCCGTGAACGACACTGCATCCTCGCAGGACGTAAAGCCCGACACCGCCGTCATGCAACACGATACAAGTGAAAAGAAAAAGACTAATGATTTTTGCATATTCATAAACTTAAAAAAGGGCACACCCGCCACTGTATAACGCAGATATGCCCTTTTTATTTTAAGCCTTTACCGGTATATTCTTCAGCATGACCTTTATATGCTCCCAAACCATAGACACCGTGGGGATCAGCAGACGCTCATCGGGAGAATGTACGCCGCGCAATGTCGGACCGAACGACACCATATCAAGACCGGGATATTTCTCACTGAACAAACCGCATTCCAATCCGGCATGAATGCCGAGCACCAAAGGTTCGCGCCCGAACAGTTCTTTATAAGTGCGCACAGCAATCCTAAGAATCTCCGAATCCGGATTCATCTTCCATCCCGGATAACCTTCGCCCACCGTAACACAGGCACCGGCCAGTTCAAAAACGGCCTTCACCATATTGCTGACGTGATGGCGGGCGCTCAAGATACTGCTGCGCTGACTGGTCTTGACCACTATCTTACAACCCTCCTCTACCAGACGGATGCTGGCCAGATTGGAACTTGTCTCCACCAGATCAATATCCTGAGACATGGAAAGCACGCCGTTATGCACAGCCAGTAAAGCCCCAATAAGTTTATGCGCCACCTCCCGTTCTACAGCTTCCTCCACAGGACTTTCGCTCTGCAGTTCGAATATCATGGATTTTTCCGTAACACGATACTCTTCTTCTACATCTGCACTGAACAGATTCCAGTCCACACGAATACTTTCCTTGTCCTTCATCGGGATGGCACAGACAGCCATCGCTTCACGAGGAATGGCATTATGAAGCCCACCGGCCTGAATATCGCAAAGATACATATCATACTTGGCCAAAGAATCATACAGAAAACGTACCAGAATCTTATTGGCGTTGGCCCTCTTTTTATTGATGTCATCCCCTGAATGCCCGCCAGTCAGTCCTTTCACTTTCAGTTCAAAAAAGAAATAATCCTGCGGAACCTTGACCGGTGTAAAGTCAAATTCGGCCGTTGTGCCGGCTCCTCCGGCACAACTCACGAAGAACTGCCCCTCGTCTTCCGAGTCAAGATTAAGCAGAATGTCGCCTGACATGAAGCCGGGCTTCATACCGAAAGCTCCGCTCAACCCTGTCTCCTCATCACGCGTAAACACACATTCTATCGGCCCGTGCTCTATGTCCGAAGCATCCAGCAAAGCCAGCTCCATAGCCACTCCGATACCATCATCGGCTCCCAATGTCGTCCCCTCGGCACGCATCCAATCGCCCTCCACGACTGTACGGATCGCATCTTTCTCAAAATCAAACTCCACTTCGCGGTTCTTCTCACAAACCATATCCATGTGACTTTGCAGAATAACAGTCTTACGGTTCTCCATTCCCGACGTTGCTTCCTTGCGGATCAGCACATTGCCGGTCTCATCGACTTTACACTCCAGCCCACGTCGGGCAGCAAACTCTTGCAGATAGGCAATCATACGCTCTTCCTTCTTGGAAGGACGGGGGATCCGGTTCACTTCGGCAAAAAAATTAAAAACCTCTGAGGGCTTCAACGAATTCATTTCCATGTCTATAATTTTTATATAATCATTCTACTAAAATTGGTTAAAAGCAAAGATAGGGCACAATTCCACACTTTTATAGTTTATCTTTGCAGCACAAATATACGCAAAAATGTTGAAGACATTATTGTTTACACTAATAATTATAGCCGTAAGCATGGCATTATTTGCCATCAAAATCATTTTCAAGAAAAACGGCCGCTTTCCCAATACTCACGTGGGACACAGTTCTGCCATGCGCAAGCGCGGTATCACCTGTGTACAAAGCATGGACGCAATAGAACGGACGGATAATCCGCACCGCATCAACGAACGTAATAAAGATAATCATAAACCAGAAAATAAACAATGAAAACAAACAGATTCATCAGCGCAGGACTTGTTGCCCTGACAGCTACATTAGGCATGACTGCATGCAACTCGTCTACAGCAGAGGAGAGTGTGAACAACCAAGCCACAGAAATTCCGGCAAGCGGAATCAAAATCGCATACGTGGAAATCGACACGCTCATGTCGCAATACAATTTCTGTAAGGATTATACACTCCTGATGAACAAGAAAGGAGAGAACATCCGCGCCACATTGGCCGGAAAAGAGCGTGCCTTACAGACCAAAGCTGCCGAATTACAAAAGAAATACGAATCCAATCAGTTTACCACAAAGGAACAAGTGGAACAGGCACAGATGGCACTGGCCAAACAACAACAGGATCTGCAGGCACTGAACGAACGTCTGATGAACGATTTTGCGGCGGAACAAGCAAAATACAACACCGAAATGCGTGACTCTATTCAGGCTTTCCTGAAAGAATACAACAAAGCTAAAAAGTTTGACTACATTATCAGTAAAGCCGGCGACAACATTCTGATTGCCAATACCAAATATGATATTACAAAGGATGTGGTTAACGGGCTGAACAAAAGATACAAGCAGAATCCCGAGATTGCCGAAAAAATCAGTGGAAAAAACAAAGAATAAACATTCATAGAAAAGGGGAAGACAGCATCTTCCCCTTTTCTTTACCTCCACCGGCCGACTCTCCCGAATTTTTTCCCCCTGCATACAAAAAAAGGGAAGCTCCGCAAAGCCCCCCTTCTGTATTTTATAACCCGTACGGTATCATCCAAGATAAGATTTCAACAATTTGCTCTTGGTATTCTGACGCAAGCGACGAATGGCCTTTTCCTTAATCTGACGTACACGCTCACGAGTCAGATTAAACTTATCTCCAATCTCCTCCAATGTCATTTCCTGATGATTAATACCGAAAAACATCTGGATAATCTCTTTTTCACGTTCTGAAAGAGTAGACAACGCACGATCTATTTCCCTTGAAAGAGATTCATTTACCAATGTTCTGTCCGCCATAGGAGAATCGTCGTTCACCAACACATCCAGCAGACTGTTGTCTTCGCCTTCCACAAAAGGTGCGTCTACAGAAATATGACGCCCGCTCACCTTCAACGTGTCAGAGATCTTATCTACCGGAATTTCCAATTCATCGGCAAGTTCTTCCGGACTAGGACGACGTTCGTTCTCCTGTTCAAATTTACTGAACGCCTTGCTTATCTTGTTTAATGATCCAACCTGATTCAAAGGCAAGCGCACAATACGGCTCTGCTCCGCCAATGCCTGAAGAATGGACTGACGGATCCACCATACCGCATAACTGATGAACTTGAAACCTCTTGTCTCATCGAATTTTTCAGCAGCTTTTATCAGCCCCAGATTCCCTTCGTTTATCAAATCCGGCAAACTCAATCCTTGATTCTGATACTGCTTGGCCACCGAAACCACAAAACGCAGGTTGGCACGTGTCAGTTTTTCGAGTGCAATACGATCACCTTTCCGAATGCGCTGTGCCAATTCCACTTCCTCTTCTACTGTAATCAGGTCCTCACGACCGATTTCCTGTAAATACTTGTCAAGCGAAGCGCTCTCACGATTGGTGATACTTTTGGTAATCTTTAATTGTCTCATTCTCCTAGTACATATTAATCGTGCAAAATTACTTCATTTTTTCGGATTATACTGTAAAGAATCATATAAATATTCTTGATTCATACGGTTTATACACAAATTATCCCCCGAATTACGATTCGGAGGATAATTATATCTATCTATTTAATAAGGAATGCTTATATATCAATCCCCCAGTTCAATTACAAAACTTCTCTTCATTCCACTCTGTGTTATGGCACGGATCCACAAGGCACGTTCGGCAGAACGATTGGCCTCTTTCACCGCTTCTTCAAAATCATCAAGCGTACGCATCGGTCTGTCATTCACTTGCAGAATAATCAATCCTTTTGTCACTCCCGAATCAGCCATTTTTCCCTTCTTAACTGCTACAACTTCCAGTCCATAAGGCAAATTTAATTGTCTCTTCGCTTCCTCATCCATCGGTTTCAAAGCGGCGCCGAACTGATCCATGTCCATCTGCTCCATCACCTTGGTTGTTCCTTGCGAATTACGTAATACAACCGAAACCGTCTCTTTCTTTTTATTACGCATATAGGTAACCTTCGCCTTGTCACCCGGACGCATCGTGTTAATCACCTCCTGAAGTTCAGCCATCTTTTTGACATCCTTTCCATTCACGGCAATTATCACATCTCCTTTGCGCAATCCAGCTTCAGCTGCCGCACTGTTATCTGCCACACTACCAACATAGACACCATTCAATGTGCCCAAATCGACTTCATTACCCTTACTCTTCTCACTATCTATATATAACGACACATCGCTTCCGCCTACACCTAATTGCGCACGCTGCACTATACTAAATTCTTTCAGATCTGCCACCACTTTATTCATAATAGTAGTAGGTATAGCAAAACCATAACCTGAATAAGAACCCGTCTGCGAATAAATCATGGCATTGATCCCCACCAATTCACCACGTGCATTAACTAATGCCCCTCCTGAATTTCCACGATTAATAGCGGCATCCGTCTGAATAAAGCTTTCGATCGAATTTGCTCCCATAGAGCGTGCCTTAGCACTGACAATTCCGGCTGTAACAGTAGAAGTCAAATTAAACGGATTACCTACAGCCAATACCCATTCTCCTAATTTCAATTCATCGGAATTGCCGATGGGTAAAGTCGGAAAATCCTTTCCTTCAATCTTAACAAGAGCCAAATCCGTCTGTTCGTCCGTACCTATAATACGTCCTTTAAATTCTCTGTTATCATTTAATTTGACCAACAACTCATCAGCTTCACTCACTACATGATTGTTCGTTACAATATATCCATCTGAAGAAATAATCACACCAGACCCAGACCCTTCACGTTTAGGAGTCTGTATTTGGCGCCGTTGGGTGCCTCCGCCTCCGAACCCGAAGAAATCTCCAAAGAAATCAGAGAACGGATCCTGCACATCCACAGTCTTTGTCTTGCTGTTCGTGGTCACTTTTATATATACGACTGCATTTACAGATGTCGAAGCAGCCTGAGTCAGATCCACCAATCCAACCGGCGCAGACGAAGGTTGTGCCTGGACCGGTGATTCTATACATCCCATCGCACAAAAGCATCCCATACAGAGAGCCGCTGTTCCTAATACATTTCTCATTGCCATTTTCATTTTTTCTGTTTTCATATTGTTGAATTTTAGCATTTATTTTCCGTAACAAACTCACACAAAAGTAACACCAAAGTGATTGTATCGTACTCTTCCCTATCCCTTTTTGCTTTCTTTTAACAGAGAGGTATCCTCCATTAACAGCGATTAAAATCGGACATCTACTTTTTTACATTCATTTACCTGCTATTTTGTCAGCTCAAAAAAAAAAACTATTTTTGCAATAGTAAAAGCAGTGGGTCGGCTTGCCGCTGCCGGTATTATCCGGGGGAGGAAAGTCCGGGCAACACAGGGCATTCCACTTCTTAACGGGAAGTAGTTCGTGAGAGCTAGATCATGCAGAAGAAAAGAACCGCCTTTTGCAGAAAAGGCAAGGATGAGAAGGTGGGGTAAGAGCCTACCAGCCGAATGGTGACATTCGGGCTGTGCATTCTGGAAGTTGAAAGTTCGCGTATACCGGCGCTACAATTGAGAGTTGCCCGCTCAAGCCGGAGGGTAGAACGATAGAACCTTACGGTGACGTAAGGTCTGGATAAATGGCAGGCACTTCGCTTACTGCGAAAGACAGAACCCGGCTTACAGACTCACTGCTTTTTCCATTTTAATTATTCACCTTAATATACGAACAACCTATGCAGTTCAATATTCGCCAGATAAAATACTTCTTTACCCACAAAATATGGTTCATCAATGAAGAAGATCTTTCACCTATCAAGAAATATGGTCTCAATGCCTTTCGTAAAATTATACTCACGGCAGAATGCTTCTTTTCTAAAAAATTAAACAGCCATGCCTCTGCATTAACCTACTCCAGTCTGTTGGCAACGGTACCTATCCTGGCCATCATTTTCGCCATTGGACGCGGATTGGGCTATGGCGCTATCATAGAAGATAAAATCAAAAGCAACGTGAGCGTCAGTCCTGAATTTGCAAATACTGTACTCAGTTTCATTAATTCATACCTTGAGCATACACGTGGCGGCATTTTTATAGGTTTCGGGCTCCTTTTACTGCTTTATACGGTCATACAATTGACAGGCAATATTGAAACGGCATTAAATAGCATTTGGAATGTAAAGGAACAAAGATCTATTTATCGCCAAATAACAGACTATATCAGCGTATTCCTCTTACTTCCAATACTTATCATTGTCAGCAGTGGTCTCTCCATCTTTTTAGCAACAATAGCAGAAGACTATCCTAATTTCATGGTACTCAGCACGACTTTAAAACTACTTATCAATCTGTCTCCTTATGCTTTAAGTGGTCTGCTCTTCACTGGCCTTTACATGTTTATGCCCAACACGGAAGTAAACTTTCGTCATGCCGTACTCCCTGGATTCATTGCGGGCACCGCATTTCAAATCCTTCAATACTTTTATATACATTCTCAAATTTGGGTATCCAGCTATAACGCCATTTACGGTTCGTTTGCAGCCTTACCCATGTTTATGCTTTGGATTAACTTCTCATGGATCATATGTCTGTTCGGAGCACAACTTTCATACGCTAATCAAAACCTGAAAAGCTATTATTATATTAAGGATATACATAAAATTAGCCGTAATTACCATGATATTCTTCTTATTCTGATCATGTCAAAAATATGCAAGAGATTTAAAAAGGGTATGGATGCGTATACCATCAAAGGACTTTCGGTAGAAACTAATCTCCCTTCCGGAGTAATCAGCCGACTAACCCGAGAACTTAAGGACATGCATCTGCTGATTTTTGAAGCTGCAGACCAGGATTCGACACTACGTTTCACTCCGGCGGAAGATATCAATCATCTTACAATCAATTTACTATTAGAACGTATTGACAATTATGGTGAAAAAATCCCCCCTGCTGCCATCAACCGAAATAATAAAGAATGGGAGTCCCTACTCACGATACGTGCACGATATATTTGCAATGAAGAACCCGTCCTGCTCAAAGATATATGATGCAAGACGGGCTTCACAATACTTTTATAAGGACATAATTTATCCGGAAACCAGATTTGTCATACGGCAAAGATATTTACCTATAATATCAAACTCCAAATTCACCAAGGAGCCGGATTCTAAAACACGAAAATTTGTATGTTCATAAGTATAAGGAATAATACAAACCTGAAAAGTATCTTTTGTCGGATTACAAACAGTTAGGCTTACCCCATTGACCGTTACCGACCCTTTGTCTACACAAAAATATCCTCTTCTAACCATAGCTTCGTCAAACTCATGTCGGAACGTATAAATATAACTTCCCTCAGCATCCTCTACAGATACACATTGAGCCGTACAATCCACATGCCCCTGCACAATATGGCCATCCAAACGTCCATTCATTAACATTGAACGCTCTATATTCACTTCATCACCAACTCTCAAAAAAGCTAAATTTGATCGTTCCAATGTTTCCTTCATTGCAGTTACAGTATAGCAACCGTCTTGAATACAAACAACTGTCAAACAAACTCCGTTATGAGCCACACTTTGATCTATCTTTAACTCATCGACAAAAGAACATTGCAACGTAAAATGCACATTCTCTTGCTCTTTTATAATACCCACCACACGGGCACATTCTTCCACAATACCAGAGAACATAATCTTATTAATTTTATAATTTTCTATTAGCATTCAAATATAATCTTTTTAGTAGAGATATTCAGTAATTCTGTCGAAAAAAAAGCCAGCAAAGTCTAATTCATTTTCAGCTCTTTCATATTATTCGTAATTTTGCTACTCAAATAAAAAATACATTCATGAATTATAAAAATTATTTAATGTATGTTATCTGTCTATTTCATACATTATCCATCTCAGGACAAGAAATAGAAAAATGGACTTTACAAAAGTGCATTGACTATGCTATAGTACATAACATTCAGCTAAGGCAAAACAAAATAACTGAAGAAGAAGGAATTACAGACCTTTCCCAAAAGAAAGCCAATCTGCTCCCATCCCTATCTTTTAGTACAACACAAACTATTGATTACCGCCCACTACAAAAAACGGAAACCAGCATAGTTACTAATGGAATAGCTAACAAATCGTACAATAAATTAACAGAAAATGGAAACTATGGGCTTAATGCTTCATGGACAGTATGGGATGGAGGAGTTAACAGGAAGAATATCAAAGCACAGAAACTACAAAATCAGATATCCACACTGATTACCCGAACTACGGCCAACAGTATCCAAGAACAAATCACACAATTATATATACAGATCCTATATTCAAAGGATATACTAGTCGCAAATAAAGCGATACAAAAAACTGCACAGAAACAGTCTTTACGTGGACTAGAAATGTATAATGAAGGACTTTTCTCTAAAGCTGAGTTAGCTCAACTTGAATCACAAAATGCTTCATCTCAATACGACTGCGTCGCGACACAAACCCAAATAGACAATTACAAACGACAACTCAAGGATTTACTAAAGATAACGGAATATGAGGACTTCGACATTGCGGACATCAGCCAAACAAACGATACATCTATGCTGCTTATTCCTACAGTTAACGAAGTATACCAAACAGCTTTGAAGCATCGCCCGGAGATCCAAAGTAGCAAAATAAGCATTGATGCTGCCGATTTAGAAATTGATATAGCAAAAGCCGGTTACTTCCCATCAATTTCATTGAATGCAGGTATTGGCGACAGTCATTATTCCGGAAGCAATGAGCAAACAAAAGAACAAATGCACAGAAATTTGAATGCCTCTGCTGGTGTAACTTTTTCTATTCCCATCTTTGACAACAAAAGAAATAAAACTAATGTAAGAAAAGCCAGATTAAATAAGATGAAGAGCGAATTGCAACTACAGGCACAGAAAAAAGAACTATACAGCACCATTGAAGAATATTGGCTCAATGCACACAACAATCAACAAAAATACGTAGCAGCACGCGCCAAACTTAAAAGTGCACAAATCAGTTATGAATTATTAAACGAACAGTTCAATAACGGACTAAAAAATATAGTGGAACTCATGAACGGAAGAGACGAATTAATTAATGCACAACAAGACTGCCTCCAAAGCAAATACAATACCCTCCTTCATATCCAACTCCTCAAATTTTATCAAGGTGAAAATATAAACCTTTAATAAATAATACAATATATTCCATATGAAAAAGAAGAATATCATTATCATTGCTACTGTCGCGATAACTTCAGCATTCATCATCAAACAGACATGGCCCAAGAAAAACATACCGACCGAGTTTGAATTTACAGATATTCGTTTAGATACTATTCGCAATAGTGTCACCGCCACAGGTACGATAGAACCTGTAACCAAAGTTGAAGTCGGTACGCAAGTATCTGGTATCATTAGTAAAATATATGTTGATTATAATAGTATAGTAAAAAAAGGACAGATAATTGCAGAACTAGACAAAACGTCTCTCTCCAGTGAATTAAATAGTGCACGTGCCAACCTAGCCAGTGCTAAAAGTGAGCTGGACTACCAAACAGCCAACTACAAACGCTACAAAACACTACATGAAAAAGGCCTTATAAGCAGAAATGAATATGAAATTGCATTTCTTGATTACAGAAAAGCTGTAGAGACTTACAACAGTACAAAGGAAAACGCCAGAAAAGCAGAAACAAATATCGGCTATGCCACCATAACCTCCCCCATAGATGGAATTGTTTTAAGCAAGGAGGTAGAAGAAGGACAAACAGTAGCCGCCAGTTTCGAAACTCCGAAACTTTTTACCATTGCCAAAGACCTGACCGACATGCGCGTAATTGCAGACATTGACGAAGCTGATATCGGCAGTGTAAAGGAAGGACAAAATGTATCGTTTACCGTTGACGCCTATCCCAATGATATATTTCACGGAAAAGTAACACAAGTAAGGCAAGAAGCGACAGAAACCGATAATGTTATCACTTACGAAGTTGTAATCTCTGCACCAAACAACAATCTCAAACTTAAACCTGGCCTGACGGCCAACGTCTCAGTTAACACTTTAGAGCGAACGAATGTATTAAGTGTAAAATCCAAAGCTTTGCGTTTCACTCCCACATATGAAATTTTAAGCAAAACATATAAGATTATAGATACAAATGGTAAAAATAAACTATGGACACGCAAAGGAAATACCTTAACCGCTCATAATGTTAAAATTGGCGCAACAGACGGAATACGAACCGAAATATTAGAAGGTATCAAAGAAGGAACGCAGGTCGTATTGTCTATCACAGAACTCAATACCCCTGAAACGTCGCAAGAAAAAGAGAGCAATCCTTTCATGCCTCATCCTAAAAGAAAAGAGAAAAAATAACCATGTCCCCAAACAAGGTATCATCATGGAGAATCATCTACCTAAAAAAATAGTCATTGAACTACAAAATGTAAAACGAAAATTCATCGTAGGCAACGAAGTCGTACATGCATTAAGAAATGTATCTTTCAAAATCTGCGAAGGAGAATTTGTCACAATCATGGGAACTTCAGGTTCCGGCAAGTCTACATTGCTCAATCAACTGGGATGTCTGGATACACCAACCTCTGGAGAGTATATTTTAGATGGTATAAGTGTACGAACAATGAAGCGAAGCGAGCGAGCGGTACTGAGAAACAGAAAAATTGGATTTGTATTTCAGAATTATAATTTACTCCCCAAAACGACTGCTGTAGAAAACGTAGAACTTCCTCTCATGTACAATCCATCCATATCAGCAAAAGAAAGAAAAGAACGTGCTATCAGATCACTAGAAATGGTTGGACTGGGAAATCGTCTCTACCATAAATCAAACCAAATGTCGGGAGGCCAAATGCAGCGCGTAGCTATAGCACGAGCCTTAGTCAACGATCCTGCCGTTCTGTTAGCTGATGAAGCAACTGGAAACTTGGATACAAGAACATCTTTCGAAATACTAGTCCTGTTTCAAAAACTTCATTCCATGGGCCGCACTATTATTTTTGTTACACATAATCCTGAAATAGCTCAGTATAGCAGTCGTAACATTACACTACGGGATGGATTAATACGCGAAGACAAACATAATGTCAACATCTTGTCTGCAACAGAAGCTCTTTCACAACTACCTCTTCCTTTAGAAGACTAAACAAACAGAAAGTATGAATACGACTAATCTCTTTAAAATTGCTCTTAAAGCCATTGCTTCCAACAAACTACGGTCATTCCTGACAGCCCTCGGTATCATCATAGGTGTAGCTTCTGTGATAGCCATGCTGGCCATCGGACAAGGTTCGAAACGCAGTATCAGAAAACAGATTTCTGAAATGGGTTCAAACATGATTATGATACACCCAGGAGCAGACATGCGTGGGGGCGTAAGAAAAGACGCCGATGAGATGCAAACTTTAAAATTGGAAGATTACGAGAACATACGTGATGAAGCAAAATATCTGGTAGCCATCAGCCCATCAGTAAACAGTGGCGGGCAATTCATCTATGGTAACAACAACACGCCATCCAGTATATATGGAGTTAATGAAGATTATCTCACCATCCAGCAACGCAAAATTGAAGACGGAGAATTCTTTACGGAACAGGATATTAAAACAGCAGCTAAGGTATGTGTATTAGGAAAAACTGTAGCAAACAATCTGTTCCCAGACGGAAGCAGCCCTATAGGAAGAGTAGTCAGGTTTAACTCCATACCATTCCGTGTGACGGGCGTCCTAAGGTCAAAAGGTTACAACTCATGGGGCATGGATCAGGATGATATTGTGCTGGCTCCCTACACTACAGTAATGAAACGTATTTTAGCTGTCACTTATCTTCAGGGTATTAACTGCTCAGCCATCACGGAATCTGCAACAGATATGGCCATTGAAGAAATAACCGCAATCTTACGCAAAAATCACAAACTAAAAGAAGAAACAGAATCCATGGAAGCTGATGCAGATGATTTTACCATTCGAAGTCAAGAAGAGATTTCGACTATGATGAACTCCACCATGGATTTGCTAACCATTCTTTTGGGTAGTGTAGCTGGCATTTCACTGATTGTAGGAGGTATTGGTATCATGAACATCATGTATGTATCCGTCACAGAGCGAACTAAAGAAATAGGCCTCCGCATGTCCGTGGGAGCACGTGGTATTGACATTCTGAGTCAGTTCCTTATAGAAGCAGCTATTCTAAGCATCGCAGGCGGCATTATAGGGGTTATATTAGGAATAGGCGTTGCATACGCCATCAATTTTGCCGCAAACATGCCCATCCTTATCCAATGGTGGAGCATTGCAATGAGTTTCGGTGTCTGTACTTTCATAGGTATATTCTTCGGTTGGTACCCGGCCAAGAAAGCTGCCAACATGGATCCCATTGAAGCCATAAGATACGAATAGACAAATTATGAAGAGCATCTTCAATTATAAAAACTCACAGGAATTGTTCATACATTTACTGGCATGGATATTTCTTTTCTGTCTTCCTCCAATGCTCATCGGACGAACAGACGAACACCCTTGTCGTGAAGAAATATTCCGTATGGCCGGTCCTCCATTAGCCATGGCAATAGTTTTCTATCTTAATTATACATGTCTCGTTCCATGTTTACTGTTTAAAAAGAAAGACAAAGCCTATATCTTATATAATATAGCACTTTGCATTGCCATGCTATTCTTCACTCATTTTTGGTTCGAATTCGGAAACGCATTTTTACGAATTACTCCCCCACACCCCAAAACCGGTATACGGCTTATAGGATTCTTCTTATTCCGGTTACGTGACTTTATTTTATTCGGATTAATTGCCGCACTGGCTGCAACCATCCGTATGAGTCAGAAATGGCATGTAGCCGAACTGGGATTACAAAAAGCTGAATTAAAAAGAATAGAAGCAGAACTGAAGATATTACATAATCAGATTAATCCTCATTTCCTTCTGAACACCCTAAACAATATCTATGCCCTCATAGCGTTTGACAAGAATAAAGCGCAACAGGCCGTTCTTGATCTTAGCCGTTTACTACGCCATCTCCTCTACGACAACAATCAGAATTTCATTCCGCTTAACAGAGAACTTGAGTTTTTAAAAAACTATGTGGAACTTATGAGAATACGGTTATCCAACGATGTGGACATACAATTTCACATTAACATCCCAATGAGTAATCATATAAGAGTAGCTCCTCTTATATTCATCTCTTTATTCGAAAATGCATTCAAACATGGCATCAGCCCTGTCCATCCAAGTTTCATCCACATCACCTTTTACTGTCCGACCCCAAAGACTCTGACATGTTCTATAGAGAATTCATACTTTCCAAAACAAATAAATGATATCAGTGGAAGCGGTATTGGTCTCGAATTGGTACAAAAGCGACTGGATATGCTTTATAAAGATAATTACCAATGGAACAAAGGTTGCAAAAATGATAATACAGTCTATTCCTCAGTACTCACTATAAACATCGATTCTCAATGATTCTTAAATGCGCAATAGTAGACGACGAGCCGCTGGCTTTAACTCTAATAGAAAGTTATATCAATAAAACACCCTTTCTTGAACTTTGTGGAAAATACAATAGCGCGGTAGCAGTAGTAGAGGATATTAAAGGAAAGGATATAGACCTGCTTTTTCTGGACATACAAATGCCGACCCTCAATGGTCTGGAACTGTCCGAAATGCTTCCGCGCAACCTCCGAATTGTTTTCACTACCGCTTTTGACCAATATGCAATAGATGGATTTAAGGCCAATGCTTTAGACTATCTGCTCAAACCCATATGTTACAATGAATTTCTCAAAGCAGCACACAAAGCTTTAGAATGGTTTGAAATGAAGTACAGGACAAACACAACCGATGAAAATGACTTTATCTATGTAAAATCAGACTACAAACTCATACAAGTCAAACTCGACAACATCCTCTATATTGAAGGACTGAAAGATTATCTGAAAATATATCTGGAAGGCGAAACGCATCCCATCCTCACTCTGAACAGCATGAAAAGCATGGAGGAGCATCTGCCGTCACCGCGCTTCATGAGGGTTCATCGTTCCTACATTGTACAAATGAACAAGATAAAGACTCTCGACAAAGGACAAATTGTATTTAGCAAAACCCGTATCACGATTTCAGATTCCTACAAACTTGAGATTACTGCCTATCTGAACAAATACATCCTATAAAAGGTGCAAAAATGACTAAAACTAGACTCAGGCCTGCCCTATATTGTTTTTCTTTTATTAAATTTGCGCAGAACTAAAAAACGATTGAAGCCATGAGACGAATTTTATTATTACTGTTATGCATACCGATGTTGGTTTGCGCCAAAACTAAAAAAGATGACAGCAAATATCTGGTTGGTGCCGTACCTGAAGTAAACGGACAAGTATTATTTCAACAAACTTTTGCCGTAGAAGGGAAAAGCAAACAGGAGATCTTCAATGTTATGAAAACCTACCTCCACAATTTGATGAAAGAAGACTGTCAGATGAAAGGCACTAAAATGAACGTGGAAGATGCAGAAACCGGCATTTTGGTGGCCCGTTTTGAAGAATGGATGATTTTCAAGAAAAAACCGCTTGTTTTGGACCGCACACGTTTCCGCTATCGGCTCAGTGTGGAATGTTTCGACGGAAAATGCATGATGAAACTAGGCCAAATTAGTTACTACTATGAAGAAGATTTGGAAGGTTTCAACGGACGTACCTATCGCGCAGAGGAATGGATTAACGACACAAATGCCCTCAACAAAGCCCAAGACAAGCTATTGTGGGGATCAGCCAAATTCAGACGTAAAACTGTAGACCGCGTAGAGGAAATATTTACCGGAGCGCGTGATGCATTTGAACAGCCAGTAGAGAAACCCAAAGCTACAAAACTTCTTGATTAAGAAGATAAATAGAAATGAAAAAAACTCTCCGTTTCTCCTATAGGAACGGAGAGTTTTTTATACTCAAACAAGCATTCTAATCAAAGTACCTTCGTGCTTTGCACATGTTAAAGGACTTGTGTGCAAAATATTGCCAAACAGCACAGAACGAACAATAATGCGCAAAAAAAGTCTGTTTCTTGAGATTTAAAAGTTTCAAATAAAACTTTTACACTAAAATACGGTTCTTACTGAAAAACAATACTTTAAACTAAATACTAACGTTTATATTACTGTTTTAATTGTTTAAAAGTATTTTTAAATGCAACTTTCTTAGCTTTTTCCATAATTATGGATTATCTTTGTCTGAACAGTGAACATCAGCAAAATGGAAACTTTAGATGAAATTGAAAAGAGGCTCCAAAACGGGCGTATTGATGAGGTAATTCTAATGTTGCGTCATTGGATTCGACATTCTGCACATCCGGACGACCGGGCATATTACCTCCTTGGCAACGCATACCGAAAAAAAGGAGATTTTTCCCAGGCCCTGAACTGTTATACAGAGGCCGAGACGATCAATCCGGACAGCCCTGCAGCCGAAGCCCACTTAATGCTGATGAACATTATGGAATATTATCATAAGGATTATTATAACCCGTAACAAGCAGTTTTTTTTAGTATTTTGAAATTTATGGGAAAATATCAAGGAGCAATAGTAATAGATCGCGAACGCTGCAAGGGATGCAACCTTTGCAGTGTAGCTTGTCCACTCCATATTATATCACTTACGGAAAAAGAAGTGAACAAAAAAGGATATCATTTTGCAGCACAAACCCGTCAGAATATATGCAATGGCTGCGCCTCATGCGCGATTGTATGCCCTGATGGATGTATCACAGTATATAAAATGAAAGAGGAATAAGCTATGGCAGATAAGGAAGTGGTATTAATGAAAGGCAACGAAGCCATTGCACATGCAGCAATACGTTGCGGATGTGACGGGTATTTCGGTTATCCCATTACCCCTCAGTCGGAAATTTTAGAAACATTGGCTGCAGAAAAGCCGTGGGAAACCACCGGCATGGTCGTATTACAGGCCGAGAGCGAAGTTGCGTCTATCAACATGGTATACGGAGCCGGAGCGGCTGGAAAACGCAGTATGACTTCATCTTCAAGCCCCGGCGTGGCACTTATGCAAGAAGGGATAGCCTATATGGCTGGAGCTGAGATACCGGGATTAATAGTCAATGTACAGCGGGGAGGTCCCGGATTAGGCACCATTCAGCCCAGTCAGTCCGACTATTTTCAAGCCACGCGAGGAGGAGGCAACGGTGACTATAATGTCATCGTACTGGCTCCTGCTTCCGTACAGGAAATGGCAGACTTTGTAAATGATGCTTTTGAACTCTCATTCAAATACCGCAACCCCGTCATAATCCTGAGCGACGGCATCATCGGACAAATGATGGAGAAACTTATACTTCCGCCTTTCAAACCACGCCGCACGGAAGAAGAAATACGTCGCGAATACCCTTGGGCTACCACAGGAAAGAGCAAAGACCGGCAACCTAATATACTGACCTCGCTTGATCTTGATTGCATGAGCATGGAACAGAAGAATATTCATCTGCAAAATAAATATAATATAATCAAGCAAAAGGAAGTCCGCTTCGAATCCATCCTATGTGAAGATGCGGAATATCTCATCGTTGCATTCGGTTCAGCCGCACGCATCGGACAAAAAGTCATAGAAATGTGCCGCCAGGACGGCCTTCGGGTCGGTCTGCTACGCCCCATTACCCTATGGCCTTTCCCATCCGGTGAAATAGCCCGTCTGAGCCGTCAGGTAAAAGGCATCCTGAGCTTTGAAATCAACGCCGGACAGATGGTAGAAGATATACTGCTGGCCACCAACGGAAGGACGCCGGTTGCCCACTACGGTCGGATGGGCGGCGTCGTACCCGCTCCGGAAGAAGTATTACAAGCCTTGAAAGAAAAACTTATCAAATAGAATATTACGCCATGAACCGTGAAGAGATTGAGAAACTGATAGAGGAAACCGTAAACAAAGAACGCACCTCCAAAAAGAGTATATCCGTCGACCGAATACGCAATATACTGAATATATTATTCCTATTTTGCGCACTCACCGGCCTTATACTTTATTTTATCTGGCCCGATAACCGGTTGGCCGGCATGGCTGTCATCGGTGTGGGAATGTGTCTCAAAATAGCCGAATTCTTTTTGCGCTTCCTGTTTTAAACATTAGAATCATGACCAAAGAAGAAATCATAAAGCCGGAGAATCTGATCTACAAAAAGCCCAGGTTACTCAACGATACCCCGATGCATTACTGTCCCGGCTGCAGCCACGGATTAGTGCATAAACTTATCGCCGAAGTCATCGAGGAAATGGACATGGAAGACAAGACCGTGGCCATATCTCCTGTGGGCTGCGCTGTCTTTGCATACAATTACATTGACGTGGATTGGGTGGAAGCCGCTCACGGACGCGCCCCGGCTGTAGCCACAGCCATCAAGCGTCTGTGGCCCGACAGGCTGGTCTTCACTTATCAGGGTGACGGTGATCTTGCCTGCATCGGCACGGCCGAAAGCATACATGCCCTGAACCGTGGCGAACATATCACCATTATTTTCATAAACAATGCCATCTACGGCATGACAGGCGGACAAATGGCTCCGACTACTCTTATGGGAATGAAAACCGCAACCTGCCCTTACGGCCGCGAGGCCGACCTACACGGTTACCCGCTAAAATTTACAGAAATGGCAGCCACTCTGGACGGCACAAGCTATGTTACCCGCCAGGCCGTACATACCGTAACCGCTATCCGAAAAACCAAGAAAGCCATACGTAAAGCATTTGAGAACTCCATGAACGGCCAGGGAGCCAGTCTGGTCGAAATAGTCTCTACATGTAACGCCGGTTGGAAACTCTCTCCCGAAAAGGCCAACCAATGGATGGAAGAGCACATGTTCAAGTTCTATCCCATTGGAGATTTGAAAGACACCATCATGACAGACAAGGCACATTAAATACACATCGGTTATGAAAGAAGAAATAATCATAGCAGGATTCGGAGGACAAGGCGTTCTTTCCATGGGAAAAATTCTCGCATACGCAGCATTATCAGAAGGTAAGGAAGTAACATGGATGCCGTCCTACGGCCCGGAACAACGTGGAGGAACGGCCAATGCAACAGTCATCATCAGCGATGAAAAAATATCATCCCCCATACTGAGTACGTATGACACGGCAATCATCCTCAACCAACCTTCATTGGAGAAGTTTGAACAGAGTATCAAATCCGGCGGCACCTTGATTTACGACGGTTACGGCATCTCTACCCCACCTTCACGAACAGACATCAAAATCTATCGTATCAATGCAATGGACGCTGCGGCAACAATGAAAGCAGCCAAGGCTTTCAATATGATTGTACTGGGAGGATTGCTTAAAATACGTCCATTAACACAAGTGGAAAATGTGCTTGCAGCTCTGCGCAGGACACTTCCCGAGCGTCATCATCACCTCATCCCCATGAACGAAGCGGCTCTACGCAAGGGTATGGAAATCATCAGTCCGGAAAATTAGGAGAAAACCACAGGCGGAAAAAAAGCTTAAAGGAATGTGTTTCGAAGAACAGAAATACATTCCTTTTTCTTTTTTCTTGCTATCTTTGCAGCCGTTATGAAACTGAATTTTACTTTCTTTCTATATTTTTTCCTGTGCCTGACATCTACAATCATGGCACAAGTCCCAGTGGGAAACCCCATTTACGGCACCGACGCATTTGGCAATCCGGTAGACGCCAACGGCAATCCTATCCCTCTTGATGCCAACGGCAATCCTATCACCGACGGTTACGGCAACGATGCGTATGTTTGGGGGCGCGACACCACCCAGTCTTCCGAAAAGATTGTCCCTATAGGATCTTATGCCTGGAAAATAGACAAACGGTTCGGCACAATAACTCCGGCCGAATCGGATACACTTCCCGATAATTTTCAGAATTTTAATCTGACAGCGGGCCCCACAGGTCAGTATAATTTTCTGGGAAACCTGGGTTCTCCCCGCCTTTCCCGCCTTTTCATGGACCGTAAGCCATACAGTAATTTTATCTTTGCCGACCCGTTCGATTATTTCTATACTCCGGTCAATAAATTTCTTTTCACCAATACACTGAGTCCCATCACCAACCTGTCATATCATTCTTGCGGCAACAAGCAAGACGGAGAAGACAGACTGAGGGCATATTTTGCGAGCAACATCAACAAGATCTCGGGCATAGGCTTCAAGTTAGACTATTTATACGGCCGCGGCTATTATAACAACCAGGCCACTTCACTTTTCAACGGTTCTCTCTATGGCTATTATCTGAGCGATCACTACAACATGCATGCATGGATGAGTATAAACCACATGCGCATGGGAGAGAACGGAGGTATAGAAGATGACGGCTACATCCTTCACCCGGAAGACTATACCCGTTCTTACGGTTCAAGAGACATCCCCACCATCATGAAAGAGAACTGGAACCGTAATGAAGACCAGACTTATTATCTCACCCACCGCTACAATCTGGGATTTTATAAGGATATCGAACTGCCCGATTCATTGCGTCCCAAGATACCGACCGACTCAGTCCTGCTGTCCGGATTGCGCGACAGTCTGCTCACCGCCTACAGAAAGGCAGACACAGTCTATCAGCATGCCATACTGGATTCACTCCGCAAGGACTTTCTGGCCTCGCAAGCTCCTCCTCAGGATTTCGTGCCGGTAACCAGTTTCATACACACCCTGCGCATCCGTAATACAAAACATACGGTATATTCTTACGACACCCCGGAGCACTATTACGCCGATCATTTCTACGGCGATCCCGACAATATGAGCGACCGTACACGCGGTTATTCCGTTAAAAACACCTTAGGCATAGGTCTGCGCGAAGGATTCAACAAATGGGCCAAAGCCGGGCTTACCGCTTTCATCTCACACGAATACCGTCATTATACAATGCCTGACCTCAACGGCAGCAACAAAATTATAAAAAGTTATGCCGAGAACAACCTGTCGGTCGGCGGACAATTAAGCAAACGTGAAGGAAAGACCCTGCACTACGACGTCACCGGCGAAGTAGCGTTGCTTGGTGAAGACATAGGGCAATTTGACGTAGAAGGAAAAGCCGACCTGAATTTCAGGCTGTTCAACGACACCGTACAACTGGCAGCCCGTGCATTCGTCAAAAATCTGAACCCCAGTTTCTACATGCGCCATTACCACTCACAATTTGCATGGTGGGACAATAACCTGAACAAGGAGTTCCGCACACGGATAGAGGGCACACTATCATTGAAACGCACACGGACAGCTCTCACCGTCGGAGTGGAGAACGTCAAGAACTATGCTTATTTTGCTACCGAAAAAGTAGGTTATAACAATGACGAAGGAGCATTTGCCGGTTATAGCAACCGCATCGCCGTCAAGCAATACGGCAACAGCATACAAGTGTTCAGTGCACGCCTCAATCAGAACTTCAAATTCGGCATCCTGCATTGGGACAATGACATAGCTTACCAGAAGACAAGCAACGACAACATCCTGCCCCTGCCGACCCTATCGGCTTACAGCAACCTCTATATCGTATTCCGTATCGCCAAAGTCTTACGTGTACAATTAGGAGGTGACGTTCGCTATTTCACGGAATACTATGCACCTGACTATGCGCCCATCATTCAACAATTTACGATACAGGCACCCGAAGAAAGAATAAAATTGGGAAACTATCCCATCTGCAACGCTTACATCAACTTCCACCTGAAACACTGTCGTTTTTATGTCAACGCAAACCACGTGAACAGCGGTACGGGAAACAGAAATGCATTCCTTGTCCCGCATTATCCTATCAACCCCATGAACATCCACTTCGGCCTCTCATGGAATTTCTTTAATTAGAAACACAGGCCATAAAAACAAGTGCCGGAATACGAACATGCCCCTGTATCGGAAAGCTACCGAATACAGGGGCATGCTTGTTTACCCTCTGTCAGACTCAATGCAGATCATTCAAACGATGCTCTTCTTCCTCAAAGAAAGCTTTCTCGCACCGGCGTGCTTCAATCGAACCATACAGAAAAGCCAATGGAAAATACACGAGCCAACGGAAAATACATGTCAGTACGGCTGCCAGCATAAAGAACAGCACGATAAGAGCAGGGATGTATGACGGAAGATCGGTAGCATCACCGGCAAGCACCCCCACAAACGACTGATGACCGGCATAACTCAATATGGCAGCGGGCAACCAGGCTACAACGACAAGCATCTCCACAAGCAAGCCGCTGCAAAACAGGATGATGAAAAACATAGTCCAATGACGGTATCCGTCCTTCATACGTTTCAGGCTGGCTATGAATCCGCAACGGCCATCCAACATATAATCCATTCCGGTCATACAGTAAGGAACACCGAAAGCAAGCCACATTCCACCGACTGCCACCCAAGTCCACACACTACACATCCCGAGAGCCCAGACTACAGGCACCATAACCAAGTACTTGAAAACCTGTCCGACAAGAAGAATATTAAAAGCGCGCAGCGAAGTTCTGAATATCTCACGACGGAGACTGCCGAAACGCAATACCGGCCATCTTCCGGCATCGGCAAAACACGCTACAGCCGTCATCACATTTCCTAAATAAAAACTTCCTGACAACATCGACAGCAGAACCAGCAGCATAAACATTATTACCAGAAAGGAAAGCGCCACCGCACCGTCCCCATCCATCCATTGCGTCCAAGCCACAGACATCTGATTGAAAAACACACCCCACAGGGCGGCTGTCAGCGCGCAGGCGGAAAGCGAAGGATACAAGAAGCGCAACAAAGACAAGATATGCCGCGTGGGCAACTTGATTCCTTCGCTCAGGCAAACCAGATAACTGCGGCTCACAAACAGCCCTCCGTCTACTTCTCTTTTCTCTTCTTCCATAGTTTTAATACATCTTTTAATGTTACAATTGCTGACAAAAGTACCATATTTTTCCATATTCCCGCGAACAGATAACATTTTTTATACCTCGTTCCCACAGCCGGCCAGAAAGCATCCAAACTTTATGCTGCCGCAACGAACAGTATATGCCGC
Source organism: uncultured Paraprevotella sp. (assembly GCA_910586505.1). Lineage (GTDB taxonomy): Bacteria > Bacteroidota > Bacteroidia > Bacteroidales > Bacteroidaceae > Paraprevotella. Next base: position 151,904 of record CAJUGV010000004.1, on the reverse strand, counting down.
ATTTTTTGTAATTTTGTCCGCACATTGTATTTTCATTACACAGATATGAACGAGGACAGCATTGTTAAATGGGGATTCATCGGATGCGGAGAAGTGACGGAGAAGAAGAGCGGACCGGCTTTCAGCCTCGTCCCCGGATCTAAAATAGAGGCCGTCATGAGCCGTAACAAGGAGAAAGCACGCTCATATGCCGAGCGGCACAATATACCCAAATGGTACACTGACGCACAGGATCTGGTAAACGACCCTGACATAAATGCCGTCTATATTGCCACACCTCCCTCGTCGCATGCCACTTTTGCCATCATGGCCATGAAAGCCGGCAAACCGGCGTATGTAGAAAAACCCCTGGCGGTAAGTTATGAAGAGTGCTGCCGTATCAACCGCATATCGCAGCAAACCGGAATACCCTGTTTCGTAGCTTACTACCGCCGCTACCTACCCTATTTTGCCAAGGTAAAAGAATTGCTGGACAACGATGCCATAGGCCGTGTCCTGAATATACAGATACGATTTGCCGTACCGCCGCGCGACCTCGACTACAACAGCCATGAATTGCCCTGGCGCGTGCAACGCGACATTGCCGGCGGAGGATATTTCTACGACCTCGCCCCTCATCAACTGGATCTGCTCCAGGAGTTCTTCGGCCCCATCATCAAAGCACAAGGTTTCTGTACCAACCGTAAGGGACTGTATGTCACGGAAGACAACGTAAGCGCATGCTTTCAGTTTCCCGACGGCACGCCCGGTTCCGGTTCTTGGTGTTTCGTAGCCCACGAATCGGCCAAGACCGACCGCATTGAGATTATCGGCGACAAGGGACAGATCTGCTTCTCCGTATTCACCTATGAGCCGATAGCGCTGCACACCGAGCGTGGGCGTGAGGAAATTGTCATCCCCAATCCCGACCACGTACAGCTTCCTCTGATTCAAAACATCGTGGAGCATCTCCAAAAAAGGTCGGTATGCACATGCGACAGCGTGAGCGCCACACCAGTCAATTGGGTAATGGACCAAATATTGGGCAAGCTCTGACATGAAAGTCCGCCACTCGCTGATATTCCTCGCCTGGCTGTCATCTTCCTGTCTCTTCGCTCAGCCGTCTGCCCGCGAAACGGGAAAGAACACTGTCATGCCTACCGAGAATGCGGCAAGCGACACTACGGTTCAAAAAAAGCCTCCTTATAAAAACAACCTAATCAAACGGTTTATCCGTGAGTTCAATGCCATGGACACCACCTACATCACCCCCAACAAATACAACTGGGCCGTGATGTTGCAAAACACCAACAGTTTCGAATTCTATTCATTAAACAACAAAGAGCGGCAGCAGGAACTTTCGTTTTCACCTAACCCTTCCATCAAAATAGGACCTTATCTGGGTTGGCGCTGGATCTTTTTAGGCTACACGTTCGAGGTATCTTCGATTGGGAAAGGACAACAAACGAAGAAAACCGAACTGGAGCTGAGCCTTTACAGTTCCATGCTGGGCTGCGACCTCATCTACCGGCGTACGGGCAACGATTTCCGCCTGCGGAAGGTCAGAGGATTGGGAGAGGAAAGCGAAATGGTCGAAGGCTCGTACGTCAAGGGCATCGACGTGAGGGTGACAGGCATCAATGCCTACTACATTTTCAACCATAAGCGTTTTTCTTATCCTGCCGCATTTGCACAAAGTACCGTGCAACGCAAAAACTGCGGTTCATGGAAAGCCGGAGCCTCCTACACCACCCATGAGCTGAATTTCGACTACAACGCCCTGCCTCCCGCCATCACCCAGAACCCCGACCATCAGCTCAGTCCGGACTTCCATGTAGACCACATCAAATATACGGACTTCAGCGTGAGTTGCGGCTATGCCTATAACTGGGTGTTCAAAAAGAACTGGCTGTTCTGCATATCCCTGACCCCGGCGCTGGGCTACAAGAAGACCATCACCTATGCCACCATACACGAAACACCGGAGAGTGGACCCACACAGGCTTCCCACATGAGGAATCTGAACATCGACGCCACCCTGCGGGCCGGACTGGTGTGGAATAACACAAAATATTTCGGAGGCCTTTCGCTGATCGTCCACAACTACAATTACCGCCATAACCGGCTAGGCATCAACAATACTTTCGGAACCCTGAACCTCTACATCGGACTGAATTTCCATAAACGCAAGAATTACATATAAACCATCATGACAACAGAGAACATCCATACCGAACTCCCCGTAGAGGAACATCCCCTGCCACCGTTTCTTCCCCCTCATGCCCGCCTGCTGATGCTTGGCAGCTTCCCGCCGCAACAGAAACGCTGGTGCATGAATTTCTATTACCCCAACTACATCAACGACATGTGGCGCATCATGGGCCTTCTGTTCCACAACGACCGAAACCATTTCGTAGACGAGCAGGCCCGGTGCTTCAGGAAAGAAAGCATTGTGGAGTTTCTACAGGAAAAGGGCATCGCTCTTTACGACACGGCCTGCGCCGTGCGCCGCCTGCAGGATAACGCCTCCGACAAATTTCTGGAAGTGGTCACTCCCACCGACTTGCCCGCCCTGCTCGCACAGATTCCGCAATGTACGGCAGTGGTCACTACCGGGCAGAAAGCCACCGACACCTTGTGCGACACTTTCCGCATCAAGCAGCCCTCACTCGGAAACTCAGCCCCATTCGAAACCGACGGACGCAGCATGTCTCTTTACCGCATGCCGTCAAGTTCGCGCGCCTATCCCCTGAAACTTGAAAGGAAAGCCGATTTCTACAGGAAGATGATGGAAGAAACCGGGCTGTTATAGATCAATTTGTCAATCATTATTATGCCCTCCGCGGGCATGCGCACCACACATTTTTTTCATGCGCACGAAAATACAAAATCTTCCTCATCATTTTTTATTTTCATGAGGAAGAAAATCCATCGCATAGCGCAATGGGATCTACACGTTAAATATCAATATGTTATAATACTCATACAGCCTTCTGTACGTATAGAAGGCTGTATGGATTTTTAATCAATCAAACCGAAATGACGCAAGGCCTTCTCCACCCCGTCGTCATCTACGCTTGCGGTAACATAGTGGGCCACGGCCTTCAGTTCATCGCAGGCATTTCCCATGGCCACCCCGTAAGGTACATGAGTGAGCATGGCCATATCGTTTCCTCCGTCGCCGAACGCCATCACCTCATCAAGAGAAATCCCCTCATAAGCCAGCACACGGTCTATCCCCACACTCTTATCCACTCCTCCGGCTATCACGTCAACAAAAAGCGGATGCCAGCGCATGGGCGTACAGTCGGGCATGAGTTCCGACATCAAACGAGATTCGCGCTCTGCATCGAAAAAGGAAATAAGCTGAAGCACCTCCTTTCCCAATGCGTGCGAGGCCGGACGCACAGGCGGCATTCTGATATCCAGCAGACGGGCCACTTCGGCCACATCGTCGTTTATATCGGTAACAAACATTTCATCCGCACAGACGAATATCACAGGATAAGCATCCTCACCACACATCAGGTGTGCCACGACACGCTCCACACTATGGTCTGAAACGGAACGTTGGAAGATCACCTTTCCGTCGCGCGCAAAACAATGGGCTCCCGTCACGGTAACCATACCGTCGTATTCAAGATCACCCAAATTGTCTATAAAAGGAAGAGGACGCCCCGTGGCTATATACACTTTGACACCGCGACGGCGAAGGGCAGCCACTGCATCAAGGGCAGACTGCGGAACACGGTGGGTGCGGAACGACACCAACGTGCCGTCTATATCAAAGAATACAGCTCTTACCGCTCCCATCAGCTTTACTTCTTTTCTTTCTCCGAGGCTGTCATTTCTCCGGAGATATACAGCCTTACCATCGGTTCGCGCGCATTCGTACGTACGGTAATGCTTTTCTTAAAACGGCCGGGGAACTTACCGGTTCCGTTATAGGTCACCTCCATCTCTCCCTTTTCCCCGGGCCTCACCGGCATCCTCGTATAAGTCGGCACCGTACATCCGCACGAAGCGATGGCCTGATGTATGACCAGCGGGGCATCACCGTTGTTGGTAAACGTAAACTTGCACTTCACAATAGGATCATCCTCGGAAAAAGTTCCGAAATCATGAGTCGTTTTGTCAAACTTGATACTGGCTTCCTTTACCTCCTGTTTTCCTTTCCCGGCCTTCTGAGCCGACACGGGACCAACCGCCAACATGCCAAGCAAAGACCACACTATAAACTTTTTCATATCTTTCCTAATCTATTAGAGTTGTCACAAAATTAGATGCTTTATTTAAAATAAGGTGGAAAAGGCATGAAAAAATAGGATTTATTAGCACATCAACCGCCTTTTTCGTAACTTTGCACACTCGAAAAAACAGAAAGAAACATGTTGATTTACAATACTACTTATCATGTGACATTCGATGAGGCCTCCAATTTCGTCATCTGGATTCACCAAGTCTATATCCCGCAGGCACAGGCCTCCGGGCTTCTGAACAGCCCCCGTCTGTGCAAGATACTTTCCCATCGCGACGAAGACTCCGAATGCTTTTCCCTTCAGTTCGAAGTGGAAAACTCGGCCCGCCTGCATGAATGGTATGTCAAAAACGGCGAGTCGCTAAACAGCGAGATGGTGAAACTGTTCAAGGAGAAAGTAGCCGGTTTCACCACCTTAATGGAAATCATAGAAGAACACTGATTCATGCCTGAAAAACGGAATTGCGAGAAAATTATTCTGGGAATAGACCCGGGAACGAATATCATGGGCTACGGTGTACTGCAAGTGGCAGGCAACAAAGCCTCTATGGTGAGCATGGGGGTCATCGACCTGCGTAAATATGCCAGCCCTTACCTGAAACTCGGAAGGATATTTGAACGGGTGACAGGCATTATCGACTCTTATCTTCCCGACGAAATGGCCGTCGAAGCGCCTTTCTTCGGCAAGAACGTGCAGAGTATGCTCAAGCTGGGACGCGCCCAAGGGGTAGCTATCGCCGCAGCCATCCAACGCGACATCCCCATTACCGAATACGCGCCCCTGAAAATTAAAATGGCCATCACCGGCAACGGGCAAGCCAGCAAGGAACAGGTGGCCGGCATGCTCACCCGCATGCTCCGCATTAGCGAAGATGACATGCTGCCCTATATGGATGCCACCGACGGACTGGCGGCCGCCTATTGTCATTTCCTGCAAATGGGACGTCCCGAAACTCCACAGCCTTACCACAGTTGGAAAGACTTCATCCGGAAAAACCCGGATAAGATCAAAGGAAATATCTAACACTAACGCGATGCAACACATAATAGAAATAAAGGACGGAGTGCCCCGTCATCCCCTCTACCGCATGGCGGTTCCCGTGAATATGACTATAGACTCAGGAGAGCAGGTGGCCATCACAGGGGCCAATGCGAGCGGTAAATCACGATTGGTGGATATCATCACGGGCCGTTACCCTCTCCTGCTCAACGAAGTGCAATATGATTTTTCCCCTTCTCCGCTGAAACTGGTGAGCGAGAACATCAAATACATTACATTCCGCGATTCATACGGCGAAAGCGACGGAAGCTATTATTACCAGCAACGCTGGAACCAGCACGACATCGACGATCAAATGCCCACCGCAGGCCGGCTGCTCGAAGACGCCTACACGGCTGCAGAGAACAGTACGGGATACGGACTGGATGAAGAAAAGAAAAAGCTGATAAAGCAACAGCGCGCGAGACTGAAAGACAAACTCTACGACATGTTCAGCCTCACATCCCTTACGGACAAATACATCATCTCGTTGTCCAGCGGGGAGCTGCGGAAATTCCAGCTTACCAAAACCCTCCTGTCCTGTCCTCGCCTTTTAATTATGGACAATCCGTTTATCGGACTTGACGCACAGACACGCAAGCAGCTTACCGACCTCCTTCATACCCTTATCAGGGAGACCAGCCTGCAAGTTGTACTGGTTCTGTCAAAAACAGATGACATCCCCGACTTCATCACACATATCATTCCGGTGGAAAAGCTAAACGTACTTCCTAAAATCACACGCGAAGAATACTTGGCGGAACGAAAACCCATACCCGTACGTATGCTTCCGGATGAAAAGGAAGCACGCATCCTGGCGCTTCCGGAGAAAGAAAACCGTATGACCGCCACTGGCGACAACGGCTGTATCCTGCATTTCAACCACATAAGCATCCGTTACGGACAACGCACCATACTGAAAGATCTGGACTGGACAGTAAATGAGAATGATAAATGGGCGCTGAGTGGCGAAAACGGAGCCGGAAAGTCGACCCTTCTCAGCCTTGTTTGTGCCGACAACCCGCAAAGTTATGCCTGCGACATCGAACTTTTCGGACGCAAGCGAGGTTCGGGAGAAAGCATCTGGGACATCAAACGCCACATCGGATATGTCAGTCCCGAAATGCACCGGGCTTATCTGAAAGACCTCCCGGCCATAGACATCGTAGCCAGCGGACTCAGCGATTCCGTAGGCCTGTATGCCCGCCCGCGCCCCGAACAGCGTGCCATATGCGAATGGTGGATGGATATGTTCGGCATAGCCGGCCTGAAAGACCGTACATTCCTGAAACTCTCCAGCGGCGAACAACGCCTCTGCCTGTTGGCACGCGCTTTCGTAAAAGATCCGGAACTGCTCATTCTGGACGAACCGCTGCACGGCCTTGATGACAAAAACCGCAAACTTACACGCGAAATCATTTCCGCTTTCTGCCGTCGCAGGAACAAGACTTTAATAATGGTTACCCACTACGCGGAAGAGTTACCGGACGTAATCACACACCGCCTGCTGCTTAAAAAGAACAACTAGCATACCATTCAGCAGCAATCCGCAACGGAATGTAAGCAAAATGCGTTTTTTCATGTTATTTTATCCTGTCTATAAAGTAAAATAACTATATTTGCAGTCCTGAAAACAACAGTGAAGAATATAAGATGAACGTAAGCATCGTAAAATACAACGGAGGGAACATCTGTTCTGTCATCAATGCGTTAAAACGGTTGGACATTATACCAGAACTGACCGATGATGCCGAAAAACTGTCTAAAGCCGACCGTGTCCTGTTTCCGGGACAAGGAGAAGCCGGCAGTACGATGGCATACTTGCGCGCACACGGGCTTGACCGCCTGATCCGTGACCTGAAACAACCGGTGCTGGGCATCTGTATCGGGCAGCAACTGATGTGCCGCCACTCGGAAGAAGGCGATACCGACTGCCTCGGCATATTTGACACAGATGTGCTAAAATTCCGCCCCGAACGGCACGAAGACAAAGTGCCGCACATGGGATGGAATACCCTGACCGAAACAGGCAGCGCCTTATTCAAAGGATTCGGTGAAAATGAATTTGTTTATTTTGTCCACAGTTATTATGTGGGGGTAAACCCGTACACCATAGCTACGACAAACTATATCGTGCCTTTCAGTGCTGCCCTGCACAAAGACAATTTCTACGCTACCCAATTCCATCCGGAAAAGAGCGGAAGCGTAGGCGAACGCATCTTAAAGAACTTTTTAGACCTCACCTTATGATAGAACTGATACCGGCCATAGACCTGATAGACGGAAAATGCGTACGACTCACCAAGGGAGACTACGCAACTCAAAAGGTGTACAACGAAGATCCCGTTGCCGTGGCACGCGAGTTTGAAAGTCACGGTTTCAAACGATTGCACGTAGTAGACCTTGACGGAGCACGTTCCAAACATATCGTCAACCATAAAGTACTGGAACGTATGGCGTCCGCCACGACACTGACTATTGATTTCGGAGGCGGTATCAAATCGGACGAAGACATCCGCATCGCTTTCGGAAGCGGAGCTTCATTGGTCACAGTAGGCAGCATCGCCGCAACCCATCCGGAACGATTCACCGAATGGCTTATCAGATACGGGGCCGATCACATCATTTTGGGTGCGGATGTGAGAAATGAACTCATATCTATCAATGGTTGGAAAGAAGAAAGTTCACAGGAACTGATACCTTTCCTCCGCCACTACATAGAAAAAGGTGTACGTCACGTCCTATGTACGGATATCAGCAAGGATGGTATGCTGTCAGGTCCTTCCATCTCGCTTTACAGAAAAGTAATGGAAAAGTTCCCCGAATGCCGGCTCATCGCCAGCGGAGGTGTGAGTTGCATGCAGGACATCATCAGTCTGCACGAAGCGGACATCCCTGCCGTCGTGTTCGGGAAAGCTATCTACGAAGGCAAAATATCGTTGGAAGAACTGGCCGAATGGGCTGAAAATAAAAAATAAGATTATGGCATTGGCTAAACGTATCATCCCCTGTCTGGACGTCAAGAACGGACAAACGGTAAAAGGCACTAACTTCGTCAATCTCCGGCAAGCAGGCGACCCGGTCGAACTGGGTAAAGCCTACAGTTTACAGGGAGCGGACGAATTGGTTTATCTGGACATCACGGCCAGCCACGAAGGACGCAAGACATTCACCGAAATGGTACAGCGGGTGGCTGCGGAAATATCAATACCGTTCACTGTCGGTGGAGGTATAAACGAATTGGCAGACGTGGAACGCCTACTGAATGCCGGGGCCGACAAAGTCAGCATTAATTCGGCAGCCCTGCGCAACCCTCAGCTCATCAACGAGATTACAGGCCACTTCGGCTCACAAGTCTGTGTAGTGGCAATAGATGCAAAGGAAACAGCCGAAGGATGGATGTGTTATCTCAACGGCGGACGCATCATGACGGAGCGCAATCTGTTTGAATGGGCCAGAGAGGTCTGTGACAGAGGAGCGGGCGAAATACTGTTTACATCAATGGACCACGACGGGGTAAAGAATGGATTTGCCAACCGAGCACTTGCCCGTCTTGCAGAAGAAATAACGATACCTGTCATAGCATCGGGAGGAGCTGGAAGCATGGAACATTTCCGTGATACGTTCATCGAAGGAAAAAGTGATGCCGCATTAGCCGCCAGTGTCTTTCATTTCGGAGAGATTGCCATCCCGGAACTTAAATGCTGGCTAATGAATAAAGGAATAAACGTCAGATTATAACTAAGACTCATCAAACACCTATTATATATATGGAAGTAGATTTCGACAAGATGGACGGCCTTGTACCGGCCATCATTCAAGACGCCGAGACTAAGAATGTCTTGATGCTGGGTTTTATGAACCGTGAAGCTTTCGACAAGACAATGGAAACAGGAAAGGTTACATTCTTCAGCCGCAGCAGGAACAAGCTGTGGACCAAAGGAGAAACCAGTGGCAACTTTCTGCATGTCGTATCAATACAGAACGACTGCGACAACGATACGTTGCTCATCCATGTCCATCCGGAAGGTCCCGTGTGCCATACCGGTACCGATACCTGCTGGGGTGAAAAAAATGATGCAAACCCACTGACATTCCTTAGTGAACTGCAAAACTTTATCGAAACCAGATATAAAGAGATGCCCGAAGGTTCCTACACCACCAGTTTGTTTAAAGACGGACTTAACAGAATGGCGCAAAAAGTTGGCGAAGAAGCCTTGGAGGCAGTCATCGAAGCTGTAAACGGCACCGATGAGCGACTTATATACGAAGGTTCGGACATGCTGTACCACCTTATCGTCCTGCTTACATCCAAAGGGCTGCGTATCGAACAGATGGCCGCCGAACTACAAAAGCGCCACAATCCGGGATGGAAGAAGCACTAATATCCCTCAAAACACCATCTATGCGCATTGACTACCAACATGTAGACATTACTCAGGAAGAGAATGTGATACTGAAAGATGTGAATTTTCAGGCCGGAGCCGGTGAGTTTATCTACCTGACCGGAAAAGTAGGTACGGGAAAGAGCTCATTGCTCAAAACGTTCTACGGTGAACTGGATGTGCATACGGGAACAGCTTGCGTACTTGACCGCAAAATGAATAAAATCAAGCGCAGGCACATTCCTGCACTACGTAAAAGACTGGGTATTATATTTCAGGACTTCCAGTTGCTGAATGACAGAAACGTAAAAGCCAATCTGGATTTTGTACTCAAGGCAACCGGCTGGAAAAAGAAAAAGGAACGGGATAAACGCATCAATGAGGTATTGGAACAGGTGGGTATGACATCCAAGGCCGAACAAATGCCTTATCGTCTGTCCGGCGGAGAACAGCAATGCGTGTGTATAGCAAGGGCCTTACTGAATCATCCGGACATTATTCTGGCTGATGAGGCCACCGGTAATCTGGATAAAGAAAACGGACGACGCACCGTCGCCATACTATATAATATCAGTAAAGCCGGTACAACGGTAATAATGAGTACACATAATGAAGAACTCATTTCCGAATTCCCCGGTGTGGTATATAAATGCGAAGACGGATGCCTCCGCGAATGCACCCACATCGGCCCCACACGAATATCCCTTGAGGCCATCACATCGGGGAGCATTGAAGACAGCTTAAAAGAGAACAATTAAAAATAAAGTTTGATATATGAAAGTAATGAAGTTCGGCGGGACGTCTGTAGGTTCCGCATCAAGAATGAAGGACGTATGTCAGTTGATTACAAAAGACGGAACTCCCAATATGATTGTACTGTCTGCCATGTCGGGTACAACGAATACGCTCGTGGAGATTTCGGACTATCTTTATAAGAAGAATCCGGAAGGGGCAAACAATGTCATCAATCAATTGGAACTGAAGTACCGCCTCCATGTGAACGAATTGTACGCAACGGAAGAATACAAACAAAAGACGCTCGACTTTCTGAAAAATGAATTCGATTACCTGAGAAGTTTCACCAAGATTCTGTTCACCTCGTTCGAAGAAAAAGTTATTCTGGCGCAGGGAGAAATCATAAGCACAAACATGGTGACAAACTACCTGAAAGAGTGTGGTGTGAAAGCCATTCTGCTTTCCGCTCTCGACTTCATGAGAACAGACAAGAATTCAGAGCCGGACTTCAACTACATCAAAGAGAAGGTCAACGAACAGCTGGAAGCTAATCCGGGCTACCAGATATATATCACACAAGGTTTTATCTGCCGAAACGCCTATGGCGAAGTAGACAATCTGCTGCGAGGCGGTTCCGACTACACGGCATGTCTTATCGGTGCGGCGATCAAAAGCGAGGAGATACAGATTTGGACCGACATAGACGGCATGCACAACAACGACCCGCGCATTGTGGACAAGACGAAGCCTGTGCGCCAGCTTCATTTTGAGGAAGCGGCCGAACTGGCCTATTTCGGTGCCAAGATCCTGCACCCCACCTGCATACAACCGGCTAAGTTCGCCGGCGTTCCCGTGCGCCTGCTGAACACGATGGACCCGTCGGCCCCCGGAACGATCATCAACAACGAATTGCAAATGGGAAACATTAAAGCCGTGGCCGCCAAAGACAACATCATCTCCATACAGATACATTCCAGCCGCATGCTGCTGGCCTATGGCTTCCTGCGCAAGGTATTCGAGATCTTCGAGAGCTACAAGACAAGCATCGATATGGTAAGCACATCCGAAGTCGGTGTCTCCGTCACTATTGACAATAAGTCATACCTGAAGGATATCGTAGCCGACCTGATGAAATACGGTACGGTCACAGTAAGTGAGAATATGTGTATAGTATGTGTCGTAGGTGATCTGGCACGCGACAATGTAGGCTTTGCCAGCATGGCTGCCAAAGCGCTGGAAGAGGTTCCCGTACAGATGATTTCTTACGGAGGAAGCAACCACAACATCTCATTCCTGATCAAGGAAGAAGATAAGAAACGCGCCCTTCAGGCCCTGAGCGATACATTATTCAATAACTAACGATGAATATGAAAGACGGTTCGTTTCCGATAGAACAATTCAGAACGACAAAAACTCCGTTCTACTATTACGACACGGCACTCCTGCGACGCACGTTAGATACTATCAAGACTGAAGCAACAAGATGCGGCGGTGGAAACTACCATGTACACTATGCCGTAAAAGCCAACGCCAACCGTAAGATCTTACGTATTATCAGTGCGGCAGGGCTGGGTGCCGACTGTGTGAGCGGAGGCGAAATCAAGGCATGTCTGGATGCCGGTTTCTCTCCCGACAAAATAGTCTATGCCGGAGTGGGAAAAAGCGACTGGGAAATCAACCTCGGCCTGGATGCCGACATCGCGTATTTCAACGTAGAGAGCATCCCCGAACTGGAGGTCATAGACCAACTGGCCGGTGAAAAAGAGAAGGTGGCACGCGTTTCTTTCCGCATCAATCCGGACGTAGGCGCGCATACTCATGCCAACATCACTACCGGACTGGCAGAGAACAAATTCGGCATAGCCATGGCGGATATGAAGAAAGTGATAGACATCGCTGCCACATTGAAGCACGTGGAATTTGTCGGGCTGCACTTCCACATTGGCTCGCAAATACTTGATATGGGAGACTTCGTAGCTCTCTGCAACCGCATCAACGAGTTGCAGGACGAGCTGGAACGCCACCAAATCAGGGTAAAAAACATCAATGTGGGCGGTGGTCTGGGCATAGACTACCAACACCCCAACGAAGTACCCGTACCCAATTTTGCCGACTACTTCCAGACCTACCGCAAGCATTTGAACCTGCGGCCCGACCAGCAGTTGCATTTCGAGCTGGGCAGAGCCGTCGTAGGCCAATGCGGTAGCCTCATCACCCGTGTGCTTTATATAAAACAAGCCACCTACAAGCAGTTCGCCATCGTAGATGCCGGCATGACCGACCTTATCCGCCCTGCCCTGTATCAGGCATTTCATTTTATCGAAAACCTGAGTAGCGACGAACATAAGGAAACATACGACGTAGTAGGCCCCATCTGCGAGTCCAGCGACGTGTTTGTCAAGGCATTCGACATTAACAGATGCCACCGTGGCGACTTTCTGGCCTTACGCTCGGCCGGTGCATACGGCGAAATCATGGCTTCGAGATACAACTGCCGTGAATTGCCTGTCGGCTATATCACTGAAGATTTCGAATGATGCTTTCATTCACGACTCTCATACAGGAATATGCAGCCTATGCCGGGTTCACCCTGGCATGGGTTGTGCATTTCCGTACGGCTCTATCTTACTTACAGACATCACGCATTGTCCGACGGCAAGAAGCTGAAGTTTCTGCTCCCAATGCAGGAAAACCGCAGACGGCTGTCTCCGTCGTTATCGCTACGCACAATCAAGCCGATGCCCTGCAACGCAACCTGCCCCTTATATTGGAACAGGACTATGACAACTTCGAGGTCATCGTCGTCAACAACTCATCGACAGACCGCACAGAAGACGTACTGAAAACACTGGAACTCCAGTATCCCAACCTCCGGCATACTTTCACTCCGGCGGGTGCACGCCACATCAGTCATAAACGCCTTTCACTGACTATCGGCATCAAAGCCGCGACACACGAATGGATCGTCATTACCGAACCGGACAGCCACCCATGTTCACACCATTGGCTTTCTGTCATGGCAAGCCATTTCCATGACAACAAAAAGATGGTACTGGGATATGCCAACTACATGGAGAAAGCCACCCGGCTCTCGCGTAAAGCCGTGTTCCTCTATCTCTATCACCAGATGCAATTCCTGCCTTGGGCCATGCGCCACAAGGCCTACCGCTGCCATCCGGCCAACCTTGCCTACCGCAAGAGTTTCTTTATGGAGCACAAAGGATTTGCAAAAGACATCAATTTAGTGGACGGAGCGGCCGAACTGTTAGTCAACCGACACAGCACAGCCACGAACACCGCCGTTTCGCTGCATCCCGACAGTAAGGTGGTCTGCGAAGGGCCACAATCTGCCGAACAGTGGCGACTCAGCCGCACTTGCTACATAGAAACACGCCGGCATTTCGTCGGCACCTGGCTCTACCGACTGGCATTCAACCTGAAACAATCCGCAAACATCCTGTTCTATTGCACAGCCTTCATAGCCGCAGCATGGAGCATCCTGCAACAGCAATGGGTGGGTACGGCAATGGTAGCCATGTTGTTTGTCCTCCTCTGCCTTTTGAAAATAAACTGGTTCAACCGTTCGGCCCGCGCCTTGAGAGAACGGCCTTACCATCTTTCCATGCTGTGGTATGAAGCCCGCCTTGCCTGGTGGCATGTCTGCTCATGGTGCAGCTACAAAACGGCACCGCATTCCCGCTTCCGCCGCAAGGCTTTCTAAACATAAGAAAACCTTGCGAAAAGAGCGGAAAAGAAGACTATAAGTCTTCGCCATCGGCTTTATTATATTCATTGTCGTAATACATCAGAATGCGATAGTTCGTTCCGCTCCCCTCTATCATAAACCAAACAGGCTTTTTCAACCAATAATTCTCCAGTACGTAACCGGCAAATTCATTTCCCATTTGTATTTTTTGTTCTTCTGTCAAGGTATTAACATCTTCTGCCTCATATCCTAGAGACCGGAGTATCTCCCACCGTTCTTCATCCGAAAACGTCTCCATTTTTCGGGGAGATTGTAAGAAAATGGCTTCGTATCGCTTATGATTCACCAACATCTCATAACCAATTCTTTCATCTTCCCCTAATATGGCATTTTTATCATACGCTAAATACTTCTCATTTCTCCCGAATTGCCAGAAAAGATTATTGAACCGTATCTTGATATTTCCCTCATCAGTCCCGTTCTTATCCTGCAACATAATCCGCCACACTTTATCATTATGAGTGACCACACCCACCATCACTTCGTACCCGTTAAACCTTCCTGTCAACAAGTCAAGCGTACTGTCATACTTAAATCCTTTGGCTTTCAGTTTCTGTATCATGGCCGATTTAGTGCCATCCACCGGAATCCCCATAAAACATGTCACATCTTTCTGCGCACAAACGATGCCGGTCCACAAGAACAGCACCATTCCCAACCACATTCTTTTCATCATGATAAGTTTCTCTTTTGCCCTCAGGCCCCGCAAAAGAGCAGATTAATTGAATATTAAAAGCGTGGGAGCCTGTACCTATTGCCCGCTCCGCTGCTCAAGGCTCTCGCATTGCCCAATCCAGTCCGAACGAACAATGCCAGAAGCCCACGCCGATATGCTATATACCCCACGGTATCCATGCCACAAGAGCACGGACACCCCACGGGATAATATAATACATACCCACCGGGCATCTACCATTGCTTTGCTTTCGACCGGATTTAGAACTTGCGAGATTCTGAGCAGCCAAAGAACAAAGCGCCAAGTAAACGCCTTCTTTTATTTATACCGTCCCCCTGCTTCCTACATACCTTCGACAAGGTACATGCACGAGAACTTGGAACAAATATACGGAAAATATTCTAAACAAATCCGGTTTATCGTTCAAAAACCGCCTCAATTAAGATAAAGCACAGACTGACAATCATTTAAATTCATCAGGAACAACAACTTTTTTTTCTGCGGAAAACGCCATAAAATCTTCCGCAGCATTTTAAAAAGTCTTCCGCATGAAAATAAAAAATGATGAGGAACACTTTTCAGGGTGCTGCGCCCCGCTTTTCCCCGGCCTGCCGGAAGGGCAAAAACATTGACAAAACCACTCCCCCCGTCCGCATTCAGGCATCGTTCCGCTCTTCGCGGAATACTTGTTTCAGACGGCCGAATTCATCAAATGTGCGCTGCGAAGACAGATAAATCGTCACGACCAAAGAGAGCATGGAAGCCACCACGGTAATCACGCTTATCATCAACTGATATTTGATGGCCACCTCCGGCATGGCCCCTCCGAGTATCTGACCGATCATTGTTCCGGGGAAAGACACAATACCCAGAACCGCCATATTGGCGATACAGGGAGAAAAAGACTTGATGACAGCCGAACGAAGAAAAGGTAGGGTGGCCTCGAACCGTGTGGCTCCGTTACCCAACAGATAATAATACAGCGGCTGCTCCCGGCGCAGGTCTCCGTAATAAACGTTCACCGCCATTATATTCACCGTAAGCATATTACCGAACAGCACACCGGACACAGGAATAAAAAAACGGGCGGCAAACAAATCCTCGGCCCTCATCACGAAACCGAGAAAATACAGCGATATAGGCAAAAGCGCAGAGAGAAATCCTACAAGCAGGGGAACAAAGAGCACCCCGCGTCGCAACGGTGTACGGCTCACGGCCGTATGAGAGGCCACACACGCCATGACCACCATCCACAGCACATTGACCCAAGCATTGTCCCAGCGGAACAGAAAACGCAGATACACACCGATGAGCAGCAACTGCACCGTCATCCTCACCGTACCCCACACGGCAGACTGAAGCAGCCCCGTGCGAAAACGCCACAGAAAATAAAAAGGAATGAGCATCAGCAACATGCCGACAGCCAATCCGCCATACGTTAAATCCATCATCCCCATCCCAGTTTGTCTAAAGTCTTATCACCCGGTCGCAGGCATCCAGAAAATCACGGTTATGCGAGACACTCAGCACCGCGGTACCGGCAGCGGCCATGCGACGGAACAGATCCACCACGCGCCCCACACTTTCCCCATCGAGAGCGGAAGTAGGCTCATCGACCAGACAAAGAGGTTTCGCCAGCAAAGCAGCCATAGAGAGAATGACACGCTGCCGCTGCCCGCCCGAAAGCTGCACCACTCTTCGCCGGAGCAAATCGCGCTCCAGCCCCAAAAGGCTCCAAAGCTCCAACAGTTCGTTCTCTGCAAACCTGCGCCCGCTGTTGGCTTTCAGTTGAAAAGGAATGCGCACCATCTCCCCCACCGTCTCCACCGGCAGAAAGAGTTCTTGCGGCACATAGGCCGTGCAGCCGCGTATGCGTTCCACCGTATGCCTCCCCAGTTTCTCGCCGTTGACAAACACCTGTCCGGCCTCTAAAGGCAAAAAACCCTGTACCGCACGCAGCAAAGAGGTTTTGCCGCATCCCGACTCGCCGGTGAGACAAACCCACTCCCCCTGTTTCACCCGCAGGCCGAAGCCGCTCAGAAGCAAACGCCCGCCAAGCCGCAACGCAGCAGATTCTATTTTCAACATCTCTTTCATTCCTCGCACAAAGTTAATAAAAATAAAGGCATTATTGCCGGAAGATTCGTATCTTTGCGCAGCAAAATTACACGAATTATCAGATTGATGTATGGGATTGCAATATAAAGTTCGCAGCTCCAGCACGGTAGAACGCTGGTCTGAAATAAATTTCGAAGAAGTAAACGGTCCGGAAGAAACAGAAATCAGGGGCACATTCCTGCCTCCCGAATGGTTTCCGCAAAGCGGAGTGCAACTCACGTGGCCGCATGCCGGAACAGACTGGTGCGACATGCTGGAAGAAGTGACGGCCTGCTATATGCGGATGGCCTATGAGATAGCCTCGCGCGAACCTTTGTTGATTGTGACGCCCGAACGCAGCCGTGTGGAAGCCATGCTGAAAGAGAAATTTCCGGCACAGGTAGTGGCACAAATACGCTGGGCGGACTGCCCCACCGACGACACCTGGGCACGCGACCACGGATTCATCACACTGGCAGACGATGGCGGTCCGCTCCTTCTGGACTTCCGTTTCAACGGATGGGGAAAGAAGTTTGCCGCCAACCGCGACAACCGCATCAACCGCCTGCTGATGGAACAGGGCGTGCTTAACGGAACGTACATCGACCATCTGGACTTCGTATTCGAAGGAGGATCCATAGAGAGCGACGGCCACGGCACGCTTATGACCACTTCGGAATGTCTGCTTTCAGTCAACCGGAACGACAGTCTGAACCGTGCCGACATCGAAGAACGGCTCAAATCATTCCTGCATGCGGAAAGAGTCTTATGGCTCGACCACGGCTATCTGGCCGGCGACGACACGGACAGCCACATCGACACACTGGCCCGTTTCTGTCCTGACCAGACCATCGCCTACGTGAAATGCGAAGACCGCACGGACGAGCATTATGAGGCACTTGCACGCATGGAAGAGCAACTCCGCACGTTCCGCACGACGCAGGACGAACCTTACCGGCTCATCGCCCTGCCTATGCCGGAAGCCATATATGACGAAGACGGGCAGCGCCTCCCGGCCACATACGCCAATTTCCTGGTGATAAACGGCGCCGTGCTGATGCCTGTCTACAACCAGCCGGCCGTGGACGAACAGGCCCGGAAAGCCTTGCAGAAAGCATTCCCGCAACACGAAGTGGTGAGCATCGACTGCCGGGCACTCATCCGCCAGCACGGCTCGCTGCATTGTTGCACCATGCAGTTTCCCATCCCCGTACTCAAGTAAACGATTGTCATCATGAGAAAAATAAAAATAGGACTTATACAACAGTCCAACACAGCCGACACCAAAGCCAACCTTTACAAACTGGCACAGAACATAGAAGACGTATGCAGGAGGGGCGCGCAACTCGTCGTGCTTCAGGAATTGCACAACTCGCTCTATTTCTGTCAGACGGAAGACACGCAGAAATTCGACTTGGCCGAGCCCATTCCCGGACCGTCGACAGGTTTCTTCGGCGAACTGGCCCATCAGTTCGGTATCGTGCTCGTCACGTCGCTGTTTGAAAAACGTGCCGCCGGACTTTACCACAACACTGCCGTAGTGTTCGACACAGACGGTTCCATTGCCGGAACTTACCGCAAGATGCACATTCCCGACGACCCCGCCTATTACGAGAAATTCTACTTCACTCCGGGCGATCTGGGCTTCCATCCGATACAGACGTCGCTCGGCAAGCTCGGCGTACAGGTGTGCTGGGACCAATGGTATCCGGAAGGTGCGCGACTCATGGCTCTGCAAGGCGCAGAACTGCTCATCTACCCTACGGCTATCGGATATGAAAGCAGCGACACACCGGAAGAACAGGAACGCCAGCGCGAAGCCTGGACCACCGTGCAACGCGGACATGCCGTAGCCAACGGCCTGCCGGTCATCGCCGTAAACCGAGTGGGACACGAGCAGGACCCTTCCGGACAAACCCGCGGCATACAGTTCTGGGGCAGCAGTTTCGTGGCCGGTCCACAGGGGGAGCTGCTGGCACGTGCCGGTCAGGACCGCGAAGAAAACATGGTGGTGGAAATCGATATGGAACGCTCGGAAAACGTGCGTCGCTGGTGGCCTTTCCTGCGCGACCGCCGCATCGAAGAGTTCGGCCCTCTCACCCGCCGCTTTATAGACTAAACGATTAAATAACCCATAATATAATAAGGTATATGTCATCCTCATTAAGATTTGAAGTTGTAGGCGAAGCTTTCAAGAAAAAAGCCGTGGAGGTTCCCGCCCCCTCGGAAAGGCCGTCCGAATTCTTCGGTAAATATGTATTCACACGGCAGAAGATGTTCAAATATCTTCCGGCCGACGTATATCACAAGATGTGCGACGTGATAGACAACGGTGCATCGCTCGACCTGCAAACAGCCGACGCCGTGGCAGCCGGTATGAAGAAATGGGCCATGGAACTGGGCGTGACACACTGCACCCACTGGTTTCAACCGCTCACGGAAGGCACGGCAGAGAAACACGACGCCTTTGTGGAACATGACGGCAAAGGCGGAATGGTGGAAGAATTTTCCGGCAAACAGCTCATCCAACAGGAGCCTGATGCCTCTTCGTTTCCCAACGGCGGCATCCGTTCCACTTTCGAGGCACGCGGCTACTCCGCATGGGACCCCGCCTCGCCCGTCTTTGTGATAGGCGACACGCTGATGATCCCCACCATCTTCATTTCTTATACAGGAGAAGCGCTCGACTACAAGGCACCCTTGAAAAAAGCCATTCATGCAGTAGACAAAGCTGCTACCGACGTGTGCCGCTACTTCTATCCCGACGTGAAGAAAGTGATTTCGAATCTGGGATGGGAACAGGAATATTTCCTTGTGGACGAAGGCTTGTATGCCACACGCCCCGACCTGCTCATGACAGGACGCACACTGGTGGGACACGAATCGGCCAAGAACCAGCAGATGGACGACCATTATTTCGGTTCCATCCCCGAACGCGTGACCGAGTTTATGAAAGATCTGGAAATCCAGGCTTTGGAACTGGGTATCCCTTGCAAAACCCGCCACAACGAAGTGGCTCCCAACCAGTTTGAGCTGGCCCCCATCTATGAAGAGACGAACCTGGCCGTAGACCACAACATGCTGCTCATGTCGCTGATGAAGAAGATAGCCCGCAAACACGGATTCCGCTGCCTGCTGCACGAGAAGCCGTTTGCCGGTATCAACGGTTCGGGCAAGCACAACAACTGGTCGCTGGCCACCGATACGGGCATTCTGCTGCACGGTCCCGGCAAGACACCGGCCGACAATCTGCGCTTCGTCACCTTTATCGTGGAAACGCTCATGGCCGTCTACCGCCACAACGGATTGCTCAAAGCCTCCATCATGAGTGCCACCAACGCACACCGTCTGGGAGGACACGAAGCACCTCCGGCCATTATCTCTTCTTTCCTCGGACAACACCTGAGCGGCATACTCCAACATCTGGAAAATTCTACCGACGACGAACTTATCGACGTGGCCGGCAAGCATGGCATGAAGCTCGACATCCCGCAGATTCCCGAACTGCTGATCGACAATACCGACCGCAACCGGACATCTCCGTTCGCCTTCACCGGCAACCGTTTCGAATTCCGTGCCATCGGCTCACAGGCCAACTGTGCCGCCGCCATGATCGCCCTCAACGCAGCTGTGGCGGAAGCACTCATCAACTTCAAGACCAGAGTGGACGCACTGATAGAAAATGGCGTGGACAAAACCAAAGCGATCCTGCAAGTGGTACGCGAAGACATCAAGACGTGCAAGCCCATCCATTTCGACGGCAACGGCTACTCGGAAGAATGGCAGAAAGAAGCAAGCCGCCGCGGACTGGATACGGAATGCAGTTGTCCTATCGTATTCGACCGCTATCTGGACGAAAGCAGTGTGAGGATGTTTGAGACTACACATGTGTTCACCCGTAATGAAATAGCAGCGCGCAACGAAATCAAATGGGAAACCTACACGAAAAAGATCCAGATTGAGGCCCGCATCTTCGGCGACATGTGTATGAACCACATCATCCCCGTGGCCACCCGTTACCAAAGCGCGCTGATAGACAACGTGCACAAGGTGATGAAAGTATTTCCCGCCGAAACGGCACACAGGCTGAACGCCAAGAATCTGGAACTGATAGAGAGAATCTCGGAACACACAGGCTTCATCGCCGAGCATACCGACAAGTTGATCGAAAACCGGAAGATTGCCAACCGGATAGAAAACGAACGTGAGAAAGCCATTATCTACCACGACACCATCGCACCGATGCTGGAAAGCATCCGCTATCATGTCGACAAGCTCGAACTCATTGTGGACGATGAAATGTGGCCGCTCCCGAAATATCGCGAACTGCTGTTCATCCGGTAACCGCACACAAACAAAGAATCCCCCTCGGAACGTCATGCCTCCGAGGGGGATTCTTCATGTTTTATATCGGCCGCAGCCGTATGCGGCTTACTGAAAAACACGGTCGGTCATTCTACCGCCTTTCTATGCAGGATTGTTTTCAACCGCATACGTCCCCTAGGATTTACCACAATGAGCATCACGGCAAGGAGTATCAGAAGAATGCCGAACGCGTTGCCCGCCGTGATTCTCTCGCCGAACACTGCTATGCCGATAAACAAAGCCGTAATAGGCTCCAACGCCCCGAGTATGGCCGTAGAGGTCGGACCGATGTGATGAATGGCCCTGGCTATGGCTACCATGGAGATCAGTGAGGGAAACAAGGCAAGCCCCAGCGCATCCATCCACTGTCCGCCATCGGAAAGCCATTGCAAATCCAACCCTCCACGCAAACGGACTATATAGACCAAAGAGCCGAAGGCAAGCGCATAAAACGTCAGTTTCATACCCGGCATGTCTTTCAGAAACGAACGGTTAACACCTACGATATACAAAGCATAGGTCAGTGAAGAGAGCAGGACAAAACATACGCCGGCCATACTCAACGTAGCACCGCCCTCCCCATTATAGAGCATGGAGATTCCGACAAATGCCGTAGCAATCGACACCATCTTCACCATGCTCAGTCTCTCCTTGAAAAACACAGCCATTATCACGGCCACGAGTACGGGATACATAAACAGAATGGTAGACGCAATACCCGCATCCATATAATTGAACGCCTGAAACAGAAACAAGGAGGAAAAAGAAAAGAGCAGTCCCATGACCGCCAACGGAAGAATCTCCCCGCGTTTCAGTGCAAACGACTGTTTTCCGGCTTTCATCATCAGTCCCAGAAAAAGCAGCGCGAACACATACCGGTAGAACAATACGGAGTCTACCTTAATGCCTGCAGCATAAAGCGGCAGGGCGAACAACGGATTGAGTCCGTAGCTTACCGAGGCTATAATACCGAACATATAGCCTGTCATCTTTTGGTTTCGCATCACCGGATCTATCAATATTTGTTCCAACTGCTCATGTCTTCCAGAGATTTACGCACTTTCTGGCGCGTTTCTCCGGCCGGATAACCCAAAGAAATCAACAAGGGAACCCGTTTTCCTTTGATTCCCAACAGTTTTTTCACCTTCTTTTCATCAAACCATCCCATGATACATGTGCCAAGTCCCAATTCGGCCGCCTGAAGACAAAAATGCTCTACGGCTATCCCCATGTCGAGCAAGGAATACTCCTTGTCCTTGATGACACTGCCTATACGCGCCGTCAGGTTCATCTTCTCCAACACGACTGCCACAATAACCGGCACCTCCTTGGCAAAACCGTTCATACCCATTCCCGCTGCAGCCGCTCCCATCTGCGTGAGCAGTGTCTTGTCATCTACCACCACAAATTTCCAAGGCTGGGAATTACATGCCGACGGAGCAAGCCTGGCGGCCTCCAGACATTTTATGACCATCTCACGGCCTACCGGACGGGCATCATATTTCCTGTCGCTCTGCCGCGTCTTTATCAATTCAAACAAATCCATATTCTCCTGTTTTGAAATTCGCTGCAAAATTAGACAATTTGACCGAGATACGTTTTACACCATCACCTTTTTAACAGCATTCTTCCGCATTCCGCTTCTTTGCATTCATATAAAAAGGGGACGCGCCTCAACAGCACGTCCCCCGTAGTTCAGACACAACCTGATATCACTTCATTACAAAAGTGTTGTAAGAATGCGCGGCCAAATCAACCGAAAGCGTTTTGCCTGCAATCCCGACGGTCAATCTGGATGTTTCGTCCTTGAAGTTTCCGGCTATGACCACATACTTGCCCTGCGAGGTACGGCTCACCAACACCGGCATCTTGTCCTCGCCCAACGCTTTGTAGCCTACGATCCGGGCTCCGCTTCGGATAAAGTGGCAATAGTGCTTCACAGCATAATACTCCGGAGTATAAGTGAACTTACGTGTCTTGGAGTCAACCTGAATCAGAGCATTCTGCTTCCATCCCCAGGGACTTTCACCTTTATCGGCCAGAATGGTGTTCCAGAAAGTATACTCATTACATCCGTTACCCAAATAATGGTTCATGAGTTCAAATGTATGCTCGCCGGCCCCCCAGTCGAAGCTTCCCCATCCGCACTCGCTCTCCGAACACATATAACTCCAGTCGGGATGCTCCTCACGCAACACAGGAAGCGACTCACGGCCTTCCCACTGAAAAGCCATACCACTGACATACTCCTGCAAGCCTTTGTCCGAGGCTATCTTCTGTACATAGTCCACACGGTTTGTATTAAACGTTCCGAGATAAAGCTTTACTTCGGGATGCTGTTTCTTCAATGTAGGACCAAGGTAATCCCTGTTGAACCGTACCGTTCCCTCGGCAGTCCATGCACATCCGGGATAGGGAGTATAGCTGTATGCCTCATTCTGATAAATTACCATATCTATATTCACCCCCTGCTCCTTATAAGCGTCGATGAACTTACAGAAATAGTTGGCATAAGATTGAAGATAACGGGGATCCTGTATCATATAATCCGTTGTGGCCAACTGACGGGGAAATTTTCCTTTCCTCTCGCCTGTCAGTTTCATTTCATCGGGATCCACCTGTCCGCCGGCATTACCATAAAGGATGTAATTCATCTTCTCCGGCATATTGTTAAACCTACTGCTTAGTACGGGATAATCTCCATTTATCTTCATCCAACCCGGAGGACTCCACGGAGAAATCCAGAACGTCAGATCAGGATTATACTTCTGGGCTGCACGAATAAAAGGAATGATAGTCTGTTTGTCACGATCTATATTAAAATAACGCAGTTCCAGATCGCCTTCCACCTCGTCACAGCTATACCACGAACGGGCATAATCATTGGCATTCATAGAAATGCGCCCACGTGTAATACGCAAATCACCGTCGGAAGAAAAGACATTCTTCAATATTTCATCCTGCTCGTCGCGGGTCAGTAACCCTAACGCATCCCAGTCCAATTCGTTGAAAGTAATCCCCCAATCCTTGAACTCCACGATCGGCTTCACATTTTCATCTACCGTCAATAATGCAGCCGCTACGTTTTTCGTCATTTTTACCGAAGATGTTTTCCACGTGTTTCCTTCCGTACTGGAGTACCATGTAAACGACTGTGCAAGACATCCGGCACAGCTAAGCGCCATACAGCTGCCTGCAAACAGCAATCTCACTCTTTGTCTCATAATTCTTATTAATTTGGTTAATGAATCAACGGATGCAAATCTAAGGCTTTTTGTGAAAGGAGAATCTGATATAAATCAGAAAAAGCGGGCATGAACCCGCTTTTTCTCTAAATAAAGTTAAATATACTGTCAGCTTTTATGTGTCATAATATCCAACACCTTACGATCCGTTTCATTCATGGCTTCCGCCCCGATACTGGTCAGATTATGTATGCTCTTATCCACATCATCATCGATAATACCTTCCACACTGCTCACACATTTCTGTTGCATGGCCAACATGGCGGACAATACGGCCGTGGAAACCCCACTGGTCAGTTTCAGAGCGCAACTTGGTTTGGCACCGTCACAAATCATACCCGTAAGATTAGCTATCATATTCTTGACGGCAAAGGAGATTTGCTCGTATGTTCCGCCCATCAGATAGGTGATTCCGCAACTCGACCCTGTGGAAGCCACCACACACCCGCACAAGGCTGATAATACACCCAGACTCTGCTTGATATAAATAGCCGTCAGATGGCTGAGCATAAGCGCACGGATAAGTTCTTCTTCCGTGTTATGATTCTCCTCCGCAAACACCACTACAGGCATTGTAGCACAAATTCCTTGATTACCGCTGCCTGAATTACTCATCACGGGAATCATAGCACCTGCCATACGGGCGTCGCACGCACAAGACGTACTGGACAGTATATGAGAGAATATGGTATCCCCCATAATGCCTCTCCCGAGAGGACGGCTTAAGGTTTTTCCCAGCTCATGTCCGTAACATCCTTTCAAGGCCTGCTTCGAGGCAGCCTCATTCAGTCTGCGCGCTTCACGGATAAATTCGATTTCTTCCAACGGTGTTTCCATGGCAAAATCATAAACCTTACGCAGATTAAGTTCACATTCCGGCTTATCCTTTTCCTCCCCTAATGGTCTGCGACAGTCTTCTATCACCTTGCCATCGGCTTCCAGATAGACAAAATGTGTGTGGCTTCCGGCTATGACAGCCGTTACCTTATGCCCGGATTTACTCTCTACCACGGCCTCTACATAAAGCTTCTCCGTTATATCTTCTTTTAAAGCAATTTTGATACGACCTTCCTCTACATACTGTTTTCCGCACACCACATCTTCAGATGTTACGTCTTTCAGTACCTCAAGTCCGTATTCAGACTTACCAATCAGAACTCCCAAAGCTATGGCAATAGGAAGACCGACCATACCCGTACCGGGAATCCCCACCCCCATGGCATTCTTCAATATATTCGCACTCAGGAACACTGAGACAGAAGCAGGCTTCTCCCCAAGAAATTCAGTGGCACGCGCTACACATAGCGACACACATACTGGTTCCGTACATCCCATCGCCGGTACTACTTGCTGTTTTACCAGGCTAATAATACGCTCACGTTCTGATTTTTCAAGTTTCATATACTCCCCCTTTATTTATTACTACACTTACTCATCGGCCAGTTCGTCATCGTCATCCTTAATATCAGCCTCCGGAGTGTAACTACCATAAAAGGTCTCATCTCCTTCCGTATCTGTATCATCTGAATCTGCGTCTTCATCTATATCCTCCTCCGGAATACGACGGTTGCCGTCCTCATCATATTCGGACTCAGGAATAAAACGCAGTTTCTCCATAGGTTCACGCTTCTTGGCAAAAATAGCTTCCACCCAAGTGCCCTTAGCAATCTCCAGCACTTCATAGCCATCAGCCTCCTTCCGTTCCAGCGTACCTCCTTTCGCCCGGATGCGAGATGCAGGCAAAGTTGTTGTACTTATATCAAAAGCAGACTCTATAATGTCTTTTATAGTCAAAGATATGGAATCCCATCCTCCGCCGAAGTTTCCATCAATAAGCCGCAACAAGTCTGCCGCTGAAATATGTTTGATATTCTCGTAAGAAAGATCGGTTATGCGACGAATCACTTTTTTACGTATCGCCACAGCCCCTTTGCGTTTGTCTACGCCGGAAAGAATAACATAATCTCCATTACCGTATCTCACGACTTCACGGTCATCCTTAGGATCAAAATGATACACATCAAAAGCCAGACGAATGACATTCAGAACCTTTTCCTCCGATGAAGAAAAATCTTCTTCTTTTATATCTTTTTGCCATAATTCCAAAAGTTCCTGTGCCTCCATTCCCCATATATTACTGGCATTCAAATCAAGAACTGACTCCAAATAGCTATTCTTCTTCTGCATACATTTACCTATTTTATATTTTGGGGCAAAAGTAATAAAATAAATACTTTCCACCACAAGTATTTTAAGAAAACGAGTATAAAGCCATCAAAAAAGGCTGAAACTTACAATACACTCAAAAAAGTAACAGACAAGCGCCATGCATACCAAACATTATCACATACCATAAATAAATAAGTAATGCGATATAACCATCCTATTCTCCTGTTTTTATCCTCGGCAAAATCCCCTCATCCACCATATAAAACAAGTATGGTAATAAATCGCAAACACAAAGATTCCACCAATTGTTCAAAAAAGAACATTAATCATTCAACCGCCAGTATCTTATGCCGGCTGAAACAGAAAAGCCCAAACATCCGACATGGTTCCATCTTTTACCTCATAACAAAAAAGTCGTATCAGAAAAACTCCGATACGACTTGCGCTATTCATAAAAAACATATTTACTTGCAAAAATCAGGCCTCCTCAAGAGTCATACCTAAATACGAACATGAGAAATTTTTCCCCTTAACGGATGGAAACTGACTTCGCGGATCAACATCCTGCCTTGAGCGCAAATGCCCCACAATACGTTCGTAACACTCTTGCGCATTACGAGCCTTACAACGCACTTTAAAACGTGTGTCTGTGTACTGGAATTTGTTGGTTCCAGAAATAGGGACCACTCTTTTAAATAAGATCTCTCCCTCATACCATCCAGGACGGTCGTTGATAGTAAAACGAGCAGCAGATTCTTTTTCAGAACTCTCGGCCAAAGACTGAGTACGTCCTCCGTTCACTTTAAATTCAGCTAAGGTCATAGCCGTTGTCTTAATCACAATAAAATACACACGAGGACGCACCTTGTAACGTTTGGGATAAGGCATCGGACTATCCATATACTGACGCAAATCTTTCATGAAAACCTCATCCAGCGTGATTCCGGGCAAGGAAGATAGAAAATCGTATGCCTCTTCTACTGAACCTACCACACACTCCTCGTCAAAATAACGAATGTATAAATTCATCAATTCCTATATATAAATAAAACCATAAAACCCGAGCAATTATAATCTTTGAATATAATTACCCGAATTATCGTACAAAAGTAACAAAAAGATTCCACCCCTACAAATTTTGCACGGCCCAATCCGCTGCAAACCTGACAAAATAAGTAACTTTGCTCAATCTTTCATAACAAACAAATATGCATATTATCAGATTTATAAAAAACTGGACGCTTCCCATCGCCATGCTGACAGGCGTACTTTCCTATTTCATCTACACAGGCATTCCTGCACTTGCTCCTACCAAGATCTACATAGCCCGCTTCATCAACATATTGCAACCGACCTTAATATTCACCATGCTTTTTCTTACGTTCTGCAAAGTGGATCCCCGTGAACTCCGCTTTTGCCGTTGGCACGGATGGTTATTGCTAATCCAGACCGGCAGTTTTGTTCTTCTTGCAGGCCTGTTGAAACTGTTTCCCGATATACCCGGACAAGTTCTAATAGAAGGAGCCATGCTATGTATGATATGCCCTACTGCGACAGCCGCTGCAGTAGTTACTGCGAAACTGGGAGGAAATGCCGCTAAATTAACCACATACACAATTCTTGCCAATCTGGCAACAGCACTGATCATACCCATTATCATCCCGCTCATTCACCCGCACCCCGAATTTACCTTCGGCATGTCTCTGTCTTTAATATTAGGCAAAGTATTTCCTCTTTTATTCTGTCCGTTTCTTGCCGCACTGTTTGTTCGCCATTTTTTCCCAAGCCTGCATACCTATGTAGTCCGTTGCAAAGATTTAGCTTTCTATTTATGGGCCGTAGCATTGGCCATTGCCATCGGAGTCACAGTGAGAAGTATCGTACATAGCGATGTTTCCCTCTTTCACCAAACAGGCATTGCCGGAGTCTCCCTTATATGCTGTATTATACAGTTCCTCTCAGGAAAGTTTATCGGAAGACGCTATAGCGACTCCATCAGCGCCGGTCAGGCGTTGGGACAAAAAAATACAGTATTTGCCATTTGGATGGGATATACATTTATGACACCGGTCACATCCGTAGCCGGCGGATTCTATAGTATTTGGCACAACATATACAATTCCTACCAGCTCTACCGAAAAAGAAAGGAAGAAGCAAATTGAAAACGCAAACAATATAAAACAAGAAAAGTCACCCTCACGGGCAACTTCACTTGAGCGGAAAACGAGGCTCGAACTCGCGACCCCGACCTTGGCAAGGTCGTGCTCTACCAACTGAGCTATTTCCGCAAAAATAATCGCTTATGAATGTGAAGAGAAGGAGACTCGAACTCCCACGACACAATCGTCACTACCCCCTCAAAGTAGCGCGTCTACCAATTCCGCCATCTCTCCGGTTATTAAATAAAATATTCAGTGTGCCCAGAACAGGACTCGAACCTGCACGTCTCTCAACACTCGCACCTGAAACGAGCGCGTCTACCATTCCGCCACCTGGGCTAATAATATTCCTGAATATCTTGAGCGGAAAACGAGACTCGAACTCGCGACCCCGACCTTGGCAAGGTCGTGCTCTACCAACTGAGCTATTTCCGCAGAAGATGCCTGTTTCACTAAGTCATTAGGCTTCTGCATTCCCCTGAATGCGGTTGCAAAGGTACGACTATTTTTTAATTTTGCAAGCATCTGAAAGAAAAAAAATTCCCAATTCGTCACTTTTTTCCATTCAACACATTCTGCTACGATAGTCGGAGTAATCGAATTTACGATAATACTCCAAAATTCCGTCACTGTGCAGCATGGCTATATCGGGATGTGCGATACCATTAAACATATTAGTCTTCACTGTTGTATAATGTATCATATCTTCGAATATAATTCTGTCTCCCGGCGTCAACGGATGATCGAAACGCCACGAACCCATAAAGTCTCCGCTCAGACAACTATTACCCCCCAATCGATAAATATTGTCTTCCGGAACAGCCTTTTTCACCGCATCGGCATCCAAAGTCTCCGCATTACGCACGGCAGGCTGATAAGGCATCTCCAGACAATCAGGCATATGACAGGTGAAACTCACATCAAGTATGGCCGTACGAATCCCCCTGTCCTCCACCACATCCACCACGGAAGCCACAAGAGGCCCTGTCTGCCACGCAAAAGCCGAACCGGGTTCCAATATTACTTCCAAATTGGGATAACGTGTCTTTAATGCTCTGAGCAGCGCCACCAAATGCCCGGTATCATAATCTTTACGGGTCATCAGATGACCGCCTCCCAGATTCAGCCATTTCAAACGGGGAAGCCAGGCACCGAACTTCTCTTCCAAATGTTGCAAAGTATGTTCAAGTGCTTCGGATGAACTCTCACAATGGCAATGGCAATGAAATCCCTCGATACCGGGCGGCAAATCTTCGGGAAGCTGTGAGGCTGTCACCCCGAAACGCGAACCGGGTGCGCAGGGATCATACAACTCCACCTCTATTTCCGAATATTCGGGATTGACACGGATCCCACAAGATACGGACTCATCCGGACGGAGACGGTTATACGCCTCCACAGACGGATAGAAACGGGCATACTGACTCATGGAATTGAAAGTGATATGACTGCTACATGAAAGTATGCCGCCGAAGTCACGCTCCGTATAAGCGGGGGAATAAGTATGTGCCTTACTGCCAAACTCTTCCGCGGCAAGCCGTGCTTCGTTCAACGAACTTGCCGTCGTATGATGAATATATTCTCTGAAAACAGGGAAAGACTTCCATAGGGCAAAAGCCTTGAAAGCCAGTATTATCTCCACTCCTGCCCGTTGTGCCACATCCCGGATAAGCGTCAGATTCTTCCGCAACAGGTCTTCTTCCACTATATAACAAGGAGTAGGCACTCCCTCATAAGCCAGACAGTCTGTTTTCATACCACACAGATTCCTATTAATAGATGACATGTACATTATCCACCCACAAAGTCGTTCCCACGGATCCCACGTATGCACCTCCGTAACTGGAATCGAACTGCAATACCATGTGTGTAGGCGTCTCACCGGCATCAGCCCATCCCATCTCCTTAATGGGTACCATCTTTCCCTTACTGTTACGAGTATATTGAGTCCGGTCGCCGGAGATCAGCCCCATATAACTCTGAAAGTCAGGTTGCGCGGATATGTCACCATATTTAATGGGAAACTTCGCACCGTTCACCCAGTCGGTATTATGGTTAAACCGGTGTATCATCGTACCGATACGCTGAGCATACACGTTTCCCTTCTTGTCCTCCCAGCGTTTCTGAAGAAGGCAGATCACATCAGGCATATCCTTTCCGGCCACCTTGGACACTTTACTGAATCCCGTCTGCCGTATACGGTTCGGTTCATCCGCAAGCTTCACCTTATAATCAAAACTAATGGCTTCGGGACGCTTGGTAAAAGGAATTCCTATCGCCAGTTTACTCATCGGATTGGATGTATTCGTAATCGGTTCGGGCACACTGCCGAGAAAAACGGAACCCGCAGCCAGCACTTCGATATTCACGATACCCATTACCTTCACTTTCTCCACATGGGTTTCCAGACGGGCACAATAGCCGTTACCGCGTTTCTCTCTGTATACCGAAGTATTTGTTTTGGTAATACCACACACCTTGGCCATTACGTTTGAAGTAGCCCAGGGCGAACCACCCTGGTTGGTATAGGCCTTATTCTCATTCCATACTGCATCCGGCCCTATCTCATACAGCTGTTTGGTATCTCCTCCTATGATTCCGCTTTCCTTAATGTTACGCACGATCCATTGGTCGAAATTACCAAATTTGATCAATTCAGACTGAGCCACGCCCTGCGCTATAGGACATACAGCCAAAAATCCCGAAACACATAAACCTTTCACATCCATCTTATAATTCTGTTTTCTTAATTACTCAAAACGCTTCATTGATATTAAAAGTAAAATTCGGACTGTCTTTCGTAAAACCGAGATCAAACCGAACGTTCACTCTCTTCTTGAATTCCCACCGGTAACCGACCCCATAATTGGGAAGTATCTCATCATAATATATATGCCTGAAATCAGGAAAGACATTGGCCATCCCCACCCAAAAGGCTATCCCGCTACGCCCTTTGATGCGCTGACGCAACTCTACCTGTCCCTCCATGATGTTGTTGTCACGATACCGGCCTTCATAGTAACCGCGCATCCGTCCCATCACCCCCACCTGGGCTGTCATCGTCCAGGGCACATCACCATAATTAAACAATGTATGCAGTTCCATAGCCAGTATACCGCCCTTCCACACCTGCCGGTAGGCACAATAAGTAAGATCGGTATAACTGAAAGCATAATCGTTACCGAATCCAGAGGGATAGAACATCTGCTCCCAGCGGAAAAAGTTGCCGCGGAAGGCATTGAGCACGAAATCGCGCGTATCATAAGTTAAATTGAATCCGGCTCCGTAACTGGCCACAGACTTGTCCTGCCCCTCAAGCAACACTTCCTTGTCGAAACCGAAACCGTTCACCCATTCGATATCCGCCACCGGCCCCAGATAGACGGCATCGCTCAGACGGAAGAGGAAACTGGGTTTGAATTGCAGTTTCACACGCTCATAGTCGCTTTTATTCGCATCATTGGACCCGTTTTCATAGCCTATCCCCCAGAACTTACCCGGAATGGTATAGAAACCTAACTGGTAATCAAAACGATATTTACGATGAGGAAGGAAATTATTGCCGCGAACGCCCACCGCCAGCATGCCCGAAAGCGAAGCATTGGCATACACCGACACATTGGATTTAGGCAGCAAAGGATCGGAACGGTCCCATGAATAAAGGCCGGAAGCCGTCGCCCCTAACCCGACTGACGTGGCAGCTGAATAGCTGGGAC
Organism: uncultured Paraprevotella sp.; assembly: GCA_910586505.1. Taxonomy (GTDB): domain Bacteria; phylum Bacteroidota; class Bacteroidia; order Bacteroidales; family Bacteroidaceae; genus Paraprevotella. The sequence goes on along the minus strand of CAJUGV010000004.1, from coordinate 119,315 downwards.
CTACCAACATGCTGAAATCAAACGGCCTGTCCTCGTGTTTATTGGTATTGCGCAGATAACGGCCTATCCACTTGACAGGATTATATGTCTTACGGCCAGGGACCGTATCCGCCAATACGGAATCCGCACTATAGCCCGTGCCGCAAGCAGCCTCTTCCGGCTGCCATCCACTGTCACAAAAAGCCCGCGCAGACAGGCTCGACAATCCGCACATCAACACAGTATAAACGATTTTATTCCGCATGCCTGATTTCATCAATCTGCAAAATTACATTTTTTTTGCCACCTACGGATATTGTTTCCGCTATATTGAAGCTTTCTTAAAAGAATTAACACTACCGCCCCCTTATTCCACCAAGAAATCCGTTGCGAAAAAACGGCTTTAAACATTGGCAGGGAGAAAAGAATTACGTAATTTTGTCTGGTATAAAACAACGATATTACTACCTATGACCCGAACATATTCCTACGACAAGATAAGGAACGACATGAGGCTGCTGGAGCTGCTGTCGCAAAGCGTACCCAATATAGGAGCGGCATGTACCGAAATCATCAATCTGGAAGCCATACAGAACCTGCCCAAAGGAACGGAACACTTCCTTGCCGACATACACGGCGAACACGAGGCATTCCGGCACATCCTGAAAAACGCTTCGGGAAACATCAAACGGAAGGTGAACGAGATCTTCGGCAACACAATGCGCGAATCGGAAATCCGCCAACTCTGCTCCCTTATCTATTATCCCGAACAGAAACTGCAATACATCAAGAATTCGGAAACCAATCTGAACGACTTCTACAATATCACACTCCACCAGCTGGTGAGCGTATGCCAGTCTGTGTCGTCCAAATATACCCGTTCCAAAGTACGCAAGGCCCTACCCAAGGACTTTGCCTACATCATTGAGGAATTATTGCACGAATCATTGCAAGAATACAACAAGCAGGCCTACTTCAACCGCATCATCGAAACCATTGTGTCTACAGGACGGGCCGACGAATTCATCTGTGCCATGTGTAACCTTATCCAGCGCCTGAGCATCGACCAGCTGCACATCCTGGGCGATATATTCGACCGCGGGCCGGGAGCGCATATCATCATGGACACACTATGCAACTATCACAACTTCGACATCCAATGGGGAAATCATGACGCGCTATGGATGGGAGCGGCAGCCGGAAACGACTGCTGCATCGCCAATGTGCTGAGACTGACACTGCGTTACGGCAACCTGGCCACACTGGAGGACGGCTATGGCATCAACCTCGTACCGCTTGCCGCCTTCGCCATGGAGACCTATGCCAATGATCCTTGTCACTACTTCGGTCCCCAACTCGAGAAAGACGACACGCGCCATAGCCAGAAAACACGGCGCCTCATCGCCCAGATGCACAAAGCCATCAGCATCATACAATTCAAACTGGAAGCTGCCATGATAGACAGCCGTCCGGAATGGCAGATGGAGGACAGGAAACTGCTTGAATACATAGATTTCAAACGAAAGACATTCGTACGCAACGGGAATGAATATGCTATGCGTGACTGCAACTTCCCCACCGTAGATCCCGCCGCCCCATATAAGCTCACGCCCGAAGAACAAGAACTGGTCAACAAGCTCCACCACTCTTTCAGCGTGAGCGACAAACTCAACAAACACATCCAGTGTCTGTTCTCCCATGGCTGCATGTACGGCATCTTCAACTCAAACCTGCTGTTCCATGCCTCCGTCCCCCTGAATGCCGACGGCAGCCTGAAAGAAGTGGACATCAACGGAGAGAGGTTCAAGGGACGCGCCTTGCTTGACAAGATCGGCATCGTGCTGCGTTCTGCATTCAACAGCGATACATGCGAGAAGGAACGGAAGTTTGCCGTAGACTACTACTGGTATCTGTGGTGTGGAAAAGACTCCCCTTTGTTCGACAAATCGAAAATGACTACTTTCGAACGCTATTTTCTGGAAGACAAAACTACGCACACCGAGGAAAAAGGATATTACTACAAGCTGCGCGACGATGAGAAAGTATGCGACATGATTCTCAACTCGTTCGGTGTGAGCGGCCGTCACCGCCACATTATCAACGGACATGTTCCGGTGCGTGTGGGACACGGCGAGACTCCGATCAAGGCCAACGGCAAGCTGATGGTCATCGACGGAGGATTTGCCAAGGCATATCACAACACGACCGGCATAGCCGGATATACGCTGGTATTCCACAGCCGCGGCTTCCAGTTAGTACAGCATGAACCCTTTACTTCGGCCGAAGAAGCGATAAAGAACGGTACGGACATCGTAAGCACCACACAGATTGTGGAAATGAGCACCCAGCGCATGATGGTAAGAGACACCGACAAGGGTGCGGAACTGGAAAGCCAGATAGAGGAACTGAAAGAACTACTCTACGCCTATCGGCACGGATTCATCAAGGAAAGCACAAAGAACAAACTGCGCTACTGATCCCACGCCTCGCCGCCCGCAGAAAACCCCTGCGGAGTATTAAAAAAAATGATGCGGAAGAAAATAAATTTTCGTGCTCATGAAAATTTATTTTCTTCCGCATCATTTTTCAATGTCCCGAACCAGGCTCTTATCCGGCATAAGAAAAGGACTCTCGGATACGCCCCCTAAGAACTTTCCGGACAGTTCCGTACCATCCCGTTACGGCTATTCTTTCTTTCCGCGCCGCCCGAACAACAACTCCTTATCGCGCCGGCAAGCCTCTTGCGCCCACCCCTCCGGAACGAAACGCCATTGATTAAGAGAGCGTGCATCCACCTCTCCCTCTTTTTTTATATAATCGATGATACACGTCCGCAAGTCTTTTTCCGTAGCGGCAATCAGGCGTTCGTTCAGCTTTTCATGAGCAATCCCCGCACCCTTCGTCAATAACTCACCGCCGCCGTTCCCGCGATAAGAGTTCACCACCACCGTATACCACGCATCCGGACTGAACACACTGCCGTCCGCCATGGCCGTCACCGTAATCTTCTCGCCCCGAGGCTTCGTCACATCCACCGTATAAGAAATACCCGCAGCAGAATCAAAATTGTAGGCCAGATGCTTAAAGCCCAGCCGTGTTCCTTCGTCAAGCACATAGTCCAGCAACATCACGTGATCGTCGGGCGACGTCATCCGGTCCACCCACAATCCGTAACTCAATTCCAGCACATCCTTAATCTCACGGCCTGTCAGCCGGATCGTGTAGAGCACATCGTCGTAACGATAAAGATTGAACACGTCGCGCACACATACATCACCGGCCTCTATGACGGCCGAAAACGACACGGGGGAGGCAAAAGACACCTGAGCGCCCGTCATGTCCAACTGCACCTGATGTACGAAATCCACAAAAGCCGAAGGACCGAAGTAGGCGTCACAACTCTCTATCGTATGGACAAACCTCCCGATTTTCTGTGCTACATAATACTCCGTATTACGGATGTAACGGCTGAAATAATGCTGCAAGAATTTCGCCTCCTCCCCTTTGTAGTAAGACAAATCCGTGATCCGTCCTTCCACCGACCTTACCCGGGTTCCGCCGGAACCCGTCTCCACCTCGATATCCACCTCTCCTACCACCGACGCCATACTTGAGGGAGCACAGCAGATGACCTTCCGGCCGCCGGGACCTTCTACCGTCTCACAATTCTTCATATGGTCGTGACCGTAACAGACTACATCGAATCCCTCCACACAACGGGCTACATCCAGCGCCGCATTCTCGGCATAGGCAGAGGTGACAATGCCGCCCTCCTTTCCGGAATGAAACAAACCTACCAGTACGTCAGGATGTTCTTTCTCCCTTATGAGGGGAACCCAACGCTGCGCACATGTGACCATATCTTCAAAACCAAGCCCGCTCCATGCCGATGGCGGGAGCCAGTTCGGCACGGCCGGAGTGGTCATGCCCAGCACAGCCACTTTCACTCCCGCGCGCTCCAGTATGCAGTAAGGAGGAAGATAGCAGCCGCCGTGAATCCTGTCCAAGATGTTGGCGCCCAATACAGGAAAACGGCAGGCATCCGTCCAGCGGTCGTACACCGCATGCCCCGTCTCGATGTCATGATTACCCATCGTTCCTGCATCGTAATCCATATAATTCATAATCTCCGCCACCAGATTTCTCCCCGTAGACGACACGAAGTTACTGTGATAGACCACCGGATTTCCCTGCAATATATCCCCTCCATCCAGCAGCAAAAGCCTTTCGCCGTATTTTCTTCTTAATGACTGTACATAAGCATACACTCGCGAAAGACTCCCCTTCACGGCATGGTTGTTCACGTAGTCGCGCATAAAAAAACTGCCATGCACATCACTCGTATGCACAATCTTCAGTTTCACAATCCGTTTGTCAGCCGTCTTTCCTGCCATAGCCCTAACTCTCCTTTCTATCGTCTTTGCAAAATTACGAATAATGCCGCCCTTTACAAACAGATTGGCATCTTATTTGTAGTAAAAATTACGGAAAGGAGATTTTTAACAATGGCATTTATCGATTATTACAAGATAATGGGTATCAGCAAAGATACCCCTCAAAAAGACATCAAAGCGGCCTACAAGAAAAGGGCCAAACAGTTCCACCCCGACCTTCATCCCAACGATCCGAAGGCCAAAGCCAAATTCCAGGCCCTGAACGAGGCCTACGATGTACTGAACGACCCTGACAAACGTGCCCACTACGACCAGTACGGTGAACACTGGAAACAAATGAACATGGCCGAAGGCGCGACCCACGGCGGGGAAAGCGGCTTTGAAGGCTTCGACTTCAACCAGTTCGGGAACGGAGGATTTTCCAGTTTCTTCACTCAGATGTTCGGCGGTGACAGAGCAGGTGCACACAGTTTCAACGGCAATTTCGGCGGAAGCTTCAATCCTTTCGGCAGCCACCAGGGGCAGCCGGTTCCGACCGACCGTGAATATACAGTCGATATAGACATGTACACCGCCCTGCTGGGCGGAGAAATCATCGTGCAGACGCCGGGAAAAGACAAGCTGAAACTGAAAATCAAACCGGGCACGCAGCCCGGCGCCAAAGTACGTCTGAAAGGTAAGGGCGACCTGAATGCGGACGGCACGCGCGGCAACATGATCCTGGTATTCAACGTTCAGCTACCCACACATCTGACAAACCGGCAGAAAGATCTGCTGCAACAGATGAGAAACGGATGAAGATAAGGAAAAATATTGCGTAAACCGGAGAAAAATACGATATTTGCACAAGTTTTTTCTAACTTCAATATCAAAAATATGAATGAGAATATCACACCGTGGGTCAAATACATCGGTGCAGACGACACCGACCTGGACTTGTTTGAAAGCCAGTATGTAATACCTCAAGGCATATCTTACAACTCCTATGTCATCATGGATGAGAAGATAGCCGTAATGGACACCGTCGACAGCCGTAAGGCAGAAGTATGGGCTGACAAACTGGAAAAAGCACTGGACGGAAAGTCGCCTGATTACCTGATCGTACAACACATGGAACCGGATCATGCGGCCTGCATCGGAAGATTCGCCGAGAAATATCCGCAAGCCGTCATCGTCGCCACAGCCAAAGCCATACAAATGATGCCGCAATTCTTCGACGGAACGGATTTTGCCGGACGCACACAGGCAGTAAAAGAAGGCGATACGCTCTGTCTGGGTTGCCATACGCTGACATTCGTCATGGCTCCGATGGTACACTGGCCGGAAGTGATGCTGACTTACGAAAAGAGTGAGAAAATACTGTTCGCAGCCGACGCTTTCGGTAAATTCGGCGCACTCTGCCACGAAGACGAATGGATAGACGAGGCGCGCCGTTATTTCTTCAACATCGTAGGAAAGTACGGAGCGCAGGTACAGACGCTGCTGAAAAAGGCCGCCGGTCTCGACATCGCTACCATTTGTCCGTTGCACGGCCCCGTACTGACGGATAATCTGGGATACTATATCGGCCTGTACGACACATGGAGCAAATATGAACCTGAGACCGAGGGCGTGGTGGTGGCCTACGCATCCATTCACGGCAATACGGCGGCAGCCGCACGGCGCATGGCCGAGATCCTGCGTGAGAAAGGTGCAGAAGAGGTTGTAGTCTACGACCTGTCACGTGACGACCTGTCCAAAGCCGTGGAGAGCGCGTTCCGTTACAGCAAAATGATTGTGGCGGCAGCCTCATATGACGCAGGAGTATTCCCGCCGATGCATGACTTTCTGCACCATCTGCATATCAAGAACTTCCAGAAACGCCGCGTAGGCATCATCGAAAACGGCTCGTGGGCTCCTACAGCGGGACGGATCATGTCGTGCATGCTTTCCGACATGAAGAACATGGAGGTTATGGAACATACCGTCACCATCAAAAGTTGTATGAAGCAAACAGACATCGTACAAATGGAGGAACTGGCCGACGAATTACTCGGTATAGAATAGAAAGCCGCACTGCATTACGGCACACAGGAAACAAAAAGAGAAACGCAACCATCCGTCCTGAAGACGGAAACGGTTGCGTTTCTCTTTTTATATATCATATCCTGATACCCGGTTGCAGGGATCCCGAAGACGTCAGCCCCGACGGCCCCCGTCTTCGGAATACGACACACACCTTATTTCAGTTCCAGTGTCACAATGCTCATCGGCGGCATCTTTACCACAAGTTTGCCTTTCGACACCTTAGCTCCTTTGAATTCCGTTGGTTTCACCGCATCAGGATGCTCGAAAGTGTTCTTGTCCGTAATATTCTTACAAGTAAGGATTTTGCCGGAAACGGACTTCACGCCCAGTTGCGCCAGGTCTACGCTCACCTCATTCTTGTTTTCCAGGTCCACATTGGACAGAGAAACATGCACTGTGCCGTCCTTCGCTCTGGAAGCGGTAGCACCAAGCATAGGCAGCGTACGCTCATCGCCGTCTCGTCCCATACGTGCCCGCACCTGCCTGTTCTCGCAATTCACCTCCAACGGAAGATGTACGGCGTCCTGATGCACATTGTACATTTGGAAGACATAATAAGACGGAGTGAGCACCATCTTATCCTCTTTCGTAAGAATCATGCTTTGCAGCACATTGGCAATCTGTGCAATGTTGGCCATCTTGACGCGGTCGGTATATTTGTGAAAAACGTTGAACGAAAGGGCGGCCACAAAGGCATCGCGCATCGTGTTCTGCTGATAAAGATGGCCTCTGACGGTGCCCGGCTCCTCATCCCACCATGTGCCCCACTCGTCTACTATGAGCGCCACATGCTTCTTGGGGTCATACTTATCCATGATCTTCATGTGTTCCTTCACACAGTTCTCGATATCAAGACACTTTCCCATCGTCCAGTAATAGTCCTCAACGGAAAAGTCCGTGGCCGATCCCTTGCTGCCCGACCATCCAGCCACGGTATAGTAATGAAGCGAAAGCCCGTTCATACGCCCGCCGACCTGCTTCATCATCGTCTCCGTCCAGTTTAGGTCATAATCCCCCGACCCGCTGGCTATCTTATACAGGCGGTTACCGTTATAGTTCCGGCAATATGTCTGGTAACGGCGGTAAAGGTCCGCATAATACTCGGCCCGCATGCTGCCGCCGCATCCCCAGCTTTCGTTGCCTACGCCGATATACTTCACACGCCACGGTTTCTCACGGCCGTTCTGCTTACGCAACTTGGCCATCGGCCCGTCCTCGGCCGTCATATACTCCACCCACTGGGCCGTTTCCTGCACCGTGCCGCTTCCCACGTTCATGGACACATACGGTTCGCATTCCAGCATCTCGCACAGATTCAGGAATTCGTGGGTACCGAAACTGTTATCTTCCACTGTACCGCCCCAATTGTTGTTCACCATCCGCGGACGGTCTGCTTTCGGCCCGATTCCGTCCATCCAGTGATATTCATCGGCAAAGCAGCCGCCGGGCCAGCGCAACACGGGTATCTTCAGGTCTTTCAGTGCCTGAAGCACGTCGTTCCGATAGCCGTTCGTATTAGGTACGGTGGAATTCTCACCCACCCAAAGACCACCGTAGATACAAGTTCCGAGGTGCTCGGCAAACTGACCGTAGATCTCTTTGGGAATCACCTGCCCCTCCCCGCCGGACATCAATCTGATTTGTGACTCTTTCTGTGCCGTAAGCGGCAGGGCTGCCGTCAAGACCGCGCCCATCATTAGATTTCTTAGTTTCATGTTATTAAAATGAGATTAAATCATTGCAAATATAGTTATCTTTTTTCATACCCCTTCCTTTTTTGGTTAACTTTGCAGCAGAATGGAATAAACCGGAATCACAATGGAAAGAAAAAAAGCCTTAAAGAGATGGGGAATCCCCATGGCATGCGCTGTGATATTGCTTTGTATATGGGGCTACCTGATGCTTTTCAGCCACACTTTCAATATAGAAAAACCTGCGGGACTTTACATCGACGAAGATGACACACAGGATTCCGTACGGGCGAAAATAGAAGCAACGGCCCGTCCCGGCATATCTTCCGGATTCCCGCTGCTGTCTGCCCTTAACGGCTACCGCGTAAAAAGCGGATACTATAGTGTGGAACCGGACGACAATATGTTCGGACTCTTCCGACGTCTGAAACAAGGACGCCAGACACCAATAAGGCTGACCATACCCTCCGTACGTACGATGGACAGACTGTCCGGCGTATTGGGGCGGAAACTCATGATGGACTCTGCAACCGTAGCCCGCCATCTTTCCGATTCAGCTTTCTGCAACCGCTACGGTTACAATGTGAACACCATCCCCTGCCTGTTTATTCCCAACACATATGAAGTCTACTGGAACATCTCGCCGGAGGAGTTGATGAACCGCATGAAGAAAGAGAATAAAGCTTTTTGGACCGACGAGCGCCTGCACAAAGCGGAGATCACCGGCCTTACCCCTGAGGAAGTGGTCACCCTGGCATCCATCATAGACGAAGAAACGGCCAACAATGCAGAAAAACCCATGGTGGCGGGAATGTACCTCAACCGACTTCGCATCGGCATGCCTCTGCAGGCCGACCCTACCGTCAAGTTCGCATGGGGTGATTTTTCCCTCCGCCGCATCTATCACAACCATCTGCAGGTGGAAAGCCCCTACAACACGTACCGCTACGCCGGCCTGCCTCCCGGCCCGATCCGCATACCCTCCATAGCAGGTATCGAGGCCGTACTAAACCATGTACACCACGACTACCTGTACATGTGTGCCAAAGAGGATTTCTCGGGTACACATAACTTCGCACGCACCTACCGCGAACATCTGGCCAATGCCGCCAGATATACGGCAGCCCTCAACCAGCGGAACATCAGATAAAGAAATATAAGACGGATCAACGAATCAAGGCCGAGCATCACTGCCCGGCCTTGACACGTTCTTAACTTAACTAATATATGAAAAAACCTATTTGAAGATCCGTTTTCCTTATCCGTACATCCTGCGGAGATTCGTACTGATACATTCTTCAGCCCTCCGCAACTGATACTCCACCACACGCTTCGTGACGTTCATCGTCTTAGCAACCTCCGTACGCGAATGTCCGTCAAAATGCACTTCACAATAAACCTTCCGGCGTATATTCGGCATACCGTCCAGCATACAGCCCACCATACGGAAAAGTTCCTTATGGCACATAGCCCTGAACTCATCATCGGAAAAGCGATCGGCACTCTGCCTTATATTATCCTCTACTTTCCTGCGACGCTCCATACGGCGAAGATAATCCAGACATCTGCTATGTACGATAGAAATAAAAAAGGCATACACATTCTTATTACAATCCAACTTCTCCCCCAACTCCATCAAACGCACGAAAGCCTCACTTACTATATCACGTGCTTCTTCCTCGTCAAAGATATATATCCTTGCATAGTGCACAGCCGATGAATAGTTGCTGCAATAAAAGTCTGCAAAGTCGAGTCTGTCTTCCATGTTTTCAGGGTTTAACGTTTAAGATGTTGCAAATATAAATAGTGTATGCAAAACACCACTGCACGAAGCGTTGCAAACTACTGTACGAAATGTTGCCGAAAGTATCTTGCAACATCTGATACATACAAAAACAACATTTCATACATATTTTACAGAAGAAAGCGGTATAAATCCGATTAAGATCGTCATTTCCATCACCAAAAGTGCTATCTTTGTAACATTAACCTAATGGTAAAAAAATGAAAAAAGTCTGGTTCTTTATCATCATATCCTGTCTGAACGTCCTGCCACAACCTTTATGTTCTGCATCGGAAAAGTTCAGACTTCTGGATACGGGAAGCGGTCTGTTCAACAACCAGGTCCGCTTCATCACCCAGATGACAGACGGCAAAATACTGGTCTGTACCGAAGGAATGTTCAACATATACAATGGAAACAACTTCGAACCGCTTACCTGCGACCTGACTCACACCATACCGCTCGGCATGCACAATATATGTACAAGTTACGATGGAGGAGACGGTCTGTTATGGGCAAAAGATTTTTACAGGCTATACCTTATAGACACACATACGCAACGTTTCCGTCACGATATCAAAGAACGCTTTGAAAGCGCCCGTCTCACCCAACCGTTCAGCGATTTCATTCTTGATCACGACAAAAATGCCTGGATCATTACGGAAGACGGCAAGCTATACCGCTACGACTGGAAGTCTGCGGCAGAGCTGGTTTACGCACCGGAAAAAGAAGACAGCGAAAAGGGAATACGTGTCAAAGACGTGATGCAGGCAGGCCCGTTCCATCTGATCTTCCTCAATACAAGTAAAATGCTGATATGGGAAGAGAAAAGCAAACGGATTGTGAACGAAGACACGACCCTTGTCACCTCCACCCCGCTGGAAAGTTTTCGCTCAGCCTGGCTGCAAGCAGACGAACAACATCTGCTCATTTCCGTCAGCCATACGGGAGGCTTACTTTATCTCTACAACATCTATACGCGCGAATGGAAGAAACTGCTTAAGGGGAAAGCCATCAATGACATCAAGAAATGTAAAAACGGAGAATTCTGGTTGGCAGGAAACTACACTCTGATCAAGCTCTCCCCACGCTATGAAGTGTTACAGGAAACCAACCGTTTTGAACTTCCCGGATATAGGTCGATCACAGATTTCATCTTATCTGTATGCATTGATGACCGAGAAGGACTTTGGCTGGGTTTAAGCAGTTTGGGAGTCCTGAAAGCCATTCCCGAAGGCAAACAGATGGAGTATTACGTCAATACAGAAATAAAGCGGGACGAAGAAAGGCTGACGCTTTCGCTGATACCATATGATGACCGTCATTTACTGGCCGGCACGATGCAGGGAGTCTACTTATTCGATACCGTTGAAAAGACCTTCCGTACTTTTGCTTCCGGCAATCTTCCCATGTATTGCACAGACATCAAGAAAGACAGGAACGGAGCTTTCTGGATCAGTACAAGAAAAGGACTGTACAAAGAATACAGACAAGAAATCACACGTATGGACCGCACGCTACTCCCCGGCATAGAATCCGAAATCATACGGTTCTCGCTTCCACTTTCCGACGGACGTATTCTCGTATGCCTGAACCAGAAAGATCTGTATATCTGCCATCCTGAAAACGGACAAGCACTTTTTCTCAATGAAAAATTCCCGGAACTGCACCGCAGCCGCGCCATGAGTTTCGCAATTGAAGCAAAGCCTGGCAAATTGATATTCGGCGGACAAAACGGACTGTTCGGCTATGATACGGATAAAAACAAACGGGAAGAAGTGGCATGGATAGCCGGTATGGAAAAATACAGTACGAAATACAACTGCATCTATACAGAAAAGGACAATTTATGGATTGGAACGCAAAACGGACTCATTTGCCACAACCCCGGCAATAGAAAAACCAGACGTTTCTGCAAGGAAGACGGCCTGCCCAACAACTGCATACAGGGTATCACGACCGACCTCAACGGCAACTTATGGATATCTACCTCATGCGGGGTGGGGAAAATCAGCAGAACAGGGAAAGATTCATATTTCATCGCACAACTGGACGAGAAAGACGGCGTGGCCCACGGAGAGATGATGGAACAGTCTATCGCTGCCATGCCCGACGGACATATCTATGTAGGGGGCATCAGCGGCCTTACAGACATCGGCCCGCAAGCTACAGAGCATGAAAATCCAAACCTAAAACCTATGCTTGTCGGACTGAGCATCATGAATAAGCCCATCGGCAACGAAGGAATATTCCGTAACCGCCAGATCCTGCCCGGAGGACTCTCCTATACCAGACAGTTCAGATTAAAATATGACGAGAATTTCATTTCCATGAAGTTCTCATCCCTCAATTACGACACACCGCAGCATACGCGCTACCGTTATCGCCTGCAAGGCGTGGACAATATATGGAATTATACTTCCTCCCCCACGGGCATCTGTACCGCCACTTATACCTCACTTACTCCCGGCACCTACATACTTCAGGTACAATCCTCCATGGGACGAGAAGAATGGAGTGAAACTTCCGAATGGAAAATCATCATGGAGCCGCCTTTATGGAAGACATGGTGGGCCTATACCCTGTATATTCTCATCATACTGACAGCCGTCTACTACGCCATCGAATGGTATATCGCCGGCAGACGCTCACGGATGATAGCCGAACAAGAGAATCTGAAAAGACAGAAAGAACAGCACCTTGACGAACTCAAATTCAGATTCTTCACCAACATCAGCCACGAATTCCGCACGCCGCTCGCACTGATCATCACGCCGCTCGAATTGCTCATCAGAAAAACCGGCAACCAGCCGATCGGAAAGGAACTGGAAAAAATCCTGGACAATGCCAAAGACCTGCTCCGTCTTGTCAACCAGTTACTCGACTTCCGACGTCTGGAACAAAAAGGCGAACGGCTCAATCTGTCGGTAGTGCAACTCAAACCTTTCTTTGAGAACAACGTAAACCAGTTCTGCGAACTCGCACACGCCAAGCATATCGAACTGGCTTGCGAATGCCAGTTCACCCAGGAAGAAACGTTTCCGATGGACTCCGGAAAAATGACGCGGGTACTGAACAACCTGCTTTCCAATGCAGTGAAATTCACTCCGGAAGGAGGGTTCATTACTCTGCAGGCCGGATGGACGGAAACCGGTGCCGATGCAAACAGACAGGAAGGCATACGCATCGTTGTCAGCGACACCGGTATCGGCATAAGGCCTGAAGACCTGAAGAATATTTTCGTGAGGTTCTACCAAAGCGAAAGTACACAAAAAGAAGAGATGAACACAGGAAGCGGAATAGGACTTCACCTTGTCAAAGGATATATAGACCTGCACAAAGGAAAAATCACCGTGGAGAGCACACCGGGCAAAGGTACCAGTTTCACCATTGTCCTTCCGGCTCCCGATCCGCAACCCTCCCGCACCACGATGCCGGTCATGGCGCACAAAGCATCCGAAAACGCGGAAAGAAACCGGAACGCCCATCCTACGGAGAATAAAAAAGAAATAACCATCCTGATTACGGAAGACAACCGGCAATTCCGCGAATTTATGCAAAACTTACTGCAACAAGAATACCATATCATCACGGCTGCAGACGGACAGGAAGGATTATTGCTGGCAAGAGAACGGACCCCCGACCTTATCATCAGCGACGTGATGATGCCCCGCATGGACGGCTATGAGTTCTGCCAGAAAATCAAGACCGACATGCAGTGCAGCCATATCCCGTTCATCCTGCTGACGGCAAAGAATTCGTCCCAAAGCAGAAGCGAAGCCTATGAAGTCGGTGCCGACTCATTCATCGCCAAACCGTTTAACATCGATGTACTGACAAGCCGCATCCGCCAGCTCCTGGAGCAACGGGAACGCCGTCGTGCCTCGTTCCGCAACGAAACGCAGATCAGTCCGAAGAGTATTACCATCACCCGTCTGGACGAGACTTTGATACAGAAAGCACTGGAATGCATAGAGAAGAATATGGGAAACGCGGACTATAACGTGGAATCCCTCAGTGCCGACATGGGAATAGAACGGTCTTCACTTTACAGAAAAATGCAGGCTATCGTAGGCCTGACACCCACTGAGTTCATGCGGACCATCCGCCTGAAACGCGCGGCCCAGCTTCTGGAAACCAACCAATATTCGGTGCAGGAAATATCGTGGATGGTAGGTTTCAACACCCCACGCTATTTCTCATCCTACTTCAAGGAGATGTTCGGTCTCACCCCGACACAGTATGCCGCACAAAAGCAGAACACCGCCCCGAAGGAACAGGCACAACCATGACCACGCAATAGAGGCGGACAATAAGACGTCATATTCGCCGAAAACGCGGCATTATGTCAGCAAAACAAGTTATATGTCTTACCCCTGCAGACCTCATGTAGCCTGAATGGGAAAGAAAACAAGCACCCAATCATACGGGAACCGGGCTTTTCGTATGCAAAAAACCGTTTTTTCCGCCATTCTCTTCCACATGAAAAAATAATTTAATGCGCAATGCGGTAAATTTTGTTCCGCTTCATTTTTCCGTATCATGCGGAGAGACAAACAAAAAAGTCCAAAAATCAGAAAAAAACGCAGCAGAACCCCCTGCCGGCATAACCGGACGAATACTTCCCTCTTACAACAAAAGACACACAAATGGTAAGAGGAAACGGCCATTTTACTATCCCCTAAAAAATTTCATGCAGCACCCGGCCTCCTCTGCCAATCCAAAAAGGAAGCCGAAAAGCCGTATCATCCGGCAAATTGTTCCTAAGAGAACGCACGAGAGCGGCCTTTCCGCCCTCCACCCGCATCCTGCACGAAAATACGGCAATCTCACGGAAGGTCTTCTGACTATATGACAGAATGACAACTGTGACAGCCTTCTGAAAAATATGCATATAAAGAAGGCGGATACGTTATGGCATGAATTTGTCACAACGTATCCGCCTCGGTTTTATGCTTCGAAAAAAAGAGCAGGCATCAACTGCCTCCCTTACCCGATTCCCAATACCGGACGTCCTTGCTGCAAGCGACGCAGACGCAACAGTGCTTCATAATAGTAATAGTCGGCATAGATGATAGAGGCGTCTATCTCGCTGCCTGCCGGATGGTGGCCCGTACTGTGGAGCAGGAAAGACACACAACGGTCGCCACTCTGATAACTGCGGCCCAGCGAAGCCAGCATAGCCTCTGCCGCCTCACGGTAATGCCGTCCTTTCTCCGCCTCTACGTAACCGCAAAGTTCGAGCAAGGCCGATGCCACGATGCAAGCGGCCGAAGCGTCACGCGGGGCTGCGGGCGACGGGTCGTCGAAGTCCCACAGGGGCACCCAGTCATCCGACCGTTCGGACAGGCGGCGGAGATATACGTCTGTCACCTTTTGTGCAAAAGCAAGAAAACGGGGGTCGCGTGTCTCGCGATACACCATCGTATAGCCGTAAACGGCCCAAGCCTGTCCGCGCGCCCACATAGAGCGATCGGAATAGCCCTGATGTGTGACGCCCTTTATCAGTTTTCCGCTTACCGTATCATACACAGCCACATGGTAACAAGAACCATCCTTACGAAAATGGTTGTCCATCGTCGTCTCGGCATGACGCACGGCCATATCGTAAAGATTCTGCCCCCCTCCGTTACGGGAAGCCCAGAAAAGCATCTCCAGATTCATCATATTATCCATGATGGTATTGTGCGGCCATCCCTGATTCTTTACCTCGCGCGGCCAACTCAGAATCGTACCTACACGGGGATTGAACAGCTTGGCCAACTGGTCGGATGTGCCTACAATCACATCTCGATAAGCCGCATCAGGCACAAGACGCATTCCGTTCCCGAAACTGCAATATACCAGAAAGCCCAAGTCGTGGTCGTACGGATCGCGGTCGGCCAGGTAAGCCAATGATGAGGTGTAGTTTCGTGCCTGGCGGCCGATATAGGCTTCGCCGCTATACTCATAATCGTACCACAACACTCCGGGCCAGAAACCTCCGCACCATTCCCCCGGCGTGGACGGACGGCAATTCCATTCTTTCCTGCCGTTCTTCAGATCGTCGGAAAGAATATTACGCGGCATCTGCGTATAATCCCATCCGCCGTTCTTTTTCAATCCCTCCAGTGCGCGGGCCACCTGACGGTGACAGTAACTGAGATCCTTCTCTACATCCACCTGTTGTTGTGCGGCTACCGGAAGGCTGCACAGGCTCATCATCAGTATGAGAACCTTCTTATAAGTCATTCGTTTCATATACATTAATAAGAAATTACCGGCCGGAACCTTTTACGCCAAAAGCACAAAACGTCAGATAGAATGCACAAAGCAACAACACACACACACCGGCCGCGATACCGGCCATGTCGGTGGCCACACCGATAAGCGGGGTTACGGCACCGCCTCCGGCCACTGCCGTAATCATCAGTCCCGAAATCAGATTGGCTTTCTCCGGCATGCGCTGCACGGCCATGGAATAAATAATGGAGAAAATGCAGGAACAGAAGAAACCGATACCTCCCACACAAATCAGATTCACCGTGGGATCTTCATAGAATGCCAGCACGAGAATGGCGGCAATGGCAGCCAGGATGTTAATGCGGAAGTACTTCATCTCGGAGATCTTCGTCATGAAGAACACACCGAGGAACGCACCCACCGTGCGGCATATAAAGTAGACCTGTGGAGCGACTCCCGCCTCTGCGGTTTCCCACCCGAAACGGTAAATCATCACTTTTGAGCTGATAAAGTTGGTGGCCACATCAATACCCACCACAAAGAAAATACCCAAAAACAACAACAGAATGGTCGGATCGGACAACAGTCCCCAAACCTTTCCCATCGTCACGCCGCTGTCCTCGCTCTGCTCACGGGACACCGGAGTGAAATAGAGCCATAAAGCGGATACCAGCGTAATGGCACCCAATACGGGGAAAGCCAAATACCAGTTGTTCTTGTCGCCTCCCCCCAGTACGTTCACGGCAAAAAGCATAATAAACGGACCACAGAACGACGACACGGCCTTCACCACCTGACCGGCTGTCAGGCTGCTGGTAAGCAGTTTTCGGTCGGTCACCACATTGTTAAGCAACGGATTGAGGGATACCTGCAGAATAGTATTGCCGATACCCAACAAGGCATACCCGATGAGGCAGGCCCAATCGGTTTTCAGCAAGGGAACGATCATTCCCACCAGCGTAACGGCCATACTGATCATCACAGTATTCTTACGTCCCCACGCATTCATTTTGATACCGGCCGGTATACTGAAGAACAAGAACCAGATAAACACCATAGACGGAACGAATCCGGCCATGGTATTGCTCCATCCGAACGCTTCGCGCGCATAATCCGAAGAGATGCCGACAATGTCACAAAAGCCCATCACAAAGAACCCGAACAGCACGGGAAGGACGGCAATCATAGAAGTTTGTTTTTTCATATTCGTTTTATATTTTAAAATAAGTGTTTTTCCTGTCAGGGGGTAACGCGAAACCAATCCGCATCCATCCATCCGCGGTTGACCGCCGGATCGGCATGAGGTTCCACACATACGTATCCCACCTTTGCTCCGATCCATTTGCCTTGACGCGCCTTGAACGGTTCACCGCAAGGGGTAAAAGTCTGCCCGTCGAGACTATAGGCAAAACGACACATGCCGGCCTCTCCCACCTGCACGCGCAGATAGAGCGCACAACTTACCGTAGGTGAATAAATAATGGTCTGGCGTGATGTGGGTTCGAGCACGGCCACCTTCTCTATCTCCTCTTTTCCGCCCTGCTCGGCATCTTTGCATACACGATAACGGAGAATGAAACGGTCTCCTTCACGCCGCACGGTAAGTGCCGCATAATCCCACCCCATTACAATGAGGCCGCCTTCCTGACCGTTTTCCTTGCTTACCATCGTGATTTTGGTCGTGGCAGTAAACGTCTCGGCAGGGAACTTCTGAAGAAGCATATTGGAGGCCTCCCACAAATTTATGTACTTTTTGGATAACGGCCAAGAATATAACCGGAGAAAACCGTAAGGCGTAGTGAATCCGTACAAATCCTGATAGTTTGAATGCCATTGCCACTGCAATCCAAGGTTTGCGGTATCGAACTCATCGCTCTCGGCCGGATTCACCGGCAGCGAAGAGGGCACGGCAGGCTTACGGTATGTAAGCACGGGCTGTCCGCAACCGTCACCGTCGGGGTCCTCTCCCACCACAGGCCAATCATCGACCCACTTCATGGGTTCGAGCCAGACCACACGGCCGTAGCATCCCTTGTCCTGAAAATGCAGAAACCAGTCTTCACCGGATGCCGTATGCACCCAACCTCCCTGGTGCGGACCGTTGACCGGGGTATCGCCCTGCGCCATCACGCGACGTGCCTCATACGGACCGAACACATGACGGCTCCGTGCGGCCATCTGCCACCCCATCTGCACCCCGCCTGCCGGAAACATCAGATAATAATAGCCGTTCCGCTTATAGAATTTAGGGCCTTCGGACGTATGGTTCACATCATCATTGCCATCGAATACAATCGTGGAAGGTCCGATAACTTTGGTGCCCTCCGCATTCATCTCCGCCACACAAAGCACGGAGTTGATTTGTGCGCGGCTGCCCGCCCAGGCATAAGCCAGATAACATTTTCCGTCATCGTCCCACAACGGACAGGGATCTATAATGCCCTTGGCGGCCTTTACCAGTACAGGTTCGGACCATTCGCCCAAAGGATCGGAGGTGCGGACCATATACACTCCGAAATCAGGGTCGCCCCAGTAAATATAAAACTCTCCCTTATGATAACGGATGCTCGGCGCCCATACACCCTTTCCGTGACGGGCCGTGGCATAAAAGTCTGCGGGCACTACCTCTTTCAAGGCATAATTCACTATTTTCCAGTTCACCAGGTCTTTGGAATGCAATATAGGCAAACCCGGTGCGCAAGAAAAACTGGAAGCCGTCATATAAAAATCATTGCCCGCCACGCAAACATCCGGATCGGAATAGTCGGCATGTATCACCGGATTCTTATATTTACCGCCGCCCAAATCCGGCGCCCACACATCGGACACATATTCTCCCGTCTGAGCTTGAAGCGGAAATCCCCCGCACAACATGCAACCGTATAACGTCACACGCAGCATACCCTTCGATAAATAACGTCTCATTCTTATATTATTTACATTCATTCTTTTTTATTCCGTTCGTACTCTCTCCTTTTTTATATACGAACGAGATGTGCTTTTTCCTCAATTAAGAATATAAAAAAAACCTTGCAAAAAGCAAAAACCGCTCTTTGCAAGGTTATTTCATGTTGTATGCTTCTATTTTATAGTTCTATCAGACTGAACGAATATGCCGGAAGCTCATACGTAAAATCAGGGGTAACATCAATATCGCTCTCCGTCGGACGGGCCGTACGATCGTCCCAGTTTCCGGTCAGCAAATGCAGACGGGCCTTGATATTTCCGCCTTCACCGAAACGCTCTCTCAGACTCGTCAGGTCAAACTTGCCCTTCACCGGATGATTCAGCAGGTTCACCATCTTGATATATACTTTTCCGGTCTTGGAGTCGCGCACCGTACTGACGGCCAGACGTTCGCGCACTCCCTTACGGCCTTCATTCACCGACAACGTACTTTCTATATATTCGTCGCCCGAATAATTGCCGCAGAGTTGCTGCACATAGTAGCCCACCGTACGCTTCACTTCCTTGTTGTTGAAATATATCATGTCGGGACTCCAGCTCACATGGCCTTCCTTGGCCAGCAACGGTGCATAAGAACTCATGGCCACTACGTCGCCATTACGCTCCATACCGCAAATGTGCATAGCCTCGCACAAGGCAGTCTCAATATCGTTGGGACGACCGGGCGAATGAGCCGCATACTCTCCCAGATATACTTTGGAACCATCACGGTCGTACTGGTCATAATAATCCTGGTGGTAGATATACCAGCCGGGCACCTGATAGTAATGCTCGTCAATCATATCTATCTTGTGGTCCTTGGCCAAACGCCATCCGGTCTCATAATCACTTCCTTCCGACCACGGACCGGACGTTCCGCACACGATGATATCAGGATACTTTTCCTTCACGGCCTTGATAATCATCAGATAACGTTCTTCGAATAATTTCGAGATAAGGTCTTCGTTTCCTATACCGATGTACTTCAGATTGAACGGTGCAGGGTGACCGAGCTCGGCGCGGATCTTTCCCCATTTGGTCGTCTTGGCATCACCGTTGGCCCACTCTATAAGGTCCAGCACGTCTTGTACATATTCGGGCATCTGGTCCATAGGGATACCGCCCTGTCCTTGAGGGAAGCCATCTGAAGAGTTCTGGCAACTCACGCCCGCAGCCAGCACCGGCAACGGTTCGCACCCCAAGTCCTCGCAGAACTGGAAGAACTCATAATATCCCATACCTTTGGTCTGATGATATCCCCACAGATTGCGTTGCGGCTTGCGGGCTTCCAGCTCACCGATGGTTTCTTTCCAATTATAGATGTTATGCAGACCGTCGCCATGGGCCACGCAACCGCCCGGGAAACGCATAAACTTAGGTTTCAGATCAGCCAGAGCCTGCGCCAGATCCTCACGCATACCGTTCTTGCGTCCCTTGAAAGTCTTCTGTGGGAAAAGCGAGATCATATCCAACGCCACTTTTCCGGCCCCGGTCGGTTCTATTCTGATAGAAGCGTGGTCAGCCTCAGCCTCAGCTTTCATCACGGCTTTCATTTTCTTCCATCCGGTTTTCGGTGCGGCAAGTGTAGTCTGCGCCACGATCTTACCGTTCTCCACAAGGCTCACTTTCAGCTTGCCTCCCTTTCCGCTCAGTTGACGGGCAAACACGGACAAATCATACTTCTCGCCTTTCCGGACCGGAATTCCGTCGAAACCGCTGTTCTGCAAAGCCACCTTTCCGGGTTGCTCCACGTCCAGCACTGCATAATGTGCGTTGTTCTTATGAATAGGATCAGTATCCTCTATGCTCCACATACCGCCATCACCTTCCAATATCCATGCAAAATCCGCTTTCCAGTCCTTGTTTCTTCCACGTACATCTTCCTGCGAATACTCAAAATCACGGTTCTGCACCAACTCGGCATACAGACCGCCATCTGCCGAATAGCTGATATCTTCAAAAAAGATTCCGATCAACTTGTCACTGATCTTCTTCGAATTGCCGGCATTGATACGGATGTCTGCCTCGAGCGGTTTGAGTCCCCGGAAACGAGTCTCGTTATCGCGTGCCAATTCCGAAAGCAGGGCGGCCCGATAAGCATTGCTTTCCACAAACTGCTCCAAACGTTCCACATCTCCATAAGAAACCTTAAACATCGGTCCTTTCACCGTTCGACCGTTTACGGAAACCTCTTCCGCTGCTGGGTCATATGTGGAAACGTCTACTTTCCTTGGTTTGCTGAAATTATAAAAATCCTTGGATACCGTCTCATATTTCTCACCTTCGCGTGTGCTGAACACCACCTTATAAGTTTGCGTAGCAACGTCATACGACAATACGGGAGCTATACAACTGCTCACCCCCTCCATGATTGGATAGTCCTGCGGACGCCATTTTATCAAATCGGCGGTATAAGCCACGGCAAATTGATTGACGTCGCCACCCACCTGGAATACGCAACGCCACGTACCGTCGGACATTCTGATCATGTCGGCATTGTACATCTTCTTCCCGGGCCCCCATGCCCCGAAATCACTTTTAAGGAAAGCATATCCGTCTCCGATACCTTTCCACGTCTGACGATTGGCACTCCAAGCCAATTTCAGACCGGACGGATGATCATTATAAGCCATAAGATACACCGAATCGGGCACGGCAGCCTGAGCCACTCCAACAGTGCACATTCCCAATCCCATCAACAAAGCCGAAAGGGTCGTGCTCACTTTTTTTTGTTTCATACAGATTAATTAATATAGGTAGATTAGATAAATGGCAGATTATGCAGTCGTTATTTCTTCTCACTGCCCTTAGCTCCTGATTGCTTGATGAGGATCTCCGTCGTAACACCTCGGCTTGTCAGCTCCAATACAGCCGTCCGCTCCGCGGGAACCGTGTTCTCATCCAAAAGATAATGCACGGTGTACTCTCCGGCACGGCCTGACACCGGCGCTCCGTCTTTCAGACGTACCCATGCAGGCACACCGTCTTTGAAAGAAAGAGTCCAGTCATTGCTATATGTACAGAACTCCAGACTGTCGCTTTCCTGACGGGCCGAATCCTGCAAGACGAACTTGTCATTCATACGTACCGGACGCTCTACATCCAAATAATGAAGTTGCGTATAGGTAGTTTCAAGCATCTTGCCGTCAGCATAAAAACGTACGCGGCCCGTACGATTGGCTCCGGTAGTATTAGCATCGAATCCCAAATCAATCCGTTTCACCATATAGAAACCGTCCGGCACCGTCCCGGACAGTTCGTTTGATACCGCACGCATCCACGGTTCGTCCACAGACACAGACCAGTCGAAGGTGGTGGCAAAACGCAACGAATCCGACACTTCATCTGCATAAAGCACCGAACCGTAACTTTCCGGATAGATTATCTGAGCAAAATTGTATGAGTTTTCTTTTTTGTCACAAGCCATAAACAGCACTGCTGCCATGGCAACTGAAAGTCCTGCTACCTTTTTCATGATACTTATTTACTTAAAATGATAAGCAAAGATAACTAAATAATTGAAAGGAATCCTATTAATCACTATCTTTGCAAGATGGGAAACCCTTTTTATAACGATATTTATGAAATTTTGCAGACCAGCGGCTGCAAAGGGCTTCCCGTGGGTATCATAGCCCGCTGTGTGTATAACAGGCACTCCGGACTCTTCAATACAAAACTGAATTACGAATGGGTTTACCAAAACGTGCGGTTCTTTCTGTGGGCACAAGCCTGTAAACCTTCATCACCTATCATAGCCACATCCCGACGCGGATGGTATCGTCTGAAACCCGATGCGGGCAGGCAGATAAAAATCGACTTTACACAGAAGAAAAAAGAAGAGGTGACGGATGAAAACGAAAAAAGAGAAGAAAAGTCCTTCAACCATCCTACACTATTCTGAATCGTTCACAAACTTTTCTTCTCCGTCTCTTCAAGATATGTCACCATCTTAACGGTTTGTTCGTCGCACCGACTTTCCCCGACTTTCCACCGCACTTTATTCTGCAAGGTCCGCTGGCCGTATAATACCATTCTCCATCTTTCTTTTGCAATGTCACATCCACCGGAGCAGATGATCGTATTTCCAGTCCTTCCGCACGGAACAACAGACCATTACCGATCAACAGACGAACCGGTCGGCCGTGATCCTCACGCAAACAGACATAAGAAGCACGGGTCTCCATCTTACCGCTCCGAATTTCCTCACCGCAAGACGCGGATGAAAGAATAAAATCTTTCCGGCCGTCGCGAAGTGTAACGGTAATAGCGACGGCATCATTCCCCTTACTCTCTATCGCCGGAAAGTCCACTTTGCTCACACAATTGCCTTCCGATGCCACAGAAGGCTCGAAAACAGATACGAACGGATGCGTCCAAGCCTCACCTTCCTGCCGTGCCACATACGTCAGCGTAGGCTGGTCTTTAATCTTATAAGGCATTGAACCGTCACGACTCAGGCCCTCGGTTTCGGGACTCAGCGCACGGAAAATTTTCCTGCCGGACATCCCCTTTTGCCACATGGTCATACGGATATCGTCGCCTCCTGCATCGGGATGCACCGTAAAGTCCACACGGATATCTTTTTCCGTGACCGCCACCTGTTGGTCATATATATAAGAATAAGCATACAAGTGTGCACCGGCAAAACTCAGTTCTTCCGTCGGAACAAAGTCAAGAGGAGAACCGTCGGCAGCAGTCACTGTCATCGTCTGCCCCAGGTTGTGATAAAAATAATCATGCATCTTATCGCCTCCCTCATGCTTCCGGCTGCGGAATATGTCTACATAGTAGCCTCCTCCGTCCGTATCCACAATACTCAGGAGACGTGTCTGGTCGGCCTGTGTCTCCGGTTCGCGGAAATAAGTCTCCGTATAGGAAACCCCTCTGCCATAATCCTCAGAATTCAGATTCCGCACCTCGGCCACAGAAGGTTGTGGATAAGCACGCAGCAATTTGAAAGAATGATTGCTTTTCATCACAGGATAGGACGACACACCGTCCACACATACAGTATTATGACTGGGAAACTGACTGTAATACTCCAGATAGTCCAATCCCGAATAAAGCGACTTGCCGATTCCGGCATCCGGCCCCAGCGTCAGCCCCTTTCCATAAAACTCCACAGAAAGCCCGTTGGCATGCTGATGATTTCCTTCGCTTGCATTAAGGGAATACATCAGGCTTCTCTGCGCATCCATTCCGTTGCGCTGCACCAGCCAGCTCACCTTCGGCACATAAAATGTAGGGCTTACATAATCCTCGATGTTTCCGGCAACAATTGCGGTGTCAATCACCAAAGCCTCCTGCGGGTAGAGGTTCATCAGATTACCGTCTGTCTTACAGCGGGCCTGTCCGGCCGCATAATCCGGTTCAAAACAGCGTAACATCGCAGTAAACCTCTCTTCCTGTTCCCGTTTTCCGTAACGTTGCGCATTCTTTATCAGACTGTTGAAATAACTGGTCTTCAAGCGGCCGGGATGAGTGTCGCCAAAGCCCACAATCTTACGGTTCGGGAAACAATACTGCGGGGTGGCGGCCACCGCTTTCTCTATGACCGGAAGCTCACGGGTCAGGTCACGGCCAAGATATTTGTCGAACATGCCTACAAAATCAGTATAGTCGTTCACTACATTACAGCTATAACCCGGACACTCGCTCCAGATGCCCGTAGCGGCATCAAAACCATAGTCGGCCAGCGTCTTCAGTCCCCACTGACGCAGGGTACTGTCCCGGGCCACCACATTGAAATAGTACTCACGCCCCTTTCCGTCCTCATAAGCGTCGTTTCCGTCCAATACCAGCGCAATGGAAAAGATAAAGCGCGACTGGATGATATTCCAATTATTATGCGGCACGCCGTTCTTTACTATGACATCAGCCATTTTCTTCAACGCACCGTTGTATACGGCAAGCCTGTCGGCATGATGGCGCTTCAAATATTCATAAAGAAAATCATAACATTCGGAAAGCACCGGCACAATATCCTCGTGTATCACCTCGAAGGAAGTCATTCCTACCAGTGTCTGCTGGTGCCCGTGGTTCAAATCGCGGGGCACATCACGGTAATAAATGCCCTGCAAGTAAGTATCGAGCACACCGGCCGCCAGCCGGCCATATTTCTCCTCACCGGTCAGCCACCATAAGAAAGCCGCATCACGGGCACATTTCATTATATCCACATTACCACTCTCTATCTGAGTGCCTACTTTTTCGGGACGCACCCATTCCAACGGCTGTCCCGGCATGTTCCGGTTTCTCATCCACACGCCTTTCGTCTCGTCGGAATACGGCAGACGCTCATCTATGGAAGGACGTGCATAGACCGTAGCCGCCGCACGGGCGCCACTGAACATCACGGTAGGCACAGGAGCCTTTTCCTCACCCACATGGCTGAACCACTCCCCGCGGATGTACACATCCCTGGCTTGTGTTTTCCAGTTCATATAAAGCCGCGAACGCAAATAGTCCTCATCCTTATCGGCATAACGGTCCACATTCCGCTTGATGGCATCCAGCACCTGGCCGGCCCATTCCTGTCCGGCTATCAGTTCAAGGGTGGCCGACTTCTGTTCCGGTGTAGTCACCACACAAGGATGCACTGTCTTCCCTTCCCTTTCGGGCAGCGACACAGCCGAGACCACAGACAATTCCATGCCTATACAAAGGATGGCGCACACCATCCGTTCTTTTCCCATCATATTCATCTTTTTTATTTGATTACCTATATTAATATATACGCACGCAGGCGATATATTACGCAATCAATACCATTCAATATTTGAACTGTAACTGCTCTGCTTTTTCCATTTCAGTACATCTGCCAGCTCGGAGGCATTGGCCGAGAACGTAAAGTTATAAGATGTATAAGGACTGAGCACAATGCTTGCCGACATGGAAAAACAATGCAGATCGCGCGAAATGGAGGCCGTCGTCATAGACAACCGGTGGTAATTAAAATCATAGCCGGAAGAATACGTCAGATTCCAACCGTCCGAGATACGGATATTGCCTGAAAAGTTCAGCGTATGCGTAAGCTTATAAGGATAGCGCATCTTCTTCACCCGTATCTGTGCGGCCGTATTCTCCGACATGGTTACACCATAGGACACGGTAAACGACCAGGGCAGGCTGAACTTAAGGTATCCGTCTTCATCCACCTCCGCCTTCTGGCTTTCTTTCTTCCTTCCGGACTGCTCCGCTTTCTTGCGGTCGGGATCTATATTCGTGTCACCCACCTCTTCGCCGTCCGTTTCATCTCCCCCGTCTTTCTTGGCTTCATCACGACCTTTTCCCCATCCGAAAAGTTTTCTGAAAGTATCATTATTAAATGTATAGGACAGGTTCTGCGACATGCCTTGGAAACGTCCGAACCGGCCGTGCGACCACTCCGTACGGTCACCTACACGCACACGTCCGTTTTCATCGAACTCATAAGCATAAGTAGCAAACACGGCATTCATGCTGAACGTATAGTTCCACGGGGTCTTGATGCGCACGCGCATGGAAAGGTCGCTCCACGGCCGGTGCTCTGCCGCCATATTATAACTCAGGTTCGCGCCCAACTCATCAATGAGGCTTATCTTACGCACGGAGTCGTTCTTCGTCCGCACTTTCATCTCTATGTTGTTCGCCACATCCATCGACACACTTCCGGTCTTTCCTTTGCCCGGCACACCGTAAAGGCTTCCGCTATAAGGGGAGTAACTCACTGTAGACACGTTGCCGTCCTTATCCGTCCTCACATAAGAGGAATAATAACCGTAACGAGAAGCACTGAAGTCGGGAGCATAGTTGAAACTTACGGTCGGTGTGAAGACGTGGCGGATAGTCTGGATCTTCTTACCGAACAAGGGGGTATAAAAACCATAAAGCTTGGTAGTGGCCGACACGCTCATATTGTAGTTATACACATTGTTGAAACCCCATAACGTATCATTCACTTCCTGCTGCCGCCCTTCGTCCCACGACTTCATCACCTTATGCGTATACATACGGTCGGTAAAGTTGAACTGGGGCGTCACATTGATATAGTTGAACAAACTGAACGTAGCGCTGACCGGCACGTTATGGCGCATACCGTTACTCCAGTCCTTAATCAGATTAGACTTGAAGAGCATATCCTCCTTGGTGTTGATACTGTTGCTCAGGCTACCGGTATAGCTCACGGCCACCTTCTCATACCAACGGTCTTTACCTGCCGCTTTCTTGCGCTTAAAGGGATAAAAACGTGCCAATGTAATATCGAGACTCGGCAGCGTCATGGACAACGAAGAATCGCGCATGCTCTGCGACATATTGAACGAGCTGGACAGCGTAAGCCCTATCCGTTCAAATGTTTTGGAATAAGCCACACTGGAAGTTCGCGTGCTCTGCGTATAATTTACCGGATTATACATACTCGTCAGGTTGTTGCGCTCATAATTCGACGTGGCAAAGTTCACACTGGCAGAGAAACTTTGCGACGGATTGGCCTTAGCGTCCTGACGATGCGTCCATTGCACCTTGAAACTGGTAGACTTGGAATAATCGGGCATATTCTTCTCGCCCTCCACCGTATTCTGATAGCTCAGGAAGAAATTACCGTTGAAACGGTAACGCTTACGGTAATTGGACTGTGCACTCAGCCCCCACGAACCTTTGGTATATATTTCCCCAATGAGTTTCAGGTCAATCATATCATTAATGGCAAAATAGTAGCCACCGTCACGCAGATAAAACCCACGGATACTTTCGTCACCGAATGTAGGCATGATAAAACCGGAAGAATACTTCTTGCTGAACGGAAAGAAGCCGTAAGGAATGGCTAAAGGTAGAGGCACATCCTCTACCACAAGATAAGCCGGGCCGAACACAACGTCTTTGCCCGGACGCATCTTGGCACGAGTCAGTGCAAGATAGAAATGCGGATGCCTGGCGTTGCAGGTCGTGTATTTTCCGTGACGCACATACATCACGCCCTCTCCATCGCGCTTGGACTCTTCACTAATCAGGAAACCGTCTCCCTGCTGGGTGTAGACATTATCAATAAAAGCCTTTCGGGTCTTGAAGTTATAACTGATACGTTCCGGCTCATACTGGTCGTTCCCCTGTTTGAATACAGGCTGATTCTGCACTTTCCCTGTCGAATCCGGACGGCCTACGGCATGCACCAGACTACTGTCCATATTCATCGTTATAAGGTCGGCCTGCAATTCAAGGTTAGTATAGTTCACCTTACTGTTTCCATATAAGTTCGCGTTTCCAAGACCGGCTTCAAACGTCACCGAATCGGAAGCCGTATATTCCACTGGCTGGTCAAGGACGGACTTACTTGTTTTCACGGTATCGCGCACCACGGTATTCTCCTGTAGCGTATCTGCCAAGACCGTCCCTTTATTTTCACGACGGTCCCCCACGGCAACCGAACTGTCGGCAACAGACTTGACCTCTTCCGCCGCCACGGAACGCTCACCGGAATATACGGTGTCTCCCCGCAACGAATCCATTGCAGGAGTTGTTGTCCTCAAGCTGTCGGATTCTCCATACTCGTGCAGGATGAAAGAGGATGAATATCCGCCGCCCATCCCGTCCTGCGCCAGCATACAGAATGAACAGCCCACCAAAAGAAATATAGCTATTTTTGTTTTCAAGCGAATCCCGTCTTATTCTTAATCAGTAAACAAATGCAAAATTACACAAAATCCGCTTACTGACCGTTATTTTCCTTAAAAAGTTCCATCCAACGGCGAAAACGGCAGGCCCCCTCCTCGCCAAACTTGCTCACGCTGTTCAATGCCTGTTCTGCTGTTTTTTCACAACCGGGCCGCGATTTGGAATAGAACTTATCCGCATAGCAGATGAGCTGTTCCTCAAGAGTCTCCGGACAATAGTCCCCTACCGGAAGCGGCAATTCACGCATCTCTATTTCCGCTTTCGTAAGCCCCGCTCCGGTATGACGCTCACACACACGTGCATGACGCGGATACCCTTCGCGCCGCATCATCTCCGCCCCGATATGACCATGACAAATATAAGGCGCCTCACCGGTACACAAAATACCCGGTGCATCAGTTTGCACAATCCCTATGTCATGCAGCATGGCTGCCTCTTCCAAAAACACCGTATCCAATCCCAGTTCAGGATGAGCGGCTGCTATTTTCAGACAACGGCCGGCTACCTGACGGCTATGCGTCAGCAAAAGCTTCTTCAGTTCGGGACTTTCTGCGTAATATTTGTCAATCAGCGCTATTGCATCCATTTATAGTTCCTTTTCGGATTTTGGGAGACAAAAATACGATAAAAAACCTACATGACCGCCCGTCTTACCGTTTTTTAATCATTGGAGAACTTTCTGACCATGCCATCACGCGACACGGCCAGATAGATTCCACCCGGCAGATTCCTCAACACCACAGGAAGAGCAGCCTCCCTCGCACTTCCCACACGGATGCCTTGCAGGGTATAAAGCGTAACCTCATCGTCTTCTGCCGCCGCAACATGACCGATGCCACTCGCAGCCGGGGTTCGGAATTCGTATGTATAAACAAACTCCCACGGATGACGCACACGGAAAGAATAACCGGTCTGCGGATGCAATCCGGTGAAGGTAACCGTGTCGCGCACGCTCTCACCGGGAGCGGAATTAAGTAAAAACCAGTGAGCGGCATCCCGCTCCATCCCTTCCTGATAGAAACTGTAGGTCAGCAAGTCACCGGCCCAGCCGGTTTCCGCCTCGTTGGTTACGGGAAGGACAAGGGTCACATGACCGGACGTGAGTTCAAGCACCTCGGCCGGCCCGATCAGAAGCCTGCGCGGCCCTCCCTTTTCCACCTCAACCTGTTTCAGATACAGTATATGCTCACCGTCTCCCGTAAGTCCGAAACACCGACTCCCGTGACGTACAAAACGGCAGTGTACGGGCACTTCAACATGCTGTCCCGGATAAAGTGTCACAGCCGTAATCCCCGCTGTCTCGGTCTTCTGCATGTCCACATCCGCCAAAGAGTCGGCGGTGAAAGCAAGCAGAGTATAAGTGATGGTGTCGCCCGAACGGTTATGAAGCCGCACATCGGCTGTCACATATTCATTCGTATCCGGACTACGGCGGAAATCGACTTGCTCTACCGTCACATCGGATGCCTCATACGTCAGTGTGTCGCCGGAATACATATCGTGTACATGCGGATGGAATGCCAATGCCATCTGATTACAGAACAAGCCTATCTCTCGCCCTAGTTCCGTAGGATCGGCCGGATTCTCATAAGCATTGAGCATGTCAATATCAAAATAACCGTCGTACAGACCGCCTTCTCCCCACCGGACATGCCAGAAACCGCTTTCATCCAACCCGTCCACAACAAACGCATGACCGGAGAGTTGCATATTGAACCCCACATAAACCAAGGGGATGCCGCGCCTTAGTTCGTACTGCAAAAGGGCACGCCACACCGAAGGAGAATAACGTGCACGGTCGTAAAACGCCACATATTCGTATCCGAACGCACGATGCAAAGGAGCCAGCAAGCGATATGCATTGCTTCCCGACGCATTCAGACCATAGTTCATGCGAGCCGCCATCCCGCAACAAAGGGCCAGTTCCTGCACGGCACGTGCCTCCTGCCCGGAATAAGCCCCGTCGTAACGGTCAAGCATGTGGCTCCAGTCAAAACGGAAACCGGGCAACACGTCTTCCAGTTCATAATGCGGCGTGGCCCACCCATGAAGCGTATCAAGCAAAATCTCCGGATAAGCATAATAGCGCATCACTTCGGAAACGGCCGTAGCCACACATCCCACTTTACACCGCTGCTCACTCCACGTACCGTCGTCAAAGCGGTAGTAAGGACACATCCCGTTATAGGGAGACGTCTGATTCCATACCGAAGTAAGGAGAGGAGCCACCGGCTCCGTATGCCCTGACGGGTGAGCCCGCCATCCTCCACGTCCCGTCAGTGACGAAAGCAACGCGGGAAGGGCCGTTCCACGCACATCGGACGTAAGGCTGTAACCACACACACGGGGAGTCTCCTCCCCCTCTTCCACCCAAATAAAACCGTTTCCGGACGCAGGTGTAAACACATACCCGTTTCCGGTTTTCCGTTCCGTATGCAGCTCCGCCACGCCTCGCCGCAATTTTACGTTCTTACCTTGCCAGAATTCCACCGCCACGCGCAAAGCCTCTTTTTCATTCGCCCATACCGCAGCGGGCAAAATAGCAAACAACACCGCCAGCAAACCTGTATGGCGTAGAATCCGGCTGATATTGCGGTTTGTCATAAAACATCTGGTCAACATTTTCTCCGTCATACACAAATATAAGTAATTCCGAGCGACGCAGCAACTTCTTCTGAAAAAATCGCGCACATTGACATAATGCAAAATCCGGCCTCACGAGAATCACGCATTCCGCCCTTTCATCCGGCTGATATATGAATAAACGATTCTCGCAGCATACCCGTAGGAACAGCATGACAGTGATTTCCTTGTTCCGGTTTCCGAATGAAAGCGTCTTCTTCACCACATGCCGCATCGCGACAACCGGACGGATATCATATCTGCCAATCCACTGACTTTCCGCCCATCCGATTCGTTCGCAAAAAAAGAGCAGATAATTCAAATATACCGGCACAAAGGTACGGAACGGACCTTATATCTCCCCGTTTTCAAGCTGCATACGGTGAAAACGCCACCGTCATGCGGAAGAAAAAGCCACGCACTGCGTTCCATTTTTTATTTTCATGCTCATGAAATAATGAATATATACGGAATTTCATTGCATATCTTCCGTATATATGAATACATATTCACTAAAAACTTTTTTTCAGCGTACCGCCCGGCGTCTTTTCCCGATGTGAATAAAAATGAAAATTGACAATATGTCGGATTTTTATGTACTTTTGCACAAAGATGTCACAACCTGTATAAAAAAGAGAATAACAACATGCTTACTTTCATATCTTGCGCCAAGACGATGACCGAAAAGAAAACCGTGACCTTGCCTGCCGCATCCACCCCGCTGTTTATAGAAGAGGCGCGCCATATCGCTTTGTCCATGACCAACCGCACCACTGACGAACTGGCCGACATGCTGCACGTAAATCCACAGATTGCAGCACGTACAGGCTTGTTGTTCCGCGCCTTTTTCGAAAAAGGGGATGGCAAGATTCCGGCCCTGTCGGCCTATACGGGTATGGTGTTCCGCCACATTGCTCCACAGGATTTCACAAAAGAGGACTGGATATATGCCCGGCAGCATTTATTTATCACTTCATTCCTATACGGCTTGTTACGCCCTTCCGACCTGATCCGTAACTACAGGCTGGAAGGCAATGTACGGTTGTCGGAAAATGAGGGACACACACTGTTTGATTTTTGGCGCTCACGACTCACCGACACATTCATTTCGGCCATTCGGCGCGAAGGCGGCATATTGATAAACCTGGCCAGCAGCGAGATGAAAAGACTGTTCGACTGGACACGTGTCATACGGGAAACGCAGGTCGTCACACCTGATTTCCATATCTATAAAAACGGAAAATTATCCACGGTCGTGGTATACACCAAGATGTGCCGGGGCGAGATGGTGCGCTTCATTCTGAAAAACCGCATTGAGAACCCCGAGGACCTTAAATTATTCCGCTGGGAAGGTTACCGCTTCAATCCCGAAGAAAGCCGGGGCAATCACTGGATTTTCACACTTTCCGAATAGCAGTCCGCCCTTCCCGGCACCCCTCTTTCACATCCGACTTCCCTGCCGGAATAAAAAAGCCGCGCTCCCACCCGAAATACGGATAGAAGCGCGGCTTCACTTTATCTCTCTCATTATTTATATTCCTGCCAGCTCTTAATCTGGATCCGATCCAAATCCATCTGACAGAAAGCCTCGATGAAGGCCTTGGCCAGACGGGCGTTCGTCATCAACGGAATATTATGGTCTATGGCGTCACGACGGATACGATAACCATTTGTCAGTTCGCGCTTGGTCTGATCCTTGGGAACATTCACTATCAGATCGAACTTATGCTGCGCTATCATCTTCATCACATTGTTATCGGCAGCCGTATGCTCGTCGGGCCAATGCACGACAATGGCAGGCACTCCATTCTCATTAAGGAAACGGGCCGTGCCCTCCGTAGCATAAATATCATATCCCTTGAGAGCCAGCATGCGGCTTGGCTCCAACAGGTCCACCTTCGACTGCACCGGACCGGAAGAAAGCATAACCGACTTCTTAGGCATACTGTAGCCCGTTGCAATCAGGGCATTCAGCAGCGCTTCGTTGAAATCATCTCCCAGACAGCCTACCTCTCCCGTAGAAGACATGTCCACACCCAACACTGGGTCGGCATTCTGCAAACGGGCGAACGAGAACTGGGAAGCTTTCACGCCGATGCGGTCAATGTCAAACACTGATTTATCGGGACGGTCATACGGAGCATCAAGCATGATGCGCGTGGCCGTTTCGATGAAATTACGCTTCAGCACCTTCGACACGAACGGGAAACTGCGCGAAGCACGAAGGTTGCACTCTATCACTTTTATCTGATTGCCCTTAGCCAGATACTGGATATTGAAAGGACCGGATATATTCAATTCGCGGGCGATGCGGCTACTGATTTTCTTGATGGCACGCATCGTAGAGAAATACAAGTGCTGGGCCGGGAAAACCAATGTGGCGTCGCCCGAATGCACTCCCGCATATTCTATATGTTCGGATATGGCATATTCCACCACTTCTCCGTTCTTTGCCACAGCGTCAAACTCAACTTCTTTGGTCTCTTGCATGAACTGCGACACCACTACCGGATATTCCTTCGATACCTCACGAGCCATCTCCAGAAAACGCGTCAGCTGTTCTTCATTGTGGCACACGTTCATGGCAGCTCCCGAAAGCACATAAGACGGACGCACGAGCACAGGGTAACCTACTTTGTCGATGAACGCCTTCATGTCGTCAAGGCTTGTCAGCTCCTGCCATGCCGGCTGGTCTATACCCAAACGGTCGAGCATGGCCGAGAACTTGTTACGGTTCTCCGCACGGTCGATAGAGACGGGCGAAGTTCCCAGAATATGTACCGACTGACGATGAAGTTTCATAGCCAGATTGTTCGGTATCTGTCCGCCCACCGACACGATAACGCCACCCGGCTGTTCCAGGTCTATCACGTCAAGCACACGCTCGAAAGACAACTCATCGAAATAGAGACGGTCGCACATATCATAGTCCGTCGACACCGTCTCAGGATTATAATTTACCATGATGGACTTATAGCCCAATTTGCGCGCTGTCTGCACCGCATTGACGGAACACCAGTCGAATTCCACTGAAGAGCCGATACGGTAAGCGCCCGAACCCAACACGATAACCGACTTGTCGTTCTTATAATAATTCACGTCATAGCCGTCCGTGCCGTATGTCATGTAAAGATAGTTGGTCAGTTCCGGATGCTCGGATGCCACGGTATTGATGCGCTTTACAGCCGGCAGGATTCCCAATTGCTTGCGGTAGGCACGCACCTGAAGATTTTCTTTCTCCATATTGGTGCCGGAAGCCTTGAGCACAAAACGTGCAATCTGGAAGTCGGAGAATCCCAGCCGCTTGGCCTCGCGCAGCAATTCCGGAGAAAGACTCTCCAAACCATTGCAAGCCTCCAGTTCCGTCTTCATGTCGACGATGTTCTTCAACTTTCCGATAAACCAGGGATCTATCTTGGTCAGTTCGTGAATACGTTGTATGGAATAACCTTCTTCCAATGCCTGTGCCATGGCGAACACACGCATGTCGGTCGGGTTGGAGAGTTCTTCGTCAAGATGTTCGAAATGCACATGATCATTTCCTACGAAACCGTGCATGCCCTGGCCTATCATGCGCAGACCTTTCTGAATGATTTCCTCGAACGAACGGCCGATAGACATAATCTCGCCCACCGACTTCATGCTGGAACCGATGTGACGCGAAACACCTTCGAACTTCGTCAAATCCCAACGTGGTATCTTACAAATCAGGTAATCCAGCGAAGGAGCCGTATAGGCAGAGTAAGGCGTACCCATCTCGCCTATCTGGTCGAGCGTATAGCCGAGGGCTATCTTGGCAGCCACAAATGCGAGCGGATAACCGGTGGCTTTGGAAGCCAATGCCGACGAACGGCTCAATCGCGCATTTACTTCAATGACACGATAATCGTTTGTCTCCGCATTGAATGCGTACTGAATATTACACTCACCCACAATTCCAAGATGGCGAATACAATTCTTCGACAAATCCTGCAACATTGTCACCTGCTCTTCCGAAAGCGAACACGTGGGAGCCACTACGATAGACTCACCGGTATGAATACCCAACGGATCGAAGTTTTCCATGCTGGCTACTGTGAAACAATGATCGTTGGCATCACGAATCACTTCAAACTCGATCTCCTTCCAGCCTTTCAGCGACTCCTCTACCAAAACCTGCGGCGCAAATGTAAAAGCACTGCCGGCCAATTCCTTGAAACTTTCCTCATCCGGACAGATACCGCTACCCAGACCGCCCAAAGCGTATGCAGAACGTATCATCACCGGATATCCGATCTCACGGGCTGCTGCCAAAGCGTCTTCCATGTTCTCTACGGCCTTGCTCACCGGAGTCTTCATCGGAATTTCATCCAGTTTCTTCACGAAAAGGTCACGGTCTTCCGTGTTCATAATGGCCTCTACCGAAGTTCCCAGCACACTGACACCGTATTCTTCCAACACTCCGCTACGATATAACTCAGTACCGCAGTTCAGAGCCGTCTGCCCTCCGAAGGCCAGCAGAATGCCGTCGGGACGTTCCTTTTTAATTATTTCCGTCACGAAATAAGGAGTTACCGGCAAGAAATAAACCTCATCGGCAATACCCTCGGAAGTTTGAATAGTGGCGATGTTGGGATTTACCAACACGGAACGGATACCTTCTTCACGCAACGCCTTCAGAGCCTGCGAACCGGAATAGTCGAATTCGCCCGCCTGACCAATCTTTAACGCTCCGGAGCCCAGTACCAGAACCTTTTTGAATTGTTTCTTCATCCTTTTATCAGAATTATTATTGTTTTACATTCTCACGTCATCACCGCGACATGCTTTCGCACCCCGCCCTAAAATCGGGACAAAATTAAGCATTCTATTTTCTTTCTCCCAGAAAAATGCTCAAAAAATATCAGGAGTAGAGACAAAAAGTCAGTGTTTACGCTCAAGTTCCTGCAAGTTTTCCAGTTTTTTCTGTTCCAGAAACTCATAAATGCCACAAAGGTGTTCACGAACCTTTCCGTGCCCGAACTCGTAAACTTTACTTACAAGCCCGTCAAGGAAATCACGGTCATGGCTCACTACAATCAGTGTTCCGTCGTATGCGATTAAGGCTTGCTTCAAGATATCTTTGGTTTTCAAATCCAAATGATTGGTCGGTTCATCCAGAATAAGAAGGTTCACCGGATTAAGCAAAAGTTTGAGCAGGGCAAGCCGCGTACGTTCGCCTCCCGACAGCACCTTTACCTTCTTTGTACTTTCCTCTCCTCCAAACATGAACGCTCCGAGCAAATCGCGTATCTTATTGCGTATCTCACCTTTTGCCACATCGTCTATTGTCTGGAATACGGTTAGTTCGCCATCCAGCAGTGAAGCCTGATTTTGAGCAAAATAACCAATCTGTACATTATGTCCGAGTGTCAGAGTTCCTTCATAGTCCGTCTCGCCCATGATACATTTGACCAACGTTGACTTACCCTCGCCGTTACGTCCCACAAAAGCGATTTTATTGCCCCTCTCCACAGTCAGATTTACCCCACCGAACACTCGGTGATCGCCATAACACTTACCCACACCGTCCATCGTGACCGGATAGTTTCCGCTACGGGGCGAAGGCGGAAACTTAAGCCTCAATGCCGATGTATCCTCCTCATCCACCTCTATGATCTGCAACTTTTCGAGCATCTTCACACGACTCTGAACCTGCAACGTCTTGCTGTAAGTACCTTTGAAACGTTCGATATAATCTTTAGTTTCCTGGATCATCTTCTGCTGCTCTTCGTATTGTTTCATCTGCTGTTCGCGACGCTCCTTACGCAACTCCAAATACTTGCTGTAATTCACCTTATAATCATAGATTCGTCCCATTGTGACTTCTATGGTACGTGTCGTAATATTGTCCACAAACTTACGGTCGTGACTGATAACCACTACGGCACGGGCACTCTCCGTCAGAAACTGTTCCAACCATTGAATACTTTCTATATCAAGGTGATTGGTAGGCTCGTCAAGCAACAGCACATCCGGGTCCTGCAACAGCAGTTTCGCAAGTTCTATGCGCATACGCCATCCTCCGCTAAAATCGCTCGTAGGCTTCGAGAAATCAGAGCGCTCAAAACCCAGTCCCAGCAAAGCTTTCTCCACATCCTCCTCAAAATGTGTCAAATCAATGGCATAGAACTTCTCACTCATCATGGCCACTTTCTCTATCAGCGCCATATATTCCTCGCTCTCATAATCGGTCCGCTCCACCAATTCACGATTCATATTCTCTATCTCGCGTTCCATATCTTTGAGATGAGAGAAAGCCATGGAAGCCTCTTCAAAAACCGTCCGCCCGTCTTCCGTCATCAAATGCTGCGGAAGATAAGCTATTACGCAATCCTTGGGAGCGGTGACACGTCCGCGCGTCGGCTGACGCACACCGGCCAATATTTTCAACAACGTGCTTTTACCCGCTCCGTTTTTTCCCATCAGGGCTATACGGTCCTTCTCATTAATCTGAAAGGATATGTCACTAAACAAAGTCGTTCCGCCGAATTCCACGGCCAGTCCGTCTATTGATACCATATTATTTTTCTATCTATAATTTTTAAATATTAATCTCTTCCGCTTCGCACAATCAGCGTACTTATTTTCCGGTTCAACTCTTCACAGCCCATCAGTTGCTCGATCGTCATGTGCATACGGTAGTGCCAATAATTACGCGGATTGGAGGGCACATTAATCCGCTCAAAGTCCACATCCGGATAACGCAGGCTTTCATCCATCGACATCCAGTCCTGCCAGGAAATAAGGCATAGCATGGAAGGAGAGTAAAGATGGCGCGCCACGACTTCCTCGCACAACCATCCGGGCATAACGTCCGGTGCCGCTCCGTCTTTCTGCAATACTTCGTTAAAGAATTGCTGTGTGCGGACTGCATCTTCCTCCCACCATCCCCGCAACGTCGGCATATCATGCGTAAAGATAGTGGCCACACTTCTGTACGGGTTTTCTTCCAATCGCCCGAAACGAACTCCGAATTGCTTGGGCATCGTCTGAATCTCAAGTGTCAGTATTCCAAGATCGTTCATCACCCAAGGCACACACGCCGGCACCATACCCAGATCTTCGGCGCACACTAACATACGTGTGGACCCGACCAGCACGGGAAGCTTGCGCATGGCCTGCTCATACCAAAACTCATTGTGGCGACGATAATAATAATCTTCATAAAGTGCATCAAAAGCTTTTCTCTCATCCTCATCCAGCGTACGATAAAGAAAATCCTGCTGCGCGGATATCCGCGGATGATATTTATGAGGTTGCTTCGGATCAGCTATGAACAATACATTGCTGATAAGGGCATACAAGCCCTCGCGCAAGGCCACGTCTTCTTCGGAAACGCGGCCCGAAAAAGCCTCCTCTACCTTGCGCTGGGTATCATACTCAGGCTTCAGGGCATACCAATCCATACCCAAGGTATTCAAATAAACAGCCTTCACCTCATCCGCTCTCTCACCGAACAACTCATTCAGCACCCGTCCGTTGATTTGCGGTGTCGTAAAGTAACTCTTACGGAAACGGAGCCCGTAATCCTCTATTTCCTTAATGCTCATCGGAAGTGAAGGAGAGAAATAGCCCAGCAAACCGTGTACGGCATCAGACGGTATCTCCCATATCCTGAAGAACCCTAACACATGGTCTATACGGTAAGCATTAAAATATTCCGCCATCTTGCGGAAACGGCGCACCCACCAACTGCATTCATCTTTTTGCATCATGTCCCAGTTATACGTGGGGAAGCCCCAATTCTGCCCGTTCGCAGAGAAATCATCGGGTGGCGCACCGGCCTGTCCGTTAAGATTGAAATAATAAGGTTCCACCCACGCCTCCACACTGCTGCGACTGATACCGATGGGAATGTCACCTTTCAGAATGACTCCTTTGGCGCGTGCATAGTCGGAAGCGCCCAGCAGTTGTTCATGCAGACAAAACTGTACATAATAATAAAAGGAAACTTCACTGTAGGACGGAGAGGATGACCGACAGAATGAACGAATATCCTCTGCCTTATACACCGCATATTCAGGCCATACGCGGAAATCAGCCGTACCGAAACGATCACGCAACACACTAAATGCAGCATAGGGCATCAGCCATTCCTCATTGCGCCGGAAGAAATCGGCAAACCGTTCGGTAGACAACACCCGGCTTCCCTCACTGCAAAACACATCATGTACATACTCGTTTTTTAAAGCACAGACCGCTTCATAATCCACCTGAGGCAACGCATTCAAAGCCGCACGCCGCTCTTCATACCGTGCCATCGCCGCTTCATCGGAAAGCCGGGGAAGCTGGCGCAAATCTATATACTGAGGATGGAGCGCATATATGGAGATGCTGTTGTAAGGATAAGAATCCATCCAGTTGCGGTGGATGGTAGTATCATAGACAGGCAGCACCTGAATGGCACGCATCTTCGTAAGCACCGCCCAGTCCACCATGGACTTCAAATCGCCGAAGTCACCTACTCCGCAACTCCCCTCACTGCGTAGTGAAAATACAGGAATGACCACACCGGCTGCTTTCCAATGGCTGTCGGGCACCCGCAACATCGTATCAGAAACCACGACAATCTCGTCACGAGACACTCCGCTTACAGGAAGCTGACGGTTGTCTCCTTCCTCCCATGCCACAAACTCCCCGGTCCGGGCATCCATCACCACGTATTTGTACTCCATCGGAAGCGTAATACCGGTGGCGCTCAGCGTCACGCTCCATTCATATAATCCCGTCTCCTTCATGCGGAATGCAAAATTCGGATTCCATTCACCCAGCGCCGGCTGATTGCCCAACAGTGCCAGTACCTGACCTTCCCTAAGTTGCGGAGCACTCACTTTCAGCATCAACGTACTGTTAAAATAGGAAAGCCCGCCCTCTTCTGTCTCATGCGGACGAATGCACTGCGTAAAAGCGGAAGTATATAAATGAGACAACACTGGAACATCCCGCCAGGCATCAGGAAAGACATAAGTCTTGGTCACGTCGGCCCAGAAGCAACGGGGTACGCCATTCCACTCCGTCCGCACCCTCTCCTCTTCTTTATAAATACAATAACAGTAGCTGAATGAGCGTACATTTCCATCCGTCACCAGCACTTCTCCAGTCCATTTATAACCGTCGCGGGTCTCAAGCGGATAAATTTGCGTACTCGACCGTCCCTTGGCGTCAACCAACGTCAGTTCGGCCCTCACGTTCTCTCCCCATTGCGTATGATAGTCTATTGAAAATTGCAGTTTCATAAATTTGCGTGTTGCCTTTTTAAAGTATTTCTACAAAGATAAGAGATGAGTGTCGGAGAACAAAATAAAAATTACTCTTTTTACTCCCGCATTCCACTCTTTTACGCCCAAATATCCAGCGCGTTTTACCTCTGTTCCCCGTCCATACAAACATAAAACGAACGTCATACTACTTTTGCATTTCACTCATCGATCTATAAATATCATGAAAGACAAGCTATTGAAAAGTCTGTTTACCGCAGTGAGCGCCCTGACAGTCACTGAACTTCCGGCCACCGGCTCCATCAAAAAGGAAACACCGGCAATGAGCAGACGAAAAGAGAAAGTCCGTACGGAAAAGTATGGACAGAATACCCGCATTCGCAAACGGAGAGTTATGAACGAATGTCACCCAACGGTTCACACGATTTTCGTAAAAAGAAAACAGCAGAGCCACACGACATCCCGCCAGACAAAGGCTTCCGACCGGGAAGTCCCGGTTCCACCTCTCATCAAGTCAGCCCTACCGGGCATTACGGACACCGGTTTCGGGTGCCGCTACCGCGACAAGACATTCAAAGCCGTAAGGCAGGACATACAGAACAAAGGTTCTGACGAACACCCCTCCATCGGCCACCCGGATTTCATTCGCCGGAGACGCGACGATGCCCTCACACGCATAACCAACCGCCAGAAAAACGAACCCGGAATTATCGCACGAAGAGAAAACCTATCATGCCTATGACAAGGAGGAGCGCAACGGCGGAAAAACATCCGCTGCACCGCACTGAAAAGCCCCGACCGGCATGCGGACCTATGCAAGGGAACCGCTCCGATATTGCCGCCATCTTGAATTGAAGTGAAAAGACCTGAAGCATTCCCTGTCACCGGAAACAAAGGGTGGTTCCCCCACCTCGGCAAGTTCAACGGGGGTCACGGTATAAGCCATAGCCGATGCTCCGCTCCGCTTCTGAACAAACGGCACCCGATGCCGGACAGCAAAAGACACAATCCTCCGAAGGTGAAACACGGCAGCCTGACTATCATTCCGCCGGCCGGACAGGAGAAACGTCTCTGCAATTATCGCCAAAGCCCTACAAAAGCCTGTCCGACCGTGAGGCAACCGGCCGGACAGGCTTTTCGCCGCGGAAGATAAAAAAAGAAGTTTTTTTATTTGTGTATTCAATCGTAATAAACTATCTTTGTGATACGGAAAAAATGAGCCGCATCGGTTAGATTGGGATACTCATCAATTTATTTCTGAAAACCGAGAATGCTTCACTCACCAATGGCGGGCCACGCCTTCGGGTAGCTTTATGCCGGTGGATTACAAAGGTGAGGGGCGCTCAAATCTTATTAGCTCGGAGTTTCATCACATCATCGGTGCGGCTTTATCATAAAAGGGATGTCCTTAAAGGGACGTCCCTTGTTTTTATATCATGAAAAGGGGTACGCTGACAATCTGACAAAATGTCGAAACGGGATACTCGGAATCGCCATATTCCGCCCCATAGACAGACTTGCTGCGAAATACGCCACTCACACACCGCATGCCCTTTGCCGGAATGTAGTACCGAACATGGAATCGGCTTTCAATTTATCAGGCGTGAATAGCCTTTCCGTATCATCCCCCTCCTTTTCATGCAAGAAAAAGAACGTTCCCCACTTACATTTTATTTACTCCGCCTCATGCTCCGGCAGTCTGCAAATAGAGAAAAAAACAGTCCATTTCCGACTGAATTTTGCACCATTCGTGTCCGCATTTCCGCTTTATCCGCTCTGACATGCAATTTCATGCGGAAGAAAAATTATTTTATTGCGGTATACAAACAATTTTTCTGCGCATGAAAAACGCATTTCATCCGCTACATCCACATAAAAACGACTGAAAACATTATTTTTCGCTAAAAACAAAAGGCCGGAACCGACTCGTTGCACAAGATCCGTCCTCGGGTAAACACGAAAAAACTGTCTTTTTGATACTTATACGGCATTTAGCTGTCTTTTCGGACAGCTCCTACCGCCTGCTCGATGAAATAACGGGGACGTCTCTTTACCTCTTTGTATACTTTCCCTACATACTCCCCGATTATGCCTAACCCCGTGAGGATGGAACCGCCGATGAACCATACGGAAACCAGCAAGGAAGTCCATCCCGGAATCGTGCGTCCCTCCACATGCATCACAATACCGTAAACTATGGCCACAAGCGATATGAGAATGAAAAAAAGACCGAGTATCGAGATGCAGCGCAACGGACGGACTGAAAAGGAGGTGATGCCGTCTAACGCAAAACTGAGCATCTTGCTCAACGGATATTTCGACTCTCCGGCCTGACGTTCCTTACGGTCGTAGTACACCTTGGCAGAGGGATAACCCAACGCAGAAACCATACCACGCAGAAAAAGATTACGCTCCGGGAAAGATACCAAAGCCTGCAACGTACGACGACTCATCAGACGGAAATCGGCATGATTGTATACCACATTTGCTCCCATGGCATGCATCAGTTTATAAAACAGCTGTGCGGTATGTTTCTTGAAGAAAGTGTCGGTTGTCCGTTCCCGGCGCACCCCGTAGACAATATCCGAACCATCACGCCACTCATCCACCATCGCGATGATCGAGCGCACGTCGTCCTGCAAGTCGGCATCTATCGACACCGCTGCATCCGCATGCACGGAAGCCCATTCCAGACCGGCCCACAATGCCTGCTGATGCCCAGCGTTATGGGCGAGTCTCAATCCCCCCACACGGGCATTCTCTGCCGAAAACCGACAGATCAGATTCCAAGTGTCGTCACACGAACCGTCGTCTACATAAAGAATATGACCCTCACTTACCTTTCCGGCCGCCTCCAATTCTTCCAATACCAAAGAAAGCTGGCGGGTGGTTTCGGCCAGCACTTCCTGCTCATTATAACAAGGCACCACAATCACTAACTTCATCGTATCATTGTTTTTTAGATATAAACACAAAACGTACCAATAAAAAGTTCACCGGAACCGCAATAATATATACCGGCAGAGGCGCCCATACCGCAGCGACTCCTATCCACAGGAAGAAATTGAGCAATCCGATTTGCAGCAGATAATTCACCGCATGGGCCCCGCCCATGCCGAACAGCTTGTGCCATGAAGGCGACGAGCCGAAGGTGAAATAAGAGGTCATATAGAAATTCACCACAAAAGCCAGCAGATAACCAAGCGTAAAGGCCGCATTCACCTCCATAAAAAAGTGAAAGAGGTAATAAAGACCATAATGGAGCACTGTGGCCAGTGCCCCCACAATTCCGAAACGGACAAATGTGGAAAACAATTGCTTTATCTGCATGACTTGTCCTTTTTATACTCCGGCCTGCCTACTGCGGAAACGGTAAAGGCGGTTAAACCGTTTGTCATCGCAACTGCGATGCAAAGGGTCGTATACCTGCTCCAGCATATACCCCTCTCCGTAACGCTCCATAAACGGTCCGGCCATATCTTCTCCCATCAGTACATATCCATCCCCACGGGGATTGAAACAATCAAACGGCACCATGCGGTCGCCCAGATAGAAATTCACCGTAAAGGGATGCATGCGGTTTCCCTCCACCACGTCCGTACGGAAAGAATACACCCTGCCCTCAGGCACTATGCGGCTTATCTCTTCCGCCACAGCACGGTCGGACTTCACATTCAGAATCACCGGCTGATACAAACCGTCGAGTGCAAAAAAGATGGAAAATACCACTGTCACAAAGGCATAAATAATACCATTATCGGCCGCATTGCCGCGCTGCACCCTAAAATACCGCCAAGCAGCAGCTACCGGAAGCATCGCTACCAGCACAGCCATTATCGTCAAAGGAAAATCGGCCAGCGCATGCATATAGGCCACATTCTCGGCCGCATGCCGCCCACTGAACAACGCATCGGGTATAAGCCCGGTGCGGACGGCTGCGAAAACCAGCGTCAGCAGAATAGCCAACGACGCCATAATGCTGCCGAATACACGAAGAGCGTTTACATGGCGATGACGTAAATAAATGATGTACTCCGCCAAGAAATAAGCAATGAAAGGATATACCGGCAAAAGATATACGCTCCTCTTACTCTTCGGAATACAGTAGAACGTGAAAATAACGACAATACATAACAGAGAATACAAACGGGTATCGTCCATATTGCGAATATAAGATGTGAAACGCTTCCACCAGGCAGGCAAGGGT
Organism: uncultured Paraprevotella sp.; assembly: GCA_910586505.1. Classification (GTDB taxonomy): domain Bacteria; phylum Bacteroidota; class Bacteroidia; order Bacteroidales; family Bacteroidaceae; genus Paraprevotella. The sequence continues at coordinate 74,514 of CAJUGV010000004.1, read as the reverse complement.
CCTTCCGGCTTTTTGTAATGCAGGAAGAACAAAGACACGAGCAGCAATAACGTATAGGGAGTGTAACCGGCCAATACGGTCATCACGTTATACCAGGCCGGATTTTCATGGGCTGCATAAGTCATCTTGCCTAAAAAACGATAGACATTCTCCTCCAGCACCAACTCAAGAAAGTGATCCCCTCCCTGCATATATGCGGCCCAGTACCAGAGCGCCGGCAAAATGCAGGCCATGGCAGCCACTTTAAAGAAAGAGAGGAAAATCCGTAGAAACTTCACCCTTCTGATCCACAGGAATAAGGCTGGTACCAGACAAGGCAGCACGATGCCCACAGGCCCCTTTGTCAATGCAGCCGCGCTCAGACAGAACACAGCGACCCATGGAATGCCCCTTAATCCCTTCTCTCCCCACTTATACAGTTGATACAGGGCTATAACCATCATGGCTGTCAGCACCATATCCACACGGCAGGCCACTCCGGCCCGATGCACCTCAAAATTGGTCAATGTGAGCAAACCGGCTATGAAAGCGACCTCCGCTCCACGCCGCTTGGCGTAAAAAACATAACCGACCAACACCATGGCCGACAAGGCCAAGGCCGAAGGCATACGGGAGGTGTATTCGTTTACCGAACCGGCTAATGAAGAAATGGCAGCGATACACCAATGAAAAAAAGGAGGTTTAAAAGCCAGCTCCACACCATTGTTCACAGGCAGCACCCAGTTACCTTGCTGTAACATGGACAGAGCCACAACAGCCTCACGGGGTTCTCCCCGGGTATTAAAAAATGTCTGTCCCAAGAAGAGGAACAAAGAGAGTATACACAACCCTGCCAACGGCCAAAAGTAACTTCTTCTATACATATTCCCCCTTATTAATTATGCCTTACGCACCGAAATTTTCTCCAGTGCATATACCAAAAAGAAACCGATAAGCATCAATACACAGGCTTCTGCCTGCAATTCATTCGGCGCCACATTATGCTCCGTCTGATACGTAACACCGTTACGCGTCATGCTTTCCACTACTTTCCAGGGCCACACTTTATTGAGCGACCCCAACATAAAACCGGCCAGTACGGACATCGTGATATTACGAAAGTTCTTTAACGCAAAAGAAAGAACCCGCGAAAAGGTGGTGATTCCCATCACCGCACCTGCGGCAAAAACACCAATCACAAACAGATCCAATGTCTTAACGGCTTCCATAATGAAGAAATACTTGCCCAACAGCACCAGAATAAAACTACCGGATATACCTGGCAAAATCATCGCACAGATAGCAATGGCTCCACACAAGAAGATGAACCACCAGCTATCAGGCGTATTGGCCGGGGTAGCAACGGTTATGTAAAATGCGATTACCGCTCCCGCCAAAAAACCGACAATCGTTTTCCATCCCCATTCCTTGATGTCCTTCGACACAAACCATGTGGAAGCCAATACAAGACCAAAGAAGAAAGACCATACCAACACCGGCTCGGTCACAAGCAGATAGGTGATAAGCTTTGCCAGTGAAAACACACTAATACCAATGCCAAGTAGCAAAGCAACCAGAAAATTTCCGTTTATGGATTTCCAAAAAGCGGTTATTTTTCCTGAGAACAACTGCTTCAAAGCGTACATGTCAATGCTTTTGATGGAATCAATAAGTTCGTCATAAATTCCGGCAATAAAAGCAATCGTCCCCCCTGAAACTCCCGGAACTACATCAGCAGCTCCCATAGCCATCCCTTTTAACGTCAAAACCGCATAATCTTTCAATCTTCTTTCCATTGCTCCTTTATTTTAATCTTACAGATAAATAAGTATTATATTTTATATTACAAAGTAAAAAAAAAAAAGGTGCATTGACAAGCAATACACCTTTTATCTGAAAATCTTATCGGATTTCCTTATTTAACCTTGGCTACTACAGCCTTGAAAGCTTCGGGATGGTTGACAGCCAAATCGGCAAGAACCTTACGGTTAATTTCGATACCGGCCTTGTGCAGAGCACCCATCAACTGTGAGTAAGACAGACCTTCCAGACGCGCAGCAGCATTGATACGCTGAATCCACAAAGCACGGAAGTTACGCTTCTTGTTCTTACGGTCACGATATGCATAGGTCAAACCTTTCTCCCAAGTGTTCTTAGCTACGGTCCATACATTCTTGCGTGCACCAAAATAACCTTTGGTCAGACCTAAAATTTTCTTTCTTCTTGCTCTTGAAGCAACATGATTTACTGATCTTGGCATAATTTTAATTCTTTTTGAATGTTAGCGCCATCCCCTTTCTTTATAATATTGCTTAGGATGAACTTCAGGCTAAAGCATTCGGTTAATAACTTTGTTAATACGACTTTCACTTTTAATTAACGCAAACGGAGAAGATCACGAACCTGCTTCATGTTCTCTGTTACAACGATATCATCGTGTACCAGGTTTCTCTTCTGCTTCTTAGTCTTTTTCGTCAGGATATGACGGTGAAAAGCGTGCTGTCTCTTAACCTTACCTGTTCCGGTAAGAGCGAATCTTTTTTTTGCACCGGAATTAGTCTTTACTTTTGGCATTTTGTTTAATATTTAAGTTATTACTTTAATGGGTGGCAACGCATATACCAAGGCGTTACGCACTTACTTCTACTTTACTTAATCCTCCCCTTCCACCCGCGGTCCTTTATACTCCTTAGGCGCGTTTACTTTCGGTTGGCTCCGCTCTGCTTTCTGCACCGTAGCCCCCGTAGCACCATCTGAAGTTTTCTTAGCTTGCGGCAGTTTCTTCGGAGCAATAAAGATTGTCATGCGTTTTCCTTCAAGCACCGGCATCTGTTCAACCTTGCCATACTCTTCCAAATCATTGGCAAAACGCAACAGCAATACTTCGCCTTGTTCCTTAAAAAGGATACTGCGTCCCTTGAAGAACACATAAGCCTTCACCTTATCTCCATCGGAAAGGAATCCTTGAGCATGTTTTAGCTTAAAATTATAATCATGATCGTCCGTCTGAGGCCCGAAACGAATTTCCTTCACTTCGACTTTCACTTGCTTGGCCTTCATCTCTTTCTGACGTTTCTTCTGCTGATAAAGGAACTTGCTGTAGTCTATCAGACGACAAACAGGAGGAACTGCATTCGGCGATATTTCCACGAGATCTATACCTTGCGCTTCTGCCATCTGTAATGCTTTAGCCGTTGGCATAACCGTGGACTCCACATCATCGCCCACTATTCTGACTTCGCGTACCCGTATCTGCTCATTGACACGATACTGCTGTTTCAAATTGTCTTTCTTCATTCAGTAATGTTGTTCTCTTCCGTTTTAATTTCCGATTATTGTAATCAAGCTTAAAAAATCGGGTGCAAATTTAATATTTATTTATCATACTACGCACTTCTTCGTTGATTTTCTTTGCAAAATCTTCAAATTTCATGCTTCCCTGATCTCCCTCTCCTTGTTTTCTCACAGATACCGTACCATCAGCTGCCTCTTTTTCGCCTACAATAAGCATATAAGGAATGCGCTTCATTTCATTATCACGGATCTTACGCCCGATTTTCTCGTTACGATCGTCTACCACGGCACGCACATCCTGCTCATCAAAATATGCACACAACTTCTGCGCATAATCATTGAATTTCTCTGAAATCGGGAGAATCGCCACCTGATCCGGAGTCAGCCACAAGGGGAAGTGGCCTGCCGTATGCTCAATAAGCACGGCACAGAACCGCTCCATCGAACCGAAAGGTGCGCGATGTATCATTACCGGACGATGTTTCTGGTTATCTTCACCCGTATATTCCAGCTTGAAACGTTCCGGCAAGTTATAATCTACCTGGATAGTTCCCAACTGCCAACGACGCCCTAATGCGTCTTTTACCATAAAATCCAGTTTAGGACCATAGAACGCAGCCTCGCCATACTCCACTTTCGCCGGCAACCCTTTCTCTTTACAAGCCTCAATAATGGCATTCTCTGCCTCCTCCCACACTTCGTCAGAACCTATATATTTCTCACGGTTATTAGGATCGCGTAAAGAGATCTGCGCTTCGAACGTATCGAATTTCAGGGCACCGAAAATAATCTGAATAATCTCCATTACCCGGATAAACTCATTCTTCACCTGATCCGGACGACAGAAGATATGAGCATCATCCTGTGTAAAAGAACGAACACGGGTCAATCCGTGTAATTCTCCGCTCTGCTCATAGCGATACACAGTACCGAATTCGGCAAGACGCAAAGGCAAGTCCTTGTATGAACGAGGTTTCCAAGCAAATATTTCACAGTGATGGGGGCAGTTCATAGGCTTTAGCATGTACTCCTCATCGGCCTCCGGAGTATGAATGGGTTGGAAAGAATCCTTACCGTAATGCGCATAGTGACCGGACGTCACATAGAGATTCTTTCCGCCGATATGCGGAGTCATTACTTGCTGATATCCGTAACGTTTCTGGATTTTCTTCAGGAAGTCCTCCAGACGCAGACGCAGGGCGGTTCCTTTCGGAAGCCACATCGGCAATCCTTTTCCCACTCTTTCGGAAAACATGAAGAGCTCCATTTCTTTACCTATCTTGCGATGATCGCGTTTCTTAGCCTCTTCCAACAAAGCCAAATGCTCGTCCAACATTTTCTTTTTAGGGAACGATATGGCATAAACACGGGTCATCTGCGGACGTTTCTCATCACCGCGCCAGTAAGCTGATGATACGGCCGTCACTTTTACGGCCTTGATAAGGCCGGTATTCATCAAATGCGGACCACGACACAAATCTGTAAAAGCACCTTGGGTATAAGTAGAGATATGTCCGTCTTCCAGATCTTCTATCAGCTCATTCTTATATGTCTGGCCACGTTCTCCAAAGAACCTCAAAGCATCGGTCTTGGATATTTCCGCACGCACTACAGCTTCCTTGCGTTGTGCGAGTTCCAGCATCTTTTTCTCTATACCGACAAAGTCGCTCTCACGAATCACAGTACCGGCCGGCGGCATTACGTCATAATAGAAACCGCTTTCTATTGCAGGTCCTATACCAAACTGCATGCCCGGATAAAGTTCCTGCATAGCTTCGGCCATCAAGTGCGCAGATGTATGCCAGAAAGCATGCTTACCCTCCGGACTCTCCCATTTGTAAAGCACAACGGAAGCATCACTTTCAATAGGCCTGTTCAACTCAACAATTTCTCCATTCACTCCACAAGCCAACACATCCTGTGCTAATCTGGGAGAAATACTCTCTGCAATCTGTAACCCCGTTATACCGGCCTCATATTCACGTACAGAACCGTCGGGGAAAGTTATCTTTATCATATTATAATGTTTTGTCCGTATTCAAGGATGCAAAAATAGTTATTTTTAATGAGACGATGGCACAATTGGTAAAAAAAGTAACTGTCGTCTAACCTATTCCACCGCAACATCCGGCTTATTACGATACCTCTTTATCAAATTATATGCCTTATACAAACCCAACTCCCCGGCCCTGCTTAAGTCGGGGATTCCTGAAGCATAATCTCCGGAAAGGAGATAAGCTATCCCTCGGTTATAATATGCCTCAGCATAGTCTGCATAAAGCATTATGGCCCGTGTATAGGCATCTATAGCTTCCGGCAACAACTTCATCCGTATATATATATTACCTTTATTATAATAGCATTCAGAAAAGTTTGGTTCTGCAGTCAACACGTGATCGTAGTCTTCAAGAGCGGCCTGATAAGCCGCCCGGGAATCATCATACGTCCATTTCTCCTCCCCCTTTACTGGAGATATTCTTTTTTCCGCCGCACTGACTTCCCCTAGTTTCATCCGTATCTGCGCTCTCAGATAATATGCCATAATATAAGATCCATCCAGCTCGATAGAACGATTCACATCATCCAGTGCCGCCTCTAATCCCTGAACCTGATACTCATCTATCGCACGGGCAAAATAAAATAGGGCATTACCAGGCTGCGCGGCGATCTTATTGGACAGTGATCGAATGGAAGAAGTATATTTCTCAATATCAGACTCATCCAAGTCCGTTTCCTCATGAGCCAGCATCAACCGTGCTGGCAAAACGCCCGAATGATTCAGACTCTCAATCTCCTTACGATACATCTCACGCCGGAATAAACCTGCTCCCGTATGATAAGTCAATACTGCAGCCGGTTCCGGCAAGAGTTCCGTTTTACGGTTCTGCACCTTGCCACGATACTCGCTTTCATATGCCGGAGCGTCCTGCTCCGACTTATCTGCCTCCACCAACTTATTATAATCCTCCATTGTGCGGTCGCTCACTTTACGTGTACGGTTCATGTTCTTATTCTTCTTTCCATTCCCGTACCGCCTGTCCATCTGCGCTTTCAGCACTTTAAACTCATCCAGTTCGGCGCCTTTGAGATCCCCCATTTTTCTACGCACTTCGGCCCGGAACTGATAACCGGTCCAAAATTCCGTAAATTCCTTGAGTACTATATTAATATCCCGGATCGCACCGGCGTAGTCGCCGGTATTATTCCGCATCAATGCGCGATTAAACAAAGCTATCATATTATCCGGCTCCAACTTCAACACGAAATTAAAATCCTCTATAGCCCTGTTATCATCCCCGACTTGCGCACGCAACAGCCCCCGGTTGAAATGTCCAATATAATTTACAGTATCCAGTTCAAGCGCCGTATCATAATCATTCATGGCCCCCCGCAGGTTGCGCTGGTGATAGCGTGCCAGCGCACGGTTGATATAAAGCCCCGGTTCACGGGGCGTCTGTAGGATGGATTTATCCAAAGCTTCTTCCGCCTGTTTATACTCTTCCCTCCGGGCGTGAATCGCCGCCTTCATACTCCATGCCTGCCCTTCGTAAGGATTAATCCCCAGTGCCCGGTCAATACTTTCCATTGCCCGCACCGTATCCGAAGCTGTAAGGAGAGCCTGGGCTTTCAATGTATGAAGCGAAGCTTTTTGCGGCCAGAGAGCAAGCATGTGATCAACACATTCCACAGCCTTGTCATATTGCTTAAGCTGCAAATAACACAAAGACATGTTGTGCCATGCACTTTCATCCTTAGGCTCTATTCCAAGCAGTGCCCGATAGTCTGAAACAGCATCCTCATAACGGTTCAGATTAATCCGGCACAAACCGCGCAACCTGTAGTTGTCGGGCAAAAAAGGATTACGGTCTATGGCTGCTCCGCAATCCTCATCCGCTCCGGTGTAATCTTCCAGATAAAACTTGGCCAGACCTCTATAGAAATATGGTTCCGGCAGGTATGGCTTAGCCGAAATCACCATATTGAAACGTCGTATGGAAAGCACGTAATCCTCATAATAGAGCGCATTCCGCCCCATCAGCATCATCCGGTCGGTGTTAATCTGCGACATAGCCGACACGGAGAAACACCAAAGGAAAAGTATCCATGCTTTCCGCCCCGACCTCATTATCTCTTTGTCTTCACCTTATAGGAGCAACGGAAATTTCCTTTCAGCAAATCCCCCATTTTCCCTTTTATCATCTGCTTGCGTAACATGGAAAGATGGTCTACGAACATTTTTCCCTCCAAATGGTCAAACTCATGTTGCATGACACGAGCCAGATAGCCTTCCACCCACTCGTCATGTGGCTGAAACTCTTCATCCATATAACTTACACGTATACGCGTCGGGCGGCGCACAGGTTCGTGGATGCCCGGCAAACTCAGACAACCTTCCTCCATGGAATCCGTATTCGTATTATCATACTCAAGAATCCGGGGATTGATAAATGTGTGAATATAACCTTTATATTCAGGATAGTCCTCGGACAGCAAGTCCAGATTTATCACGACCAAACGTATCGGCAATCCTATCTGGGGGGCTGCCAATCCTATTCCGTCGGACTTGTCCAATGTCTCATACATATTATCTATCAGACTCTCCAGCTCCGGATAATCCGGCGTGATATCCTCGGCCACTTGCCTCAACACAGGCTGGCCAAACGTATAAATCGGTAATATCATATCTTATATATTATTATTTTCTTACTGTGTTATCGTAAACGGGACTCCATCCAGCCCTGCAAGATGATGGTCGCACTAATTTCATCGACCAGTCCCTTGTCCTGACGGGCTTTTTTTCTCAACCCTCCTTGCAGCATGGCCTGATGCGCCAGAACCGAAGTGTACCGTTCGTCAAAAAACTCTACGGGAATATCCGGAAGTACCTTATGCAGACGCTGCACAAAAGCCCTCACCCGCTCCATATTCTCCGAGTCCTCGCCATTGGGCTGTTTAGGCTGTCCCACTACGATACGCTCCACATCTTCCTTGCGTATATATTCCACTATAAAATCCATCAGCGCAGCCGTAGGTACTGCTGTCAGGCCGTTGGCAATCAACTGCAACGGATCGGTCACGGCTATTCCCGTACGCTTTTTCCCGTAATCAATAGACAAAACCCTTCCCATATAGATTGCAAAATTAATGAAAACGAACGAATATGCCACTGTCATAAGAACAAATAATTCTTAATATAACAGTGGATACATTCCCATACAATACACGGGAGCGATTTCCTCCCGCTCCCGTGTATCATTTAAATAGTATATTACTATAAATCTATCATTTAGTCCAAAGCAACCATGCATCGGGATAAGTGGCACGCAACGTACCGCGCGACTGAACCGCGGCACTCTTGTCATCAAAAGTAGAGGCTATCACACGATACATGTTCTTCGCTTCATTATAAGCAATCTGCGCATTATAACCGGCATTCTTCAATGTATTCTGCAAGCCTTCCGCATTAGCCTTAAGGCTGAAGCTTCCGCACACTACACTGTAAGCTTTCAGTCCGCTACCGGAAACCACCGTCACGTTCTCACTCTGCACACGAACAGAACTCATATCCTGATTACCGGTCACGGGAGTCGTAGTCGTAGAGGTTACGGGAGACACTTCCACCAGAGTGGGAGTCTGCGTCAGAGCGGGTTCCTGTTCTGTCGCCACAACCTGCTGTTGCCTTGCTTTTTCATACGCTTTCTTATAAGCGCTCTCCGACGACTTGCAAGAGGTCATTGCAAAAGCAGCACTCAAACCAAGCCCCATCACAAAAAACTTTTTCATAATTCTTCTACTTATATTTTTAATTAAATGATTATCTCTCATATTCGTCCCGCACGACCGGTTATGCCTCGGAAGGCAAGGGCTGCGACAAGGGACAAAGGTACGCATTATTTATATAAGCAAGGAAAGACGCAGAACAAAAAAAGGTTAAATCATCCGTACAAAAAAAATAATCAAAAAAATGACCGGAAAAGAAGGATTATATCATCGGTTTTTATAACTTTGTGGGTATTATCAACTTTAACAGTACAATGGAATTATGAAAGCATTAAGTTTTTTAGCAGCATTCGTAGGCGGCGCAGCAGTCGGCGCGGCCATTGGTATTTTATTTGCACCTGAGAAAGGAACCGACACACGCGACAAGATTGCCGAAGCATTACGCAAACGGGGGATAAAGCTCAACCGTAAGGAAATGGACTCTCTTGTAGACGAAATCGCCGATGAGATCAAGTCGGCAGAGGAAGTATAGGTCGCGCCTTATGTTTTCAGGTAAAAAGCATATAGAAAGCATAGGAAAACTCTTTCTGGAATTCAAGAATTATCTTGAACTACAGAAAGAGTTTATCAAGTTGGATGCCACGGAAAAACTCACGGTTATCCTCTCGGCCACCCTTATTACATTAGTCATTCTGATTCTGGGTTCCATCACACTGCTGTTTCTCATCTTTGCACTCGCCTATTATTTAGGAGACGCACTGGGAAGTCTGTCGCTCGGGTTTGCCCTCATCACCGCATTTCTCCTGCTGGCAACCATCGTCTTCTACCTTAACCGCAACCGTATGATTGTGCAGCCCATCGCCCGTTTCGTAACCAAACTTATCCTTACAAAAGAAGATGAATCCGAATAACACATCCTCAAACAATACGACAGATGCCCTGAAAGACATCCAGAACCGTAAGGCTGAAGTAAAGGGCAAACTAAAAGAGAGTACGAATATACTCAAGGAAACCACCCAGGACTTATTCGCTCCTCCGGTACAGGCCACAACAAGATTCGGTTCAGTCATGAATATCATGAACCAGGGATTGGCCATATATGACGGTGTAACAATGGGTATGAGAGTGGTGCGCAACCTCCGCCGCGTTTTCGGCCGGCGGAGATAACTGCCATAACCCGTTCCACTCCCGCCATTCGGAAAGACTGGAGTCTTTCCGCCACAGTTCCGTTCCAACTACAGAAAATCTACCGGCATCCCTACATCATAGCTCACCGTCATAAGCCCCCCAAAAAATACTCCGCTTTAAAATAAAAAATGATGAGCACGAAAATTTGCTCTTGTCCGCCACACAAAAAACACTCCTTCTGCCGAGTTTTATCCAAACTCAATAATTTTCCAAAACCAACTGCTCGGAATTAAGAATTATCATGTAACTTTGCGCTGATTTTTAACCCTACAATAAAGAGATACGAATATGATGAACGAATGGTTTGAATGCAAGGTCAGATATGAGAAGACACTGGAGAACGGACTTGTCAAGAAAGTCACCGAACCCTACCTCGTGGACGCACTCAGTTTCACAGAAGCAGAGCGTCGGTTTATCGAAGAGATAGAGCCTTTCATGTCCGGCGAATTTCAGGTGACCGACATCAAGCGCGCCAAATATGCCGAACTGTTTGAAACGGACGAAGACGCAGCCGACCGTTGGTTCAAGGCCAAGATCGCATTCATCACCCTTGATGAGAAAAGCGGAACGGAAAAGAAAAGCAACCAGAACATGCTCATCCAGGCCACCGACCTGCGTGACGCCGTGGCACGTCTGGACAAAGGCATGGAAGGAACCATGGCCGACTACGAAATAGCCTCCATCGCTGAAACTCCAATTATGGACGTATTCCACTACAAAGCAGAAATCAACGAAAAACCGGAGTTTCCCGAAGCTTAATCCATTCTGTTGAAAGTCACGTCATGTCGCACATTCAGGAAGAAATCAGACGCATTACAGCCTCGCTGCCCGCAACAACGTCCTTAGTGGCAGTTTCGAAATACCATACCGAAAGCTGCATAGAAGAAGCATATGCTGCCGGACAGCGCATTTTCGGAGAAAGTCATGTACAGGAACTGCACCGCAAATACGCCCATCTGCCCAAAGACATCAAATGGCATTTTATTGGACATCTGCAAACCAACAAAGTGAAATACATTGCTCCCTATGTAGATATGATACATGCAGTAGATTCCATGAAGTTGCTCACAGAGATCGACAAGCAGGCAAAAAAATGCGGACGCGTGATCTCCTGTCTGCTCCAACTGCACGTAGCACTCGAAGAAACCAAATTCGGCTTTACCCCCGACGAATGCCGCACATTTGCAACTGAGGGAGAATGGCGCAATTTGTCTCATGTAAAGATTTGCGGTCTCATGTGCATGGCCTCCAATACTAATGACATGCAACAAGTGCGCACCGAATTCCATCAGGCTCTCGAACTGTTCCGTGAACTAAAATCAGGGCCGTTCGCCGCCCACCCTTCGTTCAGGGAATGTTCATGGGGCATGAGCCACGACTACCACATCGCCATAGAAGAAGGAAGTACACTAATCCGCGTAGGAAGCAGCATATTTGGCGAAAGAACTTATTAAATACACATTATTCTTGTTTTAATCGTTTTTTCTCCTTAGTTTTGCACATAACAAAAAGAATTGTGCAATGAGAACACCGAGTTTTAACAAACAGATAGAACAAAGCATCAAGGACAACTGGGACCTTGATGCTTTATCCGATTATAAAGGAGAGACCTTTCAATATAAGGATATAGCACGAATTATCGAAAAGCTTCACATTATTTTCGAACATAGCAACGTGAAGCCCGGAGACAGGATAGCGCTCTGCGGACGCAACAGCGCTCACTGGGGAGCCGTATTCTTTGCCACACTCACTTACGGAGCCGTAGCCGTACCCATCCTGCATGAGTTCAAGGCCGACCAAATCCATAATATAGTCAACCACAGCGAATCCAAATTACTTTTCGTCGGCGACCTGGTATGGAAGAACCTCAATGCGGAAGAAATGCCTCATCTGGAAGGCATCATCAACATTGCCGACTATTCACTGCTGGAAGGCCGCACGCAAGATGTCATTTACGCACGCGAACATCTGAACCTGCTGTTTGGGGAACGTTATCCGATGAACTTCCGCAAACATCACGTGACCTATCACGAAGGGGCTCCCGACGAGCTGGCCGTCATCAATTACACCTCCGGTACAACAAGCAACTCAAAAGGCGTAATGATCCCCTACCGTGCCTTATGGTCTAATCTGGAATTCGCGAAAGAAGCGCTGGGACCGCACATTAGCAAAGGCGATAATATAATTTCCATGCTTCCGATGGCACACATGTACGGCATGGCTTTTGAGTTCATTTTCGAATTCTGTGCGGGATGCCACATCTACTTCCTCACTAAAAACCCTTCACCCAACATACTCTTCGCGGCATTTGCGGAACTGAAACCCCGCATCATCATAGCCGTTCCGCTCATCATCGAAAAGATCATCCGCAAGGCTGTTCTACCCAAAATTCAGGGAACAACAGTTAAAATGCTTCTAAAGGTTCCCGTTATCCGTCAAAAAATCAAGGACAAGATATGCGAACAACTACGCTCCGCATTCGGTGACAACTTCTATGAAATCATCATCGGAGGCGCAGCCTTCAACCGCGAAATAGAGATGCTGCTCCACGACATCGGTTTCAACTATACCGTGGGATACGGTACAACCGAATGCGCCCCCATCCTGTCTTATGCAGACTGGAAAGAATTCGTACCCGGTTCATGCGGAAAATCCGCACCACGCATGGAATTGAAAATCAACAGCGAAGACCCGCAGCATACTGTGGGTGAAATACTGGCACGCGGCGAAAACGTCATGCTGGGATATTACAAGAACGAAGAAGCGACAAAGGAAACCCTGCGCGACGGCTGGTACCACACCGGCGACCTCGGAGTCATTGACGAAAACGGCAATCTCTTCATTAAAGGAAGAAGCAAAAACATGCTTCTGGGAGCCAACGGGCAGAACATCTATCCGGAAGAGATTGAGGATCTGCTGAACAACATGACCTTAGTGAACGAAAGCATCGTCATACAAAAAGGCGAGAAGCTCTATGGACTGGTATATCCGGACTTTGAAGAAGCCCACAATCTGGGGCTGCAAGACGAAAACCTTGCAGACGTTATGGAACAAAACCGCACGGAACTCAATACACAGCTTCCCGCTTACGCACAACTCTCCGGCATCAAGATTTTCTCAGAAGAATTCGAGAAAACGCCCAAGAAAAGCATCAAACGTTTCCTCTACACAGATACGGAGGTGTAGATCCTACAGAAAGGACATCTAACGCCTATACCCAAAAAGCGAATGACACGAAGCCAGCCTCCGCGTCATTCGCTTTTTAGAATCATACCATTCGACTCTTCCCGTCCGACCAACAGGATAAATCCGTCGCTCAGAAGTCGGCTTTTTCTTTACCTTATCTCCCGTTGTGGCCTTTAAATCCGCATCTTCTTACATATTCCTTAAGGGATTGTCATGCCCCTTCAACGCAGCGGGCGTGGCTTGCAGCCCACTCCTCCCGGATTTCGGAAGCCATCGTTTCCGTCACGTTCCCACAAGCCGGCACTTCCGCACAGCCTTGCTATGATCAGGCGTGCGTATCCTCTTTTCTCATCCGATTGCTCTACCTTTCCTCTGTAAACGGTTTCAGTATTAACAAATACCTCCGGAAAGTGACATGTCTATCAGAAGAAGCAAGGAAAAATGAAAGAAACAAATGTAGTATAATAAGGTACATACAAAAAAGCAGGCATCACCTTCATGAGTGAAACCCGCCCTTCCGTATATTTTATCTACTCCGCATCATTTCATACCCTGCCCCTTATCCGCCTTTTTCGTCCTTCTCTTTTTTCAGTTCCTCCAGATGGGCCGCACGCACCCGGCTCAATGTCTCGGGCGACATTTGCAGATAAGACGCGATATGCACCATCGGTGCACGCAACAATATTTCGGGTTTGGTGTTCAGCAGACGCAGATAACGCTCCGTAGCATTTTCGAAACGCTGGCTGTCGGCATAAACCTGCGAACTGATAAGCGCATGTTCCATAATCTTGCGAAACAGCAGTTCTATCTCCTTGTTCCTGTCTGCCAATTCATGCAAAGCATCATAAGGAATCCCGTAAAGACGGCTGTTCTCCAACGCTTCTACAATCAGCCGCGAAGGTTCCTGCTTCAGAAAACTCTCTATACAGACCACAATACGCCCTTCATAAGAAAAATGTTCCGTCACGTCACGCCCTCCCTTATAATAATACTGCCTCACCATTCCGCGTTCCACAAAATACATGTGCCGGCATATATCCCCTTCGGGCAACACCACATCACCCTTCGCGTATTTAAAAGGTACGAGTATGTCCGACAACGCTTCTATACCCGGTGGAGACAGACGGCAGTAAATACGGGCTATCTCACGTGCCACATCGCGTCTTAAATCCATAGTTATTCAGATTTATACAGGTTAATCCAATTTCAAGACGGCAAGGAATGCCTTCTGAGGCACCTCCACATTGCCGATCTGCTTCATACGCTTCTTGCCCTTCTTCTGCTTTTCAAGCAATTTTCTCTTACGGCTGACATCACCTCCGTAACATTTGGCTGTCACATCCTTGCGCAACTGTTTCACCGTCTCACGGGCAATGATCTTCGCACCGATGGCCGCCTGAATGGCAATGTCGAACTGCTGGCGCGGCAAGAGCTCTTTCAACTTCTCGCACATCCGGCGCCCGAAATCCACCGAGTTGTCGATATGCGTCAAAGTGGAAAGGGCATCCACAGGCTCTCCATTAAGCAGAATGTCCAGTTTCACAAGCTTCGACGGGCGGAAACCATCCTGATGGTAGTCGAAAGAGGCATAACCCTTTGATATGCTTTTCAGCTTATCGTAGAAGTCTATCACAATCTCACCGAGCGGCATATTATAGTGTAGCTCCACGCGGTTTCCGCTTATATATTCCTGTTTGATCAGTTCGCCGCGCTTACCGAGGCACAGGGTCATGATCGGACCGATAAAGTTGGACGTAGTGATGATGGATGCCTTGATATAAGGCTCCTCTATATGGTCTATCAACGTCACCTCGGGCATACCCGCCGGATTGTGCACTTCCTTCACTTCGCCCTGCTTGTCATACACAAGGTAAGACACGTTCGGCACGGTGGTTATCACATCCATATTGAACTCACGGTCCAGACGCTCCTGTATAATCTCCATGTGAAGCAGACCGAGGAAGCCGCAACGGAAACCGAAGCCGAGGGCCACGGACGACTCAGGCTGGAAAGTCAGCGACGCATCGTTGAGCTGCAATTTCTCCAAAGAAGCACGCAGGTTCTCAAAATCCTCCGTTTCTATCGGATAAAGACCTGCAAACACCATAGGCTTCACCTCCTCGAATCCGGAGATAGCCTTGTCGCACGCACGCTTCACATGCGTAATGGTGTCGCCCACTTTCACCTCGGTGGCCGTCTTGATGCCCGACACGATATAGCCCACGTCTCCGCAATGCAGCTCTTTGCGGGGCGACATTTCCATCTTCAATACTCCGATCTCATCTGCCGTGTATTCTTTTCCGGTATTGATAAAGACCACTTCATCGCCCGACTTGATATTGCCGTTCACGATCTTGAAGTAAGCGATGATGCCGCGGAACGAATTGAACACAGAGTCGAAGATCAGCGCCTGCAAGGGAGCGTCCTCATCACCCTCCGGATGCGGAATCCGTTCCACAACGGCCCGCAATATATCGTCTACCCCCTGCCCGGTACGGCCGGAAGCACGGATGATTTCCTCGCGCTTGCAACCAAGCAAGTCTATGATCTCATCCTCCACCTCTTCGGGCATGGCGTTCACCATGTCGCATTTGTTGATAACCGGTATGATCTCCAAGTCATGCTCTATGGCCATGTACAAGTTGGAAATCGTCTGCGCCTGCACGCCTTGCGTGGCGTCCACCACAAGCAGCGCGCCTTCGCAGGCTGCTATGGACCTCGACACCTCATAGGAGAAATCGACATGTCCCGGAGTGTCTATCAGATTGAGCGTATACTTCTCGCCCTCGTATGTATAGTCCATCTGGATGGCGTGGCTTTTTATGGTTATGCCGCGCTCACGCTCCAAATCCATGTCGTCGAGCATCTGCCCTCCTGTTACCTTGATTGTATTTGTATATTCAAGCAAACGGTCGGCCAAAGTAGACTTCCCGTGATCAATATGTGCGATAATACAGAAATTCCTGATATTCTTCATCCTTAAATCCTAAAATATGCCCTGCAAAGATAGTGCAAACCTAAAAAAAATCAAAATCAAAATCCTTATTTTTATACAATGTGTGGGAAATAGATTGAAATGTTCGAATTTAATGTAAAATGATAGCAAAAAGATTTTTTTTACCGTTTTTGTTGTCAGTTTGCTATTATATTCTTAACTTTGCTGCCACAAAAGGAAAGTATTGCATCCGCCGCCGTAACACGGAGACGGATAAGGTAGAAAAGATTTATTCAACGAATAATATTAATTAAAAAGTTATCATCACATGGATGCAAAAAAAGTATTAGAAGACTTGAAAAGACGCTTCCCCAATGAACCGGAGTATCATCAGGCAGTAGAAGAGGTGTTAAGTACAATTGAAGAAGAATACAACAAACACCCCGAGTTTGAAAAGGCTAACCTGATCGAACGTTTGTGCATCCCCGACCGCATTTACCAGTTCCGCGTGACTTGGATGGACGACAAGGGACAGATTCAGACCAATATGGGATACCGCGTACAGCACAACAACGTGATCGGTCCTTATAAAGGGGGCATCCGTTTCCATAGCTCGGTGAACCTCGGCATTCTGAAGTTTTTGGCTTTTGAGCAGACTTTCAAGAACTCTCTGACTACGCTTCCCATGGGTGGTGGCAAAGGTGGCTCCGACTTTTCTCCGCGCGGCAAGAGCAACGCAGAGGTGATGCGGTTCTGCCAGGCCTTCATGCTCGAGCTTACACGCCATATCGGACCGGACGTGGATGTGCCGGCCGGAGACATCGGCGTAGGCGGACGGGAAGTTGGCTACATGTTCGGTATGTATAAGAAACTGACCCGTGAATTCAGCGGTGTGCTCACCGGCAAAGGACTTGAATTCGGAGGTTCACTCATCCGCCCCGAAGCAACAGGTTACGGTAACGTGTATTTCCTGATGGAAATGCTGAAGACCAAGGGCACAGACCTCAAGGGCAAAACGGTGCTCATCTCAGGATCGGGCAACGTGGCCCAATACACAGCAGAAAAAGTGCTGGAACTCGGCGGAAAAGTACTCACCATGTCTGATTCTGACGGCTACATCTACGATCCGGACGGAATCGACCGTGAGAAACTGGACTACATCATGGAGCTCAAGAACCTGTACCGCGGACGTATCCGTGAATATGCAGAAAAATACGGATGCAAGTATGTGGCCGGTGCGCGTCCATGGGGCGAAAAAGCCGACATCGCACTTCCCTCAGCCACCCAGAACGAAATCAACGGCGATCAGGCTCGTCAATTGATAGCCAACGGCGTAATGGCCGTGAGCGAGGGTGCCAACATGCCTTCCACTCCCGAAGCCATCCGTGTGTTCCAGGATGCCAAGATTCTGTATGCTCCGGGCAAAGCTGCCAATGCCGGCGGTGTATCGGTATCAGGTCTGGAAATGAGTCAGAACTCCGAACGCCTGTCATGGACAGCCGCCGAAGTGGACGCACGCCTGCATTCCATCATGGAAAACATTCACCAAAACTGTGTGAAGTACGGAACGGAAGCCGACGGCTATGTAAACTATGTCAAGGGTGCCAACGTGGCCGGCTTCATGAAAGTGGCCAAAGCAATGATGGCGCAAGGTATTGTCTAAACCCAAAATATCCTGATCGGAAAGGACGGGGCGGAACATCTGTATTCCACCCCGTCCTTTTCTATTTTATTCCGCTGCGGACATACGCAGACGTTCCGTCACCACATGCTCCAGTTGCAAAAGACACCTTTTGCGCTCCAGCCCTCCGGCATACCCCGTCAGAGAACCTCCCGCCCCGACTACCCGGTGGCACGGAATGATAATGGAAACAGGATTATGCCCCACAGCTCCGCCCACAGCCGGTGCAGACATGGAGGACAAACCGTGCCGGCCAACCAGTTCAGCAGCTATGCCGCCATAGGTTACCGTTTCACCGTACGGTATCCGTCTCAATACCTCCCATACGGCCAGCCGGAAAGGAGTGCCGCAAAGATGAACGGCCGGCATAAAACCCGGCCTGCCCCCGCCGAAATAACAGTCAAGCCACTCACGGGTTTCCTCCAGAGGCGCAACCATCCTTTCACAGAGCCTATCCGGAAGTCCCGCCCCATCATATTTCTGTCCCACAAACCATGCTCCCGTCAAAGCTTCTCCGTCGGAAGCCAGACGCATCTCCCCTAAAGGAGACGCATACCTGCATGTAAACCGTATATTCTCTTTCATCAGCATGAATTATATTTCTCTCCTATGTCTGTCCGGGTATTTTTCCTTTACATCAAACAGGCTATAAAAAATGATGCTCATTAAAATAAAATTTCATGAGGAAGACTTTTAAATTCCGTCCTCATGAAATTTTTCCGCAATGCCCATCAAAATTCCAAGGATTGCTTTACATATTAAACTTCATTGGTTATCAGGATATTAAACAACCCGCATCGCATTTTCTTATAACGGTTAGAAATCCTTACATCCCGGCTTCGGGCAGCATCACGATTCCTTCTTTCTTCATGCCGTCTATCTTGATGACAACAGGCGAAGCAAAACGTACATGACGCACATGCTCCGTTTCCTCCACAGCCGGCATGCCGTTCAGGAAATCCTGATTGTAGATTCCGTCTCCCATATAGTCGTTCACAGTGAAATATCCCACCCCAAAACTGGTAAGGTTCTGAAAGAAGTGCGTGCCCTGGCTCGGGTCCACACGATAGTTGGTCAAACCGGATTCCACAATGACACGAGCGGCCGAAATGTTGGGCCACTTTACCGGAACGCCCAACCACGGATCGCTGCTTCCCCAGCGTCCGGGCCCCACCAGCACATAATTACGGCCCTCGTCCAGAAAACGCCGGTTGATACGGTCTATCTCATCCGCTATGGCCGGATTATTGTAAGCGGAATAATCATCGGTTTTCACATACACCACATCCGAAATATCATTGATGATACCATGCCCGATAGCATTATGCGAACGGATCAACGACTTTTCATCCGGAATGGCGGTCAGATCTTCGTCGAGCATCATCTTATTGTCCACCATCGGCCGTATCTGCAACAAATAAAACACGCCCGTACGGTCCGGATTGAGTTTCACGGCAAATTCCACCTCCACCTCACGGCGCATGCACTCACGCCCCAGTTTCAGAATCAGCCGCAGAAGTTCGGGCAGAGGGAATACTCCGTGCTGCAGCACCCCACAGAAAGTGACCAGCTTCCGTCCCCCGTCATAAATACCGTCCCGTATCACCATGTCGTACGGATCGTATGTAGAGGCTATAAACTGCAATGAACCGTCCTTTTCGGCCTCCTTTACCGGAAGTTTAAGCAGATTGAAACCATCGTCCACCCTGAAATCCTCTTCCACCGTCTTTGTTCCGAGAGCATAGAAACAGGTCTGGGTCTCTCGCAAAGCTATTTCCATCTCGCTGGTCTGCAACACCTTGTCGGGATGAGCAGGACAGACCCGAAGGTTCATACCTCCGTCCACTATATACTTGCCCAGTCCGAGTGCAAGATTCACCGTGCCCTCTTCCGCCTTCTCATCGCCAATAGGGTAATAGTTCACCGAACGGGCCACTCCGGAGATATTCGGATAGTAACGGTCTCCATAATGATTTCCCGCCACTTCCTGAAGGATAACCGCCATCTTCTCCTGATCAATCACGTTGCTCGTGGCGGTCATATAAGCCTTACTGTCGCGATAAAAAACAGAAGCATATACCCCTTTAATAGCATTGCAAAGCATTTTCAACCTCTCCTCACGGCTCTCCACATAAGGAATCATGTAAGTAGAGTATATTCCGGCAAACGGCTGATAGTGGGCATCCTCAAGAAGCGATGAAGAACGAATGGCCACAGGCTGGCACACGACACTGAGATAAGCCGTAAGGTCCTCGATCAGGCGCTCGGGAAGACGGGCATGCAGGAATGCACGCAGAATCTCCTCATCGGGAATATCGGACAGGGCTGTCTGATAAAGCTCGTTCGTATCCATGAACTCATCGAAGATATCCGTACAGAGCACCACCGTTTTAGGTATCATCACATTGGCATTATCATAGGCATTCAGTTCGGGATGCTGCTTGATGATGTGGTCAAGAAACGCCAGTCCGCGCCCCTTCCCGCCCAGCGATCCGTCGCCTATACGCGCAAAGTTGCTGAAACGGTCGAAACGATCGCGGTGAAACACGGCTACCACGCCCTGATTCTTCATCCTCCGGTAACTCACAATCGCATCGTAAATAATCTGTCGGTGAGCATCCACATCCTGAAGGGAATCCCATGTGATGTGTTTCAGAAACTCAGAAATGGGAAACAACGCGCGCGAGCAGAGCCAACGCGACACGTTGTTGCGCGTAATGTGATACAGAAGGGATTCCTTGGGTAGGGTGAATATATTGTTCTGCAAGTCTTTCAGATTCTTGATGCGTGCCACCTCTTCCATCGTATTGGGGTCGAGGAAGACGAAGTCTCCGAAGCCGAAATGACGGCGCACCATCCGGCGGAGATCCACGCCGATCTTCTTGGAATTCTTATCTATGAAGTGCGCCCCGCATTTGTCCGCCCACCGGCTCTTCTCCGACTCGGTAGACTCCATAATGAGCGGTACAAACTCATCCTCGGCACGAATGGCCGAAAGTAATTTATAACCGGCCATTTCGTCCGTCTCACCCTTGTAAGAGAAACGGCAGTCACTGATGACCCCCAAAGTATTGTCCTTATAACGCGAATAAAGCTCCCACGCCTCTTCATAGTTTCTGGCCAGCACTATTTTAGGACGCCCCCGCATACGCAGATTCTCCAACTGGGCATTCAGCGCCTCGGTAGCGAATTCCAAACTCTGCTGAAGCACAAAACGATACAGGTTAGGCAGAACAGAAGAATAGAATCGGATAGAATCCTCAACCAAAAGAATCATCTGTACACCGGCCTCCACATCGTTTTCCAAATTCATCTTGTCTTCAATCAGCTTAATGATAGAGAGCAGCAAATCGGTATTTCCAAGCCAACAGAATACATAATCGAAAATGGAAAAATCCATATTCTCCATGCTCTTACGGATGCCGTGGCTAAATGGAGTCAGCACCACAATAGGTACGGCGGGATAGTCGGTCTTAATGCCTCTCGCAATGTCGAACACATCGCTGTTATCTGTTCCCGGCATACAGATAATCAGATCGAAACTGGTCTTGGCCAACTCCTCTTCCGCCTCTTCCTGCGATGCCACCTGAAAGAAACGGGGCGGATAGCGAAGCCCGAGTTTCACATACTCGTCAAAGATCTTCTCCTCTACCCGACCGTCATCCTCAAGCATGAAGGCATCATAGGGATTGGCTATAAGCAGTACGTTGAAAATACGCCTCTTCATCAAATCCACAAAGGCCGTGTCACGCAACAACGGGCATTCCTTGTTTCTATCGTCTGTCATAATAAATTCTGTCTAAACTTTGATTAAGAAAACAAATAAACACAAAAATCCGCAGGCATGCAACAACGTGATACAAAAAAAGCGATGCGGAAAACAAATATTTCATCTCCCGCACCGCCCTTAATGGACATATGATTCAAACACCTACACCACGCCTTGCGCCATCATAGCCTTGGCCACTTTCATGAAACCAGCCACATTGGCTCCTTTCACATAGTTTACATAACCATTCGGTTCCGTACCATACTTCACACATTGCTCATGTATGCCATGCATAATGGCGTGTAGTTTCTGATCCACTTCTTCTGCCGACCAACTGAGATGCATTGCATTCTGACTCATTTCCAATCCCGAAGTAGCTACTCCGCCGGCATTGACAGCCTTACCGGGAGCATACAGCATCTTATGGGCGATGAATGCGTCGATCGCCTCGGGAGTACATCCCATATTGGAGATCTCACCCACACAAATTGCACCGTTCTCAATAAGGCGAAGGGCATCCTCACCGTTCAGCTCATTCTGCGTGGCACACGGCAATGCAATGTCACACTTCACCTCCCACGGACGGCGGTTCGGTACGAATTTTGCTCCCGGGAACTCCTCAGCATACGGACTGCAAATGTCATTACCACTGGCACGGAGCGTCAGCATATAGGCTATCTTTTCCTCGTTAAGTCCTTCTTCATCGTAAATATATCCGTCCGGTCCGGAAATGGTCACCACTTTGGCCCCCATCTGCGTAGCTTTCTGGGCTGCTCCCCATGCCACATTTCCAAATCCGCTGACGGCCACACGTTTGCCCTTTATGTCGATCCCTTTTCCGGCGAGCATTTCACGAACGAAATACAGTCCGCCGTATCCGGTGGCCTCCGGACGCACGAGGGAACCTCCGAATTCAAGGCCTTTTCCTGTAAGAACCCCGCTCCAGTCACGCGTCAGTTTCTTATACTGACCAAAGAGATAGCCCACTTCACGGGCACCTACACCTATATCACCGGCCGGAATATCCACCTCCGGTCCGATATAACGGAACAACTCATTCATAAAAGCCTGGCAGAACCGCATCACCTCAGCATCGCTCTTGCCGCGCGGCGAAAAGTCGGAGCCGCCTTTGCCACCACCCATGGGAAGCGTAGTCAACGCATTCTTGAAAGTCTGCTCGAATCCAAGGAACTTCAGGATGGAAAGGTTCACCGACGCATGGAAGCGCAAACCTCCCTTGTAAGGGCCGATCGCACTATTGAACTGTACACGATAACCCAGATTCACCTGCACTTCTCCCTTGTCATCCACCCATGGCACACGGAATACGATAACGCGCTCAGGTTCCACCAAACGTTCTATCAGTTTGGCACGCTCAAACTCAGGATGACTGTTATACACGTCCTCAATAGAGATAAGTACTTCATGAACTGCCTGCAAATACTCCTTCTCTCCGGGGTGTTTTGCCTCAAGCGAGGACATTATTTTCTGAATATCCATAGTTTTTAATTTTAAGGGTATCTAACATTTTGTTGTCTATCACTGAGGCAAATCTACAAAATAAGGATAACACATGCAAGAGATATTACATAAAATATCTCATAAACATTTCAAAATGTCAGAATCGGTCTAAACTATAGAATACAAAAAAAGCATGCGAGGACATTTCATCGCTCACAAATGAAACGCTCCTCGCATGCTCTTATGTCAGTTTGCCGAGCAGGCCCTTATTATTTCAAAGAGAACACAGGCTCCTTGTCCGTACCTGCAACAACCAACTTATCTTCACGAAGCAACCAGCCCAGTGCAAGATACAGTTCTTTTTCCGTCTTTACTTTGGCCGCTTTCTTCAAATCTTTTACACTCATCGTTTCGTTCTCATTCAGGGCATTCCATACCATCCCTGCTACTTCACCAGCATTTTCAAACATAATACTAATCACTTTTAGTTAATACTTCAATCCTCTCAAAGGATATTCTTTCATAAATACGTACAAAGGTAGTATTTTATTTGCACATTTTATAAAAAAACTTAAATAGGTTTCACATTTCTACGTATATTTAACGTAAAAACAACTTTTTCTGTATCTTTTGAGACGAAAAAGAGGCTTACCGGCCGACAGACTCCAAATAATCGGCAAAAATACGGGCTGCACATTCCACCATCTTCGGACAAGGACGCTTCGCATAATACTCAGGCGTACGGACTTCTGCCTGGGTACTTATCTTCTCATCTTTGCCTATACCCAACAATTCACTACAGACAATAGAACCGTTTTCCGCCTTAAAGCGAGCTGCAAGTTCCTGTACGATAGCATAATTACGGCATTTGGCCGCCCTGTCACGCCCTTCCAATGCCGCCGTTTCCAGTCCTGCCAGCATAAACATACCACATACGGCTCCGCACGTAAGCCTCATACGGCCTATCCCTCCTCCGAAAGAAGCAGACATGTGCATGGCCTGCTCATGAGTAAAACCGTAAAGATCGGCAAAAGCAGCCACAACCGACTGCGAACAATTGTACCCTTCTCTGAAATTCGCCACCGCACGTGCTATTCTTTCTTCCTTATCCTTCATATTCTTTTCAAACATTAATTTGCAAAATTACTAAGAATAAATTAAATTCGCAGGCAAAATATATCCGAAATGAAAACAACAACCTCCTCCCTTCTAATAGGAATAGCCATGCTTCTCCTCAGTTGCAATTTTGAAAATTTTGACCAACGTTGCGCACGGGAAGCACGGGAATTTACCGAAAAGCAATGCCCGAGAAGAGCTGATCAGTATACAGTGATGGACAGCCTTACCTACGACATGTCCTCACGCACATTCCATTATTATTATACACTGGAAGGACTGTTGGACAATGATTCGGTAATGACCCAGAAGGTGTACGAGGATTTCAAGGATGTATTATATAAAAACGTCTGCAATTCTGTAGAGTTGAAATCATATAAGGAAAAGGATATCAATTTCTCCTATTGCTATTATTCCAAATCTTCCGGAACCGTACGTCTCCAAGTGCTCTTCACTCCCGAAGACTACAATAAATGAAAAAAATAAAAGAGAAGGCCGCTCCAGCGTAGTGCTACGACTGTCACGGCCTTCTTCCTTATTCAACAAATCAAGTTTTTTTCAACTAAAAACAGGCATTACATACCGGCCACTATCTCCCGTAAGGCGCAAGCCAACTGATCGGGACACGAAGTCGGCTTCATCCCGCAACGTATACCTTCAAGACGACTTACCACATCGGCGGCGCGCATACCCTCCACCAATCTGGCGATGCCCTGCAAGTTTCCATGACAACCACCCTGAAAACGCACGGACTTCACTATATCTCCATCCATTTCCAGTTCGATCAACTTACTGCATGTTCCTTCAGGCCGATAAACCGTCTTCATGTTATTCATCCTCCGGTTTCATATTGGTGTAAACCGTCTGTACGTCATCAAACTCTTCCAGTTTTTCCACCATCTTGTTCAAAGTCTCTCGGATTTCGGGCGTTACGTCCTTCAAATCGTTCGGGATATAAGTAAACTCACCACCAACATCCTCAAAGCCTTGTTCCTCCAGATGCTTCTGAATGGCGCCATAGCTCTTTGAATCGCCATAAATAGTGATGGTACCTTCCTCATCGTCCGTATCATAATCCTCTTCCACTCCGAAATCAATCAAGTCAAGTATGAGTTCATCCATATCCACTTCGGCCGGCTTCTTAAACGTGAACACGCATTTATGATCGAACAGATAGGCCAATGAACCCATAGTACCCAATGTTCCTGAAAATTTATTGAACACCGAACGTACGTCTGCTACCGTACGCGTCGGATTATCTGTCAGCGTATCCACAAATACGGCAATACCATGAGGGCCATATCCCTCGTAGGTCATGTTCTTGTATTCACTCTGATCCTTTCCCATTGCATTCTTGATGGCACGCTCGATATTGTCTTTCGGCATGTTCTCACGCTTACAAGTTGCAATGACAGAACGTAGCGTAGGATTATTTTCGGGTTCCGGACCTCCTGTTTTTACGGCTATGGCGATCTGCTTACCCAATTTAGTAAATGTTTTGGCCATGTGGCCCCATCTTTTCAACTTAGCAGCCTTTCTATATTCAAACGCTCTTCCCATTGGAATTAATTTTTTAATATGACAATTTCTTACTGTTTATTTCTCATTTTATAGTTAAGTAGCAACCCATAGACTATAAGCACAACCGTAGGGACAATCAGTGCACGGGTATACCCCTGCATGGTGACCTGCATCAACCAGCAAAACACCAACACATAGTAAACCGCCTTAGCCACCGCCAGTCCTTTCATCTGTCCGATCTATCTAAGTTTTGCCCCCAGTTTATTCTGAAGATTAGCAATCAGCTTACTCATGATAGCATCGATTTGCTTATCGTTCAGCGTCTTTGCCTCATCCTGCAATACAAAATTAACCGCATAACTCTTCTTTCCGGCTTCAAGATTCTTTCCTTCATACACATCGAAGAGTCTCACCTCCTTAAGAAGTTTCTTTTCCGTAGCGTAAGCCACCTTCTCGATTTCCGCAAACTCCACTCCCTTATCGAGTAGGAGTGCCAAATCCCGGCTCACTGCCGGATACTTGCTTATCTCGGTGTAGCTTACCTTATTATTACGGATAGCCTTCATCAACTGTCTCCAGTTCAGATCTGCGTAATATACTTCGCCTTCCACATCCATCATTTTCCGAATCTTCCTGCTCACTATACCTAACATAGCCAGCACTTTTCCGCCCCGGTTTTGGATTTCAAGGCTCTTGGAATAAATGTCGTTATGCCCCTGCGCAAATACCAGTGTACCGAAATTGACGCCAAGACGGGACAGGATGTTCAGCACATACGCTTTCAGTTCATAGAAAGAACTGTCTTCATCAGGATGTATCCAAGATCCGCTCACACGCTTTCCTGTTACCCACAACCCCAGATGATAGTCTTCCGAATAAGCGTCAAGTACATGTTTGATCACTTCAGGATCACGGCTACTGCTCACGCCGGAGATGATATCGGCACACTTGTTCTCTTCCTTAAAATAATAGCAGTTACCGAACTCGAAGAACTTCAGGTCGGCATTTTTGCGGTTTGCATTATGTGTAATACATTCCAGTCCTCCAAACAACAATGTCTGCCGCATCGCATTCAGATCGGAACTTAAAGGATTCATCAGCTTCACCAGCCGGGCGGAGGGATAGCTTTCCACACAGTCGTAATATGCCGCACGCTGCAAAGAATTGTTCAGTATCTCATTGAACCCGCACCCTACCAGTTGCTCGGCGATAAGGTTCTGTAACCTGTGGCTCCTGTCCTCGTCCCCCTTTACATTGAGTGTAGATTTCACCGAGGAAGGAATCTCTATGTTATTATATCCATATACACGAAGAATATCTTCCACCACATCACACGGACGTTGCACATCCACACGATAAGGCGGCACCTGAAGCTTCAACCCTTCCGATGTCTCTTCCAGAATCTTCATTTCAAGGCTCGTCACAATGCTCTTTATCGTATCAGCTCCGATCTCTTTTCCCATCAGGCTATACGCATAAGCGTAGTTCAAGTCCACGATAAAGCCGGAAGGCAGACTGGCGCACTCATCCTTTATTTCCATGGAGATTTCTCCGCCCGCCAGTTCCTTGCAGAGCATGGCGGCCTGTTTCAGTGCATAAATAGTGCCGTCAGGATCTACACCGCGTTCAAAGCGGAAAGACGCATCCGTGCTCAACCCGTGACGACGGGCGCTCTTGCGGATCCACGTAGGATTGAAATAGGCGCTTTCAAGCAAAATATTACGTGTAGTCGCATACGTACCGCTGCCTTTGCCGCCGAATACGCCGGCTATGCACATCGGTTCTTCTACATTACAGATTGCCAGATCACGGTCGCTCAAAGTATGTTCTTCTCCGTCAAGGGTTACGAAAGAGGTTCCCTCCGGCATGGTCTTGACCACAACCTTGTTACCCTTAACCATATCCGCATCGAAACAATGCAGCGGCTGTCCGTAAGCGAACATGATATAATTGGTGATGTCTACGATATTATTGATAGGGCGCAAGCCGATGACACGCAACTTATCCTGCAGCCACTCCGGACTCTCCTTCACTTCACAATTGCGTAAAGTCACTGCAGCATAACGGGGGCAAGCCTCTGTATTCAGCACCTCGACATCAATGTTCAGGTCGTGGTTGTCCACCTTGAAACCATCGCACGCCGGACGGTGCAGCGATGTCTTGTAGCCGTTCTGCACGAGCCAGGCATACAAATCGCGGGCCACGCCATAATGCGAACAGGCATCGGCACGATTGGGCGTAATATCCACCTCAATAAGAAAATCGCTCTTCAGATTATAATATTCCGCAGCAGGGGTACCGGGTACAGCCGTATCGGGCAGCACGATGATGCCGTTATGATCCGTCCCTATACCGATCTCGTCTTCGGCACAAATCATTCCGTTGCTCTCCACTCCGCGCAGTTTTGATTTTTTAATCGTAAAGCATTCGTCACCGTCATACAGTTTGCAACCTAATGTGGCCACCACTACTTTCTGTCCGGCCGCCACATTCGCCGCACCGCATACTATCTGTACGGGTTCTCCCTCGCCGAGGTTCACCATACACACATGCATGTGATCGGAATTGGGATGGGGCACGCAAGTCAGCACCTCACCGATTACCAATCCCTGCAAACCGCCCTTCACAGGCTGCACTTCTTCCACGCAACCCACTTCCAAGCCTTCGGATGTCAGCGCATCGGCTACTGCCTGAGCCGTCAGATCAAAATCGACATACTCTTTCAGCCAATTATAAGAGATATTCATATATTATGATTTTAATTTATTTCGAAACAACGCGCAAAAATACACTTTTTCAAGCAATCCACCAAGAAGAAGTACGACAAAGCAATAGAGCGGATGCGAGTTTATTCCATGGCCTGACCGCTCATTCTCAGAAAGGAAGAGGCCCGTCGGGTATCGGCGCTCCGAAAGGCGTTCCCGCGTCAGCCGGAGGAACCATCTCGGACGAGGGAGGAGGCACACTGCCACCTCTATCCGAACCGAACACCGCCGTCTCGCCGGGCATCGGCACGTAAGCATCCTCTTCCGGATCCTGAAAGCGGGCGTATTCCCCCCTGAACTTCAGCAATACGTCACCTACCGCTCCATTACGGTGCTTGGCGATTATAATCTCTGCCATACCGTGCAGGTCGCGCCCTTTCTCATCCTGGTAGATCTTATAATATTCGGGCCGGTGGATAAAACAAACCATGTCGGCATCCTGCTCTATGGCTCCGGACTCGCGCAAGTCGCTCAGTTGCGGGCGCTTGCCATCAATGCCCTCACGGCTCTCCACTCCACGGTTCAACTGGCTCAGGGCTATGATAGGAATATTCAGTTCCTTAGCCAATCCTTTAAGTGAACGTGAAATGGTGCTGACTTCTTCCTGACGGCTGCCGAACGATATACCGCTGGCATTCATCAGCTGCAGGTAGTCGATAAGGATGATTTTAACTCCATGCTCGCGTACCAGCCTGCGGGCTTTCGTCCGTAACTCAAAAACAGAAAGCGACGGCGTATCGTCCACATAAAACGGCGCATCGTAAAGTTGGGTGATCCGGCTGTCCAACTGCACCCACTCGTATGGTGCAAGCTGCCCGCTCTTGAGCTTCTCGCCGGGAATCTCACAAACGTTCACGATCATACGGTTCACAAGCTGCACATTACTCATCTCCAAGGAAAACATTGCCACTGGAATGTTCATATCCACCGCCATTTTCTTAGCCATGGAAAGCACAAAGGCCGTCTTTCCCATGGCCGGACGGGCCGCGATGATAACAAGGTCGGAGTTCTGCCATCCCGAAGTCATCTTATCCAGTTTCTCAAACCCGCTGCTCAGTCCGCTCAACCCATCCCTGCGGGCGGCAGCCTTCTGCAACATGTCATAAGCCTCACGAATCACAGGATTGATTTGCGTGTAGTCCTTTTTCATGTTCTGCTGGGAGATCTCGAACAGCTTGCCTTCCGCCTCCTGCATGAGGTCGTCCACATCCACCGTCGTGTCGAAAGCCTTCGTCTGCACCATACTTGTAAACGTAATCAACTCGCGGGCCAGAAATTTCTGCGCAATGATACGGGCATGGTATTCTATATGGGCCGACGAAGCCACCTTTCCGCTCAGCTGTGTGATATAGAAGGGGCCTCCCACTTCTTCCAGACGACCGGTGGAATTCAGGTGCTCCGTCACTGTCAGGATATCCACCGGCTTCTGTTGAAGATTCAACGTGCGAATCGCCTCATAAATAAGCTGATGACGATGATCATAAAAACTTTCGGGACGCAAGATCTCACTCACCTGCGAATAAGCATCCTGCTCTATCATCAGAGCTCCCAGCACAGCCTCTTCAAATTCAAGTACCTGAGGCTGTACATGCCCGTAGGCATCTTCCTCCGGCACATTCACTTTTGCACGTGAGGAAGTACGTCGCCCTGTTTTTCTCGGTTCTGCCATATCAATACGATTTTACGCACAAAGATAAAACTTTCAACAGTAAAAAACACCTCCACGAAGCATTCTTTTATCAACATTCCACCCAATGTTGCCAAACATTCCGTATATTTGCCCTTAAAAAACAGTACCATGATCTGCTATCCCAACGCTAAAATAAACCTCGGACTGAATGTGACGGAACGCCGTGCGGACGGCTATCATAACCTGGAAACGGTGTTCTACCCTATCCCCGTATGCGACATACTGAAAATAGAGACCCAGGAAGAAAACCGGACGGAGCCGGCAGACCACATCTTCCCTGAAGACTGTTCCGTACGCACATACCGCACCACCGACTACACACTCCATACAGGAGGCATCACCATAGACTGCCCTCCCGAGAAAAACCTGCTCATCAAGGCTTTGCGTGCATTGCAGCAGGACTTCCGCCTGCCCCACCTGCATATATATATGTACAAGCAGATTCCGTCCGGAGCGGGATTGGGCGGCGGCTCTTCTGACGCTGCTTATATGATGACCTGCCTGAACCGGAAGTTCTCGCTCGGTCTGACAGACGACGAGCTGGAACACCGCGTCAGCACACTGGGAGCGGACTGTGCCTTTTTCATACGTAACCGTCCGGTTTTCGCCACGGGAATCGGGAATATCCTTACCCCTTCGAACTTATCGCTTTCGGGCTGGCACCTCGCATTGGCAAAGCCTGATATATTCGTATCAACCAAGGAGGCCTACGCGCAGATACGCCCCCGTCATCCCCACATACCGGTCACCGACATCCTCCGCCATCCTGTAGAAGAATGGAAAGACATCCTGACCAATGATTTCGAAGAAGGTATCTTTGCCCTCCATCCCGACATTGCAGACATCAAGAAACGTATGTACGACTGCGGAGCGGCATACGCCTCCATGAGCGGGTCGGGCTCAAGCGTATTCGGTCTCTTCCGCAATGAGCCGGACAAGGAAGCCATGCGCAAACTTTTTCCCGGATGTTTCTACTACCAAGGCACGATATAGCCATCATGGGATTTCCCGAATCCCGATTTTACTTTTTGCCATTATGTCACTCATATCCCCTTGTGGTCACGTCATACGCCCCTTTATCCAAAGGCGACGACAAATAACCGATTCTCACGCATCGGCTTATTGACAATATGCAAGGAGAACCGGCTAAAATCACACATAGAGTAAGTTCTGGGGGATTTTCTCTCCGCATCACTCCCCCATCCGCCCCTTAGAACAAGGCGCTGACTGACATAATGTTTGGTGACGAAACACTCGAAAAAATGCCGAAAAGAGAGAAAAAAGAAGCGAAGAGCACCCCAAAAGCCATCAGGCAACACCATTTCTCTCCACTGCAGCCACTGATTTTCCAAATCAAGCGGACTACACCTAAATTTTGTGCGCTTCAAAAAAACACGTACTCCGCAATACAACAAAATTTCTTCCGCTCGAAAAACCGTGTTTTTTAAGAAACGGGACGCAGAAATGCACCTATACGGCATTTCATAGAAAGTCTTCCATTTCATTTTACTCCCGAACAAGCTCACACCTCAACAAGAATGGCCCGGCATCATAACAGTTTGACAGCCCCTCAGTCTATTCTTAATACATTTTGTCAGACTATCCGTCCGGCAAGCGTAGAATCATTCAGGACCCAACCATCACAAACAAAGGCCAAGGAAACATACGCACCGCCATTTTTTCTATAAAATAGGGAAATGCCTACTGCCAAATAGGAAAAATCCCTTTTTCCCCTCACGATAAAGCATGATATTTGCAACAGAAAAAGAAGAAATACGAACCATTTAACGAAAACAGACATGAAAAAAAGATTAGTACTGCTTATCGCTCTTTTCCTCGGGCTGGCCGGACTGAAAGCCATGTCTTATGAAGAAGCAAGAGACAGAGCCAGGTTTCTGACTGACAAGATGGCGTATGAACTAAACCTTAATGATCAACAATACAACGACGCCTACGAAATCAACCTGGACTATCTGATGAGCATCCGGACAAAGAACGACAACTCCAGCGTTTATCTGAAATACCGGAACGATGATCTGCGCCTGATCCTGCACGATTGGCAGTATGAGCTGTTCAAGACAGCCAACTATTTCTTCCGTCCCGTAGTATGGAGAACATCCGGATGGTTTCTCCCCGTATACACGATCTACAGTCCGGGATACTTTTTCTACAATCCGCCAAGAGTGTACAAGATATACAAAGGCGGCCATCATAAATACCGGCATGAACACAGACGCAGTTTCTACACCAGCCGCAGACCGGAATGGCATGGCGGACTGAGAGGAGAAAGCAGAGGACCGCATCCGATACGTCCCGCCGCGACGAAACCCAACAACGGCCACGGATTCAGATTCGAACCCAATAAGAGACCCTACAGACCGGACTATCACAACAGAAAAGACTTCCGTATCGAACAAGGGAAAAAACCGAACAAGGCAGATACACGCCCCGGAAAGAACGGCATAAAGCCAAATGCCCCCGCACAGCGGCCGCAGAACACGCAAAAGCCACAGCCCAACCGCCCGGAACGCAGCAAGCCGGCCACCCCTCCCGTGATGAAGAGTAAATACAACCGTCCCAGTTCTACACGGACCACAGTGAACCGCACTCCCAATCGCAAGGAACAGCAGCCGGTACGGAAACAGGCCACGCCCAAGACATCGGACAAACCGAAACAGCAAAGCAGCCTCTCACGCCCCACGGCATCAGGACAGCCGCATCAGAAACAGAAAGGACAGGCAGCCTCTCATGGAAAAAAGGAATCGAGGAGATAACAAATATATAAGAACTACACTATGAATTTATATAAATAAACGAGACCTAAACTAAGAAGAATCTATGTTTTCAAAATGACAGGTCGGGAATCAACCTCCCGGCCTGATTTTATATATCCTCCTGTCTCCTATCAGGGAAAATCCCGAAAGCGACGGCAAATATAAGGGTATTCTATTTAAAAATAATCCTCCCGAAAGAATAATTTGCACTTTTTCTCCTATTTTAAACTACAGCCTGACTGATTAATGGGTATCTTTGAACCGAAAAAAGAAACGGATGAAAAAGAATTATCTGACAGCCTTGCTGGCTGCAACGACTTTCATATTGAGCACAGGATGCCGGGAGAACAATCACAGTATGATAGCAGGACGGTATGAACATGCCGAACTGCCGGGACAAACTTTTGAGTTCGGAGCGGAAAACCGGTACGTAAATGCCGTACAGGCCGGACTGACAGACTGCACCATCGACTATACCGGAACATGGACGGTAAACAAAGACAGCCTCATCGTAAACATGAGTGCCGAACCGCCCAGGTATCATTTCGGAAAGGATGTAACCAAGGAACAACAAGCTTATGTGAGAAAACTTGCAGAAAAGATGAACAATAAACGTTCCTCCCGCATGGCATTCCGGATAGCCGGAACGGACAGCACGGCCGTCAGTCTGGAACAAAACGGCAAGATCATGACCTATACCCGAATAAAGAGTCTGAAATAAGAACCCGACCTTCGGATACTGTCGCCACCGTATTGATGGTAGAAATGCGGACACGTCACCCCACCGCTTTCCACCGTCCGCGTTTCATATAAATATAACAGCAAAGCAGGATGCAAAACCCGTAAACGTGCTCGGACGTCCAGCACCAAGCGACATCCAGACGCAACAGGCTGATGGTGATATATATGTACAAAGTATAGACAACCAGCGTGACCGCCTCCAGCAGGAAGGCCGTACGCGTGTTGCCCGTACCCGACACGGCCTGAAAATAAACATTGCCCGGAACAATCAGCAACAACGTGGTACAATACACCCATAATGACGGAACGGACGATTCTATCAAATCGGGAATATTCGTGTACAACCCCAGTATCACACGGGGAAAGACGGCAAAAAGCCCTACAAGAGGAAGCACCATGGCAAAAGCCAGACATACGTGTTTCCGAATGGTCGGCATAACCAGTTCCTCGTGTCCGGCCCCGATCAGATTGCTCACCAACGAACTGCATGTGGAGGCAAAAGCAGCCACTACCATAAAAGACAGGCCGGAAATGTTACGTATCACATTGGTGACAGCCAATGCCCGTTCGCCCAAATGTTCCACAAAAAGGAAAAAAAGGAACCATGTGGAAAGCGAAAGACAATTCTGCACCATCGTCCAGAAAGAAACCTTGAGCATACGGCGCAGCTCATGAAAACTGATGCGCACCGGACTGCGCAGGCCATACTTGTCCAGATCTACCCTCCTCCATGTATATATGATGAAAAAAATCACCGATACCAGTTCGGCCAATGAAGAACCTATGGCCGCACCGGCAATGCCCAGTTTCGGAAAGCCCAACTTTCCGAAGACCAGCACATAATTGAAAATCACGTTAGAAAACACCATCACTACCGAGTTAAGCGTCAGTGTCCTGGTATGTGTGGAACCGATGAAAAACGCACGGAACATGACAGCTACAAAGGAAAAAAAGAAACCGAATACCCGCCATTCTATATAGCTTAGAGCAGCCTCACACACACGCGGCGACGATACTATGGCAGGTAAAAGCACAGGCGCCATCGATCGGGAAAGCAAGAACGCGAGCATCGCCAAACCCAGCATGAAATAGACTCCCTGATAGAAAATACCGCCTATTTCCTTGTAATGTCTCTCTCCGTTACGGCGGGCAATAAGGATCTGTGCCCCGACACCAAATCCGAACCCCATCATAAAAACAGACAGATAATAGATACCGGCAATGGCTGCAGCTCCCAGTTCCACCTCTCCCACACGTCCGAGAAACGCCGTATCGGTCATGCCTATCATCTGTTCCATCAGCAAACTTACAAGAATAGGATAAACAACATACAGAATATCTTTGGCAGAATAACCGCTTCCGGACAATAGAACATCTTTTGCCATTATATTGAATTTAAAAATAGAGTTGGCAAAATTATAAAAAAACGGCCAACCGCACGAACTACCCGCATACTCTTTTAAACGCATTCAAATGTTTGGCTTTATTTTACCGGGAAATAAGCCCGATATCTGCGGCTTATGCCAAATCACAACTAATTTTAAAAAAAATGGCATCAGTAAAAGTAAAATTCAGGCCCTCATCCATCGAGGGAAAAACGGGAGCGCTTTACTTTCAAATCGCTCATCAATGCACAACCCGCACACAAAGAACCAAGTACAAAATCTACAACGACGAGTGGGATCCGTACACTTCCAGTATTGTTCCGTCTCCGGTCAGGCCGGAAAGGCACGCCGTCATAGCCTGCTACCAAAAACGGATCACCATAGACCAGTCCCGTTTCAGAAAGTGTATAGCCGACCTTATGCTCAACAACCTTACTTTCAACACCGAAGATTTACTCTGCCTCTATCAGGAAAGAACGGTTACGGGAACGCTGACCACTTTCGCTTCTTCAATCATACACGCCCTAAGAGAACAAGGACGAATACGTACGGGGGAAACCTATGCCTGCGCACTGAAAAGTTTCATGCAATTCAGACGCGGAAACGACATTCTGATAGACGAAATAGATCAGGAAGTAATTCAGGCCTACGAAAACCACCTGAGGAAAAAGGGACTGACGCCGAACACCACGTCCTTTTACATGCGCATATTAAGGGCTGTATACAACAGAGCCGTGGAGAAGGAACTCACCACCCAACGCTATCCGTTCCGACACGTATACACCGGTATAGAAAAGACTGCAAAGCGAGCCATACCCATGAAAATCATCAGAAAGATAAAACAACAGAAATTCCATACAGACAGCACGGTGAACTATGCACGCGACATGTTCCTATTCAGTTTCTACACACGAGGCATGTCGTTCGTAGACATGGCATACCTGAAAAAGGCTGACCTTAGCAACGGCATACTGACATATCGCAGGAAGAAAACCGGCCAACAGCTCTTTATCAAATGGGAACGGTGTATGCAAGACATTCTGAACAGATACCCCGAAAACCCGACGCAATACCTGCTTCCCATCATCCGGTCGGTCAAAAAAGACGACCGTCTGCAATACCGGAACGCACTCACTCTCATCAACAGAAAACTGAAAATCCTCTCTGTCTTTGTGCATAGTCCGCATCCACTGTCCATGTACGTAGCACGCCACTCGTGGGCCAGCATAGCCAAAAGCAAGAATATTCCGCTATCCATCATCAGCGAAGGTATGGGACACGACTCCGAGACCACCACGCAAATCTATCTTTCATCACTGGACACCACACTGATAGACAGGGCTAATCTACTTATTCTGAATGACATCTAACAAGTATTTGCTCAATATGTATCTCTGTTGCATGACATGATGAACAGCGCGACACACATCTGCCACCATCTCTCCCGGCATTCCGGGAGAGATTCCCCGCCCCTGCTCCTCCCAATCACAAGAAAAGTAACAAAACCCGACGGAACTATTTCATATTATCGCTCAATCCTCTACCTGCCGCAGGGCAACAGCCACAGGGCTTTTTGGGTTAAATATTATTAGAAAACGATACAAGGAAAGAAATAAATCCCTACCTTTGACTAAACAAGGAGAAATCTCAGAGAGAATATGAAAACGTGTACAATGCTAACATTTTGTTCGCTGATGCTCGCCGCCCCCATACAGGCTCAGAGAAGTATGGCGGACACACCGTCCCAAACGGCGGAATACTATATAAGCCGCTATATGTTTGATGAGGCTGAAGAACTTATCAACCAGAACATAAAAAAGCTAAAACGCAAAAGACAGCCCACAGATGCCGAAGAAAGCAAACTGGAAGAAATCAACCGCTTGCGATCGAAAATGAAAGCCACCGAACGGGTAACCATCATAGACAGCCTTGTTGTTGACAAAAATACTTTCCTGCAACACATCCGGCTGAACGAAGAAAACGGGTCGCTCAGCACGACCGCAGCATTCTTCAACTCTCCCAACGCCGGTGCCGGCACCGCTTATCTTTCGGAACTGGGTAATAAAGTATACTTTGCACAAAAAGACGAGAATAATTATTTAAGATTGTTTACAAGCGATCTCGTGGGAGGAAAATGGACGGAACCGCACAAGCTGGATGAACTGAATGGAGACGACGCACAGAACTATCCATTCATGCTGTCTGACGGAGTGACCCTCTATTATGCTGCCCAAGGAGAAGAAAGCATTGGCGGATATGACATCTTCGTAACCAGGTATGACATGGACGAAAAAAAGTTTCTTTACCCAGACAACATAGGCATGCCTTTCAATTCCCCGGCCAATGACTACATGCTGGCCATAGACGAATTCAACGGGTTAGGATATTTTGTCTCCGACCGTAATCAACCGGAAGACAAGGTGTGTATCTATATATTCATCCCTAACGAAACACGCAAAATCTATGATACCAACCTTTATACGGAAGAGGAACTGGGGCGACTGGCCATGATTCACAGTATCGCAGAAACGTGGGGGGACAAGGAAGCCGTAGCCGCCGCCCGAAAGAGACTGCAACAAGCGCGTACGGCACGCTCGACAGCAAAAGAACAGAATGATTTCGAGGAGTTTGTCATTAACAACCGTCACTCATATACCATGCTGAAAGATTTCAAATCGCACGAGGCAAGAAATAAAATGGCTGCATGGCTGAAAATGAACACACAACTAAAGCAAGACCGAAAGTTTCTGCAAACTCTGCGCGACCGCTACAACGCAAGTAACGAAGCACAGCGGCAGACCCTGAAACAGCAGATATTAAAACTCGAAGTACAATGTGAGAAAACAGAAACCGCCATGCAATCGGAAGCCAAAAATATACGCAACATAGAAATAAGGGCCCTTAACAAATAAATTATTTTCATTTAAAAAACACAACGCTTATGAACAAATATTTTGCAGCATCAGAACTGATTATCAACTCAGACGGAAGTATATTCCACCTGCACATCAAACCGGAACAACTGGCCGACAAGATCATCCTTGTGGGCGATCCGGGCCGTGTGCCTGTCGTTGCCTCCCATTTCGACACACAGGAATGTGACATATCGAGCCGGGAATTCCGAACCATTACGGGAACTTATAAAAACAAACGTATCACCGTATTATCTACGGGAATAGGCTGTGACAACATAGATATAGTCATGAACGAGTTGGACGCGCTGGCCAACATTGATTTCAATACACGCAGAGAAAAGAATGCGCTCCGTTCACTGGAACTGGTACGCATCGGTACGTGCGGAGGACTGCAACCATATACTCCGGTGGGTACATTCATCTGTTCTGTAAAATCGGTGGGCTTCGACGGTCTCCTAAATTTCTACGAAGGAAGAAACAGTGTATGCGACCTGCCTTTGGAACGGGCATTACTCAATCATTTGGGATGGAGTGGAAATATATGTGCCCCAGCACCGTATGTCATAGACGCCCACCCCGAAATGATTGAACGAATTGCCGCTCAAGACATGGTGCGCGGCATCACGGTTGCCTGCGGCGGATTCTTCGGACCACAAGGCCGTCAGCTCCGTATTCCACTGGCCGACCCTCATCAAAACGAAAAAATAGAAAGCTTCTCTTACAACGGCCTTCAAATCACTAACTTTGAAATGGAAAGTTCGGCATTGGCAGGACTTGCCCGTCTGATGGGACACAAGGCCACCACATGCTGTATGGTCATAGCCAACCGCGTGGCTGGTGAAGCTGATACCGGATACAAGAACAAAATAGATGACTTAATACAATTGGTCATCGACAGAATCTGACACTAGCGGCAAGTTTATGAATCTACATTTCGAATCCCGTACGAAAACTGATAAAGAAACACGCTACCGGGAGTTCATTACACAATATGCCGCGTTGATTGACGGAGAGCTTGACGAAACCGCAGTAATGGCCAACACCGCAGCAGCCCTGAAAGAAGCTTTCGGTTTTTTCTGGGTAGGCTTCTACCTTGCCAAATCCGAAGAAGAACTTACATTGGGACCGTTTCAAGGCAACGTGGCATGTTACCGCATAAAAAAAGGCAGAGGCGTTTGTGGTACGGCATGGCAAAAAGCACGTCCGATAATCGTTCCTGATGTAGACCGCTTTCCGGGACACATCGCATGCAGCAGTGCTTCGCGTTCAGAAATAGTGATTCCCGTCATACATAACAATATAATAAGAGGAGTGCTTGATATCGACAGCGATCAAATAAACAGTTTCGATGATACGGACTGCGAGGGATTGAAACAGATAGTCGATATTATGGTCACATCCCTCTATCAATAAACATAAAAAAAACAGAACTTTCCTCCGTACGACTTTATCCAAAGCGTGACGGAGGAATTTTGAAACAGAACAATTCTCATGAATACGCAAGACACCATCTGCGCTATAGCCACCGCACCGGGAGGCGCCATAGGCATCATACGTATCTCCGGCAAGCATGCCATCTCCGTTGCCGACAGCATTTTTATTCCCGCCGGTAAGCACTCCCCTTCTTTGGCCGAGCGCGAAGCCTATACCCTGACATTCGGACAAATCCGAGACGACAACGGCAACATCATCGACGAGGTGCTGATAAGCCTTTTCAAGGCTCCACACTCCTATACGGGCGAAGACAGCGTGGAAATCTCATGCCACGGTTCACGTTTTATCTTGCAGGAAACCATGCAACTGCTCATCAGAAAAGGATGTCGGGCAGCCGGCCCCGGAGAATTTACCCAACGCGCTTTCCTTAATGGAAAAATGGATTTAAGTCAAGCCGAAGCCGTTGCCGACCTAATTTCCTCTTCATCGGCGGCTACACACCGGATGGCTATCAATCAGATGCGAGGAGGCTTTAGCCGCGAACTCACACAATTACGCAATAAATTGCTACACCTCACTTCCTTAATCGAGTTGGAATTGGATTTCAGCGACCACGAAGAACTGGAGTTTGCCAATCGTGATGAATTGAAAAATCTTACCATGCAAATAGAACGGGTTATCAGCAATCTAATTCGCTCATTCAGTGTCGGCAATGCACTTAAGAACGGAGTTCCGGTAGCCATCGTAGGCCAGACCAATGCGGGTAAATCTACTCTGTTAAATACCCTACTCAATGACGAAAAAGCCATTGTCAGCGACATACATGGTACTACCCGCGATATTATAGAAGATACCGTAAATATTGAGGGAATTACTTTTCGCTTCATTGATACAGCCGGCATACGAAACACTCAAGATACAATAGAAAGTATAGGTATTGCCCGCAGTTTCCATAAAATGGAACAGGCCAGTATTATACTGTGGGTGGTAGACGCAACGGAAGCGGAAATACAAATTCGGCAACTCTCTGACCGTATCCTTCCCCTCTGCCATGATAAACAACTTATCATTCTTCTGAACAAATCGGACAAAAAAACAGCAATGCCCGAAAATCTGCCTCACTTATCAAAACAAAAAATACTCCCCATCTCCGCCCAAAAACATATAGGAATCGACAGACTGCGCAGCCTACTTGTCGAAGCCGCCTCCCTACCGGATATCAATTCATCAGACCATATAGTGACAAACGTCCGCCATTACGAAGCATTATCACACGCCAACGAGGCTCTCCACCGCGTGCAAGACGGACTTACAATTAATCTCCCAAGCGACCTCATCAGTCAAGATCTCCGTGAATGCCTCTTCCATCTTGCAGAA
Source organism: uncultured Paraprevotella sp. (assembly GCA_910586505.1). Taxonomy (GTDB): domain Bacteria; phylum Bacteroidota; class Bacteroidia; order Bacteroidales; family Bacteroidaceae; genus Paraprevotella. The sequence goes on along the minus strand of CAJUGV010000004.1, from coordinate 33,582 downwards.
ATTGTAGGAGGAGAAGTTACAACTGATGAAGTACTAGGAAATATATTCAAACACTTTTGCATCGGGAAATGATATATCGCAATTAACCGCAACGAATTAGAACCAACTATAATGAAGTCGCTGAAATTCAGCGACTTTTTTATTTACCCAAAATCCAGTTCATAGCGATTGGATAGTGTTGTTCACCATATTTTTCTACCGTATTTCTACCGCGAAACAAATTGGGGTTTGTCCCCGATGTCACAGTGACGCATTTGGCGACATGGGTGAACAATGGTTTACGTAGAGAGACAAAAAGGGAAATTAAATCTTTATGGTTTCACTAAAAATATGGAGAAAACAACATGGAAGTAAAAAGAATTTGTCAATGGTGTGGTAAACCTTTTATAGCTCAGAAAACCACCACCAATTATTGTAGTCCTCAATGTTCTAAACGAGGCTACAAACATCGAATGAAAGAGCGAAGAATGGAGCTCATTCAGAGTCAAGAATTGTTGGAGGTAAAGAAGATGCTGGAAAATCAAGAGTACTTTACCTTTTCACAAGCAGCTAAATTGATGGGAGTTTCTCGTCAGTACATCTACAAATTAGTCAAAGAGGATAAGTTGAGAGCAAGTCGGATTAGTTCACGAATGTCTTTTATTCGAAGAGCTGATATAGAACTTTTGCTTAAATCTAAACCTTATGAACGTGTGATGTCAAAAGTCGAATTTGATATTGCTGAATATTACACTGCTGAAGAAATTGCCCAAAAATACAAGGTCAACACCAAATGGGTATGGACTTATACACGGGAGCATAATGTGCCAAAAGTAAAAATCCGTCAGTTCAACTATTACAGCAAAAAGCATATTGATGCTGCTTTTGCCAAATACAAGACAGATAATGATCTGACCGAATGGTACACTCCCGAAGAGATAGAACAAAAGTACGGAATGACACGTGTAGCTATCCGTTCCCATGTCTATCGCAACAACATCCCGTCCAAGAAAGAACACGGTCAGATATTCTACTCGAAGCTACATTTTGACCTATCCAAGCAGACTGCCGAAGATAATGCTTCGGAATACTACACCGTGCAGGAAGCCATGAAGAGATACAATCTCACACGGGATTCTGTCTATGGCATTCTGCAGTTCCACGAAATCAAACGTGAGAAGAAAGGTCGTTTCGTGAGATTCCTGAAAGTGGAATTTGACCATGTAATGGGTGTCAGAAAATAAGCCTAAGTCTGAATTTAGGCAGACCAAAAAATGATTCTAAAAATGAGCATTGTCTGTATCACGCCATTACGGACATTTGCAGCAAATCAAGTATAAACTAATAATAATTGTAACTATGTTAGAATGTAAAACAGTAACATTGAGAACACGTCCTTTGAAACATGGGATGCTGTCTTTCTATCTGGATTATTATCCGGGGTATCGTGACCAGGAAACAATGAAAACCATCCGTCACGAAGGATTGAACATTTATATTTATGCCAATCCTAAGAATGAACGTGAACGCAACTTCAATGCAACTATGTCGGAAAAGGCGGAAGCCATCCGATGCCGACGCTTTGAATCTATCGTTAATGACAGGTATGATTTCTTTGACAGGCACAAACTCAAAGCGGATTTTCTGGAATACTACCGCAAGCAGCTTCGCAAGTATGACCAAAAGTGGGAATTTGTGTACCACCATTTCTACAACTTCGTTCATGGCAAATGTACTTTTGAAGAAATTGATATTGACCTTTGTAATAAGTTTCGTGAGTATCTGCTAAATGCCAAGCAACTCAGGCGTGACGGTCGCATTTCAAAGAACTCTGCTTCCGGCTATTGGTCAACATTCAGGGGACTTTTGAAAATCCTTTATCGCAATCGGCTAATCAAGACCAATATCAATGACTTTTTGGATAAAATCGAAACAGAAGATACTCCAAAAGAGTATCTAAGTGTGGAAGAACTATATAAATTGGCAGAAACACCTTGCAAAAAGCCGATTCTGAAGACAGCTTCATTGTTCTCATGTTTGACCAGTCTCAGAATCAGCGATATACTATCGTTACAATGGCATGAAATCGTGGACTTTGCAGCCGGAGGAAAATGTGTCCACACAATTACCCAAAAGACCAAGACGGAGGACATCATTCCTATCAGTGACGAAGCCCTGCAATTAATCGGCTATTCTCCGGAAAAAACCGGACTAGTATTTAAAGGATTGAAACGAAGTTGGACACAGCATCCCATGAAAGAATGGATTCGCGAAGCCGGTATCACCAAGAATATCACTTTCCACTCCTACCGAAGAACATATGCAACACTTCAAGGAGCGGCCGGCACAGACATACGTACCATTCAAAGTAATATGGCACATAAAAGTATCACCACGACACAACGGTACATGAAAGTTGTGGACAGTAACAAGCGTGAAGCCAGCAACAGAATCTCTTTAATCCGCAAGTAAGAATTAAGGTACAAATAATCTCGTTTTTATCGCTCAGAGTATGATATTTTGCTTAAAATCATACTCTGAGCATATTTTTTCTTAAATTTCGAACGATTATCCATCGCAAATTGCAACTATTTGGAAATCTGCACATACATTTGTCTTATTGTAAAACTCAAACAGTATCAGTTTATGACGAATAGTATTAAAATCTCTCCTCAAAGAACCAGTTTCATACTTTCAGTAAGTGTCATCCTTTACTGGGCAACAGACTCCTATTTATATCTTAATTGCCATATCGACATGATGGAATATTCCACTCCTGTTATTCTATATATTACGGCAATGATACTCGCATGTGGAGTACTTAAGCATTTCTTTTTCCGATTCATTACAAAAAATGAATTGAGTTTGTCTTTTGGCAAGCAAGTAAAACCGTTCCATATTGAACGGACAGAACAGATTAAGGAGATTGAATCCACATATTCTGAGGGCAGGAAGATAAATTTGGAAAAGCCAGTTGTAGAAAACTGTGTAAAACACGACTATATGGATAATTATGAAATGCGTGCCGCCGAAATTGAACGTAAAAAATCCGAAAGACAGGCAGACATTAAACGTGTCATTCATGAATACACCACCTTTGTAATGACTGAATTTCTCTCAAAAGAAAATCTTGAAATTCTGCATGAAAACATAGAGTATTTCGCACACGGACAATCTGAATTATACAAGCCAATCCGTTCAAGATTAGATAATCCCCTCCGTTCTATCGACCTGATGCACTTTGTGTGGAACATCGGAGAGAGATTGAACATTTCCCTTATAGACAGAGCTACATTCATACATACGATGTTCACACATGAACTGAAAGATGCTTCGATTAAATATCTGGCTAAAAATCTTCGGACAAGCGGAGTTTGCAAAATAGCACTTGATATTCCTAAAACCGGAGATTATCACTTCAAATGTATGAAGAACGACCCAGAATTGGACTTAGATTCAATCAATTAGGGTTATTCAACGCAGACCGAAATATTATTGCTTTCTGAGGTTTGTCAGCATTACATCATTGTATTGGTTTGCAGCATGTTTAACAAAAACAATGTTATATCATGCAAAGAAACAAATTAACCTTCAATGACCTACCGGAAGTGGTAGGCGAACTCTGCGAGAGAATCTCAAGTATGGAAAATCTGCTGACAGAAAAACTTCATCAGCAGCATAACGAGGTAAAAAAAGACACCCATGTTCCAATGACCGTTGATGAAGTCTGCGAATATTTAGGTATCTCGAAATCATCCTTTTATTACAAAGCCAAGCATGGTGGTATTCCAATCATCAAACAAGGAAAACACTTGTTTGTCTATCGTGATGAATTGGACAAATGGTTGGAAAGCGGGAGAAAAGGAGACACGCCTATAAGCATAGAGGAAGAACACGCCCGAATGCTTGCAACTACACGCCGCAAAGCCAATAATAAAAGCTGGTGAGTATGGAAACGGTAGCACCCATTGAAGATCTTGCTCAGGTCGCTACAAGATGGCAAGATACAATGCTCAGCTTGGAAAAGGAATACGAACAGGAGTCGGAAGTTCTGAAAATAGGCGAAGTGGCTATCGGGACATTGGGAAATTTTAGTGCATCTATAGGCAAGGCTAAAAGCAAAAAGACTTTCAATGTGTCAGCTATGGTGGCAGCAGCTTTGTCAGAGAAGGAAGTTCTTAACTACACAACGGACTTCCCTGAAGGAAAGAACCGCATCCTTTACATCGACACAGAGCAAAGTCAAAACCATTGTATGATTGTAATGCATCGTATCATGAAACTGGCAGAGTTGCCGGCTAATGAGGATTGCGACCGTTTCTATTTTCTCGCTCTACGCAAGTTCAACCCCAAGGAGCGTTTGGCTATCATAGATGATGCAATCAGTCAGATTGAGGGTCTCGGTTTCGTGGTGATTGACGGAATCCGCGACTTGGTTTATGACATTAATTCTCCGAGCGAAGCCACGTGCGTAATCTCCAAACTCATGCAGTGGACTGACGAATACCAGATTCATCTTCACACCATCCTCCACCAGAACAAAAGCGATGAAAATGCCCGTGGACACATCGGCACAGAAATCAACAACAAGGCCGAGACTGTCATCCAAATCGAGAAAGACAAAGACGACAGCAACATCAGCAAAGTGGAAAGTGTGCATACACGTTCCAAAGACTTCCTGCCATTCGCTTTTTGTATCAACGACCAATCACTTCCCGAACTTCTGCCGGATTATGTGCCGACAAAGAAGAGCGCAGGTCGTCCCAAGCAGGAACCGTTCTCCCCTTATAAAGACATCCATGAAGCCATCCATCGCAAAACTCTCGAATTGGCTTTTGACGGAAAAGAGACGATTTCGGGATATAAGGCTTTGGAAGAAGAACTGACCACTGCCTACGAACTGGCAGGAACGAAATTTAATCACAACAAGATTGTGAAGATAATTAAGTTTCTCACGAACAAACGGATGGTGATTCAGGACAGCCGTGGCATTTATCGGTTCATGCCGGATTACCATTATTGACTCTCCACTTGACTTTATTCTAAAAGTGTCCATTCGTATATAAGTCAAAGTTTAAATGCAACGACTGGTTTCATGATAAATCACGAAATCGGTCGTTGCCGTTTTAATGGCCAATTTATTGTGGATAATTCCTTTGGAATAGGTTGTTTTTTAAAGCCACGGGCTTGCCCGTTGTACAGACATTATCTTGTATGGGGAGCCTAATTTCCGATGCACCCAAATTAAGGAAACAAAGAGCTAAACAACTGCAAATATATTTCTTATTTTTAGATAGTTACGATTTTATGCCAATTCCTTTCAATTCTCGAAAAATCCCATTTTAGACGCATTTTTGTTACTCGTTTTTGTTTCTTGTTTCCCGAAAATACGCTATCTTTGCGGTGTGATAACAACCCGAAATTTCAGCATGGAAGGCAACGGAAACAAAGATACGCGAAAATCGCCTATCAAGATAAGGTTCAAGGCGATGAAGAACGGGTATCAGTCCATTTACTTGGATTGCTACCACGAGGGATGCCGTAGTTACGAGTACCTGAAGCTCTACCTTGTGCCGGAGACGGACGACAAGGCCGTGCGTCAGAATGCCGCCGCCATGCGCCAAGCCGAGGCCGCCCTCAAAACCCGGCTGCGCAAGTTGAAGAAACAGTTGCCCGTCAGCAAGCGGCTCGTGGCGGAAAAAGCACCGCAAAACGACCTTACCCTGTCGGAGTGGTTCGCGCGGTTCAAGGAGATACAGCGGAGCCGTGGCGTGAAAGACCTCTACGCGATAGACCGGCTTCGGGACATCATAGCCGACATGGGACACGGCGACGTGGCACTCAAGGCGGTAGGCAAGGACTTCTGCCTGTCATTCATGGATCACCTGAAAACGGGTTACAGGACGGCAAGCGGCCAGCCCCTCAAATCAAAAACCGTGTTCAACCGCCAATGTACCTTGATAACGGCACTCAATGCCGCAGTCCGCGAGGGTGTCATCCCGTCCAACCCGATGGACCGCCTCTCGCGCCACGAACGGGCGAAGACGAACAGAGGGAAGAGGGAGTACCTGACTATCGACGAGGTGAAGACTCTGATAGCGACACCCTGCAAACGGGAGGACATCAAACGTGCTTATCTTTTCGCCTGCAACTGCGGTCTGCGGCTGGGCGACGTGCGGAAGCTCAAATGGGGCGACATTGCCAAGGACGGGCACAGGTGGCTGCTGTCGGTGGTGATGAACAAGAGCGAGAAGCCCGTGCATATCCCGCTGGGTGTGCAAGCCCGCCGGTGGCTGCCGAAATGCGGGAAAGGGCAAAAACGGGAGACGGACGGGCTTGTGTTCGGCAGCCTGCCCAACGACACCCACATCAACGAACATCTGAAAGCATGGGCGGCAAAGGCGGGGGTAACCAAGGCGATAACCTACCACACGAGCCGCCACACCTTCGCCACGATGCTGCTCACGCTGGGGGCAGACCTTTATACCGTCTCCAAGCTGCTGGGGCACTCGCAGATAAAGAACACGCAGGTTTACGCCGAAATCATCAATCGGCGGAAAGACGAGGCGGTGAACCTCGCCGACAAGGCATTCGATTGACAACAACCTTTTATATACGCACCCGATTATGGCAAGAACGATAAAGATACCCAGACAGCCCAAGGCCAAGGAACCCGTGCGCGTCCGTTACAAGACACTCAGCGACGGCAGCCAGTCCGTCTATCTCGACATTTACAGGGACGGCAAACGACAGTACGAATTCCTCAAACTCTACCTTATCCCCGAGACAAGCACGGCAGCCAAGGCACAGAACAAGGCGACACTGGCCGCCGTGAACACCATCAAGTCGCAGCGCATCATCGAACTGACCCACAACGTGGCGGGGCTGAAAAATACCTCCCAGCGTTCCAAGATGCTGCTGCTCGACTGGATGCAGGCCTACAAGGAGAGTCAGGAGAAGAAAGGCGTGCGCGGCAGCGGCAAGCTCATCGGCAACACGGTGAACGTCCTGCGCTCGTTCAACGCGAAAGCCGCCATGCGGGACATCGACCGCGATTTCTGCCTCGCCCTCATAGACTATATGCGCAACACCTATGTCAGCGCAAATGGGAAGAGGCTGTCGCAGTTTACCTGCGTCTCTTATTTCGGCTGCCTCCAGGGAGCGTTGAACGCGGCGGTGCGGGAGGATATTCTCGGCGAGAACCCCATAAACAAGCTGAACACGGACGAGAAAATCAAGATGCCGGAGAGCAAACGGGAGTTCCTGACCATCGACGAGGTGAAGACGCTTATCGACACCCCCTGCCGACGGGAAGATGTCAAGAGCGCGTTCCTCTTCTCCTGCTACTGCGGGCTGCGTATCAGCGACGTGCTGGCATTGAAATGGAAGAACGTGGACTGCACGGGCGAACAATGGCATATCGGTATCGTCATGCAGAAGACGCGCCAGCCGCTTTACCTGCCCCTTTCGATGCAGGCGAGGAAGTGGATGCCGGAACGGGACGGGGCGGACGAGGAAGAGGCGGTTTTCCCCACGTTGCCATGCGAGGACACCTGCAACGCCCTTATCAAGCCGTGGATAAAGGAGGCGGGCATCACCAAGCATGTGACCTACCACGTGAGCCGCCACACGTTCGCCACGATGATGCTGACGCTCGGCGCAGACCTTTATACCGTCTGCAAGCTGCTCGGCCACACGGACGTGAAAACCACGCAGATATACGCCAAGATTATCAACAAGAAGAAGGACGACGCCATCGGACTGATCGATGCCGAGTTCGCAAAATCATGACCGGAGATGAAAAGGCTGCCCGAAGATTTCAGGATAAACATTCTGCTGCCGGGTGCGGTGTGGCTGCTCGCGTCCGCTTTCATAGGACGTTCCGTCGTCGCCCGGATGGAGGCGGACACGATTACCGTCATCCTCTTTGCCGTGATCACGCTTGTAGTGTTCGCCATACCGATGGCCGTCTACATGGAGTATCGGGGAAAGACGGAGGAATTTCTATCACGGCGCAAACGGCAAAGCGCGCCACCCACAGCAATACACCGGACGGCAGACGAGAAACCGGATGCAACAGCGCAGCCGTCCGCCTTGCCGCAGGAGTTTCCCGACGCGCTGAAAGGCGGGAAAACCCTCGTCCTGCTGGACGCCTTACGGCGGGAAGGCTTTCTGGACGCGGAATACCGCCCCTGCAAGGGCTGCAACGCCACACAGATGGCCTTTATAGCAAGCAGCGTCGCAGTAATCTGCAACATATCCTACCAGTGGAAGACCTTCGGCGAGTACTGGGGACTGCCCAATTTGCGGCAGCTCTTGGCCGCCAAAGACCGCCGTGGTTCTAAGATGGAAAAGGAGGACATCATCATAGACCTGTTCAGGAAGGCCGCCGAAGCCGACGGAGAAATCTGCGGCACGGACGCTTACCGCCGCTGGCTGAAAAGCGTGCGGGGTTAGCACTGTTACGGTTTCAGGCAGCCGACAGGCACGACCAGAACCCCGTCCTTGCGTGTGTAGGCGAACTGCCCGACAGCGGTAAGAACCATAAGGAACGAGGGGCTTTTCATCTTGTCTGTGTCAATCCGGGCAGCCAAAGTCTTCAGCGTGGCGGCTCCCTCTTCTATGCCCGTGCTGCCGCCTAATTTCACCTCTATCAGTCCGTAGCGTCCGCCCCGCAGGTGCATCACCGCGTCGCACTCCAAACCGCTTTTATCCCGGTAGTGGTACATCGTCCCGGACAGGGCGTCGGCATAACAGCGCAGGTCGCGCACGGCCATCGTCTCGAAGAGCAGCCCCATCGTGTTCAGGTCGCCAAGCAGGTCGTCGGGGCCCATCTCCAATGCCGCCACGGCTATCGAGGGATCGACGAAATAACGGGTGTCGCTGCTGCGGATAGCCGTTTTCGAGCGCAGGTTGGGATTCCATGCCAAGGCATCTTCCACCACGAATATTTTCTTCAACGCCACAAGATACTCCGATATTGTATTTTCCGACAGCCTCTCCACCTCGTTCGTCGAAATGTCCCCGGAGATAGTGGCAAGCGAAGCCTGCGAACCCTGATGGCGGGCATAGGAGCGCATAAGACGTTTCACACGTTCGGGGTTCTTCACGACCCCGTCCACTTTGGATATGTCCGTATGCGCCACGGCCTGATAGTATTCCGTCGCCACCAACTGCGCCGCTGCCGCAGACTTTTTCCGGAGAGAGCCGGGCCAGCCGCCGCGACACATCATAAAAGCGATGTCCCCCAATTTATGGTCGGGGGCTTTCAGGGCAAAATCCGTATTCCCGCCGAACAGTTCGGCAAGGCTGACCGTGCCTTCGGATTCCCCGGACTCGAACAGGCTCATCGGGCGCATCTTCAGCCACGAGAACCGCCCCGTCCCGGTATGGTGGATCTCTTCGAGCTTTTCCTTGCCGGGAGCCGCCGAGCCGGTCAGGATGAACTGCCCCTCCTTGCCCCTGTGGTCCACCTCGAAGCGGACGGCATCCCACAGTTTCGGGGCTTCCTGCCACTCGTCGATAAGCATGGGGGCTTCTCCAGAAAGCAACACCCTCGGATGCAGGTCTATCATCTCCATATTCTGACGGAACGTGTCCGTGTCCGCCAGATAAAGCACGCTTTTTGCCGCCTGTTCCGCCGTCGTGGTCTTGCCGCACCACTTGGCTCCCTCGATAAGCACCGCGCCCATGGCATCCAGTTTCTCCGCAAGCAACTTGTCGGCTATCCTCGCCCTGTAAGTTTTATTATCCATCTGTTCCAATTTATCACGTCAATAATCATGCGCAAAGATAATCACAAACCGCTTATCCTCCAAGGCTTTTACGGATTACTTTGTCATTTGGTGTTATTTTGCTTTGGCATTTGGCGTGTTGCTACTTGGTTATTTGACTTTGTTTTGCTTGGTAATTTGGCGCAAAAATAATAGGGGATTTGGCAGCTATTTGTTCCGTAAAATGGCGCATCCATATTCTTGCCGGATATGATTGCGGCTGACCGCCTTTCGTCCGGCTGCCTGTTACCGCCGTTTTTCCCGTTCTTCCGCCGCCTTTGCTTCCCTTGGCGGTTTTCGGCTGCCTTCTACAGTATTACAGCGTTGTCCCGTTCTGTTTGCTACCTTATTTTCCCTCTGTTTTACACAGCCTCGAAACCCTTTCCAGTGCCGTTTCCCATGCCTTACTTTGCAACGTCTTCCACATCGGGAGACGGTTTTCATATCACGAGTATTCACTAAAAAATGACAGCAACATGGAAGAAAAGAAACAACTGATTCCGACAGCCGAAGCGGCAAAATTCCTCGGTCTGAAGGTAAGCTACCTGCACAAGCTGATGATGCGCCGCGTCATCCCGTATTATAAACCGAACGGCAAACTCTGCTTCTTCGACAAGGCGGAACTGGAGGCGTGGCAGAAGAACATCCGCATCGCCTCGCAGACCGAACTCGACCAGCAGGCGCAGGCGTATATCGTGGGACGTGAGAAAGGGGGTAAGTAATGGCTGTGATACCGGAAATCATTGGCAGACCGCCAGCCTGCGTGGTGGCATCCGTTCTCGTCGGAACGCCCCGTTTCTGCCGGACGTACAGGAAGGTCGGGGTGTGTTCGGGGAGCAAGTATAGGTTTTGTGTCCCACAAAACCGCCTGACGGAACGGGGAGCTGCCGGACACGGCAGCGGGAAGGAGGCGGCACGATGAACCCGACACACCCCGAAAGCAATACCCCGGAACGGAAGCAGGGCGGACGCCCGAAACTGCCCGACGGCGAGAAGCGCGACTGTCCCGTGAAGGTCTATTTCGACCGGGCGAATTACGCCAAACTGGTACGCCGCAGCAAGCGGACGGCGAGGCCGCTTTCCGAAATCGTTTACGAACTGGCGGTGAACGGCTATGTCAAGGAACCCCTGTCGAGGGAGACGATAAAGTGGCTCCGCGCACTGGCAGGCATGGCGAACAACCTGAACCAGCTGGCGCACCTCGGACACATACATGGGCCACAGTACATTGCCGATTATAACAAGCGGTTGTCCCAAGAGATAAGCGGCCTGATTGTAAAACTCAACGAACAGTTATAACCCATGATGGCAAAGATAAGCAGCGGACAAGGTTTCGCCGGGCTGGTGGATTACGCCAACGACATCAAGAACAAGAATGCGAACATCATCGCTTCCGAGGGCGTGGACCTGACATCGAACAAGTCCATCGTGGCGAGCTTCAGCCTGCAGGCCAAAAGCCGCCCGTCGCTGAAGAACTTCGTCGGGCATATCTCCTTGAGCTTCGCGCCGGAGGACGCGCCCAAGCTGTCGGACACGTTGATGGCCGACATAGCCAAGGAATACCTGCAGCGCATGGGCATCGTGAACACGCAGTACGTCATGTCCCGTCATCACGACAAGCCGCACCCCCACGTGCATATCGCCTACAACCGGGTGGACAACGACGGCAACGCCATCACGGGCGACCAAGGTTTCCGCAAGTCGGCACGCATTACCCAAGCCCTCACGCGGGAATACGGCCTTACTTTCAGCAAGGACAAGAAAAAGGTGAACCGCGACCGTCTGAAAGGCAAGGCCGCTGTCAAATACCGCATCTACGATACCGTTACCGAGGCATTGCAGACCAGCCGCAGCATGGAAGCATTGAAAGCCGCCCTTGCCGCACGGGGTATCGGCATGAACATCACCCTCAACGCGGAGGGTAAGCCCAAAGGCGTGGTGTTCACTTGCAGCAACATCTCTTTTGGTGGTTATCAGATCGACCGCTCCATGACATACGCCAAGCTCTGCCAAAGTCTGGGCATAATACCGGATGTTGCAGGCAACGCCAAGGACTTGATCGCATCTGACGGGCGGACGGAACAATCCGGTTTCTCTTTTGGCCGGCAACTCTCCGATACCCCATCGGAGACGGTTGGAATCTCGGATGGCATGACCTCCACGGAAACGACAACGGACGGCGGGGCTTCCTCCGGAGGCGGCATAGGCGAAGCGGTGGCGGAACTCGTCATGCAGCCCCATGTCGTACAGACCGGCGGCGGAGGTGGCGGCAGCAACGACCGGAACTGGAACGACGAGGATAAGGAAAAGAGCAAGAAGAACCCATATAAACGAAAAAGATAACGATGACAAGCAAAAGACCTACCCCCTTGAAAGACGAGCCGGTAACACCGCTCGACGAGTTGCAGGAATTACTGGCCGCGAACCTCGCGGCAGTGGAAGCCCTGAACAGAAACCTATGCGGGCATACCGACGCGAAGCCAGTCGATACGGAGGCTTTTAAAGAGCGTATCGCGACGGCGGTGAGAAATGCCGTGAAAGAGTTGTTGGAAGAGAGGCAGCGCAAGTTCGAGCAGGAGGAGCAGGAAGCCAAGACACGGGGCGCACTCACACCGCAGGAATGCTACACGAAACTTTCGGCAGACTATGCCGACGTGTTGCAAAAGTGTATAATCGTATGCGACACATACAAATATATCGGGGAAACCACTAAACGACAAGAAGCCAGCAGCCGCAGGGTTGAAGCCAAGCTGGATATCCTTATCGCCAAACAGGACATTCAGGCGGCAAGGGTGACTAAAACAGCATTTCCGTCCCGTCCCAAGCGGTTAAAGGATGTGTTTGCGTACCTGTTCAAAGATATACCGTTATACTGTCTGCATCGGGCATACCGTTCCCGTCACGTCCGGCAACTCGTGTGGATATGCCTGCTCTGTATCTGGCTGATTACCGTTACGATAGCTTGTTATATCATACACGACAATGACCGATTACGGCAAGAGATACGACGGTATTCGTTACAACGAGAGTATATAGAATATAATTCCACCCATACAAAGTAACATTTTATTGGCTGTTTTCTTTCACACAAAAGCAACAACATCCAACAAAACCGGATGCTGTTGCTTTCGCCTATTGCAAAATGGTTCGTTTATCTTTCCAGTTGACCAATAGCTTTCTTTATGGAATAAGCAACTGCCCCCATGTTGCTCCTCACAGAGGAAAGGGCCGATGAAAGGCTCGACGCAGAAACGAACCGCTTGCCGTCTTTGGACAATAGGAACTTACCTTTATCAAGAACGGACTGCCAATGCGGTTGAATAAGCGAATTTTCAAGAAGTGCATCGAACAGAACAGCCACATGGCGGATATTGTTCACCCGAATGCAGAAACCTTCCCGGCAGGCAAAGAGTGCTTCCATGTCCTCAATGCAAAGCGTAGAAACGCAAAACAGATGATAAGCGGTGGCACAAGCCACGATACCTATCATCTGTTCACGGGTAAAACTGCAGCCGAAAGAAAGCGGTGGAGCTTCTGTTACCCTATCGGTGTGATGCACAACAGGTATCGGCAACGATTCCGACCTGTCATACTGCTTTCGCAGTTCCATACACTCCTCGAAAGAGAAGTTTGGCGAGGTAAAGAGAGAGTGAATGTGGTGGGCATATTCTGTTAGCAGCCCTTTGACGATGTGGATGTTCATTTCGTGGCAGTTCCTGCAAACCACATTATCGCAGTTGATGTACCGGTGGCTGTTGATGAAGTCATCCACATAGCGGCTGTACCGTTTGCCATCCGCAATCACATTTTTGAGATAGAGTTCTCTCGCTTCGGAGAGTAACTCGAATAGTTCTTTTGCTACATCCTGTTCGGTAGCGAAGTGGGTCAGGTGTTGCTTCTCTTCAAAAAAAGAGAAGACTTTTTGATTTGTTCTTTCATGTTGAATTACTTGTTTATGAGTTTATTTAATTGTTAAATTCATTTTAGTAGTCATTTAAGAGAGGTTTTGGAGAATATCATTTCTCTGTCCGAGTATCTTTGTGTGTCGTTTTATTTACGATAAGAATACTTACCTCATACAATAACCACATCGGCAATGCGACCAGCGACAGCGTGAAGACATCAGAGGTCGGTGTAATAATGGCAGCCATCACAAGAATGACCACAATGGCGTGTTTGCGGTATTTGCGCATGAAACCGGCTGATAGCAATCCCAATTTGGCAAACAGCCACGAGAGAATCGGTATTTCGAAAACAAGTCCCATTGCCAGCGACATGGTCATCAGCGTTGAAATGTAGGATTGCAGGGCAATCATGTTCTCCACCTCACCGCTGACCTGATAGGTTCCCAAGAAACGGAACGTCAACGGGAAAACCAGAAAGTAGCTGGCCGCCACACCCAAGGCGAACATGGCATAGCCGCCTCCGACTACCCGTACCACATATTTCCGCTCATTGACGTACAAGGCCGGCGATACGAAACGGAACAACTGGTAGAGGATGTAAGGCGACGCACAGAGGATTCCGGCGCATAATGCGACTTTCATGTGGATAATGAATTGTTCGGCCAATCCCGTGTTGATGAGTTTCACGAGAAAATCCGGTGCACCGGCCTCCGTCACCAGACCGCTGAGCGCATAGAGCAGGCGGTAGGTAATGAAGTCGGCATCTTTGGGTGCGAGGATGACGGCGAACAGTTCCTCCTTGAAACAGAATGCCGCCACGCCGAACACAATGGCCACGAGCAGACTTTTCACGATAGCCGCCCGCAACACGTCGAGATGATCCCAGAAAGATTGTCTGTCCGTATTCGCCGCCATCCGCTTACTCTTTCTTCTCTGGTTTTTCTTCGATTTCTTTCTCGATATTGTTCATCCCTTCCTTGAACGAACGGACGCCTTTTCCCAGTCCTTTCATCAGTTCGGGAATCTTCTTGCCGCCGAAGAATAGCAGCACGACCAATGCGATCAGCAGCACTTCCTGCATACCCAGACCGCCGATAAATAAAGGTATCATAATACGTTTTTAGATTATTCGACTAAACCAATGGTTTGTAGCCACCGTTCTATACTGATCCGTGCATTTTTCGCTTGACTACTTGATATAGCCAATGATTGCAGGATTTCGGAATCGGGACAGACGGAACGGATATTGTTTACACTTTGCGCTGTTCCACTACCGCCATGCGTGCAGAACGGAGCGATTTTCTTTCCAGTGAGGTCATACATAGCCAAGAAACTTTTTACAGGAGGTGCAAGCCGACTGCTCCAAATAGGTGTTCCGACAATCAGTGTATCGTATTCATCTATATTTTCGACTTGTGTAACCAATGCCGGACGAATATCATTATCCAGCTCTTGCCGGGCACGTGCTGTAACTTCATTATATACCGAAGAATAAGGTTCTTCGACTTCTATTTCTACAATATCGCAGCCCGTCAGTTCTTGGATAGTGTTTGCTACGGCACGAGTATTGCCACTCCACGAGAAATAGACGATCAGCGTTTTGCCTGCTTCCGTTGTTGGGCGGTCAGGTGTCGGTATTTCTTCTGCTGATATTCCGCTACTGCATGATACGATACAGAATAATAATGCGGTGAATAAAAGATTAATCATTTTCATACTTGTAATTATTAGTCTAAATTCTTTTCATATAGCCATTTTGATAATAAATCCGCCACTTCAATATTATTCAAGTCAGAGAATGGGAAATGCGTATTTCCATGTAAACCGATTTCCGGCAGATGTATTACCGTCACATCACCGCCCAAATCGTTGAGCATCTTAGCCCACTTGCGCATCAGGTGCAGACGGCGTGTCCATTCGTATAGTTCCGGTCGTTCGTCCGTTTCAGGCAGATTGTCGCCATAATAGACGATAATCGGAATTTCTGTGTACTTCATAAAGTCGGACATCGGCACTTCCACCCCTTCCGTTTTCTTCGATAGGGTCAGTATCTTTCCTTCTTCGGGTACTTGCCCCTCCGGAAATGGAATACCACCACCCGGTTCGTAGGAAACAATCGCCTTGATATTGTCCGTTTTGAGCAAGGTGTACCAACCTACCGGACCACCTTGCGAGTGGGTAACGAATATCGCCGGACCAATTTTATTGAACAAGGCGGCATAGGCATCGGAATAGACCTCAAAATCCACCGAGCCGACATTTGGTGTCATTTGACGGAAATATTGATTGAGAGCTTCTTTGTCACGGCTGAATTGTACGCCCTCGAAATAATCGGGGTATATCCCTACACGGAAACGGTTGAACCATTCTTCTTCATCAAAGGCAGGAGATATAGTAACTGCTTCCGTGCTACGCCCTGCATTGCCACGCCGGGGTTGGTCAACAAGGTAGGTAGAGAAACCACGCCGTAGGAAGATATTCTGAAATCCCTCCCGTCCGTCAGGTGTAGTTTCCCACGTTTTGGAGAACTGACCTACTCCGTGTGCAAAAACAAGTGGATATTTCCGTGCATCGACAGGCTTTTGATAGAACACATAGGCATGGTCACCGTGGTAGCTGCGTCCCAATGAATCGGTCAATACCGTGCCGCCTACGGCGAAACTGCCTTGTTCGGCTATCTGCAAGACATTTACGTTGTGGGTGTTGCAATTTGATAATAAAGCAACGACAGCCATATAGAAGATTATCTTTCGCATGCGTTATTTCTGTATTTTCGATTCTTGCAAGGCATCGTAACGGCTACCGACAACCGGAATTGCGGCTACTGCCTTTTCCAATTCCGTCATTTCTTCTACCGAGAACATGATGTCGCAAGCCCTCAGATTTTCTTCCAAATGCGAGAGTTTGGTTGTGCCGGGAATGGGAACTATAAACGGTTTTTTGTTCATCAACCAAGCCAATGCCACCTGTGCCGAGGTAATACCCCTTGTCCGTCCGAAAGCGTTCAATACTTCCACAATGCGATAGTTGGCACGAATGGCTTCGGGCTGAAAACGTGGCAAGGTTTGGCGGTTGTCATTAGAGGTGTCGAATTGCGTGTATTCGTTAATCATACCACCGAGGAAACCTCTGTTCAGCGGACTGTAAGGAACGAAACCGATGCCCAGTTCCTCACAAAGAGCCAATACGCCGTTTTCTTCGACCGTGCGGTGCATGAAGTGATATTCGCTTTGGATAGCCGTAACGGGACAAATGCGGTGGGCGCGGCGGATGGTATCGACATTCACCTCGCACATTCCCCAATGCAGGATTTTACCCTCTTTGATAAGTTCGCCGCACGTTTCCGCCACTACCTCGATAGGTGTGTTCGGGTCTATGCGGTGTTGGTAGAACATACCGAGTGTTTCCACTCCGAGATTGCGCAGGGAGTTTTCGCACACACGGCGAATGTTTGCCGGAGTGCTGTCTTCTTCGGTTTTCACTTGTACGCCGTTCACGAACTTATGTCCGAACTTCGATGATACAAATACCCGGTCGGTATAGCCTTTCAAGGCTTCACCGACCAACTTTTCATTGACGTGATAACCATAACTCTCTGCCGTATCGAAAAGGGTAACGCCGCGTTCTACAGCTTCACGTACCAATGCAATTTCCTTTTCCTTGCTCGGATATTGACTGCGGTTATGGTTCAGTCCCATACAGCCATATCCCATTGCGGATACGGAAAATGCCGCACTACCGCTACCCAATGTGCGTCGTGTGCGGACAGCCGCCATACTTGCCGGAATAGTTGCACCGGATGCTATGGATTTACCCGTAATGGCTTTTTCGGCTGCCGTTACTTTTTCCAATGTCGGTGCGATGCAGATTGCCGCACTTGCCAATACCGTCCGTTTCAAGAAACCGCGGCGGCTCATTTCGTTATTCTGTTCTGTTTTCATATCTATCGTCTTATTCATTATTAGTTTCTGTCAAATGTTTACCGAAAAAATCAGTCAGTTTGTCAAAAGGTATCTTATCCGTTTGGTCGTATAAATCCACATGATTGGCATCGGGGACGACATATAACTCTTTCGGTTCGCCAGCCTGTTTGTAAGCATCCTCGCTGAAATAGCGCGAGTGGGCATTTTCTCCGGCGATGAAGAGGACAGGACGGGGCGAAATCTCCTTGATCTGGGCAAATGGGTAGAAATTCGTCAGAGTTGCCATGCTTGTATATCGTGTGCCGAGATAGCGAGGGTGCAGTCCACGTTCGGGGTTGCGGTAATAACCGTAAAACTCTTTTTGTACCTCGTTGGCATTTTCCGGAAGTTGTTCAGGAGTACCGAAACGGATGCGTGGTTCTTCACCTTCCGCTTCACGCCAACGCTGCCGGGCAACTTCGGAAAACATCGCCTTACGTTGCTCATCGGTCATTGCATCGCCCAACCCGTTACGTGTGGCACGTCCCATATCGTACATGCTTACCGTAGCCAATGCACGGATGCGAGGGTCTATGGATGCGGCACATACGGAAAAACCGCCGCTTCCGCAAATTCCTATTACACCAATCCGTTCTCTATCGACAAATGGCTGTATGCCGAGCCAATCCACAGAAGCACTGAAATCTTCCACCAAAGCATCGGGCGATACCGTATGACGGGGTGTGCCACCACTTTCGCCTTGATAGGACGCATCGAAAGCCAGTGTGACAAAACCACGTTTAGCCATTTCCTGTGCGTACAATCCGGCACACTGTTCTTTGACGGCTCCAAACGGATGCCCGATGACCAGTGCAGGGTGCTTGGCATTTATATCCATATCTGCCAGCATATAAAGGTCAGCAGCCAATATAATATCATAACGGTTCTTGTAGAATACTTTTTTTACCGTTACCTTATCATCTGCTATGAATGTCTTTGGAGATTCCGGTTCCCATTCGGAAGCACGGACAAGCGTAATGATTTCATCGACCTGCGTATCTGTCAGACCATTATATTTCCCATGGGCGATATGTACTTTTAACTCGTTTTCCACACCGTCCATTGCGGCAAGCATGGCGATAGTTGCCAATTCCCTTGTCTTCCAATCCAGATTATCACGTCCGAAAATATCTCCGAAAAGATGCGCTTTAAGGTATTGGTCGATTGCCGGAGCAAATGCCAATACAGCACCTTGTGCATCACGTCCGAATAGTTTGCGCTGATTGGCAGCCCCATATTCCACACTTCTGCTTACATCTTGCAAGGTAGGTAATGCCCCCTCAGCATCGTTGATACCTTGTGCCTTGCGCTCTTGCAAGACACCTATAAATGTGTTCAACGCACCCATGCTACGGGGGAAACCGCAATAAGCATAGAGTTGAACAAGCACTTCTTTGATTTCATTCACAGACAGTCCGGCATCCAATCCGGCAGTCAGAGCCGTAGTCAGTCCCGGCTTATCTCCCTTTGCCGCACTTCCACTGATTGCGGCGATTTGTCTTTCTTTCAAATTCAACATACTTTCCTTATTTTGGGCATAATTGCCGCTTATGCAAAATAAAGCACAAGCGATACATACCAATAACTTTTTCATATCCATTGCGTTTTAATGATTCATGGTACAAAAGTAGGCGGAATAATCAGCCTGTGATGTATCAATTTCACGGATAGAAAGACCAATTTTATCGTTCTGCATACTGCATCTGTGAAAATGGTAATATCATCTATAATTCTGATACATTCCGACTTGCATTTATACACTATTTTTGCCGATAAATAAGTAATTTTGCAATACTAATAGAACAAGCTATGAATGGAGTAATGAAAATAGATACAGTCCAGCAGTACAATGATTATTTTGGAATAGAAACCTCTCATCCGTTAGTCAGTGTCATTGAGGGAAAACGTGCAAAGCCGTTACGGTTTTGCAAGAAACTATATAACGTGTATGCAATTTTGCTGAAAGATACGGATTGCGGTAATTTGAGATATGGTCAAAGCATTTATGACTATCAACAGGGAGCCATGCTGTTTCTTGCTCCCGGTCAGGTAATGGGGTCGGAAGATGACGGGGTGTTGCACCAACCCGAAGGATGGGTGTTGGCTTTTCATCCTGAACTTTTACGAGGCACACCATTGGCAAGCCTTATCAAAGAATACTCTTACTTCTCATACAATGCCAATGAAGCCCTGCATTTGTCGGAACAGGAACGCCGGACGGTTATCGAATGTATGGAGAAAGTTCGCCAGGAACTCCAATATCCGATTGACAAACATAGCAAGTCGCTGATTATAGACAACGTCAAATTACTGCTTGACTATTGCATTCGCTTCTATGACCGCCAATTTATCACCCGTGAAAATGCCAATCACGATATCCTGACTCGTTTCGAGAATCTTTTGGATGATTATTTTGCTTCAGATACTTCTGCCAAAAATGGGATGCCATCGGTACAGTATTGTGCGGATAAGCTATGCCTTTCAGCCAACTATTTCAGCGACCTTGTCAAAAAGGAAACTGGAATGTCGGCACTGAAACATATCCAGCAGAAAACGCTGAATATAGCCAAAGAGCGTATATTTAACACTCGGAAGTCTATCAGTGAAATATCATACGAGTTAGGCTTCCCTTATCCGCAGCATTTCAGCCGTTGGTTCAAGAAGGTGACGGGATGCACACCTAAAGAGTATCGGGTACAAAATATAGGGATTTCGTAACAAAAGTATCTCTAAAAATACAAAGGAGGGACTCTTCTGTTTATAGAAGAGTCCCTCCTTTGTATTATGATGTTATTGTTTTCTTATAATATGATACTATTTTGTTACTTGAAGAATATAAATAATAGCATAATACATTATAAATAAACTACATAAGTTATATCTTAGGATAAGAGCCTAATACCCCAAGCGACCAATAGGTCGTTTGAGAATGCCAATTTTCCAGCAAGCTGATTGGATGAAAAATAGCGTTATTTAAGCTCTTTTTCTTTTCGCCAGCCTCTTCCTCGTCTTTCTCGACAAAAAGCGAAATTTGCACACTTAATTGCTCCCTGGGCTTGCCCATTATACGAACTCTTTTATGAACCCTACTAGTTCTTTTATGAACTCTTATGTGAACTCTTTTCTTGCTTTTAAGTGGTATCCTGGAGTAACGTCGGCCACCATAAATGCAGATACTAAATGATGAACACAGAACTATTGTTCGAACGCTTGCCAATTTAACGACATGAATCTGCCATATCCCAAAGGCGATTTTGCCAACCTCAAAATGACATTATAACTATTCAATATCCAATGCAGGAAGACTATTATCTTCAAATTTATCAAAGTCAGATTGGAAAAGACGGTCTTGAATAATCCTGTACTTTTCAAACTCAGATTCAGCAAACTCTTTGGCATATTCGGCAGGAACCTGTCCGTTATCTTGTAATATCGGGCTCTCAAATAAATTAATGAATTTGTCTATTCGCTTTGCCCAATCTTCCATTGTCATAGGTATATGACGCATAGCCATACTTTCTGCCATATCAAGGGACGCATTGACTATTCTGCCCATTTCTTCCAATTCTTTTTCTCGCAAATAGTTTTTTGCAACAGACACATCAGTTTTGACAATTTTTCCATTCGGAGCATTTTCCCAAGTGGTCAATCCCAGATGTTCCTTATTTGCATCGGCTCGTTCGACTATCAGCTCCGCAGCGGTATGCCCATGCACAGCATAGTGCATTTTGTTCTGTACCTTCTTGAAGAAAAGACGAGTTGTCGGAGCATCTTTGTTATAGTCTATAGCCGTAGCATAAATATCGGTCAGTTTCTGATAAAAACGACGCTCACTCAGCCTTATCTCCCTTATTTCGGCAAGTAAATGTTCAAAGTAATCTACACCTAAGAAAGCCCCGTTCTCCATTCGCTTATGATCAAGCACATATCCACGGATAGCGAACTGGCGGAGGACAAACGTACACCACTGCCGGAATTGAGTGGCACGAACAGAATTGACACGATATCCGACACTGATAATAGCGTCGAGATTATAGAACATTGTTTGATAGTTTTTTCCGTCAGCGGCAGTTGCCAAGTTTTTCTCGGCAACTGAATCTTTGACAAGTTCCCCAGATGCAAATATGTTTTTTAAGTGCAGACTAATATTGTCAGTTGAGCAATCAAAAAGCTGCGCCATCGCCTTTTGTGTCATCCAAATGGTCTCACTCTTATACATCACTTGAATCCCATCCTCTTTACCTTCAAGCATGAAGATGAGAAACTCAGCTGTACTATTTCGTATTTCTATGTTTTTTGCCATATTTCAGATTATCATTTTCATGATATTCATTTCGATTTGCCATAATTTTCAACGGATTCTGCCACCATACTATATTCTTCTTCAGTTGTCTTATAAGATTTGATTCTTCTGTCTTCAAGATAAATATGGCAAAGCGTATATTCCAAAGCATCTAAAGTCTGTTGGCGGATTTTTGGTTTCAACTGACATTCCCAAACGGTAATACAATGCCATCCCATTGAAGTTAGCTGTTGTCGTTCCTCTATATCTCTACTCCGATTGCGTTCCATTCCATTGTCCGTATTTAGGAATCAACAACTATATGATATGTTAGAAAGAACCGACCCTTTTAACATTCAAATAACTCCGAATCTTTATAAATATGTATAACTTTTCTTTAGTTCTCATTTTCATCGTTGGTATTTATTGCATTCAACAGTTGCGCCCATTCAGAAAGCCTCATTATTGATTTCTTGTCTTCGTAGTATTTGTACAATACATCATACTCTGCAAATGGTTTACCGCTTGAACGTGCCACCTTAAGTTCCTTCAGTATAGCTGGATTCTTAATGGCTACTACCTTTCCGCTCTCATCGATGACATCATTCACGTCAACGCTGAATAGCTCCTGACATTCATCCACAATAGAATAAACTTCACCTTCTGTTATTTTATAGTCGCACGCATCAGGAAGAACAAAATAATCCTCTATGTACATGAGAAACTCGGCGATAAATGTCATTGGTACTACCCAGACAAACTCACCATTGGTAAGGTTGCATCGTACAGGTAGTTGCTTCTTCTTGGCTTCTCGTTGAGCGCTGAGTCGGCAGTAGAATGAAAGATTCTTCTTTGTGTTAAGACGTTCCTTTGTGTTGGAGGGATTCCAAACAACAAAGACGCTATTCTCCAAGTCAAAACCCATCAACAAGAATGGTCGCTTTGAAACCTTCATCTTGTTGAAATAGTCACGTTTAGGTAGTTGAACTCTTGTTGACTCATTTTCATTCTCGTAACACACATCCCCAATAGGTTTTAGGAAGATGGTGAAAACACGATCTTCTATAACCAAAAGCATAGGATTCTCTCCTCCTATACCATATTGGCATGAAGAATTATTCAAGTGCTCTTCGAGAAGTGCCTTTATTTTCTTTCTTCCTAATCTTGGCATTTAGAAAAGTGATTTATACAATGAACTTTCTTTAACTATTTGAGATTCGCAGTTCAAACATTCTATGCCTTTAAGGTCAGATGCAAAAGATACCTCACTTACGCCAACTGGCACAGCATCTGAATCTATGTGAGGGATAGTACTCGCCTCGTAGAACTGCAGAGTATCACAAGCTGTAGCATAGTCAAATGCCAACGAGTAGAAAGCGTTTGACTCTATGCCTATGATACTCGCAATGCCTTTCAACAGTTTCAACTTCGTCTGAGTAGAATGAATCTTTGCCTGCAACTTGTCATAAAGGTCCTTTATGCTAAGACCTGTATCCGACAAAGCAGATGGACGCACCATGATGGAGGCAATCACAAGATTCGAGTTCTTGGACGGATTTAATTGACCAATCGAGAAAGCATGCTTGCGTTCTTCGCTTGCTGTACTCTTTACCTCAATTTTGTCTTTGCCCATCGTGAAATCAAACTTATCGTTTGCATTTCTATGCCAAGCGTCAATCAGCATCTCTGGCATCTGGCTTTGTTCAATAACCAACAGTTCGCCCCACAACCCTTTAGCTTTATTCTCATCATATTTGTGAGAAGGCGAGAAAATGCTAATCAGAGAATCAAACTCTACTGCGAGTTTTCGGCTCGTAGGTACAGATGGCAGAGTTTCTATGATACGCAATACTATAGTAATGAAGTACAAATACAAAGAATCTCCGGTGCGCCTTAAGGAAAGCACACTAAAGCATTGCTGCTTGGTTACACCATCCTCACAAATTGAACATGGCGAATCGTAGTAGACATCAAGGTTCTCCAATGGTGTACTTTTCGGATGCCCCTCTTTGCCATCCGAGCAAATGTAGAACTCAGGATAACCATCCTTCGTTTTGCCCAATTTATGACAAGTACCATCTATTGAAACAACATTGGTAGCATCGTTTACAGGTAGAGCAAGTGCAGAAAACTGCTTATACAATTCTTCAGGTGTTACTTTCATATTCTTCTTCGATTTCTTTGAACAGTGTATCGATATCCTCAATCTCTTGGTTATTCGTACAATATGCCGTACTCAATTTCTTTGGGTAGTTGATAGACAATGTATGAGCTGTAGGTCTGTTTGGAAAACATGGTGTCAACTCAAAGTTATACAACTGAATGGTGATGGTGTCTTCTGACATGTGTACATTCTGATCACCAGGATAAATCGATGAATCCTTGTCTGCACCAGTGTAGAATGTCGATTTTATCTTTGCCTTATCTGGATTGAACGAACGTCGCATCGGCTTACCATCGTATGCCATTTGCATGAACTCAACATGATCAATTTTACAGCCTGGCCAAGCTGCAAGGTACTTGATGTATCTGACTGTATTATCTCTGCGAACCGCCTCAGCTACACTTGCAAACTGGAAATCAAGCAAGAAATCTACAGCCTCGTCGATGGTTAAATTCCAGACTCGATGCTCACGCTGTTTAGTCGTACTCTTGTAAAGTGTGTGGGATATATTCTTCTCTTTTTCAAGTTTCTTGACAAATGCAGCAGCGACTGAATTGTTGTGTTGAATAACATCCGGATTGTCAAACGCCTCCATCTTACAGTTTCCGTCCATTGTTGTCTTAACAAGGTCAGATGGCAGTACATTCTTTCGGCATTGCTGAAGATTTGGCGATGACATGAGAGCGTGACCTGCTTCTTTCAGAGTATCTGAGTTTTTTAGAATGGTACGTAGTTCTTCCTCATTGTCAACATAATCAACATAGTTGGTTATTGACTGTTCGGGTAAATAGACGCGACAAGACTTTATGTATTTCATCTTGTAACCAAAGAACCTACATCTCTGCTCAATGGTATCAGCAGTTGCAACTCCAACAGTATGACGAGGCATGTAGGTCGTGGAAAGATTGTTGATAGTGAATCCACGGTTCAGCAACTGAGCTCCGAATAGAATGTGCATTGAGCCAAGGCTCCAATCAATTTCCTTTTCGCCATCCTTCTTGCTGTTAACGAAATGGAGTTGGCAGTCATTGATAGCATCACTAAGAAATGGTAATACATCATCAAAAGGAGGTATTTCATCCTTATCCATGTACTTTATCACCTCAGGATAAATCTTATCCTTGAGTTCAGTAATAATTCTGCGCCTGCTGTCATGACCTTCTGGCTTGAGCAGATATTTTGAATACCTCTCAAGTTCATCCTTAACCCAATCTCTGAACTTGGCACTCGACTTGACTGGATTATCAGGATGAACCATCATTGACAAGTATTGGATTTTCTCCTGTAAGTGTACAAGAATGGCCGTTGTCATCACATGAAACCATAGTGCTTCGTGAAGGCTTGGCGGCATCTTGTCTAAGTCATTATTACGAACGTGGTAAGCCTCATCGTTGGGTATCTTTTTGATTAAAGATCCTCCTACAATGTTTGCAGGTTCATTCTTGAAAAAGAGTTTTCCACCAGTATAAGCAGCACCAGGAGAAAGAACTGTATGAGACTTTGGCGAAAGAATATCGTCAATACTTATAAGTATCTGAGCTTGTGGTGTGGCTGTGTACTGGACGTATGAATGACCGGGCAAAGCCAAGCGAAGTTTAAGGATTGACTCGTACGTCCTCGACATTTTGAACTCGCCAGTCTTGCTATTCTGATAGCCATAATTATTCAATGAAGCCTGATCTGCCTCATCGTCAATAATAATCACCGTTTCACCCTTCAGAGCATTCTTGAATACTTCTGTTTTGCAAACTTTAGTAAGAGCATCAATGTGCGTATAATGCTTCAGAATAGGAATTAACAGAATAGGCTTCTTGCTAAGCAACATACCTTTTCGGATGCTGTCAGCCATCTGTTTGTCTTCCTTAACCATGCGGTAATGGTGAGAGTCACGGTCAAATAAGTCTGTTCTAAGTCTATCGTAGGTTTGATCACATAGATTCTTGGCAGAACCAGCAAGGTAAACAATCAACCTATATCCATTATCGCGAGCCATAGCGGTAAGGGCGGTAAATGACATTGTCTTACCGCTCTGTACGTATCCGAATGCTAGATGCGTTACGGATTTCGCTTTAGTATCGTCATGCTTATTGCAGAAACTAAGGATGTGAGCGGTTTCATTTCTGAGATTAGAAAGACTTTCACCTTCCATACCCTTATATGCTGCAAACGACTCAAACAAATCACCTGCTGGATTGATAACCTGCAACGGCTTATGTTTGGATTTCAATTTTATTATAGTGGTACTCATATGCTAGATTTTTCCAAGGATTTCATTAAAGCGTTCTACCATGTCATCAACATCATCGCATTGGTGACAATATTTAGCAACAGCAAGAGCCATCAGCAAGCGAACAGAACTCTGACCTGACTTTTTGACTGGGTAGGTCTCAAAGAACTTATGGTTGCAGTTAACCATACATTTGAGAACCTTTTCCTCTTCCTCTGAGGTGTCAAGCCAAAAGAGGTCTTCTCCCTCATTCACAAAGTGTACTTCAAGCGTATAAAGTTCATCCTTGATGGCATAAGCCTCCTTAATGATTTCTTCTACGATTGACTGCGGCTCAACCTCTGGTTGCTTGACTGGTTTTTCAGTAACATCAATACTGATAGGTTTTTTGTTTTCCTTATGCTTGCCTACAAGTGACTTAACTTCTTTTGCGATGTCCTTTTTTCTGTAGTTATCACCTTGAGCAAGTAAGTCGTATTCGCCGACCTTCAACATCTTGCGCACCTCCGGCATGATAGAGTCAAGAGCGTCCATATCCATAATCTCGCTCTTGTCATGAGAGACCTCAAAGCCTTCCAAGAACATCTCACCAAAGATTCGTTTAGCACGAGGGCTGCTTGCCGTTGCACTCACGATTTCCTTTGGCTCATAACAACTGTTTTCATCTTCGCCTCGGATAACACGTCCTCTACGTAACAGCACAATACCGCGCTGGCGTTTGCTCATCTGTTCGAGAAGGCCAACAAAACCATGAATACGGTATCTGCCCATGATGAGACCTGTATCAAATTCTACCTTCCACTCCTGAGATTCTCCTTTTGGCGTTGTATAGTACGGAGCATTAAGCACTTCGTACTCTTCGAATTCAAGGATGTCGTCATTGATACGGATTTCGATTTCGTTATTACGCAAGAATTCTCGGTAGATACCGCTGATGTCTTCCTGTATTTTCTGAAGTTTGGTTTGAACAGGTGCGTTATGTGTAGGGTTGGTGATTTCAATCGTGGTACCATGCTTCCATGTCTCTTCCTCCGTTTCATCGTATGGCAATGAGGTGAGATTCTGATCTGCAACCTTCTTTAGGTCAAATGTGAGATCACGCATTATCGGTTCACCCAATGCTGAAGATACTACGCGCCAAGTGTCACCAAGCCACAGAGCAGCATCCTTCATACCCATACCAAACTCATTCAAGCCTTTATCGTCTTCGGGCTTGTGAGCAGGTTCGAAAGCAGTCTGATACGCGTGCTCGGAAATACCTGCAGCATTGTCATGAATGGTGATTTTAGTCGTCTTTTTGTCCACCCATTCAATGTTGATATCAATGTGCAGTTTATAATTTGGTTCGTTTTCAATAAGACGTTCCTTGTTCTGCTGATACGAGCCAATAGCATTGTCTATAAACTCGCCTAATGCATGAGGAATAGTATTTGGACGAGTTTTGTATGTGTTATAAACCCTCGCATTCAGTTTGATGCTGGTGTATTTCTTATGTTCACTCATGACTCAGGAATTTTTCTGCGATTAACCTTACGATTTGTACATTCACGGCATTACCTAATGCCTCATAAATACGAGTGTTGGAAAGTTGGAATTCATCCGAACCAAAGCGGATACTATCCATACCTTGCAATGCGGCTGCTTCCTTGACACTCAGGTATCTTCCTCGGCTTGCATCCTTTGACCCCTTTCTCGGTGTGCCCTCTATCCATGGAAGAATAGGAATCTGAGTACCAACCAAATTTAAGGCAGGTGCGAATGTCGCCAACTTAACACGAATGCCAGAAGCACGGAATTGGATGAGTTTGTCTTCAAGAGTAAACTCCACAGCCTTGCCACAATTCCACTCAAACTTGATGTGGCTGTTTTGCCAATCCTTGATTTTATTCATCCATGGTTTGAGCCACGTCTTGTTATCTTCGTAGAATTGTCTATTCAGGCGTATGTATTTCTTTTTCCAATCAGGAAATTCAGTTTCACCTTCCTTCTCACGTTTGTTTGGTTGGGCATAGACGGGAAGTTGAGCAAGACACTCTTCTATGGTTAAGCCTTTTATGATTTGTCCAAACTTTCCTCGCTTGCCATTCAACTCTGCAACCGACTGTAGCTTGGGCTTTTTACCCTCGAAATTGTAAGTTGCGCCAAATTCCATTGTCCAGATAGGAAAGCCACCAACAGTATGTCCACTTTCTGTAACGTGATGCAGGAACTCTTCCCAAATATCAAGTTGATGACGGGTTTCCTGCTTAATCATCTGTACGTTGGTATCCGCCTCGTCAATGACAGTATGGATGTCACATACTGCATTATTTGGTTCTGGAAATTTGTATTCAGGCATACGAAGGTCTTCACGTATGGCTACAATGTAGATACGCTTACGATGCTGCGGATATCCAAACTCATGAGGTGACAGAATGCTTTCGTAAACCAGGTACTCTGCGTCCTTTAATTTTTTCTCGATTACTTTCCATGTATTGCCTTCGTCGTGGGTTTTGAGATTGGCCACATTCTCCAAGAAAACAAACTTTGGACGATGATGGTGAACAATCTTCATGATGTAATCGAACATATTGCCTCGTCCTTGTGCATCATTGAAGCCTTCTTGATTACCTGCTTTGCTGAATGGCTGACATGGAAAACCACCACACAACACATCATGGTGCGGAATGTCCTCCTCTATGTCAACCTTAGTTATATCACCTTTTATCACCACATTAGGAAAGTTAAGGCTATAAAGCTGTTGCAAGTCTTCTTTCAATTCAGAAGCAAACAAGCACCTGCCACCAAGCGCACTAAGCGCCTGATGAAAACCTCCCAAACCTGCAAATAGGTCAATAAAGGTAAATGGTGGAATATGTTGTTTTTCCTTTGACATTTTGATTATATCTAAACCGATAGATATTGCCACTTTACTATTTGATAAAAATCAAATCACAAAATTTAATTAGTTATCTATCTCATAAAGTTCAACAATATCTTTTATTCATCTCTTTTAATTCTTCTCTCCAACACTCCAGCAAACATTTCCATTTCTCTTTTGGATTGCCCTAATCGGATTGCCAATTCTCGCCAATTTTTCACTGCATCAATCACCTCTGAAACTATCTTTTTTGCAGTTTTGAAATTGAGCATATAACTCTCGCAAGCATCGA
The DNA here is from genome assembly GCA_910586505.1 of uncultured Paraprevotella sp. Taxonomy (GTDB): domain Bacteria; phylum Bacteroidota; class Bacteroidia; order Bacteroidales; family Bacteroidaceae; genus Paraprevotella. Next base: position 4,138 of record CAJUGV010000004.1, on the reverse strand, counting down.
GCAAAATGCTCAAATCCGCCTTATTGGAATCAGCGGAGATGAGCAGACTTTGATATTCATTCAGCGTTGGATTCATATCGTATGCTGGTGACAATGTCCACCCTTTTGCAGTCAAGAGAAAACCGTGATTGCGGAAATGGTCATCGCTATTGCCTATGCAGATATTGAACGCCACACGGCGATAGAGTTCTTGTAAATTGCGCTCTACATCTGTACAATTCTGGAGGATAAAGTCAACCATATCCAGATAGCCATGTCCATTTGTTGCATTATCTCCATCTTCCAGTCCCAACAAGGTCATTGCTGATGCAAAATGAATCCGCTTGCCTTCTTGTGATCTGTCAAAACGCTTCGAGAGCAATGTATGGTATTTCTCTCCTGTTGTCAGCACCTTTGTTGTCGCCGCATTTATCCCTGCCTTTATAGCAAGCAAATGGCTGAAATGTTCCCAAAGTCCGGCATCGTAATCATCTTTACGTGATGGGAACTTTGCAACATATAGAGTTTTATCCGTGTCTATTACATTGGCTTTAGGTCTTGCACCTCCCAACGATGTTCCCGGTTGCACAAGTTGTGCAATCCATTTCCTATCAGGGAGCATATTGTTTTCTTCACATTTCTCTATCTCGGCACTGGCTGTAATCAGTTCCCGAATATCCGTCAAAGGTGGAATTTTCAACGATTCACTTACATTGATAAATTCGCCATCGATGTCTTCCTTAAAACGGAATCCACCCATTCTGGAGAAATCATCAATACCAGTCAAGAAATCGAAGGATGACAATCTCCGTATTGGTCGTTTTTCTTCCGCCGCTGCAATTTGCTCACGGCGCAACAACAAAGTACGTCCCCAACGATCCGGCAAAGCATCAGAAAAACATCCGAATATATCCTTGTCCGGTTGTGTATATTGTTGTCCCGGGTAATTATTCAGGTCGTCACTCAAAAACAGATTGCTGTGCTGCCTTAACCATTCATTATTGAACGTAAAACTATAGCTATCCGCACCACGAAGAGACTCATAGCCTAGTTCGCCAATGAGTTCCACTTCTTTGAGCCAATCGAAATCGGCATATACACACAACTTTTTCATAGATTATTCTTTCTTGGATGCACGTTCTCTTGTTTTCAAACTCAAATCTTGCAAAGCTTTTCCCATTTTATCTTCTTTGGCAAGCAGTAAAATATCATCATCGAGCTGCAAAGCATACAGCACACGCATATAAATTCCTATAGCAACAGTTGGAATACCTTTTTCAATTCGAGACACAGTAAGCGGTGAACAGGTAGCCCGTTCTGCCACCTGAGCTACACTCAGATTCCTACGTAAACGAGCTAGCTTAATCTGCTCGCCTACAATCTGCATCTTTTGCTCCAATTTTCGGGGAAGTTTGGTTCCCATTGTATTCTTTGTCATAATCAACCCTTCATATAATATGAAAAGATAATGCTTTTTGTTTATTTAATAATACATTATGAAGATATTGTCTTATACCGTTTATTCCATAAAGTATAGAATTTAGAAGCATACTTGCAATCTTTTTACACCCAATTCTATAATCGGACTTGTTACATTGCCAAGCTTATTAACAATATTTCCGTAGTTAGTAATTAATTGCACCGCTTCAGCCAAATGCAATCTTTCTATAATATCTATCTGTGCACTTACTTCTACATCCCTATGAGCATCTATTCCCTTTCTAACACGAGTTAATTCGGCTGTGTTTTCCTCTCTAAACTTGGTAAGTTCTTTTCTTGCAGCAGTAAATGCTCCATAGTCATAACTTGGGAAACGATCCTTAATAAATTTAATAATATCACCAGTAGTATCAACTAACTTTTTTGAAGTTTCATATATAGCTGTATATGCCGACTTAATAACAGTTCGTTGCTCCCATTCGTCAACATCTTTAACAGACAAGCGCTTCAAATATTCCTTCATTTCAATACTTGTCATTTGAATATGTCCCATCGTATTCCATATGGTTAGATTGTCTTTGAATGCAAATTTCTTAGCTTCATAGATAGACAAAGACGCCATACTACATTTTTTAATTTGCTCTTCACAGACAGCAATATTATTTTACAATGATTTATGCTTAGATGTATTTGCTCTAGACAATTTTGCTCCATTTGCAATGTTTCATTAAGAGTATTTTTTAGCTCTTTTGCATTGTCACTTATCCGTTGTTGTAAGAAATAGTCTAAAGGACTTTTTTTGTATTTCATATTTATCTTTCTTTTTTGTTATTTCGTTACTCTCTACCTAATCACAGGTCGGTGCACCTGTCTCTATACGAACTGCGGTCAACGGAGAACAGGTAGCCCGTTCAGCCACCTGAGCCACACTCAGATTTCTGCGCAATCGAACCAACTTAATCTGCTCACCTACAATTTGCATCTTCTGCTCCAATTTTCGAGGAAGTTTGGTTCCCATCGTATTCTTCGCCATATTTTCTTATTTTAAGGTGCAAAGCGACTATATCGATGACTTTGCTATAATCAACCTATCATATAATAGGCAAAAGTAATACTTTTTATTTATTTAATGATGTATTACACATAGAAAAATGCACGTCTTGGCATAATTAACCATATACATAATCTATTTTGAGCAAAAACTAAATGCTATAATGTTGTTTGTAAGCACCATATACACCAATCAACAAATAATATGTTATTCGTTACAAACGATGCAAATTATTCATCATACACTCATCATATCAAAGAATTATTTTGCTTGCCAAAAAAAGATATGACTCCACTCTCAACTTGACTTTAATGACCGTTATTATATACACGGACAATAAAGTCAAGTCAAACAGAGGGGAAGAAAAGAAAAAGGCTTCAACTGATTTTTTCTCTTTTGGTCAGCAAACAATATCCATGAAAATCTATTGCATTTAGTTGACATTATCGGTGAAAACATCACGGAATTTTGTACCTTTGTAGCCGGATAGAAGATAGGTGAACTTCATTGAGGATGCAATATTTCCTCATGGTTCTGATTCATTGAGAAAAAAGTGTAAAACAGCCTCAAAAACAAGTCTCAGAGGTCTCAAAAACAACTTTTCTACCGATTAAATTGCAATAATCTATCATTCAAGCAGCTATGTATGCTGCATCGGCAAATAGGTAGTGATTACTAACGATTAGCATCTATCATCAACGATTATTAAGGCGTTCATTTTGAGCGCCTTTCTTTTTAGCCTTATAAGCGATGGTTATCGTTTATAGGGCTTTTTCAGCTCATTTTTGTACCGCATTTGTTGCTCGCTTGTTACTCTCCGATTTTAGGCGGAAAGGTCGTGGACACACTGGTACGTCATGGTACGTGGTGGTACGCGATGAAACAGATTTGGCGAAATAAACGGATAAATAAAATGAGTAGTAGAATCGACATTCAGAAAAGATGTAAGTGGTGCAATGCTGTTTTCACAGCCTATAAGACCACCACAGAGTATTGTTCACACCGATGCGCAAACCTTGCCTATAAAGACAGAGTTAGAAAACAGCGCATTGAAAGTCTGCAACACGAATTAGGGAAAAGTATAAAAACGCCTCCCAATCTAAACAAGGAGTATCTTACTCCGTCAGAAGTAGCCAAGCTATTAAACGTTGGGCGCACTTCCATATATCGCTATATCCGCAATGGAGTAATCAAGGTAATCCGATTCGAAAGGAAAACACTTGTTCGCAGAGCTGACATAGAAGATATGACAGACTTTATTGTTCAAGAAGCAGCGAACAAACAATCAAAAGAGAAAGCCCCTATCACAGACTTCTACACCACCGCAGAAGTCAAAGAGAAATACCATGTAAACGAGTCTTGGATATTTGCGGTAGCCAAGAAGAACAACATCCCCCGGACTTTCAATCGGGGCAAAACCTATTGGAACAAGAAACATATAGACGCTTACTTCGCCAAGAAAGCCCCGAATCCTGATATTACCGAATGGTACACCACACAAGAAATGCAAGAGAAGTTTGGCATGACCTTATCCGCCATCTACTGTTTCGTTTCCAAGAATGCCATTCCCAAGAAGAAAGAGGGCATCATGGTGTACTATTCCAAGAAGCATGTGGATATAGCGAAGGGCATTGCAGCACCCGAAGAACCGCAATATTATACGGTAGC
>CAJUGV010000003.1:124261-255540 GCA_910586505.1 uncultured Paraprevotella sp. | reverse complement strand
ACGAACGACCTCCAGGTTATGAGCCTGGCGAGCTACCAACTGCTCCACTCCGCGGTCTTGTTTCTTTTTCTGAGTGCAAAGGTATGGTTTTTCTTTTAATTCGCCAAATAAAAGATGCATATTTTCCGAAAAACATGAAAATGAAGTAAGTTATTATGGTCTTTTAAGCATTAATAGATATGGATTAAAGCTGTATAAAGATAAATTTTCATGCGGGAAACGTTTGTCGTGTGGAAGAATTCGATTACATTTGTAACAGTTATGACCGTTTCTAAAACAAAGGCACGATTAGTAGACGTGGCGCGCGGGCTTTTTGCCAAGCAGGGGCTGGAAAATACGACGATGAACGATATCGCCGTGGCTTCGGGCAAGGGGCGTCGTACGCTTTATACCTATTTTAAAAATAAAGAAGATATTTATTTTGCCGTGATAGAAACGGAACTGGATACACTCTCCGCGCGGTTGATGGAAGTGGCGAACAGGAGGATGGATCTGGAGGAGAAACTGGTAGAGATCATTTATGTCCATTTGCGTTCCATCAAAGATGTGGTGTTGCGTAACGGTAACCTGCGTGCGGAGTTCTTCCGTAACATCTGGATGGTGGAGAAAGTGAGAAAGCATTTTGATCAGAAGGAGACGGAGTATTTCATCAGTGTGCTGCGTGAAGGAGTGAATTCGGGAGATTTCTGTGTGGATAATGTGGCGCTTGTGGCTGATGTGATGCACTATTGTGTCAAAGGGCTGGAGGTGCCTTACATTTATGGACGCCTGGGAGAGGGACTGGATAAACTCGAAACGCGCCGTATGGTGAAGACATTAATACACCGTGCCTTACGCGGAGAGCGGTGAATAGAAACATTTAACCATTAAATAATAAAAAGATTATGGGATTATTAACAGGAAAAACGGCTTTGGTGACGGGGGCTGCCCGCGGTATCGGAAAAGCTATAGCCTTGAAATTCGCGGCTGAGGGTGCGAATGTGGCTTTTACGGATTTGGTGATTGATGAAAACGGACAGGCCACTCAGGCGGAAATCGAGGCTTTCGGCGTGAAGGCCAAGGGATATGCCTCCAATGCCGCCGATTTCGCACAGACGGAAGAAGTGGTGAAGCAGGTAAAGGAAGACTTCGGTTCGATCGATATTCTGGTGAACAATGCCGGGATCACGAAAGACGGTCTGATGCTTCGCATGACGGAAGCGCAGTGGGATGCCGTTATTGCCGTGAATTTGAAATCGGCGTTCAATTTTATTCATGCCTGCACTCCGATTATGATGCGTCAGAAAGGCGGTTCCATCATCAATATGGCTTCCGTGGTAGGTGTGCACGGTAACGCCGGACAGTGTAACTACTCGGCTTCCAAAGCCGGTATGATCGCGCTGGCTAAGTCCATCGCCCAGGAAATGGGAGCCAAGGGTATCAGAGCCAATGCGATTGCGCCGGGCTTTATCGAGACTGCCATGACGGCAGCTTTGTCGGATGATGTGCGTGCGGAATGGTGCAAGAAGATTCCTTTGCGTCGCGGCGGAACACCGGACGATGTGGCCAATGTGGCGCTCTTCCTGGCTTCCGATCTCTCGGCATACGTGTCCGGGCAGGTTATTCAGATTGACGGTGGCATGAACATGTAATAGGGAATGAACGTAGTCTACGAAGACAACCATATCATCATTGTCAGCAAGAGCAGTTCGGAGATTGTTCAAGGCGACAAGACCGGCGATGTGACGCTGGCCGACATGGTGAAGGAATATATCAGACAGAAGTATCACAAGCCGGGGAACGTGTTCCTCGGCGTGGTACACCGTCTGGACCGTCCCGTGAGCGGCCTGGTGGTTTTTGCACGTACAAGCAAGGCGCTGACGAGGCTGAACGAGATGTTCCGCACGAAAGAGGTGCATAAAACCTATATGGCCATTGTGGCGAATCGTCCTCCGGCATCCGAAGGCGAACTGGTGCACTGGCTGGTGCGTAATGAAAAGCAGAACAAATCTTACGCTTACGGACGCGAAAGGCCCGGAGCCAAGCAGGCGGTTCTGGATTACAGGCTGGTGGGGCGGAGCGAACGTTATTACCTGTTGGAGGTGGACCTGAAGACGGGCCGTCACCATCAGATCCGTTGCCAGTTGGCCCAAATGGGCTGTCCCATCAAGGGCGATCTGAAATACGGGGCGCCGCGAAGCAATCCCGACGGGGGAATCTGTCTGCATGCCCGCCGCATCCGTTTTGTACACCCTGTGTCGAAAGAAGAGATTTGTGTGGAAGCCCCTTTTCCGTCCGACATATTGTGGAGCAGCTTTTCCGCTGTGTGACACCTGTTGTCGGAAAGAGGGTTTGGGGGAATGGCGGGTGAGGCCGTTTCCGTTGTTCCGGAGTGCATGATTTTTTAGTGCGCTTCATTTTTTTATTTCGTGCCCATCATTTTTTATTTTCATGCGGACCGTTTTTTCCGCTACTCCTGTTCCGCATGGTGAGCGGAAATGTCCGTCCTGAAACTTATTTTGGAAAACATCAACCTGATCAACATTTTACAACTAATGATTAAAACTGATATAATGAAAAAACTGATACTTTCGGTCTGTATGTGCTGTGCATGCCTTGGGGCCGGTGCCGCCCGTGTGCGGATAGCAAGTCCCGACGGGAAACTGGTGGTTAGCGTTTCCGATGAAGGCGGTAAGCCCGTTTACGATGTGACTTATGAGGATGTGGTGTTCCTGAAATCCTCGCCTTTGGGGTTGCATACCAATACCGGAGATTTTACGCAAGGTATGGCCCTGCAGGAAAGTTCCTTCGCCGTGCGTCCGGTGTCGGGACATTATGAGCTGCCGACGATAAAGCGCAGCCATGTCGATGTGGAGGCTACGGAAGCCGTATGTCCGTTCTTGCATGACGGAAAACGGGTGTTCGATGTGGTGTTCCATGTCTCGGCCCATGATGTGGCCTTTAAATATAGAGTGTATCCGCAGGGCGAAACGCTGTGCTGTGTGGTGAAGGAAGAGGCCACGGGCTTCGTGTTTCCGCAGGGCACTACGACTTTTCTCTGCCCGCAAGTGGCGCCGATGGGCGGATTTGCCCGTACTTATCCAAGTTATGAGACCCCCTATACCGTCGACGACGCGATGGGTAAAAACGGTCTGGGTTTCGGCTATACTTTCCCCTGCCTGTTCCGTACAGGCAGCGACGGCTGGGTACTGGTGTCGGAGACGGGAGTGGACAGCCGCTACTGTGCAAGCCGCCTGATAGGAGAGGCCGGCGGGCTTTATACGATAGGATTTCCGCAGGAAGGGGAGTATAACGGCAACGGTACGGCATGCCCCGGCCTGGCTTTGCCGGGCGAAACGCCTTGGCGGACCATTACGCTGGGACGCACGCTGGCACCGGTGGTGGAGACCACAATAGCCTATGATGTGGTGAACCGGCTCTACGAACCCTCGCGTTCATATAAATACGGGCGCGGCACGTGGAGCTGGATTATCGGAGGAGACCACAGCATGAATTTCGACGAGCAGAAGCGTTATGTGGATTTTGCCGCCGACATGGGGTATGAGTCGGTGCTGGTGGATGCCTGGTGGGATACCCGTGTGGGGTATGAGCGCACGGCAGAACTGGCACGTTATGCCGCCGGGCGGGGAGTAGGCCTCTATTTGTGGTATAACTCCAACGGTTATTGGAACGATGCTCCGCAGGGACCTCGCGGCCGTATGGACAATACGATTGTGCGCCGCCGTGAAATGAAATGGATGCGGGATACGGGTATCCGCGGTATCAAGGTAGACTTTATCGGAAGCGACAAACAGCAGACCATGCAGCTTTATGAGGATATTCTGGCCGATGCCAACGACTACGGACTGCTTGTCATCTTCCATGGCTGTACGTTGCCGCGCGGATGGGAACGGATGTATCCCAACTTTGTGGCAAGCGAAGCTGTACTGGCCAGTGAAAACCTGAACTTCACACAGGAAAGCTGCGATGCCGAGGCTTTCAATGCCTGTCTGCATCCGTTCATACGCAATGCGGTGGGCAGCATGGATTTCGGTGGCAGTGCGCTGAACAAATACTATAATGTGAAAAATGCGCCCGGAGGAAGCCGCCGTGTCACGTCGGATGTATATGCGTTGGCCACGGCAGTGCTCTTCCAGTCTTCCGTACAGCATTTCGCGCTGGCACCGAACAATCTGACAGATGCTCCGGCATGGGCGGTGGATTTCATGAAACACGTACCTTCGACATGGGACGATGTGCGTTTCATTGACGGCTATCCCGGCCGCTACGTCATTCTGGCGCGCCGTCACGGCGACAAGTGGTACGTGGCCGGTGTGAACGCGCAGAAGGAGACCTTGAAGACCGAAATTGCGCTGCCTATGTGGACGGCCGGTACGGAGTTGCAGGTATATGCCGACGACGCCGGCCTGCAAGGTTCCGTGAAGTCTGCGAAACTGGGCCGCAAACAGACCCTCAAGGTGACGATTCCCTGCAACGGCGGTGTGCTGATAGTGGGCTGAATCGTAGACGGCATGCGGAAATCAACATGATTGTTGTCCTTTTCAACATAGTTGTTCCGCTTGAAGCCGTTTGGCGGTGTATCTTTGCAGTATCATGCAATCTCTTATTAAAAAGAAAAGAATATGAAGAAAACGATGTTAACCTTGGGAGGCTTGCTTTGCGCGGCATGGCTGTCGGCCCAAAGCTATCAGAAAACGACGCACGGTATCCGTACTACGGTGAACGGTGTCGATGTCGAAGTGCAGTTTTTCACACCTTCGGTAGTACGGGTGGTGAAGACACCGGCGGGAAAGACCGTGGAGAAGCAAAGCTTGTCGGTGACGGCCAGTCCGGAGGAGGTGAGTTTCAAGGCCGGAGAGAAGAACGGCCATGTGGTGCTCGAAAGTAAGAAACTGCGCGTAAGCCTCAATACGGCATCCGGAGTGATTTCCTATAAGACCGCTTCGGGAAGCGAATTGCTGAAAGAACAGGCTGTGGACAGCATGTTCATACCTTTTAATGATGCCGGAACCCCGACTTTCAACGTATATCAGTCTTTCCGGTTGGACAAGGAAGAGGCCATTTACGGTCTCGGGCAGTTTCAGAACGGCAAAATGTCGTTGCGTGGCCTGAAGAAGAACCTGATACAGACGAATCTTGAAGACGTGAGTCCGGTATTCCAGTCAACAAAAGGCTACGGTCTGTTCTGGGACAATTATTCGCCGACTATGTTCACGGACGACGAGACGGGGACCTCGTTCCGTTCGGAGGTGGGTGATTGCATGGACTATTATTTCATGTATGGCGGCAATGCCGACGGGGTAGTGGCCTGTTTGCGCCATCTGACCGGTGAAGTACCTATGTTCCCGTTGTGGACGTATGGATTCTGGCAAAGCAAGGAACGCTATAAAAGTCAGGACGAAGTGGTCGGAGTGGTGCGTAAATACCGCGATCTGGGCGTACCCCTGGACGGTATCATCCAGGACTGGCAGTATTGGGGACACAACTATCTGTGGAATGCCATGGACTTTACCAATCCCTTGTATCCCCGTCCGCAGCAGATGCTGGACGACGTGCATGCGATGAACGCTCATATGGCTATTTCCATCTGGTCTTCTTTCGGTCCGGCCACGAAACCTTATCGTGAGCTGAAGCCTAAAGGTATGCTTCTGGAATTTTCAACGTGGCCGGAATCGGGAATGGATGCGTGGCCTCCTATCAAGGCCTATCCTTCGGGAGTGCGGGCGTATGATCCTTACAATCCGGAGGCACGCGACATTTATTGGAAGTACCTCAATAACGGAATCTTCAAGTATGGAATGGATGCCTGGTGGATGGACTCCACCGAACCGGACCATCTGAGTATCAAGCCCGGTGATTATGACGTGAAGACATGGCTCGGCTCATTCCGCAAGGTGCGTAATGCCTATCCGCTTATGACGGTGGGCGGTGTGTCGGACCACCAGCGTGCCGCCACTTCGGACAAGCGTGTGTTCATTCTGACACGTTCCGGTCTGGTGGGACAACAGCGCTACGGTTCCAGCGTGTGGAGCGGCGATGTGGGTTCCTCGTGGGAGAACTTGCGCAAACAGGTGCCGGCCGGTCTGAACTTCTCGCTTTGCGGTATGCCGCAGTGGAATCATGACATCGGCGGTTTCTTTGCCGGCCAGTATAATTTCAACGGACGTCCGGGATCGGCGCCGAGGAATCCTCTTTTCCAGGAACTTTTTGTACGTTGGTTGCAGTTCGGTGTGTTCACGCCCATGATGCGTTCGCATGGTACCGACACGCCGCGCGAGATATACGAGTTCGGCCGCAAGGGTGAGACGGTATACGATGCCATCGAGAAGGCCATACGGTTGCGCTACTCCCTCCTGCCTTATATTTACTCTACTTCGTGGGATGTGACACACCGCCAGTCTACGTTCATGCGCGCTCTGGTGATGGATTTCCCGAAAGATAAGAAAGGATGGGACAGGAATGATGAGTATATGTTCGGCAAGGCTTTCCTTGTGGCGCCGGTGCTGCATGCGCAGTATACCACGGAGAAGGTAGTGAGAATGGACGAGAATACCGGATGGAACAAGGAAAACAAAGGAACGGACGACAAGGGCGGTCCTGTGGATTTCACCGAAAAGAAAGCGGCCAAAGTATATTTGCCCGAAGGCGCAAGCTGGTATAATTTCTGGACCGGCAAGAAAGAGCGCGGAGGGCAGGAGGTGGACTGCGAGACGACATTGGACATCTTTCCGCTTTATGTCAGAGCCGGAAGCATTGTGCCTCTGGGGCCGGATGTGCAGTATGCCACCGAAAAGCCGTGGGATGAGCTGGTATTGCGCGTATATCCCGGAGCAGACGGAAGTTTCACGCTCTATGAAGACGAGTTCGACAACTACAACTATGAGAAAGGGGCTTATACTGAAATTCCTTTGTCTTGGGACGACTCTTCACGCCGCCTGACTATCGGAAAGCGTACGGGAAGCTATGAAGGCATGATTGCCGAGAGGAATTTCCGTATCGTTCTACCCGACGGAACCGGAAAGACGGTACATTATGACGGGAAGAGCATGAATGTGAAGCTCTGATGCGGTCCTGACGACCGGAAAATAAAAACCGCGCCGGAAGACAGATTCAATCTGCTTCCGGCGCGGTTTTTTCGGCTGACGCTGCATCTCTTGTCTAATCCAGCAGTTCCAGTGCCTTCTTGACGAAAGGATTGTCTTCATACATGATGGCAAAGTATTCGGACATATCCCAGATGTCGCGTGCTATCAAGGCTTTCAGTTGTTTCTTCAGCTCCGGCAGCGTGGCCTGCATCTCTTCATCGTTTTTGGGTTTCACGCCTTCTTTCTCCCCTTCCGCAACAACAAGGGCGGTCAGTTCTTCCGGCACGTTGAAACGCATGCGGAACTTGTCGAACGAGCTGTATTCGCGGTGCAGCTGCTTGCGGTGCTTGTCGATATATTTCAGGCTGGCGTTGATGATGGCGCCTTTGGCTGTCAGTTCGCGGTGATACTTGGTGAACCTTGTGGTGTCCAGCGGGATGAAATAGTCGGGCATGATGCCTCCGCCTCCATACACGGTGCGGCCTTCGCGCAGCGTCTTGTATTTCAGGGAATCGGCAAGGTGGATGCTGTCGGCATTCGTCAGTTCGCCGTGGTTATAGCGGTCGATGACGTCCATATTGTATTTCGATTTCTCGCCTTTCGTATAAGGTTTCTGTATGCAGCGGCCGCTGGGTGTGTAATAGCGCGCCACGGTGAGGCGTATCATGGAGTTGTCCGGCAGCATGAAAGGTTTCTGCACCAGTCCTTTGCCGAAAGTGCGGCGTCCCACAACAAGACCGCGGTCCTGATCCTGTATGGCACCCGAAACAATTTCCGAGGCTGAGGCCGAATATTCGTCTACCAACACAATGATTCTCCCCTCACGGAACAGACCGGCGCCCTGGGCGCGGAACTCGCGGTAGGGTGTGCGCAATCCTTTGGTGTAGACAATCAGGTCGTTTTTTTGCAGGAACTCGCCGGCAATAGTGGTGGCTGCGTCCATATAGCCGCCTCCGTTCTGCTGCAAGTCCAGAATCAGATCCTTCATGCCTTTCAGCTGTAAGTCTTTGATGGCTTTCGTCATTTCGTCGTGGCTTGTGCTGCCGAAACTGGACAGGCGTATCAGTCCGGTGGTCGGTGTGAGCATGAACGCGGCGTCTACGGTAGATACCGGAATCTTGTCGCGTGTGACCGTGAAATCCAGTCTTTCGCGGATACCTTTGCGCACTACGCCCAACTTCACTTTCGTGTCGCGCGGACCGCGCAGGCGGCGCATGATTTCCTCGCGGCTCATCTTGACGCCGGCGATGGCGGTATCGTTCACACTGATGATGCGGTCTCCCGCGAGTATGCCTACTCTCTCCGATGGGCCTTTCGATACGGGTTGTATGACGACAAGCGTATCCTCCAGCATGTTGAACTGCACGCCGATACCGTCGAAGTTGCCTTGCAGCGGCTCGTTCATTCTTTTGGTCTCTTCGGCGTTGGTATATGAAGAGTGAGGATCCAGTTTGGAGAGCATGCCGTTGATGGCGTCTTCCGTCAGTCTCACTTCGTCCACACTGTCCACGTACAGACTGCTGATGGCCAGTTGTGCCATGGCGAGCTTGCGCATGGACTCTTCGGTTTTCGACATATTTCCGCTGCGTTGTGCCACCGCAGTACACGACAGACAGAGCAGCAGGGCTACCCATAAAGTTTTTTTCATGATGTTGTGTGTTGTGTTGTTTATTCGTATTCCAGTCCTTCGGGCAAGTAAGGCGTAATGTCTTTGCCGAAGTGCATGAGTTCTTTTACGACCGATGAACTGATGCAGGCCCATTCCGGTTCGGAAAACAAAAAGACGGTCTCCACACCGGCCAGCCGTCGGTTGAGGTCGGCGATGTTCAATTCATACTCATAGTCTTTGACGGAGCGGATGCCGCGCAGGATGAAGCGCGCGTGATGCCGTGCGGCAAAGTCTACGGTCAGGTCGGCGTATCCCTCCACCTCAATGCGTTCTTCCTTGGCAAAGAGCTTGCGGAGGGCTGCAATGCGCTGTTCGGCACACCGTCCGCTATGTTTTTGTTCATTGATGCCCACACCGATGACGATACGGTCGAACAATTGCAATCCGCGTCTCAGCACCGACTCGTGTCCTTTGGTGAAAGGGTCGAAGCTGCCGGGGAAAACGGCGGTTCTTGTAGCTGGAGAATCATTAGATGGCATTGTCTTCCTCTTCTGTGCGGTCCTCTTCGATGACCAGGTTGTTAATGATGAAGTTTTGTCGCTCCATGGTGTTCTTTCCCATATAGTATTCGAGCAGTTCTTTCACTTGATCGCTCTTGTGGAGAGACACCTGTTCCAGACGGATGTCCGGTCCGATAAAATGTTTGAATTCATCGGGCGAGATTTCTCCAAGACCTTTGAACCGGGTGATTTCAGGGTCGGGACCGAGAGCCTCGATGGCAGCTATGCGTTCTTCGTCGGAATAGCAGTAGCGCGTGATGAAGTCCGATTTGCTGGTCTTGGCTTCTTCTTCCAATGCCTTGAGGTGGTTCTTTCCGATTTTGCTCTTGCGGTTACGCACACGGAAAAGGGGAGTCTGAAGGATGTAGACATGTCCCTTTTTAATGAGTTCGGGGAAGAACTGGAGAAAGAACGTGATCATCAGCAGGCGGATGTGCATGCCGTCGACGTCGGCATCGGTGGCTACGATTACTTTGTTGTAGCGCAGTCCGTCCAAGCCGTCTTCAATGTTGAGTGCGGCTTGCAGAAGGTTGAACTCCTCGTTTTCATATACCACTTTCTTGGTCAGTCCGAAACAGTTGAGCGGTTTGCCGCGCAGACTGAATACGGCCTGTGTCGTCACATCGCGGCTTTTGGTGATACTTCCGCTTGCCGAGTCGCCTTCGGTAATGAAAATGCTGCTTTCTTCTTTCATCTCGCCTTTGGCGTCGTTGAGATGAATGCGGCAGTCGCGCAGTTTGCGGTTGTGCAGGTTGGCTTTCTTTGCCCGTTCGCGTGCCAGTTTCGTCACGCCGGCAATGGCCTTGCGTTCTTTCTCGTTCTCCGTGATTTTCTGAATGATGATGTCGGCAATGTCCGTGTTTTTGTGGAGGTAGTTGTCCACCTGTTCTTTCACGAAGTCGCCCACGAACTTGTCTATGCTCATACCTCCGTCGGGTATGGTGGTGAGCGACCCGAGTTTTATTTTGGTCTGGCTTTCGAAGAGCGGTTCCTCGATGTTGACGGCGATGGCAGCCACCAAGCCGTTGCGGATATCTCCGTAGTCGAAGTTCTTGCCGGAGAAATCTTTGATGGTCTCGGCAATGTGTTTTTTGAAAGCACTTTGGTGCGTACCGCCCTGTGTGGTGTGCTGGCCGTTTACAAAAGAATAATATTCTTCACCGTATTGTCCTGTATGGGTAAAGGCAATCTCGATATCCTCTCCCTTGAGATGGACGATGGGGTAGAGTCCGTCGTTGGTCATGTTGTCATTGAGGAGATCTACCAGTCCGTTGCGTGAATGGATGCGGCGGCCGTTGAACATGATGGTGAGTCCTGTGTTCAGGTAGGTGTAATTGCGGAGCATCGTCTCAATGAATTCGGTGCGGAACGAATAATTGCGGAACAGGGTACTGTCCGGTTCGAAGTAGATGTAAGTTCCGTTTTCATCTGTCGTGGCTTCGCTGTGCTCTCCCGTCAGGATGCCCCGTTCGAATGTGGCGCACCGCATTTCTCCGTCGCGGTGACTGCGTACTTCGAAATGTGCGCTAAGCGCATTGACGGCTTTCACGCCCACTCCGTTCAGGCCCACGCTTTTCTTGAATGCCTTGGAGTCGTATTTGCCGCCGGTGTTGAGCATGCTTACGGCTTCGATCAGTTTGCCTAAGGGGATGCCGCGGCCATAGTCGCGCACGCTGACGCGCAGTCCTTCCTCTACGGTGATTTCAATCCGGCGTCCTGCGTGCATTTTAAATTCGTCGATACTGTTGTCTATCACTTCTTTCAGCAGTACGTAGATACCGTCTTCGGCATGCGAGCCGTCGCCGAGTTTGCCGATATACATGCCCGGTCGTGTGCGGATGTGCTCCATGTCCGACAAATGCCGGATGTGTTCTTCGGTATATGCCGTGACAATTTGTTCTTCGTTGGGTTTCTCTTCTTCAGCCATGGTGCGTTCCTATTTAAGCGATTTTTGGTAACAGCGTCTTTTCTTGTGTATTTCTGCGTCCAGATAAGCCCATTGGCCCTGGCTCTTTTCGTTGGTTTCCAATTGCGGGTGCGTTTCTCCGAATTTAAATCCCATCTTCTGGCAGATGGGAATGAGGTCGGCGAAAAGCATGGCATTCACCCCTTTGTTCTGATATTCCGGCAACACGGCTACAAGCAGCAGGTCTATAATGTCGGAATGTTTGAAGAAAAGGGCCTTGGCCAGATGATACCATCCGAAAGGGAAGAGGCGGCTGCCTGCTTTTTGCAGGGCGCGCGAGAGTGAGGGCATGCCTACTCCCATAGCCACGATGCGGCCTTCGGCGTCTTCCACTACTGTGAGGAGCCGCATGTCGATAAGAGGGAGGTAAGTGTTGACATACTGTGCGATCTGTCGTTCGTTCATTTCCGAATATCCGTAAAGTGGGGCATAAGCGCGGTTGACCACATCGAATATCTTGGGGCCCCATCCGCCTTGCCGGATTTCGCGGGCATTTTTGAATTTTCGTATGTGGAGGTTGTAGCGTTTGGCGCTCATCTCCGCCACACGGAAATACTTATCCATGTGGGCCTGATGGTCGTTGTCCGGCACGCGAATTTTCCGTTCCACCCAGTCTACTTCTTTGGTATAGCCCAGCCGTTCCATGTGGACGGGGTAATAAGGGTAATTGTATGTGGTGGACATGGTGCTCAGTTGGTCATAACCGTCCGTGAGCATCCCTTCGGGATCCATGTCGGTGAATCCTAACGGTCCTACAAGCTTGTCGCATCCCCGTTCACGTCCCCATGCTTCGACGGCGTCCAGCAGGGCACGGCTCACCTCCGGGTCGTCCGTGAAGTCTATCCATCCGAACCGTGCGTTGTTTGTGCCCCATGTACGGTTGGCTTTGTGGTTGATGATAGCCGCTATGCGTCCGACGGTTTTGCCGTCGCGCAGGGCCAGGAAATAGTCGGCTTCGCAGAAGTCGAAAGCTGCGTTCTTTTTGGGATTGAAAGTATCGAGTGTATCTTCCAAAAAGTCGGGCACAGCGTAGGGACAATTTTTGTACAACTTGTGATTGAAACGGATAAAAGTTTTCAAATCACAGCGTGACGATATTTTTTTGATGATAACAGCTGACATTTCGTGTTTTAGTAAGTTTGTTGAAGTCTGTGCGGCAATGCGCAGTCATGCAAATATAGCTTTTTTTTCATTAACGGGTCGGTAAAAAGACATGCTTTTCATGAATCTGCATCTTTTTTTAAGAGAAAAAATTAAAAAATATTGTAATCCTTTGAGATTTATCTTATTTTTGCCGATACATTCTATATTAAAAGTTAAAGCAATAAACAAATGAGAAAGGTAAGATGTATGCTCGCGGTTATGGCGTTGGCCGTAAGTGCGGGAGCGGCATTCGCAGGAGAAAAGGGCGAGGGTAAGGATTACCGTTCTTATCCGCACATGTTTGTGGGATTGAACGGCGGCGCGCAAGTTTCTTTCAGTAATTATGATTTCAGCAAACTGATCACACCGGCTTACGGCGTTTCATTCGGTGCGTATTTCAATCCTGTGGTCGGTGCAAGACTGCATGTAGGCGGATATGAGAACAAGGGTGGTATCAAGTCACTTGATCAGACTTACGATTTTAATACTGTGACGGGAAGCGCAGACTTGTTGCTGAACGTAACCAACATGTTCCGTGAGAACAAGGACGGTGTGTTTAACTTCATCCTTGTCGGTGGTGTCGGTTTGGCAGGAGCATGGGATAATGACGATTTTCATGCGTTGTCGGCAAGAGCAGTCGAGAGTTACCCGATGGCATGGCAGGACAACCGTATCTCTCATAATGTGCGTCTGGGTATGCAGTTTGATTTCAACATTGCCAAGCATTTCGGTATGAATTTGGAGCTGGCTGCCAATAACAGAGCTGACCGTATTAATTCCAAGACGACCGACCGCGATGATTGGAATGCTTCGGCTTCTTTGGGCTTGATCTTTAAGTTCGGCCATAAGAAAGGTGAGAAGATGGCAGAGGCCAAGTCGGCAGAACCGGTGCCAGTGGTAGAGGAATGGGCTACACGCATGGATACGGTATGGTATGATGACGTGACCTACAAGGAAGTGCCGGAGAAAGTATCCTATGAAGATAATATCTATTACCAGATTCGTCTGAGTGAGCCTGATCCTGCAAACAAGATTCAGAAGATTGCAGACTTTGTGAAAAACCACAAGAACTGCAAGGTGCAGGTGACAGCTTATGCCGATAAGGGAACCGGAACGCCGAAACTGAATATGAACTATTCTAAGACGCGTGCCGAGAAAGTGGTGGCTGCGTTGGTGAAAGCCGGTGTAGACAAAGCCATTATTACGTCCTCATATAAGGGTGACACAGTACAACCTTTCGCTGAAAATGACAAGAACCGTGTGGCCGTTGTGAAGGTGACCGGCGAGGGAATGAAGAAGGAACCGGTGAAGACACGTAAATATAAATTGGAGGAAACTCGTTATCGTGTGAAATAAGGGTGCGGCCGGAAGGTCGTTCGATACTTCGAGAGGAGATGGACGGGTTTCGTCACATCTCCTCTCTTTTTTTGTGAAAACCATGCAGGCCTTTAACGGTGATGCGGTCACGGTTTGCCGCACCGTAGCAGCACGTGCTGTCCATTGGCTAATGTGGTGGCGAATAGGTAGGTGTCTCCTCCGTCTTTCAGTTTGAGACGTTTGCGGAGACCTGCCACGGTTTCGGGAAAATTACGAACCGTGAGATTGGCTTGTGTCAGGTCGCGGAGAATGTTTTTCAGTTCTTTTTTTCCAAAGCCGCTGCAAGTGTGAATGGTAAATGCGCGTCCGGGAAAGTCCGTATGTAGTTTATCGGATGTATAAAGGTGGGAATTGGGATGTAGTTTTTGCATTCCGAAATGTGCGGACAGACTACGGAATCCGCCGCATTTCATTAATGACGCGTTCGGTTCGTAGAGATAGCGGAGCGGTGTGTCGGTATAGGTGCATGTGGCCAATTCTTCTTCTTTGTGAGTGAAGTGGAAGTCTGGGTGAGAGGTGCCGATGTTTGTGCAATGGAATGCTGTGCTTTCCGGACGGTTGCGTGTCATGACGAGCAATAGTTCCTTGCATTCTCCCTGTACGCTCACTACGTGTACTTCGGCAATATGGGAAAGAGTACGCAAGGCTAATCCGATATCCAGCATTGGTGAGAGTTTGATGAGGCAGAAGGAGGCTTTGCGGCGGATGACGTCTTGTAGGGCGGAAAGGTCGGGGGTACAGTCTTCGATGGCCACGGTTTTACGTCCTGCCGTATCCCGCCGTGCCGGATCTATGAAACAGCAGGTTGCTTCGGGCCAGTTTTCAGGATCTTGCGTAGAGTCTGCATTGAGAATCTCAGCTTTTGTCAGTCCAAGCAAAGAGAAGTTGTGTGCGGCGATGCGGCATAACTCCGGCTGGCGTTCCATATAGATGGCGCGGTCGAAGAGTGGGGAAAGAAAACAGAAATCGATGCCGAATCCGCCCGTTAGATCGATTAGTGTGTGGGGAGTGGATGAACTTTCTGTTGCCAGCCGTTGCCGTACGATATTCTGTTTGTAAAAGGCCGTCAGTTCGGATGAACATTGTTCCATTGCCAGGCGGGGTGGAAAGAAGATTCCTTCGCGGGCTGCCCATGCCGGCAGTTTTTGTAGGGCTGCCTGCCATCCTTCTATCTGTTGGAGGGCTGTGTGAAGGTCTGTTCCTGCAGGAGCGGGGCGCAAAGCCAGTCTCCGTACGTCATCTTGTCGGTGAGCGCGGATAAAGGCAAGTGTCTCTTCGTTCAGCATATTTTTTATTTGATGGTTTTGTAACGGGCTTTGGCTTCGGTGCGCGTAATGAAGTTGAAATGCCACCACTCCGTGCGCAGAGGTTTGAATCCGGCCTGGCGCATCACGGAACGGAGCAGGCGACGATTGGCCAGTGCCTGTGGGTTGAGAGCTCCAGACTTGATCATTAATTCCTCCCTGTCAATGTGTGCTTCTTTGCCTAAATGGTCGATTTTCGTTCCCATAGGGAGTGTGTCTCCTTGTGCGTTACAGAGTGTCACATCTACGGCCATGCCATAATTGTGCAGTCCGCCACCGTGACGGGGATTGCTTACGTAGATATGTTTCGGTGTTCCTGCTACCACGTCCCACATTATCTGCTGTATGTGCATGGGACGTGCAGCATCATATACTTTCAGGCTTAACTCAGGATGACTGTTTTTCAGTAACTTCTGTGCACGGACCAGTGCTTTTGCGGCTTGGGGATGCAGATAGGCTTCGCGCAGGTCTTTGTATAAGATTCGTCCTGTGAAGTTGTCGGCTTTGGCATACATAAGGCTTACCTGTATGGTGGAGTCCATATTACGGATATCTGTGAATCCTTGTCGCTGCATAGCTTGTGCCGTAGGGCTTGGCGATTGCGGATGAACAGTGTTTATGCTGCCAATAATTGTAAATATCAGAAAGAGTGCCTGTTTCATGAGTATGCCTTCATTGTTCCAAGACGCAAAGATACGAAGAATCGGCTGATCTCCTCATTAACTCCCCCATTATTATTGGGTACGATAAACATGGATAAAAGAAATTGTATGAGTGAAATGTGTTTTGTGAATTATATATTGGAGATAGGAGCCCCATATGGTATTCATAGAATATCGTTGTTTATCAAGTCCCGACGCAACTGGTTTGTTTACGCATTGTTTACGCGACTGCACAAAAAAAGCAGCTACGAATTTCGTAACTGCTTGATTGGGTTTGTGGACCAGCCTGGGCTTGAACCAGGGACCTCCAGATTATGAGTCTGTTGCTCTAACCAACTGAGCTACAAGTCCAAAACAATTCTTTCTTGGAATTGCAGTGCAAAAGTAATATGTTTTATTGAAATACGCAAGAAATAAGGATAAAAATGGAGGAAAAAACTTTCAATATTCCCATAACTATTGTATTTTCGCAGTGCGGAATTAAGTGCGATATACTTTTTAGATGTAATATAATGAAGAAAGCGGAGAGTAAAGAAGATTTAATATATGAAGGATTGGATAGCCGTGGGGTGGAAGAAAGTCGTTTGCTATATGGAAATAATGAACTGACACCACCGAAACGGCCTTCGATATGGAATTTGTATTTGGAGAAGTTTCAAGATCCTGTGATACGCATTTTGCTCGTGGCTGCTGTATTGTCTTTTGTGGTCTCTTTTGTGGAGAATGATTTTGTAGAGACGATAGGTATTGTGTGTGCTGTATTGTTAGCTACTGGTATAGGATTCTATTTTGAATACGATGCTGCACGAAAATTTGATGTGCTGAATGCTTTGAGAAATAAAATACCGGTGCGTGTTGTGCGAAATGGGCAGGTGCGTGAGGTTCCATGTAAGGATATTGTGGTAGGAGATGTAATATTGCTGGAGGCTGGGGATGAGATTCCTGCCGATGCGGAATTGCTGAAAACTGAAAATCTGCAGGTGAATGAATCAAGTCTTACCGGTGAATTGGTTGTCAGTAAAAGTGTTAATCCTTTGGACTTTGATGATAATGCACCTTATGCGACCAATTGTTTAATGAGAGGAACAACTGTGGTGGAAGGTAGTGCTGTGGCGCGGATAACGGCAACTGGTGACCGTACGGAGATCGGACAAGTAGCTCGTGAAGCCGCAGTATTGACCAATGAAAAAACTCCGCTTAATAAGCAGCTTGATCGACTGGCAGGTTTTATCAATAAAATAGGGTATTCTGTAGCATTTTTGGCCTTTGTTGTTTTTACGGTACAAGGATTACTGCAATATATTCCGTCTGTTGATGTATGGGGAGGTGATGACTATTGGCATGTGTTTGGTCTGATGCTGAAGAATTTTATGATGGCTGTAACTTTGGTTGTAATGGCTGTACCGGAAGGATTGCCTATGGCGGTGACGTTGAGTCTGGCATTAAATATGCGTCGTATGCTGAAGACGAATAATCTGGTACGTAAGATGCACGCTTGTGAGACAATGGGGGCTATTACGGTGATATGCACGGACAAAACAGGAACGCTCACACAGAATCGTATGACAGTATCCTATATGCAAATGACTGGTGAGGATCCGACCTTATTAGATGAGGCTATTGCTTGTAATACGACGGCTTTCCTTGATGAAGCGCGTACGGGAGGGGTGGGAAATCCTACAGAAGTAGCTTTATTGTTGTGGATGCAGTCGCATGGTGCCGATTATATGGAAATGCGGCGTAAAGCAGAAGAACAAGCCCGTCTTTCTTTTTCTTCAGATCGGAAATATATGGCTACGGTTGTAACATCTGCTGTGAAAGGATGTAGGATGGTGTATGTGAAAGGTGCTCCGGAAATAGTGATGGAATTATGTAGTGGTCTGACAGAAGATGAAATTGTACAGTATAGGGAACAGCTTAAGGACTGGCAGATACATGCCCAACGTACGTTATTGCTGGCTTGCAAAGAAGTTGAAGATGAGGAGAAAGATTGCACAAAGATAATACAATCCGGTGGTCTGACGCTGTTAGGATTAGTAGCAATCAGTGATCCGGTACGTACAGAAGTTCCGCAAGCTGTGGAGAATTGTTTGAAAGCAGGTGTACAGATTAAAGTTGTAACGGGGGATAGTACGGGAACGGCTATAGAAATTGCCCGTCAGATAGGACTATGGAATGACAGCGATGATGAGGAACGGTATTGTTTGCGGGGAATGGATTTTGCTGAATTAAGTGATGAGGAGGCATTATTGCGTATTGGAGAATTGAAGGTGATGAGTCGTGCTCGCCCTCTTGACAAGCAACGGCTGGTAAAACTGTTGCAGGTCAAAGGTGAGGTCGTGGCTGTGACTGGGGATGGGACGAATGATGCACCAGCTTTGAATTTTGCACAGGTGGGTTTGTCAATGGGATCTGGCACGTCAGTAGCTCGTGAGGCTAGTGATATTACGTTGCTTGACGATTCATTTAGTAGTATTGTGACGGCTGTCATGTGGGGGCGTTCATTGTATAAGAATATACAACGTTTTGTTCTATTTCAACTGACAATCAATTTCACTGCGCTGTTGGTTGTGCTTGTCGGTGCATTTATGGGTACGGAACTTCCGCTCACTGTAACGCAAATGCTATGGGTGAATATTATTATGGACTCTTTTGCGGCATTGGCATTGGCTTCGTTGCCAGCCGAATCGGGTGTGATGAGTGAAAGGCCGCGTCCTGTAGGGCAGTTTATTATATCTCGTTCAATGTGGATATCTATATTAGGCTATGGTTTGATGTTTGTAATAGTATTGTTGGCCATGCTTTGGCATGTGGAACGGGTAGATGGGGTAAATTTGTATGAATTGACTTTGTTTTTTACTTTTTTTGTACTGCTACAGTTTTGGAATTTACTGAATGCTAGAACTTTTTCTACGGATAGATCGGCTTTCAGTCATCTTTCTGAATGTAAAGGGGTCCTAGTGGTGATGTGCTTGATTCTTATGGGGCAATGGATAATTGTGCAGTTTGGAGGAGCTGTGTTTCGTACAGTACCTCTGAGTGTTTCAGACTGGGGAATACTTTTGACCATAACCTCTTGTGTTTTATGGATAGGGGAGGCTGGACGTCTGTTCAGGCGGATCATTCGGAATAAAACGGAATAATATGGATAGGCGTATAAAGAATATTATTTTTGATTTTGGTGGAATCATAGTTGATTTAGATAAACAAGCTGCGGTTCGTGCGTTTGATGAAATAGGGTTTGATACCGCTTCCTATATCCGTGATTATGTGCAGGAGGGTATTTTTGCGTCCTTGGAATCGGGTGATATATCGCCTGAATTTTTTTATGATTATGTGCGTAGTAAGGCAGGGCGTCATATAGAAGATAGTGTGATCAGCCAGGCTTGGAATCGTATGTTGGTGGCTATTTCACCTTCCCGCTTGCAATTTATTTGTCATTTACGAACAAAATTTCGTGTTTTTATGCTTAGTAATACGAATGTCATCCATTGGAATTATTCATGTAGTGAGTTGGCGTCTTCAATCGGATATCGGATGGAGGATTGTTTTGATGGGATATTTCTTTCATATCGTATGCATTTGACAAAGCCAGATGTAAGATTATTCCATGCAGTACAAACGGAAGCTTCTTTATTGGCGGAAGAGACTTTGTTTATAGATGATTCTGTAGAGAATTGTAAGGTGGCTGAGAGTATAGGTTTTCAAGTGTTTCATTCTCGTTGTCCGGAGGACTGGTTTACATTGTTTTAATGAGGAGTTTGTAGTATGAAGTTTATTACGTTAAATGATCCACTTCCTTATCGTTCCTGTGTTGCTACAATTGGTTTTTTCGATGGAGTACATCGTGGGCATCGTTATCTGATACAGCAATTGACACAATATGCTGCATTGCAAGGTGAAGCTTCTTTGTTGATTACTTTCCGGATACATCCTCGTCAGGTGATGCAGTCAGCTTATCAACCGCAGATGCTGAGTACATATAAAGAGAAGTGTGACAGGTTGGTTGATACTGGTGCTGACTTTTGCTTGACGCTGGATTTTACGCAGGAAATGGCAACGTTGTCTGCTCAACGGTTTATGGCTGAGATATTGAAAGAGAAATTAGCTGTAAACGTGTTGCTTATAGGATATGATCATCGTTTCGGTCATGACCGTTCTGTGGGATTTTTCGACTATGTGAAGTATGGAAGGGAACTGGGAATAGAGGTAATTCAGGCAGATGCATTCTCCATGAGTGAGGTAAATGTGAGTTCATCTATGGTAAGGGCTTGTTTGGCTGAAGGAGAAGTAGAGCTTGCAGCGCGTTGTCTATCTAGACCATATGAATTGTCCGGACGGGTCGTTCACGGATTTCATGTGGGACATGAGATAGGTTTTCCTACTGCTAATTTGCAAGTGGATGATGCGCAGAAATTAATTCCTAAGAACGGAGTATATGCTGTATGGGCGAAAGGTGTGGTGGCAGGTAAGAGATGTATATGGATGGGAATGTTAAATATAGGAATACGTCCCACATTAGAGAATGGAATCAACAGGACAATAGAAGTGCACTTGTTGGATTATTCTGGAGATATTTATGGAGATTTTCTTACATTGGTCTTCGTTAAACGGTTGAGAGACGAGCGGAAGTTCAGAAATAAAGGGGAATTGGCAAATCAATTAAAGGAGGATGAAAAAAAAGTAAGGATGATATTAAATAAGGAGCGGTATAGTTGGGAGGTATAGTATGAAGCGTACGATCTGGTTGATATTTATTTTTTTGACGGCACAGTGGATCGCTTCTTTTATAGTTGTCTTCTTTTTAAATTATCCAAGTCTTTCTCAAGAAGAACGGTTGGATGTGGCTGTATTGGCATCTTCTCCTTCTGCATTAGGGCTTACTCTTCTGTTGAGCGGAGGATTGGTTTGGCTGACCATGCTATTTTTGCGATGGACAGATTGTAGAGGTTTTCATTCCTACGGAATAGGATATACTGTTTATTTTATTGTAATTTTGTGGATGCTTCCTATTATTTTTATTGTAAATTTACTATCGGAGTTATTAGTTCTGGAAGATTTGAGACAGGATACTTTTGTTGGTATGGCTTATAATCAATGGGGAGTGCTTGCTATTGTGCTTGTCGGTCCTTTTACAGAAGAATTAGTGTTTAGGATGGGGATTCAACGTCATCTTGTACATAGTGGAGTACGTCCTAAGATAGCTATATTTCTAAGTGCGTTGGTTTTTGGTGCGGTGCATGCCAATCCTGCACAGATTCCTGGGGCTGTAGTGATTGGAGTGGTATTGGGATGGTTATATTGGAAGTCGGATACCATTTGGCTTCCGGTTGCAGCACATGCTTTTAATAATTTGGTGGGAGTTGGTATAATGTGGTGTGTAAAAGATGAGAGTGCTACTTTAGTAGGGTTGTGTGGAAGTTTGTATAATGTAGTATTTTGTTGTTTTTTATCAATAGTGTCTGGTGGACTAGGTTTTTATTATCTTAACAATAAATTATCGGTGAAATCTAGAACTACCGAAAAGGAGAAGGAAAGTGCCGTAACTCGTTTCTAAGAAGGTGAGACTGCTGTTTGGTAACTTGGTTCATCAGATTCCAGAACCGCGGACCGTGATTCATCTCTTTGGTATGACAAAGTTCATGGAGTAAGACATAGTCTGAAAGTTTGAGTGGTAAGATCATAAGATATAGAGATAGATTGATATGTCCTTTATTGGAACAGCTTCCCCAACGTGTGCGTGCAGAGTTGATGTTCACACGTGAATAGTGGAAATCATATAATGCTGCCAGTTCTTGAATACGTGGTAGGAGTATAAGTTTCGCTTGTTTACGTAGTGCTTCCGTTATAACTTTAAATAACCAAGGTTGAAGTTGTTCAAATGAGGTTTGCGGCGGATAGATGATTTCTGTGATGTGGGGTTGATGTCTAATAAAGAAATTTTTCTGTTTACCGGCTATAAAAGTTAGAGATAATTGATCTGTCGATATGTTAAAACTCGCATCTATCATAATGGCTGATAGGAAAGATAAGTGTTATTTGATTTAAATATCAAACTCTCCGCTGCATGTTTATTACTAATAAGACATGAGACGGAGAGTTGTTGTTTTATATATTTATAATTTTATTTCTTTTTAAATATATTCAAGTTCCATTCCTCATGCCAAGGGATAGTAAAACCATCAGTTTGTTTGTTTGGAATCATGGGTAACCAAATATAACGGCTATCTTGCAAGTCTTTCTTTTTCCACATGTCGAAGCAAGCAATATACGCATTCTTTTTTCCTTGTATAGGAATTACATGTGTACTTTGTCCGTAGAATGTTTTTTCGGCATCAGGGCCTGTACAAGGATCACCTAGTACAGTCCATTCCCCCATAATGGAATCTGCTACAGCTATTTGTGCACTGTTGGGATCCCAGCCGGTACAACCGCTAGACAACATATAGTATTTTTTGCCATGTTTGAATACTGCTGGGGCTTCTCTTGCCATTCCAATGAAGCGGCGAACATAAGTTCCGTCCGTTTGTGTATAATCTTCAGTAAGGCGGTTGATATGCATGGTTTGGTTTTCTTCTGAGGAAGAGAATTGATAGGCTGTACCGTCGTCATCTACAAACAAGGTTTGGTCCCGGCTCATACAGTTATTTGGACGGAAGCCGGTCAGATAAGTAAACGGGCCGGTTGGGGCGTCAGCGATGGCAACTCCTGCTTCAGCTTTGCTGTAGTCTGGGCTGTCAATGTGCATCCACATGACAAACTTTCCAGTTTTCTTATTGTAGATGACTTTGGGACGTTCAAGTACTTGTGTGGGATGAATGTCGCTTTCGGAGTCTTCTGTAATGGCTTTCAATGCAACGCCTTCAAACTTCCAATTCAGTAGGTCCTTGCTAGAATAGCAACTTACACCGGTTACATCAGTTCGGTAGCGTTCCCATGTGGCATCAGCAGGCAATATAGTTCGGCCCACTTTATATTCTCCGTACCAATAATATGTTCCTTTATGATACAAAATACCTCCTCCATGTGCATTGATGGGATTTCCTTCAGTATCGTTCCATACTTCTTTGGGATGGAATGTTTTGTTTTTCTGTCCTTGGGTATTTGTAATTCCCAAGGTACATACTGTTAGTAATGCGATTGCGAGTTTTTTCAACATGATTTGAATGTCAGATTAATAGGTTAGAAAATCACCTCAAAGGTAGTATAATCTTTATGGAAAATCAAGTTTCTTGCTAATTTCTTAAAAATAAAAAAGAGCTACCTCCATAGGCAGCTCTTTCCTTCGTTAGTATGTTATGAAAAAATTGAGAGAATTGAAACTTCACAGCTTCATTGCGTTTTATTAAGCACTAACTTGTTTATATAGAAAAAGCATAAAATGTTCCATTTATTCTTGTTTGTATTTTATAGATGATAGGAGTTGTATAAACCGATCGTTCATATCTCCTGTTAAGTTGACTATTGTGAAGGTCCTGTCTTCTGTATCTAGACTCAGCATGACCAATTCACGAATCATTTCGTTGTGTTTACGAACAAATATTTTATTGTTTTTATCTGTTGGTCTCTCCATTAAAGGTGAGAATCTATTTTTATTCTTTTCGATGAGATTTTCTGCTTTATTGAAGAAGTTCTCACAATTACGAGTCACAGTAACGATACGGGCACTTTTCAACTTGGAAAACAAATATTCCTGAACGTTTTCATTTCCTTCACTATTAGTAAGAGGCATAACGTCTATGAGCTTTTCCATCATCAGGGGGCTGACCGTTTGACATTGTATTTCTTTTCCAGAGTATTGTTCCATGAATTTTGATGCAAAATCCTGTCCCCATGTATGACTTGAACATACCATTAACAATACCCAAAGAATGCGTTTCATTTTATTGCTCGGTTTGTTTATCTTTAAATTGTTTCTGCAGTAGGGTATCTTGTGATATCTCATTCAAACTCTGTGAAACCATTTGCAGGGCTTCTGAGATCTGATTATATGCCATTTCTGGATCATTGTATGAATCTCTGTAATTTTCGTAGTTGTAGTCATTCTCTACAGTTTCATTTGGGTGAAATGAAGTTTGCGCCGCATCTCCTAATGTGAGAATGATTGCTATTAAAGCTACAGCTTTGTATAAAGGCATTAGACGATGTTTCCATGTAGTCTTATATGCTTTTACCGATTCTTCTTTTTCTATTAGCTCCAGTATTTTTTTGTCAAAAGAGGTGTTGAGACGAATATCCTGCCATATCCTTTCACTGATAAACAATTTCTTATAGTGTAAAAGGTGAGCCGGTATATTCGTTTGATTGAAGAATGCTTTTAATATAGCTTCTTCCTCCAAAGACGTTTCACATTGCCAATAGCGTTCCAGAAGTTGTTCTATGTACTTATAGTCCATATTCTTGTATTTCTGTGTACTTTTGTCTGATTCGCTGCCGAGCACGAAACAAGTAGACTTTTACCTGTTCTTCACTTAGTGCCAGAATCGTTGCAATTTCTTTATAGGTTTTACCTTCTATTTCTCTCAGCTGAACGATGTCCTGTTGGGGTTGAGGTAGTTCTTTCAGAAGTTTCTGAAGAAGTCTAATTCCTTCGTTAACCGTAAGGCTATCGTGGGGATTTGAGGTGTCTGGATGATTATGCAGATTCTCGTTCCAAACAATATGCTGAGATACCTTTTTCTCGCATCTGTCCAGTGAGAGGTTTCTGCAAATAGTTATGCAATAGGCCTCAATAGAATTCAGTTGCGGCCATTCGTTGCGCTTGTTCCACACTTTAATCAATGTATCCTGAACGATATCTTCGGCTTCAGCTGTATCGAATGTAATTCGAAGAGCCAACCTGTAGAGTTTGTCCTTTAGCGGTAATATATCGTTCTGAAAACTGATTTCTCTCATCTCTCTGTAATAAAGACGGGCAGATGTTTGAAAAGTTACATCTACCCGCCGTTTTTTTTGATTTTTTTTTCGTTCTCCGTCTATTGTTCTATAATAGTGCCGGATCCGCCGTCAATAGCTGTGGCTGATGTGATGACAACTTTGCTTACTCCGGCATGTATAGCTTCAAAAGAATTCTCCAGTTTGGGAATCATTCCGCCTTGTATGATCCCGTCTCTTATGTATTGTTTGAACTCAGCTTCATTGATGTGGGGAATAAGGCTTTCATCGTTTTCTGAATCTTTAAGTACGCCCTTTTTTTCGAAGCAGAACATTAAAGTGATATTGAAAGTGTCGGCCATGGCTTTGGCTGTTTCTCCGGCTATGGTGTCGGCGTTGGTGTTTAGGAGTTGCCCGTTTCCGTCATGTGTTAGGGGAGATATAACAGGAACAATACCTTTGTGAATCAGGTCGGCTAAGAGTGTGCCGTTTACCTGCTCTACATCTCCTACGAAGCCGTAGTCTACATCTTTCACTGGACGTTTATGTGAGCGGATGATGTTTATATCGGCTCCGGTCAGTCCCAATGCGTTGATTCCTTTACTCTGAAGCCGTACCACTATATTTTTGTTTACAAGTCCTCCGTACACCATTGTTGCCACGTTGAGCATGTCAGCATCTGTTATTCTTCGTCCATTGACCATCCGACTTTCTATACCAAGTGCGGCTGCAATCTTGGTAGCAGAGCGTCCTCCGCCATGTACTAGAATTTTGTAACCTTCGATGGCTGCGAAATCGGTCAGTAATTTGTGGAGTGATGCTTCTTCTTCCACAATTTTTCCACCGACTTTTATGATGGTGAGTTTCTCTTTCATATTTATTCCAAATAAGTGTATCCATAAAGTCCGGAGCGGTAGTTGCTCAGAAATTCCTTACCTTCTTCAAGTGAGATTTTTCCGCTCTGTATGGATTTAGACACCCATATCTCTAGACGGCGCACCAGTTTTTTGGGTTCGTATTGAACATATTCCAACACTTCTGCGACGGTTTCACCGTCTATAATTTGATCAATGTTGTAGCCTGTATCTGTGACGGATACATGTACGGCGTTTGTATCACCAAAGAGGTTATGCATATCCCCTAAGATTTCTTGATACGCTCCGACAAGGAATACGGCAAGATAATAATTTTCTCCTTTTTTAAGTGTGTGTACCGGTAAACTGTGTGAAACATGGCCGCTTGTAACGAAGTTGACAATCTTTCCATCTGAGTCACAAGTGATATCTTGAAGCGTAGCATGTGTGTTCGGTCGTTCGTCCAGTCGCTGTATTGGCATAATGGGGAACAACTGATCTATAGCCCATGTATCAGGGAGGCTTTGGAAGAGTGAAAAGTTGCAAAAATATTTGTCAGCCAATAACTTGTCCAATACAATCAGTTCCTCGGGGATGTGTTTCTGGGTCTGTGCCAGCATATTGACTTCACGGGTAACGCTCCAATACATGCTTTCGATGTCAGCTCGGGTGCGCAAATCTACGATACCGTGACTGAACAGATCCAAAGACTCTTCTCTTACGAGCTGGGCGTCATGCCAACTTTCCAATAGCGTACGCGGATTCAGGTTATCCCAGATCTCATACATGTCTTTTACCAACGGATGAGCATCGGATGACGGTTCGAAGTTTTCGTTCATACGGGGTAGAGAAGCCGTTTCCAATACTTGCATGATGAGCACTGAATGATGAGCAGATAGAGAACGTCCGCTTTCCGTAATCAGGTTTGGATGCGGTAGGTTGTTTTTGTTAGCTGCATCTACAAATGTAGAGATACAGTCGTTTACATATTCCTGAATGGAATAGTTTACTGAACTTTCGCTATTGCTGGAACGTGTGCCGTCGTAATCTACTCCAAGGCCCCCGCCGCAGTCCACAAACTCTACATCATAGCCTAGTTTGTGAAGCTGTATGTAGAATTGAGAGGCTTCGCGCAAAGCGGTTTGTATGCGGCGTATTTTGGTTATCTGGCTACCGATATGGAAATGAATGAGCTTCAGGCAATCTTTCATATCTTTGGCTTCCAGAATGTCGAGAGCTTCGAGTAGTTCGCTGGAAGTTAGTCCGAACTTACTGGCATCGCCTCCGCTTTCTTCCCATTTCCCGCTTCCTGATGAGGCTAACTTGATGCGTATACCGATATTGGGTCTTACATTGAGTTTTTTGGCAATGTCGTAGATGATATTCAGTTCGTTCAACTTTTCTACTACTAAGAATATGCGTTTGCCCATTTTCTGTGACAACAAAGCCAATTCTATGTAGTTGTGATCTTTGTATCCGTTGCAAATGATAGGAGAGGAAGAATCTGTATTGACAGCTATGACAGCATGCAACTCCGGTTTCGAACCGGCCTCAAGACCTAAATTGAATTTTTTGCCGTGACTGATTACTTCCTCCACTACCGGACGAATTTGGTTCACCTTAATGGGGTAGATGATAAAGTTTTCTCCTTTGTAGTCGTATTCATCGGAAGCTTTCTTGAAGCAGTTGCTGGTTTTTTCAATCCGGTTATCCAGAATGTCGGGAAAACGAACCAGTACTGGAGCGGACATGTCGCGGATCGCCAGTTCATCCATCAGTTCTCTCAGGTCCACTTTTACGCTGTCTTTTCTAGGAGTGACGTAAACATGTCCTTTTTCGTTAATACCAAAATAGTTGACCCCCCATCCGTTGATGTTGTACAGTTCTTCGGAGTCTTCAATACGCCATTTTCTCATTGGTCTTTATAGGTTTAATAATTCACGAAGCATACGGACGGAGTCCTTTATCTTATCGTAGTTTTCTAATAGGTTTACATCTAATGTATATTTTGCTTGGCTGTAGAATGGTTCCCGTTGGATAAGAGAATTGCATATATATTGTTTCATCTCAGCTTCCGTTTTGTTCTTTAACAATGGACGTTCTACTTTTCCAATCTTCAGGTGTTGGTACAGCACATCTGGTGAAGCTTTTAGATACACGGTCTGTGCTTTTCTGTTCATATATTCCATATTGTCGAAAAAGCAAGGAGTTCCCCCTCCGCAAGATATGATAACATCCTCGAATTCGGTTACTTCGTGTAACATTTTCCGTTCTATTTCACGGAATCCGCTTTCCCCCTCTTGGGCAAATATGTCGGCTACAGTGCGGCGGTAACGTTCCTCTATGTACCAGTCTAGGTCATAAAATGGAAGGTTCAGGCTTTGCGACAACACTTTTCCTACGGTAGTCTTTCCGGCTCCCATGTAACCGATTAGGATAATGCGTGTCATTTCTTTCTGCTATAAGTTCTTTTGCGGGTCGTTTTAGGCTTTTCGTTCTGTTCTTTGACTACGGTCATACACTCCTCCAAGGTTAGTTCCTTAGCTCGTTCGCTTAAAGTCTTGGGTAAGCGATAGTTATTGCCTTTGTAAGTGATGTAAGGGCCATAACGTCCGTTGAGAACTTCGAGTTCCGGTTCTTTTTCGAAAGTTTTTATGTGGCGTTCTACTTCGACCTTCCGTTTTTCGTTGATGAGATCAACGGCTTCTTCAAGCGTGACGCTCATTGGGTCGTAATTTTTGGGTAGAGATACATACTTTTTATTGTGCAATATGTATGGTCCGAAGCGTCCGGTGCCGATGGTAACAGTCATATCCTCGTAGTTCCCGAGGTTACGTGGTAGTTTGAACAGCTCTAAGGCTTCTTCTAATGTGATAGTTTCCAGGCTCTGTTCGCTTTTCATTTGGGCGAACCGTGGTTTCTGTTCGTCTTCTGCAGTTCCTATCTGTACCACGGGTCCGAAACGTCCTATTTTGACAAATACAGGTCTTCCGCTCTGCGGATCGTTACCCAACAGGCGTTCACCTACTTTATGTTCGGATTTGGCGTTGAGGGTTTTTTCCACTTCTGGTTCGAAACTACTGTAGAAGTCTTTCATCATTTGCGTCCATTCGGTATTCCCTTCCGCAATGTCGTCAAATCTCTTTTCGACTTCGGCCGTAAAATTGTAGTCCATAATTTCGGGGAAATACTGCAGAAGAAAATCGTTTACCACTGTTCCCACGTCGGTCGGGATGAGTTTGCCTCTTTCTGCTCCGATGACAACCTGTTTGCTTTGTCTTTCTACTATATTGTCTTTTAGAGTGAAAGTGAGCAGTTCTTTTTCTTCACCGTTTTTGTCACCTTTTGTTACATATTCACGTTGTTGTATGGTACTAATGGTCGGTGCATAGGTAGAGGGACGGCCGATTCCCAACTCTTCTAATTTTTTGACGAGACTGGCTTCATTGTAGCGTGGAGGATGTTGGGTGAATCGCTGTAAGGCCTGTATCTCCTTGCGCTCCAGTTGCTGGCCGGTTTCCAATGGAGGAAGCAGGTTGCCTTCCGCATTTTCATTTTCCGCCTCTTCATCGAAACTTTCGCGGTATACTTTCAGGAAACCATCAAATTTTATGACTTCACCTGTAGCTACAAACGTCACATCCTGTCCGCTTATCTGAATGTTGGCAGTCGTTTTTTCCAGTTCGGCATCGGCCATTTGTGAAGCCACGGTACGTTTCCATATCAAGTCGTACAGACGGCGTTCTTGTGGTGTGCCTTCTATGTTTGTTTGTTCCATGTAGGTCGGACGTATGGCCTCGTGAGCTTCTTGCGCCCCTTTGGTTTTGGTATGGAACTGGCGGCTTTTCACGTAACGTTCCCCCATTAGTTCTTTAATGACGGTCGTACTGGCATTGATGCAGAGTGAAGATAGATTGACAGAGTCGGTACGCATATAGGTAATGCGTCCCGATTCATATAGCCTTTGGGCTATCATCATGGTCTGTGCCACGGTGAATCCAAGTTTATGAGCTGCCTCCTGTTGTAGAGTCGAGGTGGTAAAAGGAGCGGCAGGTACACGTTTTTGGGGGCGGGTCGTAATGTCGCGTATCGTGAAAGATGCGTCCTTGCAACTTTCCAAAAAGCGGTTTGCCTCTTCTTTATTCTTAAAACGTTGGTTCAGTTCGGCTTTGATTTCCGTACCGTTTGGGGTGTCGGGCAAAGTGAAAAGTGCTACTACACGATAGCTTTCTTCACTTTTAAACTGCTGGATTTCACGTTCACGTTCCACGATCAAGCGTACGGCCACACTCTGTACGCGGCCTGCCGAAAGAGCAGGTTTCACTTTCTTCCAGAGTACCGGCGAGAGTTTGAATCCCACGATGCGGTCTAGTACACGGCGTGCTTGTTGTGCATTGACAAGGTTTAGGTCAATGGCCCTGGGATGTTCTATAGCCTGCAGAATAGCTGGTTTGGTAATTTCGTGAAATACAATACGTTTGGTTTGTGTCGGCTTGAGTCCCAATACTTCATACAGATGCCATGAAATGGCTTCTCCTTCACGGTCCTCATCGGAAGCTAGCCAAACCGTATCAACGTTCTTGGCTTCCGCTTTCAGTTCGTTTACCAGTTTGGTTTTTTCAGAAGGTATTTCGTATTGTGGTGTAAAACTTGTCGTGTCAATACTAAACTCTTTTTTCTTCAAGTCACGTATATGTCCGTAGCTAGATAATACTTTGTAGTCTGCTCCCAAAAACTTCTCAATTGTTTTGGCTTTGGCTGGAGACTCCACGATTACCAAATTTTTCTGCATGGTTTGTACCTTTATAAAATTTCGGCAGCAAAAGTAGGAAAAAAAGATAGATTACACCTTATATATAACAATTTTTTAGGAAAAATGAAACATTGCTTTTCTGATTTCTTTAAAGAACGTAGTTTAAGGTTGTTTTTCCAGTAGTTTTTCTATGCCTTTTCTCACAGATTCCAGGCCA
Organism: uncultured Paraprevotella sp.; assembly: GCA_910586505.1. Taxonomy (GTDB): domain Bacteria; phylum Bacteroidota; class Bacteroidia; order Bacteroidales; family Bacteroidaceae; genus Paraprevotella. The sequence goes on along the minus strand of CAJUGV010000003.1, from coordinate 225,136 downwards.
AAATCTTCGGGGCGAAGATTATCCAATGGAATCCAGAGTAGTTCGGCTGCGTCATCCATGGCACGTGCTTGTTCCCATTCTGTTACGGTACAACGGAAAAAACTGTCTACGGTATGCACTAGAAAGTCGGAGTAAAGATAAGTATTGGGCAAGGAGAATAGAAATTCCGTGTGGGTTACCTGTAGGCCTGTTTCCTCCATGACTTCGCGTGCGACGCCTGCTTCGCTACTTTCATAGCAGTCGGAAAACCCGCCGGGAAGGTCCAGCGTTCCTTTGGCCGGCTCTTTTCCTCTTCGGCATACTAACAGTTCTTGTTTGTCGTTTAGAATTACGGCTACGGTGGCGGCACTCGGGTTGAAATAATATACGAAACCGCAGTCCTGACACTGTTTTGATTTTTCATTATGAATCACAAAATGTGACGAGCCACATTTTGGACAGAAATGGAATTGTATGAAAGGATGAATATGTGTCATGATTATAGTCCTCTTGAAAGGGGCTCCTCTTTGTATGCAAAGCTATAAAATAAAATACAAAAAGACAATATTCTTTCCACGTTTCCCAAACTTTTATATAAAGTTCTGAAATAAATACCCTTTTGCAAGAGAGAGTGTATTCTCTCGAATCATGTATGATTTTGTTGCTTATTTAATATATAGCGGTAAAGGATGGAACATAAAAATAATACAGAAGTAAACACTTTCAAGTCAATCATTCGACCGAAGACGTTTACTTCTGTATTTTGAATATAATCTTACATGTTTGTCGGATATAACCCCGATAATGCTACTTCTTCACTTTGAAAATGGTGAAGTTCTTACCTTGAACGGTAGTTTTGATTACATTGCCTTCCACGGTCGTCCAACCATCCTGTGGCACGATGGCGTTAGGATTTTCAAGAGTGTTTTCAAGAGTGTAGTCGCTGCAATCCAAAGTCTGTGTAGCAGCGCTGCCCTGCATTTTCTTCAGTCCGTCGAACACGATGTTCACCGTCTGAGCCTTGTCGGTAGTGTTGATTACCTTGACGATATATTCATTGGTGTTCTTATCGTATACAGCACTGGTAAAGAGACCGTCCTCGCCTTGTGGAGTGGGAGTGGCCAAAGTAGCCGGTACTACATTTGTACCCATGTTCTTGGCATACATCTGCTGTACGTAATAGCTTACGGTCTTCACGCTGTTGAGGTTGTCGAACCAAATCAGGTCGGGACGCCATTGCCATCCTTCCACATGTGCGAAGAGCGGTGCATAAGTGGCCATATGTACCACATCGGCGTTGCGTTCCAAGGTGGTCATAAAGGCCGCTTCGTAGATAGAAGCACCGGCATGGTTCCATTTCTTGCCCTGATCGTGGCAGGCATATTCGCCGGCGAATACTTTCGGTCCGGTGCGGTCATAGTCGTCATAACGGTTCATGCTTTTCTTGAACCAGTCAATGTTGCGGTAGAAGTGTTCGTCTACGAGGTCAACTTTCTGTTTCTTCATGTCTTCCCATCCTATATCGAACATTTTTCCTTCAGAGTTAGGACCGGACGAACCGATGATGAGGATTTCGGGATGAGCTTTGCGGATAGCTTCCACGAAGAACTTCAGACGGTCGAAGTAGAACTTGTCCCACTGTTCGTTTCCTATACCCAGATATTTCATGTTGAACGGTGCGGGATGTCCCATTTCGGCGCGCAACTTACCCCATTTCGTATCGGTGGAGCCGTTGGCAAATTCTATCAGATCGAGAGCGTCGTCGATGAACGGTTTCAAACCCTCTGCATTGCAGGCGGCATGTGCCTTTTCATTGTTATTGTTCTGATACTGGCACACCATGCCGACATTGAGTACGGGAAGCGGGGCGGCGCCTAACTCTTCGCTCAGCAGGAAGTATTCATAGAATCCCAGTCCGTAGCTTTGGAAATAGTCGGGGTAGTAGCGGTGGATGAATGTGGATTCCCAACGGTTTTTGTTGAGCGGACGGTTTTCCACCGGTCCCACCGTATGTTTCCATTGATAGCGTGTTTCCATATTCGTACCTTCCACGATACATCCGCCGGGGAAGCGGAACACACCCGGACGCATGTCGTACAGAGCCTGTGCCAGATCCTTTCGCATGCCGTTCTCATGCCCCATCCAGGTGTCTGTCGGGAAGAGAGACACATGCTCGAGGTCTACAGTGCCTGTACCCGAACGATGCTGCGGGTTGGAGAGGAAGATACGGAGATTGGCCTTGGCGATGGTGCGGTTGGATTTCATGACCATCGTGTATTTTTTCCATTCTTTGGAGTCGATGACCAGGTCGCGGCTTTCGAACTGCTGTGCGTCGTTCATGGTGTTCTGGTCGATGAACTGCACCATCAGTGTCACAGGGTTTCCGTCCGGCACGCGCGCCCATACGGAGAAGCGGTATTCCGCATCTTTTTTCAGACCGATGCCGAAGAAGCCTTCGTTTTGGATGCCGGTCCACAAGTCACCGTGTCCGGCGCATCCTAACCGAACGTAATGCGGGTTCTTATCGAACGGGCCGTCATTCTGCAACGTTACGTTGCCGAACATTTTCCATCCCATAAAGTGGTCGGGGGCGAATTCAAAAGAACGGTTTTTTACAAGTTCGGCATACAAGCCGCCGTCTGCGCCAAAGTTGATATCCTCGAAGAATACGCCGTACATCGTCGGCTGTATATCGGCTCCGATTTTCTTGGTCTGTACCGTCACGGTATTGTCTTGTGCGTACCCGGTGAACGAAGTTGCCATGAGAGCTACACCTGCAAGCAGAGAGTTGATTTTCATGATACAATAAAACTTTAGTTAATTAATAATTGGTTTACCGCTGCTAAAATACTTATATTTTTCCAATGTTTCAACACATTTTAAAAGCTTTTTGTATTTTTGTTTTAATTTTGGTAAGCGTGTCGGAACCGGATAATGAAGGACGTTTTTGAAGGAGATAAGAATGTGGAAATGGAATAGAAAGAAGGCGGGATGGATCTTGTCGGCGGCAGTGATCTGCATGGCGGGTCTGATATTCTGGCCGGTGACCGACCGGCAATGCCGTGAGGGAGTTGCGGAGGCATATACTTCTTCGTGGTATGTGTTGCAGGTTCCTGGTGGCGACACGCTTTATTTCAATTTCTTGCGGTCTGATACGGTGCTTGCGAATCTGTCGGTGAACCGTGAAGCCGCCTGTAGCAGGGTCCGGTCTAATGCATTTTTCATATCTTTCTCGGGTAGGGTGCTGACCGCTTCCGATACCGTTTCCCGCCCGGACAGTCTTGGCGGCGATACGTTGCTGTCTGCATTGCGGCACGAATGGCGGCAGCTCGGCGAGTGTCTGGCCGGATACCGGAAGATGTGGCACGAAACGGAATATTATCGCCGGACGCATACTGTCGCAGACGAAGGTTTTCATGAGGTGATGGCCCGCCACGAACAGATTGTATTGCGATGTGCGGAGCTGGAGCGGTGCAGGCGTGCGGTGGACTTGGTGCTGGCCCGCGGTGATGCTGTGGCGCACCTTCGTGAGGAGCGGACGATTTGTTGCCGGACATCGAATGCGGCGGACGGACGGCGGCACGTGGCTTGTCGTTTGCTGAAACAAAACCGTTGCGGGCCTGCGTTGTGGCAGGTGGCCGACAGTCTTCTGCCGGTCGGTTGCCACCGTTTCCGTCTCATCCCTTTTCCTTATACATGGTTTCATCTCCCCTCGTCGTATTATAAATGGTGGGGACGTTGGGGGTACCGCGATACGGACGGATGCGGAGAAAGGCCGGATATATCTTCGTTATCACTCCGCATGAGGCACGGCCGGACGGATATTCCCATGATAGCCGGAGCGGACGGAAGTCCGGTACTCGGACCGTTCCATAATTTAAACGGCATGTGGGCCGGTGGCCGTTTTCATTCGGCTCTCTCGCTTTTCAGGTTGTCAGTGCCGTATATTTTCAGACCGCAGTGCATGTGGCAAGATCTGAAAGCCAGTTTGTTGTGGGTCTTCCGGTGCGACGGTCCTGTTTCGGTAGAGAAAGACCGTGCAGCAGCCGGCCGGTCGGTTTATGTCACTTTTTCCCGTGGCGATTCTATTTTTTACGGACAGGCTGCCGGAGGGTTGCCGGCGGGTGAGGGGGTAATGCATTATCCGGACGGGGGTATATACAGCGGACATTGGGTGAACGGGCTGCGTGAAGGTTACGGAAAGTATCGCGATTCGCAGGGGATTGTCGTCTCTGGATGCTGGAGCGGCGATTCTTTGCCCCGGGGGCGTGTGCGGAGCAGCGCCGGCGACGAATATGAAGGGCAGCTCAACCGGCGAATGGAAGCGCACGGTGAAGGGGTGCTCTGTGCGGCGGACGGTGAGTACTATGCAGGAAAGTGGCGCGACGGGAAGCGTGAGGGGTTTGGTTTTTCCGTATCGCCGAATGAAGTGGTCCGGTGCGGGGTCTGGTCGAAGGGACGGTTCCGGGGCGAACAGATGATCTATCATTCGGAGCGGGTGTACGGCATCGATATTTCAAAATATCAACACATACACAAACGGAAAACATGTGCTATAGACTGGAAGAACTTGCGCATCACGCATTTGGGGCACATCAGCGAGAAAAAGGTGCAGGGACATGTGGACTATCCCGTCTCTTTTGTCTATATCAAGGCAACCGAGGGGCTTACTGTTTATAATCCTTGGTATGAGCGGGACGTTCGGGCGGCCCGTCGTCACGGCTATCCGGTGGGGGCCTATCACTTTTTTTCGGAACGTCCGGCGGCAAGCCAGGCGGATTATTTTCTGAAGAAAGCCCGTCCTCGGCGTGGCGATTTGCCTCCGATGCTTGATGTGGAACTGTCGGATCTCCGGATCGGGATGATGGGAGGGCGCGAGGTGCTCTTCCGTGAAATACTGGTATGGATGAAAGCGGTGGAGTGCGGTACGGGAGCTACTCCCGTGCTTTATGTCAGTCAGGATTTTGTGAACCGCTACATGCCGTTCGCCCCCGAGGAGTTGAAAGCGTATCCTGTGTGGGTGGCCCGTTACGGGGAGTATAAACCTTATGTGCATCTTCTTTATTGGCAGCTTTCGCCGGATGGAAGGGTAAACGGCATCAAGGGACATGTAGACATTGATGTGTTCAATGGATCGGACGTGCATTTTCGTGAATATCTGCAGCTTCACGGTGTGAAGTGACATTGATATCCCTTGATATTCTTTAAAACAGGGAAGGAATATGTTTTCAGTGCGGTGAAAACCTTATTTTTGCATCATGGATGGGATTAATGATTATTATCTGGACGATTTGGATCTTTCGTCTATGAAACGTTTTTTTGTGGAGCAGGGCATCGTGCGCGAACTGGACAAGGCGGACTATTTTGTGCGTCAGGGGGAGCGGGCCGATAGCGTGGCCTATGTGGAAGAGGGCATGTTCCGCGTGGTACGGACCGATATGCGGGGCAGCGGACATGTCGTGGGCTTTAGTTTCCGGGACAGTTTCGTGGCCGAATACTCTTCCTGCCTATGCGGTCGTCCGGCATTGGCCGATGTGCAGGCTCTTGAGAGAAGCCGGCTTTATGTCGTGCCCTATGCGCGCTTGAAAGGCTATTGGGAGTCTTCTCCTGAGCGGCAGCGTATGGGGCGTGTCGTGGCCGAACAACTTTTTGTCATGACCTACCGCCGCCTGCTGGATAGTTACTGTTGTACGCCGGAAGAGCGCTATGTCGATCTGATGAGGCGTTATCCGGAACTGAAAGAACAGCGGCCGTTGAAGGAAATCGCTTCGTTTATCGGAGTGACGCCCGAGACGGTGAGTGCCATAAGGCGGAAATTGTTGAAGTCGGGAACTTCTTGAAATATTTCAAGAAACGTCTTGTTGTTTTCTTCTAATTTTGTCTGTTGGTAATGATGAAAGAAAAATGACCAACAACGATGAAAAAGATTTTGATAGTAGGAGCAACGTCCGGTATCGGTGAAGGGCTGGCCCGTCTGTATGCCGAAAAGGGCGGAGTGAGGATCGGTATCACCGGACGGCGTGCGGAGTGTCTGGCGGCGTTGTGCCAAGCCTATGCCGGCGTGTTTGAGTGTGAGGTATGTGATGTGACGGACACGGATGTGGTTCAGGATGTACTGGAACGTACGGCCTCCCGCCTCGGGGGAGTGGATGTGCTGATTCTGACGGCAGGGGCGGGGTTTCTCAATCCCGCTTTGGATGATGCCTTGGAGCGTGATACGCTGGAGGTGAATGTGATGGGGTGGACCTGTGTGGCAGATTGGGCCGTCCGTTATTTTGAGCGCCGGGGGGCCGGGCACTTGGTTGCGGTCACATCTGCCGGAGGATTACGCGGTAACGGAGCGGCTCCGGCTTATAATGCCACGAAAGCCTTTCAGATGAACTATCTGGAGGGACTGCGTCAGCGGCTGGCTAACCGTTGCCCGTATGTAGCGGTGACGGATGTCCGTCCGGGATTTGTGGATACGGCCATGGCAAAGGGAGAGGGATTGTTTTGGGTGGCCCCGGTCGGCAAAGCATGCCGTCAGATTGCGCGTGCCATAGAACGCAGGCGCAGGGTGGTGTATGTTACGCGCCGTTGGCGGGTGGTTGCATGGGTGTACCGGCATTTGCCTTTATGGATGTTCCTGAAAATGGGGCATCGGTGATGCGGTGCACGTAGTCGGAGGCGCGAAACGACCAAGATCTCAGTCCGATGCTCGTCAAGGAACGGGTGGAGTTGGAATGAAACATTCGCGGCAATCCGTCATAAAGCCTCCCGGACTCTGCAGAGACCGGGAGGCTTTATGACGTTCAGTTCCGTTGCTGTTTGTATTGTCCGGGGGTGAGGCCTTCATATTTTTTGAAGAAGCGCACGAAATGCTGAGGATATTGGAACCCCAGCCTGTAGGCCACTTCCGATACGGTCTTGTCGGGATGCAACAGTTGTTCTTTGGCCGCCTCTATCATTTTCAGCTGGATGTATTCCTTGGCTGTCTTGCCGGTTTCTTTCTTGATCAGATCACCGAAATAGTTGGGAGAGAGGCAGATTTTGTCGGCAAAGTATTTCACTGAAGGAAGTCCCTCCGTAGCGGCTTGTCCGGCATCCAGGTATTCGTCTATTAAAGTTTCGAACCGTGCTATGGCGCTTGTATTGAGCGGCTTGCGGGTAATGAACTGCCGTTCGTAGAAGCGCAGGCAATAGTCCAGCAGCAGTTCAATGTTTGTCGTGACAATTTCCTGCGTATGCCGGTCGATAGGGCGCTCCAGCTCCATGTGTATGATGTCCAGGCAATTGGTGATGACAATCCGTTCTTTTTCCGACAGGTGGAGGGCTTCATTGGCCTCATAGGAGAAGAAGGTGTATTTCTTTATCTTTTGTCTCAGGGAGGTGCCCCGGATAAAGTCGGGATGAAACAGGATGCCGCGCGATTTGGCCGGTTTTCCTGTTATGGGGGTGAAACCTACCGTCTGCCCCGGTGCGAAGCATACGATGGTCTGGTCGTCGAAATCATACGTAGTTTTTCCGTAATTGATGACACATCCTTTTGTTTCCTTGAGAAAAAGGGCGTAGAACCCCATGGACATGCGATACTGTTTCTGCTGGCTTGCATGGTCGAACCTGACGTGTCCCACCAAAGGGTGGGTGGTCTCGAACCCGAACAGTTGATTGTATTGTTCTATAGAGTTTACTTTCAGTATTTCTTCCATAATGTTCCGTCATTGGTGCGGATACAAAAGTACGCTATTTTTCCGGATAAGGTTCTTTGATCGGTGCAAAACCGTAATAAGGGTTATCTTTTCATGAATTCCGGTAAGTGTCCGGCCTTTGGCCTTACTTCCTTTTTCCTTACATGGCAGTGTGCCGGATTTTTATGTGCATCGTTTTAAAAAGTCTCCCTCATCAAAATAAAAAATGATGCGGACAAAAATAAAAAATGCTCCGCATCATTTTTCTATGTATACCGTATGTCTGGTTTTCAGTTTGTTATAAATCTTACCGCAAGGTGTGGAATATTTTACAGCGATGTGGGGACGGACGGGGCGTGATCAGTTTCCCGGTACAGTCGGATGGTGGGCCTGTTCCTTGTTTCGGATGGCTTCTTCCACACGTTGAATGTTGCGCCGTGTGTGCCCGAAAGAGAAAATGGCCGTCCGTTTGTCAAGGCTGTTCACACTGTTGACCCATACGCATTCTTTATCGAAAACCACGAATATCTGTTCGCCCCATGTCAGGGAAAAGACAGAGGAGGGAGTGGTGTGTGCCACGATGCAGTCGTCGCCCACATGATCCGGAATCCAGTCGTAGTGTTCGCCTGTGGCGGAGAGGGCGTTTATTAGGGCTTCGTGGTCGAGTGTGGTTTCAATTTTGATAAAATGAAGTTTGCGTGATTGTTTGCGCCAGGATAAAATGCCGAAAGCAAGCAGGGTGAAGATAATGCGTATGTTGAGCGCGGATATATGCGGTGTGGTATTGTCTGACATGGCATGGTGGAAGCAGAGGATCGTGAGGAGGCCCGCTACATAGAAGAGAATCAGTGAGAGACCGTAATGGGTAAGTGCCCATGAGGTGTTCAGGGGCAGGCGGTGGGTGCGTAGGACAAACTCGGCAAGCGCGACTTCCGATTCGCGGCGATAGCGTATCTTGAGCAGTAGCCATTCAAGGGCAAGAAGAATGAGAAGTGGCAGAATGTTTTTGTTTCCGGCTCTCTTGGAGTGGAGTGTTCTCGGATATATCCTGTCGTTGTCGGCTTCTATGGCGGGGGCGGAGAAATCTATCGAACCTTCATAATTAGTGCCGTTAAAGGCCAGGTATGGCGCATGGCAGGAAAAGTACCCGTTGCGGCTGGGGTAGAATTTGTAGCGGTATTCGTACTCATTCGATTCCACTCCGTTTTGAACCCTAAAGCAGGAACTTTCGCTTAACTTCTCCAGCCGTTGTCCTTCTATGACCAGTACGGGAGGAGTGGAGTCGGGGCGGCGGTTGCAGTGGAGGACAACCTGCACGGGGGCCGCGTCTTCCTTTCCGTGGGGCAGGAAGATGCGGAGGGTGCAGGCTACGGTGTCCGTGACTGGCCGGGACGGGTGCAGTATGGTTTCCGCATCCGGGGCAGTGGTGTTTGCCCCGATGCAGAAGATGTCGAACGTGTCCTGTGTCGAATCCTTATGCATAGGTGGTTCTGTGGAGATCCGTCCATGCAGTACGGAGACAGACAGCAGAAGAAATGCCAAAAACAGATAAGCCGGTTTGTACATACGGTGATTGCTCGGTCCTGATTATTTATTTAAATGCGGAAACAGGTCGGGCGGATCATCGGATTGGGAGCTCCACCCTTAGGTTAGGATAGAGGTCGCCCAATTGTTTCAGGAAATCATTGGCCACTATGATATCGCGTACGGCTTCTTCGGGAGAACCGGGAACTTCCGGGATATTGGTGAAGATAAGACTGGAGTAGATGATAAGCTCCAATGGCTGCTTATCGGTCTTTAATGATATTTTATAGGCGCGTATATTATTACCGCGTGCCTCGGCCTGTGCCTTTTCCTGCCCTTTGAGAGGGTATTCGATGAGATGGGATTCACGAAGTTCGAGGGGAGAGAACGTGAGATGGGTATCGATCTCTCCGTCCGTGTCTGTGTCGAACAGGTGTAGGGTATCGCCGCTCAGCACCAAATATTTCGGGGTGTGTACGGAGCGGAAGCGGACGGTGCCTAAGGTAGCCATGCCTTTTAATTTGTTTTTCATGCCGTCTTTCAGGGAGTCGGTTACGCTATACTCTATGTTGGCATAGTTTATGGCGTCGATCCGTTCCTGCTTCATCGCTTTTTTCAGGAATGCTCCGTCTGAATCCAGAAACTGCTTTCTATATGATTCTGCTTTGGTGAATTCCGTCTTGAAGTCCGTTTGGTTTACCAGCGCCGTGCGTTGAGCGTTTTTTTGTCTTGCATAAAAAAAGTAACCCATGTAAAGGGCGATGCATCCGATAACGATAAGGAAAGTCATACTCTTTGTCTTTAATTAAAATGGTTATACTCTTAAATTATTTGTTTCTCTCGCACCAGAATGATGCGTCTGCGGCAGCAAAGATAAGGATTTTCTGATAAAAACCGACCGTTCGTCCGGTTAAATTCGGAAGAACGGTCGGTTTTTTATGTTTCACTGTGGAGAACAGAGAAAAATCAGCAGGTCAATGTGCTTTTAGCATGGAATAAAGATACTGCAAGGAACGTTGTAACTCTTCGGTATCCAATCCTGTGGAGAAGGATTTCATGAACGACATACCCAGATAGATATTGTTGAACATGTTTGCGGTCAGTTCTATGTCTGTATCACTGCGCAGCTCTCCGCGTTTTACTGCATCTGCTATGGCTATGCGCCATCGTGACAGAAATCTCTCCCAAAAGACCTGAAGTTTCTCCTTTGCGTTGGGATAGTAGCGCTGTACCTGCGGCATAAAGCCGAAGAAGTTGGAGTAGACAGTGCTGTCGCCGGTGTTCCTTGCCTGTCGGAGTATGTTTACATACCAGTCCATGGTTTTTCGTACGTTGTGCACAAAATTATCGAGGAATTCGGCGAAAGACTCGGCGGGTGTAAATTTCATATCTGCATCGTGTGTTTCCAGGATATAACGGTCTACTACGGCCATAAACAGTTCTTGTTTGGTGGGATAGTAGTACGAAATTCCGGCTTTGGATATGCCGGTCGCCTGTGTCAGCAGGCTATAGCTTGCTTTTTCATAGTTGTATTGCAGGAACATGACAAACGCGTCTTGCAGCAGTTTTTCCCTATTGGTTTTCATAAGTTCGGAATGCTTGATGTTTATGTCTGCGAAGATACGTTTTTTAAAAGACATTTTATCTGATGCCGTTGATAAAAAAACTGCGGAGAACAACCCAAGTTCTCCGCAGTTTCTTATATTTGTATCTCACGCCTTTACTTCAACACTTCCGTGATGTCTCCTTTGGTCAGGTTGCTGATGTTCTCGCGCATCGCGGTGTCGCCTTTCAGGTTTTCCAGTTTGTAGTAATCCATGAAGCCCATATGGCCGTCGCGCAAAGCTTGTGCCAGTGCCTTGGGCACTTCGGCTTCAGCCTGTATCACTTCTGCGCGCGCTTCTTGTGCCTTGGCTTTCATTTCCTGTTCGGCGGCGATGGCCATGGCACGGCGTTCTTCGGCTTTGGCTTGTGCGATGTTCTTGTCGGCATTGGCTTGGTCTATCTGTAAGGTGGCACCGATGTTTTTACCTACGTCGATGTCGGCGATATCGATAGACAGGATTTCGAAAGCCGTGCCGGCATCCAGGCCTTTTTTGAGTACCAGTTTGGAAATGGAGTCAGGATTTTCCAGCACTTTCTCATGATTGTCGGCGGAGCCGATGGAAGATACGATGCCTTCGCCTACACGTGCCAGGATGGTGTCTTCGCCTGCGCCTCCCACAAGTTGGTGGATGTTGGCGCGTACGGTAACACGTGCCTTGGCGATCAGTTGTATGCCGTTCTTGGCTACTGCGGCAACAGGCGGGGTGTCGATTACTTTCGGGTTGACGGATGTCTGTACGGCTTCGAATACATCTCGTCCGGCCAGGTCGATGGCGGTGGCTTTTTCGAACGGTAGGTCGATATTGGCTTTCGAGGCCGAAACGAGGGCATGGACCACACGCTGTACATGTCCGCCCGTCATATAGTGGGCTTCCAGATTGTCGCGGGTGATGTTCTTAAGTCCGGCTTTGTGTGCTTCGATGAGACTGGGCACGATAACACTGGGGGGCACATTGCGGATGCGCATCAGGAAGAGCTGTATCAGTGAGATGTGTACGCCCGAAACCTTGGCGGAGAGCCAAAGGAAGAACGGTACGAAATGGAAGAATACCGACAGCACGATGATGGCTGCAATGGCGATGAACGCCGGAAAAATTACAGGATTCTCAAACATAGGATGATAATTAAAGAGATTGATAAAAAGGTTATTTCTTCTTTACGGTGATTTGCGATTCGTTTACACGCACCACAATGACGGGAGTGCCTTCGTCCAGAAAACCGTCGGCGGATTTCACTTCCACTATCCGGCCGCCGATGTCGGCATTGCCTACAAGAGCAAGTCGTGTCAGGGTGACTCCCTCATCGCCGGGGTGTACGGAAAGTTGTTCTTCCGTGGCCGCTGTGGAGTCTATGGATTTGTGCAAAGAGTATTTGTCCAACAGTCCGGTGTGTATGATCCAATAGCCCAGCAGGATGCCGAGAATAATGGATACGGTCAGTACCCACAGGCCGGCAGTGGTGCCGAAACTGGCGAATGTCATGTAATTGGCGATAACGAGGCTACAGGCAGCCCCGATTCCGGCCAGACTGATGCCCGGTACGATGAATATTTCTACGGCCAGCAATACGGCGCAGAGTGTGAATAGGAGTGCGATGATGAGTATTTCCATAATGGGCAGGATTTAGAAAAGTTAATAACTTTGCCGGTATTTGCTCTCGTTCTGATCCTCCAGCATGTTGAGGTATGAAGTATAACGGCTTTCGCTGATGAGATGCTCTTCCACTGCACGGCGTACGGCGCAGCCCGGTTCATGGGTGTGTGTACAGTTGTTGTATTTGCAGTCTGTTGAAGCCTGGAAAATTTCGCGGAAATAGTGCGCCACCTCCTCTTTTTCGAAATCGAATGTGCCGAATCCTTTGATACCCGGAGTATCAATGAGGCATCCGCCTTCCGGCAGGTCGAACATCTCGCTGAAAGTGGTGGTATGCATTCCGGTGTTATGTGCGGCAGATATTTCCGCTGTGCGCACATGAAGGTCGGGTATAAGGGTGTTCAGCAGAGTAGACTTACCGACACCGGAGTGCCCTGAAAGCAAAGTGGTTTTTCCTTTCAGGCTGCGGCGTAGTTCTTCGATACCCTCCGAAAGCAGGGCCGAGCAGGTGTGGCAGGGGTATCCGATGGTAGTATAGAGATGCATCATACCCTTCATGTAGCGCAGGTCATCTGCATCGTAACGGTCGGTCTTGTTGAAAATGAGCGATACGGGAACGCGATATGCTTCGGCCGAGGCCAGAAAACGGTCTATGAAAATGGTGGAGGTCTGCGGATGATTTACGGTGACAATTAGAAAAACCTGGTCCACGTTGGCCGCTATGATATGGCTCTGTTTGGACAAGTTGGAGGCTTTGCGTATGATGTAGTTCTTCCGGTCTTCGATTTCTGTGATGAAAGCAGTGCCTTCCGCATTAATTACGATTTGTACGAAGTCGCCTACGGCTACAGGATTGGTGCTGCGGATGCCTTTCAGACGGAAGTTCCCCTTAATTTTAGAGTCAATAAGCCGGCCGTCGTCCGTGCGGACAACGTACCAGCTTCCTGTGTTACGGATCACCAGACCTCGCATCAGACGGTCATGATTTCTTTATCTTTGGCGGCAAACAGGTCATCAATCTGCTTGATGTACTTGTCGTGTACCTTTTGCAGTTTGGCTTCCGAATTTTTCTGTTCGTCTTCCGCCATGCCGTCTTTTACCGCTTTCTTCAGGGCGTCTATTGCATCGCGACGTGCATTTCGTACGCTGACCTTGGCCGTTTCACACTCACTTTTACATTGCTTGGCCAGTTGTCTGCGGCGCTCTTCTGTGAGGGGAGGGATGCCGATGCGGATAATCTCTCCGTTGTTTTCCGGCATGATACCCAGACTGGAATCTATGATAGCTTTTTCAATGGCGCGGAACATGTTTTTGTCCCACGGTTTGATGGCGATGCTGCGTGCGTCGGGGGTGTTGACTGCAGCTACATTATTGATGGGTACCATAGAGCCGTAGGAATCTACGCGGATGCCGTCGAGTAAGCGGATATCGGCTTTTCCGGCACGGATGTGTGCTAAAGCTTCGTCCAGATACATTACTGCCATGTCCATTTTTTCCTGCGCTTCGTCAAGGATCGTCTTTGAATCTGCCATATTCTGTTTGGTTGTTAAAAGGGTGTATTGATATTATGATACTTTTAGGAACAAAAGTAGCGGATTTTTTATTTATCTGCAATAAAAGCTGTCTGAATTTAGAGGAAAAATATCGGTGCACTTTCCGGTCCTCCAAAAAGATGCATACTTTTCGGTGAAACGAAAAGCGGAGTCCGGCACGCCAATATGCCAGACTCCGCTTTATGCTGCTCGTTTCGGTGGGAAACGATATACCGGTCAGTTATGTACCAGGGTTCCGATGTCTTCTCCTTGCATGACCTTCTTCAGGTTTCCGTATATGTCCATGTTGAAAACGTAGATGGGAAGGTTGTTTTCCTTGCACATAGTGGTGGCGGTGAGGTCCATGACTTTCAGCCCTTTATTGTAGATTTCGTCGTAAGTGATTTCGCTGAATTTTACGGCAGTCGGATCTTTTTCCGGATCGGCCGTATAAATGCCGTCTACACGTGTTCCCTTAAGCATTACGTCGGCTTCTATTTCGATTCCGCGCAGCGATGAGCCGGTGTCGGTTGTGAAATAAGGGTTACCGGTACCGGCACTCATGATGACCACCTCGCCGGCTTCCATACATTCGATAGCCTTCCACTTACTGTAAAATTCACCGATTGGTTCCATGCGGATGGCTGTAAGTACACGACTTTTTATACCTATCGCTCCCAGTGCGCTGCTTAGTCCGAGCGAGTTAATGACTGTGGCGCACATGCCCATCTGATCTCCTTTGACGCGGTCGAAGCCTTTTCCGGCACCGCTTAGTCCGCGAAAGATGTTGCCTCCGCCAATAACAATACCGATCTGGACGCCCATTTCGTGTATTTCTTTTATTTGTTCCGCATATTCGGCCAACCGTTTTTCATCGATGCCGTAGCGTTGTTCTCCCATAAGGCTTTCGCCGCTCAGTTTGAGGAGTATTCTTTTGAATTTAGTCATAATGATTATGTTGGTTGATTAGAGTGCTAATGGAGTGGAAGTGCCGGAAGAAACAGGAATCAGGTGGCGCACTTCTTTGAAAGCATAGCGGCGGGTACCACCTTTGCGGTCGGTTAGAATCAGATGGCCGGTGGGTTCCACTTCACGGATTTCGGCTTCGAAGATGCCGTTGGCATCTTCATAAAGATGAAAGCCTTCGCTGCGGTAAAGCCTCTGCCGGTAGTTTCTTATAATTTCTTCCGTTTGTCCCTGCTTGATCATTCCGTAATAGTCTTTGAAATGTTTTATGATTTCTGCCAGGATAAATACACGTTCATGTTCTATTCCTGTGATTTGGCGAAGTGAAATCGGGTTGGGAGCATCGCTTTCGAACGTTTGTTGGTTGATGTTGATGCCTGCTCCAATGATGCAGTTGCTGATGTTACGTCCTATCAAAGTATTTTCAATGAGTAGTCCGCAGATTTTGTGGTCTTGCCAATAAATGTCGTTCGGCCATTTAATGCGGAAGCCTGCGGATTGTTCGAGCAGGGCTTCGCAGACGGATAGCGCAATAGCTTGTGAGAGGATGAACTGGTGTCCGGCTTCCACTTTATGGGGATGGATGAGCAGGGATAGGAGCAGGTTTTTGCCTTTCTCGGATTCCCATGAATTTCCGATCTGACCTCGTCCTGCCGTCTGATAGTCGGCAGTGACCAATGTCATTTCTTTCGGTGAGACAGGACGGTAATGCTTTAGGAAATTGTTGGTCGAGTCTGTGGAATGAACTTGGATCCATTCAAACCACGGAGAGTCATCCAGTGTATAAAGTGCATTTGTCATATTTGAAAAGTTTTAGAAGGACCTGTCAGCATAGCGGGGGATAGAACGCATTTTCAATATGCGTCAGGCGTGGCTCACCGTTTTCGTCTGTTATGATGGTGATAAGATCGAAGCGTACAGGAAGATCTATGGCATATCTACGTAAATAGGCGTCAGTGGAGTGAACGATACGTTTGATCTTTCCGTTTGTGACAGCTTCTTCCGGCTGTCCGAAAAATGTATTCTTGCGCGTCTTTACCTCTACGACAATCAGGATGCCGTCTTTTTCTGCAACGATGTCCAGTTCTTTGTGTCCGCATCTCCAGTTACGGTGACGCACGACGTAGCCTTCCGATTGCATATAGTTTGCAGCCAGTGATTCTCCGTTTTTCCCCAGTTCGTTATGTGCGGCCATGATGCTATCTCAGAAATTCCTTTTGCAAAATTATTAAAAATATTGGTGAATCCTCGCAGAAGTCTTACTTTTGCATATACTAAATAATGAATAATGGCGGATGATGCTTTTTATATGAAGAAAGCGCTGGAGGAGGCGCGGCGTGCTTATGAAGAGGACGAAATTCCGGTGGGGGCCGTAGTGGTATGTGGAGACCGTATTTTGGCACGTGCCCACAATTTGACGGAGACACTGACGGATGTTACGGCACATGCCGAGATGCAGGTGATTACGGCCGCCGCTAATGCTTTGGGGGGTAAGTATTTGAAGGAGTGTACACTTTATGTGACGATGGAACCTTGTGTGATGTGTGCGGGGGCCATTGGATGGGCGCAGGTAAAGCGTCTAGTTTATGGTGCGTCGGATGAAAAAAGAGGATACCGTCGTTTTGCCCCGCAAGCGGTTCATCCGCGAACAGAGGTGACGGAGGGTGTGTTGGCTGAAGAGGCTGCTACCTTATTGAAAGAGTTTTTTAAAGGAAAACGTTAGTCAGACTGTCATTCGACTTCCTCATAGTCTATATATTCGCCTTCGTTGTCGTCAAATACTTTATGTGGCTGACGTGAGGCTTGTGTAGCATTGCGGTTTGTACTTTGCCGGTTTTTGTTGCGGTCTGTAGTCTGTTGTTTTTGTTCTTTCTGAGAAAAAACAGACATGATGTCTTTTACGCGTCTGGTTATATTGAGGACTGCAACGAAAAGTACTGCCAGAATGGCAAAGATAAAACCGAATAAACATCCGAACGGACTGCCCATAAATCTATTTTATTTCTTGTGGTTAGAACTGTGAGAACATGTACAAGAACCATGCCGAATCAGCGAGATGCCCACCATGACGTCAGGACAGAAAGAAAAACATACCATGCGATGATGGCGGCGAAACAACTGAATCCCATAAAGATAACCATAGGGATGCACGTTAATATAAAAATAAACTTAATTTTGTTTTCTTGCCAGGAAAGGTTCTTAAACTTGAGGGCGAACATGGGAATCTCTGCCACTAATAGAAAACAGGACAGTAACATGAACATGAAAAGAAAGAACGCATTGAATTTTTCTGAAATCAGAAATCCTTGGTTACCGACAATCAGAGAGGCCCAAAACAAAGTGTTGGCAGGAGTGGGTACTCCTATGAATGATGATGTCTGACGGGTATCAAGATTGAACTTAGCCAATCTGAGTGCTGAAAAGGCGGCCATTAGGAACGCCGTATAAGGCATCACATTACGTAATGGATCCATAAATTCCGGATAGACAACTCGATGAAACAGATGGAATATCATAGCAGAAGGAGCTACACCAAAAGTTACAACATCTGCTAAGGAGTCCAGTTCTTTTCCTATAGGTGAAGACACTTTTAATATCCGCGCAGACATGCCATCAAAGAAATCGAATACAGCTCCGACTACAATAAGTAGGAAAGCCCAAATGTAATTGCCATGGAATGCGGCGCCGGTAGCCATGCAACCGGAAATCAGATTGCAACATGTGATGCTGTTAGGAATATGCCGTGTGATGATGTGAGACATATAATATGTAGTTATAATCTGGCTATAATAGTTTCGTTGCCTACCGTCTTTTGTCCTAACTTAACGTTGACCTTTGTGCCGGCCGGAAGGAATAAATCCACACGAGAACCGAATTTAATGAATCCCATGTGCTCGTCGATGTAGCAGTCTTCATTGGCTTTGGCATAAGTGACAATGCGTCGTGCCATTGCTCCCGCTATCTGGCGTGCCATTATAAAAACTCCGTCAGGTGTTTCGATGACAATGGTGGAGCGTTCGTTCTCGATACTGGCTTTGGGTAGCCAAGCCTTATGATAGTTTCCGTTATGATGTTCCACCAATCTGACTGTTCCGTCTACAGGAATCCAGTTTGCATGTACGTTGGTCAGGCTCATAAAGATAGAAACCATGAGGCGGCGATCATGAAAATATTCGTTTTCGTCCACTTCTTCTATGACAACAATTTTACCGTCCGCAGGCGCGATAACGACGTTTTCGGTTTCTCCTTCAAATCGTCTGATGGGACAACGGAAAAAATTGATCACAATGAGGTAGATAGTCGTACAGATAAAAGTGGAGATATAGAATGGGATTTTGCATTCAAAAACATAGTAAAGCACGGCATTGAACAGCAAAAAGAATGCCGCCCCTGCGATAAGTGTGTGTGTACCTTCCCGATGAATTCTTATTGTTTTCAGCTTATTTAATTTGCGTCCCATGGAGTTTTTCCTTTGTATTAAGGGACAAAGGTAGTTATATTCCAGTAAAAAGCAAAATTACGTACTTTGTTTTTCATACGCTTTTGGCTAAAAACTGTTTCCCATTAAAAAACGAAGGGTTTCTTTTGTTGGTTTCCATAATGTAGCGTAACTTTACCCCTGGTTTCTGTTTCATTTAATTAGATTTTTATGCAAGACTTCGTACATCTGCATGTGCATTCTCAGTATTCTATCCTTGACGGACAGGCCAGTGTGCCCCGTCTGGTTGATAAGGCAATGAAAGACGGGATGCGTGGTATGGCTATTACTGATCATGGCAATATGATGGGTATCAAGGAGTTTTTTAATTATACCAATAAGAAAAATGGTGGTACGAATGCGGAGATAAAGTTATGGAAAGAGCGCATCGATTGGCTCGAAAAAGGTGAAAATGCCGCTTTGAAAGAATGGGAGGACAGACAGAAAAAGAGACAGAAAGAGGCTGATGAAATAAGGCGTAGGGCTGAGGCTAATGGCGAAGCTGTGCCGAAAGAAGCGAATTTTGAAATTGAAGTGCAGCCGGATTTTCCTTCTGTGGATGAACAGCTGAAAGTGGCACGTGAAGAATTGAAAGCTGCCCGTAAGCGTTTGTTTAAACCCATTTTCGGTTGTGAGATGTATGTGGCGCCACGTCGGTTGGATCAGATGGAAAAGGAAAAAGACGGACGTCGGTACCATTTAATCATTTTGGCTAAAAATGAGACGGGCTATCATAATTTGATCAAGCTGGTCTCTAAGTCGTGGACGGACGGTTTCTATGTTCGCCCTCGTACCGATCGTTTTGAACTGGAGGCCCATAGTGAGGGATTGATTGTTTGTTCGGCCTGCATAGCAGGCGAAGTGCCCCGTAAAATACTCTCAAATGATTTAGAGGGAGCTGAGGAAGCTGTACAATGGTACAAGCGGGTGTTTGGTGACGATTATTATTTGGAATTACAGCGTCATGAGGTAAAAGATCCCAATCAACGGGCCAATCGTGAGACTTATCCATTGCAGCAGCAGGCCAATGTTCGTTTGATGGAACTGGCACGTAAATATGATGTGAAATTGGTATGCACAAATGATTGCCATTTTGTGGAAGAGGAAGATGCGGAAGCGCATGACCGTCTGATTTGCTTGAGTACGAACCGAGACCTGGATGATCCGAAGCGTATGCTGTATTCCAAACAGGAATGGTTTAAGACGCGTGCGGAGATGAACGAGATATTTGCGGATGTACCGGAAGCTTTGGCCAATACCTGCGATATTTGCGATAAGGTGGAGTTCTATAGTATAGATCATGCACCGATCATGCCGAACTTTTCCATACCCGAAGAGTTCGGAACGGAAGAAGGCTATCGGAAGAAGTTTTCCAATGAAGATCTGTTTGAGGAGTTTACCCGTGATGAGAATGGTAATGTAGTGCTCAGCCGTGAGGATGCCGAGCAGAAAGTGAGGAAACTGGGAGGTTGCGACAAACTTTACCGTTTGAAACTGGAGGCTGATTATCTGGCCGAACTTACTTATAAGGGAGCGGCTAAAATGTATGGTGATCCTTTGCCGGACCATGTGCGTGAACGTATCAATTTTGAATTGCATGTGATGAAGACGATGGGTTTTCCTGGCTACTTCCTTATCGTGCAGGATTATATCAATGCAGCTCGTCATGAACTGAATGTATCGGTGGGGCCGGGACGTGGGTCTGCGGCTGGTTCGGCTGTGGCTTATTGTCTGGGGATTACGAAAATCGATCCGATTGCTTATGATCTCCTGTTTGAGCGTTTTTTGAATCCTGATCGTATATCGCTTCCTGATATTGATGTAGACTTTGACGATGACGGACGCGGAAAGGTTTTAAGTTGGGTTACACAGAAATACGGTGAGGAAAAGGTGGCGCATATCATTACTTATGGAACAATGGCTACCAAATTGGCTATTAAGGATGTGGCACGTGTGGAAAAGCTTCCTTTAGATGTTTCTAACGGATTATGTAAGCTTATACCGGATAAATTGCCTGATGACGAAAATGGCAAGTCGCGCAAGATGAATTTGCCGAATGCTATTTCTTGTATTCCAGAGCTGCAGCAGGCGGAGGCATCTCCTAATGTATTGTTGCGCGATACAATCCGTTACGCAAGGATGCTTGAAGGAAATGTCCGTAACACAGGTGTTCATGCTTGTGGTGTGATTATCTGCCGCGATGATGTGTCTGATTGGGTGCCGGTGAGTACGGCTGAAGATAAGGAAACGGGTGAGAAACTCCGTTGTACGCAGTACGAAGGTTCGGTTATAGAGGATACCGGACTGATAAAAATGGATTTTTTGGGTTTGAAGACCCTTTCTATTATTAAAGAGTGTCAGTCTAATGTTTATGACAGTTTGGGTTTGAATATAGATGTGGACACACTTGATATTACCGATCCTGCGACTTATCGGCTTTATTGTGACGGGCGTACCATTGGTACGTTCCAGTTTGAATCTCCAGGTATGCAAAAGTATTTGCGTGAACTACAGCCTTCTACTTTCGAGGATTTGATTGCGATGAATGCGTTGTACCGTCCGGGACCTATGGATTATATTCCGGATTTCATTGACCGTAAACAGGGACGTAAACCGGTGGAATACGACATTCCTTGTATGGAAAAATATCTAAAAGATACATACGGAATTACTGTATACCAAGAGCAGGTGATGCTTCTGTCACGCCAATTGGCCGACTTTACCAGAGGCGAGAGTGATACATTGCGCAAGGCTATGGGAAAGAAACTCATAGAGAAATTGAACCATATGTATCCCAAGTTTGTGGAGGGAGGGAAAAAGAACGGTCATGACCCGAAAGTTTTGGAAAAGATCTGGGCCGACTGGAAAAAGTTTGCGTCATATGCGTTTAATAAAAGCCATGCTACATGTTATTCTTGGGTGGCGTATCAGACTGCATATCTGAAGGCTAATTTCCCGGCTCAGTATATGGCTGCTGTGATGAGTCGAAGTTTGGCTAATATTTCCGATATCACAAAGTTGATGAGTGAATGTAAGAGTATTGGCATTAATACCCTGGGACCGGATGTCAACATAAGTCGACGAAAATTCAGTGTGGATGTTGATGGAAATATCCGTTTTGGCCTCGGTGCTGTCAAAGGCTTGGGGGATTCGGCTGTAGATGCAATTGTTAAGGAACGGGAAACTAACGGAACCTATAAGAATGTGTTTGATTTTATTCAGCGTGTACCGAATGGTGTTGTAAAGAAGAATAATTTGGAAAGTCTTGTGCTTTCTGGTGCATTTGATTGTTTTGAAGGTATTTCCCGTGAACAGTATTTTGGTGTGAATGCTAAAGGGGAGACGTTTATAGAGCAATTGGCCCGTTATGGGGTGCGCTATCAGTTGGATAAAGAAGTATCGCAAAATTCTCTGTTTGGGGATATGGGAATGGTGGAAATTGCCACGCCGGAAATACCGCAGGCTGAGGCATGGAGCTCATTGGACCGTCTGAATAAGGAACGTGAATTGGTGGGTATTTATCTGTCTGCTCATCCGCTGGATGATTATGCAGTAATACTCCAGGATGTGTGTAACATACACATGGCTGATATGAAAGATCTCGATAAGTTTGTTAATATGGATCTTACCCTTGGAGGAATGGTTACAGCTGTGAGAAAGGGAATTTCCAAAACAGGGAAGCCATATGGTATAGTAACAATGGAAGATTTTTCGGGAGCGTTTGAACTGGCGTTGTTCGGACAAGACTGGCCTACATGGGGGGCTTATATGGATGTGGGGAATACTTTATATATAAAGGCTCGTTGTCAACCCCGCCAATGGGATCCGTCCAGATTGGATTTCCGCATTGGGCAGATAGATTTTCTAGCAGATGTGAAAGATTCTCTAGTTGAGAAGATTACAATTTCTGTACCATTGGATGCATTGGAAGATGATACTATTTTGTCGCTTAACGACATCGTGAAAGAGTGTCCTGGAAATACAGAACTTTATTTTCGGATTCTTGATCCGTTAGGACAAATGCATTTGACAATGCAGGCTAAGGCAACTAAGGTGTCAGTTAAAAAGGATTTAATTTCTTATATTGAAAGTAAACCAAACTTGACGTATAAAATAAATTAGTATATTTGTCACTATTAACAAACGACTAAAATAAGAATACAATGGCATTAGCAATTACAGAACAGAATTTTGAGGAATTGTTGGCTTCCGGTAAGCCTCTAGTAGTGGATTTTTGGGCAACATGGTGCGGACCATGTAAGAAAATCGGGCCGGATATTGAGGCATTGGCAGAAGAATATAAAGAACAGGCCGTAATAGGCAAGTGTGATGTGGAAGAGAATGACGGGCTTGCCATGCGTTTTGGTGTGCGCAATGTACCTACTGTTATCTTCATTAAGAACGGTGAAGTAGTGGATAAGCAGGTGGGTGCAGCTCCGAAAAAAACATTCGAAGATAAATTGAAAGCTATTCTTTAATGCCTCCATTCATGGATAGACTGGAACAGGAACTTTTGCAGGATGCGGAGGATGATGCCCGTACGGTAGAGTTCATTAAAAACTATTTGCCACAAGAACTGAAAGGTAAGTTCACAGACGAGGAGCTCTATTACTTTTTGGATGTTATTGTAGAATATTACGCAGAGAGCGGTATTTTAGATGCAGTGCCTGATAAGGATGGCTGTATAGAAATAGATCAAGACAAAGTAGTGGATTATGTGCTTCGACAAGCTCATAAGGATAATATGGGCGATTTTTCTGCCGATGATGTCCTATGGGTGGTTCAAGGTGAACTTGAATATGGTGAAACTTTCGGGGATGAGGATTGAAAAAAGAAATTAGAATTTCGTGACGCGATTTGTTTGGAATTGCGTCACGATTTTTTTATTATAGTTTTTGCAGGTGAAGGTTGTTCGCGTTTTATGTTTAGTATTTTAGGATATTGATAAAAAGAATTAAGGTCATAATTTGTTGGGTTATTAAGGTATGCGACGCAATGAGAAAGTAGCTGTTGCCATTGATAAAATATGGAGAAGCTATAATAAGGAACAAATGTGGGAGGGGTATGAACTTCTCCGTCAAGCTTCTAATGAAGGCGATGCGGATGCTTGTTGTTATTTGGGGCGTTGTCATTTAGGTGAAGAATTTGTTTGGTGTGGTGGCGGCTTCCCGGTAGATGAGGAGTTGGCTTCCCGATTAATAAAGGAAAGTGTGCGAAGAGGTAGTGCTGATGGTGTGCTTTGTGCTTTGCGTTCCGGGGATTTGTCACTTGCTGTTCAGAAAACAATGCCCTTTGCTTCGCTGGAGGATGCCTTTAATGTGGTGATGCTGCAAGCGGAGGAAGGTGATGCTTTTAGTTTATATATGATAGGAAATGCCATGTTTTATGGAGATTACCTTGTTATATGCGGTGATAAAGAAAGTAATAAATACGATTCATTGGAAGAGTATAATGCATTTGCTTATCCCATTGCAGCGGATTATTATGAGAAATCGTTCGATCATGGTTTAGCGGTAGCGTTTGGCAACTATCGTACTATTTACGAGGCTGGTTTTGCAGATATTGATGATGAGATATATGAAGCATATTTAAAGCAACTTGCAGATACGGGAGATCCGCTTACCTGTAATGATTATGGTAAGTGGTTGGAAGATGAATATGATGATGCAGAAAGTGCATTCCATTATTATTTGATGGCGGTGGAGCGTGGCGATTTTCAGTCTGCTTACAATGTGGCAACGTGCTATGGAAGAGGTTATGGGGTTGACGAGGATTTAGGCAAGGCTTTTGAGAACTATATGCTGGCAGCTGAGGCTGGTCACGCAAAAGCTCAGTTTCAGATAGGGAATTTTTATTTTGAAGGACGTGGCAATGTAGTACAAGATTATGCAAAAGCCGTCGTGTGGCTGAATAAGGCATATCACAATATGGATGAAGAAGATAGTTGGCAACCGGCAGCAGAACTTGCTGTTTGCTATCAGAATGGGTGGGGGACTTTTCAGGATGATGACATCGCATTTCGATTTCTTTCCGAGATAGAAGAAAACGGAATGCTTGAGGAAGTCTGGGAACCTCTTGATGCTATGGTTTTGAATGCTCTTGGAGTTGCATATGGTTTTGGACGCGGAACAGAGCAGAATATATCACAAGCCATAGAATATTTTGATCTTGCTATCGAATATGATTCAGAAGATGCGAAACGGAACAGGGCTTGTTTTAAGAAAACAATTTTCGGTAAGTGGAAAATGGTAAAGGAATAGTTTGTTAGAAGTTCAGTTGCTGATAGCTGATTTGATAGTGTGCATATGTGTTTGTAATGGATGGCCTGATGTTAATCTCAACATCAGGTATTCAAGTTTTGGAGTATAATTCAGTTTTCTTTTTATACCTTGTTGAGTTTACGAACCGTGGGAGCACAAATTGCTATTATAAGGGATATTGTAGAAAGTAAACCAGTAGGACATTGTTTAAAACAACATATTGCATTAAATTTTAGGTTAACTTTTGAACGTGAGTTGTTGTCGCCATTAGAGTTTTTGTTGATAATGGGTATATTAGATTTGGGCGAGATAGTCCTAATAGTTATCCTGACTGTAAATTATACGACTGCAGATGATTCGAGGATGTATATCCAGTCATTAAGAAATACGAATCACTTATGTTCTGTATTGTGTCAGAGGCTTAAATGGTTAATGCCTCAAAGAATGTAGAAAAACTGTTTATAGAGGATATGTCATAGTTAATGAGAGATACGGATTGCCCGATATGGAAAGATATCCACATCGGTTCCGTTGTTGTGATGCTCGAAGAACTTTATTTCAGAATTTTATTATACGTGTTCCGTCTTCATTTTCTTCAATGGTTACTTTTACGGCATTACTTGGCAAAAGCTCTTCTATCAGTTCTGGCCATTCGATAAAGCAGAGTGCACCGCTGTAGAAATAGTCTTCATACCCCATGTCATAAACTTCCTCCAGTTTCTTAATGCGGTAAAAATCGAAATGGTAGATAAGTTCATCGCTTTTCGATCGGTATTCGTTGACAATGGCAAAGGTGGGAGAGTTGATGATATCTTCCACTCCTAAACATTCGCATACGGCTTTGGTAAAAGTCGTTTTTCCGGCTCCCATCTTGCCATACATGGCAAATACGGTATTGTCGCCCATGGCTGCGATAAATTCCCGTGCAGCGTCATGAATGTTGTCCAGTGAATTGATTTTGATTTCCATATTGTTTTCTTTTTTAGATTCTCTTTTTGCTTTGCAGGGTGATCAGCGGGATGAGCATTTCTTCCATAGAAATGCCTCCGTGCTGAAATGTATCTCGATAGTAGGATACGTAATAGTTGTAATTATTGGGGTAGGCAAAGAAACTGTCGCCCGAAGCGAAGATATAAGTCGTACTCAGATTCGGTGAGGGCAGAAGTGCTTTGCGTGGATCTTTTATTTCAAAAACTTCCTTGACGTTATATTTCAGGTTCTTGCCCAGTTTGTAGCGCAGGTTGGTGTTGGTATTTTTGTCACCGACCACTTTGACCGGATTCTTCACCCGTATACTTCCATGGTCGGTAGTTACGATAATTTTATAGTTACTTGCAGCAAGGGCTTTGAACAAGTCTTTTACGGCAGAATGGCGGAACCAGCTTTGGGTAATGCTGCGGTAAGCCGCCTCGTTGGAGGCTAGCTCGCGCACTGTTTTGGATTCGGTACGGGCGTGCGATAGCATGTCAATGAAATTGAAGACCACGACATTCAGGTCGTTCTTTTCCAGTTGTTTGAAATGGCCGATAAGCTTGTCGGCGGTATTGGAATCGTTTATTTTGTAGTAACTGAACGAGTTTTTGCGACGAAACCGGTCCAATTGTGTTTGGATGAGTGGTTCTTCATTTAGATTTTTACCTTCCTCTTCGTCTTCATCCACCCACAGTTCTGGGTACATCTGGGCTATTTTATCCGGCATGAGACCGGAAAAGATGGCGTTGCGGGCATATTGTGTAGCTGTTGGCAGGATGCTGCAATAGATGTCTTCCTCAATGAGAAAAGCATCGGCCAGTTCCGTACTCAGTGTGCGCCATTGGTCGTAGCGGAAATTGTCTAATACGATGAGAAACACTTTTTCTCCCTGATTCAGCAGGGGGAAAATCTTGGTCTTGAATATGTCGGGACTCATGACCGGTCGGTTTTCCGGATGAGAAATCCAGTTCTCGTAGTGTTTGCGTATGAATTTGGCAAAAGCCTGGTTGGCTTCCGTTTTCTGCATGCTCAGCATTTCATCCATGCTGCTGTCTGTTTCGGATAGTTCCAGCTCCCAGTAAACAAGTCGTTTGTACACTTCTTTCCAATCGTCGAACGTCAGCGAGTCATTGATTTGCATACCTATTCGTCCAAACTCCTGTTGATAGCCTGTTTGGGCCACCTCTGTTACAATTTCTTTCTTATGAATGTTCTTTTTTAGAGTGAGAAGTATTTGTGTGGGATTGACCGGCTTGATAAGATAGTCTGCAATTTTGGAACCTATTGCCTGATCCATAATGTTTTCTTCTTCGCTTTTGGTCACCATTACAATAGGAGTTACTGGCGTGATTTCCTTGATGCGCGATAACGTCTCCAATCCACTCAGCCCCGGCATGTTTTCGTCCAGAAGAATCAGGTCGTATGTCGTGTCTGCGCACTTGTCCAGTGCGTCTTGTCCGTTGGATACAGTTTCAACTTCATATCCTTTTTTTTCGAGAAATAGAATATGTGCTTTCAGCAGTTCTATTTCGTCATCTACCCAAAGTAATAAGCCGTTATTCATGTCATGATAGTTTCGTTGGTTAGAAAATAATACCGCTTTCCGTGTCTTCTTCGTTGTATTCGTCTTCTCTTTCGTCGGTCGGTTCATCCTCCAGTGTGCGGATTTCGATCGATGTCGGTTCGTCTAACCGCAGGTCGTCAGGAACTTCCAATGGTGCGAACTTCTCATCGTAGAATTTTTTGTAGTCATCGAAGCTAAAGACCGTGCCTAACAACTTCAAATTATGTTCGGAAATAATGACGGAACGTATGTTTTTGAGTGTCACACTCATGTGCGGATCTGCATATAGTTTTTGTGCATAGGCATGTGCTTCGTCGTAGCTGAGGAAACCGCTGATACGCATCTGTGCCAGCCCGTCGGACTTAACGATATTGATGTCGAAGTTGCGTACCATGAAACTTGTAAAGTTATAGAGGGCCATTTCGTACAGTAACTGGTCTTCGTCCAGACTGTTTTCCGGATAGGCTAGTAAGAAGACGAAGTTGCTTAATCGTTCTTCGCTGAGTTGTTGGGCTTCAGCCGTGGAGTCCTGTTGTGCGGAGGCTGTACGCCGACTCCAGATATCACTGGCTGCATATTTTCCATCAGACAGGGAGCGTCCTTCCTGAATGCCCTTTACAATATAGCGGGCCATTTCTGTCACTTCGTCTTTCGGATACTTTTCGATAACATTTTTCAGGGTGACCAGAAAACTGTCTCGTTGTCCGGCATAAAGTTGGCTCATTGCTTGTATAAACATGAACTTGGCGCGGTGTGCTCCCTCGGGAAAATCGGAACAAGATGTTGCATAGTTGTCAAACACTTTTTTGTATTCGTTCTTTGTGTATGCATCATAAGTAGCAGCATATAGGGAATCTTCTATATGTTTGCCTTGTCGCGCGTATAACTCATATTTAGGGTTGGCCAGCATTACGGCATATTTGCTTCCCGGAAATTCGTTGATGAGTGCCTGCTTGTAGGTTTCCGCAGCGTTTATGTCATTTAACCGTCCGTTGATGAGGAACAGGTGGTAGTAGACATTGTCTTTATCACTCACATCTGGGAACATGCCGATGAGGCGCAGCAGTGTGCGGCGTGCCAGGCTGAAATTTTCCAACCGTTCCATTTCCAGAATTCCGGCTTGCAGCAGTGCATCTCGCAGAATATCATTGGATGCCTGTAGCTGTTCTTCCGTGAATGGAATCTGTTGTAGGTAATATTCGCGGTTATGCGGGTCATTGGCTAGTGAATCAGCCATTCTTTGGCGGGCTTCTGCTATGCTGTCGGCTATGGCTATGCTGTCGGCCACGGCAGTTTGCAGGCTGTCGCTTTCTTCACTGTAATCGTATTCTCCGAAATCCTCCGAACGGTCTTCATTTTTATGGCTTCGTCGCCAATTGTCTTCTAAAGGTCGTTTGCCCCAGATTCGTTGGAATTGACGTTTGCCTTGTGCCACTACGGACGGGTTGTAGAAATACCATGTGCCGGCTTGTCCCAGGCTGCTGGTATTTGTTCCTCTGTTTCCGGCATTAGGGATGGAGGAGGTCGGTGTTTTAGGCATTTTGGCTGCCATTTCGGCCTGCATATTTTTGCGGGCTTCTTCTTTTTCTTGTTTTTTCAGTGTTTCAATGACGTAATCTATGGCTTTGTTCCGCTCTTGTTCGGGTAGTTTGGCCAACCATTGCAGACTGTCTTGCAGTTTTATTGCGGAAAGGTGAGGTTCCAGTTCCGTTAATATGGCCGAACGGCGTTTTGCTTCTTTGTAATCCTCATGTTCTTTGTTCAATATGCCGGTCAGTTCGGCGTAACATCGTTGGGCATTGATATAATCCTCCTTATCCCAATAGATTTCTCCGAGACGTAATAGGAGCATGGCTTTTGCAATACCGTTTTGCGTACTTTCTTTGATACCAGTCTCATAGGCCCCGATGCAACGCGCGGTGTCGGTATTGGTCAGATAAATATTGCCGATGGCGTAGTAAATTCTGTCTTGATAATCCTTGTTTTTAGGATTCTTGGCCATGCGCCGCAGTTTTTTTACGGTTTTGTTGTGGTTGCCGGCTGACAGCGCTTCGGTTTGAAGGATACGGGCATTGAATGACAACTCATAGGGAGGGTTGGCACGGATGACGCGCCGCAATGCTTTGTGAGCCTCAGTGTCGTTTCCGATTTCGTGATAGAGTTGCCCTAACAGGTAATTTAGGCGTGCGCGTTGCTGTTTGCTTTTTTCCTTTTTTATGGTTTTTCGCAAATACGGGATAGCCTCTTCATATTGCTTTACGAGAATAAGATAATCGGCATATGAAGCATTGAATTCCTTCTGTCCCTCGCTACCGATGCTGTCGCGTCTTATTTTTTGAAAGATGTCTTCCGCATCGTAGGGCCATTCCAGTTCCACATAACAGCGAGCCAGATAGGCACGGGCCACGGAAACAATGTCCGGTTGTCCGGTATAAAGTCCGCTGATATAGTTGAAGGTGGACGCGGCTTCGATGAAGTCTCCTTGTCGGAATTGGGCATTTCCCATGAGCATCCATGCGTGGCGCAAGAAAGGATTGAATTCCTTGCGTGCCATATAAGCTTTTTCTTTCTCGCTTTTCCGTTTATTGACATTCGTTTTGGGTTTAGCTTTGATAGAATGCTGTTTGATGGCTTTTTCGCATTTCTCTATTGCTGTCTGGAAGTTGGACTTGCCTATGGATGCGGTCGATTTGTTTCGCGCTGTGAACATAGGCAGCAGGGCGGTGTAGTTGTCCTTGTGTCCTTTCTGTTGTTCCAGAACTCCTTCTTTAAAAGCTTCCGATCCGTTGAAATATGTGTTGAACCGTGCCGTCATGGCATGGTAGAAGCGGCTGCCCGACGTGTTCTTTTTCGTAGAGCATGCCGTAAAGACGGATAACAGTACCGTGGTGCGGACAATAATATGTAGAACCCTTTTTTTCAATGTTTTATTCAGATAGTTAGATAACTGAAATTTATATGATTTATTGCTCCCTGTATCGGATAATTATCCATGAAATAGCTTTGCATACCAGATAGATGAGGATAGATACAAAGATGATGGAGGCTCCTGACGGGATGTTGTAATGAAAGGACAGGAACAAACCGCCCAGACAGCTGCTGTATCCGGTCAGGATAGAGAGTAATGCCATGTGCCGGAAATTATGTGTGAAAAGGTTGGCGGTCACTTGCGGGATGGTGAGCAGGGATATGACCAGCACAATACCTACCATCCGCAGGCAGGCCACGATAGTCAGTGCGATGAAAGCCATCATCGCATATTCCGTCAAGGTTACAGGAAGACGTTGCGAACGGGCGAATTCCGTATCGAATGCGATGGAAACAAGCGGACGCAGAAATAGTACAAAGGCGATAGAGGCGATGAGTACCAATGTGCCCAGTAGGTAAAGGTCGGAATGGGTAACGGTCAAAATATTGCCGAAAAGATAGGATGATAGTTCGGGGGTGAATCCTGGGGTGAGAAAACTGCATATGATGCCGATGCTCATACCCAAAGTCCAGAAAATGGCGATGGCGGAGTCTTCACGCATATCGCGGCGTTGGCTGAACCATTGTATGCCGCAGGCGGAGAGTACGGAGAATATGGCAGCCGAGAGAATAGGAGGCAGGCCGAAACATACGCCGATGCCGATGCCGCCGAATGAGGCATGTGTAATGCCGCCACTGATGAATACCAGTCGTCGCGTTACAATATAAGTGCCGGTCAGTCCGCAAAGGATGCTGGCCAGCAGGCTACCCAACAGGGCATGTTGAAAAAAAGTATAAGACAATATACTCATAGGTGTTCCGTTCTTCTTTCTCCGATAATCAGAAATACTTCGTCTTTTATGGCATCGGGCAAGGTGATGCCGCGCAGTTGCAGGCTGCGTGCCCAACCGGCAACCTCATCGTCGCGCATCGTGTAGAGGATATCTCTGAACTCGTCCGTATCCGTCGTTGTATAAGAGGCCGGATCTTTACCTTTGAAACGGTCGAGTTCTTCATCGTTATAATATTCTATTTGTTTGCTTACGGCTGCCAGCAAGCTGTCTTTTTCACACACTTCATGTTGTCCGCAACATTCCTGCTGAGGTTGTACCACGGAGGGTATTTCGCTGATTTCTCCACGTTCCAGTTTTTTTTTCAGCGAACGGTTTCGCATCCATCCGGCTACCATTGCAATACCGGCTGCCGCGACAAGGGCTAAAAGGATATAGATGATGATCATAGTGTAATGATTTCAAAACCTGCGTCTTTCAGGTGTTCCCAATATCGGGGATATGATTTGCTGACTACTTGCGGATTGTTGATTCTTACCTCTGGTATAATGAGACAGCATGGGGCAAAGGCCATAGCCATGCGATGGTCTTCGTAAGTGTCTATTGAAGGTTGCGGTTGCGGTGGTGTCTTTTTTCCGTCCCAATACAATTCCGAAGCATTGGCTTCATGCAGGGAATACCCCAGTTTATTCAATTCGCAGATGAGTGCGGCGATACGGTCGGTTTCTTTTATTTTCAGGCTTTGCAGGCCGGTGAAGTGGAACGGGATGCCTAACATAGCGCAGGTGACAACAAATGTTTGTGCCAGATCGGGACAATCTACAAAATTCTGTTTCATATACGTGATGCGGGCGGGTTGCTTGGTCAACCGTATGCAGGGCGTTCCGTCTTCATGATGAAAAAAATCGGTGTGTACTCCTAACTGTTCGAAAAGGGTACATACACCGGCATCGCCCTGCGGACTGTCGGCAAACAATCCCTTCAGAATGATTTCTGCATCTTTGTCGGAGGTCAGTGCCATCATTTCATACCAGTAGGAAGCCGCGCTCCAATCGTTTTCTATGTAATAGACGGTAGGGCGATAGGCGACGGGGTGAACTGAGATGTGCCGTTCGTCTGTCCATTCTGCTTGTGCACCGAAATCTTTCATCATTTTCAATGTCAGATTGATGTATGGGCGGGAGATAATATCCCCCGTCAGTTCCAGTGTCAATCCTTTTTTAAGTACCGGTCCCGTCATTAATAAAGCTGAAATATACTGTGAACTTATATTGCCCGCTAATGTAAGGAAGCCGCCTTCATGTAGTCCGCCGTTAATACGTAAGGGGGGGTATCCTTCTTTCTCCATATATTCAATCCGCGCACCCAAATTTCGCAGGGCTTCTACGAGGATACCGATGGGGCGTTGTTTCATCCGGTCCGTTCCCGTTAACACGTGTGTGCCTTCATGGGTTGCGTAATAGGCTGATAGAAAGCGCATGGCTGTACCGGCGGCCATGATGTCTACCGTCTCTTCGGATTGTGTCAGCGCCCTGACCATGACGAACGTGTCATCACAGTCTGATATATTTTGAGGCATATCCTTTCCTTTTGTCAGCGCATGAATGATAAGTGCCCTGTTGCTAATGCTTTTGCTGGCCGGGAGTGCAGTCTCATGTTTCAGGAGAGGAGGTGCGGTGAGTTTGATTTGCATTTTGCTTGAGATAGTGATTTAATCACCACAAAAGTAGAAATTAATTTGGAGAATTCAAAAACAATTTCTACTTTTGCACTCGCAAACGGGATGTAGCTCAGTCCGGTTAGAGTACTCGTCTGGGGGGCGAGTGGTCGCTGGTTCGAATCCAGTCATCCCGACATCCTTAAAAGAGGTTTTCTTATACAAGAAAACCTCTTTTTCGTTTTGATTCGTGGATAATAATATCGGGAACTAACGTGAAATATGAGTTTGTGTAGATCCTTCACCGGGAATCTCTCAAATTCAGCTACTTACAGTCCTATGTAATCCTGTGTGTGAAGGGACGGTGAAGGAAGATAGATATGATCCTTCACCTTAACCATGTGATTGTCAGATAGTCTGAAGGAGTGAAGGCTTTTTTTATTTCATAACTTTTTGAAGGGGTATACAGGGCTGTTTGCAGTCTTCTGCATTCCGTCGGATGGTTCTCCTCATGATTTTTAAAAGTACTCCGCACGGTTTAAAAAAGTCATCCTCATGATTTTTTCGTTTATTTTCCAACACAGTGGGGACATATCCTGCTGTTTGTTTTATGTTCCAAACGGATGGTAGGGCTTTTCTGCCGATAACGCCTTTCTTACGAAAACAACAGCGATTCGTAAGTACGTCTTTTGGCTAAAAATAACCGTTTTTTCGTGATGTGTATGTGTTTAGAATAATTTTAGTAAAAAAGCTGAAAGATGAGGCCTTTCATATCATATGTTTCTATGGTGTTATATTCGTATTTCTTTGTCATATAGATGTTTGAGCCGCTTTTGTGTAAGATGTTTTTTCTTTATTTATTTTCTTGGATACATAAAAAAGTTAAGTCGGATGATTTCTTGTCTCTATTATTTGGATATGAATGCGTCTTTTCAGACCTTTGGGAAGTAAGTATGAATGATAAAAAGGAGGAGGTATGGAACAAATGTCAGATGTGGGTTTGATAGGCCTGGGTGTAATGGGCGAGAATCTCGCATTAAATATGGAGAGAAACGGTCGGAAGGTATCGGTCTGGAACCGTACTGTTCCGGGAGTAGAAGAAGGTGTGGTGCAACGTTTTATGGAAGGGCGTGCAAAAGGAAAGAGAATTTCCGGATACCTGAATCTGACTGATTTTGTATATTCTTTGTCCCATCCTAGAGTGGTAATGATGATGGTCCGGGCCGGTGAGGCTGTAGATGAGCTGATTGGGTTGCTGACTCCTTTGTTGTCTGAAGGAGATATATTGATAGACGGTGGTAATTCAGATTATAGAGATACGGAACGGCGTGTTACAGCTTGCCGTGCACAGGGTATCCATTTCGTTGGTGCCGGAATTTCCGGTGGCGCGGAAGGGGCATTACGGGGCGCTTCCATTATGCCGGGAGGTGCGGTAGAAGCATGGCCGGTGATTCGTTCTTTATTGAAAGATATAGCGGCAAAGGCTGCCGACGGAACTCCTTGCTGTGACTGGATAGGGCCTGGAGGGGCCGGACATTTTATAAAAATGGTGCATAACGGTATTGAGTACGGAGACATGCAATTGATAGCAGAGGCTTATTTTCTACTGAAGCGTGCCGGAAATTTGAGTAATGATGAGATAAGTCACTTGTTTTCTCGTTGGAATGAAGGACGCTTAAAAAGTTATCTGGTAGAGATAACGTCTGCTATATTAGCATATAAAGAGTCTGACGGAGGCTTCTTGGTAGATCGTATCTTGGATGTGGCCGGACAGAAAGGAACCGGTCAGTGGTCGGTGAAGAGCGCACTTGAAATGGGAATTCCTTTCGGATTGATTGCAGAGTCTGTTTTTCAACGGATCATTTCTGCTTTGAAAGATCTGCGTGTGAGGGCGGCACAGGTTTATGATATTTCGGATAATTCCCCGAAGATAGAGGCTTTGTTGTCTATAACAGACTTGGAGCAGACGCTGTTTGCATCCAAATTGGTGGCTTATGCTCAGGGATTTGATTTGTTGTCTGAAGCTTCAAAACGATTTGGATGGAATCTGGATTTGGCATCGATTGCACGTATATGGCGAGGGGGATGTATTATTCGTTCCGTTTTTCTGGATGAGTTGGCACAAGCATATGAGGAGATACCTTTGCTACATAATTTATTGCTCTTTCCTCTATTCTCCGCTCAAATTAAAGATGCTTTGCCTGCATGGAAAAATGTAGTGGCTTTGGCTGTGAAAGAAGGTATTGCTATCCCTGCGTTTGCTTCGGCACTCAATTATTTTTACTCATTGACTACAGAAAATTTACCTGCTAATTTGATTCAGGCACAGAGAGACTATTTTGGAGCGCATACTTTTGAACGGACGGACAGTATGCGCGGATGTTTTTATCATGAAGATTGGATATCATTAAAATAAGAAAGGAGTTGCGTATGAATAGGCCGGATTCTTTAATTTTCGTAATATTTGGAGCGTCAGGAGACCTGACGAAACGTAAATTGATGCCAGCTCTCTATTTACTATATAAGTCTGGTCGTCTCCCACGTCGTTTTGCGGTATTGGGGATGGCTCGTACTGTCTATGATGATGACAGCTTCCGCACTTCTATTCATGAAGGACTGTTGAATTTCATTCGACAGGACGAGGTGGACCAAGATAAGATGAAAGCCTTTTTGAGAGAAGTGTATTATCTTTCAGCCGATCCTTCTGAAGCAGAGGCTTACATAAAACTGAAGGACAGGTTGGAGGAGTTAGACAGGATAAAGGATAATTCTCATAATTACTTGTATTACTTGGCAACTCCACCGTTGCTTTATGGAATTATCCCTCGCCACTTGAAGACGGCAGGGCTGAACAGGGAAGACAAGGGGTTTAAGCGTATCATTGTCGAAAAACCTTTTGGTTACGACTTACAGTCTGCACAAGAGTTGAATCGTATTTATCTAGATGTATTTAAAGAGGAGCAGATTTATCGCATAGATCACTTTCTGGGAAAAGAAACCGTGCAGAATATTCTGGCGCTTCGTTTTGCCAATACGGTATTCGAACCTTTATGGAATCGTAATTACGTGGATTATGTAGAGATTACGGCTGTAGAGAATATGGGAATAGGGAGCCGCGGCGGATTTTATGACGGCGTCGGCACCTTGCGTGATATGGTACAGAATCACTTGGCGCAGTTGTTGGCTGTGACGGCGATGGAACCTCCAGCCGTCTTCGACGCATCTGGTTTTCGAAATGAAGTGGTGAAAGTGTATCAGTCTCTGAAGCCTCTGAGTGATGAAGATATTCGTTGTGCCGTAGTACGTGGGCAGTATATGGCTTCCGAAGGGCGTAAGGGATATCGTGAAGAGGAACATGTTCCTTTCTTGTCGCGTACGGAAACTTACTTGGCCATGCGGTTGGAATTGAATAACTGGCGTTGGGGAGGCGTGCCTTTTTATATCCGTACAGGTAAACAGATGCCCACAAAGGTGAGTGAGATCGTGATCCATTTCAAACCTGCCCCCCATTCCATGTTTCATTGTGGGAGTAACCCCTGTCCCGTACATAATCGTTTAATAATACGTATACAGCCTGATGAAGGCGTTGTGTTGCGGCTCGGAATGAAAAAAACGGGAGAGGGGTTTGAAGTACTTCCGAGAGATATGGATTTCAGTTATGCCGAAATAGGTCGCCTTCCTACGGAGGATGCTTATGCACGGTTGATTGAAGATTGTATGCTCGGTGATTCTACTTTGTTTATTCGTAGTGATGCGGTGGAGGCGGGATGGCGCTTTTTTGATTCGATATTGAAGTATTGGAAAAACACTCCGGATTGTCCTTTGTATGGTTATCCGGCCGGTTCGTGGGGACCCTTAGAAGCGGACCGTCTTATCGCATCTCAGGGAGCATCGTGGACGAATCCCTGTAAAAATCTGACAAATACACATTTATATTGCGAACTATGATCGTACATGTAGGAGATAATGCTCGTGAAGCCGCAAGGATACTACTCAGTAATATGCTGGCAATTATTGAGCGGATGTCTGGAAGTAAGGAAGGCATGACGGAAGTGAATATCGCACTTTCAGGAGGAAACTCTCCCGTTGAGTTGTTTGATGTATGGGTTAATGAATTTGCCGGCCGGACACCATGGGAACGGTTGCGTTTGTATTGGGTGGACGAGCGTTGTGTGCCGGTTGAGGATGAGGCCGGTAATTATCGTCTGGCTAAGGTTCATCTTTTAGATAGAGTTCCCATATCACAGGAACATGTGTTTAGGATCCGTGGAGAACAAGAGGATGTAGAGGGGGAGGCGATGCGCTATTCCTCTATGGTGCTTTCTCGTTTGCCTTTACATGGTTGCATTCCTGTTTTTGATTTCGTATTGTTGGGCATGGGGACAGATGGTCATACCTCTTCTGTATTTCCCGGGCAGAACGCTTTGCTTCGTACATCGGTTCCTTATGCGGTCAGTAGGCATCCTGCTACCGGACAACAGCGTATTGCCATGACCGGAGAAGTGATGATTCATGCCCGCCACACATGGTTTTATGTTATAGGGCAAGATAAAGCCGACATTCTTCGTACTTTATCTTGCCCTAATGTGCGTAGTCGTTATCCGGCTGCCTATGTATGGCAGTCTGCTTTTCATGTGGAATTGTTTACCGATATAGATATTACTTTATCCGTTTGACACCTTTGTGTGTGGGAATGACGGGTTTTATGGTACCGTCTTCGTTAAATTCCATCTTGTCTATGCAGACTTCGCGGTGCACGCCCGGTTGGTTTTTGATATAATTCTTGTTGATACGGTGATATACGATATACCATTCGTCTTTACCGGGAATTTGCAATACGGAGTTGTGGGCCGGACCATAGATTTCTTTTTCCGGTTGTTGGATGAGAACTATCGGCTGGTCTGCCACTTCAATTGGACCGAGTGGTGATTTGGCCGTGCCATAGGCTACATGATAGTTAGGAGATCCCGTGTCGTCAACGCTCCACAAGAAATAATATGTTCCCTTTCGGTAGAACACATAAGGAGCTTCGCGATACGCATAGTCCTGTAGCGAACCGCCTTTCGGTGTCATAAGTGTTTCTGTTTCTGGTTTGATACTCATCATGTCATTGTTCAGCTCAGCACCGGCCATATAGCCGTTGCCCCAGTACAAATAGCTTTTTCCGCTTACGGGGTCTTCAAATACGTCTACATCGATTTGTTGTCCATGTTTCTGGCCTTCCGGTCTTCGGTCGATGATTGGGTGTCCGGCATCGGTAAACGGGCCGCAGGGATGGTCGGCCGTAGCCACTCCGATAGCTTTTCCTTTGGGCGTGTTTCCGCTGAAGTAGAAGAAATATCTATATTTATCGTTCACTTTTTTTTCTATGATACACGGAGCCCATGCGTTGCCGTCCGACCATTTCACCTGATCGGTGTTCAAATCAAGCATGATACCTTCATGACGCCAGTCGGTGAGGTCTTTGGAACTGAACACGGTGAAGTAATATCCGCCCCATCCCGGTGTTCCGTCTGTAGTGGAATAGATATAATATTTCTTGGTCTGTTTGGCGTATAGAACTTCTGGATCGGCATGGAATTCAGGTAGAATGGGATTTCCTGTTTTGGCTCTTTGGGCCGTGAGGTGTGCCGGAAGTCCTGCCAGACAGGTGATAGCGAGTAATGTCAATGCTTTTTTCATTTTTATTTTATTATTTGGTTAAAGGAGTTAGCAGCCCATGGTCTCACGGTAGAAGTCCAGCATGTTGAAAATTTCTTCTTTACCGGCAGTGCGGTTGATGCGGATATCACCGATGTCGCCTAATAATGTGAAGTTGATTTCTCCAGCGGAATTTTTCTTATCGTGAGTCATGAATTGATACAGATCTTCATATTTTCTGCAGTCGAATGCGAATGTGCCGTAATAAGTCTTGATGAAGGTTGCGGTGTGGCGGAGTTTGTCTTTAGGAAAGCTCTCACGCAGGCAACTCAGATACAGCTCGCATATAAGTCCCCAAGCCACAGCGTATCCGTGTAGTATCGTTCGCCCTTCTGCCAGTGCCAGACTTTCAAAAGCATGTCCTACGGTATGTCCAAGATTGAGTGCTTTGCGGACACTTTGTTCATACGGGTCTTGTTTTACGATGCTTTCTTTAATGGTTACACTTTTTCCCACCATATTCTGTAACGCTTCATAATTGATTTCATCAAGGTCGAATGCCATCAGTTCCGTCCAATGCTCTTCTGTGCTGATAAGTCCGTGTTTCAGCATTTCCGCATAGCCGGAGCAGATATTCTTGTAGTCTAAAGATTTAAGGAATTCCGTATTCAATAAGACACTGGTGGCTGGAGCAAAAGCTCCTATTTCATTTTTCAGTCCGTTGAAATTGATTCCTGTTTTCCCTCCTACGGCAGCGTCTACCATAGCCAGCAGGGTGGTGGGTATATTGATGTAAAGGATGCCGCGTTTGAATGTAGAAGCCGCAAAGCCTCCAAGGTCGGTAACCATTCCGCCGCCCAGATTAATCATGAGAGAATGACGCGTACCTCCTCTTTTGCTCAGTTCGGTCCACACAGTAGCAAGGGTTTCCAGTGTTTTGTATGTGTCTGTAGGACGGATAATGATATGTTCTGCATCCTCTACGCTTTTGAATTTGGAGATGACAGGCCAGCATGTCTGGTATGTAGTTTCGTCTGTCAAGACGAATAGCCTGTCATGCGGATGGCTGAAAATTGCTTTTTCAAGGCTTTCTTCCAAATGCTGTGAGATGATGATTTCCTGTTTTTGCATATTGCGTAAGAGTGATGATTCCCTTGCAAAGATAGGCCTTTTGAAAGATAATATTCTAATCAGCGTTCATTTTTCTTTTTGATTATGTAAATTTGTGTCCGAAAGTGTGGTGAATACATTTATTTTTGTTAAAAAGCATACCTGTTGATTAAACTGAGGGCGGGGCATGCCCGTCTTATTCACAGTCGAGTGTTTCGGAAAGAATAAAACAGAAAATATAAAATGAGAAAAAAAATTGTGTGGGCCGTTTTATTGTGCCTGTGGACAACGTGCCTTTGGGCACAGAAAGTGTCAGTAAGCGGAACCGTTTTGGAGGAAGATACGGGCGAGCCTGTATTCTCGGCTTCTGTAGTGCTGTTGAAGCCAGACAGTACACTGGTGACCGGAGCCAGTTCGAAGATGGATGGCAAGTTTTCCATTTCGGGAGTGGAGCCCGGAAAGTACATCTTCCGAATCTCATTCGTCGGGTTCAAACCTTATTATAAGGATTTACAACTTTCCTCGTCCAAGAAAGAGTTGGCGATGGGAACGGTGAAGTTGCAGACCGATGCCGTATTGCTGAAAGGAGCGGAAGTTACCGCACGGCAGGCGCAGGTAGAGATGAAAGCCGATACCTTTATGTATAACGCCGGAGCTTATCGCCTGCCCGAAGGCTCTGCGTTGGAGGAACTGGTCAAGAAACTGCCCGGTGCGGAGGTCTCGGAAGACGGTACGATTAAAATCAACGGAAAGGAAGTCAAGAAAATCATGGTGGACGGTAAGGAGTTTTTCGACAATGATACGAAGATGGCGATGAAGAACCTGCCTGTCAATATGGTAGAGAAACTTAAGGCTTATGACCGCAAGAGTGATTATACCCGTATGACTGGTATCGATGACGGAGAGGAGGAAACCGTGCTCGATCTGTCTGTAAAGAAAGACATGAAACAGGGATGGATAGCGGAAGTAGACCTGGGATACGGCACGGAAGAGCGGTATACGGGAAAAGCTACCGTAAACCGCTTTACCGATAAACTGAGATTAACGCTTATCGGCTCTGTCAACAATGTGGACGACAGAGGATTCTCTGGCGGATTCCACGGCGGACGCGGAGGGAGCGGGCTTGTGGCCAGTAAAATGGCCGGTGTGGATTTCAACTGGGAGAACGGTAAGAAAGAGCGTGAGGCCGGTCTTCTTAAGCTGGGGGGGAATGTGCGTTATTCGCATAGAAGTACCGACAGGATGAGCCTCACTAATTCACAAACGTTTTTTACCACAGGAGCCAGTAATTCTTTTTCCAACAGTAGCAGTCACAATAGTTCGGGGAATACGAACGTGAATGCTAATTTTCGGATTGAATGGTCGCCTGATACAATGACCCGTATCATGTTTCGGCCGAATTTCTCATACTCTAAAAATTATAGTAATGGGCTGAACCGTTCGGTGACCTTTAATGAAGACCCTTATACGAGAATGACGGATCCGCTCAGCCAGTACGAGGCCTTTGTGAAAGACAGTTTTGTGGTGAATGACAATTTCCGTACGAGCATGAGCGACGGCAACAGCTATTCTTTTAATGGTATGTTGATGGTGAATAGAAGATTGAACAGTCGGGGACGCAATCTTACCCTTCGTTTGCGGGGCGGTTTTTCGGATTCTGAAAATTTTTCGCATAGCATTTCCGATGTGAACTACTTTCTGCGCAGAAATCCCGACGGCACTATCGTGAAGGATTATCGCCGGCAGTATAATGTCAATCCTTCCGGCAACTACAACGGAGGTGCTGAGTTGAGTTATAGCGAGCCGCTGTTTACGGGGGCGCATTTGCAGTTCAGCTATAATTATCAATACCGTTATTCCGATTCCGACCGTTCGATGTATTCGTTGGACAGCCTGATATCGAAAGGGATTGTGGGTGAAGAGGTGCTGAGAAATTGGCCTTTGGGTTACCTCCCTTATGCCGAGTTACAGGGGGTGGACTGGATGGAATTGTGCAAGAACTTCCAGAACAGTCAGTATGCCACCTACAAGGAGCATAATCAGAATGCTACTGTGATGTTCCGTTATCAGAAAGGAAAACTGCGGTTTAACGCCGGTGCGTCCATGCAGCCCCAGAAAACCTATATGGATTATCTGAAAGGTGCTATGGACACCACCGTGATACGTCAGGTGTTCAATTGGTCGCCACGTATAGACTTGCGTTATAAGTTCTCAGATGCGGGGCAGTTGCATTTCCGTTATAACGGACGTTCCGGACAGCCTTCCATGACGAACCTTTTGGATGTGACAGACGACTCTGACCCGTTGAATGTGTCGAAAGGAAATCCCGGACTGAAACCGTCGTGGACGGATAATATCAGTTTGTTCTGCAATAACTATAATCCGGAGAAGCAGCGCGGGTGGATGGTGCATGCGCGGTTTAATACGGTGAAGAACAGCATCAGTACGGCGGTGTTCTATGATGAGGCGTCGGGACGGCGCACCACTATGCCGATGAACATCAACGGCAACTGGAACACATATACCAATGTAATGTTCAATTCGGCCCTTGGGGAGAAGAAATATTTTAATATGTTCACTTTTACCGATTACGGGTTTACCAATGATGTGGCTTATGTCAGTTCGGGTTCCGGAACCGGAGCCGGTGGTGCGACGGCCGGAGAGATCATCAATTTGAGCAGTAAGAGCACTACCCGTACTTCTTCCGTAAGCGAGCGGCTCAATCTGAACTTCCGAAACGACCTGATAGAAGTGGGAGTGAACGGGCATATCCGTTATCAGCATGCACGCAACGATTTGCAGGAGAATGCCAATCTGGATACTTATAATTTTTCCTATGGTGGAAACGTCCAGATTAATATGCCATGGAATATGAGCCTGGCTACAAACATTGGACAAGATTGCCGAAGAGGGTATGACGATGCGTCGATGAATACCGATGAACTGGTGTGGAACGCGCAACTCTCGCAGAGTTTCTTGAAAGGGAATGCCGCTACAGTCTCCCTTCAATGGTATGATATTCTGCAACAGCGCAGTAATATCAGTCGTACGCTCTCTGCAACGCAGCGTGCCGATACATGGAACAATGCGATCAACAGTTATGTGATGGCTCATTTTATTTATAAACTGAATTTACTGGGTAATAAGGAGGCACGTGCCGGAATGCGTGGTATGGGAGGGCGTCCCGACGGTCCCGGCGGAGGTCCTCACGGGCGTCCCGGCGGTTTTGGCGGGCCTCGTTTCTGACCGTAAACAGGGCAGAGCGTTCGGTATGAAGAGTCCGCATCTTCATACCGAACGTTTTTGTATACTGATATACAATGTTTAAATAGTTTATATTTTTAGAATGATGCGGAGTTATATCAATACTTTTTTGTAAGTTTGTTACAAGCAAAAAGGATAGGCCGGTGTATGATGTGGTGATTTATAGCGTGCTTGCGGCTTTCTACTTGTTTATAGTATTGAGCCAGATGCTGGTGGTTATTCTCGAGAACCGTCAGCCGGTGAAAACTGTGGCTTGGCTGATGGTGCTGTTTTGCTTGCCTGTTATTGGGCTGGTCATCTATTTCTTTTTCGGGCGTAACCGTAAACGGGAACATTTTGTAAGCCGTGCCTGTGCCAGTCAGTTGGCCCGCCGTGCGGCCGTGCGTTTCTATCAGGGTGGATTTCCGGACGTGCCTGAAGATTACCGTCCTTTAATCAAGCTTTTCCGCAGACAAAGCGGGGCTTTTCCTTATCCTGACAATAAAATCCGGCTTTTTGTGAGCGGGCAGGACATGCTTGACGCTCTGTTGCGCGATATAGCGGCTGCACGCCATCACATACATGTGGAATTCTATATTATTGAGGATGACAGGGTGGGGCGTATGGTGCGTGATGCGCTGTTGGCCAAAGTCCGCGAAGGAGTGAGTGTACGGCTTGTCTACGACGATGTGGGGTGTTGGAATGTTGAAAATGAATTTTTCCGGCAGATGGAGCGCGAGGGGGTGCAGGTAGCTGCTTTCCTACCCGTTCGTTTTCCGAAACTGACCAGTAAGGTGGATTTCAGAAATCATCGTAAGATTGTGGTGATAGACGGAATTGTGGGCTATGTAGGCGGCATGAACCTGGCCGACCGTTATGTGTACAGTATGGATGCCGGTGAGGCGGCGTGGCGTGATACGCATATGCGTGTGATGGGCAATGCGGTGGCAGGTCTTCAGCGGGCTTTCCTTTCAGACTGGTACGTGGCTACCGAGCAGACGATAACATCCCAGGTGTATTATCCACGTGAAGAAGAGTGCCGTGATATTCTGGCTCATGATCATGAGCCTTCTGTGAGTCGGGATGCCCTGGTACAGATCGTGACGTCGATACCTACGGCACCGTGGCCCGATATTATGCAGGGAATGATTCTGGCGCTTATGCGTGCACAACGCTACTGTTATTTGCAGAGTCCTTATTTCATGCCTACCGAGCGGATGCTGTTTGCCATACAGACGGCGGCGTTGTCTGGAGTGGATGTGCGTTTGATGATACCGGAAAGTG
This sequence comes from uncultured Paraprevotella sp., assembly GCA_910586505.1. Taxonomy (GTDB): domain Bacteria; phylum Bacteroidota; class Bacteroidia; order Bacteroidales; family Bacteroidaceae; genus Paraprevotella. Next base: position 181,305 of record CAJUGV010000003.1, on the reverse strand, counting down.
CCGATAATCGGATTCTGACCTGGGCCACACGTTCTTATCTTTATGATGTGGTACGCGCTGGGGTGCGGGTCTATCTTTACAAAGGAGAATTCCTGCATTCCAAGACGATGGTATGTGACGACATGCTGATGTCGTGTGGATCCACAAATATAGACTTTCGTAGCTTCGAGCGCAATTTTGAGGTAAATGCCTTTGTTTACGACAGGCAGGCTGCGTTGCAGATGAAAGAAATATTTATTGAAGACGAGAAAAAATGTCGCATGTTGAACTTGGAAACATGGGGCAAACGTCCCTTTTGGACCCGGATGGCGGAGTCTTCTATCCGGTTGTTGTCTCCTTTGCTTTGAAGAATGAAAAGTTTACGCTTCCATAGGCACGGTGCTCGATGAAATTCGGGTGCCGGCCGAATTCGTTGGTTTTGCCGTGCTCCAGTACGAATAGACCGTCTGGACGGAGCAGATTATGACTGAATATCAGGTCCGGGAGTTCGGTAAGCTTTTCCAGTGCATAGGGAGGGTCGGCAAAAATGAAGTCGAATTGCTCGTTACAACGGGGAAGATAGCGGAACACGTCTGTGTGAATAGGAAAGCTGTTAGAGGCCTTCAGGCTACTTACCACCTGATTGATGAAGCGGAAATGCTGCATGTCACGTTCTACGGATATCACTTTTCCGCATCCGCGTGAAAGAAGTTCGATCGTGATGCTGCCCGTACCGGCAAAGAGGTCCAGTGCGGTGGGCTGCTCCTCGAAATCCAGATAACCGTTCAGGACGTTGAACAGATTCTCTTTGGCGAAGTCTGTTGTAGGGCGCGCTTTGAAGTTGCGGGGCACTTCGAAATGCCTTCCTTTATATATGCCTGTAATCACTCTCATGGTTGCGGTTGTATTAAATCACGTGTATCAATAATGCCAATACGTCGAAAGGTAGCTGTTGGGCTTCGTCCGGGCTGTGGCGGCGGTAGATATCGGCTGCCACGGAGTTGTTGATGTTTTGCAGATATCGGCCGAGCAATTGTGTCGTCCTGTCTTTTTCCGGACCGTTTCCCAGTAAGAAACATTCTCCCTGACGTGCATCCAGTTCGAGGGCTTTCCATACAGACAGGATGAAGTATACCGCATTGTCGGCCGCATCTGCGGGGAATGTGTTGGCATAGCACAGTTTTCGGTCTTTATAACTGAATACGAATACCTCCTTTTCGTCGAAACAGGCATAAAGTTGTTGTTTGTCCTGTTGTGCCAGAATCCATAATTTTTCCAATATCATGGTATGGGAATGATAAAACCGGATGCCGGGGAAGTACTGGCACAGGATATGTTCCACCTCATGTTCTACCGTAAAGATCTGTGCGATTTCCAGGTGGGGCAGGATATTGTAATATGTCTTGCCTGGTTTTTCACAGGCATATGTCAGGCGGTAGAGGGCATGAGCCTCTTCTTTCCGGAAATGTTCCAGCGGAACTTGAATGGACTGGCCCGTTACCAGACAATACACCGATGAGGCGGAGCGTCTCTTGATAACGGATGATTGTAGGATGGCCTTTTTCAGGGTTTCTGCCGGCGCTTCGCCGTCTGCATATTTATAATGTTCGGTGACGGCTGAGCCTGGTGCCGCAGGGTTACAGCCATAAAAAGAAAGTCCATCCGCATGCAGGCGGATGGACAAATGATATGCCTGGCTTTGATTATTCCCAGTTCCCTGCATTGTTGTTCGGGGTCATGAGGTCACCGATCTTCAGGCCTGCGTAGCGGCCTTGTTTCTCGGCAGCATCTGTCAGGTTATAGATCTCGCGTTCGTTCATGCCTGAGAGATAGGCTGAATAGGGGGCGCGGCATTCCATTACGTTTTGGAATACGCCTGAGCGTCCTACATATACCGTAGATTCCAGTTCAAATAACTGGCCGTTGCTGAACGGGATGTATTGAAGGGAGTCGACATTGCCGTCGGGGCCTACGATGGCTTCTGCCATGGAAGACCATGTGGTGTCGCGACGGAAGCCTTCCAAACCGTTGGCTGCGATGGCTGCCGCGTCTCCGCTGTTTACGATGGCTGCTGCTTTGGATTCGGTAAGTCCGTTTTCCATTTGTTTGTCACTCAGTTCGCCCACCTTGTTCACATTGGGGATACGGGCTGTTTTGATGAAGTCGATGAGTACGCTCATCGTGTCGCAAAATTCACCCTCATGCTGCTGGCGGTACTGTTCCTCCGCGTTTTTGATTTGAATCAGACGTGCTTTAACTGCTGCTTCTCTTATCTCCCGTTCCTCGTTGAAGTGGATGGGCTGCATGATGCTTTCGTAGCACAGATAAAGCAAAACCACTGCGCATAAGCCCAGAATGACATTAATTGCTTTTTTCATGATACATTTATAATTTTATTTGTTACATTCGCATCGCAAAAGTAAGATAAATAAATTTAATATCCGACTTTTCGGCAAACTTTTTATCCGCGATTTATGATAAATAGGGTTTTGGAGCAGTTTATAGAGGATAAATGTCCTTTTGAGGTTAAAGGCGGGCAGCGTGCGGTGATTGCACGGGTTGCAGACTTCCTTTTGTCGGATGACAGGGACGGCATATGTCTTCTGCGCGGTTATGCCGGAACGGGTAAGACTTCTTTGTTGAGCGCTTTGGTGAGGGCCATGCACGAGATGAAGCAGAAAACCGTGCTGATGGCGCCTACGGGAAGGGCCGCCAAAGTGTTTTTCTTGCAGTCGGGGCATCAGGCCTACACCATACACAAACGCATATACAGGCAGAAGAGTTTTTCGGGAGAGACGGATAATTATACACGGAATGTCAACTTGCAGAAGCATACGTTGTTTATTGTGGATGAGGCCTCTATGATCTCCGCTGCGTCCTCGGGGACTGCATTCGGAGGGACGGGATGCCTGCTCGACGACCTGGTGCAGTTTGTCTATTCCGGAGAGGGGTGTCGGTTGCTGCTCGTGGGCGATCCGGCCCAGCTTCCGCCGGTAGGGGAGGAACTCAGTCCTGCCCTTTCGCGTGAGGTATTGGAGGGCTACGGGTTGCATGTGTGGGAGGCGGGGCTGACCGAAGTGGTGCGCCAGCAGGCGGAGAGCGGCATTCTGTGGAATGCCACGCGCTTGAGGCGGTTGATCACGGAAGGCGGGCGGGACGGATTGCCGCGGATACGTCTGAACGGTTTTCCTGATATCCGCCGTGTGCCCGGTGATGAACTGATAGATACATTGGAGGAGGCTTACAGCAAGAGCGGAACGGACCAGACCATCGTGGTGACGCGGTCGAACAAGCGGGCCAATGTGTATAACAACGGGATTCGCGGGCGTATTCTCGGCCGCGAGGAGGAACTGACGGGCGGCGACCGTCTGCTTGTGGCCAGGAACAACTATTTCTGGGCCGGCGGGCAGAAAGACTGTCCTTTCGATTTTCTGGCCAACGGGGATATGGCCGAGGTACGTAGGGTAAGGCGTACGCGCGAGATGTACGGCTTTCGGTTTGCCGATGTACTGTTGCGCCTGCCTGATTACGAGGATATGGAATTGGAAGCCACCGTGCTGCTGGATACTTTGCAGAGCGAGGCGCCGGCCCTGACCCGGGTGCAGGCCGATGCGTTGTTTGCCGCAGTAGAGGCCGATTACATGGATGTCACGGTGAGGCGCGAGCGTATGCAGAAGCTGAAATCCGACCCCTATTTCAATGCTTTGCAGGTGAAGTATGCGTATGCGGTGACATGCCACAAGGCACAGGGCGGACAGTGGCAACGGGTGTTTGTGGATCAGGGGTATATGACGGACGACATGTTTGCGCCCGATTATTTCCGCTGGCTGTACACGGCTTTCACCCGGGCCACGGATGTGCTCTATCTTGTCAATTGGCCTTCGGGGCAGATTGAAGAGGGTGGGGCGGAGGTGTAGTCTGTATGTTTTTTTCTTAATAGAGGAGATGCCTGAAAAACGTGACGCACGACGGAAAATTTTCATGCGGAACATTTATATTTTTCTTGCTCATGAAAATATTTTTTCTTCCTCATCATTTTATGGGGCGTTGCGTTCTTCTCTAATTCATTGTGTGCTTGTGCGATAAATATGAATGGGCGGATTGCCTGCTCCGTGCTGGATGTAAACTTTTTTATTTTCCCCGAGTGCATCGGGAGGAGTACGGGAATATAAAAAAACGGGAAGAAACATGAGTGTTTCTTCCCGTGGTCCGATAGGTCGGTCTGCGGTTTACAGATCTGCCAGTTCGATGAATTTATCTACGGCTGCGCTCAGTCCGTCCACGTCTTTTCCGCCTGCAGTGGCGAAGTGAGGCTGGCCGCCGCCGCCGCCCTTGATAAGTTTGGCTGCTTCGCGGATGATTTTGCCCACGTTCATACCATGTTCCTGTACCAGGTTGTCCGAGGCTGCCGCCGTAAGCATCGGTTTGTCTTCAAACCGGCTTCCGATGATGACGAGCGCATTTTCGCTGCAATTACGCAACTGGAATGCGAGGTCTTTCACTACGTCGGCAGGCATGGGGATTACGCTGCTGTATACGGTCACTCCGTTGACGATGGCGGCTTTTTCCATCATGTGCTGGCGGATGTTTGCAGCTTTCTCTTTCATGCTTTCTTCCAGTTGCTTTTTCAGTGCACTGTTTTCTTCGATGAACTTATGGATGGCTGCCTTCACGTCGGGAGCGTTGTTGAACATTGTTTTCAGTTCGCGGTTCAGGTCTTGCAGTTTATAGAGAGCGTCTTCCACTTTCTCACCTGTAATGGCTTCGATACGGCGCACTCCCGCTGCCACGGAACTTTCGCCCAGAATCTTCATCATACCGATGCGCCCTGTAGATTTTGCATGGCATCCTCCGCAGAATTCCACACTGCTGCCAAACTGCACTACGCGCACCCTGTCGCCGTATTTCTCACCGAAGAGAGCGATGGCACCCAGTTTGCGGGCCTCTTCTATCGGCATGTCGCGGTGGTCTTGCAAGGGAATGTCTTCGCGGATTCTGGCATTGACGAGCCGTTCTACTTCGCGCAACTGTTCGTCGGTCACTTTCTGGAAGTGTGAGAAGTCGAAACGGAGATATTCGGGAGTGACGAGCGATCCTTTCTGTTCCACGTGGTCGCCCAATACCGTGCGCAGGGCCTGGTCGAGCAGGTGCGTACATGTGTGGTTGGCTTCGCTGGCCGCACGCAGATCTGTGTCTACGCAAGCCATAAAGTCGGCTTCGGGATGTTGCGGCAGCGTCGTGGCGATGTGTACCGGCAGATTGTTCTCGCGCTTGGTATCTACGATTTCGATGGTTTCATGTTCCGAGCAGAGCACGCCGCGGTCTCCCGCCTGTCCGCCCATTTCAGCGTAGAACGGAGTGGTGTCGAGCACGATCTGATAGAAGGTCTGTTTCTTCTGTGTCACTTTGCGGTAGCGCAGGATGTGGCATTCATGCTCCGTATAATCCCATCCCTTGAAAGTGGTTTCTCCGTCTGCCACTACCACCCAGTCGCTTGTTTCCACAGCGGCTGCGTTGCGCGCACGTTCTTTCTGTTTCTGCATTTCCGCTTGGAAAGCTTCCTCATCCACGGTCATGCCGTTTTCGCGGCAGATGAGTTCCGTCAGGTCGAGCGGGAATCCGTAGGTGTCGAAGAGGGTGAAGGCTTGCACGCCGTCGATGACCGTCTTCTCGGCTGCACGGGCGTCTGCCATCACGCGGTCGAGCAGGCGGATACCAGTCTCCAAGGTACGCAGGAAGGAGTCCTCCTCTTCTTTCATCACTTTGGAGATCAGTACTTTCTGTGCTTCCAATTCGGGGTAGGACCGGCCCATTTCCTGTACGAGCACGGGCAGCAGCTTATACATGAACGCTTCTTTCTGTCCCAGGAACGTGTAGGCATAGCGCACGGCCCGGCGCAGGATGCGGCGGATCACATATCCTGCTTTGGCATTGCCCGGCAACTGGCCGTCGGCAATGGAGAATGCGATGGTGCGCAGGTGATCGGCCACTACGCGCATGGCGACGTCTTTCTTGGGGTCTTCACCGTAACGGCATCCCGACAGGTCGCCGATTACCTTGATGATGGGTTGGAACACGTCGGTGTCGTAGTTGGAGCGTTTGCCCTGCATCACGGCGCACAGGCGTTCGAAGCCCATTCCCGTGTCGATGACTTTGGCCGGAAGGGGTTCCAGGGTCTGGTCGGCCTTGCGGTTGTACTGCATGAACACGAGGTTCCATATTTCTATGACGAGCGGATTGTCTTTGTTCACCATGTCCCGTCCGGGCACTTTGGCTTTTTCCTCTTCCGGACGGAGGTCGATGTGCAGTTCGGAGCAAGGGCCGCAGGGACCTGTGGCGCCCATCTCCCAGAAGTTGTCGTGTTTGTTGCCGTTGATGATATGGTCGGCAGGCAGGAACTTCTCCCAGTAGGAGGCCGCTTCGTTGTCGCGTTCCAGCCCCTCTTCGGGCGAACCCTCAAACACGGTGGCGTAGAGGTTGGACTTGTCTATCTTTAACACGTCCACCAGATATTCCCATGCCCATTCGATGGCTTCTTTCTTGAAGTAGTCGCCGAAGCTCCAGTTGCCCAGCATTTCGAACATGGTATGATGATATGTGTCGTGGCCCACTTCTTCCAGATCGTTGTGCTTGCCGCTCACGCGGAGACACTTCTGTGAGTCTGTACACCGTTTGCTGGTGGCGGGGCGGTTGCCCAGGATAATGTCTTTGAACTGGTTCATGCCCGCATTGGTGAACATCAGCGTCGGGTCGTCTTTGATGACCATCGGCGCGGAGGGGACAATGAGATGTCCTTTTGACTCGAAGAATTTGACGAACGAGTCGCGGATTTCGTTTGCAGTCATTTGATTCTTATTTTATTGTTACTATTTCTCAAAAAGTTTTGCAAAGATAGGCCGTTTTGCCTACTTTTGCAAGTAAATGGCTGGAAACGACAGATAAAAGAAATGAATTATGGCACTGAATCCGAATAAGGAACTGAAACTTTATTATTCCATCAGCGAGGTGGCGGAAATGATCGGGGTGTCCGAGACACTGTTGCGGTATTGGGAGAAGGAATTTCCTACGATTGCTCCTAAAAAGGCCGGGCGCAACATCCGCCAATATTCGCAGGAGGATATTGAGCAGGTGCGGGTGATTCATCATCTGGTCAAGGTGAAGGGAATGAAACTTGCGGCCGCCCGTAAGGCGCTCAAAAACAGCCGGGATGACGTGGAGCGCAATGTAGAGGTGGTAGGCCGCCTGCAAGCTGTGCGGGAAGAGTTGATGCAAATAAAAAAGGAATTAGACGGGTTGGTCTGATTCCTTTTCGATTATATAAGGTTTCCGGTCCGGGAGTTTTCAGTCTATGCGGGTCACTTCTTCTATTCCCGTCATGTTCTTGAGTTTGTTGCAGATGGTTTTTACATCTTCCACATCATGCACGCCCAACTGAATCTCACCGTCGAAGATGCCGTCCTTGGTGGTTACGGTCAGCCGGTGGATGTTGATGTTGAATTGATTGGAGAGCACTCCGGTCATTTCGTGAAGAACGCCCACATTGTCGATACCGCTTACTTTGATGGTGACGGGAAACAGTAAGGTCTTGTGTACATCCCAGTTGGTTGCCAGTATGTGGTTGCCGTCGCTTGTCTTAAGTTTGTCGGCAACGCTACAGTGACGTTTGTGGATGTGGATGTGTTCGTCTTTGTCGAGATATCCCAGTATGTCGTCGCCGGGAATCGGGTGACAGCATTCCGCGATGATGAAGTTCTGGATATTCTCTTCATTGAGCACGACCGTTTTCTTGCGGTCTATTTTCATAGCCGGTACGGGAACGGCTTTCTCTTTTGCCTTTTGTGTGTGAGGCTTTTTCTTCAGGAATGGAATGAGTTTCACCCAACTGTTGCCTTTGCCGCCGGCTTTGTCGTGGAGGATGTTGAGGTCTGCCGGGCCCAATACTATATTTTTGCTGCCGATGGCCTGGAACAATTCCTCACGGAGTTTGATATGATGAAACTCGCACAGTTTGTCGACGTTGATACTGTTTGGCTCTATTTCCGCTTTTTCGAAGAATTCATTGAGCCACTCTTCGCCCTGTTTCTGCTGTTCTCGTTCCTCACGGCGCAGTATGGCTTGGATTTTGCCTTTGGCTTTGGCCGTGGTGGCAAAGTTAATCCATTCTTTTTGTATGCGCTGGGTTTTTGAGGTGAGGATTTCCACCTGATCGCCGCTCTGAAGCTTATGGCTTAGAGGGACCAGCTTGTGATTTACCTTGGCTCCGATGCAATGACTGCCAAGGAAGGTATGGATGGAGAATGCAAAGTCGAGTGCCGTGCAGTCGGCAGGCATGGTCTTGAACTCTCCTTTGGGAGTGACGACAAAGATCTCCGAAGCATAGAGATTCAGTTTGATGGCGTCGAGGAAGTCCAATGCGTTCGGTTGCGGGTCGTCCAATATCTCCTTGATGGTATGCAGCCATTTTTCGAGTTCGTCTTCGCTGTCGGCCGTGGTTTTGCTTCCTTCTTTGTATTTCCAATGGGCGGCAAACCCTTGCTCTGCCATTTCGTCCATCCGTGTGGAACGTATCTGCACCTCTATCCACTGGCCCGTCTTGCTCATCAGAGTGACGTGCAGGGCCTGATAGCCGTTGGCTTTCGGGTGGGTGAGCCAGTCGCGCAGTCTTTCGGGGTGCGGCTTGTATATCTGACTGGCACATACGTAGATGCGGAAGCATTCGCTGATCTCGTCTTCCAATGTTTGGGGATCGAATATGATTCTAACGGCAAGAATGTCGTAGACTTCTTCGAATTCTATATGCTTGTTTTGCATCTTGCACCAGATGGAATAGGGTGTCTTGATGCGTGCCTTGATGGTATAAGTCAGATTCATCCTGTCCAGCGCTTTCCTTATGGGCTGGGTGAATTCGTCAAACAGGCTTTTGCGATGTTCGCGTGTTTCAGCCAGTTTGTCTATGATTTGCTTATATTCCTCAGGGTGTTCGTATCGGAAGCTCAGGTCTTCCAGTTCTTCTTTTATTTTATTTAATCCCAGACGGTTTGCCAAAGGGGCATAAATATAAAGGGTCTCACCGGCAATTTTGTATTGCTTGTTGGGCGGTTGTGAACCCAATGTGCGCATGTTGTGCAGGCGGTCTGAGATCTTAATGAGGATGACGCGGATGTCATCGCTCATAGTCAGCAGCAGTTTTTTGAACGATTCGGCTTGTGCGGAAGCTTTGTCACCGAAGATGCCGCCTGAGATTTTCGTAAGCCCGTCTACGATTTGTGCTATTTTCGGACCGAAGATATTGGAAATGTCTTCTACCGTGTAGTCGGTGTCTTCCACGACATCGTGGAGCAAGGCTGCGCAGATGGAGGTAGAGCCCAGTCCGATTTCTCCGCATACGATCTGTGCTACGGCAAGAGGGTGCATGATATACGGCTCGCCCGACAGACGGCGTACGCCTTTGTGGGCTTGCCGGGCAAAGTTGAAGCCTTTGGTGATGATGTCCACCTTCTTGCGGTGCCGTGATGCGAGGTAAGTGTCTATCAGATGCTGGAAGGCATCGTCGATCATTCTTTCTTCTTCCTGTATTTTTTTTGCAGAATCTTCCATGGTCTCTTCCTTTTGTCTTTTCGGCTTCTTATCTTACCCGCAGACTTTGTCCGGCCCGCAGGCTTGTGCCTTTCATGCCGTTCAGTTTCTGGAGTTTGGCTACGGTGGTTCCGTTACGTTTGGCTATGGTTGACAGGCTGTCGCCCTGGCGTACCTTGACGGTTTTTCCTTGACCATAGCTGTTTTGTTGCGCTCTGCGTGAACGGCTTGTTGACGAACGGCCGGTTGCTTGGTTCACGGCGACCTCACTACGGTTGGTGAATAATTCGTCGGATTTATAGGTATAGACCGAATCGCCGGCTGCGATGAATGCACTGATACCGTGGGTGGGCAGGCGGAGTATGCAACTTTTCTTTCCGCCGGGAATCAGTCCGGTACGGTATTGGGGGTTCAAAGCTTTTACTTCTTCTGCTTTTACGTTGCATACGGCTACGATCTGGTCGAAATGTACGTCGCGGTTGACGATGATTGTATCCGTGCTGGGAGGAAGCGTGGCGGTCATGGGACAGATATTGTGTTCGCAGTAGTAGTTCATCACGTAGTTCGCCGCAATAAAGGCGGGTACATATCCTCTTGTTTCTTGCGGGAGGTAAGGGTAAATCTGCCAATAGTCTTTGCTGCCTCCGGCACGTCGGATGGCTTTGTTTACATTGGCCGGTCCGCAGTTGTAGGCTGCAATGACAAGTGTCCAGTCACCGAATATCTGGTAAAGGTCTTGCAGGTAGTGTGCTGCTGCATAAGAAGACTTGATCGGATCGCGTCGTTCGTCAATCAGGCTGTTGACATCCAGACCATACATTTTTCCTGTGGCAATCATAAACTGCCATAGTCCGGCGGCTCCCACATGTGAGGTGGCTTCGGGGTTAAGGGCCGATTCGATAACCGGCAAATATTTCAGTTCAAGAGGTAGCTGATAGCTTTCCAATGCTTCTTCAAAGATTGGTACGTAGAAGTTGTTTGCCCCCAGCATATACGATACGGAACGTCTGAGACGGGTACAGTAATGATCTATGAACTTTTGTACAACCTCGTTGTGAGGCATTTCAATGACGTTGGGCAGGCGGTTCAGCCTTGAAATGTATTGTTCTTTTGTATATTGCGGGTTTTCATTGGAACTCTCGCATTTTTCGTCTATATCCAGATAATTCTTAGTGTTCCATTCTTTAAGCAAACTGTCGATCTCATAGGTCATTCCTTCCGGAAGGCCTATAATTTCATCTTTTCCCGTTTGGTTATCGTGTACGGTAATGTCCTTTTGTGCGTGTATGCCTGTGGATAACAGGGTCGCTATACATATTAATCGGATTTTTTTCATCATGATTTAAAAATTTAAATTGCATTGCACTCCGACGGAAGCCTCGCGTTGACGCCGGCCGATGTTGAAAACGGCGGGTTCGATGCGCAGACTTAAATCCTTGGAGATGTCGAAAGAAGACAGTTCCGCATCTACATAAGCATCTACTACAGACAGAAGATATACGGCTATCATGGCGAAGATACTCATATCGCGGTATTTACGGTAGTAATTTTTCTTATTCTTGAATATTTCTTTATATTGGTCTTCCCTTCCCTCTATACTGTAGTTCAGGGGAAGCATGTTTTCGTAGCTTTTGGTATTGGGGTCGTCGTCCATGATGTCCAGATAGGCTTGTGAATAATCGCTGTACATCTGGTTGTTCCACGTAAGAGCGTACAGGCATCCCAGAAAACCGCCGTAGACAATGGGAATCTTCCATAGTTTGCGGTTGTAAATCTGGCCTGCTCCGGGGATGATGAGTGACAGCCATAGCGCGCGTTGTGGATTGGGAACGAAATGTTTCTCCATGAACGGAGGAGTGTGGAGAAGGAGAGAGTCGCTTTTCATGCCGATTCCGGTCGTATCCAATGCGGTTGCAGCAGATAGGCTGACGTTATCGGTATTTATCATCAGGGAGTCGCCCGGAATGGGCGATGCCGTCTGTAGCGAATCCGCCGTCGTATATATACTGTCTGTTCTCAGGCACGGGTTACCCCAAGCCACAGACATCCCCCCGTGCATAAACAGCATGCCGGACAGGATGGCCAAGTAACGGTATATGAGTTTGATATGCTTCAACTTTTTAATCTGTCAAACAGTTCTATGATACGTTCTAATTCTTCTTCATTGGCAAAGGGTATGCTTATTTTTCCTTTTCCTTTTTCCGAACAGGTGAGTTGCACTTTGGCCTGGAAGAATTTGGACAGGCTTTGTTTGAGCACGTTGTATTCTTCCTGTAAGCGTGCACCGCGAGGCGTTATTTTCTTACCTCCGCTTTTTATACTTTCTCCTTCCGTCAGTGCCTTTACCATCTCTTCGACTTTCCGTACGGAGAGATTCTCTTTGACTATCTGTTGAAAGAGTTTGATCTGCAAAGTCGGATTATCCAAGGCAAGCAACGCACGGGCGTGCCCCATGTCTATGTCTTTGTTTTGGAGCGCTACCTGAATCGGGGCGGGAAGACGCAGCAGACGCAGATAGTTCGTGATCGTGGAACGGTTTTTTCCGATCCGTTCGCTTAACCTCTCCTGCGTCAGATTATACTGTTCGATGAGGTGCTGGTAGGCCAATGCTATTTCTACGGAGTTCAGGTCTTCCCGTTGAATGTTTTCAATCAGGGCCATTTCCATTACGTTCTCGTCATCGGCCGTGCGGATATAAGCCGGTATGGTTTGCAGGCCGGCCATTCGGGAGGCTCTCCATCTGCGTTCTCCGGCAATAATCTGGAAAGACCCGTCTTCCATTTTTCGCAGTGTGATGGGTTGTATGATGCCTATTTCGGCAATGGAGCCGGCCAGTTCGCGCAAACTCTCCGGGGTAAACTCCCTTCTCGGCTGGTTCGGATTGGGAACGATTTTATCCAACTCGATTTCGTTGATGGTGGAAGAGCCGTCCGTTTGTACCTCTTTGGTAGAAATCAGTGCGTCCAGTCCACGTCCCAATGCGGGGTATTTTTTGTGTACGGCCATACTTCTTTGTGTTATTTGTCTTTTTCAATAATTTCTTTGGCCAATGCCAGATGATTCTTTGAACCGGTGGAGTCGGTATCGTAAAGTATGACAGGTAGTCCGTGGCTCGGGGCCTCGCTGAGTTTGACGTTGCGTTGGATGACGGTCTTGAATACCAGTTCCTGAAAGTGTTTTTTCACTTCATCGTAGATTTGGTTGGCAAGGCGCAGGCGACTATCATACATAGTAAGCAGAAAACCCTCTATCTCTAAAGATGGATTGAGTTTGGATTTGATGATTTTAATGGTATTGAGCAACTTGCTGATACCTTCGAGTGCGAAGTATTCGCATTGCACCGGTATGATGACCGAGTCGGCTGCAGTGAGTGCGTTTACAGTGATCAGCCCCAGGGAAGGCGAGCAGTCTATCAATATATAATCATATTCGCTTTTCATCGGGGATAGGATGGAAGACAAAACTTTCTCGCGGTTGGGTAAGTTTAGCATCTCTATTTCTGCGCCTACCAAGTCTATGTGCGAGGGGATGATGTCAAGTCCTTCGATGTCGGTGGTGTAGATGGCATCACGTGGATCTGCATGGTCAATGATGCATTCATAGATGGAACTATCAATCTCGGAAACGTCTACTCCCAAACCGGAAGACGCATTAGCCTGAGGGTCTGCATCGACAAGCAGGACTTTTTTTTCCAGTGTTGCCAACGAGGCAGCCAGATTCATCGAAGTAGTGGTCTTTCCGACTCCTCCCTTTTGATTAGCCAAGGCAATAATCTTTCCCATATTGTAATAGTTGGTTTGTGCAAAAGTAACGTATTCCTGACGACCGTGTCTTGGCGAATGCAGGGATAAACGTTAAATTGTTGAAAACTCAGTGATATTGTTAATAACTGAGAGAAGCATCTATCTGCAAAGATAATGTTTTTTGATTAAAAGGCTGGTTTTTTAATCCTTTTTCGTACTTTTGTAATAACAAATATGTATGATAATGAACAACATGAGGCCATTAATCCTGCTCTCGAATGATGACGGAGTACGGGCAAAAGGACTGAACGAACTGATTGATATGTTGTCTCCTTTAGGGGATATTCTTGTAATGGCGCCGGATAGTGCACGTTCCGGAGCGGCTTGTTCAATTACATCGGTCATACCGCTGTATTATGACATTGTGGAGAAACGCCCGGGTGTGAGGATCTGTGCATGTAGCGGAACGCCGTCTGATTGTGTAAAGCTGGCGTTAGAGAAGGAAGCGGTGCGTCGTCCCGATGTGGTGGTGAGCGGTATTAACCATGGAGACAATGCATCCGTCAGTGTGCATTATTCCGGTACGATGGGAGCAGCGTTTGAGGGATGTATGAAGGGAATACCGTCGGTGGGTTTTTCGCTGTGTGATTCTGCTGCCGATGCTGATTTTTCTTTTGCGGCTCCGTTCGTGAGAGCCATAGTGAAACGAGTGCTCAAAACAGGGCTTCCGGCAGGCGTGTGCCTGAATGTAAACATTCCGAAGGTTAAAGAGGACGGTTGTAAAGGAGTACGTGTGTGTCGGATGGCGCGCGGGACTTGGTCGTCTGAATGGACGGAAGCCGGACATCCTCGAGGGAAGGAGTATTTTTGGCTCACAGGGGATTTTACTAATATGGAGCCGGAATGTGAGGATACCGATATGTGGGCGCTTGCACATGGGTTTGTGTCTGTGACGCCTGTGGCGATTGACATGACGGCCTATCCGGCGATGAGTGGATTAAAAGACCTGGAACTGTTATGAAGTATTATCTGATTGTGGGAGAGGCGAGTGGTGATTTGCATGCTTCCCGTTTGATGAAAGAACTGAAGAAAAAAGACCGGGCGGCAGAGTTCCGCTTTTTTGGCGGAGATCTGATGAAGGAGCAGGGGGGGGAGTTGGTGAAGCATTACAAAGAGTTGGCTTACATGGGGTTTGTGCCAGTCCTGCTTCATCTGCGCACCATACTGCGCAATATGAACTTCTGTAAACGTGATGTGTTGGAGTGGAACCCTGACGTGTTGATACTTGTTGATTATCCCGGATTTAATCTTTCCATAGCGAAGTATGTGCATATGTATAGTAAAATTCCGGTTTATTATTATATCTCTCCCAAAATCTGGGCTTGGAAAGAGTACCGTATCAAGAACATCCGCCGTGATGTGAATGAGCTGTTTTCCATTCTGCCCTTTGAAGTGGACTTTTTTGAGGGCAAGCATCATTATCCTATTCACTATGTGGGTAATCCTACATTGGACGAGGTGGAGGATTATCGACAGAATAATAAAGTGGACTTTGCCCGTTTCGTGAGCGATAATGGGCTGAGCGGTAAACCGGTGCTGGCGCTATTGGCGGGAAGTCGCAAACAGGAGATAAAAGACAATCTGGCTTTGATGGTTGAGGCTGTGTCGGTATTTGAAAGCGAGTATGAACCTGTACTGGCGGCCGCTCCCAATATAGAACCGGAGTTTTATGCTTCTGTGTTAGAGGGAAGGGGTATAAAGGTGCTTTACGGTCAGACTTACCGTATGCTGAATCATGCCTGCGTGGCTTTGGTCACTTCAGGTACGGCCACACTGGAAACGGCAATATTCCGTGTACCGCAAGTGGTGTGTTATTATACGGCATGCGGTCGGGTGGTATCGTTTTTGCGTCGTCACCTTCTGAAGGTGAAGTTTGTTTCGCTGGTCAATCTGATAGCGGGACGCGAAGTAGTACGCGAACTGGTGGCCGACGGAATGACAGTGAGGAATATACGTCGGGAACTGATTCGCATTTTGCCCGGTGGTGAAGGGCGTGATATGATGTTGCGGGGATATGAAGACATGGTCGTCCGTCTGGGCGATACCGGTGCGCCGGTTAAAGCGGCTGAGATGATGGTAAGATTGCTTGAACGGAAGTAAGTTCTTTCTTTATTATAATAAGGTAATCGTATACAGATAAATGACAGCAGCCGGTATGGCTAGCAGTGAGCTGTCGAAGCGGTCGAGTATGCCTCCGTGTCCCGGAAGAATATGGCCGCTGTCTTTGATTTGTAGTTGCCGTTTTATCAGGCTCTCCACCAAATCCCCCCAAGTGCCGAAGATAACCACTATGAAGGAAAGTCCGGCCCATTCCCATCTGTTGAGTGTTGGCTCATAGCAGGCGAAAATCTGTGAGACGGCGATAGCTGCCAGTCCGCCGCCCAAAGAGCCTTCCCATGATTTGTTAGGGGAGATACGCGGGAATAACTTATGACGTCCGAAGAGTGAGCCGAAGCAATAGGCACCCGAATCACTGATCCACAGAAACACAAACACGGATAGTGTGAAGACGCTGCTATAAACGACTCCAAGACTGTATGAGGATTCCGGTTGGAAAGCCAATACATTGAGTGAGGCGAACGGGAGGGCCACATACATCTGACTCAGCATGGTGTATGCCCAATTGTTGAGTGAGTGACTGCTTTTGAGATATAACTCGCTAATTAGCAGATAGACCACTGAAAGCAGATAAGGAATAAATATACCGCTGGGCGTGATGTGACTGCAAAACCCCGATATAGCCAGAAACAGGTAGACGCCGGTTGCCGTGCATATCACGGTATTGATTTGTACGTCTTCACGTTGGTTTACTATTTGGCAGAATTCCCGTACACTCAGTCCCGTGATGACGGCGAAGAGCAGGGTGAATGACACATTGTTCCACAGAATACCGCCTACAAGCACTGCTACGAAAGCAATGCCCGTTGCAGTGCGTAGGCATAGGTTCTTTATTTTCTCGTTCATTTTTCTTCTTTTTCAGTGTTGTTCTGTGGCAATTCGGTATACTTTTCTGTTTCCGTTACCGCGTTGCCGAGGCGAGAAGTTTCCTGTTCGCTATCCGGGGTTTTGTCCGCAAGTTCGTGGTGGGTATGTTTTTCTTCTTCGCTATTATTATCCGTGGTTGTCTCACTTACGTCTTGCTCTTCGTTCATGCTGAGCAGTTCTTCCGTCCGACTGGTCCACGGTCGCTTGCCGAAAATCTTCTCCACGTCCTCTGCATAGATAACCTCGCGCTCTACTAAGACTTCAGCCAGCTTGGCATGTCCTTCGGCATGTGTGCGCAGCAATTCTTTCGCACGTTCATACTGTTCGGCCACCATCCGTTTCACGCCTTCGTCAATACGTTGTGCGGTTTGGTCTGAGTAGGGTTTCGTAAAGTTATAGTCGTCCTGGTTGTAATAGCATAGGTTAGGCAGTTCTTCGCTCATTCCCATATAAGCTATCATTCCGTATGCTTGTTTGGTCACACGCTCCAAGTCGTTCATAGCTCCGGAAGATATATGTCCGGTGAAGACCTCTTCGGCCGCACGTCCGCCCAAAGTGGCACACATCTCGTCGAGCATCTGTTCTTTGGTGGTGATTTGGCGTTCCTCCGGCAGATACCATGCGGCTCCCAACGCACGTCCCCGCGGCACGATGGTCACCTTTATCAACGGGTTGGCATATTGCAGGAACCATGAGATGGTTGCGTGTCCGGCTTCGTGCAAGGCGATGGTGCGTTTTTCTTCGGCGGTGATGACCTTGGTCTGTTTCTCCAATCCTCCGATGATGCGGTCTACGGCACTTAGAAAATCCTCCTTGCTTACGGCTTTCTTGTTGTGGCGTGCGGCAATCAGGGCCGCTTCGTTGCATACGTTGGCGATGTCGGCGCCGGAGAACCCCGGAGTCTGGCGTGCCAACAGGTCGATATCTACGGTGCTGTCGGTTTTGACCGGACGTAGATGTACTTTAAAGACGGCCTTACGTTCGTTCAGGTCGGGCAGGTCCACGTGAATCTGCCTGTCGAAACGTCCGGCACGTAGTAAGGCTTTGTCCAGAATGTCAACGCGGTTGGTAGCTGCCAGTATGATAACGCCGCTGTTTGTACCGAAACCATCCATTTCGGTCAGTAGCTGGTTCAGCGTGTTTTCCCGTTCGTCGTTGCCGCCCATGGCTGGGTTTTTGCCGCGGGCACGTCCCACGGCATCAATTTCATCGATAAAGATGATGCACGGGGATTTCTCTTTCGCTTGACGGAACAGATCGCGCACACGGCTGGCACCTACTCCTACGAACATTTCCACGAAGTCTGAGCCGGACAAGGAGAAGAACGGTACGTCTGCTTCGCCGGCCACCGCCTTGGCCAATAATGTTTTACCTGTTCCCGGAGGGCCTACCAGCAATGCTCCCTTGGGTATCTTGCCGCCCAGATCGGTGAATTTCTTCGGATTCTTGAGGAATTCCACGATTTCCGCCACTTCCATTTTGGCGCCGGCTTGTCCGGCCACATCTTTGAATGTCACCTTCGTGCCTTCACCTTTTTCTATCAGCCGTGCTTTGCTCTTTCCTACATTGAACACGCTACCACCTGCCGGACTGCCACCCCCCATGCGTCTCATGATAAACATCCACACGGCTACGATGATGAGCAGGGGGAAGAGGTTCCAGAAGATATTGGGCAACAAGTCGCTCTCTTGCTTAAAGCTAAGATTTCCGTTGAAAGCCTGGTCTTCACGCGCCTTGTCCACAAGTTCCATCAGTTTGTCGTTGGAGGCATATTCGGTGGTGACAACGGGCGGCACACCGGTTTTCTTGGGGTTGTCCGTTCCGAACACGTCTTTCAGATGTTCCTGTGCCACGGTCATTTCCAACACGCGCTTGTCTTTCTGTGCCACGATTTTTGCGGCGTATCCTTTCTTTACATAGTCTTCGAACTGGCTGTAGTCCACCTCTCTGAGGGCCCCTCCGTTGTTGCCTGTAAGGAGCAGATACAGCAATATACATACAATGATGCCGTACATCCAGTTCAGGCTGAACCGTGGCATCTTGTTTTTGTTTTCTTTCTCTTTCATACTGATTCTATAGTTAGGGTTTAGTCTAAGTCGGGGATTTCTGTCAGTTGCGCATCAGCCCAAAGGTGTTCGATGTCGTAGAAACTGCGTGTCTGGGGAAGAAATACATGTACAATGACATCAATGTAGTCCATGGCCACCCACTCGGCATTTTTCATGCCGTCTACAGCCACCGGTTTAGCCTGACATTTCAGGCGTGCGGCATCGCCTATGGACTCTGCGATGGCTTGCACCTGTGCGGGGGAGTTTCCCTGACAAATAATAAAGTAGCGGCAAATGGTTTCGCCGATGTCTGTCAGATCGGCTATTACAATCTGTTTTCCTTTCTTTTCCTGTATGCCGTTTATGATGGCTTCTATCAGTTGTTGCGTTTCATTCATGCGCTGATTCTCTATATAAATTTCGGACAAAGATAGCATATAATCTGTTATCATTTTAATTTGCAAGGGCAAAACCGCCGGCTTTTTATCTTTTTTAGGTAATGTCCTGACGGGGCGGTGGCAGTTATACGGACGGAATGTGACAGGGAAAAAACGCACCGCTTCTTTTTATCTCCGGGCGGAATTCTTGATGAAAAAAGGCTATGAAAATTTGTGGGTTCGGAAATAAGTCGCTAAATTTGCACTCGCAAAAAGGACAGTGGGCTATGGTGTAATGGTAACACAACAGATTCTGGTCCTGTTTTTCCAGGTTCGAATCCTGGTAGCCCAACGCAGAGGCATAGGAAATGCCCGCAATCCGAAGAAGATTGGACTATGGTGTAATGGTAACACAACAGATTCTGGTCCTGTTTTTCCAGGTTCGAGTCCTGGTAGTCCAACGTAAGACCTCCCTCATTCCGAGGGAGGTCTTTTCATATCTTTCCGTATGCGAAGCCCTGTGCCGTTTCTTTTGGGGCACACGGAGCAGGGTATCAGGAGAGAAATCATTAGGCCGCAGTAAGGAATACACCCTACTGCGGCCTAATGATTCCGGCGATGGAAGCCGTTTATTTCTGTTCGTTTGTCTCTTTGTCTATAGCAGCGATTTTCTCGCCGATCAGACTTAATTCGTCTTTCAGTTTCTCCATTTTCTTATTCATCTCGTTCAGCAGGCTGTTGCCTTTCTTTGAACTGCATGTCAGGAAGCCGAGGTTGTTCTCGTAAGTCTTGATTTCGTTACGTTTGTTTTCATAGGCGCGTATCAGACGTTCCCGTTCGCGTGCCAGTCCCTGTCCGCCTTCTTTGAGGTCGTTCTTCAGATTGTTTTTGAAGTTGTCGAGGCGGCGGCGTGCAGCCGACATGTTCAGTATCTTGAACAGTTGGTCCACCGTTTCGTGATACGCTTTGTATATTTTATCTTTCTCCTTGAAAGGTACGAATCCGATTCCGTTCCACTCTTTCATGAGTTCCCTTACGGTTTCCTGTTTGTTGTCTTGGCTTTCATTATCCAGCAATGCTTTCAGCCTTTCTATGATATGCTCCTTTTTTTGCAGGTTCTCTTTTTCTTCTCCGCGTTGTGAAGCGGTATTCTTGCCTTTCTGCTCGAAGAAGTAATCGCATGCGCTGATAAAACGCTGCCACAGTGCTTCCGCATGTTTCTTGGGAACGGCGCCGATGGCTTTCCATTCCTTTTGTATCTGCATGAGCTTTTCGGCTGTGGCCTTCCATTCCGTACTGTCTTTCAGGGTTTCCGCCAGTTCGCAGAGTTCCGTTTTTTTGGCCAGGTTTTGTATCTGTTCTTCTTTCAGATGTTTGAAGTATGCTGCTTTTTCTGTGAAGAAGCGGTCGCATGCGTTGCGGAAACGCTCGAAAATTCTTACGTTCATCCGTTGCGGTGCGAAGCCTATGGTACGCCATTCCTTCTGCATCTCGATGATAGCTTGCGTCTGGTTCTCCCATTCAGAGGCCGATTGTATCCCGGCCAGGTCTATGGTCTCTATTTTTTCGCAGAGCGCTGACTTGAGTGCCAGATTCTCTTCTTCTTTCTGTTTGATTTCTTCGAAGTATTGTTGGTGGCGTTTGTTTACAGATGTGGAGGCTGTCTTGAAGCGGGTCCATATTTCTTCACGCAGTTCTTTGGCCACAGGACCTGTTTCCTTGAATTCCTGATGCAGGGCCTGCAATTGCTGGAAAGCGGATACTACGTCGGCCTCTTCGCTCAGTTTCTCCGCCGCCTCGCATAGACGGGTCTTTATTTCCAGGTTTTTCTTAAAGTCATATTCGCGAAATTCGTTGTTCAGTTTCAGCTGGTCGTAGAATTGTTCTACATAGAGCTGATACGTTTTCCACAGTTCGCTTGCCTTTTCCGCCGGAACGAGTGTCAGTTCTTTCCATTGGTTTTGTAGCTCCTTGAACTCCTTGTAAGTCTGGTTGGCTTCTTCGGGCGTGCTGCTCATGGCCTTGATACGTTCCAGTATTTCCTGTTTTTTTTGCAGGTTTTCCGCCTTCAGACGTTCCTGTTCAGCCTGTTGTGCGGCGCGTTTTTGTCTGATAACGTTTAGGGCCGTCTTGAATTCGTCTTCAAGTACGTTGGGGGCCGGGAGAAATGCTTCCGGTTCGCCGCCGTTTTCGATGAATTGAGCACGGGCTGCGGCTACGTTTGCCTTATGTATTTTGTAGAAAACCTGTTTCAGTGTGTCCAGTTCTTGTTTTTCTGCCACAGTGTCGGCTTCCGCCAGTTCTTTCACCCGGGCTACAACGGCTTCCTGTGTCTGTGGAACTTCTGCGGTGCGGTTTTCCGTTTCGTTTACTTCAGTTGTCGCATTTTCTGTTACGTTCTCTTCCGGTAGAAGAGTTTCTTGAGAGTCCATCATGTTACTTGTTTTAGTATCTGAATCGGTATTACTATTCCTTTAATAGGGCGCAAATTAAGTATAAAAAACGGTTGAAACCTAAGAATCTCCCGTTTTTTTTACCTTTCCGCTCCCTAAATCCATGTTTTTCTTCTGAAATACCATAGAAAAGCTGCGGTGATTCCCACTGTAAGCAGCAGTGCCACAGGGAATCCCCAAGCCCATTCTTCCATTCCGTTGATCAGGTTCATGCCCAGAAAGCTGGCGATGAGCGTGGGAAACATGAGGATGATGGAGATAGAGGTCAGCATCTTCATTACGGCGCTCGTATTGTTGTTGATGATGTTGGCGTACGTGTCCATCGTGGAGTCGAGGATGTTGGCGTAGATGGAGGTCGTTTCGCGAGCCTGGCTCATTTCGATGTTCACGTCCTCGATCAGGTCAGCGTCCAATTCGTCCACCGGAAGTTTGAATTTCAACTTGGAGAGCAGCGTTTCGTTGCCTCGGATAGAGGTGACGAAATAGGTCAGGCTGTCCTGAAGGCGCGACAGATTGATGAGGTCTGCATTGTCTACTTTACGGTCCAGATGTTGTTTGGCTTTCTCGATGAGCAGATTGATTTGTTTCAGCCGTTTCAGGTACCATACGGCGGAGGAGAGGAACAGACGGAATACCATGTCTACGGAGTCGGTAAAGCCCAGACCGCGCTTTTGTTGGTAGCTCACGAAGTCTATCATCATGTTGGTTTCGAAGTTGCACACCGTGATGCACACGTCCTTGTTGAGGATGATACCCAACGGAATGGTGGTATAGGGGGTACGCGAACGTACTTCTTTTACATATGGGATACGTAGGATGATAAGGATCCAGCCGTCATCGAATTCATAACGGGCACGCTCGTCGGTATCGGCGATGTCCATTAAGAAGTAGTCGGGGATGTGAAGCGTATTTTCCAGATAGTCTATGTCGTCCTGAGTGGGGCAGGTCACCTGAACCCAGCAGTTGGGTTCCCAATTTTCAAGCGTGCGCAGGCCGCGGTGGGTGTTCCAGTATGTTCGCATGAGTAAAATCCTCCATAATTATCACGGAACGGAGGCAGCTCCTTGCAAACCTCTGTTCTGTTTAGTTCTTCATATTTTCCGCGTGATAGTCGTCCATTCTAAATAAACACTATGGTAAATTGTGGTGCAAAGATAATGAAACCGCTTGAAGTGGCAAATAAAAAAACGGCTTTTACGAAATTTCCTGGGCCACCAGGTTGGTCAGTTCCGTAAATTCCTTTACCGACAGTTGTTCCGGGCGGCGGCCGAAGATGCCGGCGGCGAGAAATGCCGTGTGGTCGCGTGGTTCGCGCCCCTCCTGCCGTGCTTTGTTGTCGGCGTCGTTCAGTACGGGGCGGATAGAGTTGCGGAGCACCTTGCGGCGTTGGTTGAAAGTAGTCTTCACCACCTGTTTGAACAATCGCTCGTCACATCCCAGGTCGGTGACGGCGTTGCGGGTCATTCTGATCACGGCGCTTTTCACTTTCGGGGGCGGGTTGAAAACGTGCTCGTGCACCGTGAAGAGGTATTCCACGTTATACCATGCTTGGATGAGTACGCTCAGGATGCCGTAGGTTTTGCTGCCCGGGCCGGCCGCGATGCGTTCCGCCACTTCTTTCTGTATCATGCCCGTGCAGCAGGGGATCAGGTCCTTGTAGTCCAGCATCTTGAAGAATATCTGGCTGGAAATATTATACGGATAGTTGCCGGTCAGAACGAAAGGCTGGCCGTCGAATGTCCGTTCGAGGTGCATTTTCAGGAAGTCGTCTTCAATGATGTGATCTTCCAGCCGGGGGAAGTGAGTGCGGAGGTAGGCTACGGATTCGAAATCTATTTCAACCACCTTGACCGGGCGGTCCTTGGTGACGAGAAACTGGGTCATGACGCCCATTCCCGGTCCCACTTCAAGTACGGGAAGGCCGGGGCAGGCGTCTACCGTGTCGGCGATATCCCGTGCGATGCCGAGGTCTTTTAAAAAATGCTGTCCGAGAAACTTTTTGGGCTTGACTGTCTTCATTGTTGTTTTTTTGTTCTATTTTTGTGGATACAAAGATAATTAAAAATAGATATAGACGGCATTGGAAACTTCTAAGATAATTCGTCGTGCGTTGAAATTTGCTTTTCCGCTGTTGCTTGGAGGGTTGATTTTGTGGTGGATGTATCGCGATTTCGATTGGAGCGGCCTGTGGGCGGCGCTGGACGGAGGGATGGATTGGACGTGGATGTGGCTGTCCATGCCTTTCGGGGTGTTGGCTCAGGTGCTGCGTGCCGTGCGTTGGCGTCAGTCTCTGGAGCCGCTTGGCGAGCGTCCCCGCATGATGTCGTGCGTGCATGCCGTGTTTCTTTCTTATGCGTCCAGTCTTGCGGTGCCCCGTGTGGGCGAAGTGCTGCGTTGCGGCGTGCTGAAGAAGTACGACGGGGTGTCCTTTACCAAATCCCTTGGTACGGTGGTGACGGAACGCATGGTGGATGCGTTGGTCATGCTCCTGCTCTCCGCGCTGACCGTGCTGTTGCAGGTAAGGGTCTTCATGGTGTTCTTTGCCGAAACGGGAGTCAGTGTGGAGGAACTTGCCGGCCGGTTCTCGACGGCCGGTTATTGGGTCACGGGTGCCTGTGTGCTGGTCGTACTGATATTTCTTGCGGTACTGGCCCGCCGGCTGGCCTGGTTCAACCGCACCCGTAATCTGTGTGGCAACATTATGGACGGCATCATGTCGTTGCGCGGCATACGTCGCGTACCTATATATATAATGTATTCTTTGGGGATATGGGTGGCCTATTTCCTGCATTTCTATCTGACATTCTTTTGTTTCTCCTATACGTCGGGATTGGGCGTCACGGCTGCACTGATAGCCTTTGTGGTCGGTACGTTTGCCGTGCTTGTACCTACGCCCAACGGGGCCGGTCCGTGGCATTTTGCCGTAAAGACCATTCTTGTGCTCTATGGAGTGACGGAATCCGATGCGATAGTCTTTGTGCTTATCGTGCATACTTTGCAGACGCTGCTTGTCATGGTGCTCGGATTCTGTGCCGTCGGGGCACTGGCTTTTACCCGGAAGCGGTGTGTCGGAGAAAAGGCCGGTACGGCAGGGCATGAAAGGACATTACATTCGTTTAAATCATAATACGGAAAATCATGAGTGAAATCAAGAATCTGGAACCGCAGATCGTGTGGAAGAACTTCCATGCACTGACACAGGTTCCGCGTCCGTCGGGACATTTGGAGAAAATCCAGCAGTTTCTGCTGGAATGGGCTGTGGCACGCGGCATAGAAGCTTTTAAGGACAACGGCGAGAATATCGTCATGCGCAAACCGGCCACCCCCGGTATGGAGAACCGGAAAAAGGCCGTGATGCAGGCTCACATGGACATGGTGCCGCAGAAGGCTGCCGGAAGCGCGCATAATTTTGAGACCGATCCTATAGAGACTTATATCGACGGTGAATGGGTGAAGGCCAGGGGAACTACACTGGGTGCTGACGACGGCATGGGAGTGGCTGCCGTCATGGCTGTCATGGAGGACGACACATTGGTGCACGGGCCGTTGGAGGCGCTCATTACAGCCGATGAGGAAACCTGCATGTACGGAGTGAACCATCTGGATGCCGGTACTCTGTCGGGCGATATCCTGCTCAACTTCGATAATGAGACGATGGGTGAATTTGTGGTAGGCAGTGCCGGCGGAGTAAACGTGACGGCTTCCATTTCCTACAAGCCGGTGGAGACGGATGCGGAGGATGTGGCGGTGAAGGTCACGCTGAAAGGTTTACGCGGAGGACATTCCGGTCTGGAAATCTGCGAGGGGCGTGCCAATGCCAACAAACTGATGGCCCGTTTTCTGCAAATGGCCGTACGGGACAACGAAGCCCGTCTGGCATGCTGGAAAGGCGGTAATATGCGCAATGCCATTCCGCGTGAAAGCGAGGCGGTGGTGACCGTTCCTGCCGAAGGGGCAGACGAACTGCTGGAGCTTGTAGAGGAGTGTGCCGCCGTGTTCGCCGAAGAATTCCGCGGTGTGGAGGAATGCCTTGAGATGAAGGCGGAGCGTGTGGAACTTCCTGTCTTACAAGTACCCGAGGACATACAGGACAATGTGCTGGATGCTGTCATCGCATGTCATGACGGTGTGCTTCGCAACATTCCGTCCATGCCTCATATCGTGGAAACCTCGTCCAATCTGGCTATTGTCGACATGAAACCGGAGCAGGCCGAAGTGTTGGTTCTGGCACGCAGTTCGAGCGAGAGCATGATGGATTATATCGGTGCGATGCTGGAGAGCTGTTTCAACATGGCCGGAATGAAAGTGGAGTTCAGCGGGCGTTACGGTGCCTGGCAGCCCAATTTCGATTCGCAGATTACGAAGCGGATGGTGGAGGTCTACAGCGAGATATTCGGCGAGGAGGCAAAGGTACAGGTCGTGCATGCCGGGCTGGAATGCAGTCTCATCGGCGAGGTCTATCCCGGAATGAACCTGGTGAGTTTCGGACCTACCCTTCGTTCGCCGCATACGCCCGACGAGCGTTGCCACATACCGTCGGTGGACAAGTTCTGGACGTTCCTGAAAGAATTGCTCCGTCGGATACCCGTGAAAGAGTAAGGGCGGAGGCCTAAATTTTCATGCGGAGTATTTTAAAAAATGGTGCTCATCATTTTTTAAAATACT
Source organism: uncultured Paraprevotella sp. (assembly GCA_910586505.1). Classification (GTDB taxonomy): domain Bacteria; phylum Bacteroidota; class Bacteroidia; order Bacteroidales; family Bacteroidaceae; genus Paraprevotella. Next base: position 155,419 of record CAJUGV010000003.1, on the reverse strand, counting down.
CCGCATCATTTTTTTTCGTACTGCGGAAGCCCTTCCCGGGGTTTTTAGAATAATATAACGCGAAATAGTTTTATTATTCCTTGATATTGCCGTTATTTGCATCAAACGGAAATATAATTTTAAAAAAGAATAACTATGAATTTGAGGATTCTGTTGAGTTTATGCGTCATCTTTTTGCAGGGCGCCGCGTGGTGTGCGGCCGCTACTTTTGACGAATTGTGGAAAAAAGTGGAAGGTTACGAGCAAAAAGATTTACCCAAGTCTGCCTATAAGGTGGTCGAGGAGATTGCAGCAAAAGCCGGTCGTGAGCGGCATAAGGGGCAGCAGATGGCTGCTTTGCTTTACGGTTGCAGGCTTCGACAGCGCATCGTACCCGACAGTTTCTATACCGATATGCAGAGGCTGGAACGTCTGAAGAACCAGACGGCGGACGGGGTTCACCGTGCCGTGCTGGCTTCCGTGTTGGGAGAGCTGTATGCCGGCAATGCCTGGCGCACCCGTAACCGCAGTGCGCGTACCGACGCCCATCCCGACAGCATACGCGAGTGGTCGTACGCGCAGTTTATGAAGGCGGCAGCCTCCAACTACGCTCTTTCCATGTCCGCTCCCGGGGAGCTGGCTGCCGCAAGGGCGGCCGATTACATGCCTTTTGTCAGCAAGGGGCGGGATGCGTTTATTTTTGACGGCGACCTGCTGAATGTGGTGGGCCGCAGGGCTGCGGAAGGGTTGCGTACAGGAGAGGCTTCGGAGACGATGTCCGCTGCAGGTGTGTATGGCCGGATGCTGGTCGTCTACCGTGCCCGTGGCAACCGTGAGGCCGAGCTTTTCGTGATGCTCGATTCGCTGGACAAGGCGTCGGGGCATGACGGGAAAGTGCGGCCAGATCTCTCCGATCAGTTTTCACCCGAGGAGCGCGAACACAGGGTGCTGCGATCCGAACCTTATCTGACCTACCGGAATATGTTGTCCCGTTTCGGCGATTTGCCCCAGGCCGCGGAGATTTATCTCCGTATGCTTTCCCTCGGTGTGACGCCGTGCCTGAAAGTGGCGTGGGCTACTGAAGGGTATGCGAAGTACAAGGCATGGCCGCAGGCCGCCAGGTTGCTTGACATCGCAAAAGAACTTGAAAACCCTGAAATATCCGTGGAGTTTCCCGGGACATTGTATAGCGGTATGCCTTTCGATTGCGTGGTAAGGCGCCGTCATATGGAGGGGGCGCAGTGGAAATGGTATCTTCTGCCGGATAAATTGTCGGAGCATGAGGTGCGGAATTTCGGTTCCGGAGCGCTTCTGGACTACGCCGTGAAGCACGGCCGTGTGGTGAGCAAAGGGCGGTTTGAAGGGAAAACCGGAGAGCCGTTCGAGCAACTGGAAGACACGTTCCGTATGGAGACCCCTGCGCCCGGACGGTATGCGTTTACGGTTGTTCCCGACGGACTGAAGGGGCGCAAAAGCAACTTCGTGCAGGCGGTGGGAGTAAGCCGGATGATGGTTGTTGTGTCCGATATGCCGGACAGCAGCTATTTGTGTACGGTGGTGGATGCCCGGACCGGAAGCCCGGTGCCTGCGGCCACGGTGGAACTTTATGACGATGCGGAACTATATCGCACGGCCGTGACGGACTATGACGGAAAGGCGAGAGTACCTTATGCGGCGGCTGCGCGGGGTGAGCGCGGGCGGCGCAATTGGAGAGTGCGTGCGGTGAAAGGCGCCGACCGCTATATGGTTCCGGTGCGCTTCCATTCCCAATACGTTTATAATGAAAACCGTGAGAACGTTTCGTCCATACGCCTCTATACCGACCGTTCGGTCTACCGTCCCGGTCAGACTGTCTACGTGGGAGGACTTTGCACGGTGAGCCGACGCGCGGGCGAAAGAGTGGAAGCCGGCCGCAAGGTCACTTTTTTTCTCCGCGACGCCAATAACAGGACCGTAGCCGAACAGACGGCCGTGAGCGACGAGATGGGAACGGTATCCGTAAGCTTCACGCTGCCGGCGAAAGGACTGGCCGGCCGTTATTCCGTATATACGGAACAGGGTGCGGCCTATTTCACGATGGAAGAGTACAAGCGTCCGACCTTTGAGGTCACCCTCGAGCCGCTGGCCGACGGGTTCCGGCAGGGCGACACCGTGCGCTTGTCGGGCACGGCTATGGGCTATAACGGGGTGCCGCTCAGGCAGGCCCGTGTGACGGCCGGTACCCGTGTGTTGCGCTTTCTCTATCGTGCATCGGGGGGCGGAGCACCGGCCGAACCGCTTGATACGGTCTATACCGACGGGCAGGGACGCTTTACGCTGGCCGTTCCCGTACAGGCTGTGGACGCCGTCTATCCGGTATGGGGCATGAGGCAGCAGGTCGATGTGGCGGTGATGAGTGCGGCGGGAGAGACGCAGACGGCGGAGGCTCTCATTCCGCTGACGAGAGAGAAAATGTCGCTTTCGGTCTTCCTGCCCGGTCATTGTGTGAAAGAATCGTTGCCGGAGTTGAAAGCCGAAGTGCGGACGGCTGCCGGTACGGAATGGAAAGACCCGGTTACGGTGACGGCCGATCTGTTCCGCACGAAAGAAGGAAGGGCGCATGCAAAGGTGATGTCCGGCATCGCATTGCCGGCCGGCAGGGAAGTGCGTCTGGCCGAACTGGTGGATCTGCCGTCCGGCAGCTATGAGTTGGTGGCGCGTGCCGTGTCGGGGGCCGATACGGTGGAAACCCGTTCCGGTTTTGTGTTGTTCAGTCTGTCGGACAAGCGTCCGGCCGACGGTATGAAAGACTGGTTTTATTGTGTGAGCGATTCGGTAACGGCCGATGCTCCGGCCTGCATACAAGTGGGTAGCGGTGCCGACAGCGTGTCGCTTTATTATCAGCTATATTGCAAGAACGAACTGGTGGAGGAGAAGGTCTGTCATTTTTCGGATTCCGTACTGACGTTTACCTATACGGAAATACCGGAGGATGCCGACGGGCTGTATGCCATGTTTTATTTTGTGAAGGAAGGAGAACTCTTTACTCACGGCCAGTCGCTTGTGAAGAGAAAACCGGGCAAGACATTACGCATGTCGTGGACCTCTTTCCGCGATAAACTCAGGCCGGGTATGAAGGAGACATGGAAGCTTCGCGTTACCCTGCCGGACGGCAAACCTGCTTCGGCACAGATGATGGCGGCCATGTATGATGCGTCGTTGGACGGCATACGTTCGCACGGATGGGGTTTCCGGCCTTCTTTCCGTGACGTGTGCCTGCCTTATGTGAATATGAATATGTGGCTTAGGGGGCCGAGGTCTTTCTATTACTCCGCACCGCTTCGCCATACGTCCGTGCGCGGCTTGCAGTTCGACCGTTTCAATATGCCCGGCGGGATAAAGGAAGTGTTCTACTCGGTGGAAGGATTGCAGATAGTGAACGATGAGGCTCCGCTGATGGCGGCGTCTGCTACCGGAGTGAACGGACTGGGGGCCATGCGGATGATGAAGAGCGAGGCCAAGGTCCGCATGGACGAGGTGGCCGAGAATACGGAAGAGGCCGGGGAAGACGTTGAAGAGGAAAAGCCCCGTGTGCCTGTCCGTGAGAATATGAACGAGACGGCCTTCTTCTATCCTCGTCTGATGACGGATGCCGAAGGCGAGGTGACGATAAGTTTCACTTTGCCCGAGAGCCTGACCACCTGGCAGTTCCTGGCTTTGGCTCATACGCAGGATATGTATGCGGGGATATTTACCGACCGTGTGGTGGCGGCTAAGGATGTGATGGCGCAACTCAATCTGCCGCGCTTTGTACGCAAGGGCGACCGCGCCATACTGTCTGTCACGCTTCACAACCTGACGGAGCATACGCTTGCCGGACGGGTGACGATGGAGGTGTTCGATCCGGCTACGGGCAAGACCTTGTGGAAAGAGAAGCAGGACCGGACGCTCGGTGCCGGTGCCGGTGTCGTGGCGGATTTCACATATGTGCCGTCGGGCGAGGTCTCGCTTCCGGTATGCCGTGTGCTTTTCGAGTCCGAAGGGCATAGCGACGGTGAACAACGTTATCTGCCTGTACTCGAGGATAAGGAATGGCTGACGCAGACACTGCCTTTTGCCGTATCGCACAAGGAGGACACCGTTTTACGGCTCGACGGACTGTTCCAGCGCAACAATCCCGAGGCCGATTTCCGGAAACTGACCGTAGAGTATACGGCCAATCCTTTATGGTATGCCGTGCAGGCACTTCCCTCGGTGCTCGAACCGCGGACCGATGATGTGCTTTCTCTCGGTGCGGCTTATTATGCGTCTGTATTGTCCTCGCGTTTGTCCGTACGCTTTCCGCAGTTGAAAACGGCGGCGGATTTGTGGCGGCGTGAGATCGATATGGCGGAGAGCGGTGCTCTTACATCGAATGCCGGACTGGCCGGTCTTGTGAAAGAGGAAACCCCGTGGGTGGCGGATGCCGAAGCGGAGGCGCGCCGCCTGCAAGGCCTGCAGCAATTGTTCGACGCCAACCGGCAGGCCGACCTTCGCGGGCAGTTTGCCGCCTCGTTAGGCAAGTTGCAGCTTGGCGACGGTTCTTTCTGTTGGTTCGGGGGGATGAAAGGCAATATGTGGCTGACACAGCGCGTGGCACGGATGTTGCTGCGCAGCGGTGCCGGAAAGACGGCCGACCCGATACTGGCGCAGCATGTGGATGTGAGACGGATGATGAAATACCTGACCGTACGGATCCGGGAAGAAGTGGAGAAAGACAAGAAGTATCTGGACGAACATAAGACGTATCTTTACGGCGGTGCGTACTGGATGGACTATCTTTATCTGGTTACATTGTGTGAAGATTCGTGGTTCGACGCTTCCGCACGCCGGGATGTAGGTTATATGCTCTCGCGGTTGCTGGCGGACAGGAGCGGACTTTCCGTGCCGGATAAGGCGGAAGCTGCGGTGGTATTCCGTGGCATGGGTAAAGATGCCGAGGCAGCACAGATGGCACGGTCTATCCGTGAATATCTTGTGAATGACGCCGACGGACTGCATATCGAATATCCGTCGAACGGTTTTGTGACCTCTTCGCGCAAGATCGCTGTGCATGTTTCGCTGATGGACGCGCTTCGTACGGCTGAAGAAACGGAAGAGGCTGACGGGTTATGCCGTTGGCTGTTGTCGCAGAAGCGTTTGCAGGACTGGGGCACGTCGGCAGGCAGCATGGATGCCGTATATGCCCTGTTGCAGGGGCGGTCTCGCGAGCTGACGTGGCAACAGGAGGACGAAATCGTGCTGACCGCACCGGGCGGAAAGGAATTGGCGCGGATGAGCACGGCGGAAAGTCAGTTGACGGGATTGGGTACGGTGACGGTTTCGGTCGGAGGCGACGCCCTGAAAAAAGGTGCGGGCCGGTTGGCGGTGCATAGAAAGGAGAAGTATCCTTCTTCATGGGGCGCCGTATATGCCAGTTTCCGCTTGCCGCTGGATCAGGTGGAGTCATCGGCGGCCGGACTTCGTGTACGTTGCGAGGTGAGCGTGAGTTCGCCGAAGAAAGGCGATTGCGTGACGTTGCGTTATGTCATCACTTCTGACCGCGACTATGAGTATGTCTGTCTGAAAGCGGGCCGTGCGGCCTGCCTGGAACCGGTGGATGCCCGTTCGGGATATGAATACGGCAACGGCCTGGGGTATTATAAGGAGGTGAAAGATGCCTCGACGAACTATTTCTTTGAACGTCTGCCTAAGGGCACGTATGTGCTGGAAACGGAGTGTTATGTGGAGCGTCCCGGACGGTATTCCGTGGGTGCGTCGAAACTGAACGGACTGTATGCGCCGGAATTCAGTGCGTATGATGCGGGACAGATACTGGAGGTGAGTGAATGAAAGGTGGGTGCCGGAGGTGTCTGTGGGGCTTGTGGCCGGTTCTGTTGTCGGCCGGAGCACTGGCGCAGGAGGTGCGGTTGCTGAAACCGTGCGACCTGGGGCGGTGGAAAGTGCCGTCGGGGCATTACAGCGGCATTACACCGATAGGCGGAGGGCGCTATGCGGTGGTGAGCGACCAGGAGCCGCGCGATGGATTTTTCGTGTTCCGTATCGTGCAGGATGTGCATACGGGACAGGTGGCGGAGGTCGCATTCGAGGGCTTCCGCGGGACGGATGTCACACTGAAAGGCGGCCGCGATGCCGAGGGAGTGGCCTTTACGCCCCACGACTCGCTGGTGTGGGTGAGCGGGGAGGCCGACCAGCGCATCATGGCGCATCGCACGGACGGGATGAAGGCGGGACGGGAACTGGCTGTGCCCTCCGTCATGCAGCGGGCGTCCATTGTGCCTAATTACGGCTTTGAGGCGTTGTGCTTCGATGGCGCGGCCGGACTGTTCTGGACGGCTACGGAAAATGCCTTGCCCGCCGACGGCCCGTTGGCGGGGCCGCAGTATCGCAGGCCGGTTTGTGTGCGGTTGCAAAGTTTCGCCCGCGACGGGACTCCCCGTGATGCCTATGCCTATCCGCTTGATATTCCCGTGACGCATGATGCCGGTTGCCGCCGGTATGCATTCGGAGTTGTGGCGCTTTGTGCGATGGGAAATGGAAGCCTGTGGGTGTTGGAGCGTGAGTTCTGTGTGCCGGAACGGCGCCTGAAAGCCCGCACTATGCTGAAAATCTACGAGATTACGCTGGCCGGTGCCACACCTTTGCATGCATGACACCGGAGGAGATGCGCGGTGCGGCCTTGAAAAAAAAGCCGGTGGCGGCTTTCTCTACCCGTATGAGGCTTTTCCGGCCTAAGCTTGCCAACTATGAGGGGCTGTGTGAGGGGATGACGTTGCCCGACGGGCGGCGCACGTGGCTGCTTGTCAGTGACTCGCAGGGAGGATACGGAAACAGATTGTGTCATTTGCGGGATTGGATCCGTGTCTGTGTCTCGCCGGAAAAAGAATAAAGGATGAAAAAAAATAATCGGAAGATTGGCATGGCAGTGTTGGGAGTGGCACTGATATGCGGTGCCTGCGGCGGAGGGGAGAAAAAAACTGTTCACGTTCCGTCGAAAGGGCTGCCCGGTGAATTGTTGCTGATTGTGGATGCCTCGCTTTGGAAAACGGATGCGCGGGATTCACTGGAGGCGGTGTTGAAAGGCAATATGCCCGCCCTGCCGCAAGCGGAACCGATGTTTCGTATGATGCGTATATTTCCGGAAAATTATTCGGGATCATTCTCTACAATGCGTAATATCATTGAGGTGCGTCGCGATCCGAAAGCGGACGGAGTGGAAGTGGGGGTGGTGTATGACGTGAAAGCCGTACCACAGACTTATGTCGGCATCAAGACTCGCGATGCGGCGTCGCTAAAGCGTTTTCTCGCGACGCGGGGCGAAACTGTGGCCGCACTGTTTACGGAGTCGGAGATGAGGTGGGAGTCGGAACGGCTGAAGAAGAAGTACAGCAAGGTGGCGGATGAGGCTTCGCGTGAGATATTCGGTTGCAGGGTGAGGGTGCCCGCCGACATTGTGAAAGTGAAGAAAGGAGAGCGTTTTCTTTGGGCCTCTTCCGATCGTAATACGCGCGATCTGAACTACGTGTGCTACAGTCTCCCGCTGGCTGACAGCAGTGCCATGCTGACGGGAAGATGGGTGGAACTGCGTGATTCCGTGATGAAGAAATATATTCCCGGTGCCGCTCCCGGTAGTTGGATGACTACCGTGTATGAGAACGGCAGGCCGCTGGCGGTGCAACGGAAGGTCAAGACGGGCGACGGGCGGACGGCATACGAGATGCGCGGCTTGTGGGAGATGAGCAAAGGGGCGCTCGGAGGACCGTTTGTCTCGCTGGCCTATGAGGACCGGGCGCATGGGCGCATGCTTGTCGCGGAAGGTTTTGTGTATTCTCCGGATACGAACAAGCGCGACCTCGTGCGCCGTATGGAAGCAGCATTGCGTACGCTGAGGCCGGTGAGGTGATAGAGCAAAAAGGTGCTGTGCCCGGGGCAGGACACAGCACCTTTCAAAAATATAATCAATCCTGATTATGGGGTCACGCCTGTAGTGACGCGGCAGGCGCGGATGCGGAACGGAATGGTTTTCGGTGCGCGTCCGCTATAATATTCGCCATGGTTGCCGCCTTTTTCTTCATTGCCGTTGCCTGTGTAGTTGTAGTCATTGTTTTTAGAGCCGCTTTGGGCAAAGTGATTGGTCTGTCCCGAAGGCGGTTCTTTGACATATATGGTGGCGCGGGCATGGGTGCTGCTTTCGTTTTCTCTTGCTGTCAGTCTGGTATTAGGATCTTTTGCCGCAGCCGAAGACCAGTAGTAATTGTGCTGGAACTCTTCGAATGTGCTGAAGTATTTGCTGATGGCCTGTTCCAGTTCGGTGATGCCCGGTAAGTACCAGTTTTGTTCATAACTCCCGTCCGGCCGGCGGCGGTTTTTGGCACGGCAGTAGTGGAATGCGGAGGGAGGGATATTATCCGGATATGTTTTCATCACGTTCATGGATGTAATGCCGTTCAATGTGAAGATATAGTCGGTCATTTGCTGGCCGTTAAGATAGACGTTGCATGGATTAAACGGAGACCAACTTCCTACCAAGTTACTGCTTCCTATAACTGTGCGGTTGGCTAAGGGCGCCCCTTCGCGTGCCCAGGGCAATCCGGTGTAGAAAGTATTGTCCTGCTCATGTTTGTCCAGCGGGTCGCGGTGGTCTATGTATTCCTCGTAGTATTCTATATAACAGTCTACCGGACCGTTGGTGGTGCTTGCGCTTACCCTGAGCAGCCCTTTCTGGTCCAGCTCGAGTGTGCGTTCCCTTTTGTCATTCTCCCTATTGTTGTAGGTGATATGGACAATGGCGGTGCGGTCGTGTTCCGATGCGTTTTCATCGATGTAAAAGTAAATGCGTGAGCGTGACCTGTGCCGGGGACCGCTCACCCGAATCTGTGTATTGTTCTGCAAGGTTTCCGTGACAAGATTGGTGAAGAAATACTCGCGGGCACCCGTACCGGCCTCGAAGCGGCCGCCTTTGATGAATCCGGCTTCGTTCTTACCGGCCGCCATGGTGGCGGAGTCTACCATTTCCATGCGGATCCAGTCGGGGGCGGTTCCTGTCTCGGGATCCACCAGGCTGACATCGACGTATGACTCGAGGTCGGTGCGGCCGGCTTCCCGGCGCAGGAAGTACAGATCCATGGGTACGATGTTCCAGTGAGCGTCCAGTTTGCGTTCGTTCACGATGGAGAGGTAGAGCGGGTTTTCCGTGACGACGTTAACGCGTCCGTCGAAAGTATAGACATTCGGGTCGCTGTTTCGCACGTAGTCCAGGCCGCAGATGGTGATGTTGTTCTTGTAACAGCGGTTGCGGCGTACTTCAAAATTGTTGTATGTGTTGTTTCCCATATATATATTGAAGTCGGCCGTGTAGGTCAGTTCCTGATGGGTGGTATAGGTGCCTTTCAACACCACGGACGATGCGTTTTTGTTGGCGATGGTGGGCTTCCAGCGCTGGGTGGCTGTGGAGTCATCCGGTTTCACGCCGTCGGGATATTGAAGTCCGGCCAGTTTCTCGGGATCGGGAAGCTGTACATTTTCATAGGTGTAGTAGCTGAATGTTTCCGTTGTCTGCTGGTCGTGCAGGATGCGTCCTTTGTACTCCACCGTGCGCTCGCGTGTGATGGCGGCGTTCGTGCCGTCCGGATTGTCTTCCGGAATAAAGGTGGTCTCGGTGGGGTTGCCATGCTCGTCGACGGCAGGCGGGGTGAAGGGTACTACATAAGGCATGTTGCGCACTCCGTATTCTTTCAGTACCAGTAGGGGTAACGAACGGTCGTGGTTCGTTTGGTTGGCATCCAGCTTTACGGAGATGTCCACACGTGCCATGAGAGCCTGCATCTTGATCTGGATGGTCTGGTTCTTTTTACTTAGGTCTACATGTATGTTGTGTCCCACCATAGGCATGCCTGGTTCGGGCAGCTTGCTGATGTCTTCGCGCGGCACGGGGCGGTACAGCCAGTCTTGCAGGTCGCTCAGCTGTGTAATGGTGACTTCTTTGTCGGGATCGTTTCTGTCTCCGTATATGATGTCTCCTCCTTCGCTCCATCGGGTGCGGAACTTATCTCCGTAAATATTGGCCACGGCATAGACCTGTACGTCGGTCAGAGTTTCTTGGTTCTGGAACGCATTTTCCGGAATGGTGAGTGCGGCAGGCTGGTTTTCGGGTACGATGATTCTGTAATAGGCGCCTGTGGTGTTGTCGTTCTGTGGAACGAGAAACTGCCCCTTGGTATCGAAGAAAAAGAGATGAAGGGTCTTGATCCGTTTTTCTTCGGTTTCTTTGGGAGTCAGTTCGCCGGCACGTGTCAGTGTGGTCTGCGGCAACATTCTGTTGCAAATCGCCGAAATGGTCACGCCGTCCGGCGAAGTGGCCGGCAGTATGTCGTCGGTTTCCTGTACGCATGATGTAATGGCAGTGGTGAGGCACAGCAGTGCGGCAAGAAATGATATGCGGGATGTTTTCATGAACATGATGTTTGTGGATTACGTATATGTGTTAGTTGATGATAATGTCGTTGTCCGAGCCGTTCTCCCAATACTCTATGTCATCGGCCGTGAACATAAGAAGGAGTTGGTCGCCTATGAAATTCAGGTTGATGGTGTAACATGTGCCCGGCTCCGGTATGCGGCCCAGCGAGAAGTTTTCGATTCGACCTGTCCGTTGTGCCTCTCCGTGGTAAGAATATGTGATTGTGATGTTTTTTTCGGTTCCCAGATAAGGAACTGCCGTAGTGGCACCGGCCTGGGCGTCGAGCTTGGGAAGCAGTAACAGGGTGGTGCCCTGTTCGTCGGTCTCCGTGGCACCTACCAGAGCGGCGGAGTTGGGAGCTACTGTAAACGGGACAGGGGCGTCCTCTCTTATGAAACGGAATGTTCCGGAATATGTCTCGTCGGTAACAGTCAGGGTCGGATCGGCCGGCGTGAAGTCCACTTCACCCACGCGGTAGAAGTGTCCGCTTATAGACAGCGAGTGAATGGTGACGGTGTGGGCGTCGGGGTCTCCGGCGACCGGTGGGTTGTAGTTGTTGATTTGCAGGCGTAAGCCTGTGAGCAGGTGTTTGAAGTTCAGATGTACGGCACCTTGCGTGGGTGCGTGGTCGAATGTGGAGGCTATCATGACGTCTTTAGCGGCTTCCGGGTCGAGTTCACCGGGCGTATCGTTTCCAGCCGGATAGGGCATGGTATATGTCAGCTTGGGAATGCCGAGTGCGGCGGCGTTGTCGGGACTGACGGAAAAGCCGGGGCTGTAGGGGTGATAGGCTATGAAAGAGTACAGAAAACGGTCGGTGTCCGCACCGTCGGCTTCCTGTGGGGTGTACCATTTCTTCGGTCTGTTGAATGTGCTTCCGTCCGAACTGTACACACATTTGTTGCCGTCATAGAAAATAGGTTCGCAATACATTACATCGGCGCTTACCAGGCTTCTCTTGGTGAGCCACTCGGAAAAACCTCCCTGCCAGTCGAAGGCGGTTCCCGACAACTGGTGGGGAACACAGTAGCCCAATACGCCGAAAACCGTGTTTTTGGTGATGCTGTTCATCAGCGTGGCGCGTTGCAGCGGAGTGTCCATTTCAATGGTGGGGGCGGCAAATGTAATGTCGTGGATGCCATATACGGTTTGTCCGTTGTCTGCCGTATTGTCATCCGGAGAGCAGGACGTCTGCAGAAGAAAGAGCGGCAGGGTATATATAAGGTATTTATACGTATGCAGATTCATATATATAGGGTGTTTGAATTTGTATTCAGACTTTTAAAGGTCGGTATCCTCAATATCTACATTGAAGTCCGAACTGTTGATAGGGGCTTGTTTCCATTCTTCCACCGTGGGCTTTTCGAAAAAGATGTGACTGCTTATGGTGAACGGATAACGGTAGCTTTTGCCGGCTTCCCAGTTTGCCGACAGTTCGGACAGACGGACAGTGCCGGTGTATTGCAACGGGCGGGTAGAGTCGGAGTAGTTGTAATGGTAAGTGATTTCAAGCACAGCGTTTGCCAGACTTTGCGGAAGGAAGAACTGTGTGTCCTTGCCGGTAAATATCAAAGTGCCGTCGGTGTGCAGTTCGACGGAAGTGGCACGGTAAGGGGTGGTTTCCCCATTATGAAGTTGGCCGGTGGATCTCCATTCGCCGATGGAGTTGTCTGCCGTAGTGTGTCCGTTCCATGTGCCGGTCGTATGCAGGCCGTACAGTTTGGCCGAGTCGATGATGATGCGGCGTCCCGTGCCGAGGTGTTGCTCGTCCGAGCGTCCGATGAAGATGACACGTGAAAGGAGATGCCTGAAATGCAGAGCTACGGCCGGCATCGGACCGCTGACGGCGTCGATGGGCGACGGGGCTGCATAGAGTATGTCGAACCCCTGAAGTACATCGTAATTGGTGAGGGCGAATGTGGGGGTGTCATTGCTGCTTTCGCCGATGGTATAGGTTACGGATTCTGCAATTCCGGACGGATGGATCGCCCTGAAATCATAACGGAATCCGGAGTGCCAGTAGCGCGGGTCGGTATAAGTCCAGTTTCCCTCTGTACTGTATGTCACGTCGGTTCCGTCGAATATTTCCGTCGGTTTGAATGTGGCGTTTGTCTGCGATTTGTAGCTGCCCCAGACCTTAAATGTATTTCCTGCACGCAGGAAAGATTCGTTAGTGGTAGCCGAGCGCTTTCCCGGAGTGTCTGTGGCATGGAAACGCATGACCGATGTCCCGTTGTCATCACCGGGAGCGGGTGTATCGTCGCATCCTCCGAGAAAGATGACAGAGAGCAAAGCCGTTAACGTAAGGCTGAAGCGAAAATCTTTCATGATAACCGTGATTTTTTTTATGATAATGCGACTATCCGTCATCTTCGTCCGGTTTTCCGGACGAACCGGCGGATAGTCACTTGTGTTGATTCTCCGGAACTCGTTTGGCCGGTCCGGATGGATAATACTGTCTTTTGTTTAGAGATCGGATGCGTTTTTAACTTGTGAGCCGAAATTGAAATCTGTATCTTCTGTGTCGCCGGCAGTCCAGCCATTATCAAGATCCATATTCTCATCAGTCGTAAATTCGATCTTTTCAAGACCGGCGGCTTCACCTGTCAATACGACGTTATATTGATAAGCACAACCTTTGTCCCATGTAGGTTTGAATGCGCCAAAGTTGACGGCATTGGAAATCTGTTCGCCGTTTGCATTCTTGATGGTCAGGGTAAAATAAAGGCGTACATTGGCTTCATTATATTTATAAGGCAATACATAGATGTCATCGGTTAATACGCTTTCTTCGGGGTCGAGTGTTTTGTGCTCTGATATAGGGGCGGAGATAGTCAGCATCTCATTGGCTATTTCTGTTTCTTTCGAACGATGCTGGTTGCTCCAGGTTGCGCTACTTGCCGTGAAAGTACCCAGATCTCTCATGTTTCTGATCTCCACATTGCTAATATCTATCGTATAGCCTGCCGGGAATTTGTTTGTGAAGTTAAAACGAATTTTGGTAAGGATGTGCTTGAAGTCGAAAGGTACTTTGTTATTGCCTTCGGTTTTGCCTGTAGCGGTAGCCGCTGCAAATACAAGATCCTTTTGATTGTCCTGGTCTACCGCGTAATTGACAAATGTAAGTTCGTCTTTTTCTAAACGGGTTGTTCCTGTCGTTTTGTTCTCTTTGCTGTAGGCATAGAACTTGTAGTTTGCAGTGTTGATCCAATAACGGTCCTGACCGGTGTAGGTCCAATCCGTTCCGTTCTTCGTTACGTTTACATTGTTAAAAATCTGAATGGGGTTTGCTTCATTATTCGGCATCGTGTATGTACCGAATACAGTGAACTGTGTGAAGTTGTTATTGACAAGCGCACGTGTGGCCTTGTTGATGTGCGATGCAAACCCGATTTGTCTGGATGTCTGTGCGAAACCTTGTTCCACATCTTCCGTGTTGGTGCAGGCGGTCAGCGCGAGTGTGGCTGTTGCGAGCAAAAACATACTTTTTTTCATGTTGAAATGTTTTAGATGAATACTATGATGAATTATAATCTTTCTTATATTAATTATGTCGTATAGGCAAATCAATGTCCTCATATTCGCCCCAGTCGTCTATGTTTACGTCGAAACCCGAGTCAATGGAGGCGTCGTTCTCGTTGATTTCTATGTTACCGACATGGATCACTCCTCCGCGGGGCTGATCGGACAGTTGGTCTGTGACATCGAACAAGAAGGTCTTGATGCGTCCGTTGCGCAGGCGGATCTCAAGGTTGAGGGTATATTGTTGAGGTGTGGTCTTGCCGATGGCTTTGCCGTAATAACGGTCGGGGAAACCGGCAACTCCGAACGAACGGACATGGGATTCCGCGCCCCACGATGTCAGATCGCAGTCGAAAAGCAGAGTGGCGGTTTCATCGGGTGTGGAGCCGTCGCGCAACATGACAGACTCTGCCATGCCTGCCAATGCGCCTCTGGCCAAGGCCACATGCTCCAGTCCGCTCACTATCTCGAAGCGTATCAGGTAGGTGTAGACCAAAGGTTGCATTTTCACATCAAGTTTGCAATTCTCGTGAAGGTCGATGTCCGCCATATTGTGAATGAAGGCGCCGTAAAGAACATCCGGCGGATTGATGGTGCGTTCGTCGGGATGCAGGGTCTTGAGCGAGGTGCGCGTCCGTGTGGTTGTGGTGGCGCGTGCCGACGGTGCTTTGGCCATATCGTTGAATACGATGTACTGTGTGTCGTTGTTGTACAGCAGCAGGGAATGGTTCCCTTCTTCCAGTATCACTTCGCCTCCTGTGGGCGGGAGGAATGTCTTGTTGTTTTCGTCGTTTCCGTTGTAGAGCAGTACGGTGATTCCTTCCGGAACAGCGGGAATAAATTCATGGTACAGATGCCCGAAGTACCGGTTGTCCCAGTTCGCGCTCCATTCCTTTCCGTAGTTGCGTTCCCAGACCTGTTCCCAGACCGTGCGTAATGTGGCGGCACGATAATGGTTGTAGCAAAGATCTTTACGGCATCCGCCAAGGAGGAACAGCATGGCGGCCAATGTCAGGTTTTGGGCCAATGTCTTGTATGTATATGATCCGTTCATCATTTTATACCTCCTTTCTGCTTCGGAGATATGTTGCCGAATCTCCATACGAAAGAGAACTTGAGTTTGAGTGGTCCTGCATAGTGCAGGTCTCGGGTGCGCTGGTAGATGTAATGTCCGTCCTGCGGCTTATATTCTTCGAACCGGGAATACAGATAGCCTACGCCTATTTCGGTATCGAAAGAGAAATTGCGGGCAATAGGCCACATGAAGCCGTAGGTTATGCCGACAAAACCGCCTTCGCCCTGATAGCCTGTCTTTCTGTTCTCAAGGTCATAGAGACATCCGCCGGCCATCAGGCCCGCGTAATGCCCGTGCCAGGGCTTGAACGTCTTGAACCAATATCTGCATTCGGGGCTTAAGATGAGCATCTGGTAGTATTTGTGCTTAGGGTCGTTTTTCCACCATGCCATGTCGGCGTCCAGGCTGATGCTCCATCGGGGATTGATGAGCCATTCGAGTTCGATGTTGGGCATGAGCAAGGCATCGTAGAGGAGATTGGTCTTCAGGGCAAAGCGTTTCGGTGAGGACAGTGCGTCCTGCATGTTGGTTTGATTGTCTGTCGGAGTGCCGTGCAAAAAAACGTGTCCGTCATCGCGTGCTGTGGTGTCGTCAGGCTGTATACTTTCGTCTGTG
Source organism: uncultured Paraprevotella sp. (assembly GCA_910586505.1). Taxonomy (GTDB): domain Bacteria; phylum Bacteroidota; class Bacteroidia; order Bacteroidales; family Bacteroidaceae; genus Paraprevotella. The sequence continues at coordinate 139,754 of CAJUGV010000003.1, read as the reverse complement.
CCGGGGACCTCGGTTGATAGAGTATCGGTTTCCGTTCCTGTCGTATCAGCCTGATCGGCCGCTACGACAGGCGTAGGGAGGTGCGTCACATATTCCATGTAGAAAGAAGTGGAACGCAAGGCGGGAAAGAAGTGCCGGTACATGTACTGCCATGCCTTTCCGCCTGCTACGGCCTGAAGGCGCAGGTTGGTGTTGGTGGGGAATGTCCCGTCGGGGAGAGTATCGTTAAGGATGGCGAGTATTTCTTTTTTATACGGCATCCTGGATGCTTCCGCCATAGAGCGTAACCCTTTCCAGTTTACACCGATACCTGTGATCGTGAATACGGAATCGGGTAACGATGAATGAGCCGTTATGTAGTTGCGGAGGTGCAACGCACGTTTCCGGGAAAGTCTTTCGTTGCATTTGCGGTCGCCTTCCGGTGATGCGGCACCGTGGATCTTCAGAAAATCCGTGTGCAGGCTGTTTCTGTTTCGCCATTGCTCTATTTGTTCGATAAAGTTCCGGATACGTGTGCCGTTATTCTTATAGGAGGGATCGAATGTGGAATAGCCTTTCCGGAAGAATACCTGAATCTTGCCGGAGTCTACGGAGGCCGTCGCATCTTGTGCCGCTACGGTACCGCTTCCTATGAAGAACAGGAACAGTGCCGTGATCAGAGGGGCCGCACGGAACGTGTGATACCATTCGTCCGACGTGGAAATCAGATTTTCCTTTAGTAGGATTACAGCTGCTTTTAGTTTCATTACGTTGTCATTTATATGCTATAGAGGAACTTTTTTGTGCGGTTTCTCGGGGTCGGATGCCGAAGGTACAACATCAATTATTGTCCAATATAGGAAAATCATCGACCACAAAGATACGGAAAATTCGGGGGGGGGGGGGTAAAATTTTTTCATTAAATGTTGTTAAAACGCATCGTTTTTCTGTTTGAGAAACAATTATATGCCGAGAATGGTCTGCTCCGGTCTTTTATTTTTTTTGCTACAAGAGGAACGGGACTGTATGTAGTATTGTGGAAAGCGTGTCTTGATAGAGTTCGTTTTGCCATTTCAGCTTTTTTAGTTCTGTTCCGCTTACAGTCTCAGTTTAAATTTCTATCTTTGCTTGAAAATGAAAAAGCGAATATGTCTGTTAGAAAAAGCTTCCTGTCGGTTGTAAGTGTGATACTGACTTGTACCGTGTGTGCACAGCCGCAGTTTACTGTGGATCGTGATGTGGCCAATATGGGTGAGATTATGTTTCAATTGCCCTCTACGGTTAATTTCACGCTGCGCAACACCGGAACCGAACCGTTGAGAGTTACCGAAGTCATTCCCTCCTGCGGTTGTACCTCTGTGGAGTGGACGCAGGAGCCGATAGCTCCCGGAGGCGAGGGGGTGATAAAGGCTGTCTATGACGCCAAGTTGCTGGGTGTGTTTCAGAAAGATCTTGAAGTCTATACCAATGCTTCCGAAGAACCTTTCTATTTGCACATGCAGGGACGTGTGGTGTCGAAGTTGTCTGATTTTTCCGGTTCTTTCCCGGTGGACCTGGGGGCGGTGCGTCTTAATATTAATAATGTGGAATTTGATAACGTGAATCGCGGGGACAAACCTGTGGCGGAATTGCAGATTGTCAATATGGGGCGTAAAAGCTACAAGCCTTACCTGATGCATTTGCCGCCTTATCTTTCTGCTCAATATTTTCCCGAGACGTTAAGCGGAGGCCGTATAGGCCGTATCCTGCTGACGCTCGACAGTGAGAAAATGCCTGGTATGGGACTGGTCCAGACTTCTGTTTATCTGGCCCGTCAGGTTGGAGACAAAGTTTCGGACGAGAATGAAATCACCGTATCTTCCGTTCTTCTTCCCGATTTCTCTTCCTTGTCGGCGACAGAACGCGGGCAGGCGCCGCAAATGAAACTTTCCTCCGATACGCTGGAAGTAGGCGAGATGGGCAAGAAACATAAGAAGACGGTGACAGTACAGATTACCAATACCGGAAAAAGAACTCTTGAGGTGCGAGCCCTGCAGGTGTTCAATAAGGCGCTGACGGTGACGTTGAGTGACCGTAATATAGAACCGGGCAGGACCGCCAAATTGAAGGTGACAGTGCACGCCCAGTATCTGAACCAAGTGAAGAGTGCGCCTCGTGTGTTATTGATTACCAATGATCCGGCCCGCTCTAAAGAAATCATTACCGTAAATGTGAAGCAATAATGTACCGAAAAGATGGAACATCCGGAGAATAATGAAGAATATAAAGGGCTGACGGTGAATAAGGGGGTTGAACAGCCCTCGATTGTAAATCCGTATCTGAAGCGCGGTCGTTTCCGGCATCGGCAGATGTCGGCATCGGATTATGTGGAAGGAATCCTGAAGGGGGATGTGACTGTACTTGGTCAGGCCGTGACGTTGGTGGAAAGCACTAATCCCGTTCATCAGATAGTGGCGCAGGAGGTGATAGAAAAATGTCTTCCTTATGCCGGTCGCTCCGTCCGTGTGGGTATCAGCGGTGTGCCCGGTGCCGGGAAGAGTACGAGCATAGATGCTTTCGGTATTCACGTATTGGAACAGTATGGCGGGAAATTGGCCGTGCTGGCTATTGATCCCAGCAGTGAACGCAGCAAGGGAAGTATTTTGGGCGACAAGACCCGAATGGAAAAGCTGGCCGTGCATCCCGATTCATTTATTCGTCCCAGCCCTTCGGCCGGATCTTTGGGAGGTGTGGCGCGTAAGACACGTGAGACGATCATTCTGTGCGAGGCTGCCGGATTCGACAAAATATTTGTGGAGACGGTGGGGGTGGGGCAGAGCGAGACGGCCTGCCATTCCATGGTGGATTTCTTCCTGCTTATCCAACTGGCGGGAACGGGAGATGAATTGCAGGGGATTAAGCGTGGTATCATGGAGATGGCCGATGGTATCGTGATTAACAAATGCGACGGTAATAATGTGGATAAATGCAACCTCGCGGCTACGCAGTTCCGCAATGCCCTTCATTTGTTTCCGGCTCCCGAGAGCGGTTGGACACCGCAGGTGCTCACTTATTCCGGCTTCTATAACTTGGGAATAAAGGAAATCTGGGACATGGTGTTCGATTACATCCGTTTTGTGAAGGATAACGGATATTTTGAGCACCGACGCAACGAGCAGGCCAAGTTCTGGATGTATGAGACTATTAACGAACAGCTCCGCAACGGTTTTTTCCGTAATGAAAAGATTGTATCTCGTTTGGCTGATGCCGAACGAATGGTACTTTCCGGAAAGCAAACCTCATTTGTGGCTGCCAAACAGTTGCTGGATGATTATTTTGCTTTTTTCTTGGATGTAAAAATGCAAAGTTGAACCCGTAGAGATACGGATTCTGTTCCATACCTCCGTGAGGTATATATATTTATAGAAACGATAAGATGTTGTAGTGCGCCACTTTCAAGATGTATTTCTTGGTTGCGGCGCATTAATTTGTGTGCTTCCCGTTGTGGCGGTAGGCGGGGTGTTAACCGGTTTATCTCTTTATAAGAGAGCAATCGATTTGCTTATTTTCTTTGGAATTAATGAGATAAATATTCAAAATGAAACAAAATATATGTGTCTTTTGAACTTTTTTATATTAATGCTGAATTTTTTTTAAATATAATTTTGTGCAATACAACTTTTTAAATACTTTTGCGAAGTGTGATAGTTCTCTTATAAAGAGATGTTGCATGTCGAATGGTGGTTTTGGTCGCAAAGATTGAGCTGTCTATTATTAATGTCTAATTAAAGAAGAGTATGAGAAAGTTTACTTTTTGTTTGCATGTTTTTGTATGCATGCTGTTGATGAGTGTGTCGACTGTGACGTCATGGGCAGGCGTTGAAAAGGCATCGGACTTATTTGGTAAATGGAAGTTTACGTCCACAATGAACATGACGGAATTCGGTCAGAAGTATGCCGAACAGGTCAAACAAGAGTGCGAAGTTGTTTTAAAAGCGGATGATTCCGGTTGGTTTGATCTTATCGTTGAAGGTATTGCCGGTACCAACCCCATGAGTGCAAGTTTTGGAGATAGCAAGATTGTTGTTACCAATCCGAACGGAAATATGGGTGGATGGGATGCTATGTTGGCGATAGCCAATGCCGAAGGTGAGTATCCTTATGGCTTTTTTAGCAATTTTACATTGACCGTAGATCCTTCTGGAACGACGATTACAGTGCCTGACTTTACGGCTGTGGTAGTTGATCATGGTAGCCAGGGAGCTGAACTTGTAGCCAAATTTACCAATTGTAAACTTACTCTTGAAGAAAAAGAAGAAGTTGTAATAGAAGACATAGCAGGCGAATATCATTTTAAGGCGTCGGAGGCTCCGGAAACAGCAAGCATACCGGCAGAGTTCGATATGTTCCTGACGGCCGAAAACGAGGATTTTACATCTTATTCCGTTACGATGGTGTATGCTGATGAAATCGGCAAGATGGAATTCACCGGCTGCTCGTTCGATGGTGTCGATCTTAAGATTCCGTTCGATCATACTTATCTGAATGAAGACGTATTCCTGTATACTGCGTGGGTAGAAGCTGCAGCGGTTTGGAAAGGTCAGATTGAATTTAAGAAAGCCGGAACGTCTCTTACATTGGGAGGTGCGGGAATGAAGTTTGGTGTACTTGATCCGGAAGGTACTCAGGAATCCGATAAAGGAAACTTCAAGACCGTGCAGTATTTCTATAATGGAACGGCGGTAAAGAAAATTAAGGCTGCAGATTTCAACGGAACCTACGCTTTGACGGCTGAAACCTTCTTCTCTTTGAGAGAGGAGTGCTTCCCCTTTAAGGCTGATTTTGAATTGGAAATCCAATACAACGAAGCATATAACGGTTGGTATGCCGTCAAATTGATGGGACAAGACCTCGTAGCCTTGAATTACGGCGGTATTCCTTGTGAAGTGAACGGTAATGTATTGACAATGGATATTTCTTCCAAAGCCAGATATTTCCAATTTACTATGGATGATGACTGGAATACTATTTGTGCCGATTACGTATATGACGGCAACGGTGAGCAAAAGGAGAATCTGACCTTGACCCTGAATGAAGAAGACGGTACGGTTACGATGAGTGATTTCTCGATCCAGCATACTGGTGTGGGAGATGCTACTATGGCTGCATTCTATAGCAATATCACCGGAAAGAAAATGGGTGGTGACAACGTGTCTGCCGTATCTGTAAAGGAAGAGGCTTCCGTATACGTTCAGAACGGCGTGGTTTATGTTAAGGGAGGCGAAGCTGCCTTGCAGATTTTCAACGCCGGCGGTGGCAAGGTGTTTGACGGAGTAGCTTCACAGGTAAGCGGTCTGTCCAAAGGCTTGTATATCGTGAAGTGTGGTTCTTCTGTGACAAAGGTTCTTTTATAAGGAAGATTTAAATAATCAGACAAAGAGGGTTCTCCTTGTGGAGAATGCTCTTTGTTTGTTTTGTTCATCATAAAAATATATATTATGGCAAGGAGATTTCAAAGAGCATGGAGTTCGTGGGGTTTACGGATGCAGGTCGCGTTGTGTTGTGTATGTGTGGCTGTGACTATGGTCCGTGCCCAAGGAGGTATTACCGGAAGATCATATCTGGAGCTGAGTAATGAGTACGGCAAGACCGGTTTGGTGTTAAGCCCTATTGAGCCTATTGAAGAAACCGTCATCTCCCTGAAACCCGGAGACAAGTTTAAAGTTTACGCCGGCGCCTTGTCGGGTAAGCAGTTTAGAGGCAAGCTTGTCGTAGGTTTGGTTCGTGATGATACAAAAGTGGTGAGTGTTTTTGCAAAACGTGAATTCAGTGCTCAAAGTGTTGTGCCGATGACGGAAATTGTGTGCAATGTACCCCAGGATGCCGATATTCGTGAAGGAGATGTGGTGCGTTTGCTTACTACTGAAAACGACGGTCTTTCTTTTAGCAAGATATACCCCAAGGTAGGGGCTAGCAGCGGCTTGGTAACGGAAATACCGGCACTTAATTATGAACTTCCTCTGGTGAAAATCAATTTGCCGATGAATATACCTGGAGTGACCGTAAAGAAAGGCGAGACTGCCCTATGGTCGGACAGGGCTTTGAAAGGTACCAATTTCTTCTTTGATGTAATACCGGATGATCCTGACAATATCGTGGTTTCTGTGGTTGTTAACGGCAATGCGGTTGTGCCTACAGGTACTTCCTATGGCATAGGCAACGTGGATCGCGACTATGATATACAGATTAAAACTTACGACCGCCGCCAGACAAAGGCATACAAGGTGATAGAATGTACCGAGGAGGTCGGCGTGGCCGCCCTGTTGACGGAAGAAGAGCTGGCTTGTCTGAAAGGACTGAAAGTGACAGGTGTCTTGAGGGAGCAGGATTTCGAAGTGTTCCGCAATCAGATGGGTTCGTTGGAAATTCTGGATTTGCTGGAGGTAGACCGTCTGCTGGATAAAGATGGAAATGCACAAATTTATTTGCCGGAAAATGCTTTCTTGGGAAACGGTACGCTGAGAGAGGTGAAAATACCGGAGTGTGTGACCGGTCTGAGCAATCAGTCTTTCCGCGATATGACAAAGTTGGAGTTTGTAGTGTTGCATTCCAGATTGTGTAATTTCGGTTATAATGAGTTTTTCAACTGTCCGGCGTTGAAGACTGTCTGGGTGAAGTGGAATCCGTTGGAGAATGGTGAGATGTATGGTTTCCCTGTTCCTCCTTGTGCATTCAATTCCACACCGTACAGAACGGAAAGTACGCTGATTGTCCCCAAGGGATGTCTGACAGCCTATTCATATGCAAGCAAATGGGGCGATTTCCATAAAATTCGGGAAGAGGTTCCGGTAGACAAGCTTCGTTATGAAGTATCTTTCGATTATTACCTGGAAGCGGATGCCGTGAAGGCCGTTGAGCGTAAAACGGGAATCTTTGCACAGGACGGCGGATGCCGTATTGAGACAGAGGGAGAAGTACTTCCGGTGACGGTCTACGATTTGTCGGGACGTGAGGTGAAGGCGACTACCGTGTGCGGAAGTGCGTTTATCTCGTTGGTTCCGGGCTTTTATGTGGTTCGTGCGGGCGATTGCAGCAGCAAGGTTTTGGTGCGTTAAGAAAGTAAAACAACTATTTTAATAATTAGATATTGAATGAAACTACAGTTTGACAGACGATGGAAACATCCGGTGTGGGGCAGGACGCTTCTGACCGGATGTATGGTTCTGAATGTCTTTGTGGCGGGGCTTTCCGCATATGCAGCCGATGAAACCGTCATGGTGCAGCAGGACAATACCCCTTCCAAGTTTGCGACGGGTGTGGTGACAGATGCTCGGACCAAGGAGACGCTCCCCGGTGCAGCTGTGGCCGTGTGGCAGAAAGGAAGTATACTAAAGGGTGTCACGACAGATTTAGACGGAAAATTTAGCGTGGCGGTGCCTACAGGTAATTTTGAGATCCGTATTTCCCTGCTCGGTTATGAGACAATCGTGTTAAAGCCGGGCGAACTGAAGCCTAATATGACCGTGCGCCTGAAGGAGGATACCAAGGAGATGGGCGAAGTGGTGGTAAACGGTTTCTTTGCCAAGGACAAGAACAGTTTCACCGGTTCGGTCAAACAGCTTAGTTCCATAGAACTGAAACAAGTGTCGAGTACCAACGTCATTTCTGCGATTTCCGCTCTTACGCCCGGTATGGCGATGGTACAGAACACCCGAATGGGATCCAATCCCAATCAGGTGCCTGAGCTGATACTCCGCGGTATGAGTTCGTTCTCGAACGAAGACCAGACCGTGAATCAGCCCACCATTATTTTGGACGGTACGCAGATATCGATGCAGGATTTGTATGACCTTGATATGAACGAGATAGAGAGTATCAATATCCTGAAAGACGCTTCCGCTACCGCGCTTTACGGTTCGAAGGCCGCCAACGGTGTGATTGTCATTACGCGCAAGCCCATTGCGGAATCTTCCATTCGCATCGCTTATAATTTTACGGGTAACGCGCAGTTCCCCATCCTGAGCGATTACGATGTGCTCGATGCCGCCCAGAAACTGGAATATGAGCGTCTGGCCGGGTTGTACGATGCCAAGGGAGCTATAGACCCGGAAACGAAGCTTCCTTTGCAGTACAAGTATGACCAGTTGTACAATGAGCGTTACCAGGCCATCCGCAGGGGGCAGAATTCCGACTGGCTGTCCCAGCCTGCGCGTAACTCGTTCTCTCACGACCATTCGTTGCGTATTTATGGCGGTGCGGCCAAGCTGCGTTACGAGCTGACCGGACGTTACAGCGATACGAAAGGTGTGATGAAAGGCGACTACCGTCATCGTTATAATCTAGGTTTTAAACTGGATTATTTCGCCAGCAACAAGTTGCAGGTGTCCAACCGTACCACTTATTCGGAAGTGTCTACCAAAGACTCGCCTTATAAGAGTTTCTCCCAATATACCGAGATGAATCCTTATGATGTGATGTATAATGCCGACGGCTCTGCCAATATGAACCTTTCGTGGGATCTGGTCAATCCGCTTTACGAAGCCCAGTTAGGCAGTTACGGCAAGGACGGTACGCGCTCTTTGTCCAATACGACGGACTTCCGTTGGGATATCAATAAGGATTTCCGGTTGACGGGACATTTCAATGTCGTGTCCGATGCAGGCTGGGAAGAAGACTATCTGTCGCCTAAATCACGTGAGTTCAAGGATGAAAAAGACCTGAGCAAGCGCGGACAACGGGATCAGGCCTCTTCGTTGGGAATGAGTTATAGCGGAAACCTCGTGGCGGCGTATAATAAGTTCCTGAGAGATGAGTCGTTGCTGAGTCTGACCGGTGGTTGGGAAATCAATCATTCCCAGAACGAGACCGAGCGGACCAAGGTTATAGGCTTTTTCAACGACGCTTTGTCGTTTATCGGCAATGCCGCCGGTTATCCCGCCAACGCGCAGCCGTTCGGCACTCAGTCGGAATTGTCCGATGTAGGTTTCTTCCTCAATGGAAGTTACTCTTTCCGTAACCGTTACTATGCCGACGCCACTTATCGGACGACCGGTTCCTCACAATTCGGTGAGAACAACCGTTTCGGTCATTTCTGGTCTACGGGTATGGCCTGGAATATCCGTAATGAGAAGTTTATGGAGGCCATCCGCGATAAAGTGGACTTGCTAAAATTGCGTGCCAGTGCCGGATATACCGGAAAGGTGAGCTTCAGTCCTTTCCAGGCTATTACGATGTATAAGTATTCGAACACCTATGAATACAAGAACGGCATCGGAGCCGTGCCTCTGACCATCGGAAACGTCGACCTGAGTTGGGAGCGCACGATGTCCTACAATATCGGTATCGACCTGAGCTTCTTTAACCGTCGCCTGAATTTCGTGCTGGACGCTTACATCAAGCAGACGAAAGATCTGTTGCTTGACAAGTCGAAAGCTCCCTCCACCGGTGTGACTTCCGCCAAGGAGAACATCGGAGAGATGGAAAACAGAGGTATCGAATACCAGTTAGACGGTTTTATCTTCCAGAATCGTGATTTCTACTGGAAACTGGGAACTATGGGATATATAAACCGGAACAAGGTGACCAAGCTCAGCTCCGCTTTGGAGGAGATGAATCGTAAGAATCAAGAGAATGCTTCCAAATATCTGACTCCGCTGGCCCAGTATGCCGAGGGCGAATCCGTCACGGCTTTGAAGCTCGTGCGTTCGGCCGGTATCGACCCGGCTACGGGAAAAGAAATATATATTAAGAAGAACGGAGAACTAACCTTTACCTATGACCCTACCGATAAAGTGCTTATCGGCGATACGGAACCGGCCTTCACAGGGACGGTCAACACTTCTTTGTATTATAAGGGATTCAGTTTGTATGCCTTGTTCAGCATCCGTTACGGCGCATGGCTGTATAACACCACACGTGTGACGAAGGTGGAAGGATCGAACCCGAAGAAGAATGCCGACCAGCGTGTATTCGATCACCGTTGGAAACAGCCCGGCGACGTGGCGCTGTATAAAGACATTGCAGACTCTTCGCGTCCTCAGCAGACAGACCGTTTTGCCGAGAAGGAAAACACGCTGACGCTGTCTACACTGAGCCTGACCTATGAGTTTCCGGAGAAAATATGCAGCAAGCTCCGCATGCGCAACCTGCGTGTGGGAATTAATGCTACGGAATTGTTCCGTTGCTCCACGGTGAAGATAGAACGCGGTACGGACTATTTGTACAGTAAGGGATTTGAAATCACATTAAACACAGTATTCTAAATATAAGAGTATGATAAAGATATTTCGATTGATATGCATGTGGGTGCTGCTGCCGTTGTCGGTAGTGTCGTGCAGCGACTTTCTGGACATCACGCCCGACGGACAAGTCAAGAAAGACGAGTTGCTTTCCACCCCGGAGGGTGTGGAGGATGCGCTCTACGGTGCTTATTCCTCATTGCGGTCAAAGCCACTTTACGGACGTGAGTTGTCCATCTCCTCTCTGGAGGTGATGGCGCAGTATCTGGATTGCTACGGTTCCGACGGAGTGACGGCTTTGTCTAACTACCGATATGAAGATACCCGTGTGAAATCCGTATTCGAGGCTGTATGGACGGAGATGTACAGGAACATTTCGAATGTGAATGCCATTATTCATTGCGACCTGGTGGCGGGAGCGACCGGCTATCCCGGTACCGTCTATAGGGGGGAAGCTTTGGGATTGCGGGCCTTCATGCACTTCGACTTGCTGCGTCTCTTTACCGAACAGATCACCCTCAATCCTTCGGCCAAGGGGATTCCCTATGCCACTGAGTTCTCGCTGATCACACCGGATTTCCAACCGGCAGCCAAGGTCTATGAACTGATTATCGCAGACTTGCTGGAGGCCGAGCGCCTGCTGGCCGACGAAGAGCAATATGAGGGCATTTCGAATTTCATGAAAGACCGTCAGATTCATTTCAATCTCCATGCCGTACGCGCTACGCTGGCCAGGGTTTATCTGACGATGGGAGATAAGAAGAATGCGCTTATCTATGCCAGAAAGGTGATGGACCATAGCGGCCGTATGCTTTCCGAGAAAACGGAGGTGAATGGTGACCTGGCAGGAGTGCTCTCTGCCAAGGAAACGATATTCGGAGTCTATTACGGCCAATTCTATTCACAGGTCGATACGCTGTTGCAGAAGAACCTTTCGTATACTTCGTTGGACCCGAGAGATGACATTATGGATTTTTACGATGCCGACGTAGTAGGATTGGACTATCGGGCCAGCGCCTATTTCACGGCCACCGGCGGAGGAGAAGGTGCTGTGAAATATCGTCTGAGCAAACTGACCGACCCCTATGAGCTGAATAACGATGCCGCGTCCCGCCCCGCCGATAAGATCCTGGGCGTTAATATGATCCGCATGCCGGAGATGTATTATATCGCGGCAGAGTGCTTGCTGGAGGAAGACTACGACGAGGCGCTCCGTCTTTTCGATGAGGTATTGATACACCGGGGACTTGACCCGCTGGAGAACTGGGCTGTTCCGCGGAACCGGCTGACGATGGAGGCCATTAACGCCGAGCGTTATCGCGAGCTGATCGGTGAGGGGCAGACGTTCTTCAATATGAAACGTCAGAATTTGGCCATTTCCGCTGTAGACGGTGAGGGGGTCATCCAGCCGTCCAACAATGTGTATGTGGTGCCCGTACCGGATATTGAAATAGATTACCGTAACTAAAAGACAAATAAAGATGAAGAACAGCAAATCATTTCTGAACTTCTGGTTGCCCCTGCTGGTTTTGCCGGTCTTGTGCGCGGCCTGTTCGGAGACAGACTATATGACGTATGACGCATCACATTCCGGGCTCTATTTTACCAAGGATACACTGACGTATTCCTTTGGTGTGACCCCGGTGGAGCAGCGTACGAAGGAATACCATATTCCCGTGCGTGTCATGGGGACGGTGGCGGGCGCCGACCGTGCTTTCTCCTGCGAGGTCATTGCAGACTCCACTACGGCGGTGGAGGGAGTGCAATACCGGATGGGTACTCCCGTGATACCGAAGGATTCCATCAACGGTTATGTGCCGGTCATTCTTCTGCGTGACGGTATGGAGGGAGACTATCAGTCCGGCTTTGTACGTTACAAACTCGGAGTGCGCCTGTTGGCAGGAAACGATTTCGAGCCGACGCTGGACAGCGCGTCCCAAGTACGTGTGCTGACGTTCGATAATGCGGTAGAGCAGCCGGAGTGGTACGATGCCTACGGTCAGAAAGTGTGGAATGAAAGGATTTACGGCAAGTGGCATCCGTTGAAACTCATCAAGATGGTGGAGTATTTCCATGCCATGGAGGGCATCCAGCCCGAAACCTATTATGCCATGGTAAAGGCTTTCGGCGAAAATCTGGAGAAAGTGCCCTACGGCGATTTCCATCCCTATTCTTATGCGATGAAGAAGCATGTGTACAAGCCTATGTACGACTATTTCAGCGATCCTGACAACAGGCAGGGTATTCTCGCCCTCTATCCGGACTTCCCCACGATTGATACGGGGGACGGTACGCCTGAAGAAGAGAGGCCTTTCGACTTTCCGGATCCTTTTCTTAATTAATCAGACAAAAAGAAGAAAGTATGATGAAGATAAGATATATATTGGTAATGAGCGGACTGTTGGCCTTGGCTTCGTGTATCAAAGACGACAGTACGGTCGGGACGGGAGCTATCTCGGAGATCCTTATCGAGGAGGGTTCCGTCAAGGAGTTGTACGACATAGACAAGAACGAGGTGCTCACCATTTCGCCCAAGTGCAGGCAGACGCATGCCGACAAGGCGCTGGGCTATACCTGGGAAATCGATCAGAAAGTGTACTCGCATGAGCCGGAGTTCGTCTATACGGGCGACAAGCTGGGTTCGTACGACTGCCGTCTGATTGTGGAGAACGAGGACGGGAAGACCTTCTTTCCTTTCAAACTGAACGTGAACTCTCCCTATGAGGAGGGAATCACCGTGCTGAGTTGCGACGCACAGGGCAAGAGCATGCTGTCGTTCATGCTGAAGCAACGAGTGGAGGGAGTGGAAGATCATTTCGAGGACGGCGACTGCTTTGCGAAGAACAACCCCGACGTGGTGTTTGCGTCCAATGTATCCGACATGATACAGTGCGACGGGAATCTTATTATCTCCTGTCAGGGAGGAGCCGACGGCACACCGGCTTCCATCTATTATCTGAACGAAAAGACGTTCGTGATGCAGAACTACATAGATGCTTCGGACTATCCGGATTTCAAACCCGTCAGTCTGGCTATACCGGCCAACGGTTTTGCCGGTATCTCTTACCCTATTCTGAATGAAGACGGTTCGGTGTATGAGATCTCCGTCTCCGAAGGAGTGGTGGTGCCGTCATCCAAATTGAAGAACGAATATGCTCCCGTCTGCGCAGTGAACGGAGTATCCGGTGCGGCGTTCAATTTGTTCTTCTGGGATGTGACGCATAGCGGCTTTTGCCAGATAATGAACGGATACGGCCCCTACTATTGCAGTAAGACCTATTTGTTGGACGAAAGTAAGCTCGATGACACCAACAATTATTTTAGCGACCGCGAGTTTGTGGCCATGTTCATGCCCCGCGTGCCTCAGGGCGCGCCGTCGACCGAGGTGCCTACGGTTGTGGTGGTTACAAAGAAAGGGCCGCTTTATCAGAAAGTGATACTGAGCACCAAATTCTGGAATCAGGATATGGATGCGGGCACTATCGTGCTGGCTGACAACGGAGGACAGAAGTTGTGCGGCATGGCGGAACACAAACTGAAGTCAACGTCGCCCATGGTGGCCTCAAGGCTTTATTATACGTTGTATTTCAGCGAAGGCAACAAGGTTTATACCTGGAACTACACTACTTCGCAGTTGCTGAATCAGGTCAAGGAGTATTGCGCGCCGGGCACGTCTCAGGCTGTGGTGACGGGTATGGAGCTGAGCCAGGACCAGCAGGAATTGTTCGTAGCCTTTTATGAGCCGGGCGAAACAGGCCTGAACGGACATGTATGGGTCTACGACACCCAGGAGGGCCGTCTGCTGCGCAAGTATGACAATGTGTGCTACCGTCCGGTGAAGATTATGTATAAGAAGAAATAAAGTTCAAACGAACCGATAGATTTATGGAGAAGATGAATATGAGAAAATGGCTTTTCTTTCCGTGTCTGGCTTTCGTTCTGGGTACAGAAGCGCAGACCCTGCGCGTGAAAGGAAACTGTGTTACGGGCGATGCCGCCGCACTATCCCTGTATGTGAATGCCATGGGTGTTTCGGCCCCCGAAGGGACGGTGAAACTGACTGCCGACAAGGATAAGTTCGAAGGTGAGGTTTCCGCGGCGCCCGGCGGTTTCTACAACTTGTACGGGAATGACGGGGGGCGTCAGATGGTCGTACCTTTTTACTTTCCGGACGCCTCCAAGACCTGTAAGCTGAAACTGCAGATGAAAGACGGCTGCCCCTTGATCGACGGGAGCAAGGACAATAAGGCCTTGTCGGCTTTCAATGAATTGGTTTACGTGCGCGGACGCTATTTCTGGAGCCATGGAAAAGACATGGACAAGGACGGCGTGTCCCGTTTCCTGAGAAGCTATGGTGTGTCTGCGGATTCTCTGGTGCGACGTTACGGCTGTGCGGAACCCGTGCGTCAATACCTAGATCTGTGGGCTTATCTGACGGCCTACAACAACTATGAGGGATGGGCGGCGCAGTGTGCGCATGACGGTGCGGAAGTGACGCTGAAACTTACAGACGTGCTCGAGGAGCCGTATAAGGTGCTCGATACGCCTATGGCCTCCTATTTCCCGGCCGTGTCTTACCTCATCTTCCAGACCTTGCCCGCCAAAGGTACTTTCGAGGATAAGCTGGCCTATCTGGAGGAGCACTACAAATGTGCGGACATACGTAAGACCGTGGGAGGAAACCTGGTGGACGGATTTATCCGCAGCTTTGATTTCAGCGGCGATTTCGAGGCCGGACTGGCCCGGCTCCGGCAGGCCGTAGAGAAGTGCGGGCTGGACGGGAGCTATGTGGAGAACTTCAAGAAACGGAAGTCCTCGGCCAAGGGAAAAGCTTTTCCTGCCGGTGCGGTGATAACGGACACGGAAGGCAACAAGGTGGACATCTCTTCCTTTAAGGGGCGTTATGTCTATATCGACCTGTGGGCTTCATGGTGCGGTCCTTGTGTGAAGGAGGTTCCTTTTCTGCAAAAGCTGGAAAAGGAAATCGAGAACAAAGACATTGTGTTTGTGTCCATCTCGCTGGATAAGAACGAAGAAGCCTGGAGAGCCAAGATGAAAGCCCTGAACATGCACGGCAATCAGTGGCTGAATCAGGACAATTCGCTGGCAGAGGCGCTTAATGTGAAGGGTATCCCTTATTTTGTCATCTACGACAAGGAGGGAAGGCTGTATATGAGCAATGCGCCCCGTCCCAGCCATCCGGCCCTGAAAGAGATGCTTGAAGGGTTGCATTGATGCAACCGTTTTCGGACGAAATATAAAAAACGGCAGGAGGCCGGTCGACGGATGTTCGACCG
>CAJUGV010000003.1:0-124251 GCA_910586505.1 uncultured Paraprevotella sp. | reverse complement strand
CCCTTGTGACTGGAGTTCAGACGTGTGCTCTTCCGATCTTATGGCGCGGCGCGGATTATTTATGGTTGCGGATGGCTTCCGCGCACTCTTCCATCAGCCATTTCGGAGTGGAGGTGGCTCCGCAGATACCGATGGAGCCGCAATCTTTCAGCTTGTCGAACTCTATTTCGTCCGCCGCATCCACCAGATAGGATTTCGGGTTTACTTTCCGGCATTCGTCGTAGAGCACCCGTCCGTTGGAACTCTTCTTGCCGCATACGAAAAGTACGGCGTCATGCCGTGTGGCAAACTCACGGATATGGGGCATGCGGTTGGCCACCTGGCGGCAGATGGTGTCGTAGTAGCGGAAAGTGGCCTCCGGCGAGATATGAGTGCGGATGTATTCCACGATCCGGCGGAACCCCTCCAGCGGCTTGGTGGTCTGTGAGTAGAGGCAGATGTCGCGGCCGAAATCCAGTTTGTCCACTTCCTCCGGCGATTCTATGACGATGGCCTTGCCTTCGGTCTGCCCCACCAGGCCGAGCACTTCCGCATGGCCGTTCTTGCCGAAAATGACGATCTGGCGGTCTTCTCCTTTCCCGTCCTGATATTCCTTTTTGATGCGTTCCTGAAGGTGGAGCACCACGGGACAGGTGGCATCTATGATGTCAATGCCGTTTTTCTCGGCCTGGCCGTAAGTCGACGGAGGTTCGCCGTGGGCGCGGAGCAGCACCTTGGCATGGTGCAGTTTCCGGAACGTGTCGTGGTCGATGGTGATGAGACCGAGCTTTTTCAGCCGGTCGCATTCTTTTCCGTTGTGTACGATGTCTCCCAGACAGTAGAGCGTGGCGCCCTGTGCCAGTTCTTCTTCGGCCTTGTTGATGGCGCGCGTCACTCCGAAGCAGAAGCCGGACCCTTGGTCTATTTCTATTTTCATTTGTAAAATTTTCAGTTTGTCGTTTCCCTCCTGCGGGCATGCCTTTCATCCGTCATGCCGTGTGCGTGAATTTTTGGTCCGCATCACTTCGAAAAATACTCCGCATCAAATAAAAAAATCATGAGGAGCATTTTCCGGTGCGGTGCGCAGTGTTTTCCGCGTTGCGGCAACCTGTTGATAAAAAGTGTGTTGCGGTAATTTTTCTGCCTTGTATCAACCTTCGCCGGCCACTCTGTCGAACTGTTTGCGCAACCACTCTTTTTGTTCGGAAATCGTCATGTGGCTATTGTCCAGTTCTATGGCATCCTGCGCTTTGCGCAGCGGGCTTACGTCGCGGGTGGTGTCTATGCGGTCGCGCTCTTTCACGTTCTCCAGAATCTCTTCGAGGCTGCCTTTCTCGCCTTTGGCCTGCAGCTCTTCGAAACGGCGGCGGGCACGGATCTCGGGGGATGCCGTGACGAATATCTTAAGCTCGGCATCCGGAAAAACGGTGGTGCCGATGTCACGTCCGTCCATGACGATTCCCTTCTTGCCGCCCATCCGCTGCTGGAGGCTTACCATGGCCTCGCGCACGAATCCCAGGGCGGCAACGATGCTCACTCTCGAGGAGACGGCCAGTGTGCGGATGTCGTTCTCCACGAGCCTGCCGTTCAAATAAGTCAGCGGGCGTCCCGTCTCGGGATCGAGGCGGAAGGTGATGTCCAGCGAGGGCAGTGCTTTCCGAAGTTTTTCCGTATCGATATGCTCGCCGTCGAACAGGTGCTGTTCGATGCAATAGAGGGTGACGGCACGGTACATGGCGCCGCTGTCAACATAGATGTAGCCTATTTCGCGGGCCAGGTCTTTGGCCATCGTGCTTTTTCCGCATGAGGAAAAACCGTCTATGGCTATTGTAATTTTCTTCATGATCTTCTTTTTTATTTTAATGGGTTTATTAGGCTGAAAATCTGTAGGGTAGCGCCGCTACAGGATGTAGGACGCATTGAAGACGAACGACGGGGCCGAGAGATGATGCTGCGCATAGGCCAGTCCGAATCCGAAACGCGACAGCCGGATGCCCGCTCCGGCACACAGTCCGGCCGCATGCGATGAGCCGGCGGCCTTCATCTCGTTGGCTTTCCTGAAATTGTAACCGAGCGAGAGGTATATGTTCTGCGTGGGCAGGAAGTCGGCGCCGACAGCCAGATGGTTCATGATGAGCTTGCCGGTCGACAGCTTTTCGGCGGAGGTAAAATAATAGTCCTTGTCCCAGCGTGTGAGGTCCGTCAGGGTGACGGATACGCGGAACGGGGCATGGCTGAAACTTTTCGTAAATCCCAGGAGCATGGAGAAGGGGAGCTTCTCGTGAATGTCTCCGAAAGCCTTTACCTGTCCTCCCAGATTGCGTGCCACGGCCGAGAGGGAGAAGTCTGTCTCTTCATTATAATAGTTTACGGCCAGGTCGGCGGCCAGCGCCACGGACGAGTAGTCGCCGTATCTGGAATAGATGAACTTGCCGGCGACGCCTCCGGCCCACCGGTCGCTCAGGTTGTAGGCATACATGCCGCTCAGCGCCATGTCCATGGCCGTGAAAGAACCGAGGGTCACGTTGTCGGGCGTGGTCTCATCCATGCTGCCGTAGTGGGCGTATTGGGCCGTGACGCCCAGCGTGCTCCGTTCGCCGGTCACCTTGACGAAGGAGGCGCTGCCGACGTTGCATCCCTGAAGGTAGGTCATAAAGTTGAGGTTCAGAGACTTGTCGCTTACCGAACTCAGCAGCGCAGGGTTTCCGAATATAAGCGATGCGTCGTCTTCTATCAGCGACACATTGCTTCCGCCAAGTGCCGTGGAGTGGGCCGAGACGGGCATCTCCAGGAAATTGAACACCGAGCCGCTTTGCTGGGCGTATGAGACGGCGGCAAGCGGAAAGCAAAGTGCTGAAAGGAGTTTTTTCGTCATCTGAAATGGATTTTGTGGTCAAAGATACGTATTTTCTGAAATATCTGATTACATTTGTATGAGATTTCCGTGGGCGGAGACCCCTACAGGATATAACGCGGAAAAGTCCGCTTTAGGGTGCGGCACGCATAAAAAGTGCGGCCGCGGGAAAAAAAAAGGATGAAGCACATGACTATATGAAAAAATTGTGCTACATTTGCGACTGCATGAAGAATACGTAAAAAGCTAAGTATAATATGGAAATTAAAAAATCATTGAGCGCGGATCTCGAAGGCAAGAAAGGCACCGGCTGGCTTATGGGTTTTGTCCTGGCATTGGCAGCCATGTTCGTCGCTTTCGAGTGGACGCAGCATGACAAGAAAGTCATTGAAATTGAACCGGTGTTTACGGCGGCCATCGAGGAAGACATGATTCCTATCACCCAGCAGCCCGAAGTGGTGGCGCCCCCTCCGGCAGCCGCTCCTAAGATTCCCGAGATCCTGAATATCGTGGATGACGAGACGGAACTTGTGGAAGAAGAGGTGGAGACGACGGAAGAAGTGAATCAGGCCATCGTGACCACTCCTGGAACAGGTACTACGGCTGTGGCTCAGGGACCGGTCGGTCCGGTGGTGGAAGAGGTGGATGAAAACCAGATTTACGACATCGTGGAAGAGAATCCCCGTTTCCCCGGCGGCGACGAGGCCTGCATGAAATGGCTGAGCGACAATATCAAATATCCCCCTATCTGTGTGGAACAGGGTATTCAGGGACGTGTCTATGCCCAGTTCGTGGTGAACAAGGACGGATCTATCGTGGATATCAAGATCGTGCGTAGTCCGGATCCCTATCTCTCGAAAGAGGCCGAGCGCGTGTTGAAAATGATGCCGAAATGGAGCCCCGGTAAGCAAAGAGGTAAACCGGTACGTGTGAAGTTCTCATTGCCGGTGATGTTCAGACTGCAATAATTCAAGAAGAGATATAAGTGTAAGGAGGCTGCTCACGGCAGCCTCTTTTCGTAAAAAGACAAGTCGGTATGTATAATTGGAAAGAACTTTTGGGATATATCAACGGCGAGATAGCGGCCATGCCGCTCGACCGCAAGCCTTCCGAACTTTATGCCCCCATCCGCTATGTGCTTTCGATGGGCGGAAAGCGCATCCGTCCCGTGCTGATGCTCATGGCCTATAATCTTTTTAAAGACGATGTGACGGCGATACGCTCGCAGGCCGTGGCTATAGAAATATATCATAACTACACGTTGCTCCACGACGACCTGATGGACCGTGCCGATATGCGGCGCGGTATGCCCACCGTGCACAGGAAGTGGAACGACAATGCCGCGGTGCTGAGCGGCGACTCCATGCTTGTCATGGCCTATCGGTTCATGCAGCGAGGATGCCCGGAAGGGCGGTTGGACGAGGTGATGGAACTGTTCACGGAGACAGCGCTCGAAATAGGGGAGGGGCAGCAATATGACATCGAATTCGAGACACGCCGGGATGTCGGGGAGGAGGAGTACATCGAGATGATACGCCTGAAAACGTCCGTGCTGCTGGCCTGTGCCCTGAAGATGGGGGCCTGTCTGGCGGGGGCGCCAGGTGAAGATGCGGATTTGCTTTACCGCTTCGGAGAATGCCTGGGGCTGGCGTTCCAGCTTCAGGATGATTACCTGGATGTTTACGGCGATCCGGCTGTATTCGGCAAGAAAATCGGTGGCGACATCCTCTGCAACAAGAAGACGTATATGCTCATCAACGCTTTCTGCCGTGCGCAGGGTGAGGAGCGTGAGGCGCTTCAGTCGTGGATAGACAAAAAAGAGGGGACATTCCGCCCCGAGGAGAAGATTGCGGCCGTGACTTCCCTGTATGACAAAATGGGGATCCGCGAGTTGTGCGACGAGAAGATCCGTTTCTATTTCGAACAAGCGTGCCGCATATTGGACGAGGTCCGTCTGCCCCAGGAGAGGAAAAAACCGCTGTGGGATATGGCGCAGAGCCTGTTGAACCGCAAATTCTGACTCCGTACGCAAGCACGACGATGAGAATCATAGACACACATGCCCATCTGTTTGACGAGGCCTTTGCGGACGATGTGGACGACGTGGTGAGAAGAGCAAGGGAAAACCATGTGGAAAAGGTGTTTTTGCCTAATATAGACGAAAGCACCCTTCCCGCCATGCTTTCCTTGTGCGAAGCCGCACCGGACTTTTTCTATCCCATGCTGGGCCTGCATCCTACCGAAGTGAGGGAGGACTACGCCGAAGTGCTGGCCCGTATGGAGAAATTGTTGGAAGAGCCGCATCCGTATATCGGTATCGGCGAAGTGGGGCTGGACTATTATTGGGACCGTACTTATTATAAAGAGCAGCAGGATGCCTTTTGCCGGCAGGTGGAATGGTCGCTCGCCAGCGGGCTCCCCCTGATGATCCATTCCCGTTCGGCGCAGAAGGAGCTGGTGGATCTGCTCGCTGCCTATCGTTCGAGGGGTGTGCGCGGGGTTTTCCATAGTTTTTGCGGAACGCCGGAAGAGGCCCGCGAGCTGCTGTCTTTTGAAGGATTCATGATCGGTGTGAACGGAGTGCTTACTTTTAAAAAGTCTGCCTTGCCCGGGGTTCTGCCGTATATACCGCCCGAAAGACTGGTGGTGGAGACCGATGCTCCTTATCTGGCTCCGGTGCCCTTCCGGGGAAAGCGGAACGAGAGTGCTTATGTGTTTCACACGCTGGCAAAGGCTGCCGAAGTGTACGGAATGCCCGTGGAGAAATTGGCCGGGCAAACCTCGGAAAATGCGCTGAAATTGTTTGTGCGTGCCGTCTGAAAGCGGCTTCGCAGCACTAAAATTAAACTTTTTGCGATATGCAATGAACTTTTTTCGGTGAGTATGGTGGTAGTCCAGAAAAAAAAGAATATTTTTGTACCGGAAAACGGAGGCATATCGTTTTTTTTTGTAACTTGCGTCCGATTTGCAAAGGGAGAGGTGCTCGAGTGGCTGAAGAGGCACGCCTGGAAAGCGTGTAATCGGCAAAACCGATTCGGGGGTTCGAATCCCCCTCTCTCCGCAAAGAGAAGAATGAATATAGGAAAACAATATTAATATTAATCTTAAAAAAATTAGACACACAATGAAAAAATTATTTGCAGCTATTGCGATGTTTGGCATGTTTGCATTCGGTGCGACTCAATCTGTGGTAGCACAGGAGGAAGTTGAGGCAGCATCTGATTCTGTAGCCGTAGTGGACTCTGCAGCCGTTGATACTGCAGCCGTTGAGGATGTAGTGGCTACGGATGAGGTAGTTGCGCCCATGGAAGAAGAAAGTTTCCACAAAGAACTGAAGACAAAGTTTATCGAAGGTGATGCCGGCTTTATGTCTTTGGTAGCAGTGGCATTGGTACTGGGTCTGGCTTTCTGTATCGAACGTATCATCTATCTGAGTCTGGCCGAAATCGATGCCAAGAAGTTGATGGCTCAGATCGAGGAGAGACTGAATGCAGGCGACATTGAAGGTGCCAAGACAGTATGCCGTAATACCCGCGGTCCTATTGCTTCCATCTGCTATCAGGGCTTGATGCGTTTCAATGACGGTTTGGAAGATGTGGAGCGCTCTATTACCGCTTACGGTGCCGTTCAGGCAGGTTATCTGGAGAAAGGCTGCTCTTGGATCACTTTGTTTATCGCCATCGCTCCGTCACTCGGATTCTTGGGTACTGTGATCGGTATGGTTATGGCATTCGACCAGATTCAGGCTGCCGGTGATATCTCTCCGACTGTAGTGGCCGGTGGTATGAAAGTGGCCTTGATTACTACGATCTTCGGTATTATCGTAGCATTGGTATTGCAGGTATTCTACAATTATATTCTGTCTAAGATTGAAGAAATCACTTCAAACATGGAAGAGGCAACGATCTCTTTGCTCGACATGTGCATGAAGTATAACCTGAAAAAGTAATTGAAATTATGACTTCAAGGAAATATATGACGTCATACTATGTCCTGTATGCTTGCTTTGCAGTGATCATACTGTGCTTCGCGGCATTCTTCGGATATGGGTATGATAATCCCGAAGGGGACTACAACGCTCCTGTATGTACGGAGGTGTTGATGTGGTTGATGTATGGCTTGTTTGCCGTTACGTGCATCATGGCTGTCTGGAGTGTAGTCCGCAGCGTGAAGATTTCCATGGGTGCTAAGGGTGGTGATATCAGTGGCGTGCCCGGTGGTAAGGTGAATGCCGTTTCTTTTGCGATATTGGTAATCTCCTTGGTCGTAGGTTTATGCTTTGGTTTGGGCGAGACCGAATTTACGGCTGCCGATGGAACCGTGACTTCTGCGAACATGGTGACTGTGACCGATATGTTCATGGTGTCTATCTATATTATGATGTTGCTGACCACGCTGGCCGTAGTTATCAACATGACGGGCATCGTGAAGAAGACAAAGTAATAGCAACACTTTAAAAAGAAAAGTGGAATATGGCAAGAAAGAAAAGAAAAGTTCCAAGTTTGAATGCCAGTTCAACTGCGGATATTTCTTTCATATTGCTTATCTTCTTCCTCGTGACTACATCTATGGATACGGATTCCGGTTTGGCAAGACGCTTGCCGCCGCCGCCCGAGGATGAGCAGAAAGAGGCAGAGATCGATGTGAAAGAGAGAAATGTGTTGATGATAAAGGTCAATGCTGCAGGCCAGTTGTTGTGCGGTGGCGATTATATTGAGATCGACCAGTTGTGCGACCGGGTGAAGGTGTTCGTCAAGAACGAGAATAACGATCCCAAATTGCCTGAAAAGCATGCTAAGAACATACCTCTTTTGGGTGTGTGTGCAGTTACTGACAAGCATGTGGTTTCTGTGCAGACGGACCGCGGAACGAATTATAATGTGTATTTCCAGGTACAGAATGAACTGGTGCGGGCGTATAATGAATTGCGTGACGAGTTGAGTAAAGCCAAGTTTGGCCGGATTTTCGCCGCCTTGGATGATGAGCATCAGGCTGCAATTCGTGAATACTATCCCCAGAAGATTTCTGAGGCTGAACCTAAAAATTACGGAGGGACCGGCAGATGAGCAGATTTAATAAAGACGGCAAGAAAGAAATGCCTGAACTGAATACCTCTTCACTTCCCGACTTGATTTTTACGATCTTGTTCTTCTTCATGATTGTTACTACGATGCGTGAAGTGACGCTGAAAGTGAAATTTGTGGTACCGTCCGGTACGGAATTGGAGAAGTTGGAGAAGAAGTCGGCAGTATCTTTCATTTACGTAGGTCCTCCGACTGACCAGTTGAGAGCTGCCATGGGTTCAGGTACACGTATCCAGTTGAACGACAGATTTGCGGAACCGGCAGAAGTGATGGACTTCATTGCCGAAGAGCGTACCCGAATGACGGACCAGGCTGCACAGGTTGTTTCTATGAAAGTGGATCAGCATACGCAGATGGGTATCATCACCGATATTAAGCAGGTTTTGCGAAAGTCGTGGGCCTTAAAAATCAATTATTCGGCTACGAATCGGAATTGAGGTAAACAATTTATAATGAAGCGGCATTTTCATAACGAAAATGCCGTTTTTTTTGTTCATTAGTACTAAGGTCTTTGTTTTTTGCGTATTTTTGCAATAAATTATATGAAAAATTATGGGGATTGCTAATTTGGATGCTCTTGACGAGCAGATATTGAAATTGATTGCAGCCAACGCCCGTATTCCTTTTCTGGAGGTGGCGCGAATCTGTCGTGTTTCCGGTGCTGCGATTCATCAGCGCATACAAAAACTGACGCGTATAGGTGTATTGAAAGGTTCTCAGTACGTATTGGACCCGGAAAGGATAGGGTATGATACGTGTGCTTATGTGGGGTTATTTTTGAAGGATCCTTCCGACTTCGACCGTGTGGTAGAAGAGCTCCGGAATATTCCCGAAGTGGTGGAGTGCCATTATACTACGGGTGACTATGATATGTTCATAAAGATTTACGCGCGCAACAACCATCATATGCTGAGCATTATACATGATAAGTTGCAACCGCTCGGCCTGCAGCGTTCGGAGACGATCATATCATTCCACGAGGCTATAAACCGTCAGATGCCGATTCCTGAAATAGCTGATAAAAAAGAGGTGGTTGAAGAGAGTGAAGAAGAGCTTGGTCATGAGGAGTAGTGTGAAGAGCTTGGTATGACCAAAAAGAAAAGCGGATGGAATGAAGCCGTTGGCCTGTTCCGGTAAGGAAGGTGTAGGAGCTTTTAGTCCGTTCTGCTTTCAAGCTATAAATTTGATATAAAACGACCGGCTTGCGCTTTGTTAATGGGTGCAAGCCGGTCGTTTTATTGAAGGTATATGCCGTTCGTAGGATGTACGGAGGTAATTCAGGCATTTCTTTTGCGTTCGTAATCCTTAAAGGAAAAGCGTTGCAGGTGCCTCTCGTCCGTCTCATGCGCTACGGTCTGTATAAGTTCCCATTGCGACATGTCGCACGGCGGGAAGAATGCATCAGCCTGTGTCGGTATGTCTTCAATCTCCGTAATATATAATTTTCCGGCAAGGGGAATGGCTTCCTTATAGATACTTTCACCGCCGATGACGAAGATTTCCTCGTTCTTGTCGCAGTGGCTGAGGGCTTCTTCCAAAGAATGAAAAGTTTCCGCGCCAGGGAACGCCGCCTGCCTGTTTCTGCTCAATACAATGTTACGTCTGTTGGGTAATGCTCCTTTGGGAAAGGATTCGAATGTTTTTCTGCCCATGATGACGGTATGTCCGGTTGTGAGGTTTTTAAAACGTTTCAGGTCGTCCGGAAGCCGGTACAGTAACTTGTTATTAAAGCCTATGGCGCGGTTGTGCGCGATGGCCACGATGATGGAAATCATGAAGCTTTTGTTTTTATGGTTATACGGAAACTGCACCTGCTATGTGCGGCCATGGGTTATAGTCTTCCAGAGTGAAGTCTTCGTACTTGAAGTCGAATATGTTCTTCACTTCGGGGTTGAGAATCATGCGGGGCAGTGGCCGCGGTTCGCGCGTGAGTTGCAGCCGCACCTGTTCCATGTGGTTTGTGTAGATGTGGGTATCGCCCAGCGTATGTACGAAATCGCCGGCTTTAAGTCCGGTGACTTGGGCCGTCATCATGAGCAGCAGGGCGTAAGAAGCGATATTGAACGGTACGCCGAGGAAGGTATCCGCGCTCCGCTGGTAAAGTTGGAGACTGAGCCGTCCGTTTGCCACATAAAACTGGAAGAAAGCATGGCACGGCGGGAGATTCATGTTGTTCAGGTCGCCCACATTCCATGCACTCACGATGATACGCCGTGAGTCGGGATGATGTTTGATCGTGTCTACCGCTTCTTGTATCTGGTCAATGAACCCGCCTTTGTAGTCGGGCCACGAGCGCCATTGATAACCGTAAACATGTCCCAGATCACCGTTTTCGTCCGCCCATTCGTTCCATATTCTTACGCCGTGGTCCTGCAAGTACTTCACATTCGTGTCGCCGCGCAGAAACCATAGCAGTTCGTAGATGATGGATTTGAGATGTAGTTTCTTGGTAGTGAGTAAGGGAAAGCCCTCTTCGAGATTGAAACGCATTTGGTGGCCGAACACACTGACGGTGCCTGTTCCCGTGCGGTCGCTTTTCTCCGTACCTTCCTCCAGAATCCTTTGTAACAGGTTGAGATATTGTTTCATTTGTCTTGGTATATATAATCGTGTTCTTATTTTTTTCCGACAAGTGTGGTCAGCCAGTTGCTTGCCGCCAAGCAAAGCAAGGTTATTCCAGCCACATAAAGAAGGAAAGTGAGCTGTACGACGTATTCTATGGCTATCAGGCCCGCTCCCCCGCAGGCATATCTGATGGCGGTCTGTCTGAGCAGTCTGTTCTTTATATCCTCGTTTACTTCTCCGTTTTCGGGATCGGTGGCCGTATGCTCTATGTGCTGCCGTTTCATGCGTCCGGAGCGGTAAATCAGGGAGACGATCAATATCATGACGAGAACGGGAACAAGAAATGCCAGAATGATGATGATGACGAGAACGAAGCCTGTGACACCTAATATACCGGCCAATAAACCCAGCATACCCTCCTCGTCAAAATCGACGTCGGGAATGAATGTGCCGTTACCGACGGGGATAGAGGAATCCCATGCGTCGTCGTCTTCCGCATCTTCCAATACGGAAACCGTGTCGGAGTAGACCGTGATGCCGTTTTGTGCGCAGATACCGGCCGGGGTGAACACGAGGCAGTACAAGAGGCACAGACCCAGGAGGCGGTGCCATGCGGTTTGCTTTACTAAGCAAGATATGCGATGTTTCATGCGGATGAACGTTTGATTTCTTCCTGCAAAGATACTTTTTTTCTCCGATAGCCGGCTATAAAAGCCGGATTTGTTGTCCGCACCGTTTTTTTTGTTTACTTTTATCCTCATTAAAATATAAAGCATGATGCAATCCGATATACCACAGGATTTTAAAGACTATGCCTGTGCCTTGCTCGGGGCGGAACGTTATGCGCCGTTTGCCCGCGCCTTGACGGAATCCCCCTCCGTAAGCATACGGTTGAATCCGCTGAAGGCGGGGAAAGCCGGTTTGTCGCCCTTTGCGGTCTGCGGCGCCGATATGCCCGTGCCCTGGGCGGCGGACGAGGCATGTTATCTGCGTGAAAGGCCGCACTTTACGTCCGATCCCTTATTCCATGCCGGAGCTTATTACGTGCAGGAGGCGTCCTCCATGTTTTTGGGACGGGCGCTGCGGCGTTATGTGAAACATCCGGTGGTGGCGCTTGATCTCTGTGCGGCTCCCGGCGGTAAATCCACCCATATCCGTGCCTGCCTGCCTGAAGGCAGCCTGTTGGTTTCCAATGAACCGGTGAAGCCCCGTGCGCAGGTACTGTTGGAGAACATGACCAAATGGGGGCATCCCGATGTGGTGGTGACTCACGGTTATCCGCAGGATTTCTCCCGCCTGCCGCATTTCTTCGATCTGCTTGTGACCGATGTGCCCTGTTCCGGTGAGGGAATGTTCCGTAAGGAGGACGATGCCGTAGCGGGATGGAGCATGGATGCCGTGAGGATGTGCCGTGACCGTCAACGTGAAATTTTGCGTGATGTGTGGCCCGCATTGAAGCCCGGCGGTCTGTTGGTATACAGCACCTGTACGCTGAACGTGCTGGAGGATGAGGAAAACGTAGCTTGGATAGCCGATGAACTCGGTGCCGAGGTGATGCCGCTTGAGGTGCCGGAAGAATGGGGGGTGACGGGCAATCTGCTGCCCGGTGCAGGTCGTCGGAGCGCGGGGTGTGCGGACTTTTCCTTCCC
This sequence comes from uncultured Paraprevotella sp., assembly GCA_910586505.1. Lineage (GTDB taxonomy): Bacteria > Bacteroidota > Bacteroidia > Bacteroidales > Bacteroidaceae > Paraprevotella. Next base: position 112,120 of record CAJUGV010000003.1, on the reverse strand, counting down.
CGTTTATCATTTTATTCCCGGGCTGGCCCGCGGTGAAGGCTTTTTCCTGGCCGTGTTGCGCAAGGCCGGTGATGAAGGACAGGTTGCCGTGTCACCCGTTGGGGCGACCGTCGGCAACAAGGGGCGCCGGAAAAAGAAGAAAGAAAAACAGCCGGTGCCGGCTGCTTTCCCTGCGGTCTGCAAGACGTGGCTTGTACAGCCTGACGAATTCGACTTCCTGTCTGTGGGAGACACGTGGACGGCCCGCCGGAAAGTATTTTCGCAGCAGATAGAGCAACTGTGTGCTGCGCTTTGCGTATGGCAGGCCGGAGTGCCCGTCGCTGTGGCAAAGGGGCATGATTATGTTCCGCTGCATGCGCTGGCCATGTCTTCCGTGCTGAACCGTGCGGCATTCCCTGCGGTGGAAGTTACCCGTGAGACGGCTGTGAACTATTTGCGCAAGGAGGTGCTTATGCTTCCGTCCGATACGCCTAAGGGATTCGTGCTGATTACCTTCCGGGGCGTGGCGCTCGGTTTTGTGAAAAATATCGGCGGACGCGCCAATAATCTCTATCCTGCGGAGTGGAAAATCCGCACGAGCCATCTTGTCAGTTATAGCCTCGGAGATGTCGTAGTGTAAAAATTATCATCTGAATTTTAAAGTTGCTGAAAGGCCCTCCGAATTCTTACGGTGCTTTTGCTTTTATGCCGGATAAACGGTATATTTACAGGTAGTGAGCGTAAACGGATTGAAGTGGTGAATGCTCGGTCGGCACCGCTGTAATCCAATTGTCCAACCTAATCAAAACACTGTTATGAGAATATTATTTATAGGTTCGGGATGTTCCTGTCGGCTACCTTTTGTGGAACAGCTTTTTAAAAAGAAGTTACAGGAAGCCGAAATTCAGGATATAGAGGTGGAGACTGCCGATATGGAGACATGGGGCGTTACTTCCCAGATGAATGACGGCCAGGAAAAGAGCGGACCCGACAAAGTGGGGAACTTGCTCGGACGGGCTGATTTCATAGTGGTCATGGAGGGAAGGCAGCGTAACTTTCTGACACGCTTCATGGATTATGCCAACTGGCACAAGATCCATCTCTTTCCGGATTATTGCACAATGAAGCGAAACGAAGAAGATCGCTCCGGATACGGTTATTTCAATTACCGCTCGCAGGAAGACGAAATGAATGAAGGGTGCCGCAATCTGTTGGCGCGTGTCAAAGCTTTCCTGAAAGAACATTTGGGTGAAAAGACAGACCTGACGGGGGTGGTTACAGTATAGTTTCCGAAGCACATCTGCCGGATACCTGTTCGGGCAGATGTGCTTTTTTCTGCAAGAGGAACAGGTTGCCGGATGATTGTTTTGTCAGGATTTAAGGAGGCTCTGCATGCCGGGCAAAGGATTGCCGGGCGGATATCCGGACACTCCTTGAAAGCATACGGTTTCTGTGCGTATCATCTGAATTTTTATTGCTCTTCGTTTTATAAAATACTCCGCATGAAAATTTATTTTGCTCCGCATCATTTTCCGGCGGTATGCGAAATGCGTCCCGAAATATTGGGATGAGTTTAATAAAATAATCTTTAAAGATCTGATATTCATAGCGTAAGACGGTTTTCTCCCGGACTTGGGCCATACGGAAAAAGAGGGGCCGGGCATGGCGGGTCAATCTGTTTCTTCTTTCGTTTTCCGTATGATGTCCGGTGGTGTCTTCTGCTTTTGAGTGTCGGTATTTTTCTTCGGACTGGCGGGCGTGTCGAAAAGGCCGTAAGTGGTGCGCAGCACGCGGAATTCCGTACGGCGGTTCAGGGCATTACAGATCTCCTGCTGTTCTTCCGGTAACTGTTTGATAAAAGCTTCCGTCAGTGTGTCGTTTTCATGCAGGAAAGTGTATCGCTCCGTCAGGCGTTTGCGGATGACTTTCGGGCGTGTCTCACCGTAACCGATGGGGGTCAGGCGGTCTGTTTTCACACCATGCGCAATCAGGTAGTTCACGACGGATTCGGCCCGTCGCTGCGACAGGCGTATGTTGTAGTCGTCGTTGCCGCGGTAGTCGCAATGAGAACTTAGTTCGATGGTGATGTTCGGGTTCTCCTCCATGAGTGTGACGAGAGAGTCCAGCGCAAGCGTGGACGAGTCGGTCAGTTCCGCACTGTCGAAGGCATAGAATACATTGTCCACCAAAACGGGGGCGGTGATGGATGCCAGTTCAAACTGAAGTACATATTCCTTGCTGGTGCTGCTGGTGTCCACCCGCAATTGTTCCTTGTGGTTCAGGAAGCCTTTGCACGTACCCAGAAATACGTAGTCTACGTTCGGTTTGATTTCCTGCGTGAACGAGCCGTCGCCCTTTACGCTCAGTTTCAGGTTCGTTCCGTCGTTTCCCACCATGTAGACCAGCCCTCCCGGCAGTTCGTAGCCGTCTTTTTCATACACCCAGCCTTTGACGGTGAGCAGTACTTCGGGGCATTCGAAGCTCATGATATGATCCCATCCGCGCGTGTCGCCCCGGTTGGTACTGAAAAATCCGCGGTTGTGCAGACCGTCGAATGTCATGCCAAAATCGTCGCCCGGTGAGTTCATCGGGCTTTTCAGATTCTCCACCGTCCATGTTCCCGTGCTATCCTCTACGGCCTTGAACAAGTCGAGTCCGCCCATACCTACATGTCCGTCGGAAGAGAAGTACAGTTCGCCGTTGGGACGGAACGAGGGGAACATTTCGTTGCCCGGGGTGTTGATGGGTGCTCCCAGGTTGTCCACTCCTCCCATACCGTGGTCACCGATCCGGATGCGCCAGATGTCGAGTCCGCCCATACCTCCCGGCATGTCAGACACGAAATAAAGCCATTTCCCGTCAGGCGATACAGTGGGATGGGCGAATGACGAGAGTGTGTCTTTGGTGATTTCAAGCACTTTGGGTGTGCTCCAGCTGGCGTCCGAGCGTTCCGATGTGTATATCTGCGCGTAGCGCGGATACTCGGGGTCGTGTGTGCAACGTGTGAAATACATGGTTCGTCCGTCCGGCGAGAATGCGCAGGCTCCTTCATCGTATTCACTGTTTACTTCCGATTCCAGCAGTTCGGGCGACTGCCATTTTCCCTTGTCGTCCTTTCGTGATACAAAGATGTCGCCGGGTTTGATGCCGGTGATGCCGCTTGTCTCGTCGCCCGTGGCCTGGGGGCGCGTGGAGGTCAGGTAGAGCACGTTCATGTCGTCTCCCGCCAGCATCGGGCAGAAGTCGGAACGCCGCGAATTGAGCAGCGGTTCTTTTTTTATGGAATAAAGCGTGGGTTTCTGTTTCCAGATGGGGGCCATGGTGCAACTCTGCAGCCCGTGGCGTGCCAGTACGTCGTTCGGTCTGTAGCTGAGGTAAGTCTCATAATGAGGCAGTGCCTTCTTGTAGTCGCCGTTCTTGCGGAGCATTTCCGCCAGATAAAAATATACGATGCTGTCTGGGTAATTGTAGCGTGCCGCATTCTGGTAGGATCCGATGGCCCGTGCGGTATAGTTGATCCGCCGGAAGCAGTCGGCAGCCTTGTAGGCGCGCTCGCCGCGTTTGGCGCGTTCCTTGGGTTTGGTACGCATATAAGCCCTGCGGTATTCGGCGGCGGCTTCGAAATATTCTCCGATGGCGTAGAACTTGTCTCCCTTTTTCACGTTGCTTTCCGCACTGCAGCCGATGAGCCACAGCGTAACGAAAACGACCCCAAAAAGAGAAATCCATTTTTTCATATTCCGTTCGGTGTGCAAATATACTTTATTTATTTTATCTGCCCTTGAGGATCACCGCTTTTTTAAAGGCGGCCCGGAAGAAAAAGTACTCTTTTCGGGGTCGTTCGACGGCCTGCGCCGTGTACCGGCGGATTACCGGATGAGAATCTTTTCTCGTTTCACTTCGCCGTTATCGTATCTGGTCAGCCGGATGCAGACACCTTGGCGCGGACGTTCGATCTGTACGCCGTCGAGGGTGTAGTATGCCGTGGCTATTGGGTTTCCGGTTCCTGCGGTGGTGGAGGCAATGCCGTCCGCTCCGGTCGGAATCAGTTCGAAAATGAAGTCATAAGGCTCTTCCGTACCGTCGAAGGTGATGCTGCCGTTTTCATTTACGATCCAGTATTTCTTGCCAGAAGTGGCTGATTTGAGAATGGCCAGTTCTTCGGCTCCGATGGCTTTCTTGAAGCGGAAACTCCTGGTGGCGTTGGTCGCCAGATTGCCGGTCGGTCGGAGATAGGTTCCGCTCCGCACGTTCATCATACTGTAAGTCGTGGCGGGTGCCTTGTTGGTCAGCGTCCACTGCTGTGCCGCCTTGTTTTCTTCGTCTTTGTTTCTGAACACTACGGAATTGTCATTCTCCCCCAGTGTCAGGTAAGTGTCGGAGGGGATGTGGCGGATGTAGTAGGTGCCCGTTTCGGGAGAATGATAGCTGTTGTCTGTGACGTAGACCCGGTAAGTCAGGCTCGAAGTGTGGCCGCCTACGGTATATTCGGCGGTATAAGCGGCCGACGTCTGCACGTTCTCAAGTCTGAGCGAGGCTTCCGAGGAACCGTCATCCCAGCGGAATGTTCCCCCTTTCTTTTCCTCCGAGGGCACAGCGGTCAGCGTCACGTTGCCGCCTTGCGCTACAATGACCATGAGCGTGTCGGTATAAGTCCTGCTGCCTACGGAGATGTCGGGGCGGAACGTCTGCACGTTGATGCGGAACGTCACTTTCTGCTTGCGCCCTCCCTGCGAGATGAACATGCCGGATATCTCACGGCTCGAAGTCACGTTGGGCATGGTGACGGATGAGGCGGTAGAACCGTTTTCCCACTGATAATACCCCCAGCCGGTACGTCCGTTCAGTTCGAGAGTTACGGAGCTTCCGTAAAGCGCATTGGCCGTGTGGGTCTTCGTTCTTGTGCCGTCTATGGTGATATAAGGTTCTACCAGGCCCTCTTCGCAGTCGCCGGCTACGGCGATGGTGAACACCTGTTCGCTCTTTATGCCGTGCCCGTTGGTATAAGTGGCACGCCATACTCCGCTTCTGTCGGCTGCTACGGTGATGTCTTTGGTTTTCTCACCGCTGTTCCATTCCCATATCCCCGTGTCGTCCGCTCCTTCGGGAAGTTGGGGTTTGAGAGTGACAACGGTGCCGGCCGGAAGGGCGGTGGTCGGTGCCACGGCAAAGGTATGTTTCAGTCCGCCCAGCTCGTTGTGCTTCACGCTCACGCCGTTGTATTCCATCAGTGGTGTGAGCGGCGTAGGCACCTGTTCCGGAGCGGCGAAATCGCGTGTGTTCATCAATACGGAATAGCCCATGTGGTCGTAGCCGCCGCTGGTGGCACCCTGTCCGCCGCCGTCTATACCCATTTTCTGGTACACCTTCCTGGAGAAAGGCATTTCTACGCCTTTGATTCCTTCATAGTGTCCGATCACGGTGCCCCAGTAAGGACGAATCTGTTCGCCCAGTGCAGGACCGGTCTGCAGCCATGAGCGTCCGTCCCACCAGGCCAGTCCCCGCTCGGCGTAATGATAGTTGGTCCACGGCAGTTCTGCCGTATTCAGAATCTGTGCCGCGATATATTCGATACCGGCGGCCAGTCGGTTGTCCATATAAGAAAAGAGGTCGTCGCCCTGGTTCCATGCGATGTGGGCCACGTCTACGGCAAGGCCCGCCGCCATGGTGGCGTGGCCGATGTCGCGCCCGCTTTCCTGCATCTGGCCCAGCTTGCCGTAGGCACCTGTTTCCAGAGCCGATTCTTGGGTGGTCACAACGAGGTTGCCCAAAAATTCCGTCAGTCCGTCGTTCAGGATGGGAGTGGCGGTGCGCGGGTCTTTGAATGTCCCTACCATATCATATTTATAGAATGCGAGTCCCTGATTATAGATGAACACATCATCGCACAGGATGCCGATGCTCATCACCGCCAATACGTTGCACAGTCCCCAGTTGGACCAGTAATGTCCGGGGCATTGCCCCCAGTAACCCGCGTTTTCCCATGTGCCGTTCCGGCCGCGCAGGAATCCGATGCACGAGGGATACCACACGTTGATCATCCATTGTTTGAAAGTGTGGAAATCTTCTGCCGACCATCCTTCGTAATCACGCACCAGTTCGGCGGCATTGGCAAAGGCGTAGCCGTAAAGTCCGGCGGCCAGTGCATAATTGGAGTCTCCTCCGATGCCTTTGGTGGTGCGTGCCCATTGCATCAGCACGTCTACGGCATGCTGGGCGTGTGCCTTTGAACCGTCGATTTTCCACCTCAGGGCATTCTGATAGGCGATGGATGCGCCGCGTGCGGCGTTGATATAGTTTTGTCCGCTGCTGCCGCCTCGTATGATGGTTTCTACGGGATAGGTGGCGGCGGTGGACTGTGCGTATTCCGCGTTGATCAGTGTTTGGTAGGCCTGGCTTACTTTCGTGTTCTTGTCGGCCAGTTGCTGGCGGATGCGTTCGAAGTCCGCTTCGGTGTGGAGGGCACCCGGATGGCGGAAGCCGCGGTCGGTGTCATAGCCGCTGAAAGAGCCTTGGTCGTCGAATGTGAAACCGATGGTGGCTTTCAGTACGTTCTGTGCCGCAGTCAGTTTTTGCCGTTGCGAGTCGATGATGGACTGGTTCACACGCCCTTCGTCCACCAGATTCCGTGCCATTTCCATCTCGTCGCGGAAGATGGTGACGGCCGCTGCCGGACAGGATGCGCCATTCTCCTCTATAAACTTTTCAGCATTCTCAACGGCTGTTTTCAAGGTGGAGAAATCACCCGGCGTGCCGTAGCGGAACTCGTCGTCCAGTTCGGCTGTCGTTTTCGCCAACTCTCCGATTTCGGTCGTGCTCAGTGCGCGGTCGTAGATGCGGATGTCGCTTACGAGAGTCTGTGTCAGGTAACTGTCGCCGGAGAAAGGAGGGCGGCCTATCCATACGTAGGGTACGGAGGCGGTGAAGTTCTCGGAGTTGACGGGCATGGTAGCCACCGATCCCATTTTCTTACCGTTGAGATAAAGGGTGCCTGTCGGGCCGGCTTGCATGTAAAGAATGTGCATCCATTTTCCCTTTTCCGACTCGCCGCCGATTTCTATTCCCGTTTCGTTGGAAAAGCCTCCGGTGGAGTTGGCAAACCGCTGTGCGTTGAGGCGGTAGGCGGAATATTTTCCGGCGCTGGACGTGCAGGCCGTCGATGTGGAGAAAGCCCACAGAAAGCGGCCGGCCCCTGAAAGTGAGGCATTCTCGTTGACACGGTAGTACATCGAAAGGGTGTATGTGTCCAGTTCTTTGAACAGGCTGCCGGCCTTCTCCGTCAGGTCGAGATAGCCCTCCTGGTTACCCAGGTCAAGCACATGGAATTTCCCCATTTCATTCACCTTAGCCTGGTTTTTCAGGGAAGCCGTGATGCCGGAACCGGCAGCGTCCGTGACCGATGTGCCGTTCACCTGTTCGAAATCTAAATGCAGGCGGAGACCGTTCTCTTGTGCCTGACCGCCTATGCCGGTAAAGGCGATGAGGCACGATGTCAGCAGCCTGCGGAGTTTCTTTTGTCTGTTGTTCATGTGAGTAATGATTAGAATGTTAGAATATTGAGAGATTAAAATCATGCGTTTATGGATGGGAACGTTCGTTCCGATCACGTTGATGCCGGATGGCGGGGGAAGCGTATTATTCTTTGAACGGAGAGCGGAATGTGCAGCCGTTTTTCCATTCCGAGCAGCCGTAGGCCGTCTTTCCTTTGATGATATGCCCTTTTCCGCATACCGGGCATACGCTTCCTTCGCTTACGTGGTCTGGTGCGGCCTGTGATGCCGCAGGGATGTTCTTTTCCTTTTCCGCTTTCTTGCGTACGGTTTTCTTCTTTACGGTGGTCTTTTCCTTGTTTCCGCTCTTTTTTTTCTCTGCCTGCAGAGTTTCGGCCGTAGTCTCTGTCACGCGCCTGTTGGTGTTGTCGGAAAGTACGGTCTGTACGATTTCCGCGACCATTACTTTCAGTTCGTCCAGAAACGTCTTTGCGTCATACGAGCGTTTTTCTATCAGTCGGAGGCGGCGCTCCCAGATGCCGGTCAGTTCGGCGCTTTTGAGCAGTTCTTCATGAATCAGGCTGATCAGTTCTATCCCTGTAGGAGTGGCTATCAGGTTTTTGCGTTCCAGCCGGATGTAATGGCGTTTGAAGAGCGTCTGTATGATGGCGGCGCGCGTGGAGGGGCGTCCTATTCCGTTTTCTTTCAGCGCATCGCGCAGGTCATCGTTGTCCACCATGCGTCCGGCTGTTTCCATGGCGCGCAGGAGGGTCGCTTCGGTATAAGGTTTGGGCGCTTGCGTCCATTTTTCCGCCAGGTCCGGTATGTGCGGGCCGCTTTCTCCTTTGGCAAAGGAGGGAAGCATACGTTCCTCTCCCGTTTGTCTGTCCCCGTTGTCGGCTGTTCTGGCGTCCTGTGCATATACGTCGTGCCATCCCGCCGAGAGAATCTGCTTGCCGGTGGCTTTGAACGGGACGTCGGCCGTCTGTCCCAATATGGTTGTGGTGGCGAATTTGCAGTCGGGGTAGAAGGCGGCGATGAAGCGTCGGGCCACGAGGTCGAACACCCGTTGCTCGTCCGGCGTCAGTCCGCGTGGGGCTACTCCTGTGGGGATGATGGCGTGGTGGTCGGTCACTTTGGAGGAATCGAACACCTTCTTGCTCTTTTTCAGTGCCGCTCCGCGCAAGGGCTGGAGCAGAGGGCCGTATTCGCCGGCTAAGCCGTTGAGAATGCCGTTACACTTGGGATAAATGTCGTCACTCAGGAAGGTGGTATCCACACGCGGATATGTGGTCACTTTCTTTTCATAAAGCGATTGGATGAGTTGCAGGGTCAGGTCGGACGAGAAGGCAAACTTGCGGTTGCATTCCACCTGTAGTGAGGTGAGGTCGTAGAGGCGGGGCGGGGCTTCCGTTCCGTTTTTCTTGGTGACGGATGTCACTGTGAACGGTGCGTCTTTGATGAGTTCGAGTGCCTTTCGCCCTTCTTCTTCCGAGGTGAATCCCCTCCTTACGGTTTCCGCCGTCTTGCCGGTACTTTTTCCCCCGTCACTCGGGGCGGGGCTGTCGGAGGGCGCATCCTCTTCGTCCTGTTCCAGCACGGCGGTGAAAGTCGTATCACGGTAGTTTGTGGTGAGCACCCAGTAAGGTTCCGGTTTGAAATTCTCTATCTCGCGCTGTCGGTTCACGATCAGGGCCAAAGTGGGCGTCTGTACCCGTCCGATGCTTAAAACCTGTCTGCCTTGTGCATATTTCAGGGTGTAGAGTCGTGTGGCGTTCATTCCCAGTGTCCAGTCTCCGATAGCCCGGCTCAGTCCGGCTTCGTAGAGCGGCTGGTATTCGCTTTGGTCTTTCAGGTTGTTGAATCCCTCGCGGATGGCCTCTTCCGTAAGGGAAGATATCCACAGCCGCTTGACGGGGCAGCGTGCTCCCGCTTTTTGCATCACCCACCGCTGGATGAGTTCTCCCTCCTGTCCGGCATCACCGCAGTTGATGATCATGTCGGCTGCCTGCATCAGGCGTTCTATGACATGAAACTGCTCTTCGATGCCTTTGTCGTTCTTGAGTTTGATGCCGAAGCGCGGCGGAATCATCGGCAGCGACGAAAGGCTCCATGCCTTCCAAAGCGGAGAATATTCGTGGGGTTCTTTCAGTTCGCAGAGATGACCGAATGTCCAGGTGACCTGATAGCCGTTTCCTTCCCAATAGTTACGATGGTCTTGCGTGGCTCCCAGCACCTTGGCGATGTCTTTGCCCACACTGGGCTTTTCTGCGATACAAACAATCATGTGGTGTTTCTTCTTGTTTTGATTCAGCAAAGATAATGTTTTTTACAGGATAAAGCGGAACAAATCGGAAGTTTCCTGTTGTCGGGCGGGAGAATGGAATGAAAAAATACTTTTTCCGCCATGCGTCACGCTTGCGGCGGCGGAAGGCGGATTTGCCGTTCCGTGCAGAGCGGATCAGGATGTGTGGCGGTATTTTTTCTTGTCAGAATGAGAGTAGAACCGCATATTGGGACATGCAGCGGAAAATGATGCCCTTGAAAATAAAAAATGATGCCCGTCGTTTGAAAATTTCATGCTCATGATTTTTTTCTGTCTTCCTCATGACTTTTTGGTTTTCTCCGTGATGCTGATTAACAGGAAGTTGTGTCGCGGATTCCGTGTAACGGAAAGACATGGGACCGGAGTGGGAAAGATTGACATTTCCGAACTTTTTTTCCGTTCTTTTCTGCGGGAAGATTCCGGATGTTCCTCCACCGGGATGTTCCGTCCGCGGATAAATGCGTTGTCGTCCGCGGATTTGATTTGTTAAATGTGAACCGTAAAATCATCGGTTTCTTTCTTTTTCGTATCTTTGCGAGAAGATTAATTTAATTATAATTAGCATGTGTATGGAAAATTTTACTCTGAGAACAAAAATTCTAAGTGTCGCTTTGTTTGTTTCTCTGTTCATGTGGCAGGCTGTTTCGGCTGCTGATATTTTGACGGTAAAAGAACTTTTCGGACGCTATACGTTCAGCGGAAAACTTTCATATGAGGACCGGATGACTGGTGAGCCGGGCGAAGTTCCCGTGCCGGCAGGTACGGGGTATGATATGGCCGTGCTGCCGACCGAGAATGAAAATGAGGTCTACCTGCTGGGATTTTTCGGTTTCGGCGGCGGTATCAGGGCGGTCTACGATTCGGAAAAGAGCACATTGACGTGTCTGCAGGAGGCCGCCATTATCTGTAACAACGTGAATGCGATGACCGGTGGCGGAGCGATGGTGACGGTGGATGCCGGGAAAGGCAATCAACTGAACTATGTGTATACGGTGAGTAAGAACGGCGATACGATCCTTCTTACGGCGGCGTCGCCCATGAAAGCCGGTTATATGGATTTCGGCGAAGGTATTATGGGTACGCTGACTTACGAAGCCGGCTATACGTTGACAAAGAAAACCGGGAAGGTGCCTGCTTCCGGTGTGGGCGGGATGTATGACTTTGAGGGCAATGAACCGGCGAACACGATGCTGGCCGAAGCCTCGGAGTTTTTCAGTTTGACGGTAAATGCGGAAACTGCCGGTAAGATGACGATGTCCGGTCTGTTCGGTTTTGCCGATAAAATGGAGGTGGATTATTATGAGAACGGCGGTTTGATCGTGTTGCCTTCTTCGTTCGAATTCTCCAACGGATGCTTTATCGGTTCTTCCGAGGGCGACCCCGACGATCCGTATGATGATGTGATTATTTTCGAACCGGCGGTCTATTTCTTTGTGGAAAGCGGTAAGCTGGTGTCGCCCTGCAGCTTTATAGTGAACGGAGCGTATGACAGTACGCTTGAGATGCGTGCTTCGTTCTCTTTTGTGGGAGGCGAGGCGAAGATACACGGCGACGGTATAGGTTCGCAGCAGACGGATGGCCGTGGGATATGCGTGCTGGCGGACGGTAACGGTATCCGTGTGACGGCTGAAGACAACGTGGAGATGCAGGTTTACGATATGCAGGGCATGACGATGGGTTCCGCTTGCGGACGCTCGGCCGTGTTCCCGGGATTGAAATCCGGTCTGTATCTGGTGAGAGCGGGAGCACACGTGATGAAAGTTGCGGTGGAGTAAGCAGCGGCCTGCCAAAGGGATAAGAAGTTTCCGGTTCGTTCAGAACCGGACTTTTTGCATGTAGCCGTGAGCCTTGCGGGAGAATGACGGAAAATGACATGGGATGAGGTGCAGACGGAAAAAGCCTGTTCGATATTCCGATAAATAATGAGAAAAGAATGAAGAAAAACTTAGGAAACGTGTGGCGATTCGGGGTGTTGTCCTCTTGGAGGATATTTCTGCCCGTGCTGGTGCTTGCCTTTTCGGCAGTTTCCGTGCTTCGCGCCCAGCATGCGGCGGATGCCGGGCAGGCGGTCCGTGCGGGAGCGGCCGGGAATGAAAAGAAACTGACGGTGAAGGGTGTCGTGGTGGACAAGGAAACCGGGGAAACGATGATTGGAGTTTCCGTTCGCGTGCAGGGCACGGACCTGATTACGGTGACCGACCTGGACGGGGCGTACACCCTGACCGTACCGGAGGGGCATTATAAAGTGGTCTTCTCCTATATCGGTTACGACAAGGTGGAACAGGAACTGAGTGTGTCCACCCGTGAGCGTTTTAAACGAGTGGTTATCTCGCCGGCTGCCAACAAAATGAACGAAGTGGTGGTGACGGGTATCTACCAGCGTAAGAAAGAAAGCTTTACCGGTTCGGCGGCTACGTTCGAGGGGCCGGAGCTGAGAAAGATCGGAGTGCAGAATGTATTGCAAAGTCTGAAAACCCTGGACCCTTCGTTCAAGATAGCCGATAATATTCAGTTCGGTTCAGACCCTAACCGCATGCCCGACATTGAGATACGCGGCAAGAGCAGTATCATGGGATTGAAAGAGGAGTACGGAACAGATCCGAACCAGCCTCTGTTTATTCTTGACGGCTTTGAGACGGATTTGCAGACGGTGTCGGATCTGAATATGAATCGCGTGGCGTCCGTCACGATACTGAAGGATGCCGCTTCGACGGCTATCTATGGCTCAAAGGCCTCTAACGGAGTTGTTGTCATAGAGACCGTGAAACCCGAGAAGGGGCGTTTGCGTCTGAGTTACAAAGGCGACTTCTCGCTGACGATGGCCGACCTGACAGATTATAACCTGATGAATGCCAAGGAAAAGTTGCAGTTTGAGGAGTTGGCCGGGATATACCGTGACAAGACAAACGACCCGCTGAATCAGTTGAGGCTGGATAACCTCCGGAATGAACGGATGAAAGAGGTGGCGCGCGGCGTGGATACGTATTGGCTGAGCGAACCGCTCCGGACAGGTTTCGTGCAGAAGCACAACCTCTATGCCGAGGGCGGGGAGGAAAAGATACGCTACGGACTGGGACTGACCTATGGCAACACCGAGGGAGTGATGAAAGAATCAAGCCGCCGGACCTTGTCGGGTAATCTGGACCTGATTTACCGCACCGGGAAGTTTCAGTTCAGTAATAAGCTGACAATAGATTATCTGGAAACGTCGGACCCCGTGGTGCTCTTTTCCGAGTACGCTTTGGCCAATCCTTATTATCGCAAATACAATGCGGCCGGAGGAGTAGACAAGTATCTGTATAAGCCGGAGGATGCGGAGGAAGCTCCCGTTCCCAATCCGTTGTGGAACGCCAGGCTGAACAATTACGACCGGGGTGATGAATTCGGGTTTACGAATAACTTCATAGCCGAATGGTTTGCTACGGCCGACCTGCGTGCGCGTGCCAAATTCGGTATGACGAAGACTGCCATCACGTCGGAAGCCCGTCTGTCTCCTTTGCATACTGATTTTGACAGCATGAGCGAGACGGAGAAAGGGTCTTACGACCACTCCACCGGATCGGCGTTCAGATATGAAGGCGACTTGTCTGTCACATACGGTAAGCTGCTGCGTGAGATGCACATGCTCAATCTTGTGGGAGGTTTCAATTTCTCCAGTACGGCTACCACCCGTAACGGATACAAGGCAAACGGATTTACGGAAGACCAGTTCGGCGCGCCTTCTTTTGCCAATGGCTATCCCGACGGAGGCAAACCGTCGTATACCGAGAGCACTACACGGGCCGTCAGCTTCTATCTGAATGGCGGATATGCTTACGACAACCGATATTTGCTCGACGTGAATTACCGTCGCGACGGAGCGTCCATGTTCGGATCGAGTCACCGCTTCCGCGATACTTGGTCGGTAGGTATAGGATGGAATATACATAAGGAGAAGTTTATGAGCGGTACGGAACTGTTCCAGTTGCTCAAACTGCGTGCGTCGGTAGGTAATCCCGGAAATCAGAATTTCTCGGCTTATCAGGCTTTCACTACGTATCAGTTTAACGGATGGATGACGAACATCTTCGGTGCCGGGGTACTGATCTCGGCTCTCGGCAATCCCGACCTTCAATGGCAGAATACCTTGAATTATACGGCCGGTGCCGACATTGCCATGCTCGACAATCGGTTGAACGTGACAGTGGACATATTCCGAAAAATCACAGATCCGCTGCTGGCGGTGATTACTACGCCCGGTTCCGTCGGTGTGAAAAGTGTGGCCATGAATGCCGGTCAGCAGAATACCAACGGTCTGGAAGCTACCTTGCGGGTGGCTCCCGTGCACAATGTGGAGAAAGGTATTAACTGGGTTGTCAGTCTCAATGCCCGTACCTACAAGTCGAAATATGCGCATATCGGAAATTCGTTGAGTGCGCTGAACAAATCGGGACAGGCGTCCGTGACGGGTACGACACGTTACTATGACGGAGGAAGTCCTACGGCGATATGGGCCGTCCGTTCGGCCGGTATAGATCCGGCTACGGGGCGTGAGCTTTTCATCAAGAAAGACGGCAGCTACTCGTTCGACTACGATGTGAATGATGAAGTGGTGGTGGGTGACACACAGCCCAAACTGGAGGGAGTGCTCGGCACTACGTTCTATTACAAGGGTTTCTCCTTCGGTGCCTATTTCCGCTACCGGATTGGCGGGCAGCTCTTCAATACCGACCTTTATAATAAGGTAGAGAATATCGGGCTTGACGAAATCAACTACAACCAGGACCGCCGTGCGCTGTACGACCGTTGGTCTGTGCCCGGTCAGGAAGCGCAGTTCAAAGGTATTTCTATGATCCAGAAGACCGATAAGTCGTCCCGTTTTGTGATGGATGAGAACACCTTTGCCGGCGAGTCTTTCAATGTAGGTTATGAATTTACGCAGCCTTTTATCAAGAAAGCCGGACTGTCATCGCTGACCCTTCAGGCCAACATGAATGACATTTTCCGTGTATCCTCCGTGAAAGCCGAGCGCGGGATAGAATATCCGTTTGCACGTACCGTGTCGTTCTCTGTTTCAGCAGTATTCTAAATCAATATGGAAATCATGAAAAAAGTGAAATATATCATACTGTCTTTTGCCTGCCTGTTTGTCATGGCGGGATGTAGTGACTGGCTTGAGGTAAAGCCTTACGACACCATGTCGGAAGATGATCTGCTGAGTACGGAGGAGGGATTCAAGAAACTTCTCAATGGGGTGTATGTCGATCTGAACAGAGACGAGCTCTACGGGCAGACCTTGACCGTGGAGATGGTTGAGATAATGGGAGGGTCGTATCAGATAGGAACCGACCCTCTGATGTGGGGCAATTATATGGATTTGGATAACCGTAACTTTACATCCGACTATTGGCGCACAAGGCTGGACAATACCTGGAATAAGGCTTACGCGCTGATCCGTAACTGCAACACTATACTGGAGCAGATGGAAAGCCGCCGGGCGATGTTTACGGGTGATAATTACAACCTGATACGAGGCGAGGCGCTTGCTCTGCGTGCGTTGCTTCATTTTGACATGTTCCGCCTTTTTGGTCCGGTCTACAAGCTCGATCCCACGAA
The DNA here is from genome assembly GCA_910586505.1 of uncultured Paraprevotella sp. Classification (GTDB taxonomy): domain Bacteria; phylum Bacteroidota; class Bacteroidia; order Bacteroidales; family Bacteroidaceae; genus Paraprevotella. The sequence continues at coordinate 96,730 of CAJUGV010000003.1, read as the reverse complement.
GAAAAGTATACCTTACGAGTCGTCCACAACCCTACAGGTACAGGAACTTTTGCCGGGCGATGAATTGATGCGGCGTGTCATCGACGACCTGACAGAGGCGGAACGCCTTTTGGGTAACGATCCTATCATCACCACTACGAATCATCTGGTAAGTCATGTGACTACGGAAGGTGACAATTTTCTGGAGTACAGAACGCTGCGCATGAACTATTATGCCGTGCAGGCTCTCTTGGCGCGTGCCTACCATTATATATCCAGTTATGCGGGAGAACGGCAGCAGGAGTATAAGGCAAAGGCACAGAGCTATGCGGAAGGCATCATCAACGTGGCCCCCGATCATTTTCCCTTTGTAGACAAAGCCAATGTACTCGGAAGCCCTGCGAACGTAGACCGCATCTTCGCTACGGAGGTGATCTTCGGATTGACGAATGTGAACCGAAATCTTCTGTTCAAGAACAATAACGATCCGGACCATAGTCCGCAGCCGGTGTTGAGAATGAAACCCGAATTGCTGGAGATGCCTTATTTCGGTGGTGGGGATACTTATGGCGGTTCTACGGATGACTATCGCTATATTGCCAACTGGAAAAAGAATGGCAACGACTATTATTTCTATAAGTATGCCGATATGGCCGATGCCGGCCGTATAGAGAACACGATCGTGCCGATGATACGTTTGGGAGAAATGTACCTCATCATAGCCGATTTGTATGATGAAATGTCCGAACGTCCCGTTATGGGGAGTTGGGTGAACAAGCTGAGGGTGCACCGCGGAGTGGAAGAGATGGATGAGGCAACTTATGCGCCGCGTTACCTTAATTACGAGGTGGTAAGAGAGCTTTATGGCGAGGGGCAGATCTTTTTCTTCTTTAAGCGCAACTATTCTTCCATCCTGAAAGTATTCGATCCCGTATCGGAGTTTACGCGGGCTTCGGAGAAACTTTACGTGGTTCCCCTGCCGGATACGGAAACCGATAACCGACAATAAGAAAGATTATGAAGAATATATTGAAAGTTTGGGTACGGGCGGGTATCGTCCTGTCGCTGTTGTGCGGATGCGATGAAAGGACGCCGGACCTGTACAGTGCCCCCGATGGAATCTATTTTAATAACCGCACAGCGGGCAACGTGCTTACGGATACTACATCCGTGACCTTTGTCTATGAGGCGGACGACGTGGAATATATGGATGTTCCGGTGGCCGTACAGACGATTGGCCGGCAGACCGGCGCGGACCGTCCGGTGAATCTTCGCGTGTGGTCGGACAATGCGGTGGAGGGAGAAGATTACGAACTGTTGACCCCGGCTGTAGTTCCCGCCTTTACTTCCTCCTTTTCGTATGTGGTTCGGCTGAAGCGTACCGTAGCAATTCGTACCCAGATGAAATCCGTGTATCTGAAGCTTTCCCCGAACGAATACTTTACTACGTTCCTTGCTGTAGACTCTACGTCGGGCAAGTCGGGCCGGTATACGGAGATGCTGGAGTACCGTATTGATTTTTCCGACTTTTATTCCGCGCCTCCGTTGGGCTGGCGGCCGGAATACGTGGGAGAATTCTCCGAGCGGAAGTTACGTCTGATGTGGAAGTTGTTCGACAAGGTGGTGGATCGTGCCGATTACAATGTGGCGGGGGCTATCCCGTTCAACCGTTGGGTGTATATGAAGAATGAAATAGAGAAGTATATGTATGAGCAGGAGGCAAGATTAAAAGGGTGGTCGGCCGGCGAGGTTGATGAAGATGCTCTTGTAGACCCGGAAGCAACGGGAGACAGCCGCCAGCTGTTGGATTTTACCCCCATTGTGTCGGACTAATTAGAATGGAAAAAGATGAAAAGAATAAGCTGTATCAGTCTGTTGTGCATACTGCTGCCGTTTCTGTGGCAAGGCTGTGCCGATGACAAAGGAAATTACGATTACAGAGACTTGAATGATCTGCATGTCACCATCGGCAGTTCCTATTCGGCCATTGCCCGTGACATATTTGCCGTAAGACCGGAAGTGAGCGCCCGTGAGTTTGACGCGGATGCCTACACATACGAATGGAAGGCCTATGACCGGACGGGCATGCGTGAGCCGGTCCTGCTTTCCACGGAGCTGAACCTGTCGGTGATACTCGGCTTGCAGCAAGGAAGCTACCGGCTGGTGCTGAACGTAAGGGAAAAAGCCACGGAGCTCTACTATCAGGCCACGGCCGATCTGGAGGTGAATACGCCTACTTCGCTGGGGTGGCTGGTTTTGTGTTCGGACAACGGACGTGTGCGGCTGGACATGGTATCGCATATCAAGAAGACGGACAATGTGTATTATGATCTGCTGAAAGGCACGGAACTGGAAAGGTGGCATACGCCTTACCAGCTGGAGTGCGATCCGGACATGCAGGAACCCTTCTATCTGGTGACGGGAAGTGGGACAACACGTTTGTCGTCCAGCGAATTCCAGTGGAACGACTCTTATATGATCGGCAACGAGTTCGGTAACGGCATTTATGAGGGCACCGTCCGTGCACTGGCATCACACTGGCCGGGCAAAATCTTTGTGGATAATGGCGGTAGGGTATACTACTGCAATACGATGATGAAAGACGGTCTGTTCGGTTCCGTCCGTGCCAATGCCTTTTACGTGGAGCCGGAAGTGGGATACAACGCCAAGGCCACTCACATTCTTCCCGCCTTTATGATGTGGGACAAGACCAACCGCCGTTTTGTTTTGTGCGCTTCCGAGTTTTCCACTTTAGGGATGGACAACACACGCGACATACCGATGGAGGACTTGGCCGGCGACGGATTTCCGGTGGTGAACGATGAGCTTTTCACCTGGCCGGCGAGAAGAGAACGTATGGATTTCATCTGTATGCGGAACACCCGCTATGACCGCAATCAGGATGACAACGGCATGACGTATGCCATTCTCGGCAAGGGCAGCCAGCGCTTCCTTTATGGAATCATTCTCGGCGAATTGTATTCGTTTGCCGAAGCCAAGCGCGGCCATGCCTATGAGAAAGCGTACTATGTGGATCTGTCTTCCTGTACGGACATCGTATCGGCCGGACATTTTGCTTTCAGTTCGTTGAAGACATTTATGTATTATGCCGTGGGGCGCAAGGTCTACAGAGTGAATTTCTCCAATTCCACGCCGGTGGCCGAATTGCAGTTCGAGCTGCCCGAAGGTGAGGAAATCAGTTGCCTGAAGTTTTATCTGTGGAAACAGGAGGATCCTGAAAACCGTTCTTACGATCTGATCGTAGGCAGTAAGAACAGTGCGACGGGCGAAAGCACGCTGCGTATTTATGACGGTTTTTCAAGCGAGGGCAACTTCCGTGATGCCGAACCGGTGGAGATGTATGGCGGATTTGCCGACATAGTGGACGTGATATACAGGGAGAATATAATTTACAGGCAATAAATCTAAAATGATAATGAGATGAGAAATGGAGTGTGGCTAAGGTCGGCTTTGCTTGCCTTGGCGCTTTGTGTGTTCGGTTCGGGATATGTCCGTGCCGATATCAGACTGGATGTGGATGTGTCCGACCGGACATCGTCTACAGTGGCAGTGGTTTATCAGACCACCATCGTGGAGATACCACTTGACGATAAGGGGCACGGAAGTCATGTGTTCACCCACCTGGAGGCTGTGCATGCCCGTTTGTTCTATGGCATGGAGTTTAAGCATATTTTTCTGGAAGACGGAGACCGGATTCATGTCACGTTCGACGGAAACAATTTCAAGGAGACTGTGAAGTATGAGGTCGCAGGAGGAAAAGAAAAGATATTCAACTATCTGAATCAGGTGTCTTTGCTTGAGTTTCCGGAGGAGAAGATGGCGTTGCCCTTTGGCGAGTTCACGGATTTTGTAGACAAAAAGGAGGCTACGATGCTGCGTACCCTCAAGGCATGGAAGCTGGAGGGGATCAGTCCCCGTTTCGTGGAGATAGAAAAGGGGCGCATACACTATGCCTACGCATCTTCCAAACTGATGTATGCCGTGGGGCATCCTTTTGTGGCGCAGGACTCTGCCTATGTGCCGGGCGAGGATTACTACGATGTGATTCGCGGGAATGCCGTACCTAAGGAAGAATTGGTAGGTTTGAGGGAGTATCGCGAGTATATGAAAGAGGCGGCGAGAATCTTCGGATGCAGGAAAGAGGATATGAAAACGCCCTATGACCGGACAGTGTGTATGATGAATTACATCGCAGATCATATCGACAACGATAAGGTGAGGCAGACATTGCTTAACGTACTGGCTATAGAGCAGGTGGAACAGTACGGCATCGCCAGTATAGAGGAGCTGATGAACCTGCATGCTACGTTTGTAACCGATTCCGTGTTGAGGATGCAGTTTAAGGAGAAGTACGACGCCTGGGACCTTACACGTCCGGGGAATCCTTCACCGGATTTCCGTGCGTGGGATATGGATGGAAAAGACTGGCATGTGGCCGACTTCAAAGGCAAGTACGTGTATATCGACCTGTGGGCCACGTGGTGCGCTCCCTGTCGGCGGGAGATACCTTTTCTCCGTAAACTGGAAGAGGAGTACAAGGGCCGCAACATTGTGTTCGTGAGTCTGGCTACCGATGCACGAAAAGCCGATTGGGCCAAGGTGGTGAAAGAGCAGTCCATGACGGGAATACAGTTGTTCCTGGGAAAGGGAAGCCGTTTCCAGACCGCCTATAAGGCCGACGGAATACCTCATTTCATCCTGCTCGATCCGGAAGGAAAGGTCGTAAATGCCAACATGCTGCGTCCGTCTTCTCCGGATGTGCGAGCCTATCTGGACCGTCAGGCCGGATTGTAGCGGATATTGTAACATGAATGAAAAAGGAGCTGTGAGGCTCCTTTTTTTAGGGGGTGCCGATGTCCGGTTTCAATGGCTTTGATCCGGATGAACGTTTCGGGCGGAAAGAGGCCGCTTTCGGGAGGGGGCTCAATCCGGAATGGCAGGCAGGCGGGCAAACGGTTCTTGCAGATGTCCGATACGTTTGTGGAGCGACAAAATATGTACGGTAGGTATCGGTCCGGCAGCCGGTGCGGCAACGGGCGGCTGGCACGTCGGCTTTTTTTGAAAGTGACGGGAGTGGCGAAGCAGAGGAAGCGGCATGCGTGCCGTCTGTTTCCGATAGGGCCGTGCTAAGGGGATAGGGGCGGAAACATATAGTTTCTGCTGTGTAATAAAGGTTTATTAAGACGATGTTTTTTCCTGTTTCTCTTTTTTCTTTAACTTTGCGGGTAGTAATAAAAATTCCTGACTATGAATATTTCCGTAGAGATGGGGATTCTTGTGTCCGCCTTTCTTGTTTTTTGCAGCATATTGATCAGTAAGACCGGTTATCGTTTCGGCATACCGACCTTGCTTATGTTTCTTCTGGCCGGCATGCTGTTCGGAACGGACGGGCTGGGCATACAGTTCGACGATGTGTCGGTGGCGCAACATATAGGTATGGTTGCGCTTTGTATTATTCTTTTTACCGGGGGAATGGATACGAGAATGAGCGAGATCCGTCCGGTGCTGAAGCCGGGTATCGTGCTGGCCACTGCCGGTGTGTTCCTGACCACCTTGTTCTGCGGTCTTTTTGTATTTCTGGTATCCGGCTGGCAACTTCGTTCGGGGCTTGGTTTTACTTTCGTCGGTTCGCTGTTGCTGGCTGCCACCATGTCATCTACAGATTCGGCATCGGTTTTCAACATCCTCCGCTCGCAGCACATCAGCCTGAAGCACAACCTCAAACCCATGCTGGAACTTGAGAGCGGAAGCAACGACCCCATGGCCTATCTGCTCACGGTGATCCTGATACAGCTATTGCAGTCGGGAGGAGTGTCGGGCTGGGAGATGCTATGGTCGTTCCTCTTGCAGTTCGCGGTCGGGATAGGGGGAGGATATATGCTGGGGCGCCTGTCCGTGTGGATTATCAATCATGTGGGATTGAAGAATACCGAGCTGTATTCCATTATGGTGCTGTGTTTCATCTTCATCATATATTGTGCCGTTTATCTGCTGAAAGGCAACGGCTATCTTGCCGTCTACATTGCGGGAGTGGTCATCGGCAACAGCCGGCTCTTCAAGAAGAAGGAAACGGGGACTTTTCTCGATGGCATGACCTGGCTGCTTCAGATCGTGATGTTTCTCATGCTGGGGCTTCTGGTCAATCCTCACGAGATGCTTCCGGTTATGCTGACGGCAGTGTGTGTCAGCGCTTTTATGACATTCGTGGCCCGTCCGCTCAGTGTGTGGCTGTGTCTGCTGCCTTTCGGGCGGAAAATCACGTGGCGTTCCAAACTTTTTGTCTCGTGGGTGGGGATCAGGGGAGCGGCCCCTATCATCTTTGCCACTTATCCTGTGATGGCACAGGTAGACGGTGCGGGACAGATTTTCAACATCGTGTTTTTCGTCACGCTGCTCTCCTTGCTTTTCCAGGGTATGTCCTTGTCGTGGGTGGCCCGCAGGCTAGAACTGACGGAGGACGTGCCGGATCGGGGAGACAATTTCGGAATCGAGCTGCCGGAAGAAGTCGGAGGTATGCTCTATGAGGTGAAGTGCACGGAAGATGTGTTGCAGCGCGGCAGACATATCCGCGACCTCTCTTTTCCGCCCGGTGTGCTGGTGATGATGATTAAGCGCAACAACCGTTACATAGTGCCTCATGGCGCGTTGGAACTGCAACTTGGCGACCGTCTGTTGCTCATCACCCATGAAAGCCGGATGTGGGAATAACGGAGGTGTTTGCTTATATTTTGTCGGTTGGCAGTGCGGGAGACGGGCTTATAGCCGGGCCTGAGCCGTGGCGGAGGGATATATCGGATTCTCGCGCCGTTCTCTTTTTGCAGAATGACGGGAAGACGGCCGTTTGGTGGTCAAAAAGAAAATAGAGTGAAGCACGTATGCCGGAATGTACGCCGGAGCGGGTGCGTTTTTTTGACGGTTGCCTTTCATTTTGTGATTTCGCGTTCATGCTCCCGAGGGCCGGAGATAGAGAAAAAAGGCGGGCTTCCGGAGGGCGATTTTTTCTTTTGTATCTTTTTTAGAGGCGTTACGAAGTTTGTTTTTTACTGTCATGCGGAATACACTGTTTTTTTCTGCGCATGATTTCGTCATGCAAGGCGTATCAAAATATATTTTACTCCGCATGAAAATCTGTATATATGCAGAATATCGGTTGAATAATGCAGTCAGAATGTATAAATATGCCGGTTCTGCGCGGTTTCTTTTGCTGACTGCCCGTTTTTTCAGGACATGCTGACGTCTGTTTTTTGACATTTTGTCAGTTGGCGGCGGAACGGGCGTATGAAAACGGCCATTCTCGCATGAGAGCGGGAATGGCCGTGAGGGTTAGAAAAGAATACCTTTTCTTATTCTTTGTCCAGAATGATTTTCATCATCTCGCAGGCTGCTTTGGCAACCGACGTACCGGGACCGAAGATAGCTGCTACGCCTGCCTTGTAGAGGAAGTCGTAGTCCTGTGCGGGAATCACACCGCCGGCAATGACCATGATGTCCTCGCGGCCCAGTTTCTTCAGTTCGTCTATCACTTGCGGGATGAGTGTCTTGTGACCGGCGGCCAGTGAACTTACTCCCATGATGTTGACGTCGTTTTCCACAGCCTGACGGGCTGCTTCTGCCGGTGTCTGGAACAACGGTCCCATGTCGACGTCGAAACCGCAGTCGGCATATCCCGTGGCGCATACTTTGGCGCCGCGGTCGTGTCCGTCCTGTCCCATCTTGGCAATCATGATGCGCGGGCGGCGTCCTTCCTGTTTGGCGAATTCTTCCGTCAGCTCGCAAGCCGTGGCGAAGTCGTTGTCTGCTTTACTCTCTGATGAATACACTTGCGAAATAGTTCTGATTACTGCTTTATAACGTCCCACGATTGTTTCGCAGGCGTCTGAAATTTCTCCCAGGGTAGCGCGCACTCCGGCAGCCTTTACGGCCAGGTCGAGCAGGTTGTGTTCGCTCTTCTTGCCTTCGTTGAATTCGCGCACGCATTCGGTGATGGCTTCCAAAGCCTTTTTCACCTCTTCCTCGTTACGTCCGGCCTTCAGGTCTTTCAGGTTGTCCTCCTGTTGCAGACGCACGGCAGTGTTGTCCACTTCGAGGATATCAATGGGATCTTCATGGTCCAGACGATATTTGTTCACACCTACGATGGTCTGGGCGCCCGAGTCGATGCGGGCCTGCGTGCGTGCGGCGGCCTCTTCGATACGCATCTTAGGCAGTCCGGTCTCGATAGCTTTGGCCATACCGCCCAGCTTTTCGATCTCCTGAATGTGCTCCCAGGCCTTGTGCACGAGTTCGTTGGTCAGTGTCTCCACATAGTAAGAACCGGCCCATGGGTCGATGTGCTTGCACACTTGCGTTTCGTTCTGGATATAAATCTGTGTATTACGCGCGATACGGGCCGAGAAGTCGGTGGGCAGGGCGATGGCCTCGTCCAGCGAGTTGGTGTGCAGCGACTGTGTGTGTCCCAGTACGGCTGCCATGGCCTCGATACATGTACGGCCCACGTTGTTGAACGGGTCTTGTTCCGTAAGCGACCATCCCGATGTCTGCGAGTGGGTGCGCAGTGCCATTGATTTCGGGTTCTTGGCACCGAAACTCTTCACGATCTTGGCCCACAGCAGGCGTGCCGCACGCATCTTGGCAATCTCCATGAAATGATTCATGCCGATGGCCCAGAAGAAAGACAGGCGGGGAGCAAAGGCGTCGATGTCGATACCGGCGTTCACTCCTGCGCGGATGTAGTCGATACCGTCGGCCAGTGTGTAGGCCAGCTCGATGTCAGCCGTGGCACCGGCTTCCTGCATGTGGTAGCCGGAGATGGAGATGGAATTGAATTTCGGCATCTTCTGTGAGGTAAACTCAAAGATATCGGCGATGATCTTCATGGAGAAGGCGGGCGGATAGATGTATGTGTTACGCACCATGAATTCCTTCAGGATGTCGTTCTGTATCGTACCGGCCATTTCTTCCAGCTGGGCACCTTGTTCCAGTCCGGCATTGATATAGAAAGCCAGGATGGGGAGCACGGCGCCGTTCATGGTCATGGAAACGGACATTTTGTTCAAAGGAATACCTTCGAAGAGCACCTTCATGTTTTCGAGCGAGCAGATAGATACGCCTGCTTTACCTACGTCGCCCACCACACGCTCGTTGTCAGGGTCGTAACCGCGGTGCGTAGGAAGGTCGAATGCCACGGACAATCCTTTCTGTCCGCTTGCCAGATTGCGGCGGTAGAATGCGTTACTCTCTTCTGCGGTGGAGAAGCCTGCATATTGGCGGATGGTCCACGGGCGGAACGGGTACATCATACTGTAAGGACCGCGCAGGAACGGAGGGAGGCCGGCTGCAAAGTCCAGATGTTCCATTCCTTCCAGGTCTTCCTGGGTGTATACCGGCTGGATGTCTATCTGTTCGGGGGTTTTCCAGTTGGCGGTGATACCGTTTTCTTTTTGCCAGTCCTGACCGTTCTGTCGGCCGAAACCGGAGAATATATTTATATCTTTAAAATTCTGTCTCATTTGATTCCCAATTTTGCGTTATACTCTTTCAATGTCTGGAGTTGGTCTACACGGACATGGATGAAATTCTCTATGCCGGCGGCTTTCAGTTCCTCCATGCAGGCCGGAGCGCCTGCCACTACAAACATGGCACGGCCGGCGAGCGCCTTGAAGGCCGGTACGGCATATTCTGCATATTCGTCATCGCTGGAGCAGAGCACCACGATGTCTGCTTCGGCCTTTATGGCGGCTTCTACGCCTTCTTCCACTGTCGGGAATCCGAGATTGTCTATTACTTGGTAGCCTGCACAGGCCAGGAAATTGCAACTGAACTGGGCGCGTGCCTGACGCATGGCGAGGTTGCCGATGGTCAGCATGAATGCTTTGGGCTGTTTTTCGGCTTGCTCCGTTTGCAGGCGCAGCGCCTCGAAATCTGCGGCCAGACGGCTTGTCTCCAGTTTGTCAAACGGTTTTTCGCAAGTATCACCGTGCCCGTGGCAGCAACATGCGGCGGCCAGCGGAGATTTTCCCTCGCTCTTTTCGATGAAGTTGGGGAACTGGTTCGTGCCGAGTACAAATTCCTTGCGCTTGCCGGCATCGGCATGGCGTTTGGCATTGGTGGCGTTCACGGCTTTCTGAATGCTTCCGGCCTTTGCTGCGGCCAGGAATCCGCCTTCTTCTTCAACGGCCAGGAAGAGTTTCCATGCTTCTTCCGCCAGCGAGTGTGTCAGCGTCTCGATGAAATAAGAACCGCCGGCTGCGTCTACAATTTTGTCGAAGTGGCTTTCTTCCTGCAGCAGCAACTGTTGGTTGCGCGCAATGCGTTCGGCAAATTCGGTCGGGGTCTCATAAGGCGCGTCGAACGGGGTGACAACGATGGAGTCTACGTTGGCCAACGCGGCGCTCATGGCTTCGGTCTGTGTGCGCAGCATGTTCACATAACTGTCGAACACCGTCATATTATAAGTGGATGTAGTAGCGTTGACATACATCTTGCAGGCACAGTTGCAGAATTTGTTCTCGCCGGTGTGGGGGCAATCCTCGCGCGGGCATGAAGGGTTGTATTGTTTTACGATGTTCGCCCATATCATGCGTGCGGCGCGGAACTTGGCGATTTCCATGAAATAGACACCGCTGATGCCGAAGTTGAATTTAATCTTCTTGGCGGCCAGAGCAGCCGGGATGCCGGCTTCCGTCATCTGGTTCAGGTATTCGTTACCCCATGCCAGGGCATATCCCAGTTCCTGATAGATGTAAGCGCCGGAGTTGCAGAGAGTGTCTGCGTTCACGGTGATGCAGCGCATCTTCGGGAACGGGGCAAGGATGCTCACCAGTTCGGCCAGTTTGCCCATCAGTGCGGTAGTGTCTTTGCCTTTGGCCAGCATTTTCTGCATCGGGTCGAAATCAATGCTGCCCGTGAGTGCGGAGGGGTCGTAGCCCTGTGTTTTGTAATAAGCCGTCAGGAGAGTGGCCAGTTCCACGGTATGGCCCTGACAGGTGCTGAAGTTCAGCTCCACGGCGTCTGCCTTGATGCCTTCGAGCAGGGTGGCGATGAATTCGTCGCTCAGTTCTTTGGCCGGGATTTTGAAACCTAACGAAGTAACGCCCTTGTTGAGCAGGTCAAGAGCTTTCGCATTGGCTTCTTTCGGGTCGGTCACACGGATGTTCTGCCGTACGTACCAGCGGTTGTTGTCTTTCTTGTTTCCTCTCAGGTAGGGGAACACACCGGGAAGTGCGTCGGTCAGGTTCAGGCCTTCCAGATCTTCTTTCCGGTAAAACGGTTCTGCACTGAACCCCTCATTGGTTCTCCAGACCATTTTCTTCTGATAATCCGCACCTTTGAGGTCAACATTAATCTTGTCGATCCATTCTTGTCGCGTGGGCGCGGTGAAGTCAGAGAAGAGTTTTTCTTTACTATCTGCCATAGCTATACTGTTAAAAAGGATGTTATTATGCGGGCAAAAGTAGCAAAACTTTTGTAGGAGCACAAAAAAATCATGGATAAATATTCAGAATGTGTCTTTTTTTTGAGTACTTTTGCCGGCGAAAAGAGCGAAACAAAATAATCATTTATTTATAAAATTAAAATGTAACGATGAACTGGTTGGAACAATTGCTGTTTGACTCGAACTCCATCGCCCATATTGTCCTGTTATATACGGCGGTTATCTCTTTGGGCGTCTATTTGGGAAAGATTAGATTCTTTGGAATTTCATTGGGAGTTACGTTCGTGTTGTTTGCCGGAATTCTGGCCGGTCATTTCGGTTTTACAGGTCCTCTTTCCACCTTAAACTTCTTGCAGGATTTCGGTCTGATACTATTTGTTTATTGTATCGGCCTACAGGTAGGTCCGGGGTTCTTTGAATCGTTCAAGAAAGGAGGGGTGACGCTTAACTTGCTGGCCTGCGGGATTGTGGCGTTAAACATCGTTGTGATGCTGGTTCTTTATTTCTGTATTTTTGATACGAACGATCCGCGTAACCTGCCGATGATGGTGGGAGTGCTTTGTGGTGCGGTGACCAATACCCCGGGGCTGGGTGCGGCTACGGAAGCATTGTCTCAGGTGTTTTCCGGCGGACAGGGGGTGCCTCAGATCGCTTCCGGATACGCATGCGCCTATCCGCTTGGAGTGGTGGGAATTATTGCGGCCACCATCGCAATCCGTTATATTTGCGGCATCGTGCTGAAGGATGAGGAAGACCGTATATTGGCTCAGATGGCGGAGAATCCGCATGCCAAACCGCATAGGATGACCTTAAAAGTGGCTAATGCCGCCTTGCATGAAAAGACGTTGCTTCAGGTCCGCGATTTTCTGGGTCGCAATTATGTATGTTCGCGTGCGCTTCATGAGGGGCACGTCAGTATTCCGAACAAGGATACGAAATTCTATCTGGGCGATCACTTGTTCGTTACGTGTGCGGAAGATGATGCCGAAGCCATTCAGGCGTTCATCGGTCCTGAGGAGTATGTGGACTGGGAAGAGCAGGATATGCCTATGGTATCGAAAAGTATTGTGGTTACCCAGCCGAAGATGAACGGCAAGACATTCGGACAGTTACACTTCAGCTCGGTCTACGGGGTGAACGTGACGCGTATTTCGCGTTCGGGCATGAATCTGTTTGCCGACCGTAACCTGCGTATGCAGATCGGTGATAAGATTGTAGTGGTAGGGCCGGAAGATGCTGTGGATCGCGTGGCTAATTTGATGGGAAATTCGGTTCGTCGTCTGGATCATCCCAATCTGGTAACCATTTTTGTGGGTATCTTGGTGGGTATTATATTCGGAAGCATTCCTTTTGCATTCCCCGGAGTTCCCACTCCTGTGAAATTAGGTCTGGCGGGCGGCCCGTTGATTGTGGCGATCCTGATAGGCCGTTTCGGCTATAAGTTCCATTTGGTGACTTATGTATCTACGAGTGCCAATTTTATGTTGCGCGAATTCGGTCTGGCGCTCTTCCTTGCCAGTGTGGGGATAAAGGCCGGTGAACATTTTGTGGAAACGGTAGTGGCCGGCGACGGGCTTACTTATGTGTGGACGGGATTCCTGATAACGGTGCTTCCTATATTAATAATAGGTGTAATCGCGAGACTGAAATACAAGTTGAATTACTTTACCATTATGGGACTGATTGCGGGAAGTACGACAGATCCTCCTGCTTTGGCTTTTGCCAATCAGTCTTCCGCTTCCGATGCTCCGGCAGTAGGTTATTCTACGGTTTATCCGTTGACTATGTTTTTACGCATTCTGACGGCTCAGTTGATTGTACTGCTGCTTTGCGGAGCAGTCTGAGATAGTTGTTTGCTCGTTAAGCAGAGAATAAAAAGGCAGTTCCTACCTGAGTGGGAGCTGCCTTTTCCGTATTTTGTTTATTTCCGGATAAATGCGAAATCATGAAGTTCGCAGATAGACCGGTCGGGAGTAGATGAAGAGAACACGAAGAATAAAGCCTTTTTGCCTTTCAGGTGTTTGATGCGGCTCAAAGGGATATGCATCTCGGTGACAACCGGAGGTGCGTTTCGCGGGATGTGCAGGTTCCCTATTTTTATACCGCCTTCGGCTTCACGGGGATTCCCTACAAAAATCTCCAGACGTCCTTCGGTGCCTTGCGGTTTCAAGTTGACGGACAGTGCCGTTCCTTTGGACTTTTTGAGGTGATCGAAATTGAAATATTTATATCCTACGACGGAGCCGCTTGTGTTGTTTACTACCGGATTACTGTTTATCCTTAAATCGTAAGGGGCAAAACGCTTTTCCTTTCCGTCCGCATAGGTCGGAAGAATATAGGAGCCTGAGAATTCCATGTTCGGCCACGAATGACGGGCGGGACGCGGGCCGGTATAATAACAGGCGATTCCGGCCGAATATCTTTTGTATGGATTCAAACCTTCGGTCTCGAATCCCTCGGAGGTGTATTCGGCTTCGGAAATTTCAACTTTTCCGTTTGGTCCTTCCGTCACTTCAACCTCAATGGGAGCTACCATGGCCTGGCGGGAATATTCATTGACACCGGTTTGACGATGGTAGAATACATACCATTTCCCATTGATTTCCAAGATACTTCCGTGCGTGTTCCCGCCGGGAGTAGCAGTCGGAATGGGATTCCCGTCTGCATCCTTGTCTCTGCCGCGTCCGTCTATCAGGGTGCCCCCGTAAGTGAATGGGCCTAAGGGCTGATTGCTGTAGGCATAAGCTAATGTGTAGTTGCTGCCAGGAAAACCGAATTCTCCGTTTGCAGTCCAACGGCTATAAACAAAAACATATTTATCCTTTATCTTGCGAATGGAAGATGCTTCGAAGAAACGGAAAATGCCGTCTTGTTTCAGATTGGGTATCATGTCCTTTACTGGCTGCGTGCCTTCTTTCAGTGTGGCCATGGTATTGGGATTCAGTTCACTTCCGAACGATTCTTGGAATCCCCAATAACCGTATATTCTGCCGTCGTCGTCTGCCAGTACTGCCGGGTCGAACCCTAAAACACCGATGGTTTCTTGGGGTGACTCCGGATTCCAATTGCATACTTTGAACGGACCGTCCGGTCTATCGGATTTGGCCGCCATTCCATTTCTTCCTTTTCCTTGGTTGTTGGGATACAGGTAGTAGGTTTTCTTCCCGTTCTTCTCTTTGATCTCCACGATATCCGGGGCGAACAAAATATCTCCTGTGCCGTTTTTATTGAGCCATTGTCCCTGTGCGTCGGTTTTGGATTCAAAGATGATGCCGTCGTATCTCCAGTTGTTCAGGTCGTTGATAGGGGCAGACCATAAGACTTGTTCTCTTCCGCAATAGTCTTTTCTCATGGAGTCGTGTGAACCGTATATATATACTCTGTATTGTCCGGGCCTGTCGGGATCCTCAAAAATATAGGGCTCTCCGTCAGGGATATACTCCCATAAGGGCAGGAACGGATTGGCCGCAGCAGACGGAAGTGAGAAAAACAATGATATAAACAGCGTTAGTTGTAATGCGGTTGCTTGTAGGAATGTTTTTGCGTTTTTCATTGTTTGATCGGGTGCGTATCCATACTTTTCTACAAGATTATTAAAGGCCGTAATTTTTATTCTGGAGATATGTTTCCTTCCGGGGAATCTCGATTACTTCCAGATCTTTAAATATCTGGCCGTCTACCGTGAACCGTACGAGCGTACGTACCTTGTGCCACCCCATGATACCGGCTGCTCCGGGATTGATGTGCAGTAAACCTATCGATTTGTCATACTGTACCTTGAGGATGTGTGAATGGCCGCTGATGAATAAATGGGGCGGGCGTTCCAGCAACTGATTGCGTATGCCCGGGGCATATTTGCCTGGATAGCCTCCGATGTGTGTCATCAGAATGTCTGCATCCTCACATCGCCATCTCAGTTTCTCGCCGAACATTTTACGCAGGTCTCCTCCATCGCAGTTGCCGCAAACGGCTCTGAGGGGACGAAATGCGGAAAGTCTCTCTGCAACTTCCGTTGAGCCGATGTCGCCGGCATGCCATATCTCATCGCATTCTTCAAAGTACTCCAGATATTTGTGGTCCCAATAACCGTGTGTGTCCGAGAGCAATCCGATCCGTTTCATAGGCAGAGCTTCTGTGCGATGAAGTCTTCTATAATGCCGACGGAGCCTTCTATTCCCAGCGCGGAGGAGTTGATGCAGAGATCGTAAGATTCGGCACTTCCCCATGTCTTGGAGGTATAGTAATTATAGTATTCTGCTCGCATCTCGTCTCCTTTTATACACTTTTTTTCAGCCTCCTTTTCGGTAATTTGCAATAATTCGGCGACACGTTTGATTCGGTCAGGCATGTTGGCTGTGATGAAGATGTTCACGATGTCGGGATGGTCGCGCAGGATGTAGTCGGCACACCGCCCTACAAAGACACACGACTCTCTTTCGGCAGCTTTGCGGATGGCGTCGCTTTGGAATTTGAAAAGAGATTCGTCGCTGAGCTGGTTGGCATAAGGATCGCTGTTGCCGAAGATGGGGGAAAACGAGGCGAACAGAACTTTAAAGAAGCCTTTGTGCTCATCATTGCGTTCGAAGAACTTTTTGTCGAATCCGCTTTCCTTAGCAGCCAGATTCAACAATTCCTTGTCGTAGAACTTAATATTGAAATCTTCCGCGAGGCGATTTCCGATGATGTGTCCGCCGCTGCCTAACTGGCGTCCTACATTGATGATGATATGTTTCTCCATGGCGTTATACGATTGATTGTTTGAATTTTCTATATGCTGTGATTAACATGATTCCGGCTACGAAACATGAGATGACATCGGAAATAGGCATGGCCCACCACACTCCTTCCACGCCCCAGAAACGGGGAAGTATCAGCAGGAGAGGAATGAGGAACAGAAGCTGGCGGGTCAGGGAGAGGAAGATGCTCTTACCGGCCTGACCTATACTTTGGAAAAAGTTCGTCGTGACGATTTGCATACCTATCAGCGGGAAGAACATTACCATGATGCGCATTCCCTTGACGGCTATTTCCGTTAATTGAGCGTCGGTAGTGAAAGCACGGACGCAAAACTCCGGAATCAGTTCTCCTATAAGGAAGCCGCTGGTGGTGATTAGGGTTCCCCACAAAAGGGTGTAGCGTAATGTCTTTAATACGCGCCGGTTGTTTTTTGCCCCGTAGTTGTATCCTACAATGGGTTGCATGCCTTGGTTCAGTCCCATGACCACCATGACGAAAAGGAATAATACGCGGTTGGCGATGCCGTAAGCGCCGATAGCCAGGTCGCCGCCGTATTCTCCCAGTCCGCGGTTGATAAGGATAACCACAAGGCAGGCGCAGCAATTCATAAGGAGGGGGGATAATCCGATGGACAGCGTCTCTTTTACTATCTTCCGGTTGAGACGGTAGATTCCTCGTTTAAAACGGATAAGCGCGTTCGGATTGCTGAATATCCGGGACTGCCACAGCAGTGTGATGCATTGGGCCAGGATGGTGGCTGTAGCCGCTCCCTGAATACCCATGTCCAGTGTATAAATAAAGATGGGGTCCAGTATGGTGTTGACGATGACGGCCAGTATGGTGGCGTTCATGGCCAATTGCGGATGTCCCGATGAACGAAGCACGGCATTCAGACTGTAAAACATGTGGCTGACCACATTGCCGAGCAGAATGATAATCATATAATCCCGGGCATAGGGAAGAGTGACGTCGCTGGCTCCGAAGAAGTAGAGGATGGGGTCGAGGAATAGCAGCGAGACGGTAGTAAACAGGACGCCGAGTATCACGGTCAGGCTGATGACATTTCCGAAGATGTGTTGTGCAGCCTGATAGTTCTCCTGCCCCAGTCGAACGGAGATAAGAGTCGATGCGCCGATGCCTACCATGGCGCCGAAGGCTGCCGACAGGTTCATAAAGGGAAAGGTGAGTGCTAATCCGGAGATGGCCAACGGGCCTACGCCGTGACCTATAAAAATACTGTCTACCATATTATAGAGCGAAGCCGCCGTCATGGCAATGATGGCAGGAAGAGCATATTGTCTTAGCAGTTGGCCTACGGGAAGGATTCCTAAATCTGTAGGAGAGGATGAATGGGACATATTAAGCATTTTTAAGCGGGACAAAGGTACGAAAAAACCCTCTAAGGTAGGTTATCTTTTTTAGACTAATTTTTTCCGGATAAAAAGCCTGCTGAACATTCTTTTTTAGTACCTTTGTTGCCGCATGGCAAATGCATGCTTGCCGGGCAACGGCAAGTTGAAGCGGATATTTTTTCTTAAATCATATTAAGTATCATGAGTAATCAGTTAGAGAGAATCAAGGAATTAGTGGAACTCCGTGCCAAAGCGCGCATGGGAGGTGGTGAGAAAGCCATAGAAAAACAGCATGCGAGAGGGAAGTATACGGCCCGTGAACGTATCGACATGCTGCTCGACGAAGGCAGTTTCGAGGAGATGGACATGTTCAAACTTCACCGTTGCACCAACTTCGGTATGGAGAAGAAGCAGTATCTCGGTGATGGCGTAGTGACCGGAAGCGGTACGATAGACGGCCGTCTTGTCTACGTGTTTGCACAGGACTTCACGGTCAACGGAGGTTCGCTGTCCGAGACGATGGCTGAAAAGATATGCAAGGTGATGGATCAGGCCATGAAGATGGGAGCTCCCTGTATCGGTATCAACGATTCCGGCGGCGCACGTATCCAGGAGGGCATCAATGCGTTGGGTGGCTATGCTAATATCTTCCAGCGCAATATAGAGGCTTCGGGCGTGATTCCCCAGATTTCGGGCATCTTCGGCCCCTGTGCCGGCGGTGCCGTATATTCACCGGCGCTGACCGATTTTATTCTGATGATGGAGAACACGTCCTATATGTTCCTGACTGGTCCGAAGGTAGTGAAGACCGTGACCGGCGAGGATGTGTCGCAGGAAGATCTGGGAGGTGCGAGCGTGCATGCTTCCAAGTCGGGTGTGACGCACTTTACGGCGGAAACGGAAGAAGAGGCCATGCAGATGTTGCGTACCCTTATCGGTTATATTCCGCAGAACAACATGGAGGAAGCTCCGCGTGTGGCATGCGAGGATCCGATAGACAGACTGGAAGATTTTCTCAACGAAATCATACCGGACAATCCGAATCAGGCATACGATATGTATGAGGTGATCGGGGCGATTGTCGACAACGGAGAGTTTTTCGAAGTACAGCCGGATTACGCCAAAAATATCATTGTGGGCTTTGCCCGCTTCAACGGCCAGAGCGTGGGTGTGATTGCCAATCAGCCCAAGTGCTATGCCGGAGTGCTCGATTGCAATGCCAGCCGTAAGGGCGCGCGTTTCGTGCGTTTCTGCGATGCGTTCAATATACCTTTGGTGACATTGGTGGACGTGCCGGGATTCCTGCCGGGAACCGGCCAGGAGTACAATGCCGTGATACTTCATGGTGCCAAGTTGCTGTATGCCTACGGAGAGGCCACCGTGCCCAAGGTGACGGTGACGTTGCGGAAGAGCTACGGAGGCTCGCACATCGTAATGAGTTGCAAGCAGCTTCGCGGAGATATCAACTACGCATGGCCGTCGGCAGAGATTGCCGTGATGGGAGCTTCCGGCGCCGTGGCCGTGTTGTATGCCAAGGGAGCCAAGGAGGCCGAAGACCCGAAAGCCTTCCTGGAGGAGAAGGAAGCGGAGTACAACAAACTTTTTACCAATCCTTATCAGGCTGCGAAGTACGGATACATCGACGATGTCATAGAACCGCGTAATACCCGATTCCGTGTCATTCGTGCGCTGGCTCAGTTGCAGACCAAGAAGTTGTTGAATCCTGTGAAGAAGCATGGGAATATTCCATTGTAACCAGTTAAAAGAAAAATGATGTTAAACAGAAGATTTTTAGGTGTCCTTGCAGGGCTGACACTTGTGGTCACGGCTTTCGGACAAGGGGCTTTCAGCTTCAAGATCAATGAAGTGGTGGTGTCTAATACCGACGGACTGGTGGACGAATACGGCAACCGTGCGGGATGGATAGAGATAGCCAATACTTCATGGGGAACCAATAATATCCGCAGCTGCTACCTCACGACGCAACGTGAGGCTCTGAACAAGGAGCTGTCCGTGCCCGAACGTGTCAGGATGATGTCGCTCATTCCGAAAGGAGACGACCGGACGAATCTGACGGCCCAGAAACGTATTGTATTCTTTGCCGACGGACGGACGAACCTGGGCACATTGCATACGAATTTCGAGCTGAAGCCGGGGGAAGAGAATTTCATCGCCTTGTTCGACGGTAACGGCAAGACACTGCTTGATTCCATCACCGTGCCCCCTTTGGCCGAGAACCA
The DNA here is from genome assembly GCA_910586505.1 of uncultured Paraprevotella sp. Lineage (GTDB taxonomy): Bacteria > Bacteroidota > Bacteroidia > Bacteroidales > Bacteroidaceae > Paraprevotella. The sequence continues at coordinate 76,967 of CAJUGV010000003.1, read as the reverse complement.
GTCTTATGCCAGAGTTTACGATGCGGAATCCGATGCTTATGTGTGGGTCGTACTCAATGCCGACGAGGTCACTCCGGGATCGCCCAACGTAGGGCAAGGAAAGGTGCAGGACAAGGTGGCGGAGTTCAAGGAGAAAGATCCCCACGGTTTTGCCATGTCCATCATGGCGATGGGAGTGGTGTTCGGTTGCCTGCTTTCTCTCTATGTATTTTTCCGGCTGTTCGGCTATGTGGTGACTCTGATTTCCAAGTTGGTTCGTGTCAGAGCCATACGTGCGTTGCGCAATCAGGCCGAGAAGGCTGCCGTCATGGCCAAGCAGGGAATGGAGACCAAGGGTGTGGACATGAAGATTTATATGGCCGTTATCGGCATGGCGTTGCATGACTATGAAGAGGATGTGCACGATGTGGAAAGCAATGTGCTGACCTATCATACGGAGGAACACTCGGAATGGAGTGCGAAAGGCTACACTATGCGCGAATGGCGTGAGTAAAATCATTTGTTAAACTCTAATCTAAAAAAAGAATCATTATGAAAGAATATAAATATAAGGTAAAAGGTGCCGAATATACGGTGAAGATAAACGAAGTGGAAGGCAATATGGCTAAGGTGGAGGTAAACGGAATTCCGTTTGAAGTGGAGATGGAGCGCCCGATGCATCTCACCCATAAGCCGGTGATCCGTCCGGTTGCTCATGTTCACCACGGTCCGGTTACTCCTGCTGCTGCTCCGGCAGCACAGCCTGTGGTGCCCGCAGGTGGCGGCACAGCCGTGAGCGCACCGCTGCCGGGCACGGTGAATGCCGTGGCCGTGACGGTGGGACAGGTCGTGAAGAAAGGACAGACCGTAGTCGTGCTCGAAGCCATGAAGATGGAAAACAATATCAATGCCGAATGCGACGGTACGGTGACGGCCATACATGTCAACAAGGGAGATTCGGTGCGTGAAGGTGCAATCTTGGTAACAATCGGTTAGGATTATGGAAATATTTGATTTCATCGGGACAAAGTTATCCGACTTTCTGACCTACACGGGTTTTGCCAATGCGGAACTCGGAAACTGGATTATGATTCTGGTGGGTGCGTTTTTCTTGTGGCTGGCCATTAAGAAAGATTTCGAGCCGTTGCTTCTGATTCCTATCGGTCTGGGTATTATTCTGGGAAACATTCCTTTTAAGGCTGTAGGGCTTGAAGTGGGACTTTACGAGGACAATTCCGTACTGAATATTTTCTATCAGGGAGTGAAGACGGGCTGGTATCCGCCGCTCGTGTTTCTCGGTATCGGTGCCATGACGGATTTCACGGCGCTCATTGCCAATCCGAAGCTTCTTCTGGTGGGAGCATCGGCACAGTTCGGTATTTTCGGGGCGTATATGATCGCCCTTGCACTGGGATTCGAACCCAACCAGGCTGCCGGTATCGCCATCATCGGAGGAGCGGACGGCCCCACGGCCATCTTCCTTTCCTCCAAGCTTGCGCCTAACCTGATGGGAGCCATTGCCGTTTGTGCCTATTCCTATATGGCATTGGTGCCGGTTATCCAGCCGCCTTTGATGCGTCTGCTCACTACGAAGAAAGAGCGCGTGATACGTATGAAACCGGCCCGTCAGGTATCGCAGACGGAGAAGATCATCTTTCCTATCGTAGGTTTGCTGCTTACTACGTTCATCGTGCCCTCAGGCCTTCCTTTGCTGGGTATGCTGTTCTTCGGTAATTTGCTTAAGGAGAGTACTAAAACCACGCGCCTGGCCAAGACGGCCGGCAGTGCATTGAACGACGTCATCGTGATGCTGCTCGGACTCACGGTGGGATGTTCCACACAGGCCAGTGAATTTCTGACCATGGATACCATCAAGATCTTTGCGCTGGGTGCGTTTGCCTTTATCATTGCTACCACATCTGGCGTGCTGTTTGTCAAGTTCTTCAATCTGTTCTTGCCTAAACATAAGAAAATCAATCCGCTTATCGGTAATGCGGGAGTATCGGCCGTGCCTATGGCTGCCCGTATCTCGCAGAACCTGGGTCTGGAATATGATTCGCGCAACTATCTGCTCATGCACGCCATGGGGCCGAATGTGGCCGGCGTGATCGGCTCTGCCGTGGCAGCCGGTGTGTTGCTCGGATTCCTGAGTTAGGCCGCAGTGATGCCATAAACGATATAAGATGCGCCACTTCACCGGAAGCGGCGCATCTTTTTGCATATATGATTTTTTGCGTACAGAAAAGGCACTGTTTTCTAAAGTTTTTCTCAATGTGATAAATTGTTGATTTGCATGCGGTTATATGTTGTTGGTAAGTGACGTGATTTTTGTGCTCATGAAAATAATTTTTCATCCTCATGATTTTTTAAAATACTCCTCATGAAAATTTATTTTATTGAGCAATAGATTTCTACCGTTTCTTCCGGGCGGTACGAAATTCTGACGGACGGAGCGAATGATGTGAATTATTTCAATATTTTTCTTTGCTTAGACAATTTATTATTATTTTTGTCTGAAAGAAATTTCATTAAGACTGATATGGAGCAGGTAAGAAAGAAGGTATTGGTCGGGATGTCGGGAGGGATAGACAGTTCTGCCGTATGCCTGATGTTGCAGGAACGTGGATACGAAGTGATAGGAGTGACCATGCGTGTGTGGGATTTGCCCCGCCAGTTTTCTGCCGACGGACAGGAATATCCTGATTTCATAGAGGAAGCCAGGAATCTGGCCCGGCGTCTGGGCATCGTGCATTATGTGGCCGATGAGCGGGAGGCATTCAGGAACATTGTGGTGCGGGATTTCGTAGATGAGTATCTGGCAGGACGCACGCCCAATCCTTGTGTGATGTGCAATCCCGTATTCAAGTTCCGTGTGCTGACGGAGTGGGCCGACAGGCTGGGATGTGATTATATTGCCACCGGGCACTACGTGAGCGTGGAAGAAGAAAACGGCCGCTACTATCTGCATTGTGGGGCGGACGAACAGAAAGACCAGTCTTACTTTCTATGGAGGTTGGGGCCCGAGGTGCTGTCGCGCTGCATTTTCCCTCTCGGCGGGCTTCGCAAGGGATATGTGAGAAGTTATCTGGAACAGAACGGTTTCGAGATGAAGGCGCGCGGAGGCGAATCTATGGAAGTCTGCTTCATCGATAAAGATTACCGTGATTTCCTGCGTGAGCAGGTGCCGGACATAGACACCCGTGTAGGACCGGGGAAGTTCGTGGATTCCAGCGGGCGTGCCGTCGGGGCGCATTGCGGATTTCCGTTTTTCACTGTAGGGCAGCGCAAGGGGCTGGGCATCGCTTTGGGAAAACCGGCCTATGTGTTGCGGCTTAATGCACGGAAGAACACCGTGGTGCTGGGGGATGCCGACCAGCTCTTCACCCGCCACATGCTGGTGTCCGGAGGGCGTATGGCGGATGAGGCCGCCTTTGCCGATTCCCGGCTTTCCGTGCGCATCCGTTACCGCAGCCGTCCGATCCCGTGCAGCATGCGTGTAGTAGACAATCTGTTTCCTCAGGAAGCGGAGGGCGACCGTTTGTGGCTGATTTCTTTCGAAGAGGAAGCCTCTGCGGTGACACCCGGCCAGTCGGCCGTGTTCTATGTGGGCGACAAGATGGTGGGCGGCGCCTTTATCTGCTCGCAGCGCGGGCTTCATGCTTATTTGGAAAAACAGGATGGGAACATATCTGACACTATACGAACTGAACGGACTGGTGCGTGACACGCTGGAGCAGGCCCTTTCGTCCGAATATTGGCTGCAGGCCGAACTGAGCGAGGTGCGTGAAGCCTATAACGGCCATTGCTATCTGGAATTCGTGCAGAAAGGTCCAGACGGCCGTGATCTTGTGGCCAAGGCAAGGGGAGTCATTTGGGCGCGTACCTATTTTCTGCTTCGCACCATGTTTGAGCGTGAGGCAGGGCGGGTGCTGGCTCCGGGACTGAAGGTGCTGGTCAGGGTCGGTGTCGTCTTTCATGAGCTTTACGGTTATTCGCTGAACGTCACGGATATCGATCCGACCTATACGTTGGGCGATATGGCGCGTCAGCGCCGCGAGATACTGTCGCGCCTAGAAGCCGACGGCATCTTGAACGACAATAAGGAACTTTCTTTGCCGCTTGTGATGAACCGCATAGCCGTCATCTCGTCGGCCACGGCAGCCGGTTACGGTGATTTCTGCAACCAGTTGCTGTACAATGATTACGGGCTTCGTTTCTCTCTCAGGCTTTTTCCTGCCGTGATGCAGGGAGAGCGGGTGGAGGAGTCCGTATTGGCGGCTTTGGAAGCCGTGATGCACGAGTATGAACAATGGGATGCGGTGGTGATTATCCGGGGCGGCGGGGCCACGAGCGACTTGTCGGGCTTCGACACTTATCTGCTGGCAGCGGCCTGTGCACAGTTTCCGCTGCCGGTGATTACCGGTATCGGCCATGAGCGCGACGATACGGTGATAGACCTTGTGGCGCATACACGGGTGAAGACGCCCACTGCCGCCGCCGCTTTTCTCGTCCGGCACCAGTTAGAAGTGGCTACCCGGATGGAAGAGGCGTCGCGTCGCATTTTTCAGGCTGCCTCGGTACGTATGGAACATGAGCGGCGACGCATGGAACAGGTGTCGGTGCGGATGTCCTCCGCCTGCTTGCAGATGCGTGTCCGCGGCGAGCATCATCTGGAGCAGCTGACCGTCCGCCTGTATCATGCCGGAGAGCGGCAGCTGACATCGGAGGCCCGCCGCCTGTTGGCTTATTCGGAAAGAATGGAGCGTGCGGCCCTTGCACGAGTGGAACGCGAGCGCTTCCGTCTGCAACTGTTGCGGCAACGTGTGGAGGCGGCCGACCCCGACCTGCTGTTGAAAAGAGGATACAGTATGACGTTGTGCGGGGGTAAACTGGTGCGGCGGGCTTCTGAACTGAAAAAAGGAGATGAAATCACGACACGGCTGGCCGAAGGCGAAGTGCGTTCGGTGATACAATAAACGAATGAACATGAAGAAGAAAGATTTGACTTATGAACAGGCCATGGCACGGCTGGAAGAACTGGCCGCACGCATGGAGAACAATGAAACGGGCATTGACGAACTGGCCGGCGAACTGAAAGAGGCCCGTGCTCTGATGGCTTTCTGCAAGGAAAAACTTTATGCGGCCGACGAGGAAGTAAAGAAAGTATTGGGAATGGAGAAAGCGGAGTGATAAACTGAAATAAAATTCGGGCACTCCTGCTGATTTATTGCTTTTTTCCGTAACTTTGCCTTTCAGAATGAAATTAAAAGTATAGAGCTATATGAAAGAGATCGATTGGGAAAATCTGTCGTTCGGCTATATGCCGACCGACTATAACGTGCGGTGCTATTACCGTGACGGAAAGTGGGGCGAGATAGAGACCTGCTCCGAGGAAACCATTAATATCCACATGGCGGCCACTTGTCTGCACTATGGACAGGAGGCGTTCGAAGGGCTGAAGGCTTACCGTTGCCCCGACGGCAAGGTGCGCGTGTTCCGGATGGACGAGAATGCGGCCCGCCTGCAGGCTACCTGCCGCGGTATCCTGATGCCCGAGTTGCCTACGGAATTGTTTGAGGAAATGGTTTGCAGGGTGGTGCGTCTCAATGAACGTTTCATCCCTCCCTATGAGAGCGGTGCCTCGCTGTATATCCGTCCGTTGCTCATCGGTACGGGGGCTCAGGTCGGTGTGCATCCTGCCAACGAATATCTGTTCGTTATCTTCGTCACGCCGGTAGGTCCCTACTTCAAAGGCGGCTTTGCCACCAATCCTTATGTGATTATCCGCGAGTTCGACCGTTCTGCTCCTTTGGGAACGGGTATATATAAGGTGGGCGGAAACTATGCCGCCAGTCTTCGTGCGAACAAGATGGCGCACGATCTGGGTTACTCCTGCGAGTTTTATCTGGATGCGAAAGAGAAGAAATATATCGACGAATGTGGTGCCGCCAACTTCTTCGGCATCAAAGACAATACGTACGTCACCCCGAAATCTTCTTCTATCCTGCCGTCCATTACCAATAAGAGTCTGATGCAGTTGGCGGAGGATATGGGTATGAAGGTGGAACGCCGTCAGATTCCGGAGGAAGAGTTGTCTACATTCGAAGAGGCGGGAGCCTGCGGAACGGCGGCTGTGATCAGTCCCATCGAACGTATCGACGATTTGGAAAACAAAAGGAGCTATGTGATCAGTAAAGACGGCAAGCCGGGACCGGTCTGCACGAAACTTTACCATCATTTGCGGAACATCCAGTATGGTATCGAACCGGATGTTCATGAATGGACCAGGATCGTAATAGAATAGTTAATCTTTAAATATCAGGGAAATATGATTAGAAGTGCAAGTGAGTTACGTGCGGCAGCACGTGTGTCGCTGTCCGGAAAATGGGGCGGTGCTGTAGTGATTACATTGATTTACTTAGTGGTGATGGGAGTAGTGCCCGGATTCTTGAGCTATGAAGGATCAGAACGTTTTTCTTCATTGGTGCAGTTGTTGCTGCTTCCGCTGGCGTTCGGTTTGAACGTGGCGTTTCTCGACAATATCCGAAGCGGTGCTGACTATAAGATAGAGCAGTTGTTGGTCGGATTCCGGGACTATACCCGCGTGTTGGGAACTGCTTTACTGGCCGGCATCTATATATTCCTTTGGTCATTGCTGCTGATTGTGCCGGGTATTATCAAGGCATATTCTTACGCCATGACTTTCTATGTCCTGCGTGACCATCCGGAGTTGAAGTACAACGGAGCCATAGAACGCAGCATGAAGATGATGGACGGGCATAAGTTTGATTTGTTTTATTTGCAGCTCACCTTTATCGGATGGGGATTGCTTTGCGTCTTGACGCTGGGAATCGGCTACTTGTGGCTGGCGCCTTATATGCAGGCATCCTTTGCGCATTTCTACGAAGATGTGAGGGCCGACTATGAAAGTCGCATCGGCGAAGCGGCCTGAATAGGGCGGCCGACGGGATAAAGAGGGAGCGTTCCGCGTATTTCGGGACGCTCCTCTTTTGTGTTTCACGGCAAAGTGAGTATCTTTGTACGCATAATACAACAGAATATAAAGAGCAGAAATATGGGAAAAGGGAAATTGGCGAAGTTTGCCGACATGGCGGCATACCCGCATGTGTTTGAATATCCTTATTCGGTGGCCGATGACGTGCCCTTTACGATGAAGGGCCGCTGGTGCGGGGACTTCTTTCATAACGACCATCCCATCGTATTGGAACTCGGTTGCGGGCGCGGTGAGTATACCGTGGGACTGGCGCGTCTTTATCCCGATAAGAATTTTATCGGCGTAGACATCAAGGGCGCGCGCATGTGGACCGGGGCCACCGAAGCGCTGCATGAAGGGCTGTCCAACGTGGCGTTTCTGCGTACGAACATCGAAATAATCGATCGTTTCTTTGCTGTGGACGAAGTGGATGAGATATGGCTGACGTTCAGTGATCCGCAAATGAAAAAAGTGACGAAACGTCTGACTTCCACTTTTTTCATGGAGCGTTACCGTCGTTTTCTGCGCGACGGAGGATTGATCCATCTGAAAACCGATTCCAATTTCCTCTTTACCTATACTTCGTATATGGTAGAAAGAAACGGTTTGCCCTTGGAGTTCTCTACCAAAGACCTTTATCACAGTGCGCTGGCTGAGCATCCCGGTACGGAGGAAGCGCGCATTCTTGCCATCCGCACGTATTACGAACAGCAATGGCTGGATCGTGGATTGGACATCAAATACATGCGTTTTCGTCTGCCCCGTGCCGGAGAGCTGGCAGAACCGGAAGTGGAGATAGAGTTGGATGAATACAGAAGTTACAACCGCAGTAAACGTAGCGGTTTGTCGACTTCCAGATAACAGATGAATTTAAAATACCGATTTTATGGAAATATATCCCAAGTTAATTATGGATGCACTGGCCACCGTGCGCTATCCCGGTACGGGAAAGAACATAGTGGAGGCCGGAATGGTGGAGGATGACCTTCGCATCAGCGGGCTGCATGTCAGTTTCTCGTTGATTTTCGACAAACCGACCAACCCCTTTCTAAAGTCGCTTGTGAAGGCGTCCGAAGCAGCCGTTCATGCCTATGTGGGTAAGGAGGTGGAAGTGGAAATACACACCAAGACATTGCAGGCCCCCCGTCCGGAAGTAGGCAAGCTTCTGCCCGGAGTGAAGAATATCATCGCCGTGTCGTCCGGAAAGGGAGGTGTGGGGAAGTCTACCGTAGCGGCCAATCTGGCTGTAGGGCTTTCCAAACTGGGCTATAAAGTAGGTTTGCTGGATGCGGACGTATTCGGTCCCAGTATGCCTAAGATGTTTCATGTGGAAGATGCGCGTCCCTATGCCGAGCCGGTAGACGGACGCGATCTGATTGTGCCCGTGGAGAGTTATGGCATCAAGATGTTGTCCATCGGTTTCTTTGTCGACCCCGATCAGGCTACCCTTTGGCGCGGAGCGATGGCCTGCAATGCGCTGAAACAGCTGATAGGCGATGCTCACTGGGGCGACCTTGATTATTTCATCATCGACACGCCTCCCGGTACAAGCGATATTCATCTCACGTTGGTGCAGACCCTTCCCATTACGGGTGCCGTCATCGTAAGCACGCCGCAGAATGTGGCATTGGCTGACGCGCGCAAAGGTATCAACATGTATCAGAACGAGAAGGTGAACGTGCCGATTCTCGGATTGGTGGAGAATATGGCATGGTTCACACCGGCGGAACTGCCGCAGAACAAATATTTCCTGTTCGGAAAAGAGGGCGTGAAACGGTTGGCCGAAGAGATGAATGTGCCGCTGTTGGGTCAGATACCTATCGTGCAAAGCATTTGTGAAAACGGCGATAACGGTACGCCTGAAGTGCTCAATGAGGAGAGCCTGACCGGACAGGCCCTGATGGACTTTGCCCGTCGTGTGGTGGAGGAGACCGCACGCAGGAATGCAGAGATGGAGCCTACACACATTGTGGAGGTAAAGAAGTAATTATATCCATATTGGCAGTCCTCCCTCCGTTTGGGCCATACGGGCCAAACGGAGGGAGGACTTTATTATAAAAAGGAGTGGGGCCGGTTGGCTCCCCTGTATGTCATAAAACAAAAGCGATATACGGATTTTGCCGTGGCAGAGCGGGGCTTGCCGTGTTCCTTGCTATTTTTGCTTGAAATCTTTTACGATACCTTCACATATCCAGTCGGCAAGGGCCTGGCGGTTGGAAGCGATGACCAGGCGTTTGCGGTCGCGTTCGTTCTGGATGTTTCCCAATTCCAGAAATGCTGCTGCGGGCGAGGACTTTTTCAATACATAGAGCTGTCGTTCGCTCACCGTTCCGTGAAATCCCCGGTTGGGCTGGTGTTTGTCGTATTTCCGTTCGAAAGTCTTGTGAATGTTTTCCGTCAGGCGCTTTCCTAATTTGCTGCCCGGAGAATGGTAAAAAAAGACGTCTACCTGGTCTTTCTGTCCACGGCTGTCCACATGGATGAAGACGGCCCGTTTGTATTTTCCCTTGTCTTTGCGGGCCAGGCGGTTGATGGCATCGCACCGCTGCTGAAGTCTTGCCACTTGGTCGAGTGGGATAGCCTGTCCGAGACAGGTCTCACGGTCGCTGTTCGAGAGATAGCGGTCGTTGCGAATCCCGTCTTTGGCATCCTGTATGATGATGTGCACGGTGGCTCCTTTGGCCATCAGCGACCGTGCCAGCCGCAGTATGATGTCGTAGGCATATTCATCCTCGTGCAATTCGCGGCCCTCGGCGATACCGATGGCACCGGGGTCGGGACCTCCGTGTCCGCTCACCAGGTAAAGGCATGCGCCGTCCAGCTCGTGAGAGGTTATGGCCACATGCCGGAGCTCCTCGCCGAAAAGAGGCTCTTCCACGCTTTTCCTGCCGGTATTTTCTTTTCCTTTGTCCGTTGTAGCCTTTCCGTCAGGCAGACGGTAGCTGCGTCCCAGTATCAAACCACCGTCGCGGGTCAGTTTCCCTTTGTTTATTTCCAGAAATTCCTTTTGGGCGTTGCGTGAGGTGAATCCGTGCCGCCGGAGGAACGTGGACACGCCGTCGCCTTCTTTGGGTTTGGCATAGTTTTGTGCCTGTAGTGCCGCGTTCAGACAGCATACGGTCCATAATATGAAAAGTAAAAGTCTGCGGATGTTCATGTCTGCAAAGATAAGCGTTTTTTTCTAAAGCGTGCTCGCTTAGGAGAATAAGTATCCGTATATTTACAGAAAGGCAAAGGCATATACCGCCGTACAACTGCGGTATATGCCTTGGGTGGTTATGGGACGGTAGTACGGCCTTAGTCGTCCATACTCATATCCGTTACATTAAACTGTTTGTCGAACTTGATTTCCCATGCGTTGGACAGTTTGACTTCATACGAATCGTGGTCGCGCTCCAGAGATACTATAGTGGCGTTCGGGTGTTTCGTCTTCACGAACTTTTTGATTGCGGAAGGCACAGCCTTGGCCGGCACACCGCCCCGGCGGCAATCCAGGTCGGTCCATTCGCCGTTCTTATCAAACTCCAGTTTGTTTCCGTTGGCGAGGATGACGTCGTAGTCGGAATTCAGAATCTTCTTGTCCATCTTGACAAAAGCTACTTTGTGGTTGGCAAAATGCTTTTTGATGAATGTCTGTGCCTTGTTCGGCAGTTGGTTGAAAGTGATGGCCTTGTCGTTGTCGGCCTGTGCTGCTTGCAAAGTGAATGCGGTGAGCAGGATGAATAATAATTTCTTCATAATACTTTTTGTTTAGTTTGTCGCGCATTTTATTATGGCTGACATTGCAAATATAGTTTCTTTATCGTAAAACCAAGCGTGAACGAATATGAAAGTAGAGTTAAATGGTGTGAAACGCACATCCCCGTCCTTCGTTGGGAAAGACGGGGATGTCTATGAGTCCGGAAATCCGTGCGGATCAGCGCATTTCGGTGTATCCGATCTTGTCCATATCTCCGTAGTCCAGATTTTCGCCTGCCATGCCCCAGATGAACATGTAGTTGCTTGTGCCGGCGGCTGCATGAATGGACCATTCGGGCGACATGATGGCCTGTTCGTTCTGAAGCCATACGAGGCGTTCTTCTTTCGGTTCGCCCATAAGGTGGCAGATGGCGTTGCCCTCGGGCACGTTGAAATAGAAATAAGCTTCAATGCGGCGGCCGTGTGTGTGTGCCGGCATGGTGTTCCATACGCTTCCCGGCTTCAGTTCCGTCAGGCCCATCTGCAATTGGCAGGTGCCGCCGTTCTTTGCTTTTTCCAACACGGGTTTAATCATCAGCTGGTTGATTACACGGTCGTTGCTCTCTTCCATCTTGCCGGCCTTCAGTTGATTGGCCTGGGTAGCCTTTTTGTTGGCCGGGTTGCAGCTGAGCAACTGGGTGGCATAGCTGTGGTGTGCGGTGGCCGAGTTGATATAGAACTTGGCCGGCTGGTTCGGGTTGCTGCTCTTGAACGTCACCTCTTTGTTTCCGCTACCCACGTAGAGCGCATCCTTGAAGCCGAGTGTGTATTCCTTGCCGTCTACGCTTACCGTACCTTCTCCGCCCACGTTGATGACTCCCAGTTCGCGTGCGAAGAGGAAATAAGGAGCTTTCAGCGGTTCGATGGTTTCCAGTTTCAGCGTCTTGTTTACGGGAACCGCTCCGCCAAAGATGAAACGGTCGTACATGGAGTATGTCACGTTAATCTCGTCGGCCACCATGACACGTTCCATTACAAAAGCGTCGCGCAGTCGCTGAGTATCGTAGGTCTTTACATCTTGCGGATGGCAGGCCGTTTGGATCTTGTAGTTTACCTGAGCGTTCGCTGCCAGTGCCGCGAATCCCATGCAGAAAGCCAATGTTAATTTTTTCATATTGCTTGTATTTTTTGATGTGATGATAATTATTCGGAAGCGAAGCCTTGGGCTTCTTTCGTTAATATTTCTTGCGGATGATGGCGCGGCGGTTCAGTACGGCCAGAGCCAGTGTGCAGGCTGCAAGTATGACAGGCCCTATGAATTTCACCGAATGGATGAGGTGGAATATCGTCCAGGCCAGCGGGCTGGATGCGAAGTCGAGTGCGCCTCCTTCAAAACCTTGCGGAATGGCTACTGCAGCGTCCTGGGTAGCCTTGTATACGTCTTGTGCCGCACTGGTAAAGTAAGGAGCGAGGTTGGTCACGAAATACAGTCCCACCGCCATCAGGATGAGGCCTATGATAAATGTTTTCACCACGTTGCCGTTTGTGACGGGCAGGATGATGGGGAATACGTAGAACATACCCGCCAGCGAGGCCAGTGGAAGGAATTGGTTGCCGGGCAGCACCACCGCGAGGAAGAGCGTCACGGGAATGAGCAGCAAAGACACTACGAGAGTGGTCGGATGGCCGATGACCAGGGCCGGACTCATACCGATGTGCAGTCCGGCATTCTCACCGAACTTGCGGGTGATCATCTGGCGTGTGGCATCGGAAATGGGGCGCAAGCCTTCGATGAAGAGTCCGGTGATGCGTGGAATCAGTTCCATCACGGCGCCCATCTTGATGCCCAGGCCGAGGATGCCGGGAATGCCGGCCACCAGCTCTTCACCGTTGCGGCATGCCAGTGCGCCGATGCCGCAGCCCACTAATACGCCGAGAAAGAGCGGTTCGCCCAGAATGCCGAATTTTTTCTTCATGCCTTCTGCATCGATATACAGTTTGTCGAAGCCCGGAATCAGGTCGAGCGCCTTGTTGATAAGGATGGCCGGGGGCATGAATCCCTGACAGAACGGTTGCGGTATGGAGATGCCGTCCATTTTATCATAGAATTTCTGGAAGCGCGGAGCCGTATAATCGGCGGCTATCAGCGTCAGGATGTAGCAGATGACGGCGGCAAAAAAGCCCCATGCGATGCTGTCCATGGTGTAGAATACCATGGCGCCGATGAAAGCGAAGTGCCAATAGTTCCATAAGTCGATGTTGACGGTTTTGGTTGTCTTGGTGAGCAGCATCACCACGTTTACGGCAAGGCATACGGGGATGATGAAGGCGCCCACGGATGTGTTGTAGGCCACTGCGGCCGCTGCCGGCCAGCCCATGTCGAACACTTCGAGGTTCAGGCCGTAGATCTCCACTACCTTGGAGAGCGAGGGGCTGAGGCTGCTGGTGAGAAGAGCCGTGATAACGGACAGGCCCACGAAACCGACGCCCACATAAAGGCCGCTTTGAAGGGCTTTTCCGAACTTGATTTTAATACAAATGCCCAGAATCGTGAAAATGATGGGCATCATGACTGCGGCTCCGAGGCCGATGATGTAACTGAAGACAGTCTCCATATGCTTAATTTACTTGGTATTTTTTCATAAATGATTAGGTCGGACAAAATTAAGGAAAACAATTGGTAGCGCAAACAGAATTAAAGAAAAAAACTTTTGCGCCCTGATAATTTCATAATGAAAAGCAAATCAACCGATGGGGAGGAATTTGACATGAAACTGACAGAATGACAGAAAATGAGGGGAATGCCCCGGACGAAAGAAGGCAATCCGGAATCGGAGTGTTAAAATAAATGGTTCCGAAACCGTATAAATATGCCTGTATGAAGCAGTATTCTGTTTTGCGGCTGTTTTTCGTGAGCAAGAAAATTTTCTTTATGGCGCATTGCGTTGAAAAATGAAGCGCATGATAATTTGAAACGAAGGGCAAAGAGGCTGAACGGGGGCTTCCCGGCGGTTCTAAACAAGGCGTTCGGGGACCGTTTTATAGCTGGTTGGGGCGGTACGGGTTTCGGGTGAGCCGGGACGGAATGACAGGCAGGAGGGCCGGAAGGTTACACTCTTTGTCACGCCGTCCGGCAGACGGAGGGAGTACGTCTGTCTTTTTGTTGTCATAAGGTCTCTGAAACAAAACAAAAAGTAAAACGGCCGACTGTAAATGCCGGCCGTTTTCAGGATGCGTTCCGAATGGGGAGGCGCACAGGCGATTCTCGTCGGATGAGGACTGACAAACTGTCAGACAAAGCATTCCGGTTCGCGCCGTGCACTGAAGTTCTGGTGCAGGCGGGCTGTATAAGGCGTGTCGAATGTGCGGGCCTCCGCGGGGCAGAATTTCACGCATGCACAACATTTTGTGCACAGGTCGGTCTGCGTGACGGACACACCGCCCTGCATACTGATGGCGCCCGTGGGACACATACTCTCGCAGTCGCCGCAGCCGTAGCAGTTTTCGTTTACCACCGGTGCCTGCGGGGTGGACGGACCGAGTGTCTTATACGGTACGTTGCCTTTCATCTCCGGGCATACGATGAGGTTTTCCGCTTTGTCGGCGTATGTCAGGGCAAAGTAGCGTGAACTGCCGTCAGGAATGTCCGAAATGTGCAGCTGCCGCAGCAGGCTTTCGAAGGCTTTCCGTCCGAAAAGCTCGGCCTTTTGCAGGTCGGTGGCGTCGGGGCGTCCTTCTGCAACGGGCATGCCGGGACGGCTGTAGGAATGCTCGCCCACGAATGCCGCGCCGCAGAGGGTGGTAAAACCCTGTGTGTGCAGCATGTCGCGCAGTTGTACGAGCGCATCTTCATAATCGCGGTTGCCGTAGACCGCTACGGGAATGGCGATGCAGTTGTCGGCCTGCAGGCGGCCGATGCGGCGTGCGGCTACCGGGGCTATGAGTCCTCCGTAGACGGGAGCGGCCACGATGCAGACGGCGTCACGCAAGACAATCGGTGAGTCGCTGCGGTCGGTGGTCAGGTCGATTTCCTGTCGGCGTGCCATGCCGAAGCCGTCGGCAATGGCGCGCGCCGTTTTCATTGAGGTGTGCGTGGGCGAGAAGTAAACCACGCATAATTTGTCCAGTTTCATCTTTTTTCTTTTTGTCGTTACATTTCATGGATGTCATATCCTTCTTCGCGCAGCACGGCCTGCAATTGTTCTACGGGCAGCGGGCTGCCGCTGTATTCCACGGCCGCCACGGGCGGGTCGAGGCTGACGGTGGCGCTGACGCCTTCGATACTGTTGAGTGCTTTCTCCACGTGCATGCGGCAATGGTTGCACATCATGCCTTCCACTTTATACTCTTTCTTCATTTTACTGTTTTTAGGTTGTTCTTTTTCTCTATTGTTCAGTTTGACGCTTTTCAGGCGCAGGCTGTTTGCCACTACGCTTACGCTGCTCATGGCCATGGCAGCTCCGGCTATCATCGGATTGAGCAGAAAACCGCACAAGGGATAGAGTGCGCCGGCCGCCACGGGAATGCCGATGAGGTTGTAGACGAAGGCCCAGAACAGGTTCCTGCGTATGGTGCGCACCGTATGCGTCGAAAGGCGTATGGCTTCTGGTATCCGGGCGGGGTCGGACGAGATGAGCGTCATCTGCGCCACTTCCATCGCTATGTCGCTTCCCTGTCCCATGGCGATGCTCAGGTCTGCTCCGGCCAGGGCTGCGCTGTCGTTGATGCCGTCGCCTGCCATGGCCACCCGGTGGCCTTCCTTCCGAAGTTTTTCGATGAACGAGGCTTTTTCTTCGGGCGATACTTCGGCATGATAATGACGTATGCCCGTATCTGCGGCTATGCGTGCGGCTGTCGGGGCGTTGTCGCCCGTGAGCATGTATACCTCTATACCCATCGCCTGCAATTCGCTTACGGCCTGCCGCGAACTTTCTTTCACACGGTCGGTGACGGCACAGACGGCGAGTGTCCTTTCACGGTCGGCAAAGAACACTACGGTCTGTCCTTTTTCAGCCATGTGCGCAGCTGCCGTGTCGAGATCGCGCTCGGCCGTGATGCCGTATGTATGAAGCAATTTGCGGCTGCCGGCATAGAATGTCCGTCCGTTGTAGGTGCCTTTTACCCCCATGCCTGTGAGACTCTCAAAATCCGTCACAGGCAGTTCCTTGCCGCCGATATGCTTTGTCACCGCTTCTGCCAGCGGGTGTTCGGAGAGTTTTTCCAGGCTGAAAAACACATCGGCAAGTTCGTTTTCGTCCGCGTCGGTGCTCCATGCCGTTTCCGTCACAACGGGGCGGCCTTCGGTGAGTGTGCCTGTCTTGTCCAGCACGACGGTGTCTATCCTGCACGCCGCTTCCAGACTCTCTGCATCTTTGATAAGGATGCCGTGTTCGGCACCTTTGCCGATGCCTACCATGATGGCTGTGGGGGTGGCCAGTCCGAGGGCACAGGGACAGGCAATGATAAGTACCGTGACCAGCGCCAGCAGGCCGTGGGTGAAACCGTCGGCGGGAGCCAATGTCCACCAGAGGGCAAACGAGAGTAAGGCTATGCCGATGACCGCCGGTACGAAAACGGCGGCGATGCGGTCTACGAGCTGCTGCACGGGGGCTTTGCTGCCTTGCGCGTCCTGTACCATGCGGATGATGTGTGCCAGTGTGGTGTCTGCTCCCACTTTGTCGGCCCGGAAACGAAGGGTGCCTCTCTGATTGACCGTGCCGGCGAATACGTGCATGCCTTCGCTTTTGGCCACAGCCACCGGTTCGCCGCTCAGCATGCTTTCGTCTACATAGGAGCGGCCGCTGGTGACGGTGCCGTCCACTGCGATTCTTTCACCCGGACGAACCACCACGGTATGCCCCTGGCGTATGTCGTCGATGCTTATCTCCGTGGTACGGCCGTTTTCATCCTCCACAGTGGCGGTGCGGGGTTGCAGGTTCATCAGTTTGCGGATGGCGTCCGAGGTGCGGCTTTTGGCTTGTTCTTCAAGCGTGCGTCCCAGAAGAATGAAGGCGATAATGACGCTGGACGCTTCGAAATAGACGTGAGGTTCCAGGCCGCGCTGTGTCCAGAACTGCGGAAAGAACATGTTGAACAAGCTGAAAAGGTAGGCTATGAGTGTGCTGTTCGAGACGAGGGTGTCCATGTTGGCGGTGCCGTGGCGCAGTTGGCGCCATGCGTTGATGTGGAAACTGCGTCCGAACCAGCATACGACCGGAGTGGACAGCACCCACATGATGAGGTCGGCATGCGGCAGGCGCATGAAAAACATGCCGATGACGGCCACCGGCAGTGAGAGCAATATGGCACCGGCGGTCTGCCGGCGCAGGGCTTGCAGTCTGTCGCGGCGTGCCGTTCCGGCTTCTTCTTCCATTTGCAGGCGGCTGCCTTCGATCAGCAGGTCGTAGCCGGCATGCTGCAGGGCCGTTTTCATTTGTTCGGGGCTGCATTTTTCCGGGTTGTATTCGATGGTGGCTGTGGCCGCGGCATAGTTCACGGAGGCCGAGCATACGCCCGGTTGCTTGCGGAGCGTGCTGCTCACGCGCGCGGCGCAAGCGGCGCAACTCATCTCCAGTACGGGAAAGGTTCTTTTTTCCAGGCTTTCTTTTTTCATCTCCAGTCAGTGTTGGGGTGGTTTTCTTTGTGCAAAGTTAGAGGATTGGGTGCGTACTATTTTATACAATTATGGTTTGTTTTTATATCTTTTCCGTGTGGGGCTGTACCTTGTCCAGTGCGAGGCGTGTGCCCGGTTTCTGCATTTTGTACTGGCGTGGAGTAAGTCCTGTCAGCATTTTGAACTGTGTGCTCAGGTGTGAGGTGCTGGAATAGTTGAGATGGTGGGCTATTTCGTTAAGATTCATCTCTCCGTATTCGAGCAGCTCCTTGACGCGTTCGATCTTCTGGGCTATAAAGTATTTTTCAATGGTCGTGTTCTGGGTTTCGGAGAAGAGCTTGCTCAGTGCACTGTAATCATGGTGGCATTGTTCGGACAGATAGTGTGAGAGGTTGGTACGCAGGTGCTTGTCCGGATGGTGGATAAGTTCGATGATGAGTCGTTTGATATGTTCCGCTGTGCGTATGCGCGGGTCTTCAATGAGTTCGAAGCCTATGGACGAGAGTGCCTCTGCAATGTTCTGCCGTTGCAGGGGCGTGGGAGAGGCGGCCAGTTCGGCCCGTCCGAGTACAACGGTAACCGGAGGTGTTCCGAGCCTTTCCAAAGTGCTTCTTACTGCCGTGATACAGCGGTCGCACACCATATTCTTTATATAAATATTATGTTCCGTTGCCATATAGTCTGCTATGCTCTTTGTCTTGCAAAGATAGGGATTAAATCGCAGTGTGGCGGAATTTGTTGTATCTTTGTGCGGCTGAATAAAAGAAAAATGAAAAGTAGACTGTTGGAAAACGAACGCGACCCGATGGGACAGGCCATACGGGATTATTTTGAAAAAGGAAGGGCCGGACGCCTGCGTGTCTTTTCGCCGCAGTTCGACGAAGACGAGATGCCGGTAGATATGTTGTTCCGTTCGGAGAAGCAGATGTCGGCATTGGAGCGAAAGGCTTTGTCGTTGTGTGGCGGGCGGGTGCTTGATGTCGGTGCGGGAGCGGGGTGTCACAGCCTGGTTCTGCAAGCGAATGGTATGGAGGTGACGGCTCTCGATATATCTCCGCTGTCTGTAGAAGTGATGAGACGCCGGGGGGTGAAATGGGCGCGTGAGGCAGACTTGTTCGATGATTCATGGACCGGATGTTTCGACACTGTGCTGATGCTGATGAACGGTTCGGGTATAATCGGCCGGCTGGAACGTATGCCGCTTTTCTTTCGTCGTATGAAACAATTGCTTTCACCAGGCGGATATGTGCTGATGGATTCCAGTGACCTGCGTTATCTTTATGAGGACGAGGACGGGGTGATGGACATAGATCTTAATGCTGGGTATTACGGTGAAATGGAGTTCAGCATGCAGTACAAGAACGTGAAAGGCGATCCGTTCGGTTGGCTGTATGTGGATTTCGCTACTTTGTCGTACTATGCGCAGGAGAACGGTTTCCGTGCGGAACTGTTGGCGGAAGGGGAGCATTATGATTATCTGGCCCGTCTGTCGGTAGGGTGATAAGGAATAAAAGAGACGAAGGCGGTGACAGGAATAAAAAGACTCCCTCCCGCCGGATCTGATCCGGCGGGAGGGAGTCTTCTTATTCTATGATTTTACGTGGAGATATATCCTGATCAGAATAGTTTTTCGGGATATTCGCCGCTGGCAACCAATGAGGCGATCTTTTCCACGGTTGCATCGCGGTCGGCCGCGTAGGTTACACCGAACCATTTGCTCGTAGTGTCGAGAACTTCTACTGTGGCCGTACCTTCGTTGATGAGTTTATTAACCATCAGCGGGATGAAGAACTCGGCTTTCGGGTTCTCTGTGTTTTTAGGATTACTGAGGAATTCCTTGAAGTACTCTTCGCTGTATTGGAAGTAGTCGGGGGTGAATCCCCACATGTTCATACTTACCGGCACGTTCTCTTCCAGCGGAATCCATTTACCCTCTTCGTCTTTGAAGCAGATGGGACCGTCCACACGCATGATTTCCGTGCGTTCCACCACATCGGTCAGATGATGATTGTCGTCGTACATGCAGACACCGCGGGCAACGGAACCGTTTTCGCTGAGGGTGTTGCAGCAGCGGAAGCCTACCATTGCATAAGTATTCCGGCTGTTTTCGGGGAGCTCGCTCAGGAATTTTCCGATGGTAGCGAATGCGTCGCGGCCGTAGAAGTCATCACAGTTAATGACGCAGAACGGTTCCTTGATGGCTTCTTTACCCATCAGTACGGCATGGTTCGTACCCCATGGCTTTTCACGTCCCTCTGGACAAGAAAATCCTTCGGGCAGCGCGTCGAGGCTTTGGAACACCAGTTCGGCAGGAATCTTGCCTTCGTACTTGGAAAGTATTTGAGAGCGGAATTGTTCTTCAAAGTCTTTTCGGATGACAAACACAATTTTGCCGAAGCCGGCGCGGATTGCGTCGTAGATGGAATAGTCCATGATGGTTTCGCCGTTCGGTCCCAGTCCGTCCAATTGTTTCAAGCCACCGTAACGGCTGCCCATTCCGGCAGCCAACAGGAATAGTGTAGGTTTCATATTGATTTGTTTAAAAAGTTAGAGTTTAACGTTTAGTATTGCAAAAATAGTTTTTTTATCTGAAAAAATCAGAATTCCGGCGGCTTTTTTTTTAGCTTGGGAACTGTTATGGCAAACAGTCCGGACGGTCAGGGTATGAAGTGTTTTTAGAACGGGTATCCTACGGCAAAATGGTAGCCCAGGCTGTCTTTGAACTTAGGCATGTTGTAATAACCTTTCTTACCTGTGTCATAAGGAGTATGGAGACCGACGCCGATGTCGAACCGCAGTACCAGGAAGTCGAGGTCGCAACGTACACCGAATCCTGTACCTAAGGCCAGATCTTTGCCGAAGCGCGAGATGTCGAATGTGCCGCCCGGCCTGCTTGCATCGGAGTTTAGCAGCCATACATTTCCGGCGTCAAGGAATACGGCTCCGGAAAGTAAGGAAACGATGGGAAAGCGGTACTCGGCATTCAATTCTATCTTGAAATCTCCCATTTGGTCGATATAGGAGTAGGCTGAGGTGCCCGGTATGTAACGTCCGGGGCCTACGCCTCGCACGGTGAATGCGCGTATACTGTTGGCACCACCTACGTTGAAGAGGTCGTTATAAGGTGCTGCGGTAGAATTTCCATAACTGAATATCACGCCGGTTCCTGCGCGGGTGGCGATACTGGTGCGTGGAGTGAGTCGGAATTCTTCTCTGAACTCGGCGGAGAGACGGATATACTGTGCAAAAGGAACGTTGAAGAGTTTCTTGTTTTTTTGACTGAACGGTTTGCCGGCTGCGGCGAAGATACCGGACGTGATGTTTCCGCTTTCTTTTATTTCGAAGATGAATGTACGCGGATTGTGTGCTTTGCGCGGACTGGAGTAGGTAAATGTGTAGCGCATGGAAGGGATGAACTGGTCGCGCATACTAACGTAAAGCGCCTGGTTGACTTTCATGATGGAGTCGAAAGTGGCGGTTGTGCTCAACAGTTCATCATATTCCAGACGGAACGGGACGAATTCGTGTTTGATAGTGGGACGCGATTGGTAGGTGTAGACAGCTCTTGCACCGAGGGATACCATACCGAAGTAGTTGGCACGGTTCATCCAGGTGGCATCCAGTACGAAAGAGGTGCTCGTCTTGGCGCGGCGTGATAATCTTCGGGCGCCGGGGAGGATCAGACGGGGATAGTCTAATGACAGGGATGTTCCGTATTCGTAAGAATTGATGACGGAACTTCGTCCCTGTACGGTAGAGTTTGTCTGCCATTCATAAGAGCCGTGTACTTCGAATTTCAGTTTTTCCGCTCCTCGGAATGCATTACGTTTGGACATGCTGAACGAAAGTCCCGGACCGACCTGTCCATTGCTTTTGGACGTTATTTTTGTAGTGAATTCCCCGTCGTAGGGTTTATCCAGAATGCCCGTGATTTCGATGTCCAGCGTATCGTTGAGCGCAGTGGTGTCGCGTGGGGTATATTTTAAGTTGACCGTACTGAATACGTTCATTTCTGCAAGCTGTTGTTGTGCGAAGCTCATAATATTCTGTCTGTAAAGCATACCTTTGCGATAGTAAAGATTACGATGGATAGCCCTGAAACGAAGAGGTATCTTTCCTTTGCTTCCCCCATTATAATATAAGGTATAATCGCGCAACCGGAGGCTGTCGGTCAGTTCACCCGAATCGTTGTTGAATAGATTGATGGTAGTACGTCCCAGATAATACCTCTTTTGGGCCGTGGCGGGTATGCCTTTGGCCGGTACCACCTGAAGTTGCACGAGGCCGGGCCGTTGTATGGTGTCGGCACGGAAAGTGATATATTCGGGTTTATAATAGAAGTAGCCGGAATTGCGAAACATGTTGTAGATGCGGGTACGTTCGGCATCGAGATTGACCACACTGAAGGGGTCGCCGCTGAAAAGCGTGCGGTTGTTGAATGTTTTCCTGATCAGGCTGTCTCCTGCGGCCGGAAAGTGCAAGTAGGCAATGGAGTCCAGTCGGTAGAGATTGCGAGGCCTGACCGTGTAGCTTATCTTGGCTTTTCGCGGGTTCTTTTGCGGTATTATTTCATAGTCTACCGTTCCGTTGAAATAACCGTAATTACGCAGTGTATTTTGTGCTACGAGCGCGCGTGTTTTGGGGTTGACGGTACTGATAAAGACAGGAGTTGCCGCAAAGGTGTCGAATATCCATCTTGAGAAACGCGATTTCTTGCCGACGGTCGCGTTGTAGATCCATAGTCCGGTCGGAAACGGTATGCGAAGTGACGAACTGCCGAAGAGGGAGTTGTTCGGAGCGTATGCCAGTGCGGCGTTTACTTCTTCTTTCGCCGTTGCATATGCTTTTTCCTCTATGCGATGCACTTCTTCTAGAGAGTCCTTCTGTTCCGGGGTCAGTTCTTCTTCACGCCTCAGTACGGAGAGATCTCTTTGTGTGAGCAGTTCGTCCACGGCTTTATAAGCGTCGGCCAGGGATGTGATGACCCCCTCTTCCTTTTTCGCCCTTTTTTTCTTTCCGCTTTTCTTATTCTTCTTTTTTGCATTCTGGCCGTAGTCTATTTCCTTGATACCCGTGTAGAGCACTTCTTCCTCAGGAAGATTCTTAGTGGTGGAACATCCGGCTGTCAATGCGCAGCACAATGCGATTATGCCATATACTTTCAGTGACTTTCTCATCATTATTCTTCTTTGTCGTGCTGTATTTCGTTCTTTTTCTTGTTTCTGAAGATGAACAACTCTCCCAGGCGTGTCATTTTCCGCCGCAGTACGAGACCTGCGCCCATCTCGGTAATCTCGCCTTCCAGGAGTGATTCATAACTTTTATCGTAAAACACAGTGACATAACGTGTGGCGCTCTTGTCAAGCCTGTATTCTAATGAAATATTGTCTATCAGTGACTGCCCCGTGTTTTCCACATTTTCGCCCGTAGATACTTTTCCGCCTACGATGATGCTCACACGATTGCCCCAGAAACGTTTGGCAAAGCGGAACGAATAGTCTGTGCGTTCCGTTCCTTCGGCCGTCGTTTCCTGGTCTACTCCGAGACTCAGGTCTATGGTTTCGAGTGCTTTGCCTGCAATGTTTGTTATTTCGCTTTGCAATAAGGCGTTCAGGGCGTTGGAGGTGGAGAAACCGCCGGTCTCGTTGTCTCCTTTCAGATACATGCCGGTTGCCAGCATGGTGACGGCCACCTTGCCGCGTTCTTCTGCAGACATGGCTGCCAGTTGGTTCTGTACGGTCATGTCCTCCGGTGCATCGATGGTGAATTCAAGGCCCATGTTTTCCAGTGTACGCGTGATGGACAGTCCCACGTTGAAAGCTACGGTGCGCGGTGTTTCGTTTTCCGTTACGGTGGCTCGCATACGTTCGGATGCCGAGATGTTCAGGGTGGGGTTCAGTATCGGGCCGGTGAAGTCCACGTAGCTTCCTGAAGCGATGGTGAACGTCTTTAAAGGAATGACGGGCAGTGAATATTTCATTTCGCCGTTCAAGACCGTATAGCGCCCTGTAAGTGTCATTTCGCCTTGCGGAGTGTAGTTCATCGTCAGTTCGCCTCCTCCTTCCAGGTCGATGTATTTCGAGCGGTCCGGGCTGAGCAGACAGTGTACCTGTGTTCCTTGGTCTATATTGATCTGCATCATCATGTTCATATTCACGGGGCGTACTTCTTCATGTTCGGCAACTGAAGTGGTATCGCTGAAATCAACGAATGTGACGAGCCCGCTCAGTCTGTCTTCCGAGGAAAGAGGACTGTCTTTCAGAACATAAGTGACATCCGTGCTGCCCAGCACGCCTAATCGGCCGTTGATATTGATGTTATTCAGGTTACCGGTCATTCGTGCGCTGATGTCCACGTACACCTTTCCGTAGGCCGCTGCCTGTTGTGTACGGCGGGCGTTGATCAGTTCGAAGTTGGATGCGTTCACTTTCAGGTTGAGCAGGATGTTTTCGAAGTCTGCAAAATCTACGGTTCCGTCGAAGACAAGCGGATTCTTGCCCGTGGAATACATATTCAGACGGTCCAGGTTCAGACGGTTTCGCGTAACCTTGATGGTATCGTCTTGGAGGCGCAGGTTCAGACTGTATTCCGGAGAAACAATCTTCAGTCCTTTGGTAGCCAGCCATCCTTCAATATCCGGCCGGCTGGTCGGTCCTTCCACTTTCATGCAGCCGTTGGCCATTCCTTCCAAGGTGGCAAGGTGATCGGGGATGAAGCCGTTCGCCATGGACAGCGGGAAGTCCGCCAAGTCCAGATCGGCCTCTATGATACCGTCTTTGTCGTCGTCACGGTACGAGCCCGAGAGCGTCATTACTTCCGCGTTGTTGTGTGAGACGCGTGCGTCTACGAAGTGCGTGCCGTCGCTGTTCGGCAGGTATACCAGTCCCATTCCGATATCTCCGACAGGTGCTTCTTCGTATGCCATATCCTTCACGTAAGTATCAGCCACGACAGACAGGTTCTCGGTGGTCTGTATCAGGTGAGCGTCGGTTTGCAGCAGACCTGTGATATGCGGGGCGTAGGGAATGACGGCGGTCAGTTCTCCCAGGTTTACATTGTTCAGATTGACCGAGATGTCTTGGAGGGCCTCCGCGTTGGGGGTGGAGAAGATTTTGATGGAGGTTCCGTCGTCGGCTTTCATGCTGATGTCGGCTTCTATACGCTTGTCATTACCGAGGAAGATGTAGTTGTCTTCGTTGATATCGAACGTCCGGTAGGCAAGGATGGGATGTGTTTGCGAGAACACCATTTTGACCCCGTTGTCCGTAAGGTCGGCCCGCAGTCCCAGGTCGACCCCCTTCCGTCTTTTGTCGTCCAGATATATTAGTTCTGCTCCCGCTCCGGTGGCATGCAGATAAGCGTTAAGGCGCGACTCGAATACGAACTGCTTGTTCTTCGGGTTGTTTCGTACTTTTCCGTTCATTTTGATGCCGGTGGAATCCTGGAAGATTTGTGCCTGTATGGTATCGAGAAGAATGCCTCCCGCATTGATCGTATAGATGTGCGCTTTCCCGTTTACTCCGATGGTCGGGTCGGTGTTCAGGTTCAGGTCCAGTTCATGGAATGAATATCCTAGTGCGGCCATGTAATTGGCTACTGGATTCTCTTTTCCCGACGTAACGTTAAGAGTCAGGCGAGGCAGCAACGTTTTGAGTGAGTCCTGATTCAGGTGTCTGCGTTGCAGTTGTTCGTTGGTGGCAGCCATGAGTTCCATGCTTTTCCGGGCCAGTGTCTCATAACCGTCGCGTCCGTCCAGATGGAGTTTGAAGTCGCCGGCCGATATGTCGGCATATGTCGTGTCGGGCAGCGCCAGTACGTTCATCGCCAAATCCTTGGGATGGAATAAGGTGTCTTTCAGAATGAGATGGATGTCCGAGATGGTGCCGTGCACCGTATGTGCGTTTTTCAGGTTTGTGCTGCCGTCTGCATGCAGGCACATGCCGGCCTTGAACGGTTTGTCGGTGAGGTGCAGGGCATGCAGGTCGATGCTGCGTAAGTCTATGCTGAACGTCATGTCGGCTTTCTTCCGTGCCAGCAGTGCGTCGATTCTCGAGGTCATGTTCAGCAACGGGTTGCGGCTGTCCAGCATGGCATGTCCGTTTCCTTGTTTCAGTGCGGCGTTCAGGTTGATATTGTCAAGGTGCAATTGTCCGTATTGCAGCCTGTCCAGTTTTAAGTCGGCATTCATACGTGTCTGGCGGCTAAACGGATCAAAGCCTCTTCCTTCGGCTTTGGCCGTGAGTGACAGGTCGTAAAGCGAGTCTTTAGGCAGAAAGTGATGTAACTGCAAGTCCTTCACGGACAATCCTGCCTGATAGGACATGCGTGAAGCGTCGAAGCCGCCTTTCAGCCGTACGTTTCCTTTACCTTCTCTCAGCCACAGGTCGGTGGTGTATTGCCGCCCGTGCATACCGGCTTTTCCGGTCAGGTGCATCGGGGGCAGTGCGATGTCTTTCATGGCTCCCGGACCGGCCAGTGCTTTGACGAAATTGAGGTTTTGGGTACGCAGATCAAGGTTTATGTCGCCCGACATGCGGACAGAGTCTGTCAGTTGTCTCAGTCTGCCGTCGGCTTTCAGTTCAAACGCACCGGCCAGCCGTGCTTCCGCCGTGGTCAGATTCAGGGAATCCAGGTTTCCGTCGGCCGACAAGCGCACGATAATGGGCTCGTTGGGATAGCTGCGGACAAATGCCGTAGGCAATCCGCCGGCAAACAATAGTACATCCTGTTTTCCCAGTTCGCCCATCAGGCGGGCCGACAAGCTTCCGTGAGGGTGCGGTCCTACGGCACTGAAATCCATGTGTGCCTGTGCTCCGAGGTAGGAATCGGGAGTGTGAAGTGACAGTTCCGATACATGCAGCGATGTGGAGTCCATGTGCAGTCTGCCGTTGAGGGAGCTGATTTCCAGGCCGCTTTTTTCTTTCATCCGGGTTTCGCGCAGCAGTAGGGACAATCCCGTCGATTGACCGTCAAAGTATATGGAATCTATGCCTATTCCGATATCTTTCAGGGCGATGTGGTTCACATCCAGCCCTTCGGATGTAGTTTCAAAGGGGAGGTCGTAGTACAGCGAGTCCGCATGCAGGTCGAATGTCCCTACTGTATAGAGGGATTGTTTCAGGTCGATATTCCCCTGTTGCAAATGTGCGGTTGCGATGCCGGCTTCCACGGTCATGCTGTCGTCGGGCATACTCAGAAACAGATGAGTGCGCTCCAGAGAGGTTTGAATAATATTGATATTCCAGTTGAGAGGCGTCGATGAGGTGGTGTCTTCTTTCACGGAATCGTTCAGTGCGATGTGCACGTCTGCATCGGCAAGTCTTATATTATTGACGGTGACGGTCTCTTGAGGAAGTCTGATGCCATGCGAATCTACAAAGAATTGTCCGATACGTCCCTTGATGCCCACACCCGTGATCAGCGATTTGGTGTCTACCGACGCGCGGGTCAGTTCGATACCTTCCACGTCAATCTCGCCGCGCAGCAATGAGCGGAAGCTCAGGTCTATATTCAGTCGTTCCACATTGAGCAGACAATCACCCTGTTCGTCGGCCACCTGTACATCCTGCAAGTCTATGTCGAACAAGAATGCGAGGCGTAATCGCCCTACATGGATTTTCATTCCGGTGGATTCGGATAAAAAAACAGTAGCTTTGCGCACTGCAAAATCTTGAACGGGAGGGAGGTAGAGCAGCGCCGCCACAATAAAGAAAAGTACGATGGGGACGGATAGTATTCCAATCGTCCATTTCAGGATTCTTTTTTTCATAATCTCAGTTGTAGTATGCTGCAAAGGAACTGTTTTTTTTTGAAAAGCGCGGGATTTTTTGCTAAAAATAAAATAAAAAAACCTTGAATTCATTATTTTTGCAACGTGGTAAAGATTAACGGCCCGGTGTATGAGAATTCAAGAGATGATTTATATAGTGTGCTGCCTGGCCTTGTGGTCGTGCGGCATGCAAAAGAAGAAAGTTATGAAAGAGACAGAAGTGCTGATCGAAACCTCCATGGGCGACATGAAGGTGAAACTGTATGATGACACACCCGTTCACCGAGACAATTTTATCAAGTTGGCCAAATCGGGAGTTTACGACAATATCCTGTTCCACCGGGTGGTGCGGGGTTTTATGGTACAGACCGGAGATCCGGCCGTCAAGCCGGCCGGCCAGGCCTGTAAAGTCGATACTGCGGCCCTCCGTTACACGATTCCGGCCGAAATACGTTGTCCGCGCCATTTTCACAAGAAAGGCGCTCTTGCGGCTGCACGTATGGGCGATGATGTGAATCCCGAAAAGGCTTCCAGCGGAACGCAGTTTTATATCGTAACCGGAAGAACCTATACGATGAGTGCGCTCATGGAGCTGTATTCGGCCATTTACCGGAATCGGGTGGACACGGTATGTGCCGAACTGTCGCAAGGCCATCTCAAGGAAATGTACATGATGCGCCGTAAGGGTGAAACCGAAAAACTGGAGGCATTGAGAGATTCTCTGCTGCATGAGGCTGAGGCGGCCGTGGCAGCCTGTCCGCCTGTGCCGTTCGGCGAGGCTCAGAAGCAGGCATATACTACGGTGGGCGGCGCGCCTCATCTGGATGGTGAGTACACGGTATTCGGTGAGGTGGTGGAAGGACTTCATGTGGCCGAGGCCATCGAGAAGGTGCGCACGGCCAGGGAGCGTCCTTTGCAGGAAGTGGTAGTGCGCAAGGTTACGGTGCTGGAATAAACGTGCAGCCTTTCGGGGCGTAAAGATAGGAATAAGGGCGTAGAAGTGTCGTTTTGATACATTTTCTGCGTCTTTTATCTTTTCTAAAAAGTTCATCTGTAGGGTTTGCAGCCGTCGTTCTGAATATATATTCATGAAAAACAGAGTAAAGATGAATATATACCGTATATATGCGCTGTTTTGTGCGGACCGTTTTTCTTTTTACTCCGCATTGCGTCAGAAAATGAAGCGCACGGCATGGTATCTTCCGGCTTATTGAGGTCCGGAGCGGGGCGTAGGATACGGTACGATGGCCTGCAAACAGGTATTTTTTCTTCTGTCTGAGTTTTTTTAGTTGCCAAGATGCGGTGTCGGATTGTCAGCCGGATTCTCCTTTGCCTGACCGTATTCCAGTGAGTGGCCGCACCACACGGGGTGGCGCGTTTCGCTTTGACGCATATCCGGCATTCCGGCCGTCATTTTGTCATATCGGGAAATCTGGAGAGCGGCTTTGGCGGAAGCATGCGCATGCGGGATTTCAAATAAGCCGTTCTCATACGTCCGCTCCTGACGTTTTGACAAAATGTCAGGGGGTGGTATGATTTACCGTCTGTTGCTGTCTGGTAAAATATTCCGTACATTGGAGCATGGAGAATCCGTAGGCTTTCATGTGACGGAATGTGTCATCATCCGGTGCCGGTTGCATGCGTTCACCGTCGGTGCGGTATCTGATCTCGCGTCCGTCCTCGGGATAATAGAGATAAAGATGAGAGGAGTCTCTCACACCGATAAGATTGTCGGCCGTGAAGTACATGCAGGGACGTTGCTCTTTCATCAGGTCCACGCCGAAGTCATTCTGTACGTAGCCGATGCCGAGCAGTCCCAGCAAGGTGGGCGCCAGGTCCACTTGCCCGCCGAAATGGTCCACGATGCGCGGTTCGATGTCTTTTCCGTGTATGATGAGCGGGATGTGGTTGTACGACTGAGGACTTTCACACTCCGGCGTTCCCACCATCTTGCCGTGGTCGCCCAGAAGTACGAATATCGTGTTGTCCGCCCAGGGGCGTGCGAGAGCTTCGGTCATGAAGTCGCGGATACAGCGGTCGGCAAATTCCACAATCTGGTCCTCTGTCCGGGTGTTCGTACCGTGCGGACGGAAATGAGGCGGAATGACATAGGGAGGATGGTTGCTGATGGTGAGCAACACACTGAAAAACGGCTGTCCGCTCTGTGCGCGGCGGTCCAGTACCGGCAGGGCATAGCTGAAGAGGAAGTCGTCCTGTACGCCGAACCCGTTCACCACCTTGTCGGCCGGATAGTTTTCCTGTGAATGGATTTCGTCGAATCCATTGGTGCGGAAGAAGGCGTTCATGTTGTCGTACTGTGATTCGTGTGTCATGAAAAACAGGTTGTGGTATCCGTTGTCTTTCAGCACGGTAGGAAGACCGGAATATACAGGGATAACCGAACCTTTCATGGCATTACGCTTCATGATGGCCGGGAAGGAGTAGAGTGAGGAGTATAAGCCGTGGTTGGTATGGATGCCCGATGAGTAGAAACGGCTGAAACTGAGCGAACGGCGGTAAAGGCTGTCGAGGAACGGGGTGAGACGTGCCTCCTGTCCGAACGTCTGCATCAGTGAGGCCGACATGGATTCCATGAGAATCATGACAACGTTCTTGCGGGGGCGCGTGCTGTCGGCCTCTACACGGCGCGCGATGGGCGATATGCCGTCGATGCCGCTGCGGTGCAGGAACTGCTGTGCAAGGGCAACGGCCTCGTTGTCGGGAGTGAGTTGCAGCGCGCGGTTCTCCTTTCGGTGGTCGTCGAGAGCGCTGGTGAGCAGGTTGAACACGGGGTTGATGCCCAGTTGGTTCAGAAAAGCATCGTTGCAGTAGTATGCCTGACTCACTTTGATAGGGTTGTAACCCCGCCGGCCACGTATGCCGAAGAGGCAAAGGCCGATAAGCGCCGCTCCGGAAAAGAATACCGCGGCTGTGTATTTATATCCTGATTTATAGTGCGGTAAATGCGATTGGGGGGGGTAGAAAGTATGCGAGAGTCTGACGACTATGTAGCCGAAAGCAATAATAAGTGCCGTTCCCAAGGCAATGGGAAAGTAGTAGGACGATTCTCCGAATACCATGCCCGCCGTGGTGCCTGCATACTCGGCCCAGTTGAAAATGGAAGAATTGATGGGTTTGAAGAAGTAGGCAAAGTAAGGGATATTCGCTGCGGTGACGGCAAAGGCCAGCGAGTAGAACAAAATGAAGAAAACGGCAGACGTGCGGTATAGCCACCGCGCGGCATAGCCGAACCACCCGGCTATCCAGAACATGACGAGCGGAAGAAGCAGGATGTAGCAGGCGATGACATTGTCGAACCACAATCCGCGCACGAAGGCCACACTTTGCAGGGCGTAGTCGGAGGAGATCCCGTCGGGGAAACGGTAGTCGGATGTGAGGAAGAGCGCAAGGCGGAACAGGGAAAAGAAAAAGAGTGCCGTGAGATGTACGCTCAGAAGATAGGCCGAAGACCGCAGAAAAGGTCCGGCATGCAGATTTTTCATCATGGTGATGCGTTTGTAGTCTTTTTGTACTGATCTGCGAATTTAGAAAAAAAGATTGTATTTAAATGGAATTTCCTTGTGGTTTTTTCCTTTTAAAAGTTGAAAATTTCTTTTGGGCTTGGCAGAAAAGAATTATCTTTGCCATCGGTATTTAAAATAGGTAAGGCTGCGCGTGCGAGATACGCCGCAAACACTTGGAATATGGAGAAGAGAAATATCATTATTACAGCCTCAGCCGTGATCCTGCTTCTTTGTGTGGGACTGGGTTATATGGTCTATTCTTATATGCAGGAGAGCGCGGAGAAAGAGGAGATGCTGAAACTGGCGGAAATGGACAAAAGGGAGATGGAGAATGAGTATGCCCGTTTTGCGCAGCAGTATAGCGAAATGAAAACCCAAATCAACAACGACTCGCTGATAGCGCAGCTGGATAAGGAACAGCAGCGCACCGAAGAACTGTTGGAAGAACTGAAAAGGGTGAAATCGACCGATGCGGCGGAAATCATGCGGTTGAAGAAAGAACTGGCCACGTTGCGCAGCATCCTGCGCAGCTATGTGCATGAAATAGATTCGCTCAACAGGGAGAACGAGCAGCTCCGCAACGAGAATCAGCAGGTAAGGGCGCAGTACAATCAGGCTGCCCAGACCATCACCAGCCTGTCGTCGGAGAAAGAGACGCTGAGCGAGAAGGTGGCCATTGCCTCGCAACTGGATGTGACCGGCATCACGCTGTCCGGGCTGAACAAACGCGGCAAGCAGTCGCGCAAGATCAAGGATGTGAAGAAATTTTCGGTGAATTTTGTTGTGGCGCGCAATATTACCGCGCAGGCCGGAAACCGTAGCATCTATGTGCGCATCACCAAACCTAACAACGAGGTGCTGGCCGGTGGCGGAACATTCTCTTATGAGAACCGGACGCTGGAATACACGGCCAAGAAAGATATCGAATACAATGGTGAGGCTACACCGGTGACCCTCTACAGCGATGTCGAGGAGTTCCTTAGCAAGGGAACCTATCGCGTGTCGGTCTTTGCCGATGGCCATAATATCGGTAACGCCAGCTTCAACTTCGATAAATAGTGTGCCGGCGGCGATATGATATAAAAGGTAGGATAGGTTGAATCGCTGGGTTCAACCTATTTTGCTTTATGCATCGCGGTGCCGGCCTCTGCTTACGGCCATTGTGCGCCGGCTTACGGAGGTATCCGTCTGAAATAGAAACATTCATTAATCTAATCTGTATCATGAGAATTTTTTTGGGGATTATGGCGGTCTGTTGGGCCGTATGTACAGCCGGGGCGACTGCACTGGATATTCATTTTTCGGCCGGGGCCGCGTGCCATGAAGGCGAGAGGATCGCGGAGGAAGGCGCATGGTGCTGGTTTGCCGACCCGCGTGCTTTGCATTATGAGAACGAGTCCGGCACCATCAACAGCAGTTATGTAGGGTATATAGACGTTCACGGAGCGGTCAAAGCCGTGCAATACGATTTTCTGAAAGGACGGAGAACGGAGGTAATGGTACGTTCCTGGTTTCAGCCCGACGACCATAACAATCCCACTTTCCTCGTGCTGCCGGACGAGCGCGTGATGATATTCTATTCGCGTCACACCGACGAGCCTTGTTTTTATTACCGTATATCCCGTCGTCCGGGCGATATCACGACACTGGGCGAAGAGAAGAAGATACTGACAAAAGACAATACGACCTATCCGTCTCCCTTTATACTTTCCGACGACCCTGAGCATATCTATCTGTGCTGGCGCGGCATTCGCTGGCATCCCACCATCGCGCGGCTTTCGCTTCCCGACGCCCACGATGATGTGACGGTGGAAGACGGGCCGTGGCAGATGGTGCAGTCGACGGGTGCGCGTCCCTACGCCAAATATTATTCCAACGGAAAGGACCGCATTATGTTTGCCTATACTACCGGGCATCCTGATAACGAAAATCCCAACTGGCTCTATCTGAACTGTGTCAACATCCATACCATGCAACTGGAAGATGTGGAAGGGCGCGTGTTGTCGGACATTGCGGCCGGCCCCCTGAAAGTGACCCGCGAGGAACGGTATGCTGCCGACTTTCCGGATGCGGTGGTGGATCATACCCCCGGTGTGCGCGACTGGGTGTGGCAGCTGACCACGGATCGGCAAGGGCGCCCTGTAGTGGCCATGGTGAGAATCAGCGGTGATAAGAAGATACACGATTACTATTACGCATATAGAGACGGACAAGAATGGAAGAAAGTATTCCTGGCGCATGCCGGCGGGCATTTCCACCAGTCGCCGGATATAGAGCACTGCTACAGCGGCGGCATGGCCATTGATCCGGCACATCCGGAAGTGGTGTATTGTTCGGTGCCTGTGAGCGGCATTTTTGGCCGTGTGTATGAAATCGTGAGATACACTGTGGATGTCCGTACCGGTGAAGTGAGAACGGAGCCTGTTACATGGAACTCCCGTAAGAACAATGTGAGGCCCTACATTCTTCCGCAGTCCGACGGTTCGCCTCTGCGTCTCACATGGATGAACGGTGATTATTTCGACTGGATCGTAAGTGCTGTCCGTCCGGGATATCCCACGTCGCTGCACGCTGATTTCCGGTGGACGGAAGAACCGGTGCGGACGGATGAGGAACTGGTTGTCGCCATGCCGGTCGGAGGCGGTGAGGTGATACGGTCCGGAGAAGAGCGGAAGATAAAGATACCGCGCGAATGGAGAAATACGGATTTCACGGTAGTCCTTTCCGTAGAAATGGAAGGGCGGCTTTTGCACGGCACGGTATGTGCCGGCGGAAACTGGGCGTGGGCGGTGGATTCGGCTTCGTTGCATCCCCGTCTGACGATCGGTGGCGAAGTGCAGTACGGATGCAATGTGCTGGGCTCGGCCGACAGTTGGCTGCGTTACGGTCGCGGCACGAACGGAAAGTGGTATGCTCCCGTGCCTTATGAAAGGTTCACATGGGCTGTGGTATCGGAAGGCGGACGTCTGACTACCTATGTGAACGGCATGGCAGACCAATGCGGTGAGGGACGATGCGGCCTGCACCGTCTGACATTGGGCGGTTTCAATGGCCGGATCAACGGATATGCGGTCTATCACAGGGCTTTGAATCCCGCAGAAATAGCTCATCTTGCTTTTCAGTATCGCTAAGTTTCGCTACTTTTGCAGAAAAATACAATACATTGGTTTCAGTAGAGAATTTAAAGGTGGAGTTCGGGGCCGTCCCTTTGTTTCAGGATGTCTCTTACGTCATTAACGACAAAGACCGCATTGCACTGGTAGGCAAAAACGGAGCCGGAAAGTCCACCATGTTGAAGATTATAGCCGGATTGCAGCAGCCGACCGAAGGAACGGTGGCTGTTTCCGGAGACAGTACTATCGGTTATCTGCCTCAGGTGATGGTGCTGAGCGACGAGCATACGGTGCGCGAGGAGGCCGGGCAGGCCTTTTCCCATATCAGCCGGATGCAGGAGGCCCTCGACAGGATGAATAAGGAACTGGTCGACCGTACGGATTATGAGAGCGAGAGCTATCTGGAACTTGTGGAGAAATTCTCACGCGAGAGTGAACGCTTTCAGATGATGGGAGGCATGAATTATCAGGCCGAGCTTGAACGTACGCTGACGGGACTGGGATTCGGCAGGGAAGACTTTGACAGACCTACCCGTGAGTTCAGCGGAGGGTGGCGTATGCGTATAGAACTCGCCAAGCTTTTGCTTCGCCGGCCTGATGTGCTTCTGCTTGACGAGCCGACCAATCATCTGGATATCGAAAGTATCCAGTGGCTTGAAAATTTTCTGGCTACCAAGGCGAATGCCGTGGTATTGGTGAGTCACGACCGTGCTTTTATAAACAATGTGACAAATCGTACCCTTGAGATTTCCTGCGGACGGGTGTATGATTATAAGGTGAAGTATGACGACTACGTGCGGCTGCGTGCCGAACGTCGCGAACAGCAGCTTCGGGCTTATGAGAACCAGCAGAAGGAAATCGCCGATATCAAGGACTTTATCGAACGCTTCCGCTACAAGCCTACCAAGGCCGTGCAGGTGCAGAGCCGTATCAAGCAGCTTGAGAAGATAGTGCCTATAGAAGTGGACGAAGTGGACAACTCCTCGCTGAGGCTGAAATTTCCGTCTGCGGTTCGTAGTGGAGACTATCCGCTTATCTGTAGCGGATTGAGCAAGGCATACGGTGAGCATGTGGTCTTTCACGACGTGGACTTCACGATCAAGCGAGGCGAGAAGGTGGCGTTTGTCGGGAAGAATGGAGAGGGAAAGTCCACGTTGGTGAAATGTATCATGGGCGAGATACCGTTTGAGGGCGGTCTGAAGCTCGGCCATAATGTGCAGATAGGATATTTTGCACAGAACCAGGCGCAGATGCTCGACGGTGAGCTGACGGTATTCGATACGATAGACCGGGTGGCGAAAGGAGATGTGCGTCTTAAGATCCGCGACATACTGGGAGCCTTTATGTTCGGTGGCGAAGCCTCGGACAAGAAAGTCAAGGTGTTGTCGGGGGGAGAACGGAGTCGTCTGGCCATGATTAAACTTTTGCTTGAGCCGGTGAACTTCTTGATTCTTGACGAGCCGACGAACCATCTTGACATGCGATCCAAAGACGTGCTGAAAGAGGCTATCCGGGATTTTGACGGTACGGTGGTGGTGGTAAGTCACGATCGCGAATTTCTGGACGGTCTTGTCTCCAAGGTGTATGAATTCGGCGGGGGAGTTGTCCGTGAGCATTTGGGAGGCATCTATGACTTTCTGCAGCGCAAGAATATAGATTCTCTGAACGAATTGCAGAGGCCCGTTCCGACGGCATCTTCCGTTACGGTTACGGTGTCCGAAGACAAGGCTTCGGGAGGTAGCCGTCAGACCTATGAACAACAGAAAGAGCGACAGAAGAAAATCCGGAGATTAGAGAAGACCGTGGAGGGATATGAAGCACGTATCGGCGAGTTGGAAGCCGAGCTGAAAACGCTTGAGGACAGAATGTCCACTCCCGAAGGGGCCGGCGATGCGTTGCTCTACGAGAATCATGGACGGCTGAAAGGTAAGTTGGATGAAGTGGTCGCCGAATGGGAGACGGCTTTACTGGAACTTGAAGAGTCGCAATCCTGAATATTGAATCAATCATGTATAAAGAGAAGTATAAAATGAACTTAAAACAGTTTTTTCCAATGTTAGTCTTAACATCCGCCGCATTGGCGAGTTGTGGAGGAAAAGCCTCCAGGACGGGAATCGAGTTGAGCAACCTGGATCGGAATATAAAGCCGGGCGAAAGTTTTTATGAGTATGCCTGCGGAGGGTGGAGAGCTGCGCATCCCCTTACCGACGAGTATTCGATTTTCGGTAGTTTTGATGTGCTTGCGGAGAACAACAACAAGCAGCTTCGCGAATTGATCGAGTCTATGGCGAAGGGACAGCATGAAACCGGTACGCTGGAGCAGAAAATCGGAGATCTGTATAACATAGCCATGGACAGTGTGAAGCAGAACGCCGACGGTGTTGCTCCCATTAAAAACGATCTTGAGGCTATCGCTGCCGTTGCCGACCGTAAAGGGGTGATGGCCAAAGTGGCAGAGATGGGACGTAAGGGGCTTCCCGGTTTCTTCGGTTTCTATATCGACGCCGACATCAAGAACAGCAGCATGAATCTTCTTCAGATTGTGCAGGGCGGCCTGAGCCTCAAAGAGAAAGAGTATTATCTGGATGACGACTCGGCTACAGTGCATATCCGTGAGGCATTCAAGGCTTACGTGGAAAAAATGTTCATGTTATGCGGGGCAAGTCCTGAGCAGGCCCGTAGTAAGATGGAGGCTGTGATGGCTATAGAAACCCGTATAGCGAAACCTTATTATTCGGCTGTGCAGCAGCGCAATCCGGAAGCCAATTATCATAAGATGGCATACGAGGACCTGAAGAAGGACTATGCCGGAATAGATTGGGACGTGTTCTTCGGAACGATGGGTATAGAAGGCCTGAAAGACGTGAGCGTGGGGCAGCCCGAACCTCTTCATGAAGTGGAGAGAATCTTGGAGGAAACTCCGGTAGAAGACCTGAAAGCTTTCCTCGAATGGAAGTTGATCAATGCCGCCGCACCGTATCTGAGTGATGATTTCCGTTCATGCGCTTTCGATTTCTACGGCAAGGAGTTGAGCGGAAAGCTGCAAGACCGTCCGCGCTGGAAGAAAGCGGTAGCTACCGTAGAGGGCGTGATGGGCGAAGGTCTGGGCGAGAAGTACGTGGAGAAATACTTTCCGGCTGCCGCCAAGGAGCGCATGGTGAAACTCGTGAAAAACCTGCAGAATTCGCTGGCGGAACGTATAAAGGTGCAAGACTGGATGAGCGAGGAGACAAAGAAAGTGGCTCTTGACAAGCTGGCGGCTTTTTACGTCAAAGTGGGATACCCCGACAAGTGGCGTGACTATTCGGGTCTTGAAATCAAGAACGACAGTTACTGGGCCAATATCGTGCGCAGCAACGAGTTCGATCTGGCATATCTCATCGAGCGCAAATTGAACAAGCCTGTAGACCGTGACGAGTGGTATATGACTCCTCAGACGGTGAATGCCTATTACAATCCTACTACCAATGAAATCTGTTTCCCCGCAGGTATTCTCCAGCCTCCGTTCTTTGATATGGAAGCAGACGATGCTTATAATTACGGTGCCATCGGTGTGGTGATAGGTCATGAGATGACGCACGGATTCGATGACCAGGGACGCCAGTTTGACAAGGACGGAAATCTGACCGACTGGTGGGCTCCCGGAGATGCCGAACGCTTTGATGCCCGGGCCAAGGTGATGAAAGATTTCTTCGACAATATAGAAGTATTGCCCGGATTGAAAGCCAATGGTTCGCTGACACTGGGCGAAAACCTGGCAGACCATGGCGGACTGATGGTGTCGTACTACGCCTTGCAGCAGGCCATGAAGGAGAATCCTTTGCAGACGGAAGACGGTTTCACACCGGAGCAGCGCTTCTTCCTTTCCTATGCCGGCGTGTGGGCCGGAAATGTCCGTGATGAGGAAATCCGCGTGCGCACGAAGAGCGATCCCCATTCTTTGGCCCGTTGGCGTGTGGACGGAGCGCTTCCCCATATCGACATGTGGTATGAGGCGTTCGGCATCACGGAGCAGGATTCCATGTTTGTGCCTAAGGACAAGCGCGTGACGATCTGGTAAGACGGCGGCGCCTGACATACATCTTTTTGAAAGCAAGCGGAACGATAAAGATTCTAAATCGTTCCGCTTGTTGCGTTAAAAATATAGGTTTATCAGGGATATTTTGTTAATTTTGCGGTGTTATAGGAACGATAAAAACATTTATACATGCCGTTAAATTTACCCGATAGGCTTCCTGCCATCGAACTGTTGAAAAAAGAAAATATTTTTGTCATCGACAGTTCGCGTGCTTCTTCGCAGGACATCCGTCCTTTGCGCATTGTCGTATTGAACCTTATGCCTTTAAAGATAACCACGGAGACGGACCTTGTCCGTCTGCTTTCCAATACTCCTTTACAGATAGAGGTCTCGTTTATGAAAGTAAAAGGGCATACGTCCAAGAACACGCCGTTGGAGCATATGACTGCATTTTACCGGGATTTCGATGAGATGCGGGACGAGAAGTTCGACGGTATGATTATCACGGGAGCACCGGTAGAACACCTGGACTACGAAGAGGTGAACTATTGGGATGAGATTAAGGAAATCTTCGACTGGACACGTACACACGTCACCTCTACGCTCTACATCTGTTGGGCGGCTCAGGCGGGGCTTTATCATTTCTATGACGTACCCAAATATAAACTCGACCGGAAGAAGTTCGGTGTTTTCAAGCAGCATACGCTTGCTCCCATACTGCCTATCTTCCGCGGTTTCGATGATGAATTTTTTATGCCCCACAGCCGTCATACGGAAATCCGTCGCGAGGATATCGACAAAGTGCCGGAACTGGAAGTAGTGGCGGAGTCGGAGCAGTCGGGAGTGTGCATGGTGATGGCGCGCGGTGGACGTGAGTTCTATATTACGGGACATGCGGAATACTCTCCCTATACCCTGGATACCGAGTACCGTCGCGACCTTGACAGGGGATTGCCGATAGATATGCCGGAGAATTATTACCGTCATGACCGTCCCGACGAAGGCCCGCTTGTGAGATGGCGTGCCCATGGAAACCTTTTGTTTTCCAATTGGCTGAATTATTACGTGTATCAGGAAACTCCTTACGATATTAACAGCATCAAATGATCAGACAGCAACCCATAGAACTTTTGGCTCCCGCCCGTAATTTGGAATGCGGTATAGCCGCCGTGGATCATGGGGCGGATGCCGTATATATCGGTGCGGCCCGTTTCGGGGCAAGGTCTTCTGCCGGAAATTCGGTAGAGGATATCGCCCGCCTGACGGAGTATGCCCACATGTATCGTGTCAAAGTATATGTGACCGTCAATACGATCTTGAAAGACGAGGAACTGGTCGAAACCGAGCGTCTTATATGGGAATTGTACCGTGCCGGCGTGGATGCGCTTATCGTGCAGGATATGGCGCTGCTGGAATTGAACCTTCCGCCCGTCCCTCTTCACGCCAGTACGCAGATGGACAACCGCACGCCGGAGAAGGCCAGGTTTCTTCAAAGTCTGGGATTTAGTCAGGTGGTGTTGGCGCGTGAACTGACGCTGGAGGAGATCCGGGCTGTGCACGCGGCATGCAACGTGCCTTTGGAAGTATTTGTACACGGAGCCTTGTGTGTCAGCTACAGCGGGCAGTGTTATGTGTCGCAGCATTGCTTCGGAAGGAGTGCCAACCGGGGAGAATGCGCCCAGTTCTGTCGTTTGAAATTCGATATGGTAGACAGTGAGGGCCGTGTCGTGGAACAAGGCCGTCATCTGCTTTCGTTGAAAGACATGAACCGCGGTGCGGATCTGGAGCGTCTGCTGGATGCCGGCGTGTCTTCCTTTAAGATTGAAGGCCGTCTCAAGGATGTGGCTTATGTGAAGAACGTGACGGCGTGGTACCGTCGGCAATTGGATGAGATATTCCGCCGTCGGCCCGAATACCGCAAAGCCTCGTCGGGCAGGGTGGAGCTGACGTTTACCCCTCATCCCGAGAAGAGTTTCAACCGCGGCTTTACCCGATATTTTCTCGACGGGCGCACGCCGGATATTTTTTCGTTCCACACTCCGAAATCGTTAGGTGAGGAAGTGGGTACGGTGAAAGACATTCGCGGAAAGTGTGTCATCGTGGCCGGAACCAAAACGTTTGCCAATGGCGACGGGCTGTGCTTTCTGGATGGGAACGGCCACCTGCAGGGGTTCCGTGTGAATCGTGTAGACTCTAATAAGATATATCCAGCCGAGATGCCGCAGATTCGTCCGCGCACCCGTCTTTACCGCAATTTCGACAAGGCGTTTGAAGATGTGCTGGCGCGTCCGTCGGCAACGCGCAGGATAGGGGTCAACTGGACGCTGGACGAATATGCGGAAGGCTTTACACTGTCGGTGAGGGACGAAGACGAGGTGGAGGCGGTGGTGTCTTTCCCCTATCCCAAGGAGCCGGCGCGCACTGCGCAGACCGAGAATATCAAGACCCAGTTAAGCAAATTGGGGAACACTCCTTTTGAGTCGTTGGGGACTGAATGCAAGTGGGTGGCAGACCGGTTTATTCCGTCGTCTGTGCTTGCCGAATGGCGTCGTGTTTTGGTGGAGAAACTATGTGCGGCCCGCAGGATGAACTATCCGCGTGAGGTGCGTCCTCTGCCTACTCCGTTCACACGCAGTACGGATGCATGTCATGGAAAGAAGGCCGTATGCTCCGTTCCGGAAGAGTTGACCTATCTGGCCAATGTGATGAACCGCAAGGCGGAGCTATTCTACCGCAGTCATGGAGCCGTGCGCATCGCGCCGGCTTTTGAAAAGCGGCAGCCGGACGGGGCGGTACTGATGTTCTGCCGTCACTGTCTGCGTTACAGTATGGGGTGGTGTCCGCGCTACGGGCGGGAGAAATCGCCTTTCCGGGAACCGTATTATCTGATATCGTCCGACGGCCGCCGTTTCCGTCTGGATTTCGATTGCGCGGCGTGTCAGATGAGAGTCATTGCCGATGAGAAAAAGTAGTTTTCTTCTGATAAACCTGTTGGCGAGCTGCCTGCTGGCGGTGAGCTGTTATTATCCTCAGCCCGATTATTCCGACGCCTGGGATCTTACGGAACACCGAAAGGATTCTCTTGATTTCGGTGTACTGCATCACTATAATATTAATTATAATTTTTTGGTGGCGGAAGATTCTTTGCACCTCAGAGAGACACGTCCCTGTCACAATCTTCCGGAGAATGAGGGGAAGAGTGATACCATACCGGTATTTGAAGGAGACCGTCTTGTCGTGGCGGATATCATGATCGTGCCGGAAGATCCGGTTGATTCCGTATGGGTGAAAGTGGCGCGAGACCAGTCGACCATGGGGTGGGTGCATGAGCGCGATTTGCTTTCGGGCGTTGTTCCGGATGATTCCATCTCGCGGTTTATCCATACGTTCAGCGACACGCACCTTATTTATTTCCTATCTTTGCTGGGTGTGCTGCTTATCGTTTATCTGATACGCAGAATGCGCCGGCGCCGCTTCCACATTGTGCATTTCGACGATATAGGAAGCTGTTATCCCACCTTGTTGTGTCTTACGCTGTCGGGCGCTGCCACGCTCTATGCCAGTATGCAGAGATTTGTGCCCGCCACATGGACCGAGTTTTATTTTCATCCTACGCTCAATCCTTTTGGCCTTCCGTTTATTCTGAGCCTGTTTATCGCTTCTGTGTGGCTGATTGTCATTCTCGCCATCGCTTCGGTGGAGGATGTATGCCGTCAGTTGCCTTTTCGTAGCGCCGTATTATACCTGTTCGGCCTGCTGGGCGTATGTTCGGCCTGTTATCTTGTGTTCTCCCTCACCACATTATACTTCGTGGGCTATCCTCTTCTTTTGTTGTATGCCGGTTGGGCGTTGTACCGTTATTACCGCTATGCACGCTGTGTCTACGCCTGCGGCCGTTGCGGAACCAAACTCCGTGCGAAGGGGCGCTGTCCGCATTGCGGAATATGGAACGAGTAAGGGGGCCTTTGGTCTGCTATGCCATTCAGAAGTGCAGGCTGACGTCCACACCGAACTGCAAAGGATTGCCCTGCTGGCCGAATTTCAGATTGCGTGTAGTGGCTCCCGATGTGAAAAAGAAGGCGTCGTAGTCTGTGGCCGTCAGGTTCTTGCCCCAGACATTGAGGCGCACCGCTCCGAAATCCAAACCGGCGTGAGCGTTCAGCAAAGCATAGAAAGGCTGGCTGAACGCATTGTCTTCGCTCCAGTATATTTTTCCGGCTCCCGTAATATTCACTCCGATAAAGAACGATTTGATGCTGCGGTGTTTCAGAGGCTGTTCGTAGTCGGCCCCTGCTTCCATCGTATGAGTGGGGACAAACGGTACGTAGTTTCCTCTATAATCTACGGCCTCGAGTTCGGTCTCCGCATCGGCGGCCTGTGTTTCATAACGCTTGAATGCGGCGTGCGTGAATCCATAGGAAGCGTGCCAGGTCAGACGCTGGTCCCATCCTCCTCCCCGCATACTTATTTCCGTGCCGCAACTGTGGCTTCGTCCGGCATTGGTCATGGCACGTCCCAGGCCGCTGCCGACGAATTTGGAGATCTGTTGGTCGTAGATGTCCATGAAGAACACGGCGGCATCCAGTTCCAGATGTCCGTCGAAGAAGGAGAAATGTCCGCCGGCTTCGTAGTTATAGCTGTATTCCGGTTTAAAACGTGTCTGTTCCGGTGTGCCTGTAAACTTCTCTTGCGGGATACTTCCCGTGATCATCTGTTTTACGGCCTCCGGCATACGGTCGTAAGGAGGGCGGTCCAGCGTTTCCGCGGTTGCGTTTTTGACGGAACCCATCATGCGGCTTTTCAGGTCGCCCTGTATCAGGTCGCTGAACATTTGTACGTTGTAACCTCCGCTGCGGTAGCCTTTGCTCCAGCATACATATACATTGTTGCGCGGCGAGAAGTGGTATTGCAGGGCCACTTTGGGTAACCATTGCAGATAGTCGTGCGTCAGACGGCCGTCAAACCGGCTTTCGTCCGACAAGCCGTTCAGTGCGAGCGGCATCATGGGCGAGGTCATCCGTATGCCGTAGTCCATTTGTCCGCCGTAGTCGTAGCGCAGCTTCATCTTTTCATATTCCAGCCGCAATCCTGCCACGAGCGACAGCCCCTCCGCTCCGAAGAGGTTGTTGAACGTGCTTTGGTGGAATACCGCCACATCGGCCGACGGTGTGTGGAAAGTCCCGTCGGCAAGGAAGGCCGGGGCGGGCATGTCCAGTGAGATGGACATGCGGCGCGGGGCCAATGCTTCGTTAGCCTTGTCGAAGGTGGTGTGCATGAAATCGCGTGTCAGTTCTACCGGACTCTCCGTGCGCAGGGCCTGATACATGGCATAGATGCCGCTTGTCCACTCCCAGTGCCTGTTGTGGCGGCTTCTGAGGGTGAGTTCCTCGCTCCATGAATTGATGCGCTGCCGCTGACTCAGGGTAAAGAAGTCGGCATCGGTGAAGTCCTGGTCGAGCGTCATGTTG
Organism: uncultured Paraprevotella sp.; assembly: GCA_910586505.1. Taxonomy (GTDB): domain Bacteria; phylum Bacteroidota; class Bacteroidia; order Bacteroidales; family Bacteroidaceae; genus Paraprevotella. The sequence continues at coordinate 33,811 of CAJUGV010000003.1, read as the reverse complement.
TCGTTCAGGTTCTGAAAGGCCGTGACGGATGAGAGGATGAAGCGTCCGGCGGTATGCTGTGCGTTGAGAGCGGCGTTCAGCAAGCTGCGGCGGTAGAACGACGGCCGGTTGTAGATGATGCGTCCTATACGGTCGGGTCTGGTTTCCTCGCCTTCGGCCACTCCCAGGTAACGGTAAGGGTAACCATGGTCTTCACGGTAGGAGTAGTCGGCCGTGAAATCCAGTTTCCAGGTTTCCGACGGCAGGTAGATGAGGCGGGTGCGTCCGCCTCCGGTTTCATGTCTTCCCACCTGTTCATGGCGGGTGTCGTTGTTGAAAAATCCGTCCGAGTGTTTGTAATATGCGCTCAGGGCATAGGCCGTCCGGTAACCAGCCTTGCCGTAGTGTGAGGCGGAAAGCTGATAGCCTTTGTTTTTTACCGATGTACCCAGTTTCACATCCGTGCCTTGATAGTTCAGCGGATTGCGCGTGAACACACGCAGCAGGCCTCCCATGGCGTTGCGTCCGTAAAGCGTGGCCTGCGGGCCGCGCAGCACGTCTACCCGTTCCACATCAAGCAGTTCGATATCGTATGCACTTTTGTCGGCATACCCCACGTGGTCCACATACAGGCCTACGGCCGGGGAATTGATGCGCGAACCCACACCGCGTATATAGGCCGCCGAGGTGAGACAACTGCCGTAGTCGGGCATATGGAAATTGGGTACGGATTCCGACAAGTCCTTGAGTGAGCCGGCGTGTCGGTTGTCCAATGCCGCACGGTCGAAAAGAGAGACGGCTATCGGCATGCGGCGCAGTTTACCTGTTTCTTTGGGAGAGGATATGATCACGATTTCCTCTATGTCGTTCACTTTGGTGCTGTCTTCCGCCGCTTCTTCGACGGGAAGCGCATGCAGGTGCATGGCGGCAAGAAGCAGGGCTGTCGGTAAAAAAAGTCTGTTCATCCGTAAATCTTTATTTCGGGGTGCAAAGTTAGGAGGATTCGTGGTAGGAATCAATCCTTATTTATTAGGATTTTGCCATGACTGATAGGCTGTCTGCACCTTTTGATACAGTGTGTTTTTATAAAAATTTTTCTGTATCGGGATGATTCCGGATACCATTATCTTCCGCTGTTTTTCGCACGTGAAAAATATTTATTCTGGGCGATTGGGGAGCAAATGTTTGCATAAATATTCAATGCAGACGTATAAATAGCCCTTGCATACTGCATATATGCACAATTCCGAGCGGTCGAAAATATTTTATGCTGCGGAGTAAAAAAGATTTTTGTCCGCATGAAACCGGAGCGTGGGACGCAATAGTGCGGACTGCCCTCCCCAAGGATGCCGTTTTCCGAACCGGGCGGGCTCCGTTTGCTGCCGGATGGATATCGTAGGCATACAAAAAGTAGAAAGCCGTTTGTAAGCAAACCTTCGGTTTTGCTTACTGTTGCAGGCGGGGCGTGCGCGTGGAATGCGGTTTATCTTGTCATTAGGGCTGTGGGAGAACCGAAGTTGTGGCAAAATGTCATGCCGCCGATTCGCAGGAATGGAATCCGCGGCATCTGTGCTATCGGAGAGGAGAACGAAGCGAATCTCGGCCGGTTATTTCCTGTATAAAAGGGTGGGAAATAACCTTGGTGGCGTTTTCGGGAGGGAGACCATTCGGATGTTTGTATATGTTTTTCCTTTCCGGAGATTTACATTGTCATAAGATTAAAAAGAAAGAAAGACAAGAGCGCGTTGCGTCTTGCTCCGTCTCACAGCCTGATCCCGTAGTTCACAATCCTTTCTTCCATCATGCTTTTAGAAACGAAAACCGCTAAAGCCTGCACCACACTGTTGAGCATCCGTTCCCGGATAAAGTCTTCCCTGATATACATCGATACGCGGCGTTGTGACAGATAATCTCCTTCGATGCGCCGGATATTGCCGCGCTGTCTGGGGGTAAGCAGGGGCAGGTGCATTTCCGGAATGATGGTGAAGCCTCCGTTTTCGTCGACAATCCGGATGAGTGTCTCAATGCTTCCGGCTTCGTATATTCGTTTGCCGATGTGGCGGGCTTTGCAAAAGCTGAAAGCACTGTCGCGCAGGCATTGCGACTCCTTCATAATCCACATCTGCTCGTGCTCCAGATTTTCCGGTTTGAATACCGGCAGCTTACGCCAGCACTTTTCGGCGATATAGACCCAGAACGGTTCCGTGTATAAGGGAATCTCCAATATTCCGTCGCGTGCATGCCCGCTTATGGCAATGCCGGTGTCGAGCGTTCCCGTTCTCAGTGCTTCCAGCATTGTTTCCGCCTTCATCTCCACAATGGACAACCTGACTTGCGGGAACATTCCGGTGTATGTCTTGATGAACATAGGAAGAATATACGGAGCGATGGTCGGGCCTACCGAGAGGTTAAAATTCCCTGTCACCATTCCTTTGTCTTCGGCAACCAGTTCCGGTATCCGTTCGGCCTCATTTACTGTTTTCTCTGCCTGGCGCAGTATTTTCTGTCCGACGGAGGTGGGAAAGACGCTCTTGTTGGACCTGTCGAATATGCGCACGTCGAGTTCTGCCTCAAGTTTTTGCAGCAGAGAGCTTAGTGTGGGTTGGGTAATGCCCAGTTCGGCGGCTGCGCGTGCAAAGTTCCGGTAGCGGTCTATAGCTATGATATATTTGAGTTGCTGTAGTGTCATGGTATTTATAATAGATAAAATCAATACAAAGATAAGGAAAATCACTTGCAGGTCAATCCTTCCGTTTATAATTTTGCATCGGAAAAAAAGATAATGATATGGCGACTCAAAAATTTCACAGGTATCTTCCCGTTAAGGGCTATCCGCTCTACTGGATACTGTTGGCTTATCTTGTGGTAGGATTCTTTTATCCCGTTGTCGGGTTGTTGGCGCTCATCTGTATGATAGCTCCTGTTGCTTTTGCGGTGAAACGCGGAAGATGGTGGTGCGGGCATGCGTGTCCGCGAGGCAGCCTTTATGACCGTGTATTGGCCAAATACTCGCCGCACCGTCCGATTCCGAAGTTTGTCCGTACGTTCGGTTTCCGTCTTTTTATGGTGATATTCATCTTCGCGATGTTCGGTGTGCAGATGTTTTTTGCCTGGGGCGACCCGGATGCAATGGGGCGTGTATTCTGGACTATCATATTGGTGACCACCGTGGTGGGTGTGGTTCTGTCCTTTGTCTATGCGCCGAGAACCTGGTGTTCCTTCTGTCCGATGGGTACACTTTCGGCATGGGTGTCGCCCAGGCACGCACCTTTACCTAAAGGATTCATGAATATCCGGGTGGCCGATACCTGCCAGATGAAGTGTAAAAGCTGTGCCCGCGTATGTCCGATGCAGCTTGAGCCTTACGTTAGCCGGGGGAACGAGGCCGGATATTTGCATGCCGACTGCATCAAATGCGGCAAATGCGTGGCGGCTTGCCCCATCAAGATAATGAAACTGAAAAAAGACAACTGAAGGAAGTTGTCTTTTTTTTATGCGTCCGGACGGTTCCGCACACCCGGTCCGCGTCTGTTGTACAGGACACGGAATACAGGAAATACGGGGATAAACGATGTCAGTCCCGTCCGTATGCGGAAAGAAGAAGCCGGTCAGATGCGGTCGGCTTCGATGTAACCGTTCATCACGGCATAGATGGTGAGTCCGGAAACGGAACGGATGTGCAGTTTCTCGGTAATGTTCTTGCGATGGGATATGACCGTAGTGGTGCCGATACACAGGCGATCGGCGATTTCTTTGTTCGTCATACCCTTTACGATGAGGGTCAGCACTTCGATTTCGCGTGTAGAAAGTCCGTTGGGGTCGCCGGTCTGTTCCGCCGGCCGGTCTGTTTCTGCCGTGGGATGCGGAAGATGTCGCCCGTGGGCATGCGCTCTCTGTTGCAACTGTAGCAGGGCACGTATCATGGCTTCTTCATTCTGGTAGATGTTCAGAGTGTGGAAATGGGACGATTGGGGCATACCGGCGGTTCCGTTGGTCAGTACGATGGTCTTTTCCTTGCGTTCCACGAAAAAAGAACTGTGTTCGATGAGCGTCTGCGCGGAGATGAAATAATGGAAATACATATCCGGTGTGTCGCGGATAAGTTGTTCGAAAGAATTGAACGTGCGCACGACGGCAAAAGGCATCATGCGTTCTATCAGTTCGCGAAGTCCTATGCAGGACAGGGTGTTGGCATCTATGATCGCTATCTCGGGCGGCTGTTTCATGCAGCTTTTTTTGTTTACAGGTGCAAAGTTACGCAATACATTCCGTAAAATAAAGGAAATGGGGATGTCTCTTGCGAGGCATCCCCATCTTATTCGTTTTAAATTGATTTCAAACTGTGGTGCAGGGCTTTTCGGGCGATCCGCACCGTTTTTTCTTTTAGTTCCCGAACAATCCGGAAGTTTTCGAACCGAAAGATGTTCCGTTGTTGTTCTTTGAACTCATTACAGCAGCCATAATTACCATGACAACTGATACAATAGTTAATCCTGTCATAATCTTTTTCCTTTCTTTTTTTAATAACAATCTTTTACCTAAACAAAGCCTTCTCCTGAGGCCCCATACCTAAAAACTAACTATTTCTTAATTCTTATGACATGACAAAGGTACGGTGATTGTTCTCCCTGAACAAACAAAAAGACAATTGTTATGTTTTTTGTGTCTTTTTCTTGATATAAGTCAACGAAATTTGCTTTTGATGTCGTTTTTTTAGTTATCTTTGCGACAGTTTTGTTCCGACCGGACTATTGGGATGCCATTCGGGCCGGCGGATGAAAAGGGAATCGGGTGAAAGTCCCGGACAGTCCCGCTGCTGTAAGCTCATTGTGCGGCTTGTCTATAACCTCATGCCACTTCTTTATATTATATAAGGAGGGAAGGCCGACAAGCCGGAGTAAGTCAGAAGACCTGCAAAACGTAATCATGCCGGATTCTCCGTGGGATGGGATGAAGGATTAAATACTTTGTGTTTACGAAGTGAAAGCTTGAGTAATGAAAAGAATGTCGTGGGCTTGTTTCAGCGTAAAGCCGGGCGCGACGGTGCGGGCCAAGATATGCCTGTATGCGGCGTGCATGTCCTTTCCTGTCTGTGCGCAGGAGGAGGGGGCGGATTCCTTGCATCTGAATGGAAAACAGATGCACACGGTGGAAGTGCAGGCCGACCGCTTGAAATGGAATAACCGTACGGTAGCTTCACAGACGCTTATAAAAGAGGATGTGGAGAAACAAGGCATTACCGATCTGGCCGATGCGCTGAGGCGCATGTCGGGCACTACCGTGCGTGATTATGGAGGTGCCGGGGGGATGAAAACCCTTTCCGTGCGTTCCATGGGGGCTACGCATACGGCCGTGGTATATGACGGTATGGCGGTGACGGACTGCGAAAGCGGTCAGATAGATCTGAGCCGTTTCTCGCTGGAGCAGGTAGACCGCCTGACGCTGGTGGTGGGCGACAACGCCGATATCTTTGTGCCGGCCCGAAACCTGGCATCTGCTGCCACTTTGTATCTTGGTTCGGAGGCGCCTTTTTTCCGGGAAAAAGGAAATCATACGGAAATGCGTCTCTCTTCCGGTTCGTTCGGATACGTGAATCCGCGGCTGAAACTGGAGCAGCGTCTGGGTACGTCATGGAGCATGCGTCTGCAAGCCGATTACATGCGTGCCGACAACCGTTATCCTTTTACACTGACGAACCATTCTCTTGTGACCACGGAAAAGCGGACCAACAATGCCGTGGAGAGCGGCATGGCGGAACTGAATGTCTATTATCGTCCGGCTTCGGCCACCCGTTTTCAGGGAAAGGCTTATTTTTACGACAACCGGAAGGATTTGCCCGGACCGGTGGTTTATTATAATCCGGAAAACAACGAGAGCCAGCATTTTCGCAATGCTTTCGGGCAGATTCATTTCCGGACGGCCTTGTCCGGCGGCCTTTCGTTTCAGGCCCATGCCAAGGGGAACTATGCCGAGACGCATTATCGCGACAGGGGATTGCAATATCCCGGTCATGTGAAGCGGAATGTATACCGGCAGCAGGAGCATTATGCTTCGGCTTCGGTTCTTTATGTTCCGATGTCTATCCTAAGTGTTTCCTTTTCGTCCGATTATGCCTATACGATGTTGAGCAGTAATGCCATAGACGTGAGGCGTCCCTGGCGTCATACCATGTTGGAAAGTATTGCCGTCAAACTGGGAACCGATGTGTTTACGACCACGGCCACATTGCTGGCAGCCATCTACAAACATGGAGCGGAAGAGGGGCATGGAGCAAGCGATGCACGTAGGCTGTCGCCTTCACTTGCGTTTGCCTGGCATCCCGTACATGGACGGTTTTCGTTGCGTGCCTCTTATAAGGATATATTCCGCATGCCCACATTTACGGATAATTATTACACCTGGATGGGTAACAGGAATCTGCGGCCGGAGAAGGCCCGGCAGTTGAATGTGGGGGCTACGGTGACGGGCGTTCGGGAAGGAAGAATGCGGCCTCGTGTGGAGGTGCGGACGGATATCTATTACAATAAGGTGAGAGACAAAATCGTGGCGATGCCTATGAACATGTTCTTCTGGAACATGGTGAATGTGGGTAAGGTGGATATTATGGGAACCGATGCAGGGGTAAGCCTGTCGCTGCAACCGTCCGGTTGGCTGCGGACGGAGCTGACGGCAAACTATACATACCAGTATGCTGTGAACGTGACTTCGCCGTCCGAAAAATACTATAAGGACCAGATTGCCTACACACCGCGTCATTCGGGTGGCGGTTCGCTGGCCCTGCTCACTCCCTGGATGAATGTCAGTATACACGGCACGGGAATGTCCAGGCGCTATTCGACCAACGAAAATATGGACATCACGCGACTGGATGCTCATCACGAGCTGGGTATTGCCGCATGGAGGGAATTCGGATGGGACGGGATAGGACTTACGCTGCGTGCCGACGTGCTCAATCTGACAAACGAACAATATGATGTCGTGCGGCTTTATCCGATGCCGGGGCGTTCGTGGAAAATGACACTGATACTTAATATATAGTGAAACTTTAAAAAGGAAGGAAATGAAACACTTGAAATTATTTGTTATGGCGCTTGCTGCCGTGTCTTTGGCTGCTTGCGACGATGAAGAGGAGATTGCGAACGGCGGCGGTACGGGTAATGGTCCGGATGTGGAAGCTACTCCCGTGAGCACAGGAGTACTGATTCTGAACAACGGGAGCCAGGGTGCGGGTATCGACGGAGATTTTACTACAGTGGATTATAACGGGTTTGTAGCCGCAACGGGACGTTTCGCAGGAAAAAATGCCCGTTCACTCGGACAAACGCCCAACCACAGTTGCATCTACGGCCAAAAGATTTATACGGCCGTGACGGCATCCAATACCATAGAGATCTGTGCAAAGGACGATTTCACATCCGTGTATCAGATTGCTCTGGCCGGCCATGCGACGATCGGCCAGCCGCGTGACGTAGTGGGGAAGGACGGCTACGTATATGTGTCTCTTTATTCCGGACATGTGTGTAAGATCGATACGGCGGATTTCCGTATTGTGGGTACGGTGGCTGTGGGATCTTATCCTGAGAAGATGGCCGTAGCCGATAACAAACTGTATGTGCCTAATTCCGATTACGGTAATGGAACGACGGTGTCGGAAATCGATTTGGCCACATTTACCAAAACGCGTGATATCACGGTGCCGGCCAATCCGGTGCAGATGGAGGCGGATGCACGGGGCAATGTGTATGTATTGTGCTCCGGCACGTATGATGCTCAGTGGAACCAGGTAGGTGCGGCCGTGCATCGGCTGGATCTGGTGAACGGAAACCATGTGAAAGTGGCCGATGCCACGATGGCCGATATTCCCGAAGGTACGGATAAACTGTATGTGGTCAATGCGCCCTATGGCGCCCCGACTGTATCTTATGCCTTTGTCAATCTGGCGGAGACTCCCTATCATGTGACGGCTCTCCCTCTGGAGGCCGATTCACCTGCTGCCATTGCCGCCGACCCGGTGAAGGGTTATGTCGTGCTCACTTCGTATAATATGTCCGGCGGTTTTGCTTCATATTCCACACCGGGATATGCTCATATCTATAATGCCGCCGGCGATTTGTTGAAAAAGGTGGATACGGGGGTAGGACCTTGCGGTATATTCTTCTTTACCTCTCATGTGAATCAATGAAAAAAAGCGGAGTATCAGTATGGTTTGCAGTCGTTTTGCTCCTGATGTCCTGTACGGGAGGGGGCAAAACGGTCTCCGTACGGTCTGGGGGCGGCGATACGCTGGAGTGGAAATATGCGGTGAACCTGCATGCGGTTTCCTATGAAGGCTATCGGGTCGTCGCGTTGCGTAACCCGTGGGATACACTGCGAATCTTGCATACTTATATCCTTGTCGGACGGGACAGACCGCTGCCGGATGATCTGCCAGAAGGAACAGTGGTTCGCGTGCCATTGGAAAAGGCGGTGGTCTATTCGTCCGTTCATTGCGGACTGGTCGATGAACTGGGGGCATCTCCGTCGGTGGGCGGTGTGTGCGATCTCCGGTACATCGACCTTCCTTATATAAAAGAAGGTTGCCGTACAGGGGTAGTGGCGGATTTGGGTAGCAGTCTGAACCCGGATATAGAAAAGCTGCTGACTTTGCATGCCGATGCCGTGTTGCTTTCACCTTTTGAGAATAGCGGAGGATACGGAAGGCTGGACAAATTGAATATTCCGATAATAGAATGTGCCGATTATATGGAGGCTTCCGCATTGGGGCGTGCCGAATGGATGCGTTTTTACGGGATGCTGTTCGGTAAGGAGGCCGAAGCCGATTCGCTTTTTGCAGGTGTGGAGGCCGAATATCTGAGGTGGGCCGGCAAAGTGGCGCACAGGAAGGAGAAACCGACAGTTTTTGTCGATCTGAAGGCGGGCGGTTCATGGTATGTGCCGGGCGGACGCAGCACGGTGGGGCGGATGCTTGCCGATGCCGGCAGCGAGTATGTGTTCGGTTATATGTCGAATGGCGGGGCTGTGCCTTTGAGTTTCGAGACGGTATATGAAAAGGCTGCGGCTGCGGATTATTGGTTGATAAAGTATAATGCGGCCGGGGATAAGACTTACCGGGAACTGAAAAACGATTATGCTCCGTATACCGGTTTCCGCGCGTTTCGCGAACGGCGTGTGTACGGATGCAACATGGGGCATGTGCCTTATTATGAAGAGACCCCGTTTCATCCCGAATGGCTGTTGGAAGATCTGATAAAGATTTTCCATCCCGATGTGGAGGAAGGAGACGGAGGAAGATATTTTAGTAAATTAGCGGAATAGAGAGAATGATAACAGGAGACCGTAAGGGACGTATCTGTGTAGGAGTGCTGGTGGTTGTCATGCTGTGTCTGGCGGCGGCCAATCTGTTGTTGGGGTCCGTAGATGTGCCGGCCGAAGCCGTATGGCGGGCACTGGCAGGTAGAGGGGTAGAGAATGAGGTGTGGACTTTCATCGTGTGGGAGTCACGCCTGCCGTTGTGTGTGACGGCATGGTGCTGCGGAGCGGCATTGGCAGTATGCGGACTGATGTTGCAGACAGCGTTCAATAATCCGTTGGCCGACCCTTCGATCTTAGGTATCAGTTCGGGTGCGAGTGTCGGTGTGGCTTTGGTCATACTGACCGGAGGGGGGACCTTGGCAGCCGGAGCCTTTACCTTGTCCGGTTTTCTGGCGGTGGTGGCCGGTGCTTTTGCGGGGGCCGTGCTTGTGATGGGAGTGATATTATTCTTGTCTACTTTGATACGCAGCAGCGTGATGCTTCTGATTGCCGGTATCATGATGGGATATGTGGCCTCGTCGGCCATTTCGTTGCTTAATTTTTTTTCCACAGCGGAAGGTGTTCATTCGTATGTAGTTTGGGGGATGGGGAACTTCGGAGGAGTGTCGCTGGACCAACTGCCGTGGTTTGCGGCTTTGGTTTGTGTGGGATTGCTTTTGTCCGTCTTGCTGATCAAACCGCTGAATGCCTTGTTGCTCGGTGAGCGTTATGCCGAGAATCTGGGAGTGAATGTGCGTTTGACGCGCGGCCTGTTGCTGCTGGTGGCTGGATTATTGACGGCTGTTGTCACGGCTTTTTGTGGTCCGGTATCGTTTATCGGGCTGGCGGTTCCTCATGTGGCCCGCCTGATGCTGGGTACATCGAACCATAATTCATTGTTGCCTGTCACTATGCTTTGTGGCGGAACCGTGGCGCTGTTCTGCAACCTGGTTTGTATCCTGCCCGGCGAGGAAGGGTTGCTTCCTCTCAATGCCGTCACTCCCGTGCTGGGTGCTCCCGTGATTATATATGTAATAGTAAATCAACGTAGAATACAGTATTTTAACTGATGGAACGGAGAACTGTGCTTGAAGGAATACGGCTTACGACCGGCTATGGCAAAGGGAGGAGAGCAGCGGAAGTACACACTTCTTTGAACTTTAGTCTGCGGAGTGGGGAACTGACTTGTCTGTTGGGATGTAACGGGGCCGGAAAATCCACGCTCCTGCGAACGCTGGCCGGGATGCAGCCACCGTTATCCGGTCGGTTGAATGTCATGGGGCGTGCGTCGGATTGCTATTCGGGGCATGAACGTTCCAAAACAATCGGAGTGGTACTGACCGACCGTATGCAGGCCGGCGGATTGACGGTGTATGAACTGGTGGCTTTGGGGCGTCAGCCTTATACCGGTTTTTTCGGTCGGTTGAGTCGAAGCGATAAGGGGTTGATAACAAGGGCACTGCATGATGTGGGTATGGAACACAAATCGAGGTGCTATGTGGCTGAGCTATCGGATGGAGAACGACAAAAGGCGATGATTGCCAAAGTGCTGGTACAGGAATGTCCGTTGATATTGTTGGATGAGCCGACGGCTTTCCTGGATGTGGAAAGCCGGATAGAGGTGATGAAACTGCTGCGCAGACTGGCGACAAAAGAAAATAAAGCTGTATTGCTTTCTACGCATGATACCGATCAGGCGCTGGCCATGGCCGACCGTTTGTGGCTGATGACACAGGAGCGTGAAATGGTGTGCGGTGTGACGGAGGAACTTGTGCTTTCGGGATGGATGGATAAGCTGTTTGGCGGTGATTCTATCCGCTTTGATCGGATGCGTGGGGTGTATGCGCCGGATAACGATGGCAGGCAAGCCGTGAGTTTGACGGCTACAGACGAAACGTTGCGCTATTGGGTGCAGAATCTTCTGGTGAGAAAGGGATTTCGTGTGGTATTATCGAATGAAGGGATTGTGTCGGCCATAAGTCTAACCGTGAACAGCGGCCAGAATATGTCATTAAGGCAGGGGGGTGAGACGGAGATTGTCCGATCGTTTGATGAGCTTTCGGAAATGTTGGATGTGATGGTTTGATCAAAGATACTGAAGTCGGTTTGGGAGTGGTAGAAGTTCCTTGTAATATTTGTTCTATATAAGGAACTTCCCCCTGTTCTCTTCCTGTTTTCTTGTCAAGATTCTCTGAACGGTACCAGGGCTTGCGGCGAGATACCTTTTTCCGTCCATGATGGTGTCCGGCAGGCGGCAACTGCGGGTGGTCGGTAAGCGAAGCGAATACCATCCGGCCGGTGAAGAGAAGGTTATTACATTGGAAAGGTTAATACATCCGTTGGCGTTCCCATTGCCGAAGAGAACTGTTTTTTCATTTTCTTTGGCTTCAAGGATAAACTGTTCGGACGATGAGGCGTTTTTTTCGTGTATGGGAATACCGACTTTTCACGGATCAAGAAAAAATGGAAATTTACTAGTTGAAGGATGGTGTAAAGAAGATAGGCTGTAACTTTGTTATATGGTCTCTCAATAATGAATACAACCCTAAATTCTGGAAGAAAAGTCCGGAAATTATAATACAGAAAGTTAGAATAGATCAGAAAAACAATCGTATTTACATTCAGATACAAGGAAGAAACGAACAAAGATTCAGTTATAATAAAGAGATTAGTGAGCTTTTCCGGATAAGAAAAATGACCGTATAGAAAGAATTGTAAGGGGATTGGTAGATAGTATGGAACACAACGGTTCTGCTATTATTTCATTAGGTAGCTCTCCTTTTGATATGGATTTTCCTTTGCAAAGAAATGCTTCCAAAGGGAAATCTATTTTGAGATTTGAAGTTGGGGACAGCAGAGAATTGTATTTAAAACGTTACCTTTTTAAGATATGAAAGACTCTTCAATAAAATTGTTGCAGTCAGGACAAAAGGAATACTTACCAGTCTGAAGGGTTAACGTCAGGGACTCAATCATTTTTTCGACTTTTTTTATGGTGGCTTACGGAAAACTCCGTATTTTTATCTTTTAAAAGACGAATGTGGGATTATGGCAAAAGATAAGACCGTTTATGTATGCGGCAATTGTGGACAGGAGTCGCCGAAATGGGTGGGGCGTTGTCCGTCGTGTGGCGAATGGAATACATTCAAGGAGTTTACCGTAAGGAAAGAAAATGCGTCGGTTGCAGTAGCAGGTAGCTTCCGTCAGGCATTGACAGGGGAACAACAGCATCCCCATCCTGTGCCTGTGGGGCAGATCGTTTCGGAAAAGGAGCCCCGGTTGAACATGTACGATGATGAATTGAATCGTGTGTTGGGAGGAGGTTTGGTGGCCGGCTCGCTGGTGCTTTTGGGCGGTGAACCCGGTATCGGAAAGTCTACTTTGATTTTACAGACGGTGTTGAAGTTGACGGACAAGCGAGTGCTTTACGTCAGTGGAGAGGAAAGTGCGCGGCAATTGAAATTGCGTGCCGACAGGTTGGTGCCGGAAGCGGAGCGAACGAAAGAAAGCAAAGATGGATTCTTGGCTCGCTCGTTGTGTATGGTAGTATGTGAGACTTCGCTCGAACGGATTTTCCTGCATATTCGGAATGAGCAACCTCAATTGGTGGTGATAGATTCCATACAGACTATTATGACGGAAGCCGTAGACAGTTCGCCCGGCAGTATCTCACAAGTGCGGGAATGCGCGTCTTTACTTTTGAAGTTTGCCAAGGAAAGCAATATTCCGGTCATACTAATTGGTCATATTAATAAGGAAGGGTCGCTGGCCGGGCCCAAGGTGTTGGAACATATAGTGGATGCGGTATTGCAGTTTGAAGGTGATCAACATTATATGTACCGTATTCTGCGAAGCATTAAAAATCGTTTCGGTAGTACGGCCGAACTTGGCATTTATGAAATGCGTCAGGATGGTTTGAGACAGGTGAGCAATCCGTCGGAACTGTTGTTGACCGAGAATCATGAGGGACTGAGCGGGGTGGCTATTTCATCTGCTATAGAGGGTGTGCGTCCGTTTCTCATCGAAACACAGGCTTTGGTAAGTACGGCGGCATACGGAACCCCACAGCGATCGGCTACCGGCTTCGATCTGCGTCGTCTGAATATGCTTTTAGCCGTATTGGAGAAAAGAGTGGGCTTCAAACTGGCTCAGAAAGATGTGTTTCTGAATATTGCCGGTGGACTGAAAGTGACGGATCCTGCCATAGATTTATCGGTGATAGCCGCAGTGTTGAGCAGTAATGTAGATACGGGGATAGAGAGTGGGGTCTGTATGGCGGGCGAAGTGGGGCTGAGCGGGGAAATACGTCCGGTCAACCGGATTGAGCAGCGCGTGGCAGAGGCAGCCAAACTCGGTTTCCGGCAAATGATAGTGCCCAAATACAATATGCAGGGGTTCGATGCGTCGAATCTTAAAATAGAATTGGTACCTGTGAGAAAAGTGGAGGAAGCTCTTCGCGTTCTTTTCGGTTAAATAACAGAAGAAAAAAGAATATGATAGAAGAATATCAATTGAGAGTATTGCCGGAAACGGCATATAGTGAACAGGCATTACGCCGTTATATAGCTCATGAGAAAGGGAAGGATGAACGGACCTTGACGGTTGTCAGGGTGTTGAAACGTAGCATTGATGCCCGTCAGCGTACTATATTTGTAAATCTTAAAGTGCGTGTTTATATCAACGAACAACCAGAGGATGAAGAATTCGTTCGAACGGAATACAGGAATGTGGAAGGATGTCCGCAGGTTATCGTCGTGGGCGCCGGACCGGCCGGGTTGTTTGCAGCCTTGCGGTTGATAGAGGCAGGCTGTCGTCCAGTTGTGGTGGAGCGCGGGAAGAATGTGCGGGAACGTAAATTGGATCTTGCGAAAATCTCACGTGAGCATAAAGTGAATCCGGAAAGTAATTACAGTTTCGGAGAGGGTGGTGCAGGGGCATATTCAGATGGTAAGTTATACACCCGTAGCAAGAAGCGCGGCAGTGTGGATAAGATTCTGAATGTGTTCTGTCAGCATGGAGCCAGTGTTTCTATCTTGCAGGATGCCCATCCGCATATCGGTACGGATAAACTTCCAAGAGTGATTGAGAACATGCGCAAGACCATTCTTTCCTGTGGAGGAGAGGTGCATTTTGAGACCCGTATGGATGCCTTGATAATAGAACACGACACGGTAAAAGGTATTGAGACGAATACAGGAAAGTGCTTTTTCGGTCCGGTTATTTTGGCTACGGGACATTCGGCCCGCGATGTGTATCGTTGGTTATGTGATAATGGAATTGAAATTGAAAGCAAAGGATTGGCTGTCGGAGTTCGTTTAGAACATCCCTCGCAATTAATCAATCAGATTCAGTATCATAGTAAGAACGGCTGTGGTAAGTATCTTCCGGCTGCAGAGTATAGTTTTGTACAGCAGGTCGATGACCGTGGGGTGTATAGTTTTTGTATGTGTCCGGGTGGATTTGTTGTCCCGGCAGCCAGCGGACCGAGACAAACTGTTGTCAATGGCATGTCGCCCAGCAATAGAGGTTCGAAGTGGAGTAACTCCGGTATGGTGGTGGAATTGCATCCGGAAGATTTGAAAGAAAAATCAGTAGTGGAGTTTATGGGTGTTTCCGGAAGAGAGCCGGATGTGTGTCATCCGTTGGCGATGATGTATTTGCAGGAAGCATTGGAAGAACAGAATTGGCAACAGGGAAACAATCGGCAGACAGCTCCGGCTCAGAGGATGGCCGATTTTGTAAATGGTCGTTTGAGCTATGATTTGCCGGAGAGTTCGTATGCCCCAGGGCTGGTGTCTTCTCCGTTGCATTTTTGGATGCCCAAATTTATCACTGCGAGGCTGGCTGACGGATTCCGGCGTTTTGGAAAAATGTCCCACGGGTTTCTAACTAATGAAGCTGTGATGATAGGAGTGGAGAGCCGCACTTCTGCGCCTGTCCGTATATTACGGGATGGAAAGACTTTGCAGCATGTAAGACTGAAAGGATTGTTTCCGTGTGGAGAAGGGGCCGGTTATGCCGGAGGCATTGTCTCGGCCGGTATAGATGGTGAGCGTTGTGCTGAGGCTGCCGTCGCTTTTCTTGGGAGTTAAAAATCAACTCCCAAGGACATGGTAAGGTTGCCCGTGCGTATGTGCCCGTCAAAATCGTCATAGTGATATTCACTATATTTCTGGCCGGCGATATTGAACAATCCTATGTCGTAGCCCATTTCAAAATAAAAGTTTTGATATGCGATGCCGCAGCCAATGCGCAAGCCGGCATCGAAACGCTTATATCGGTCTGAACCGAACGGGTCTATTTTTATACGTGAGTCGTAAAGCTTTGTAGTCCCCCCCACTCCGAATGCCATGAATCCGCCGAAAAAGGGTTGTACGGTAAAGTCGTCTGCATTAGTATTGACCTTATATTTGAGTGTAATGGGGATCTCCAAATATCTCATGTTACATTTTTTGAATTCGTATTCGGCAGTAGCTTCTATTTCTGCGCCTTTCTCCGTATACACTAAACCGCTTTCAAGAAAGAACGGCAGACCATTTCCCAATTTATTTCCGTAGATCAGGCCTACATGAAAACGAGGCAACGGATTGGTACGTGCTTCACCTCCGGTACCTTTATAGCGTATTGTAGGTATATTCAAGCCGAATCTCAGTCCGAAGTAGGAATTTTTTTTATAATCTCTCCATCTGCTTGCAAGCATTGGTGCGCCGTCGTCAAAAGGGGGAGCGGCTTGGACTGACATCGAATTCAGTAGCAATAGTATGTAGAAAAGAAATGTTTTTTTTGTCATGTGATTGTGATATAGTCTTCGATAAATTATAAGGCAAAATTACACATTAATTTTATTTTATAAGCTTTTTCCGATAAATAATTCGTATTTTTGCCACAGTTATACATTAAACGAACAACTTTGTAACATTATGGTCTTGGAGCGGTAGAAGCAGGTGTTGTGGGCCTGTATGCGAAGAGAGCTGATTTTAGAAGACATCAATATATGAAAGTATTAAAATTTGGAGGGACGTCCGTAGGTTCCGTTGAAAGTATTCTGAGTGTAAAAAAGATTGTTGAAGCTGAAGCGGAACCTGTGATTGTGGTGGTGTCCGCATTAGGTGGGATTACCGACAAATTAATTAAAACGTCCAAGTTGGCTGTATCGGGGGATTTGTCTTACCTGTCAGAGTTTGAGGAAATGGCAGAGCGTCATCACCGGATGATAGAAACGATAATTCTTTCGGAAGAAAAAAAGAAGTGGTTATTGGCAACCGTGGATGCCTTGTTGGATGAATTGAAAAGTATTTATCAGGGGGTATATCTTATCCGTGATCTTTCGTCAAAGACTTCTGCTGCTATCGTAAGTTATGGTGAGCGCTTGTCGTCCCATATAGCTGCAGTGTTGATTGAGAATGCAAAATGGTTCGATTCGCGTGATTTTATCAAGACGGAGATAAAGTCTGGGCGTCAGTTATTGGCTTCAGACTTGACGAATGAACTGGTTAAGAAGACTTTTGTTGATCTTCCGAAGGTTTCTTTAGTGCCGGGTTTTATCTCAACGGATGCAGATTCGGGCGAAGTGACTAATTTAGGGCGTGGTGGATCTGATTATACGGCTTCTATTATAGCAGCGGCGCTGGATGCTTCTTTCTTAGAGATATGGACAGATGTGGATGGTTTTATGACGGCCGATCCTAAAGTTATATCTACGGCTTATACTATTAATGAGTTGAGCTATGTGGAGGCAATGGAACTTTGTAATTTCGGAGCTAAGGTTGTTTATCCTCCCACAATCTATCCGGTGTGTATGAAGAATATTCCGATTTTGATAAGGAATACGTTCAATCCGCAAGGAAGAGGAACTGTCATAAAGCAAGATATAGCAGCGGATCAAAAGCCAATTAAGGGTATTTCCAGTATTGACGGTACGACTTTGATTACGGTTTCCGGTTTGTCAATGGTAGGTGTTATAGGTGTGAACCGCCGCATATTCTCCGCATTGGCGAATAATGGAATTAGTGTGTTCTTAGTTTCGCAGGCGTCGTCTGAGAACAGCACTTCTATTGGTGTGCGTGATGCGGATGCCGGGGCGGCTTGTGATGTATTGAACGCAGAGTTTGCCAAGGAGATAGAGACGGGTGCCATGTATAGGATGAAGGCAGAAAGCGGTTTGGCTACAGTTGCTATTGTGGGTGAGAATATGAAGCACACTCCTGGAATTGCAGGGAAGTTATTCGGAACACTTGGGCGAAGCGGAATTAATGTTATAGCTTGTGCGCAAGGTGCTTCGGAGACTAATATATCCTTTGTAGTAGACGGGAAATCGTTACGGAAGACGCTGAATGTCATCCATGACAGTTTTTTTCTTTCAGAGTATCAGGTACTGAATGTTTTTCTATGTGGAGTAGGGACGGTGGGAAGTAGCCTGATTGAACAACTGGCGCAGCAGAGTGAGAAATTGATGAGAGAGAGAGGCTTGAAACTGAAAGTGGTCGGTATAGCCAGCGGACATAATGCGATGTTTGATCGTGAGGGTATCAGCCTGAATAACTGTAGAGAACAGTTGTCTCATAGTGCTCCCAGTGATTTGAACCGTTTAAGAGACGAAGTAATAGGGATGAATATATTTAATTCCGTATTTGTGGATTGTACGGCAAGTCCGAAGGTTGCGGGTTTATATCAGGACTTCCTTGAACATAATATTTCGGTGGTAGCTGCCAATAAGGAAGCCGCTTCGTCGGATTATACTGTTTATCAGAAATTAAAATCGACAGCTAGAAAACGCGGCGTTAAATTCCTGTTCGAAACAAATGTCGGTGCAGGGCTTCCCATTATCCGTACGATGAATGACTTGTTGAACAGTGGGGATAAGATATTGAAAATAGAGGCAGTGCTGAGCGGCACTCTGAATTTTATTTTCAATAAGATTGCGGAGGACCTTCCTTTCAGTGAGACAGTGCGTTTGGCCAAGGAGGAGGGATATAGTGAGCCTGATCCCCGTGTTGATTTAAGTGGAAAGGATGTGATCCGTAAATTGGTTATATTGGCACGTGAGGCCGGTTATCGTATCGAGCAGGCTGATGTGGAGAAACATCTATTTGTTCCCGATTCATTCTTTACAGGCACGTTAGAAGATTTTTGGAAAAATCTCCCGTCTTTGGACGAGGATTTTGAGCGGCGTCGCAAAGTCTTGGAGAGTGAAGGAAAGCGCTGGCGTTTTGTTTCACGTTATGAAAACGGTAAAGCCAGCGTGGAACTTTGCGAGGTGGGGCGTGAGCATCCTTTCTATAATTTGGAAGGGTCCAATAATATAATCCTGTTGACTACAGAACGATATAAGACGTATCCTATGCTGATTCAAGGATATGGTGCAGGCGCAGGAGTTACGGCTGCCGGAGTTTTTGCGGATATTATGAGTATAGCAAATATATAATAAGGTAGGAAGATAAAAATGAAGCATATCATTATATTAGGTGACGGTATGGCCGATTGGAAAATACCGGCATTAGGCGATAAGACACTTCTGCAATATGCGCGAATCCCTAATATGGACAAGATAGCCAGAATGGGACGTAGCGGAATGTTACAGACCGTGCCGGATGGGTTTCATCCCGGGAGCGAGGTTGCCAATTCTTCTATATTGGGTTATGATCAGTCTAAAGTATACGAAGGTCGTGGCCCCCTTGAGGCTGCCAGTATAGGCGTAGAGCTTGCGGATGACGATTTGGCGATGCGTTGCAATTTGATTTGTGTTGAGGAAGGAAATATAAAAAACCATTCTTGTGGGCGTTTGGAAACGGAAGAGGCTGATGTACTGATTCGATTCTTGCAAGAAAAACTTGGAAGTGAACGTATTCATTTTTATACGGGAGTTCAGTATCGTCATCTGTTGGTTATCAAAGGAGGAAATAAGCATTTGCGTTGTACTCCTCCGCATGATGTACCGGGGGTACCGTTTCAGACCTGTATGGTTGAGGCTGAGATCCCCGAAGCTCAAGAAACGGCGGATTTGTTGAATCGTCTTATTATGGATTCTCAACAGTTGTTGGCCGGTCATCCCTTGAATCTTCGCAGGAAGGCCGAAGGTCGTGATCCTGCCAATAGCATCTGGCCTTGGGGGGGAGGAAACCGTCCCGCAATGACTCCGCTTACCACGACATATCCTCAAATTAAGAAAGGGGCTGTCATTACGGCAGTCGATCTTATGCGCGGTATCGGGCGTTATGCAGGACTGCAAGTGATAGATGTAGAAGGTGCTACCGGTTTGTTTGATACAAATTATGAAGGAAAAGCTCAGGCTGCAATTGAAGCTTTGGGAAGCGGTGACTTTGTGTATTTGCATGTGGAGGCAAGTGATGAGGCC
The DNA here is from genome assembly GCA_910586505.1 of uncultured Paraprevotella sp. GTDB lineage: Bacteria > Bacteroidota > Bacteroidia > Bacteroidales > Bacteroidaceae > Paraprevotella. Next base: position 14,187 of record CAJUGV010000003.1, on the reverse strand, counting down.
GGTCATGAAGGAGATGTGGAACTTAAATTGCAGACAATAGAGAATTTGGACAGGCGCATAATAGGTCCCGTTACGGAAGCCGTGAAAGACTGGGATGAGCCTGTGGCAATAGCCGTGCTGCCGGATCATCCTACGCCATGCGCGCATCGTACACATACATCGGACCCGGTTCCGTTTACAGTTTATTATCCGGGCATAGAAGCAGATGATGTACTTACGTTTGATGAAGATGCGGCAAAGGGCGGAAGTTATGGTTTGTTACATGGAGATGAGTTTATTCGCGAGTTTATGAAACATTAATCGAAGACATATTTATGAAATACTATAGTACGAACGGTAGGGCCGACCGTGCCACATTGCACGAGGCAGTGGTGAAAGGCCTGGCTGGTGATAAAGGATTGTTTATGCCGGAGGTGATACATCACCTTCCGGCTGGGTTCTTTGATGAGATACAAGACCTTTCTTTTCAGGAAGTGGCTTATCGGGTGGCAGATGCTTTCTTCGGTGAGGATGTGCCGGCAGAGACATTGAAGCAGATTGTATATGACACATTAAGCTTTGACTGTCCGGTGGTGAAAGTCACGGAAAGCATTTATTCACTGGAGCTTTTCCATGGTCCCACATTGGCGTTTAAGGACGTTGGAGCCCGTTTTATGGCTCGCCTTCTGGGTTATTTTATTAAGCAGGAGGAAGGTAACCGGGTAAATGTATTGGTGGCTACCTCCGGAGATACGGGAAGTGCCGTTGCCAACGGATTCTTGGGAGTGGAAGGCATTCATGTGTATGTGCTTTATCCGAAAGGAAAGGTGAGCGCTATTCAGGAATGTCAGTTTACAACTCTCGGAAAGAATATCACTGCACTTGAGGTGGATGGGGTATTCGATGATTGTCAGGCACTGGTGAAGAATGCTTTTATGGATGCGGAACTGAACCGGCATATGAAGTTGACTTCTGCGAATTCTATTAATGTAGCGCGCTTTCTTCCGCAGGCTTTCTATTATTTCTATGCCTATGCACAAATGAAGAAGATGGGTAAGGCAGACCAGTTGGTAGTCTGCGTGCCGAGTGGCAACTTCGGAAATATAACGGCCGGATTGTTCGGTAAGGTGATGGGACTGCCTGTTAAACGTTTTATTGCGGCCAATAATGCCAACGACATCTTCTATAATTATCTGCGTACGGGTGAGTATAATCCCCGTGCTTCAGTGCAGACCATAGCCAACGCGATGGATGTGGGCGATCCCAGTAACTTCGCTCGTATTTACGATTTATACAAGGGAGATCATGCCGCTGTTTCAGCAGAGATCAGCGGAGCTGCTTATACGGATGAGCAGATTGTAGAGACGGTGAAGGACTGTTATGAGAAAAACGGTTATCTTCTCGATCCGCATGGAGCCTGCGGATACCGTGCGCTTTGCGAGGGGCTGCATGAAGGAGAATGCGGTGTATTTCTTGAAACAGCGCATCCGGCCAAATTTCAGTCGACGGTGGAGGATATCATACAACGTCCCGTGGAGATACCGGCCAAGTTGTCGGCCTTTATGCAAGGCGAGAAGAAGAGCATACCAATGAGTAAGGATTTTGTTGATTTTAAAGCCTACTTGATGAAAGAATAAATGCCGGTAATGGTGTGGATAAAAAATCTCCGTAACTGTATGAAGTTACGGAGATTTTTTTGTTCCTTTTGGCTGGTTTCTGTCTTAAAATGTCTACCTTTGAGGAGAAAACATTATACCTAATATCATGAAAAGAAGATTAATTGTTTTGTTGTGTTTCATGGTTGCGTTGCATGGAGTGGCGCAAGTTGATATTTCAAAATACTTTTTGGTTAATAATGGGTTTGACGGGAACTTCAGCTATGGAGCCGGTTTTCGGGGAAATGTTTCAGGTGACATCATCAATGAGGTGTACGGTTGGACCAATGAAACAACTGCCACCTATACTGTGGCCGGTACATTTGCCTATAATCCCGATGTGACGTTTAACAATAGTTTTGCATTGCCGGAATCCGGTTATGGGGATTCGGAAGGAGGGGCGCTCGGCCTTTCTACCGGATGGGGAATGCAGTTGGCTTATTCACAGACCGTAACGCTACCTAAAGGAACCTATCGTTTGTGTGCGGCATATTATAATGTGTGGTCTGCAACTTCAGGCAAGAGTCTGCTGGGCTGGATACCGACTCGCGGAACGGCTGCCGTATCCTCTGTGACGTCTTTTCCTGCAAGCGCATGGAAAACGGACACGCTGACTTTTACCCTGACATCCCGCACCACAGGAAAAATCCGTGTAGGACTGGCGACCGACGACGGGGCGGGCTCGGCTGCGCATGCCAAGTTGCTGGTGGACTATGTACGTCTTCTTTGCGACGACATGGACAAAGGGGATTTGAACTCGGCTTTGGTTTCAGCACGCAATGTTTACGGAGACGGCACGGGTCTTTTTGCTGAAGAACTGAAAGCGGCAACGGATGCGGCTCAGGCTGTATACGACGATGCCGATGCTTCGGTGGATGATGTCCTTTTTCATACTCAACGTCTTACGGAAGCCATACAGACTTTCAGATATAAGAATGCGTCGGCAGAGAAGCCGTTGGTGATGTCCTCCCGTATCACCAATCCGAGTTTTGAGGAAGGAACGGCGGGATGGGAAAACGACGGTCTTTTCATACAGACCAATACCAGTTTTCCGGGAAAGTCCGGGGCGGCTTATCTGGAGCGCTGGGTCAATATCGGTTCGTGTGTGCCGGATGTGAGCATTCGCCAGACATTGCAAGGCATTCCCAACGGTAAGTACCGTTTGCGGGCCGCAGTAGGAAACATTCAGCAGAAGGGGGCGAACAGTACGGTAAATGCCGGCGGGAAGCAGACCGGGGCAGTGCTTTTTGCGGGTATATATGAAACTCCTGCCGATACGATGAAAAGTCAGAAGTTTCTTTATTTCACGGTGGTGGACGGAAGCGTTACCATCGGATTCAAAACAGAGAAGGCCACCGGCAATTGGGTTTGTCTGGACAACTTCGGGCTTCATTATATGGGAGAGAATACGCCTGCTGATTATGCCGCTTATCTGCAACATTATGTGGCTTATGTGCGCGACAGGTATTTGAGTATGAATATGCACGAAACTGTGCGCCGGCAGGCCGAAGAACTTCTGGCTGCGGCAGAAGAGGCAGCGGCGGCCCAGCCTCTAGACGAGGCGGCCATGTCTGAAGCAAAGGCGGCTTTGGAGCGGATCATAGAAACGATGGAGCATTCGTCTTCATTTTATGCAGGATTGTCTCAGGCCATAGGCTATGCCGAACAGGTGATGGGCTGGTATGGCGAAGACGAGGAGAAGAGCGGGATGATGGAGGAAGCCATTCGGAAAGCAAAGTCTGCTCTTGCCGATCCGACACTTACGGAAGCCGGAATAGAGGAAGCCCGCACTGCTCTGCAAGAAACGACGAAGGTTGTAGACAAGAAAGTCTATACGGCGCAGTGGTCCATGGGAAATGTCGATGATCCGAACAACGCCTACTATATAGGGCGCACCCGTCAGTCTAAGAACTGGATTCTTTTTTGGGAAAAAGGATATGGCGACAACCCGAAAACCTTTACCTGCGGGAGTCATACCATAGATATAGATCAGGTGCTGAGGAATGCCGACGAGGCTTTCGATTTCTATACCGACTCGTTGAAGTATATCCGTCGCGGGCAGTCGAAGACCGATACTTATAAGATGGTTATCCGTTTGCGTTATGAGCCTTCCGAATGGGAGGCCACAGGATCGGGAGTGGACAATCTCATCGGACTGCTGACACTTACGCCTTGGGCCGCGCCCTCACGTAACTGGCAGACACTTTATCATGAGATAGGCCATTGTTTTCAATATCAGGTGCACTGTGACATGGGTACGAACAACGGCTGGATGTATGCGCCCGGAAACGGAAAGGGGTGTGCTTTCTGGGAACAATGTGCGCAGTGGCAGGCTTATAAGATTATGCCGGCAGATCAGTTCAACAACGAATGGTTCAACGGTTATCTGGGCAATGTGCACAAGCATATTCTGCATGAAAGTCCCCGTTATAACAATTATTTTATACAGGACTACTGGACTTATAAGCATGGCATGGCGTTCATGGGGCGTTTGTGGCGTGAGAGCCGTGATCCGGAGGATGCGGTGGAGGCCTATATGCGCATCACTCGTATCACGGATGCTGAGTTTAATGACGAGATGTATGATTGTGCCGCCCGTTTTGCCACGTGGGATATTCCTGCGCTGGAGGGATATGGCGCCTCTAAGATAGACAGTCGTCCGCAGCCGGCCATGACCCGCATCGACGATAACTATTGGCGTATCAATCCGGAGGCGGCGCCCGAGAATACGGGACATAACATCATTAAATTGAATGTGCCTGCAAAGGCCACGACTGTGACGGCCTGTTTCCACGGCCTGAACCGTGAACCCGGTTACCGTACAAAGAATGCATCTTTGGCCGAATGGCGTTATGGGTTTGTAGCTCAATTGCAGGATGGAAGCCGGGTGTACGGTGATATGGGTAAGTCGGTATTCCGTACCCCTTCCGATACGGTCAGTTTCGATTGTCCGGATGGTTGCAAGCGGCTTTATTTTGTAGTAAGCGGTGGTCCGAAAAGATATTGGCGACAGGTGTGGGATGATGATGATTCGAATGACGAGCAGTGGCCTTATAAAGTAAAATTCGGGAATACGAACCGATATGGGAGTGCGAATTTGCCGGATGAGACTGAGGTGGCGGAGGTTTTTGCCGACGGGAATGCGCCTTCGGTGACGGTGTCCGGGCATACGTTGCTTGTCGGTGCGTCATCATTTGCGGCCAAGGTGGGCGTGTTCACCCTGTCCGGTGTATGTGTGGGGCGAAAGGCGGTCGGAGCGTCGGGAACGGAGATGGAGTTGCCGGACGGCTTCTATCTTGTGAAACTGACGGATGCTGCCGGGCGCAGTCTTTCGACAAAGAAAATAATCGTGAGGTAAATAGCTTGACTCTATTAAAACGTTCTTGTGACGGTTCCATCAGGTGCGCCGGCTTATTGCATACGTATGGTGCCGGATGAAAAGAAATCCCCCGGAGAGTGTCTTGAACACTTTCCGGGGGACTTTTTCAGTATGCCGTGGCCGGTTTACTTTGAAGCATCCAAAGCTTGCCGTATATCCTCTATGATGTCGTCGGCATGCTCGATGCCTACCGACAGGCGAATCAGATCCGGAGCCACACCGGCCTCGCGCAATTGTTCGTCCGAAAGCTGACGGTGGGTATGGCTGGCCGGATGCAGCACACAGGTGCGCGCATCGGCCACGTGGGTGACAATACAAATCATCTTCAGGCTGTCCATGAAACGGATGGCTTCCTCCTTCGTACCTTTCAATCCGAATGCAATCACGCCACACGAACCTTGCGGCAGATATTTCTGTCCCAGTTCGTAATACCTGTTGCTTTTCAGGCCGCAATAATTCACCCAGGCAACCCGTTCGTTGTTCTCCAGAAACTCTGCCACTGCCTGTGCGTTGGCACAATGCTGACGCATGCGCAGATGCAACGTCTCCAGTCCCAGATTAAGCAAGAACGCATTTTGCGGGCTTTGTATCGACCCCAGGTCGCGCATCAATTGGGCTGTCGCTTTTGTGATATAGGCCATTTTCCCGAAAGCTTTGGCATAGGTCAGTCCGTGGTAGCTTTCGTCTGGCTGGCAGAGTCCGGGGAATTTGTCGGCATGTGCGTTCCAGTCGAAATTTCCGCTGTCCACGATGGCGCCTCCCACTGCGGTGGCATGCCCGTCCATATACTTGGTGGTGGAGTGCGTCACGATGTCTGCTCCCCATTCGAAGGGGCGGCAGTTGACAGGAGTGGCAAAGGTGTTGTCTATGATCAAGGGCACTCCGTGCCGGTGGGCCATTTGTGCGAAACGCTCGATGTCGAATACGTGTCCGCCCGGATTGGAGATGGTTTCGCCGAAGAAGCATTTGGTGTTGGGGCGGAAAGCAGCTTCTATACGTTCATCGTCCCATTCAGGGTCTACGAACGTACATTCGATCCCTAATTTTTTCATGGTCACTCCGAAGAGGTTATAGGTGCCTCCGTAGATGGTGTTGGAGGTGACGAAGTGGTCGCCGGCCTGACAGATGTTGAATACGGCAAAGAAATTGGCGGCCTGTCCCGAGGAGGTCAGCATCGCCCCTACGCCGCCTTCCAGTTCCGCGATCTTGGAAGCTACTGCATCGTTGGTGGGATTCTGCAGCCGGGTGTAGAAATATCCGGTATCTTCCAGATCGAACAGCCTTGCCATCTGTTCACTGTTGTCGTATTTGAATGTCGTGCTTTGATAGATTGGCAAGACGCGCGGCTCGCCTTTTCTGGGGGTCCATCCGCCTTGTACGCATACAGACTCCTTTTTGAGTTTCTTTTTCATTTTGTGTTTCGGTTGGTTTCTATTGTTTCTTGTTGTCTATGTTTTTTATTTCGGTCGGGTCAGGCTTTTTTTCCTGTAAGATTTGTTGCTGCCGCCATATCGGTACGGGATACATCGTCATGTCCTGAAATTGCAGATTCAGTTTGGGGATTATCTCGCCGTTTTCAGCCCTGAACGGGATGTTGTCGGGCGATATGGGGGTGATCTCTACCGGGCATACCCCTCTTTTCAGGAAATTTAATTGACGGGCGGCTGCTTTACTCAAATCAATGATATACCGTTTCGCATAGGGGCCACGGTCTGTTACTCTTACCACCACTTCCCTGTCGTTCAGTGTGTTCCTTACTCTTAACAGGGTGCCGAAAGGGAACTTCTTGTGTGCGCAGGTCATGCTGTCCCGGTGATACCGCTCACCATTGCTTGTTTTTCGTCCGTGCAGTTTGTCAGAGTAGTAGGTGGCTTTCCCTTTGATGCTATGCTGTGCTTTTGCTATCAGGGCCGTCAGGGTCAGGCAAATGCAGCATGCAAAAATTCTTTTTATAGCCATATACATATTCTTTTTAGTGTAGGTCCGCTTTTTGTCGCGGATGTCCGGTTGAAAATTTTCGCAAAATAAGTTTTTTTGTCCGTTTCTCCAAATAAATCGTTACTTATTTGTTTTCGCATTCTTGTTTTTCGGAGTAGAGACAAGCGGTAGGATTCGCTTCCGTATATATAATAAAGGTGATGGATGCGCGGGTTGAGGCTGCGCATCCATCACCGTCTGTTCGGGGTTGTTCTATCGGTAGGGCCGGGAGCCGCGCTACCATTTTACGGCTTCGTTCAGGATATTTCCGTCGGTGGCGTCTTCAGAGGAGAATGTGCCGGCTTTGTACTGTACGCAAAGCATCACAAGCGGTTCTGTACCGTTGTTGCGGACGGAGCGCCGGCCTGCCGGAGCCACCCTTATCACGCTGCCCTCGGAGATGGGAAACGTCTGTCCGTCTACCTGAAATTCTCCTTTTCCGCCCAGGAAGAAATAAAGTTCCTCGTGGGTGTGGTGGCTGTGAAGGAATCCGGTTTCCGTTCCCGGCAGGAACATTTGGAATGAAAAATCGCTGCCCGTGGCGCCGAGTGCCGCGCCGCCGAATACTTTGCCGGGGATTTTTATCTCCGGTGAGAGTTCCAGCACGTACTCGTTCAGTTCGCTCAGCGGACCCAGATGGATAGCGCTGAAATTCTCCGCTGCTGCGGTCTGTTCAATTTGTTTCATTGCTTTTTCTTTTTGAGTGAATACTTTTTTGTTCGTTATGTAGCATAAATATACTAAATTTGCAGGGCCTTGCTGTTCCTTTTTGCAATGCAAAGATAAACTCTATCTTTGTTATATACAATAAGTTACATGGTTGTGTATAAGTTACTGCAAGGTTACTTTTACAGAGAAACAAGAGTTTATGACGGCAAAAAAAGAAGAAAAGTCAATCATTGAGATTTGTCCCATCCGCAATGTAGTGGCGCGTTTCGGAAATAAGTGGGCGTTGTTGGTCATTCTTATCATAGATGAGAACCGTTCCATCCGTTTCAATCGGCTGGGTAAACTGATTCCCGATATATCCGCCAAGGTGTTGGCCGACACATTGCGCATACTGGAGGCCGACGGGCTGGTGGAACGCACCGTGTATCCCGAAGTTCCCGTAAGGGTGGAGTATGCGCTGACCGAAACAGGTAAATCGCTTGTTCCCATCATACATTCACTGACGGAGTGGGCGAAGAGTCACATGAAGTCGATTCTGGCGCATCGGGAAAATGCGGAGAGGGCCGCTTGTTCCTGACCCTGTCGGTGAGCCGGTATTTTTTGTGAGGCGGAGACCGGGAGATTTTACTGCGCTTCATTTTTTATTTTACTCCGCAAGAAAATAAAAAATGAAGCGCAGTAAAATTTTTTGTTTTCAGGGCGCGCGTTCAGATGTATCTTCAGCCTGTGTTGCCGGCAAGTGGAAGGCATGATAGAGGCAGCCTGTCGTTTTTTTTCTTTTTTCTGCGAAAAAGTATATTTTCTTTGTGCTTTTCGAGAGGTTTATTCGTAAATAGGGTAAAACGAGGAAACGAGTATTTACTTTTTATATCAAATTTATATCATGAAGAAAAGAAGACTTTTATCTTGCCTTTTTAGTGCAGTGCTGATGGCATTTTCTGTACAGGCGCAGGAAACGGAGTTCCGCCATCCGGGCATTTTGCACTCTGAGGCCGATTTCGAGGCTGTCAGGGCACGCCTTGCCGCTGAGGATTCACTGACCAAGGAGGCGCTTGATGCGCTGCGGTATTCACCGTGTGTGGGAGGAGATCACGGGCATAACTGGGGAGTGAACGAGGTGATTATACGTGGCGTTTCCGGACAGAACTATATGAATGCTTATCGCAATGCTCACCGTGCCTACCAATGTGCACTTCTTTGGAAGATTACCGGTGAGAAGCAATATGCCGATATCGCTGTCGATGTGCTGAATGCCTACCGTATCTGGAATAAAGCCTTGGGTGGCAATACCAATGTGTCATTGATTCCCGGTTTCACCGGTTATCCTTTTATCAATGCCGCTGAAATCATGCGCGATTATGAAGGGTGGCCGGAAGAGGAGTTCGAACTCTTCAAGCAGTATATGATAGATGTGTGGTTCACAGCCGCGCAGGATTTTCTGGAACGTCGTCACGACACGGTGTTCCGTGAACAGAACTGGTATCACTATCATAGCAACTGGGGACTCGGTAACGCCATGTTCTGTGTGTCGCTCGGCATTCTGTGCGACCTGCCTGATATCTATAATTACGGTATGTACTGGATGAAGGAAGGGCCGGGTAACGAGTCGCTATGTGTGACCGCTTTGCATCCCGATGCTTTCGGACAAGGGCTTTGCGGCTACGGATGGGGATTGCTGCCCTGGTTTCACAAAGATGGGCGCGGCCCGTTGGGCTACCTGAACCAGATGCAGGAAAGCGGCCGCGACCAGGGGCATTCCATGGCGGCTTTAGGATTGTTGTCGTATGCGCTGGAAGCCGCCTGGAATCAGGGTGACAACGCTTTCTGCAACTTGCAGAACCCGATGATTAAAGGACTGGCCGGTTCGGCGATGGTGGCCGGTGCGGCCGAATATGTGGCTGCCTATAACAGCGGTACGGACAATCTGCCTTACACGCAGAACTGGTGGATGGGCGGACTCAACGGAACGGGACGCGGGCAGTGGCGTCCCATCTGGCAACTTTTCATCAACCATTATGAGAACCGTATGGGTATTCCGATGAATTTCTGCCATACGATGAAGAATATTATGGGAATGGAGCGCGGAGGAGGCTCCTATGGCAACAACAGCGGTGGCTACGATCATACGGGATTCGGCGATTTGATGTACAACGATGCGCCGGTTGCCCGGGAGGACGTGCCTGCCATCCTTTTCCCGATGATAAGCAGTCCGACGGCTACCCGACGCTATGCGGAAATAAGTAATGTGGAGCCGGGTACGGTGCTCACTTTGTCTGCGACCTTGCCGGAGGGTGAGGAAAATACCGGTAACTGGAAATGGGAAGACGGAGCTACCGGGCAGCAACGCCAGATTACGGCCGATCATTCCGGACTTTATCGTCTCACTTATACCAATCCGCGCGGTGTGGTGAGCACACAGTTGTTCAGTGTGGCAGTACGCGGTGAAGGAATCAAGGCTTCGCTTACTTCCACTGCCACTTACAACGGACGTTTAGTGGAAGGCAGCGACATTCTCATGGGGCAGGGCCGTAAGGTGGTTATTTCTACGGCGTATTCCAACTGGAACTATATAGAAAGTGAAGAATGGTTCGACGAGACCGGAAAGAAGCTGGGTACGGGAGGTGCTTACACCTATACCCTGACCGATAACAAGGAGCATACCCTGACGTTCCGTCTGACGAATCAGTCGGGAGTGGTGCTGGAGAAGGTGTTCAATATCATTCCCAATGAAAACGAGCTGACAAACCTGCTGGCCGACCCTGATTGTGAGAAGCCAGAATCGTGGAATGTCGATGCGGAGGGATTTGTCAAAGGTTCGGGGGCTGTGTCGGGCACGTTCTCTTCTTATATAGAACGTCGGCGCGAGCAGTCGGAGAACGGGATGAACTGCTGGGGACTGGACCGTTTCAATATCTCTCAGACACTCACCGGACTGAAGCCGGGACGTTATGAGCTGGGAGCTTCCGTGATGGCTGCGCAGCAGGGACGGAGCGGTGATGCTTCACGCAATTACGTGAAAGACATTTACCTTTATGCCGATGGGGTGAACACGGCGGTGGCGACCCGTGCAGGGGAGTCTGGCCATTTTACCGTAAACTTCTATGTGGGTAAGGACGGTAAGGCTACTTTGGGAGCTAAGAATGTGTCCGATCAGAACTTCGGTTATTCGGACAATGGCTGCAACTGGTTTGCCATGGATAACTTCAGTCTGGTTTATGAGGGAACGGATTATCTTGCGGCCGACCTGGAGACTATGCGTGCCGAATTGGACAAGATAACAGACGATATGGTGACGCCGGCCCTGATGCAACGGATAGAGATGTTGAAAAAGCAGACGGCTGACGGGGTGGAAGGTGCCGTGGAATGCCAAAGACTGTTGGGCGAAGTGCGGATGCTGCGTGTCCATTATGATGATTATAAGGCCGTTTATGAACGTTGTCTGAGTTTCTTGGAGAGCGAGAATCTGGCCGGTGATGAACTCCGTCGGGCGGTTGATGCCTTTGCCGGAGCCGAAACCGCCGATGAAGTGTTCCGGGCCTATGAGACAATGGATAGGGCATGGAAGGGCAGTTTGCCGCAGGCTTCCGTTCCGGTGGATCTGACAATGTTGTTGCCTGAGGGCGGAAAGTTTGTTCCCACGGCATCCGGTGTGAGCATAGACGATGTGACGCAATGGATGACGGATGCCGAGGGTGGTAACTTCCGCGTGTTCGCCATTGACGGATCGGATGCGCAGCGTGGTGATGCTAAGGATGAGAATATGATGGAACGTTGGTGTACCGGCAATTTTTTGGACGGGCAATACCTTATATATACGTGTAAGAGCGGTATGCCTGCCGGACGTTATGTATTCAAGGCTGCTGCACAGAAAGGTGCCGGCAACGGAGTGATAGAATTGTTTGTGAATGATGCTACGTCGCCTGTAACTTCTACCGGCGTGCTGCGTATGGAGCAGGTGGAGGCTGTGGTGAACAGCGGAAAACTAACGTTGGGTTTGAAAGCAGGTAATGGCAACGGTACACGATGGACGTCCATGTCCGACGTTTCGCTGGAGTATCAGAGTCCCGGTTTATTGTTGAGGACGATGATTGCAGACAGTGATACGCTGAATTATGGTACGGACAAGGATGGAGCTTTGCAGAAAGCCAGAAATGAGGCACAGGACGCACTGACATCGGGTTCGGGCGATGAGTGTATGGATGCCTATTCTTCATTGGTAAAGGCGATGGAACAGTATCGTCTGGACAATGCTTCTCCCGAGCATCCTGTAATATTGACGGAGCGCATGATAAACGGAGGGTTCGATATAGGCAACGCTACCGGATGGGCCGTTACGTCCAGTGACGGCAATTATCCGAAGTTTGCAGGAGGCGTCATCGAATTCTGGCATTCCAATTTCACCATACAGCAATTGCTGACCGGTCTTCCGCAAGGTAATTATCGCGTGAGTGCCCAGGCGCGAAGTGATCAGGGGGCTTCGAATAAAAACTTCCGCGTGTTTGTAAAAACTACGGGAGGGCTTCCTTTGGCGGTTTACAGTACGGCTATGACACGTGCGGACGGTACGGATATAGGTTTGCATCTGGGTCAGAATGCAGCCGACCTTAATGCCGATCCGGGTGATTCGCGTATCAGTGTGGATGTGTTTGTGGGAGACGGCCTGCTGACAGTGGGAGCGCAGTGCGATGTAGCCACATCGTGGTGTGTGCTTAATGACTTTGTGCTGGAATATTTCGGAATGAATACCGGTGATCTGGATCAGATGTGGGCGACACAGGTGGCTGTGGCAAACTCGCTCGACCGTACACGGATTCCGGCTACGGTGGCTGGCGAATTGGATAAAGCCGTGGATGTGGATGTCGCGTCTATTACTACGGATTCTCTGACCCGGGCGCTTTCCATCCTGATGGGTGCGATTGAGAACGCGCGCGGAATCATGACTGTTTATGATACTTATTTGGTACAAAAAGCGATAGTGGACGAGATTGCAGATAACTCCAAACCGCGTTTGTCTTCTTCGCTCACTATCTTTAGGAATAATATTAAAAGCGCGCGCGTGATGGCTGACAAGGCATTGACGACCGGTGAGGTGCAGGCTGCGTGTGATAATCTGGAGACGGCCCGGCGTGCCTATGTGGTGGATGCGGAGCCGCTTAACGGAATAGGTTTTGACATGACGTTTAGGGTAGCCAGTGCTTCCTGTGACAATGCGACCGGATGGTTGAATGATGCGACAGTGAATTTCCGTACATTGGTTAATTCCGGTAGGGACAATGAGTACTCTGGTGTCTTTTTAGAGAACTGGATTGGACCGGACAGAGTGCTTCAGAATGATAACCGTGCTATTTATCAGACTGTAAATGAACTTCCTTCAGGTAATTATGAACTGAAAGCCGCCGTGTTCCGTAAGGTGGAATTAAGTGATGCGGATCCGTCGGAGATCAATGTAAGCTTGTATCTGAATGGACAGCAGACGGAAGTGACAGCGGAAACATTTAAGTATTTTACAGTGAAAGGAGCTGTATCTAAAGCGGCTGAAATAGGTGTGAAGTGCGGACGTGGTAACACGGCTAACTGGATAGGAATGGCCGATGTGACATTGATGTATTATGGTAAGGCGGTGATGGAATTGAATGAGGAAGATGCAGCTTTCGATATACAGGACGGTTTATATGGTGATGTGCTTGTGCACCAGACATTGGAGGCCGGAGAGTGGAATATATTATGTCTTCCATTTGATGTTCCGAGTACGCAGATGAACAGAAAGTTTGTTCGTCGTAGCGTAAAAGAACTGAAAGGTATGGAGATGAATGGCATTTACTGTGATCTGAAGTTTGAGACGGTGAGTGAGATGAAGGCGGGAGTTCCTTATTTAGTACAGGTCGCATCTTCTGTGCATGAACTGGATTTCACAAATGTGACATTAGACGCAGGTGCCATCGAAGCTAATGAGTCTGTGGTGACAGATGGTGATGTGACAGTGTGTCTGCAGGGTACAAGCCACAAGGGAGCTGTTTATCATAGTAACCTTTATACTTATGATGATGATAGTTTCACAAAAGCGGAGATGGGAGCGGATGTGAATGGATTCCGTGCTTATCTGCGTATAGATGGTGCTATTCCGGAATGTGTATGTATATATATTGACGGTAAGATGACGAGTATTCGGGAAATCCGAAATGAGGCCTTGGAAAGTAAGGTTAATGTATATACCATTGACGGCCGACTTGTCAGAAACGGTGTGGGACGTGCTGAATCCCTTGACGGGTTGCCTTCAGGTATGTATATTATAAATGGGAAGAAAGTACTGAAGTAACTAATATGTTGATTGTGGATAATGGTCTTGCTGAGTTTTTAAATGGCTTGGCAAGACCATTTTTATTATTTTCCTTAATTTGTTCTCCTCTTAGTTATATATAGAGTGGCCTGTTTTTCTTCTTATTCTTTTCGATAGAGCTTTTGCTTTAAAATTTCCCTCAAAAAAGTTTATTTTCGTTGTGCATTGTTAATTTATTGTTTTCCAGTTTA
>CAJUGV010000002.1 GCA_910586505.1 uncultured Paraprevotella sp. | reverse complement strand
ATGTTTTCTTCGGAGGAGATAAGGGGGATGCTGGACCGGATGTGGCTTGTCTGTCGGATGATATATAGAAGGATAATAAAAACTATATTTCATTTTGGCATTTTGCCATTTTATTTGTATCTTCGCATAAATTTTCTACGACGTGAAAATTAAGGAAGTAATTTTTGCCCTTGAACGATTCGCGCCTCTGCCCTTGCAGGAAAGCTATGACAATGCGGGCCTGCAAGTTGGATTGACGGAGGTGGAAGCCTCAGGGGCTTTGTTGTGTCTTGATGTAACTGAAGATGTTATTGAAGAGGCTGTATCCTTGGGTTGCAATCTTGTGGTATCTCATCATCCGTTGTTATTTCGTGGGTTGAAGATAATTTCTGACCATAATATGATAGAGCGGTGTGTGCGTAAGGCAATATTGAATGAAGTGACAATTTATTCGATGCATACCAATCTTGATAATGCAGAGGATGGAGTGAATTTTAAGATTGCAGAGAAATTAGAGATGAATCAAGTGAGATTATTGAATTCACGTCCAGTCAGGGTTAAGGACGGAGGACATGATTTTGCAGTAATGGCGGGTAGTGGTATCATAGGAGAACTTCCTCAACCGGAAGATTCATTGAAGTTTCTTCAGCGTATTAAGTCTGTATTTCATATAGAATGTTTGATGCACAATGAGTTATTGCAACGTCATATCCATAAAGTTGTAATTTGTGGAGGGGCCGGTGACTTTTTGCTGGATGAAGCTCTTGCTCAGGGGGCAGATGCCTTTTTGACAGGCGAAATGCATTATCATAACTATTTTGGCCATGAACAGAAAATGCAGATTGCAGTCATGGGGCATTACCAGAGTGAACAATATACAAAAGAAATTTTTTATTCCATAATAGGGGACATTTGTCCTGAACTTCCGATTTATATGACGGCAGTGGACACAAATCCCATAAAATATTTATAGTAAAGCTATGGCAAAAGAGATGAAGAAAGATGCGACGGATTTGTCGATTGAAGAGAAGCTAAAAAATCTGTATCAATTGCAGACTATGCTTTCAGAGATTGATAAGATTAAGACGTTACGAGGTGAACTTCCTTTAGAGGTTCAAGATTTGGAAGATGAAATAGAGGGGTTAACTACTCGTATTGAGAAAATTCGTGCAGAAATAGAAGCACTAAATACAGATATAGCGACTCGTAAGGTTAATATTGAGACTTGTAAGGCTTCTATTGAGAAATATAATCAGCAGTTGGATAATGTACGTAACAATCGTGAATATGATTCCTTAAGTAAGGAAATCGAATATCAAACATTAGATGTAGAGCTGAATGAGAAACGTATTCGCGAGGCACATGCGGCCATTGAGCATAAGAATAGTGAGATATCTCATTGTACAGAACTTATGGTTGATCGTCAGGCTGATTTGGATGTGAAGAAGTCTGAATTGGATGAAATTATTTCTGAGACAAGAACTGAAGAAGAGAAACTACGTGAAAGGGCAAAATCTTTGGAATTAACTATAGAGTCACGCTTGTTGATGGCATTTAAGCGTATTCGTAAAAACAGTCGGAATGGTTTGGGGGTTGTGTATGTGCAACGTGATGCCTGTGGTGGTTGTTTTAATAAGATTCCACCTCAGCGTCAACTAGATATTCGTATGCGTAAGAAAATTATAGTATGTGAATATTGTGGCCGAATTATGATAGATCCAGAGTTGGCGGGCATAGAGGTTGAGAGCAAGGTTATGGAGGAAAAACCGAAACGTCGGCGTCGTGTGGCTACCTCAGTAGAGGAGTAATCATTTGCTAGTATTGATTTTAGTTTATAAGAGATAAGCCTGTGATATATGACTAATCACAGGCTTGTTGTTTTATAATGTTTGTTTCAATAAATTCTTTTGCAATCTATTTGTTTGTTTTATACAAGTAAAGTGTCAAGGTGTGTGAATTCAGGGATTTCTGGAAGGAATGTACTAGTGTTTCTTTCATAATCCATGCGGCAGCAGAAATGTTGCAGACCGTTGGATACAATAAGAAAATCTACATGAAGAACCATGTTATAGCGTGAAATTTGGCTGAATACCTTTTGGGTGATAGGAATGTGTGGAGCTTTGTATTCCACAATGATACGAGGACGTGCTTGTCTGTCATACACCACAGTGTCACATCTCTTTGTTGTGTCGTTTAGTGTAAGTGAGACTTCATTTGCTATAAGGCCTTGTGGGTATTTTTTAAAAGTGATAAGATAGTGTACAAAGTGCTGCCGCACCCATTCCTCAGGGGTGAGTGTTACATATTTACGTCGCAATTCGTCAAATATGATTGTTCGCCCGTTTCGTTTTATTACTTTTATAGGATACTGTGGAAGATTTAATGTGAACATTTACTAACTTTGCATAGATAGTGTATAATTTGGTCCTTATAAAGGAATACCTTTGCAAAGGTATACAAAAATAGTAGAAACAGAAACTGTATTTATGGAAGAATACTTTTATAAAGATAGAAGTGTTCGTCAGTTAACTGTGAGAATTGTAAAACGAAAAAAAAGTAATACTGATGGCATTAAAAAAAGAAGGGGTAGCCTATGAGGGTATCATTCGTTCTATAAGAGCTGGAAACTATTCGCCGATTTATTATTTAATGGGTGAAGAATCCTATTATATAGATAAAGTAAGTGAGTTTATAGTTAATTCTGCATTAAAAGAAGAGGAGAAAGATTTCAATCTTACGATATATTACGGGGCTGATGCTTCAATTGATAAAGTGATCAATACTGCTAAACGTTTTCCCGTGATGGCAGAACATCAGGTAGTATTAGTTCGTGAAGCGCAGAACTTGCAGGGAATAGATAGACTTTCGTATTATCTTGAATCTCCTCAGTCCTCTACAATCTTAATATTGTGTCATAAACACGGTATACTGGATCGTAGGAAGAAGCTTGCAGCCGATATTCAGAGGGTCGGTGTTTTGTTTGAGTCTAAAAAAGTATATGATAGCCAACTTCCAGGTTTTGTTACATCTTATTTGCAACGCAAAGGCTTTGTGATGGAGCAGAACGCAGTGATGATGATTTGTGAATCTGTTGGAGCTGATCTGTCAAGGGTTTCTAGTGAATTGGATAAATTGACGATTGCTATGCCTGAAGGAGAAAATCATATTGCAGCTTCATTTGTGGAGCAGCATGTAGGTATTAGCAAGGATTTTAACAATTTTGAACTTGTGTCTGCATTGGTTGCAAAGGATATATGCAAAGTTCATCGTATCGTGAAATATTTTAACGATAATCCAAAGAATTTTTCCTTTCAGTTAACCCTTTCCGTCCTGTTCGGATTTTTCAGTAATCTTATGGTGGCTTATTATGCACCGCAACGTACGGAAGAAGGAATTGCTGATTGGATAGAGCAACCTCGGTGGCAGGTATTGCGCAATATAATTCCAGCTATGCAAAAATATTCGGGGATGAAAGTAATGCAAATAATTGGAAGATTACGTGAGATGGACGCAAAATCGAAGGGATTAGGTAATACAATTGCTGCTCCTGGTGATCTTTTGAAGGAGTTGGCCTACTTTATTTTACACTAAAACGGCTTATTTTTATTTATTTGAGGCTTTAAAAAACTGTTAAAAAGTAAGTTATTTGTTTTGTATATAGAACGTTAGCTCATTTTTTATTACGCGAGATTTTAAAATTCAGACTGGACTTTAGCTCTCGGCCTGAATTTTTTAGTATTGGATAAATGAACTAATCTTCGTCTTTTTTGGATTTACATTATGTTTTATTTGCATTTTAAATATAAACATGCTAATTAATATATTTAAATCAAACGATTTATTTTTATTGTTTATACGTATTTGTTTACTACCATGAATAGTATTTTAAGAACTTGATTCTGGGTATTTATAAAATGACAAATGGTGTTTATACTTATAAATGTATATTTATTCGTGATATATTATGTGTTATATCTTGTTTTTAACCAGTATTTTAATTTGATTTATTGCATGTGTGTTATTATAATAACACTTGTATTATGCAACGATGAATAGACTGACTGTATTATATTCTTTTTTACTATAATAATAGTTAAGTATCCAGTTATTTAAGTGTTTTAATATGAAGTTTATTATAAGGTTTTAGCAGAGAACCTTATTCTTACTCTTTTTATAAAGGTAAAAAGTAACTAGGATGTTTTTATAAATAGGTATATTTTCTTTTGTGAATATTTATAAAATAAAACATAGGGCTATAATTTATACTTCTTGCATGTTTTATTTATTATATTTACCTTTGTAAACGTAAAATGCTTATTATAATTTATAAAAAATAGAGGAGGGCTAAGAAAAAAATGAAGGAGCGTATACTACAAATTATGAGAAAGGAGAATATGACACAACAGGATTTTGCAAAAGCGATAGAAGTATCTCCGGCATCTCTTTCAAATATTTTCAATGGAAAAACCAATCCGACAAACAACCATGTGAGTGCAATTCATCGTCGCTTTCCTGATATTGCCATAAATTGGCTGATGTTTGGTGAGGGAGATATGTATACAACTGTTTCAGATAAAACTAATGAGTCACATAATTTGATACTAGAAGGAGAGTATAATGAACAAGGAACGAATGAAAAAGTGGGTAGTAAATCTCTGCCTTTGTTTGGTTCGTCGATAGTTGATAATATGGCATCCCAGTCGGATTTAAATATAGTGAGTGAAGATAATGATGAAAAGAAACAGATTCCGATAGTTCGGGAGGTTGTGAAATATATAGACAAACCACAGCGGAGGATTACAGAAATAAGGATTTTTTTTGATGATGGAACTTATGAGGTTTTTAGCTGATAATTAAAGATAATCCTTACATTTATGAGGCATTCTTATTTTGGGAGTTTATAGAGGGGCTAAGGATCAAAGCATACATGGCAATTAAAGAGTCTGTTTTGCCAATGGTTTTGATATAATTCGTTACCTTTGTACGAGTTTTATATTTCCATTTAGAATATACTTAATTATTATATGAAGAAATATATTTTGGATCTTAAGTTGTCGGCTAATGAACGGTTAAGAGAAAGGTATACTTTGCTTAAACTTACATCCGAGCAAACTTTGCCAGAGATGCATTCCGGTCAGTTTGCAGAATTAAAAGTAGACGGTTCGGAAACAACCTTTTTACGTCGTCCGGTGTCTATTAATTATGTAGATGAGGAGCGGAATGAAGTATGGTTCTTAGTTCACGAGATTGGAGACGGTACTCGTAAGTTAGGTACCTTGAAGAGGGGGGATCTGTTGAATGTTGTATTGCCTTTGGGCAAGGGGTTCACTATGCCTGCTTCACGAGAGGAAAAGGTTTTGCTTGTTGGGGGCGGAGTTGGAACGGCTCCCTTACTTTATATGGGTAAGGAGATGGTACGGATGGGATGCCGTCCTGTATTTCTGTTGGGTGCTAAGTCTGTCGATGATTTGATGCAATTGGAAATGTTCAGGGCATTGGGTGATGTATATATTACGACAGAAGACGGTTCAGAAGGCGAAACAGGTTTTGTTACACAGCATTCTTTGTTGCAACGTGAGCATTTTGATCGCATCGCTACCTGCGGTCCTAAGCCTATGATGATGGCTGTGGGACATTATGCTAAGGTTAATAGTATAACTTGTGAAGTCTCTTTAGAGAATATGATGGCTTGTGGAGTTGGGGCATGCCTTTGCTGTGTAGAGAATACGCAGGAGGGACATCTGTGTGTGTGCAAAGAGGGACCGGTGTTTAATATAAATAAATTGTTATGGCAGATTTGAGTATAAACATAGGCGGGATTCACATGAAGAATCCTGTGATGACGGCATCCGGTACTTTTGGTTATGGTCTGGAATTTGCTGACTTTGTGAATTTGGAAGACATCGGTGGTATCATTGTTAAAGGTACAACATTGAAACCTAGGGAGGGGAATCCTTATCCTCGCATGGCGGAAACGGCTCAGGGAATGTTGAACTGTGTAGGCTTACAGAATAAGGGAGTCGATTATTTTTGTGAACACATTTACCCTCAGATTAAGGGTATTCGCACTAATATGATCGTGAATGTATCGGGTTCATGTTGTGAAGACTATGCGGAGTGTGCGGCGAGGATTAATGAACTGGAGAATATTCCGGCTATTGAGTTGAATATATCTTGCCCTAATGTAAAGCAGGGAGGTATGGCATTCGGAGTTACTGCAGAGGGAGCTTCTGCTGTTGTTAAAGCTGTACGCAAGGCTTATGATAAGACTTTGATTGTAAAACTTTCACCAAATGTAACGGACGTGGCGGATATAGCCCGTAGTGTAGAAGATGCCGGGGCAGATGCAGTCAGTCTTATTAATACGTTGATGGGTATGGCCATTGATGTGGAAAAGCGTCGTCCTGTATTGTCTATTTCGACCGGAGGATTGAGTGGTCCGGCGGTGAAGCCCGTAGCTTTGCGTATGGTATGGCAGGTGGCCAGGGCCGTGAAGATTCCTGTCGTAGGACTTGGTGGCATTATGAACGCAAGGGATGCGATAGAATTTTTGCTGGCGGGAGCCTCTGCAGTGGAAATCGGTACGGCTAATTTTATAGATCCGTCTGTAACGGTTAAAGTGGCCCGTGGTATCGATGAATATTTGGAACGCCATGGTTACCGGAGTGTGTCTGAGATCATCGGAGCACTAGAGGTATAATAAATAGGAGAATCCCTGTTTTTTATAGGGTTTTTCTTGGTTAACCAGAGAGCAGAAACATTATCTTTGTCCTATAAACCTTTAAATAATCATGATGATGGATCGACTCAATTGTTATAAGCTGTTAGTGTGCTGCTGTTTGGTGGTAGTATTGAACGGGTGTCAGGATGGGGATGACTATCGTGGACAGATTCTTTCTGGGCGCTGGTTTGGCGATTTAGGAATGATGGTGGACGGAAATCGGGCTGTCGGTTCGGATCTGGAGTTTATTCCTCATGAATATGGAGGATATTCTGAGGGATATGGTTACGAGACGGATTATTATCGTCGTCGCGGACGTTTGGAGATTGTAGAGCACAGTTTTATGTGGAAGGTTATGAATGGGGTCATATATCTTCGGTTTGACAATCCGGAATTGGATTGCAATATTTCGGACTATAGTTTGTCACCGGATTATTTCAGAGGTTATATGGACGGTGTATATTCATCAACACGTTTTACACTGCGCAACTATGATCGCTATTGGAATGATTATGGTTATTGGGATGATTATTATGACTATTACCGCAGTGTGCCCCGTCGTGCAGCTGACAACAGTGAAGTTGGAATGGAAAATCCTGTATGTATAAGGATGATCAACACTCCTTACGGTATTGAAAGAAATAATTGATATTCACTTATACAAAGAATAAGGTGCAGAGAAATCCCGGATAAGGTTTCTGCACCTTATTCTTTTATCCGTGCCATAAATTTTTTCCGATCTACGATAAAACGCAGATGTTCTCCCTCTCCTATAATTCCTGTTTCATCCTGAGCCGTAACTTTAAATGTCAGTTTACGTCCGTCTATGGCGGTCAGTATGGCCGTTGCTGTAACAGTCCGTCCGGGGGCCGTGGGTCTGAGATGGGAAGAACTTATATATCCGCCTACGGTAGTCATGCTTTCTTCCAATACGTCTTTTACGGCAAGCATGGCTGCATTTTCCATTAATGTTAACATGATCGGTGTGGCCAAAACTTCCAGGTCTCCGCTTCCGACCTGTACAGCCAGATGCCTGCTTTCTACGGCAAGTGTACTTGTGTATGTCAATCCGGTTTTCATTCGTTTATTCTGTTGGGTTATACCGGAACAAAAGTACTAATTAAAATAAAATCTGCTTTGGATTTTTACCAAAAAAAGTGAGAAATAAATTAAGGAGAATAAATCATGGGCGAACAGAACCATATCGATTCTGCTCACCCATGATGCTTTTTTCATTGCTTTTCGCTTCCTTTCTCGGCAGGTGTTTTTTAATTCAATCTTTTTACTTAATTATCCGAACAATCCTTTTTACCTTTCAAAACTTCTACCTGCACTATTCTTTAGATTTCTTTTTTATACTGTTTATTCTTTTAATTTGCTGCAAAGTTATGATCAAAAAAAACGACTGTCAAGAGATAATATACATTATTTGAGAGATATGCTTGAATAATTGACGTAAATCAAGAAATAACGTGTTTTTTAAGCAGTTCTTGCATTAAAAAACAGAAAAAAAGACAGATAGGCTAACAAAATGGCATTTTAATGATGTGTCTGTTTCAGCGTACTTTATGACGATGATAATGCGGACTTACGTAGAGATTGAAGAACAGCATGGAAGCAATGCACAGTATGCTTCCGAATAGATATACGGCGTTAAAGGCATAATGTTGTGCAATGTAGCCGCCACTGGAGATCCCCAAGCCGATTCCGATGTCCCATGATGTGAGATAAGTGCTTGTGGCTGTTCCGCGTTGGCTGTTGGAGGCAAGATTTACATACAGGGTATTATAGGCTGGAAACATTACTCCGAAACCGATGCCGAGCATGAGCGGTACGAGATAGAATACAAAGGCACACCATGTCTCGTTCCATAAGATGATTGTAGAACAGCGTGAGAGTAGAAAAAAAGCCGCTATAACTACATAGAAACCGTAAGATATGGTTTGTGTGATATACCCTTTGTCTACGAATTTTCCTGCAAAGATGCGGCTTATACCCATACCGACAGCCAAGAGAGTAAAGAAAAAACCGGTGGGAACATCTAAACCTATTTCGCGAGCATAGACAGCCACATAGTTTGTCGTGGCACCGTAAGGAATGGACAGAAGCAAAAGTGCAATGCCGGCGGGGATACCTTTGAGTAAGATGAAACGATCTAGTGAGACAGGAGGACGTTTGACAGATGCCTTACGCGGAGCTTTGACAGTCCAAGCAGCCATAAAACCGATCATACATGATATAAGCCCGATACTGAAAATATGTTTGTAGTTCAGATGTGAATCATGGAGAAACAGGCCCGCCATCGGTCCGATGCTCATGGCTACGTTATTGGTGAGACCGTAATAACCGAGAGCCTCACCCCTTCGGTGCGGTGGTGTTATGTCGATAACGAGCGTATTTCCTCCTACAGTCACGGTACCGAATGCGATACCGTGTATGGCGCGCAACACGATGAAGACAATGAGCAGACTTGTCATGATATACCCGCAGAAGAGGATTGTAAAGAGCAGATAGGCCATGATATAGATAGGTTTGCGCGCGAAGCCATCGTACAGATAACCCATAAACGGACGGGTGCACAAGGCTGACACCGTGTAGCAGCTTAGAATTGTGCCGACAGCTGCTTCCCCACAGGAAAACGTTTCCTTCAGATAAAAGGGCAAAATAGGAATTAGCAGCCAAAACCCGAAATACATCAGGAAATTGGCTGCTAAGATACAAATATAGTTACGTGTGACTAAACTGTCTTTCACGACATGTTAGTTTGCAGATGTGAACTCTTCAAGGAAACGGATATCGTTTTCTGAGAACATGCGGAGGTCTTTTACCTGATATTTCAGGTTGGTGATGCGTTCTATACCCATGCCGAATGCGTAACCGGTATAAACTTTGCTGTCTATGCCGTTGGCTTCAAGTACGGCCGGATCCACCATGCCGCATCCCAGAATTTCCACCCATCCCGTATGTTTGCAGAAAGAGCATCCTTTTCCACCGCAAATATTACAGCTGATATCCATTTCGGCCGAAGGTTCGGTGAATGGAAAGTAGGAAGGACGAAGGCGGATTTTTGTATCCTTGCCGAACATTTCTTGTGCAAAAAGCAGCAATACCTGTTTCAGATCGGTAAACGACACGTTCTTGTCCACATAAAGGCCCTCCACTTGATGGAAGAAGCAATGGGCCCGGGCCGAAATGGCTTCATTACGGTATACGCGTCCCGGACATATCACACGGATGGGCGGTTGCTGGTTTTCCATCACGCGTGCTTGTACGGACGATGTGTGCGAACGGAGCACAATATCCGGACGTGCCTCTACGAAAAATGTGTCCTGCATGTCACGTGCCGGATGATCATCCGCAAAGTTCATGGATGAATACACATGCCAGTCGTCTTCTATTTCAGGCCCTTCGGCCAATGTGAATCCAACTCGTGAGAAGATGTCCACTATTTCATTTTTCACGATGGTGAGCGGATGGCGCGTACCCAGCGCAATGGGGTAGGCTGTCCGGGTCAGGTCCCGTTCGTCGGTGCCGCTGTCCTGTGTGTCTACGGTATCTTTGAGAGCTGCTATTTTCTCCTGTGCTTTGGTCTTGAGTTCGTTCAGTTTCATGCCTACCTCCTTTTTCATTTCGGCCGGTACGTTTCTGAAATCAGCCATCAGTGCATTCAGGCTTCCTTTTTTGCTTAGGTATTTGATGCGCAATGCCTCGACTTCTTCGGCATTTGAGGCTTTCAGGTTCTCTACTTCTTGCAGAAGTTCTTGGATTTTAGCTATCATGATTTTCTGAGATAATATTCACTTTAAAAAACTATGCAAAGGTAATCATTTATCCTCAAAAACTTGTTTTCATTGAAAATAAAAGTGTACTTTTGCATGTTTTTAAAAGGGATTGTATCCTGTGTTAGTATGAGGAAAAAAATTGTATGGTGCGTGGTGCTGGCGGCAGTGCTGGCGGCATGCGACCGGAAAAAGGCAGTTCCGGAGACCGGATGGACAAATGATTCGATTACCGACTTTTTGACAGAGTCACCGGATTCTTTCTTTTCAACAGCGACGGCGGAAGAGGAATTGTCTGACAGGGCGGACGAACTTTTCGATGATTTTATTTTTGATTTTGCCCGGTTGAGAAAAGTCCAGTCCGAAAGAGTGAGTTTTCCATTACTTTCTGTGGTGAGGGGCGATACTGTATGGATAATGAGAGAACAGTGGACGCATGAACCGCTTTTTATGGATCAGGATTATTATACCGTATTTTATAATAATGAGGAACAGATGGAACTGGAGAAGCGCACGGATCTTAACCGCGTCGATGTGGAGCAGATACTGTTGGCTGATCGTGTGGTCAGAACTTGCTGTTTTGAACGTCTGGACGGTGAGTGGATGCTGACCCGGGAGACGGAGAGGGATTTTCTTCCATCTGAACCTCTGGATGCTTTTATGGATTTTTATCAGCAGTTTGTGACGGATTCCGACTTCCAACAGAAACGTGTGGCAGATCCCTTGCGTTATATCACGACAGATCTTGAGGACGACTTCGGAACGGTGGAAGGTACACTTGACAATGAGCAATGGAACGCTTTCAAGCCTCATCTTCCGTCCGGTGTCATTACCAATATCCGTTACGGACAGACGTATGACGATCCCCGAAATATGATTATGGTGAAAGCCGGTATCTCGAACGGATTGATGGATATCTTCGATTTTGGAAAGAAGAATGGGAAATGGATGCTGGTGTCTTACGAAAATTGACGGAATACTATGATAAAGACGGAATACGACTGTTCTTTGCTTGCGCATAACACGTTTGGCATAGAGGCCCGTGCCGCCAGGTTTGTTACCTATGGTTCTGCAGACGAGCTTCGCCAGGTACTGACCGTCCTGAAGGCTGAATCCCCGCATACGCCGTTGCTGCATATTGGTGGGGGAAGCAATCTTCTGTTTCTTTCCGATTTTGAGGGAACGGTATTGCATTCGGCTATTATGGGGATCGAATACGAAGATGCGGGAGAGAACGTATTGCTTCGTGTGGGGGCCGCCGTGGTGTGGGATGATCTTGTTGACTTTTGTGTGGAGCACGGGTTTCACGGATTGGAGAATCTTTCGCTCATTCCGGGCGAGGTGGGAGCTTCGGCTGTGCAGAATATTGGTGCCTATGGTGTGGAAGCCAAAGATGTGATAACGAAGGTGGAGACCGTAGACCTGCAAAGCGGAATGGATGTCTGCTTTGATGTGAAAGACTGTGCTTATGCTTATCGCAGAAGTATTTTCAAGGAAAAATATTACGGGAGATATGCGGTGACGTACGTGCATTTTTGCCTGTCGCGCAGATTCGCCCCCAATCTGGATTATGGAGGAATACGCGAAGCATTGCGTGAAGCCGGCGTGCAGCCCGGATTGGTGACGGCAAGAGAACTGCGCAATGCTATTGTGGCCATACGCCGTGAAAAATTGCCCGATCCGGAAGTACAGGGGAATGCCGGAAGTTTCTTTATGAACCCTGTGGTGGGACGTGATGTTTTTGAGGCGATAAGAGCCGGCTATCCTGGTGTACCGTATTATGAAATGGATGAGAGCCGGATCAAGATTCCGGCCGGCTGGCTCATCGAAAAGAGCGGTTGGAAGGGACGTTCGTTAGGCCGTGCGGCTGTGCATGCCCGTCAGGCCTTGGTATTGGTGAACAAAGGGGGGGCTACGGGACGCGATATTCTGGAACTGTGTGAAGCCGTTCGTGCGGATGTCCGTAAATGGTTCGGCATTACTCTTGATCCGGAAGTGAACTTCATAGGAGGGAAAAGGGGATGAAAATCACGTTTCTCGGCACAGGAACAAGTACAGGAGTGCCTCAGATAGGCTGTTCGTGTAAGGTGTGCCGTAGCACGGATGTCCGCGACAAGAGGCTGCGCACTTCGCTGTTGGTGGAAACGGAGCGTACGAGGATACTGCTGGATTGCGGTCCGGATTTCCGTCAACAGATACTGCCTTGCGCTTTTCGCAGAATGGATGCCGTACTGCTGTCGCATGAACATTATGACCATGTGGGAGGGATAGACGACCTGCGTCCTTTCGGTGCGTTCGGTGATGTGCATCTTTATGCGGCTGAACGTACGGGAGAACAGTTACGTCAGAGCCTTCCTTATTGTTTTGTAGAACATAAATATCCCGGTGTGCCCCAACTTCAGTTGCATGCGGTGCGTCCTCATGAGATGTTTCGTGTAGGGGAACTGCATATCACTCCCATAGAGGTTATGCATGCCCGTCTTCCTATTTTGGGGTTCCGTATCGACAATATGGCTTATATTACGGATATGAAGACGATTGCCGATGGTGAGATTGATTATTTGCAAGGGCTTGATTTGCTTGTAGTGAATGGCCTGCGTCATGAGCCCCATTATTCTCATCAGACGATAGAAGAAGCTTGTGCCTTTGCCCGGCGACTGAATGTGCCTTACACTTATCTGGTACATATGGGGCACCATATCGATGTGCATGCCGCAGAAGAAGCTTCTCTGCCGGAAGGAATCCATTTGGGCTATGACGGACTGGTGGTGGACACGGATAGGATTTGAGCGGATGTGTAACTGTCATTTTGGCAGATTAAATCCCCCAATTTTAGGTTATGTCAAAACGATAAACGAAGGATTACTCTATACGTTCTGCCGCTGCTTCTATTCTCGCTGCCAAGTCTTTTAATGCAAGTCGTAATTCTGCTTTCTCAGTTTCCGAGAATCCGCCTTCACCGCCGTTGCTGTTTTTCCCGTCTAATTTTTGGTGGAACCATGAACGGCTTTTGCCGAAATACTTCATGGACAGCCTTGCCCAAGAAATATCCAAAATGATGTCCGAAAGCGTTTGTTTCATTGTTTCACGTTTAATCATTGCGGTCTCCATTTCTTTTTGTTTTAGTGTTTATTCTTTCCATAAAATCTCCCTTCTTTCCCACATTGGGAAGAAAGGGAGATTTTTTATCTTTTTCGAGAAGTTTTTCATATAAGCCTTCAATGTTCCAAAATTTGGGTAAACCTTTTTGTAATTTCTCACAACATCAATAAACTCGGCTTCTAAATCAGTTAATCTTCTTGTTTCAATCGTTTATCATTTTAACAATACAAAGATGATAAACTTTTGTATATTACGCAAGTTTTTATAAAGAAATATGAAAGAAAACAAAATATATTCATATATCAGCATACTTTTTCATACTCTTGACTGTTCTAAAAACAGAACGTGAGGAATTTTTATACATTTCTGACAAATAGGATGCGATATACTCTTGTTTGTACCTTTCTTTAGAAAGCCGTGTGTATTCTTTAATATAGTTCAAGGTATCGGATATTTGGTAAGTCTATTTTGTTTTTGAAATTATTTCAATCAAATTCTGATTAGCTGATAATAACTCGTATGATGTCATGATATACTTTTTAAATAGTCTCAATATTCTCAATTGCTTGTACTCTTTTTGTTGTGTTTATTTCTTCTACACTGATAACCTGATTTGGCATAAACCTTACTCCTCTTGCTGCGGCATATGTTAACATGTTTTTCCGATAGGTTTCAATCTGTCTGTATGGAGAATGGTGAGAATCCCGTATTTCCGGACCCAGCGCCGGATCTTCGGAAATACGGGATTCTCATGAGACTATAGTCTGCCATTTTGGCATTTTTATGTTATCAGTGCGCTTGCTTGGTGGGACGGTCGGACGACAGGGCCGAATGAGGGCATCCGGGCGGTTGCCGGGTTTGTTTGAAGAAGCGGAGACAGAAGAGGGCACCGGCGAGTGTCAGTGCTACGGGAAATGCCATCCATATTCCGGCTGATTCTCCATGCAAGGTGAATCCCAGCAGATAGCTCAGGGGGAGAGACACGGCGATGTAGCACAGGAAAGCGTAGCGCATGAGCGGTTTCACGTCGGCGATGCCGCGCAGTGCGTTGCCGAAGTTGGTTTGCAGTCCGTCGCCGAACTGATACAGCACGAATGGAATGATCAGACTGACGGTGATACGCCTTATTTCTGCATCGTCCGTGAAGAGGTTGCAAATGTCGGTGATGTGCGTACCGATGAGGCCGGACAGCGTAAGGCCGGTGAGCAATATCATCAGATAGCCGGTCAGCGCGCTGCGCCTGACGTTGGCTGTGTCTCCCACGCCGTGGAAGTGACTGACCCGTATAGCCACGGCCGCTCCTATTCCATAGTAAATCATGAAGCAGGTGGAACCCACATTTGTCATAATCTGGTGGGCGGCAAGCGGGGCGGCGCCGATCCATCCCTGCATGACGGCTGTCAGCGAGAACGAGGCCGTCTCCATGCCCATTTGCAGTCCGATGGGAGTTCCCAGCCGGTGAAGCCGTTGCCGCAGGACGGATATACCCTCACTGGAACGGAATCCGCTGTGATATTTCTTATAGGTATTTCCGTAGAGGAATATGCCGTAGATCATGGCCAGCATGAATATGCGCGACAGGGTGGTGGACAGGCCTGCTCCCAGCAGTCCGAGCCTGGGAAACGGGCCTATGCCGTAAATCAGCAACCAGTTGCCTAAGATGTTGAGCAGATTGGCACTGATCATGATCCACATGGGCGTACGTGTATTGCCGATGCCGTCGAAAAACTGTTTGAAGGCGTTGAAAACGGATTGGAAAGGGATGGATATCAATACGACGATGTAGTAAGGGCGTATGATAGGAAGCAGCTCTTCGGGCTGTCCCATGTGCCCCAGAAAGAAGTAAAGGATGCCCATCAGCAGGAATAAGAGGAGGCCTAGTGTCCCGTTGGCATATACTCCGGCATGGAGTGCCTTGCCGGCTTCGTGAAATTCTCCTCTTGCGTGCATCGGGCCGATGACCGGTGTGATGGCATAGGAGTATCCCAGTGCGAACACGAGTACCAATATCATGATGTTGTTGACGAAGCCGGCCGACGCAAGCGACTCGGCATTGAACCGGCCCACCATGATGGTATCGGCCAGTCCTTGTATGATGGAGCCGAGTTGTCCCACTATGATGGGAATACCCAATACGGACAGGGCACGGATGTGCCTGCCGTATGATATGGTATGATTGGAACTTTGCATAAGTTTGTTTCTGATTTCTTCTATCCCGGTTTTTTCGGGACGGAACAATTAAAAATGCAGCGGCCGGAGCAAATCAACGGCTGGCAGGTGTAACCGTGAAAGGGATGGCGTTATTTCGTGTCTGTGTAACCGTTTGTGCGGAGTAATTCCACCAGGCGCTCTTTCCATTCACCCTGGATAATGATTTCGCCGTCTTTCACGGCGCCTCCGACACCGCATCGGGTTTTCAAAAGCTTGCCTAATTCTTTCAGGTCGCATTCCTGACCTTTGAATCCCTGTACCACGGTTACGACTTTTCCGCCGCGGTTCTTTCTCTCGATGCCTACCCGTAGCTTCTGTTTCTCCTTGGGAAGAGTGGGAGACTCCTCGTTCTCTTCCGTTTCAAACGAGAAATCGGGGTTAGTGGAATACACTACCCCTAATCTCGATTTCCAGTCGTTATTCTTGGATGGCATAATCAGTCCTCCATCAGTTTCCGGTAACGGATGCGTTTCGGTTCTTCCAGTCCGAGGCGTTTCATCTTGTTGCTTTCGTATTCGGAATAACCGCCTTCGAAGAAGAATACATTGCCGTCTCCCTCAAAAGCAAGGATGTGTGTGCAGATGCGGTCCAGGAACCAGCGGTCGTGGCTGATGACCACTGCACATCCGGCAAATGCTTCCAAACCTTCTTCCAGGGCACGGAGGGTATTCACGTCGATGTCGTTGGTAGGTTCGTCGAGCAGGAGCACATTTCCTTCCTCTTTCAGTGCCATGGCGAGATGCAGGCGGTTGCGTTCGCCTCCAGAAAGCACGCCGCACTTTTTCTCCTGGTCGGCGCCTGCGAAATTGAAGCGGCTCAGGTAGGCACGGACGTTGATGTCCTTGTTTCCCATGCGCATGAGTTCGTTGCCGCCGCTCATTACTTCATACACGCTCTTTTCGGCCGAAATATCCTTGTGCGTTTGATCCACATAGGCCAGTTTCACCGTTTCACCTACTTCGAATTCACCGTTGTCTACGTGCTCCAGTCCCATAATCAGACGGAAGAGGGTGGTTTTTCCCGCACCATTAGGTCCGATTACACCTACAATACCGTTGGGAGGAAGCATGAAGTTGAGGTCGTTGAACAGGACCTTGTCTCCGAACGCCTTCTTCACATGTTGCGCTTCTATGACCTTGTTGCCAAGGCGCGGTCCGTTGGGGATGAAAATCTCCAGTTTCTCTTCCTTTTCCTTTTGATCCTCGTTGAGCAGCTTGTCGTATGAGTTCAGACGGGCCTTACCTTTGGCCTGCCGTGCCTTCGGTGCCATTCGAACCCATTCCAGTTCTCTTTCAAGAGTTTTTCTGCGTTTGCTGGCTGTTTTTTCTTCTTGTTCCATTCTTTTGGTCTTCTGGTCCAGCCAGGAAGAATAGTTGCCCTTCCAGGGGATTCCTTCTCCGCGGTCGAGCTCAAGAATCCATCCGGCTACGTCGTCCAGGAAGTAGCGGTCGTGCGTTACGGCAATGACGGTTCCTTCGTATTGGTTCAGGTGTTGTTCCAGCCAGTCGATGCTTTCGGCATCCAGGTGGTTAGTAGGTTCGTCAAGAAGCAGTACGTCGGGTTTCTGCAATAGCAGGCGGCAGAGAGCTACACGTCTGCGTTCTCCTCCCGACAGGTTTTCCACCGGCTGGTCGGCAGGTGGACAGCGGAGTGCATCCATGGCTCGTTCCAGTTTGCTGTCCAGATTCCATGCGTCTGTGGCGTCGATGATGTCTTGCAATTCGCCCTGACGGGTGAACAGTGCGTTCATCTTATCCTCATCTTCGTAGTATTCGGGCAAGCCGAACTTCTGATTGATGTCTTCGTATTCCGCAAGGGCGTCCACGATCGGCTGCACGCCTTCCATCACTACTTCCTTCACGGTTTTTGTCGGGTCGAGTTGCGGCTCCTGCGGCAGATACCCCACACTGTATCCGGGAGAGAACACTACTTCGCCTTGAAAATCTTTATCCAGTCCGGCTATAATCTTCATTAAGGTGGACTTACCTGATCCGTTAAGTCCGATGATACCGATTTTAGCCCCGTAAAAGAAACTCAGGTAGATGTTTTTTAGCACTTGTTTGTTGGTCTGGCGGATGGTCTTACTCACGCCTACCATCGAGAAGATGATTTTTTTGTCGTCTACTGTTGCCATAAATTGTTTTTGTTTATATGGGGTTAAATAATTAGTCCGATAGTGAGGAGCATGCCGAATACTAAAATGTTGCGTGCCGTCTCACCTAAAGTGTGGTTTAATGCCTTGCCTCTTCTGATGCTTGTCAGATGCTTCCATGTGGTCAGATGAAGTCCGAGATAGCATATCGGTAAGAGTGCTGCTGCAGGTTGCCCGAAGTGCCACATGGCCTGGCATAGGCCCACTGCTGCAAAGCCCAGCCAAAGATAGAGATTTTCTGCGGCTTTTTCACCGATTTTCACTACTAAAGTGATTTTTCCTCCGGTTTTATCGTTTTCACGGTCCCGGTAGTTGTTCACTACAAGCAGACAGTCGGTCACCAGGCCGCAGGCCAGCGACAAGATCCATATCTTCGGGGTCAGCGTGCCGGTTTGGAGATAGTAAGTGGTGCAGACGGGAACGATTCCGAAGAATACGAGAACGAGCAGGTCGCCCAGGCCCATCCGTGCCATGCAGGTGGTGTAGAGAAAACAGAACGCTACGCAGCATGCGCCTATGATAACCATGTTCCATCCTCCGTATATAACCAGAGGCAAGCCGGTGAGGCAGGAAAGGACACTGGTGCAGGCAATCCCTTTGCGCATGGCCGGCAGGGTGATCCATCCTTCCGCGCAGGCCCGTTTCGGGCCGAGACGGTCTTTGTTATCCAGACCGTTCCTGAAATCGTAGTAGTCATTGATGAAGTTGGCATCGATCTGCATGAGGAAAGCAAAAATAAAACACAGTACGGCGGGAACAAATAGCAGGCTGCCGTCTGTCCATGCGGCAGCAGTGCCCGTCATGACTGGTACCGCCGCACTTGTCAGAGTTTGGGGGCGTGCCGCCAGAATCCAGGCACGCAAAGAATTGGTCTGTATGCGTGATGAGCTTTTCATATATAAGTAATCAGTGTAGTTTGATACGTAAATAGCTACGGTCGTCAAAAGAGGCGTTACCTGCCAGTCCCTTGGTGGAGGGGTATGTCCGGATGCAAAGAGGGTCTTCCGAAAGCAGCCGGTACAGCGTTTGCTCGGTTTCTTTCAGGGTGTCACAGAGCTGCGAATAACCGTCGGAGGCAAGAATGAGTTCTTCGGTGCCGGGCGGTATATGGAGAACGCGTATCTTATTGGAATCTAAAGGGAATCCGTCAACTACGGCATAACCGAACGGTCCGGCTGTTGCGGAATTCTGAAAATAACATTGTTCTTTAAGAAAAGGCATGATCCATTCGCGGCCTAAGTCGCGTGTCTGTAAATTTTCGATGGAATGGCCTTTTCTTATATAATATGTGAGTATATCGGCGCGGATTCCGGCAAGAATGGAGTCTGTGGGCTTGGGGTTACAGTGCGTTACTCCGTTGAAACGGCATAAACAATCTCCTGCCATCCATACTTCGTTGTGATGGATGGAATAGATTACAACGCTGGCCGTCATCCGGTTTTCAGCATGTAGGCTCACTTCCTCGTATAGCCTGCGAGTTTTGTAAAAATGGCATATGGCCATAGTGAGAAGATGAATGGCTTCTGCCGCATGAATGTCTTCGGGCAGGCGGCGGATGGCATCTTGTAGGATTTCCATGGCTATCCGTCCGGGTGTTTTGCCGTCAATGCGAAGTGCTCCTTTGCTGGTTGATCCGTCTATTACGGCATAAAAAGAATCAGTTGTTACGATTCCGTCTTCGCACAGAACTCTTGCGTGCGACGCTGCTTCCTTTTTCGAAACTTTTCCTTTCCGGAACAGTTCGATGACTGCGGCTGTTTTTTTCGGTCGACTTGCTTTGTCTGTTGTCCAAGTCATAACGTTCGTTTTCTTTTTTGTTCCATTTCATCGTGTGCGTCCGGTTGAATAGCTTGTCTATTAAGTCCGTTCGACCGATACGTCGTAATTCCTTTCTTATTTTTTGTTGTTCTTCCGGTTTATACCAAAAGAAGAACATCCTTTGAGCCAGTTTCTCGGCAGAATTTTTCGCACTGTATACAGGTTCAAGCGTGTAGGGATGTATGCCGGTCGCCCAAGTCTCCGTGCTGACGGTCATGGGGGTCGGTGTGAAATCCTGCACTTGCTCCAACTGGAAATCCATGTTTTGGGTCTGTACGGCAAGTTCAGCCATATCTTCCTCCGTGCATCCCGGATGGCTACTGATAAAATAAGGAATGATTTGCTGACGTAAGCCGTTTTCCCTGTTGATCCGGTCGAAGATCTCCTTGAACTGCCCGAACTGCCGGAAAGAAGGCTTCCGCATCAGATAAAGCACGCGGTCCGACGTGTGTTCGGGAGCCACCTTGAGCCGTCCGCTCACATGACGTGTGATGAGTTCGCGAGTGTAGTCGGCGTTTACCTTGTTTATGTGCCCGTCTTTTGCGTCGTGCAGCAGCAGGTCGTAGCGCACTCCGCTTCCTATATAGCTTCTTTTTATACCCGGCAGGGCATCTACGGCGCGATATATGTCTAGTAGAGCGCTATGGTCGGTGTTCAGATTAGGACAGATCTCGGGGTGTATGCAGGACGGCCTTTTGCATTTTTCGCATGCTTTCAGGTTTTTTCCCCTCATGCCGTACATATTTGCCGAAGGGCCGCCGAGGTCGGAAAGGTTTCCTTTGAAATCTTTCATTTCCGTAATCTGCTTCACTTCCTTAAGTATGCTTCCCTTGCTTCGGTTGACAATGAATTTGCCTTGATGGGCGGAGATGGTGCAGAAGGCGCAACCGCCGAAACACCCTCGATGCAGGTTTACCGAGAATTTTATCATCTCATAGGCTGAGATGCGCTTCCCTTTGTATTTAGGATGGGGAAGGCGGGTATACGGCAAATCAAAGGAATGGTCTATCTCTTCCTGTGTCATTGGAGGATAAGGCGGATTTACCACTATATACTGTCCGGCAGTAGGCTGAATGATGCGCTGTGCGTGATATTTGTTACTTTCTTCTTCGATGTGACGGAAATTCTCTGCTTGCGCTTTTGGGGTTTGTAGGCAAGTCTCGTGTGAGTGAAGCACGATGTCATCGGTGTTGATGCCTCCAGGGATGTCCGTTCTGTTATATAGGGATACGGTTTGCGGGATTGGTGTTCCGTGTGTAACCACGTCGCGGAATGTCTGCATACTGATCTTGGATGTGCCGTCAGCTTCATAGTGAAGATACTCGTTGCCATCCTCCATCGCTTTCTGCAGGCGGCGGGATATGGCTGTGACTGCTTTTTCTCCCATACCATAAACAATCATGTCTGCTTTGCTGTCACAGAGAATGGATGGGCGAAGCCGTTCCTGCCAGTAATCATAGTGGGTCAGTCGGCGAAGCGAGGCTTCGATACCTCCTAATATGACCGGGACATCCGGATAAAGCTTTTTCAGTATCTGGGAATACACGATGGTCGGATATTCGGGACGTAGGTCGTGGCGACCATCCGGTGAATAGGCGTCCTCACTTCGTAACCGGCGGTTGGCTGTGTATTTGTTTACCATTGAGTCCATGCATCCCGGTGAAATTCCAAACCAGAGGCGCGGGCGACCTAATTTTTTAAAGTCGCGAAGATCACCGTGCCAGTCCGGCTGAGGAACGATGGCAACCCTATAGCCTTCATCTTCCAATATACGGGCGATGACGGCTGCCCCGAACGACGGATGGTCTACATATGCATCTCCGCTGAATAATATAATATCTACATAGTCCCATCCCCGCAGTTCCATTTCTTTTTTGGTTGTGGGGAGCCAGTCGGTCAGGCGAAATTCATTCATCAATGTCTTTGTCTGTTTATAGCGATTCTGTGTGGTGGGTATCCAGTTCGTTATGTACTGTCAGCCAGTTTTCATATAGCCTATGCAATTGTTGGAGTCCGAATGCCTTCATGTTATCGTGGAAAAGCACGTCTTTACATAGTTCTACAAGTTCACCGTTATCCGGATGAGTTTCCATCAGGGCGCGGACGTTCAGCCGTAATTTATCCAGTACCATTTCATCAATGATTCCGGTGCTGTCCACCAGATGACGAAAGAGTCCGTATTTCTCTATTGTGATTAGATTCTCTTCAGTGACAGTCAGCTGACGCGAACCTTTGGCATTAGTTTGTATCTCGTACATATTCTTTATATTGAAGAAATTGTTAGTATTGCAAAGTTAGGAAAAAAGATTGAGACAATACTAAGAATGTTGAAGTATAATTGAAGGAGGAGGGAAGAGGGGCGTTTTTATGGAGTGACGGATTGCTACTGGAATAATACCTGAATGAAGACGGAGCTGAGTGCGAAATGCATTCAGCTCCGTTTCGGAGTCTCAGCTCAATAAAGGCTGTCTATTTTAGATTTAGTAAGCGAACAGAGGATAATTCGCCATTACACTGTTCACTTGACTACGTACTTCGGCGATGACATTTTCGTCTTCCGGTGCGTTCAATACCTTTTCAATCAGTTCCGCAATCAGTACCATTAAGTCTTCTTTTGCTCCGCGTGTGGTGATGGCCGGTGTTCCCAGACGGATACCGGAAGTTTGGAATGCACTGCGTGTGTCAAAAGGAACCATGTTCTTATTTACTGTAATGTCAGCCGCTACAAGTGCTTTCTCGGCTACCTTGCCCGTCAGGTCCGGATATTTGCTACGGAGATCTACCAACATGGAGTGGTTGTCTGTTCCTCCACTTACTATATTGAAACCACGCTTTATCAATTCGTCTGCAAGCACTTTGGCGTTCTTCTGCACCTGTTTGGCCCATTCCTTGAATTCTGGTTGCAGTGCTTCATTGAAGGCTACGGCTTTGGCTGCGATTACATGTTCCAGCGGGCCGCCTTGAATACCTGGGAATACGGCGCTGTTGAGTAACTGGCTCATTTTCTTTATTTCGCCTTTCGGGGTCGTCAATCCCCAAGGGTTTTCGAAGTCCTTTCCTAATAGGATGATACCGCCACGCGGTCCTCTCAGCGTCTTGTGAGTAGTAGATGTAACGATATGGGCATACTTTACCGGATTCTCCAGCAATCCGGCTGCAATCAATCCGGCCGGATGCGCCATGTCTACCATGAAGATGGCACCTACCTTGTCGGCGATTTCGCGCATACGTGCGTAATCCCATTCACGACTGTAGGCAGATCCACCGCCGATAATCAGTTTCGGGCGGTGTTCAAGAGCGAGTTTTTCCATTTCCTCGTAGTCCACACGACCTGTTTCTTTATTCAGGTTATAACCGATGGCGTGGTAAAGAATCCCCGATGTGTTTACTGTCGAGCCGTGAGATAAATGACCTCCATGGTCCAGATTCAGTCCCATGAAAGTATCGCCCGGCTTGAGGCAGGCTAGGAATACGGCAGCATTGGCCTGTGCTCCCGAGTGAGGCTGTACGTTGGCGTATTCAGCTCCGAAAAGTTTGCATATACGTTCGATAGCCAGACTCTCCACTTCGTCTACTACCTGACAGCCTCCATAGTATCTTTTGCCAGGATATCCCTCGGCATATTTGTTGGTGAGACATGATCCCATGGCTTTCATTACTTCATCGCTCACGAAGTTTTCCGAGGCGATGAGTTCGATTCCTTTGAGCTGGCGTTGGTGTTCCTTCTCAATCAAATCAAATACAGTTGCGTCTGTTTTCATCTTTGTTTATTCTTTAATAGTTTGCAATCATTCTTTTTTCTTTTCCACGCTCCAGCCGAATTTACCGATCTTCTGGCCTAATCCGTAGTATGCGCCATGAAGATATACCAGCGGGTGTGCAGAGTCCAGTTCCCACTTTCCGCTTTCTTTGTCAAGATATCGTTCGTCTGCCTTTACATTAAGGATTTCAGCGATGAACATGTCATGTGACCCTAGCGAGACAATCTCCTTCACCCTGCACTCTATGCTCAGCGGTGATTCCTCCACAATGGGGGCCGCTACCATGCGTGCCTTTCCCGGTGTGAGTTTCATTTCTTCAAATTTCCGGTAATCACGTCCCGACCGTACGCCACACCAGTCCGTGGCATAGGCCATCTCCTCTGTAGTCAGATTGAGGACAAACTCCATGTTTTTCCGGATGAGATGGTAAGAATGCCGCTCCGGCCGTACGGAAATGTAACACATTGCCGGATTGGTACAGATGGTTCCGGCCCAGGCTACGGTAAACAGATTATAATCCTCGGGGGTGCTGCCGCAACTTACAAGCAGTGCCGGCAGAGGATATATCATGGTACCGGGTTTCCAATCTTGTTTCATGTGTCTGCCCCTTACACTAATTTGACATGATCCAGACTTACTTCCTTGTTGCAGTAATGACAACGGAGCACACCGTCTTTCTCACTGACCGTGTGGAAATAAGTCCTCATCGGTTCATTATTCGTGATGCACTTGGGGTTGGCGCATCTCACGATACCTCTTAATTCCTGAGGAAGTTTTACTTCTTTCTTCTCCACCACTTCATAATCGCGGATGATGCACAGCGTTACGTTGGGGCTTACTACAGCCAACTGGTTCAGTTCTTCGTCAGAGAAGAACTTGCCTGCGATTTTAATGATACTCTTGTGTCCCATTTTCTTGCTTTTCAGATTGTAACCTACAGTGATGGACGTTTTCATCAGCTCAAGGTGAAGCAAGTTTACAACTTCAAACAATTTGCTTGACGGGATATGGTCGATTACCGTACCGTTTTCGAGTGCGGCTACCAGAAGTTCTTGTCTTTTCATCGTATGTTTGCAGCGTTTTAGTCAATAATAGTACGGTCGTTTATCACGTCTTCCAATGTCAGGCCCAATGCATCGCATATCAATGCCTGACGGGCAAACAGACCGTTGTGGGCTTGCTCGAAGTAATAGGCGTGCGGGTCATCGTCAATGGTATATTCTATCTCATTGACGCGGGGCAGCGGATGCAGGATGCGCATGTTATCTTTGGCTTTCTTCAACATGTGAAGTTTGAGCAGATAAAGGTCTTTTACCCGTTCGTATTCCATCAGGTCGGTGAATCGCTCTTTCTGTACGCGAGTCATGTAAAGAATGTCGGCGTCCGCTATGGTGTCGGCTGTAAAGTCGGTATGTTCTACATATTTGATATGATGCATGTCGCAATATTGTTTGTAGACATCCGGCATCTGCAACTCCCGGGGAGCGATAAAGTGGAACGTCGGATTGAAATGGCGCATTGCCATCAGCAGGGAGTGTACGGTGCGGCCGTATTTCAAGTCACCCACCATATATATCTGCAGGTTGTCGAGGGTGCCTTGTGTCTTGTAGATGGAATAGAGGTCCAGCATAGTTTGAGAGGGGTGCTGGTTTGCACCGTCGCCTGCATTGATGATGGGAACGGGTGACACTTCGGAGGCATAGCGCGCAGCTCCTTCCAGATAATGGCGCATCACGATGATATCTGCATAGTTGCTTACCATCATGATCGTGTCTTTCAGTGTTTCGCCTTTTGTAGAACTCGTTACTTTGGGATCTGTAAACCCAATGACACGTGCTCCAAGACGGTTGGCCGCTGTTTCAAAACTCAATCGTGTTCTCGTCGACGGTTCAAAAAACAATGTGGCCACCACTTTACCTTCCAGCAACTTGCGGTTGGTATGTTTCTCAAACTCCTCGGCCATTCGGAGCAGATACATGATCTTCTCTCTGGAATGGTCTGCAATAGTCACCAAACTCCTGTTTTCCATTTTGGATTCCTTTGTACTTAAATATAGATACTCTTCAGTTTTCAAAGTTACATAAAAAAAGTGGAACGGAAATGTGAAGTATGCCATTTCATGAACTTTTCCTTAAATAAGCGGTCTTTTCTAAAGTTTATTTGTAATTTTGCACTTTGCCACTTTGATAAATTATAGAAGTTTTTTTATGAGGAAAAGGTTTATAATCACCTTGTGGGTGGTTTTGTTTCTTTGCATAAGTGCCGTGTCCCTGGCGTTTTACGCCATCTGGCACGGATGGATCGGGTATATGCCGAATTTATATCAATTAGAGAATCCTGTCAACAAATACGCATCGCAGGCCGTTTCGGCCGACGGAAAATTGCTGGGTACCTGGTCTTACAGTCGTGCCAACCGTATATTTGTGGATTTTGACGACCTTTCTCCCTGGTTGGTTAAGGCTTTGGTCGCTACGGAAGACGAACGTTTTTATGAGCATTCCGGTATTGATTATCGGGCTTTGGCACGTGCGGTGGTGAAGAGAGGCCTGCTGGGGCAGAGTAATGCGGGCGGCGGAAGTACCATTACGCAGCAGTTGGCCAAGCAGCTTTACAGTGATGTGGCGCGGAATACGATGGAGCGTTTGCTGCAAAAGCCTATCGAATGGGTGATAGCGGTGAAGCTGGAGCGGTATTATACAAAGGAGGAGATTATTACGATGTACCTCAACTATTTTGATTTCCTCCATAATGCCGTGGGGATCAAGACGGCCGCACGCACGTACTTCGGCAAGGAGCCTAAGAATCTGTCGGTTTGTGAGGCGGCCATGCTGATAGGTATGTGTAAGAATCCATCTTATTTCAATCCGGTGCGTAATCCGGAGCGTTGCCGTGAGAGGCGCAATGTGGTTCTGGAGCAGATGGTACGGTCGGGTTATCTGTCTAAAGCCGATGCGGAGCTTCACAAAATAGAATCCGTCGGTTTGCGTTTCCATAGGGTGGATCATAAGGAAGGTCTGGCTACGTATCTGCGTGAGCGCCTGCGCACGATGCTGATGGCACGGGAACCGAAAAGAGGGGATTATGCATCATGGCAAGGGCAAAAGTATTATGAAGATTCCCTGGCGTGGGAGACGGATCCGCTTTACGGATGGTGTAACAAGAACAGGAAGAAAGACGGCACTCCTTATAATCTGTACACGGACGGCCTGAAGATTTATACCACTATCGATTCACGCATGCAGCAATACGCGGAGGAAAGTGTGGAGGAGCATGTAGCCGGTTATCTGCAACCCATATTCGACAAGGAAAAGCGTAATCAGTCTACACGGCCT
Organism: uncultured Paraprevotella sp.; assembly: GCA_910586505.1. GTDB lineage: Bacteria > Bacteroidota > Bacteroidia > Bacteroidales > Bacteroidaceae > Paraprevotella. Next base: position 252,954 of record CAJUGV010000002.1, on the reverse strand, counting down.
TTCTCCAGCCAGCTTACGGCAAAGGAGGTGGAAAAAATTCTCCGTCGTTCGGTGGAACAAAGCGAACGTTATGTCGCCATGAAAAAGAGCGGGGCGGGAGAGACGGAGATTACAAAGGCTTTCAATACCCCTCAGGAGATGACTGTGTTTTCATATCATGGAGAGGTGGACACCGTGATGACGCCGATGGACTCCATCCGTTATTACAAAGGATTCCTGCGTGCCGGATTCATGTGCATGGATACCCGTACGGGATATGTGAAGGCATACGTGGGCGGTCCTAATTACCGCTATTTCCAGTATGATATGGCAGGGGTGGGACGTCGGCAGGTGGGGTCGACCATCAAGCCGTATCTTTATACGCTTGCCATGGAGAACGGCATGTCTCCTTGTGATCTCGCTCCCAATGTTCAACAGACGTATGTGGTGGCAGGAAAGCCGTGGACACCACGTAATGGAAGCCGTTCGCGTTACGGCGAGATGGTGACCCTGAAATGGGGGCTGGCCCAGTCCAATAACTGGATTTCGGCCTATCTGATGAGCCGTCTCAGTCCGTCGGCGCTTGTCAGGCTGATTCATGAATTCGGCGTGCAGAATCGTGACATTCATCCTTCCATGTCGCTTTGTCTCGGACCCTGTGAAATTTCCGTGGCCGAGATGGTCAGTGCATACACTGCTTTTGCCAACAGAGGAATACGCACGGCTCCTCTTTTTGTGTCGCGGATAGAGGACAGCGAAGGCAATGTGGTCGGAGAGTTCCAGCCCCGTATGACGGAAGTAATCAGTGAGGAGAGTGCTTATAAAATGATCATCATGCTACAGGGTGTGATGAATGGCGGTACGGGCGGACGTATGCGTTTCCGCTATAATGTAAATGCGGATATGGGCGGTAAGACCGGTACGACAAACCGGAATTCGGACGGATGGTTCGTGTGTTTCACGCCTTCCCTGTCGGCCGGTTGCTGGGTAGGGGGCGAAGACCGCGATATTCACTTCAACAGCATGACCTATGGCCAGGGGGCGTCCTCTGCTTTGCCAGTCTGCGGCTATTTCTTTCAGAAAGTGTTTAAAGACAAGACGCTGGGCTATTCTCCGAATGAGAAATTCAATATCCCGGAAGGTTTCGATCCGTGTGTCGAAACAGTGGTGGCTGAAGAGGCGCCGGTGGAGGAATATGGAGGCATAGACGAAGTTTTTGAATAGAAAATCCGGAGTGGCAGAATGGAAGCCATTTGTGACGAAAAACCGGCATAAAGATAGCGGTTTGTATCTTTTTAACGGATGAATGAGTAGCAAAGGAAGCCTGAAAAAGGCTTCCTTTTTGTATAAGCACATGTTTTTTTTCCGTATTTCAGTGAACGGAATGAGGCGAAAATATGAATTTTGGTGCGCACCAAAATATATTTTTATGCGGAGTGCGATAAAAAATGCTCCGCATCATTTTTTCCCATCTGTGTTTTCTTGAAAAAAAAGCGCCTGTTCGGAGCGTACCGGCATCTCCCGACCGGTTCTGTTCTTCCCGTTTGCTTGTTTTCGCTGACGGGAAATGGAAAACCAAATGTAACCGAAAACGGTTCCTCCGCTTGCTTTGTATGTCGGGGGATGAGGCATGAGAAAACGAAGCGGCAGGCTCTTTGTCGTCATGATGTCCGTATTGGCTGACATTGTGTCGTGAGACTTTCGGGCGTGGCTGTGATATGATGCGGTGATCTGTAAGGCGGTCGCGTCCGCGCGATTCTCAGGAGCCGGAAACTGCCGGATTGACATATTGTCATTCCGGGCACGTAGGCGGAAATGACGGATGGCAGTCGGTCAGTTCCGTGATACCTTTTTTCACATCGGCGCGTTGCCAGTCCTCGGGCTTGAGGATTATGCTGTCATAAGAAAGCAGGTCGAGGTCTATTTTGACAATTCCCCGTGTCTTGTCGCCGGGTTGTCTTCCATGTGCCAGTTCGATTTGCTTGAGGCGTTCGCGCATCTCTTCCGAGGAGAGGGAGGTGGAGCACCGTGCCACCTGGTTATAAAACAGTCGCGGCGAACGGAATCCTACGGGTACGGTCTGCATCAACCGGCTGAATATGGCATCGGGAAACATGGCCAGTAAATCTTTCTGTGCGGCCAAAAGCAAAGTTGGCGAAGCTTCGTTGCTGCCCATTCCTATGAAACACGTCTTCATTGCCTGTTTTTGGTTACAAAAATAGGCTGTTTTGCCCTGCTTTACAAAAAGATTTTGTATTTTTGTAAGGCATACTTTATTATTGAAAGAGAAAATGAATTTTATTGGAATTATTCCGGCACGATATGCTTCTACGAGGTTTCCGGCCAAACCATTGGCGCTTTTGTGCGGTAAACCGGTGATACAAAGGGTTTACGAACAGGTTGCGGATGAACTGGACGAGGTCGTGGTGGCTACCGATGACGAACGTATATTTGACACGGTAATGAGTTTCGGCGGGAAAGCTGTCATGACCGGTGTCCATCACAAGAGCGGCACCGACCGCTGTTATGAAGCTTACACTGTCTTGGGACGTCCGTATGACGTGATCATCAATATACAGGGCGACGAGCCTTTTATCCGGCCGCAGCAATTGCGGGCGGTGAAAGACTGTTTTGCTGATCCGGCTACGCAAATTGCCACCTTGGTGAAGCCTTTTACACCGGCTGACGGTCTTGCAGCGCTCGAAAATGTCAATTCGCCCAAAGTCGTGGTGAACAATCGTATGCAGGCATTGTATTTCAGCCGTTCTATCATACCGTTCCGTCGTAATAAAGACAAGGCGGAATGGCTTGACGGACATGTTTACTACAAACACATCGGACTGTATGCCTATAAGGCTGAGGTGCTCAGGGAGATCACCTCGCTGCCGCAGTCCCCGTTGGAAATGGCCGAATCGCTGGAACAGTTGAGATGGTTGGAGAACGGATACACCATTAAGGTGGGTGTCAGTGACATCGAAACGATAGGAATTGATACTCCGGCCGACCTGGAGGCTGCGGAAGCATTCCTGAAACACCTTAGAGAACACAATATACGATAAACACAGGCATTACGGTAATGAGATTAAGACGCATAATTCTGAGTGTGGCATTAGTATGGCCTTTCCTGCAAGGAAATGCTCAGGAAATCAAAATAGGGAATTATACATTCAAGGACGGTTCCGAATATCAGGGAGAACTCTTTAAGGGTAAACCCTATGGAAAAGGTACGACCCATTTTAAGAACGGTGATTCTTATGAGGGGGAATATGTGAAAGGGAAGCGACAGGGATATGGCGTTTACAGGTTCTCCGACGGTGAGAAGTATGAAGGCGAGTGGTTCCAGGACCAGCAGCACGGCAGGGGAGTCTACTATTTTGCCAACAATAACAAGTACGACGGTTTGTGGTTCCGGGATTTTCAGCAAGGAAAAGGAATGATGCATTATTATAACGGTGATAAGTATACCGGTGAATGGAATGCAGATAAGCGCGAGGGATACGGTGAATATAAGTATGCCAACGGAGCTTCCTATCGTGGTGAGTGGAGTGCGGACCGCAAAAACGGCAAAGGATTGTTTGATTGGAATGACGGATCGTGGTATGATGGCATGTGGAAAGACAACCAGCGTAATGGAAAAGGAACGTTCAATTATGCGGACGGTGATAAGTATACCGGCGAGTGGGTGGATGACGTGCAGCATGGAAGAGGAGTTTATGAGTTCCATAACGGAGACCGTTACGAGGGAGGCTATGTGCAGGGAGAGCGTACGGGTGAGGGCATATTCACCTTTGCCAACGGAAATAAATACATAGGGCATTTCCGTAACGGTGCTCAGGACGGACAGGGAACCTTTACCTGGCATAACGGTGCGTCCTATACCGGCATGTGGAAAGCTAATAAGCGCGACGGTCAGGGGAAATACGTTTGGAGCAACGGAGATATCTACGAAGGTAGCTGGAAAGACGGACAAATGTCCGGTGAAGGAGTTCTGAGAATGATAGACGGAACCAAGTTCAAGGGTACGTTCAAGAACGGAGAGAAGAACGGTTTCGGTATCATGGAGGATGGAAACGGGATACGTTTCGAGGGAAATTTCAAGGACAATGAGAAAGACGGACCGTTTGTGATGAAGGATAAGAATGGAAATATCACCCAGAAAGGCGAGTATAGTCATGGGGTAATGCTTAAATAGGAGGTGACGGAATATGGATTTGGACTGGCTGACAGGAGAAGTTCGGAAACTTGCGGAAGAGACCGGCAGGTATCTGATTGCAGAGCGGAATTCGTTTGACGGTACGCGCGTGGAGCAGAAAGCGGCTCACGATTATGTGTCGTATGTGGACAAAGCATCCGAACGGCGCATTGTAGACCGGTTGCGTGAACTGTTACCTGAGGCCGGATTCATCGCCGAGGAAGGAACGGGTACACTCCAGGATGAGAAATACTGCTGGGTGGTGGATCCGTTGGACGGAACAAGTAATTATATACATGACAACGCACCCTATTGCGTTAGCATAGCGTTGCGCAGCCGTGAAGAAGTATTGTTAGGCGTGGTCTATGAATGTACCCGTAACGAGCTCTTCTGGGCGCATAAGGACAGTAAGGCATTTCTTAACGGTAGAGAGATACATGTGAGCGGTATGTCCACGCTCGAACATGCCTTTATCGAATTGGGATTTCCCTATAAGGCGGAGCAGTACCGTCCTTTTGCCCTTAAGTTGATAGAGGAACTCTACGGGCATGTGGGAGGTCTTCGGCTGATGGGGGCGGCGGCCGCAGAATTATGTTATATTGCAGCCGGGCGCTTTGAGGCGCGTATCGAGGCCTTTATCGGTCCGTGGGATATTGCAGCCGGCCATATTATTCTGAAACAAGCCGGCGGACTAATGACGGATTTTAGCGGAAATCCCGATTGTCTTAATGCCAGAGAGGTATTCGCTTCGAATGGAAATATACATGACGAGCTTTTGAATGTGATCCGTAAATATAAGGTGCTACAGGAAAACGGATGAAGTTTTCTTATCAGCCATTGAGATGATACTAATAAAACCATAAAATCTGAAACTTATGATTATCGACGAACTCGCACACCTGAAAGACTATATTCCCCTTTTCCCCAGTCTGAGATCCGTCTGTGAATTTATGGATGAATATGATATCCGGACCCGGCCTGAGGGACGGGCTGAGTTGAATTTGGAAGGAGGGTTTGTTAATATTCAGACGGTTCCGGCCAAGACGGCCGATGAAGCAAGGCTGGAGACCCACCGTAAGATGATAGACGTGCAAATACCGTTGAGCGGGGATGAGACGATAGGGTATTCTCCGCTTGGCGAACTTTCGGACGCGGATTATGATGATGCGGCGGACATCTCTTTTTATAAGGAACGCGCGCATAGCTATGTGGTAGTCAAAAGAGGGATGTTCGCGATTTTTCAACCTCAGGATGCGCATGCGCCGGGAGTGACTCCGGTCGTTTTGAAAAAAGCCGTGTTCAAGATTCCGGTGACAGATGGTTTACAAAATGAATAATAACACCTTAATTCTAATATATTATGGCAAAATTATCGGTTAAGTCTGCCAAAAAGACTTTGGATATAATTAAGAAAGACCCTTGGCTGAAAGATTATGAGCAGGCCATAGAAGGCCGGTTTAATCATGCACAGGCGAAAATCAGTGAATTGACTCAGGGAGGTAAGTTGACTCTATCGGAGTTTGCGACCGGCTATTTGTATTTCGGTCTGCATCGAACGGATGCGGGATGGGTGTTCCGTGAATGGGCGCCTAATGCTACCGAGATTTATATCATCGGTGACTTCAATAATTGGGAGGAATCTCCGAAGTATAAACTGAAGAGAGTGAAGAACTCGGATAATTGGGAAATCAAACTACGCGGAAATGCACTTAAGCATGGAGATTTATATAAATTGAGAGTGTATTGGAACGGCGGATACGGAGAACGTATTCCTGCATGGTGCCGTAGAGTGGTGCAGGATGAGCAGACCAAAATATTCAGTGCGCAGGTATGGGCTCCCGAACATCCGTATGTGTGGAGGAAGAAGAATTTCCGGCCCAATACTTCACCTCTGTTGATTTATGAATGCCATATCGGCATGGCGCAGGATGCAGAGAAGGTAGGTTCTTACAATGAGTTCCGCGAAAACATCCTGCCCCGTATCGCTGCCGACGGATACAACTGTATACAGATCATGGCAATACAAGAACATCCTTATTATGGCAGTTTCGGCTATCATGTGTCGAGTTTCTTTGCAGCTTCCAGTCGTTTTGGTACGCCGGAAGAGTTGAAACAGCTTATAGACGAGGCACACAGGATGGGGCTGGCTGTCATCATGGATATCGTGCATTCTCATGCCGTGAAGAACGAGGTAGAGGGACTTGGCAATTTTGCAGGTGATCCCTGTCAGTATTTCTATCAGGGAGCGCGGCGCGAGCATCCGGCCTGGGACAGTCTGTGCTTTGACTACGGTAAGAACGAGGTGATACATTTCCTTTTGTCGAACTGTAAATATTGGTTGGAGGAGTTTCACTTTGACGGATTCCGCTTTGATGGGGTTACCTCCATGCTTTATTACAGTCACGGGTTGGGCGAAGCCTTTTGCAATTATGGAGACTATTTCAACGGCAATCAGGATGACAATGCCATTGGTTATCTGACGATGGCGAATGTGCTGATACATGAAGTGAATCCGAAAGCGATTACAATAGCGGAGGAGGTGAGCGGTATGCCGGGACTGGCTGCTCCTTTCAAGAGCGGCGGATATGGGTTTGACTACCGTATGGCCATGAATATACCGGATTATTGGATAAAGACCATTAAAGAAAAGAAGGACGAGGACTGGAAGCCGAGCAGTATGTTCTGGGAGGTCACGAATCGTCGTGCGGACGAGAAGACCATATCTTACTGTGAGAGTCACGATCAGGCGTTGGTAGGCGATAAGACCATTATATTCCGTCTGATAGATGCTGATATGTATTGGCATTTCAAGAAAGGAGACGAGAACTATGCGGCAGAGAGGGGAATAGCCCTGCATAAGATGATCCGGCTGCTTACCGCTTCGACTATAAATGGAGGATATCTGAACTTTATGGGTAATGAATTCGGACATCCTGAATGGATTGATTTTCCGAGGGAGGGCAACGGATGGAGCCATAAGTATGCCCGCAGGCAGTGGAATCTTGTTGACAACAGAGACTTGTGTTACCACTATCTGGGTGATTTTGACAAAGCGATGCTTGATATAGTAGGCAAGGAGAAAAATATTCAGAAGTCACCCGTGACGGAAATCTGGCATAATGATGGTGATCAGGTGCTGGCTTACAGCAGAAATAACCTTGTTTTCGTGTTTAATTTCAGTTATAACCGCTCGTTTACGGATTATGGTTTTATGGTGCCGCAAGGGGCTTATGATGTCGTACTAAACACAGACGCCACGGCTTTTGGCGGACATGGGTTAAATGACGACAGCATACGTCACCTGACCAACTTTGATCCGCTGCTTGCCCGAGACGGCAAGGGGTGGCTGAAACTTTACCTGCCTGCACGGTCTGCCATGGTGCTCCGTAAGGTGAAAGAGGAGGACGATAAAAAAGATAAGTAAAAACTGAAGAAAAATTAATTGAAACGAACGTAGAATGTACGAGTCAACTTATATGAAGAGAACTGCACGCATCATTTCAGGGGTGTGTGGTTCTCTTTTCATATTATTCATATTTTTTTATTTATTTGTGATGCAGGCCGATTTGCTTGCTACGGCACAACATCTGTTGTCAAAGGGGCAGACGGTTTATTCTCCGCTATGGGGGGCCTGTATCATTACATTGTTGCTATTGTTGTTGCAAGTTTTGTTCCGTCGGCTGGTCGCTTATCCGCTCCGTTTTTATGTACTCAGTTATTTCCCGTCTTGTCTGGTATTGGTAATGCTGACGTCTATTGTGCCGGACAGGGACGGGGATGTCTGTTTTTCCGTCAATTGGATATGGTTTGTCATCAGTTTTGTTCTCCATGCCTTGCTGACATGGGCCTCCTTGCATTTCCCGGACCGGAACAACGGAAAGCAACGTGTTTTTTCTCTGCTATGGGTTAATTTCTTGCTGCTTGCGTTGCAGTTCTGTGTGGTTGGGGGGATGTCAAATACAAATGACGTATATCATTACAAACTCCGTGCGGTAAGATATATCGTACAGGGGCAGGATCCCATGGCCTTACAGGTGGGAGTTAAGAGTCTGGATGCCGACCGTAGTCTTACGGCCATGAGAGTTTTTGCACTCGGCCGCCAGAATCAGTTGGGAGAAAGTCTGTTCGAATATCCACAGTATTATGGTAGCCAGGGGCTTATTCCTGCTTCATCGGATACGATTTATGCGCATGACTGGATATCACTTTTTTATAAAACCGTCGGTGGCAGGCCGGGAAAGGATCTCAGAAATGCTACACGTTTTCTTGAGCTTTTAGTTCAGTCTCCGTCGGCCACTCCTATTTCACATGATTATCTACTTTGTGCTTATTTATTGGATAGGAATCTGGATGCTTTTGTGCGTATGTTGCCTTGTTATTATGAAGCGGGTGCCCGTATTCCGCGTTATTATAAAGAGGCTCTCGCGCTGTATGAGAATTTACATGAAACTCCGTCTTTGGCATATAAGGATAGTATTATGGAAACGGAACTGAAAGATTTTCTTGCTTATGGTATGCAATATTCAGATTTGACGGAGCGCTCAAACCAATGCCGCCGAATGTATGGGGACACATATTGGTGGTATTATTATTATCAGTTGGATTCGGTCTGCGAAAGTGATTTATGATAGCGGGGGCTGGGTGTTGTGGTTGAAAACGAATGTAATTAATCTGAATGAGTACTTTTGAAAAACAATAGGTTAAAAAAGATAAATGCGGCGTATTTTCTGTTTAGATACCCACTATTAGTTACTAAATAAATGTTACATTTGCGTCGATTTGCAATATTGAGTTTACAAAATGGCCCAAAATATAATCCATAGAGGCGTAGTAAGAAGCGTGACCGGAAAACACATCAGCGTACAAATAGTTCAAGTTTCAGCATGCTCTTCATGCGTAGCCAGAAGAATGTGCAATTCTTCCGAGAGCAAGGATAAACTGATTGATGTGGTAAGCTCCGAAGCGGATTCTTATCGGGTGGGTCAGGATGTTCTGTTGACTGGAAGTCTGGAGATGGGGTTGTCAGCCGTGTTCTGGGCTTATGGTGCACCGTTGGTGTTGCTGATAACCGTTTTGCTGCTTGCATTTCAGCTTTCAGGGAGCGAACCTGTATCGGCATTAACAGCGTTGGCTGTATTGACAGGGTATTACTGTGTGCTATGGCTTATAAAAGATAGATTGGCGCGGAAATTTTCATTTACCATTAAACACATAAAATAAACAATGTTATGAACGTGATTTTAATTGCAGTAATCAGCCTGGGGGTAGTGGGACTGGTGGCTTCCATCATGCTCTATGCGGCATCCAAGAAGTTTACTGTTGTAGAAGATGAGCGTATCGGTCGTGTGGCCGAGGTGCTGCCGCAAGCTAATTGCGGTGGATGCGGCTATCCCGGTTGTGCTGGCTTTGCTGCAGCTTGTGTGAAAGCTGCGGATGCTGGTTCGCTCGAAGGAAAATTTTGTCCGGTAGGCGGACAGCCGGTGATGGACCAGGTTGCCGGTATTTTGGAACTTGCCGCAACAGTTTCGGTTCCGAAAGTTGCAGTAGTTCGATGTAATGGAACATGTGCCAATCGTCCGCACGTTGTAGAGTATAACGGAGTACGTAGCTGTCGTGTGCAGTTACTGGCAGGAACTGGAGAAACGGCTTGTGCTTTCGGATGTTTAGGAGGAGGCGACTGTGTAGCCGCTTGTCAATTCGGTGCATTGGCTATTAATCCGGAAACAGGTTTGCCGGAGGTCAATGAGGAATTGTGTACGGCTTGCGGTGCGTGTGTCAAGACTTGTCCTCGAAAGGTGATAGAACTCCGTCCGAAAGGACCTAAAGGGCGTAGGATGGTAGTAAAGTGTGTGAACCGGGATAAGGGAGCTGTAGCCAACAAGGTGTGCAAGGTTTCCTGTATAGGATGTGGTAAGTGCGTAAAGACATGTCCGTTCGAAGCAATTACTCTTAGCAACAACCTGGCTTATATAGATCCCGAGAAGTGTAAGTTATGCCGTAAGTGCGAAGAAGTATGTCCTAAGGGATCCATTCATGCCGTTAACTTTCCGCCACGCAAACCAAAAATGGAAAAGCCGATCACCTCTGATGTTTCCCAATCCGGGGCTTCTCCGGAGATCCATTCAAATACAGTGTCTGGTCAGGAAGAAAAGAAAGAAGCATAATTCATCTGATTGTTTAATAAAATAAGAATATCGTGAAAACGTTTAAAATAGGTGGAGTCCATCCATCTGAGAACAAACTTTCCGCCACTTCTCCAATACGAAGAGCCGGGTTGCCCAAGCAGGCTGTTTTTTCGCTGTATCAACATATCGGTGCTCCGGCTAAACCGGTCGTGGCTAAAGGAGATGAAGTGAAAGTTGGTATGATGTTGGCCGAAGCGGACGGTTTTGTATCTGCTCCTGTATATTCTTCCGTATCCGGAAAAGTAAGCAAAATAGATGCATTGGTGGATGCCAGTGGTTATCGGCGTCCGGCCATATTCGTGGATGTGGAGGGAGATGAATGGGTAGATACCATAGACCGGACTACGGATTTGGTGACCTTGTCGCAACGTCCTGATCTTACGGCGGAAGAAATAATCAATAAAGTTAGAACAGCCGGAGTTGTGGGTATGGGAGGAGCTACGTTCCCATGTCATGTAAAATTGTCTCCTCCAAAAGGAACAAAGGCTGAATGTGTTATTATCAATGCCGTGGAATGCGAACCTTATCTGACTGCCGACCATAGGTTAATGCTGGAAAAACCAGAAGAAATCTTGGTGGGAGTGGAGTTGATAATGAAAGCAGTAGGCGTTGATAAGGGATATATTGGTATTGAAAACAATAAGCCGGATGCTATTGCTCTTCTTTCCGAAAAGGCAAAAGCACATCCACAGATAGAGATTGTGCCTTTGCAAGTAAAATATCCGCAGGGAGGTGAGAAGCAATTGATTGCAGCTGTGACGGGACGCGAAGTTCCAGCTCCGCCGGCTTTACCTATCAGCGTAGGTGCTGTGGTGCAGAACGTCGGAACGACTTTTGCCATTTATGAGGCGGTAATGAAAAATAAGCCTGTGTTTGAGCGTGTTATTACCGTAACGGGAAAAGATGTACCGAATCCGTCCAATTTACTGGCACGAATAGGGACTCCGATGCATCAACTTATCGAGGAGTGTGGTGGTATGCCGGAAAATACAGGAAAGGTAATAGGAGGAGGACCTATGATGGGTAAGGCTCTGATGAATCTTGATGTGCCTGTATGTAAAGGTTCATCGGGGTTATTGCTGATGACGGAAAATGAGTCACGCCGTGCAGAACCTCAGCCTTGTATTCGTTGTGCAAAGTGTGTGAGTGCTTGTCCTATGGGGCTTGAACCCTATTTGTTAGCGACGGCTTCTGCGTTTCGCAATTGGGATCTGGTAGAAGAAAACGATATTGTATCTTGCATTGAGTGCGGTTCATGTCAGTTTACTTGTCCTTCTGCTCGTCCGATGCTGGATAATATTCGTATGGGAAAAACAACAGTAATGGCCCTTATTCGGGCACGTAATGCTAAATAAAAGAGAAAGAGTTATGGCAAAAAAATTAATTGTATCGCTTTCACCTCATGTTCATAGCAGGGATAGTGTACAAAGAAATATGTATGGAGTGTGCATAGCACTCATACCGGCCTTGCTGTCATCCCTGTATTTTTTCGGGTTGGGAGCGGCTATTGTGTTGGCTACGTCTGTAGCGGCCTGCGTATTTTTCGAGTGGGCTATTACCAAATATATTCTGAAAAGCGGACGTTTGACTATTCTTGACGGCTCGGCAGTTTTGACGGGATTGTTGCTCGGATTCAATTTGCCGTCCAATCTTCCAGTCTGGATTATAATTATCGGTGCTTTGGTGGCTATCGGAGTCGGTAAAATGACTTTTGGCGGATTAGGATGCAATCCTTTTAATCCTGCATTGGTGGGACGTGTATTTCTTTTAGTTTCATTTCCCGTGCAGATGACTACATGGCCAATGTCTGGACAATTGGACGCATATCTTGATGCGGAAACGGGGGCTACTCCATTGGGTATAATGAAAGAAGCTATTAAGAGTGGTGATGTGTCTGTGCTTCATAAGCTTCCGGATGCAGTTGACATGCTTGTAGGACAGACAGGGGGAAGCCTTGGAGAAGTGAGTGCGTTGGCCTTGCTGATAGGATTGGTATATATGTTTGTGCGCCGTATCATCACTTGGCATGTGCCTGTCTCTATATTGGCAACAGTGTTCGTACTGTCTGGTTTACTACATTTATATAATCCTGTATATGCATCGCCGGTATCTGTATTGTTGACAGGCGGTTTGATGTTGGGAGCATGCTTCATGGCAACAGACTATGTGACATCTCCTATGACAGTTAAGGGACAAGTCGTATATGGTGTCGCTATCGGTTTTCTTACCGTAGTCATCCGTACATTTGGGGCGTATCCGGAGGGAATGTCATTCGCCATTTTGATTATGAATGCTTTCACTCCGTTGATTAACACATATTGCAAACCAAAAAGATTCGGGGAGGTCGTAAAGAAATGAAAAAGTTAGAATCTTCTTTAAAGAACATGGTTCTAGTGCTTACTGTGATATCATTTATCGCTGGGGGGGCATTAGCTTATATAAATAAGGTTACTCAGGAACCTATTGCCAGAATAAAGGCGGAAAATCTTCAGGCTGGTATTAAGAAAGTTATTTTGGGTGAGTTGACTGGCGATTTGAATGTAGAGGAGCCCATAGAAGTTGACGGTTATACTCTATATAAAACAGATAAAGGTACAGCTGTGAAAGTTGTAACTAATGGTTTTGGTGGTCCGCTTGAAGTCTTAGTAGGTTTCAACGAAGACGGAGACGTTTTGGGATATACGATTCTGGCCACGGTAGAAACTCCAGGATTAGGGGTGAAAGCTGCAACTTGGTTTCAGAAAGGAGAGAAAGGTGATATTATAGGAAGAAACCCCGGAGAGAAAGAACTTGTAGTGAATAAGGATGGTGGTGATATTGATGCCATTACTGCGTCCACGATTACAAGTCGTGCTTTTCTTAATGCTGTGAATGCCGCTTATCAAGTATATAAGGGCAATGCAGGAGATGCTACGAGCGGAGCTAGTAAGCAGGCTGAAAAAGTAAGGTGGGCCGATGAGTCCGGAAATGATTCTATCCATTAAAGAAAGGAGGATAACATGAATAATTTAAAAGTATTGCTAAATGGTATCATCAAAGAGAATCCAACATTCGTGCTTCTCTTGGGTATGTGTCCCACACTTGGTACGACCTCATCTGCATTGAACGGTATGTCCATGGGATTGGCTACCATGTTTGTGCTGGTTTGTTCTAATGTTGTGATTTCACTTGTTAAGAATCTTATTCCGGATATGGTGCGGATACCTTCGTTTATTGTCGTTATCGCATCTTTTGTGACAGCTTTGCAGATGTGTATGCAAGCCTTTGTGCCCGATATTTATGCTACATTAGGTTTGTTTATTCCTTTGATAGTGGTAAATTGTATCATACTTGGCCGTGCAGAAGCATTTGCCAGCAAGAAAGGAGTAATCCCCTCACTTTTTGACGGTATCGGAATGGGATTTGGATTTACTTTAGCGTTGACCATACTTGGTGCTGCGCGTGAAATTCTAGGAACAGGTAAGATATTCGGTTATGAATTGTGGTCGGAAGGTTATGGCATGCTGATGTTCGTATTGGCACCGGGGGCTTTTATCGTATTAGGCTACCTGATAGCTGTCATGAACAAGCTGAAGAAAGCATAATTAATAAATTTAGAATTATATGGAAACTGTATATCAATATTTAATCGTTTTCATCACTGCAATATTTGTCAATAACGTTGTATTGTCTCAGATTCTCGGAATCTGTCCGTTCCTTGGGGTGTCCAAAAAGGTCAATACGGCTTTGGGTATGACAGGTGCAGTAGCGTTTGTTTTGGTGCTTGCCACATTGGTGACTTATCTTTTGCAGTATTACGTTTTGAATCCTCTTGCACTTGAGTATTTGCAGACGATAGCATTCATTCTTGTTATTGCGGCGTTGGTGCAGTTGGTCGAAATCATTTTAAAGAAAGTCTCTCCGTCGCTTTATCAGGCCTTGGGAGTATTCTTGCCGTTGATTACGACAAACTGTGCCGTATTGGGTGTGGCCATTTTGGTGATTCAGAAGGAATTCAATCTCGTGATGGGCGTATGGTATGCCTTAAGTACCGCGCTTGGTTTTGGATTGGCATTAATCGTATTTGCCGGTATTCGCGAGCAACTGAATCTTGTTCCCGTACCTAAAGGTATGCAGGGAGTTAGTATAGCACTTGTAACAGCCGGTCTTTTGGCAATGGCTTTTATGGGATTCAGTGGAGTAGATAATGGTCTTAAAGTCTTTTTGGGATTGTGATCCGTCTTTTTTTCACTATATGAATACGGCCCGCAAAGAAAAAGCGGGCCGTATTTGTTTTTTATAAATTAAAATTGTACAACTTATTATTAATTTTACTATATTTGCTATTGTTACAAAAATAAAAATTTGAAACGAACTATTATGAAAGAGACAATTTTAGTGACAGGTGGTACCGGATTCATTGGTTCGCACACAACTGTGGAACTGCAGCAGGCTGGCTACGATGTGGTTATCGTAGATAATCTGTCGAATTCTCGGGAAGACGTATTGGACGGAATTGAAAAAATTACGGGTATTCGTCCTGCATTTGAGAATGTAGATCTGCGGGATTTCGACGCTACCGAGGCCGTATTCAAAAAACATCCCAACATCAGCGGTATCATTCACTTTGCAGCAAGTAAGGCTGTAGGCGAAAGCGTGCAGAAGCCGTTGCTGTATTACCATAACAATATCATATCTTTGAT
Organism: uncultured Paraprevotella sp.; assembly: GCA_910586505.1. Taxonomy (GTDB): domain Bacteria; phylum Bacteroidota; class Bacteroidia; order Bacteroidales; family Bacteroidaceae; genus Paraprevotella. The sequence goes on along the minus strand of CAJUGV010000002.1, from coordinate 237,916 downwards.
TAATCTTCTGCAGTTAATGCCGAAGTACGATGTAAAGGGTATTATTTTCTCATCATCATGTACTGTATACGGGCAGCCGGATATGCTTCCGGCTACGGAAGAAACACCTATAAAGAAGGCAGAGAGTCCTTATGGAAATACAAAGCAAATTAATGAAGAGATAATAGCAGATACCATTAAGAGTGGTTCTCCGATAAAGGCCATCCTGCTTCGTTACTTCAATCCTATTGGAGCGCATCCGACTGCATTGATTGGTGAAATGCCGAATGGAGTTCCTCAGAATCTAATTCCTTATCTGACGCAGACTGCGATGGGAATCCGTAAAGAACTGAGTGTATTTGGAGATGATTATGATACACCTGACGGTTCTTGTATTCGCGACTATATATATGTGGTGGATTTGGCCAAGGCACATGTTTGCGCCATGACCCGTATTATGGAAGGACAGAGTTCGGAACCTGTTGAAGTTTACAATATAGGAACCGGAAAGGGTACATCCGTGTTGGAATTGATCAATGCCTTTGAGAAAGCAACGGGTGTGAAACTTAATTATAAGATTGTGGGACGCCGTGCCGGCGATATTGAGAAAGTGTGGGGCAATGTGGATAAGGCAAATAAAGTATTGGGCTGGAAAGCAGACACTCCGCTTGAAGATGTATTGGCATCGGCATGGAAGTGGCAATGCGTATTGCGTGAAAAAGGAATAATGTAAGATTGAAATTAAAACACAGAGAGACGCTTTAAGCGTTTGAGTGCAATAGCCTTTGCAGTGTTTCCAATATGTGAATAGTCGGAAATATTGTGCTTTAAGTCCTTTAAAGCAGGTTAATGCGCGAAATAGTTTTGTCGTGTTTTATTTTGTGTTTGTGTTGTTGCTCTCTTCCGACGTGAGTCGGAAGAGAGTTTTTGTATTATAAACAATCGTTTTGATATGAGATTCGCAACTTGTAATTAACGTACGTACGGGTTATACTGTTTCTCGAAGCCGATTTCAGTTTGCGGCCCATGGCCGGGGTAGATACGGGTATTATCAGGTAATGTGAACAGTTTATCTTGTATACTTGTACACAGGGTATTACTGTTTCCTCCCGGTAAGTCTGTACGTCCGATGCTGCAATAAAATATCGTGTCTCCCACAAAAACAGTCTTTTCAGCCGCACAGTAGAAACAAACTCCTCCTGGGGAATGTCCGGGAGTGGCTAAGACGGTCAGTATGTGGTGTCCGAATGTGATTTCATCGCCATCATTCAGATAGCGTGTAGCTTCCGGATTATCCTCCTGTTTCATGAGTAACGCCAATTGACCGAATATTTCCGCTCCCATACCTTTATATATCAGTTCATCGGCTTTATTGAATTCAGGTGCGACATGATAGTTTTTCCACATAAAGGAGGCTCCGAAGCAGTGGTCGAAGTGCATGTGGGTACAGAGATGGTGTTTGACTTGTAGATGTTTGCTTTCTATATAGTTTGTAATTTGTTTACGGTCGTCTTCGCTGAGGGCCCCACAGTCAATTACTACAGCCTCTAGGGTTTCATCATTTACTATGTAGCAGTTCTCTTCCAGCATGTTTACTTGTATTCTTTTAATATCCAGCATGATCTGTAGCGATTTTAGAGTGAGACATACACCACCTTCTTAGTATTGAAATATTCTTCCGTAAAGTATTCTGTCAAGGGAGTTATTTGGGTATGGTGTTTGACCGGTGTTATTTCTTTTTCCAGTTCGCCTCCCTTTAGGCATATCAGGCCGTTTGGCATGGCATTTTGCTGTTTTTTAGCAATGTTTTTGCGGGCGATTCTCACAAGGTTTTCCAATGGCATGACAGCACGGCTTACTATAAAATCAAATTTATCTTGCTCTTCTTCCGCACGGCAATGTCGAAAGCTGATATTCTTAAGTCCTATGCTTCCTGCTATTTCCATACAGACCTTTATTTTTTTCCCAATACTGTCTATCAGGTGGAAATGACAGTCGGGAAACATGATGGCTAAGGGGATACCCGGAAAACCTCCTCCCGTGCCCAGGTCCATTATTCTTGAACCGTTTTTGAAGTGTATGAGTTCTGCAATGGCTAATGAGTGCAGAATATGATGTTCGTATAGGTTATCAATGTCTTTTCTTGAAATTACATTGATCTTAGAGTTCCATTCATGGTAGAGTGCATCTAATTGTCTGAACTGTTCTTTCTGTTTCTCTGTAAGTTGTGGGAAATATTTTAAAATCAAATCCATATTTAATATTTTATTTTTGAGGTTTCATGATTGTCCGGAGGCGTGTATAAGGTATGGGCAGTATAATGGTTCCTGTTTTATGCGGCCCGATTTCTCCGGCATTATATATAAAAGAAATATAATCCTTGCCTAGTTCATAATTGGCAGGAATGTAGATGTCGGTCAGTCGTAGCAGCCCTTTTTCTTGTAGTTCTTCCCTGTTGTTACATTCGAATTGCCGGAGTAATTCATTTATGAGCAGTGGGTGAAGTAACGTATGGCACGCAGGTCGCAACACGTCATCCAATTTTACCAGTTTTCCGGTAAGGCCGTTGAAATTGAGACAACTCAGTTGGCGGTGTTCGAATGCGCCTCCTTCGTATTTCGTTTTATCGATTCTGTAACAATGATATCCGTTTATTCCGCCTTGATGTTTAACGGCAATCCGATATTTAAAGTCGTACCATGATGAATGGATTCCTCTTTTTTGGTCGGCGGCGTACAGATGTGCCAATTCCTTTTTATACCGCAAAATGTATTCCGTACAGAATGAATCTGCAGCTTGTGCCAAAGAATATGAGGCATGGCCGAAGGCTTCAAGTGCGATTGTCTGGTTGATATTCTGTGTAGAGACCGTTGTATCAGTCATGTCGTCAACTTCGATCATAATACTGCAAAGCGGCGAAGACTGACAACTGTCCAATCTTGTTGTTTTCTTTATATTTATGTGACGGATTTTTTTGTGTGTAGGATGATGTTCATTGTGGCAAGCACATAATAAAACAGTGCAGATGATAAGACTGCGTATGAATATTCCCATCTCTTCTTATTCCATTTGTTAAAACTGATTGTTGATGCAAATATACGCGAAAAATCCTGTACTTGATATATGATAGGGGGGTATTTAGTTCATTCACGTCACCGGTTGCTTATTTTTCGTCGGACGTATAGTATATGTAGTTCTCTGCTGTGAGCAGTTCAAGTGGCATGTAGTTGCATTGTTGCACGTTCTTTTTCAGTACAACATGATTAAACAGAGCCTTTACACTGTTGTATCCCTGCTTCCATGGATGTTGTGCAATGATAAAGTCGGCTGTACCTTTTTTCAGGCATTCTACGTTGCGCTCTACCATGTCGTAGCCCAAAAGATGGTAATCTTTCATGTTGTGTTTCTGAAGGAACTCTCCTAAAATATAGGCTCTTGAGCAGAATGTGATGCAGTGACGAACGTCCGGATGAGCATTAAAAAACGCCCGGATCCGGTTTTCATGCTGTTCGCTTTCATCGATTTGCAAAGATAGTTCCAGTACACGGCATTCAGGGTAGTGTGTCGCCATGTAATTTCTGAAACCCACTTCGCGGTTTTCCTGCTGACGGGATGCCACGCGCCCTTTAAGCATAAGTTTCATCAGCATAATATTCCGGGTATGGTTTCCGGCTTGCATCATGAATATACGTCCGGCAAAATAACCGCTTTTCAGAGGATCCTGTCCGAAAAAGGCCAAAGGTTCAATATCGGGAATATTGGAGTCGAGAAATACGAACGGAATGTTGTGTTGCTGCAACATCCGGCAGAAATCCATTGTTACATTAAAGTTCTGCGGCACGATAACCACTCCATCCGGGTTTCTGGCAGTTACGCGCTCTGCCGCTTCGGTAAAGGAACTTTCTTCAAACTGATCGTAGTATTCCGTGATTAAGGAAAGGCGAAAATCACCGCGATTGATGATACACTGGCGCAATCCTTTCTCCACATTAGTCCAGTAGGCATTGCTATCGTGGTCGGGAAGCAGGCAACAAAAAGTATATTTGCGGTTATATGCGAGTGCACTGGCATACATATTAGGTTGGTACTTGATTTCTTTCAGAACGGCCTCCACTTTGGCTCTCGCTTTGGCCGAGACGTTGGGGCGGTTGTGCAATACCCTGTCTACCGTACCTACTGAAACGCCGGACTGCTCGGCAATATCTTTTATTCGGACTTTATCCGACGAATGAACTTCCCACATATACTGTTTACTTATTCTGCATGCTTAATCTTACGAATATACGGAATTTTTATGAAAGCATTGTACGGGAATTGCAAAATGTATTTTTGAAAAATTATTTTCCGGAAAAGGGCTCTGTATATAAGATAAAATATCTACTTTTGTACACTAGAAAAACAAATTGTGTGGGTTAACAGCAGATTTAACAGGTAAAAACAAACAAAATAATAAGTATGGGAAAAATCGTAACGATGGGGGAAATCATGCTCCGTTTGTCCACTCCGGGGCAGTCTCGTTTTATACAGACAGATACTTTTGATATAAACTATGGAGGCGGTGAGGCCAATGTAGCTGTAAGTTGTGCCAATTACGGCCATGAGGCTTACTTTGTGTCCAAACTTCCTTGTCACGAAATAGGGCAGGCTGCCGTGAACGCTTTGCGGCGCTATGGCGTCCGCACCGACTATGTGGCCCGGGGCGGCAACAGGGTTGGGATCTATTATCTGGAGACGGGAGCTTCCATGCGGCCGTCCAAGGTTATCTATGACCGTGCGGGTTCTTCCATTGCAGAGGCTTGTCCTGAAGACTTTGATTTCGACGCTATTATGGAAGGAGCGGATTGGTTTCATTGGAGCGGTATTACACCTGCCATCTCGGATGCCAGTGCCGAATGTCTGTCTCAGGCGTGCATGGCAGCCAAAAGACACGGAGTTACGGTTTCCTGTGACCTGAACTTCCGTAAGAAACTATGGACTTCAGAGAAAGCTCAGAGCATCATGAAGCCGCTTATGCAGTATGTTGATGTATGTATCGGTAACGAAGAAGATGCGGAACTCTGTCTTGGATTCAAGCCGGAGGCCGATGTTGAAGCTGGAAGCACGGATGCAGAAGGCTACAAAGGTATTTTCAAGGGTATGATGGATACGTTCGGATTCAAGTATGTCATCTCGACTTTGCGTGAATCCATTTCGGCTACACACAACGGCTGGAAAGCTATGATATATGACGGAAAGGAGTTCTATGTATCCAAACGCTATGATATTGATCCTATCATCGACCGCGTGGGTGGCGGCGATTCTTTTTCCGGCGGTGTTATTCACGGTCTTATGACGATGAAGACACAGGGTGAGGCCCTTGAGTTTGCAGTGGCGGCTTCTGCATTAAAACACACTATTCCGGGTGATTTTAATATGGTATCTGCGGAGGAAGTCGCAGCTCTCGCAGGAGGTTCAGCCAACGGACGTGTGCAGAGATAATCAGGAGAATAAGATAAAAAACAAAGTATATATGGCAAGATTCGATAAGATTGCAGTCATGCAAAAAATAGGGGAAACCGGCATGGTGCCTGTTTTCTACCATCAGAATGCCGAGATCGCCAAGAAAGTCATTAAGGCCTGCTATGACGGAGGAGTGCGTGCATTCGAGTTCACAAACAGAGGAGACTTTGCGCAGGAAGTGTTTGCCGAGTGCGTGAAGTTTGCCGCCCGTGAATGTCCTGAACTTGCATTGGGCATAGGTTCGGTGGTTGATGCTCCTACGGCTGCGCTTTACATTCAGTTGGGGGCTTGTTTTGTTGTCGGCCCGTTGTTCAATCCCGATATAGTACCGGTATGCAACCGCCGTCTGGTGCCTTATTGTCCGGGATGCGGCACGGTTTCGGAGATAGGCCGGGCCCAGGAGTTGGGATGTGACCTTTGCAAGCTCTTTCCCGGCGACGTTTACGGACCTGCGTTCGTCAAGGGTATGATGGCTCCCTGTCCGTGGACGAAACTGATGGTGACGGGTGGGGTGGCACCCACAAAAGAGAATCTTACGGAATGGATCAAGGCCGGAGTCTACTGCGTAGGCATGGGATCCAAGCTGTTCCCGAAAGAGGAGGTCGCAGCCGGAAATTGGCAGTATGTCACAGACAAGTGTAGAGAGGCATTGGCTTATATAGCGGAGGCCCGTAAAAATTAATTTGGGAGCTGTATAAATTTGAATGGTATAATAGTGCCGGCATCTGTGGTTTTCATAAACCGCAGATGCCGGTTGTTGTAAATTGATAGATGTCATGCTTTGCGAGAAGCGTGATATAGCTCTCTTTCATAGAAATGGATTCAAATCAGATTTCTGTATGGAGGGATAGTTTTGCAAAAAGCTATCCCTTTTTATTTGTGTGTGTGCCGCTTTTTTTTCTTTATTAATGCGTAGAATATTGCATTTGCAACCAGACTGCACGGCAATTCTTTTAACTTTGCAATTAAGATAAAAGAATAAATAAGATGAAATCAGAAATGCGCGCTTGCGGTTGCGGACAGTGTACCGCTCATGAAGGAAGCGGACGGAGCACCCTATTGTGCCTGTGGAGTTCCTTTTTAATTTTGACAGGCGGCTTGCTTTGTCAGTATTTTGACATAACGTTTTTCCATATACCTTGGGTGCGTCCGGTGTGGTTCGGTATCGGTTGGTTGCCTGTGGGATTACCGGTCATGGGGAAGGCCGGGGATGCAATCCGTAAAAAAGACTTCTTCAATGAATTTACACTGATGGGGCTGGCTTCGGCCGGAGCTTTTTATATAGGGGAGTATCCCGAGGCTGTGGCTGTCATGCTTTTTTATTCAGTGGGCGAGATGTGGCAGGAAAGGGCTGTGGAGAAAGCCCGTAACCATATCAAGTCGCTGATAGATATGCGTCCGCGTACAGCCACCGTATCTCGCCACGGAAGGTGGCAGACGGTGATGCCGGAAGAGGTCGGCGTAGGAGAGGTTATTGAAGTCAAGGTGGGTGAACGCATACCGCTTGATGGAGTGCTGCTGGATGCTGCTGCGGCGTTCGACACTGCGGCGCTGACCGGAGAGAGTGTGCCGCGTATGATTGGGGCGGGGGAGGAAGTGCCGTCAGGACTGATTCCGTCTGGTCGTGTGGTAAGGTTGCGTACATTGCGAGGCTATGCCGACAGCGCTTTGTCGCGAATACTGGAAATGGTGGAGCATGCCGCTTCCCATAAGGCGCCGGCCGAACAGTTTATCCATCGTTTTTCCCGTGTCTATACTCCGGTTGTCTCGTTGTGGGCCATATTATTGGTTATATTGCCGTTTTTTTATGCGCTTTTCAATCCGGATTTCGACTATAAATTCCAAGAGTGGTTATACAGGGCCCTTGTCTTTCTTGTCATTTCATGTCCTTGCGCCCTGGTTGTCAGTATACCGCTGGGCTATTTCGGCGGAATCGGATCCGCTTCGCGACGGGGCATATTGTTTAAGGGAGGGCATACGTTGGATGCGCTTGCTCATGTGAACACGGTAGTTTTTGACAAAACCGGTACGCTGACACGCGGAGTTTTCCATGTACGGGAGGTTTGCCCGGCGGATGGATTTACTTCGGAAGAGATTCTGGCATGGGCTGCCGCGGCCGAGGCTGGAAGCAATCATCCCATCGCACGCGCCGTTTGTGATTTTGCGGTGTCAAAGTCTTTGGCGCTGCCGCCGTTGAAGGATATTGGGGAATTGGCCGGACTGGGGCTTAATGCCACCGGGGATAAAGGGCAAATATTGGTGGGGCGGCTTGCCTTGCTGCGCCGCTATGGAGTTCAATATCCGGAAGAGCTTGCGCAATGTGTGGAAACATTGGTGGCGGTAGCTTTGGCAGGACGTTATGCCGGGCATCTTGTTTTGGCCGACGAACTGAAATCCGATGCGGCCGAGGCTGTGAGCAATCTGCGTCAGCTGGGTATTAAACACCTTTGTATCTTATCCGGTGATAAGACCGATGTGGTGAAGAAACTGGCAAGTGAACTTGGAGTGACCTGTTATGCCGGTGATTTGATGCCGCAGGATAAGGTGAGGCTTGTTGAGGACATGCGGCGTCGGGAACATGGCAGAGTTTCTTTTGTCGGTGACGGATTGAATGATGCTCCCGTATTGGCTGCAAGCCATGCCGGTATTGCAATGGGTGGGTCCGGAAGCGATGTGGCCATAGAGGCTGCCGGTATTGTGCTGCAAACGGATAGTCCGCTGAAAGTGGCCGAAGCGATAAGGCTGGCACGGCGCACACGTAGGGTGGTATGGCAGAATATTACAGGTGCCGTCGGAATGAAGTTGTTGGTGCTGGTGCTGGGAGCTGTGGGGATGGCTACCTTGTGGGCTGCTGTCTTTGCCGACGTGGGGGTGGCTTTGCTTGCCATATTGAATGCTGTACGGCTGTTGAGTGATAAAAAATATTAAATTGTCGGAAGACTGCCGGATAAAGTTGCTATCTTTATCAAACGGTAATAGGGTCTGGATGTACGTTATGAAAGAAGATGCATATCTGCGAAAACTGGAGTTGCGCGGTATAAAGCCAACCGCCAACCGTTTGCTTATCCTTCGTACGATGATGGATATGAACCGTGCCGTATCTCAGTCTGATTTGGAAGAACGGTTGCAGACAGTGGACAAATCCACCATTTTCCGCACCATATCCTTGTTTCTTTCCCATCACCTGATACATGGTGTTGATGACGGATCGGGGGCGGTGAAATATGCCGTGTGCAGTGATGAATGTACATGTTCGGTGAGTGACCAGCATGTGCATTTCTACTGTGAGGAATGCCATCGTGCTTTCTGCTTTCGTAATATGACGGTTCCCGTGGCGGTTGTTCCCGAGGGGTTTATATTACGGGGAGTGAATTATGTACTTAAAGGGGTGTGTCCCGATTGCAGGGCGAAAGTCCCGAAAGACTGACAGAATGTCAGTCTTTACGCAGTGTTGAGCCATAAAAATTACTTCTGATAGGATGGGGCGAAGTGTCGTAAAAGCATAAAAATGCGTCTTATCATGTATATATGCAATTCCTTTCTGCATATATACATATTTCGGAGCGGTTGAAAAAATATTTTCATGCGCAATGCGAGAAAAAACCTTCCGCATCACTTTTTTCCATCTGCCGGTTGATGTGCCGGAGCGGTCTTCCTGTTCTGTGAAAACATCCCTTTTACAATGTCGTTTTGTTCCGGGTGGCGTGATTCCGCCGCCGTCTTCTCCGATCAGAAGGTAAGTGAATAACCGTTTTTGTGTGCATCCCGACTCTTCCGAAACAGCATGAGGAAACAGCCGGGCCATGCCGTGCGGCATGAATCCGTTCTGGTATGACATATTGTCAATGTGAAGTTTTGCGAGAATCGTGAAAAAATCAAGGTAGTCCGATCGGGATATGAATATGCGAACGTCGGGGTGGAAGAACTGACAGAATGACATGTCTTTATCTCGTACCGGACCTGAATGGTGGTATGATGGGGCAGGACCAGTAAGAAAGGTATCTATGTCCGTTTTCCATATCATACGGAGAATGGTGATTTTATGTTAACTTTGCATACGAATAATTATAGTGTGAAACATTTGTATTTTATCTGAATAATCTCAATGAAAAGTAGTATGATGACGGGAGCCCTGCTCCTGTTCCTTTTTTCGCCGGAAGCATTGGCCCGGCAAGGCATACGGGATACGACCGTAACTGAAAGTGGTGTCATGCTTGGCGAGGTGGTGATAACAACGGGAGCACGGAATGAGACAGACGTGCGTCATCTCTCCCAGACAGTAACGGTTATAGGGCGCAAGGAAATAGAGCAATCCATGCAAGCCTCTCTGCTTCCGGTGCTGACGGAGCAGGTTCCGGGGCTGTTCACAACCTCGCGCGGCATGATGGGCTACGGTGTGTCTGACGGAGCGGCCGGCGGCATCTCTTTGCGCGGGTTGAGTGGAGGCAATGCGCGGATGATGGTGCTGATAGACGGTCACCCGCAGTATGCCGGCATTTTCGGTCATCCGGTCTCTGACGCTTATCAGACAATGCTGGCCGAGCAGGTGGAAGTGCTTCGTGGACCTGCTTCAGTGCTTTATGGATCGAATGCGATGGGGGGAGTAGTGAATATTGTGACACGTAAAATGAATGAAGAGGGGGTGCGGACGCATCTGCGTGCGGGGGCAGGTTCTTATGGTACGGTAGAGACGGAACTGACCGGCCGGATGCGTAGGGAGCGCTTCTCTTCCGTAGTCGGTGCCTCTTATAACCGTACCGACGGACATCGCGAGCGGATGCCTTTCGAGCAGTATGGCGGTTATGCCAAATTGGGCTACGAGATGACGCACAGGTGGAAGGTGAGGGCAGACGTGAGCGTGACGCATTTCAATGCCTCATATCCCGGTCCGGTTGCGGCACCGCTATTGGAAGGAGACCAGCGTATCACACGCGGAATGACATCTTTTGCCCTTGAAAACCGTTATGCGAATACGGCAGGCGCGTTGAGTCTTTTCTATAACTGGGGCAATCATTGGATAAACGACGGGTATACTCCAGGCAAAGGAGAATCTCCTCAGGAAGGGCGTTTTAATTCGCTTGACAATATGATGGGAGTGTCCCTTTATCAGAGTGCGCGGCTTTTCAACGGCAATCGTATGACGATAGGGGCGGACTTTTTCCGCTATGGAGGTGAGGCATGGACGGAATATGTGAAGGGGGACAAGGCGGGCACCCGCCGGAGCATCGTGGACAGACACGACAACGAGGCGGCCGGATATATGGATTTGAGACAGGATTTCGGGCAGCTGATCACGTTCAATATCGGGTTGCGTGCCGATCATCATTCGCGTGTGGGAACGGAATGGATTCCACAGGCCGGACTGGCTTTTCATCTACCGCGATATATGGAGATGAAGCTTTCCGCAGCCAAGGGATTCCGCTATCCGGTGCTGCGGGAAATGTACATGTTCCCTCCGCAAAATCCCGATTTGAAGCCGGAGTCGATGTGGAACTACGAGATGGCTTTATCACAGTCGCTCTGTGACGGACGCTTTGTTTACGGGATCAATATTTTCTATATAGATGGAAAGAATCTTATCATGACTCTGCCTAATCCGAACGGGAGCGGCCGGTTGAATCAAAATTCCGGCAAGGTGGATAACTCAGGCATAGAGGTTCAGACGGCCTGGCGCGTGAACCGTCTGTGCTCGGTGGATGCCAACTACAGTTTTCTTCACATGGAGAGACCTTTGATTGCCGCTCCCGAACATAAATTGTATGCGGGAGTTGACTTTACGACCGGACGCTGGAAACTGGCCACCGGACTGCAATATATCAACGGGCTTTATACGACCGTATCGCCGGATATCAAGGAGAATTTCGCATTATGGAACGTACGTAGTGCTTTCCGTGCGGCCGGATGGCTTGAACTGTGGATAAGAGGTGAGAACCTGCTGGCACAAAGATACGAGATTAATGCGGGCTATCCGATGCCGCGTGCTACGGTGATGGCCGGTGTGAGAGTGGGTTTCTAAGATTGGTATAGACCGGAAAAACACCGTCCCTTCATTCCTGTTTCTATGCGGGAATGAAGGGACGGTCTGCATGGACGAGAGAGAGACTATAGTAAATGTCGCTCTGCGAAGAAACGCCATAAGGGTGCGATCATCAGGGCTTGTCGCATTTCATTGTTCACCAGCAAGGAGAGTACTTCCTCGGTGGTGAGAAGGTGCACACTGATGTCTTCCGTAGCTTCCTGACAGGGATCGGATATGCGCCGCACCCCGGTGGCGACAAAGCAGTGGCACAGATTGTTCATCGATGATGCGTTGGCCGAGAGAGTCATGAAGTAAGACCACTCGCCGCCGCCGAATCCGGTTTCTTCGAGAAGTTCGCGTTGCGCGGACTCCATAGGAGTTTCATTCTCTTCACATACGCCGGCACAGATTTCGTAACCGGTCCATTGCAGGCCGTGGCGGTATTGTTTTTCCATGATGAAGTGTCCGTCCTCCGTCAGTGCTATCACGTTCACCCAATCGGGATATTCCAGTACGTAGTATTCTTCGTTCACCACTCCGTCTGGCAGTCTCACACAGTCGCGGCGGGCAGTCAGCCATGGACGGCGGATCAGATACTCGCTGTTCAAAATCTCCCACTTCTTGTCGTCTCCGTTCATTGTCTTCAGTTTAAGGTACGGACAAAATTAATCTTTTTTCCTGAAAGGAAGGCTTGCCCGCTAAAAAACAGATGATATGAGCATTCAGAGAGTTACACCGGATTTGAAGATGGCAATTTCGTGATAGCCGTTACGTTCGTTCCGGGTCGGTTCTCCATTGGCCACGTCTGTGACAAATCTGATGAATCGTTCCAGCAGAGCCGGCATGGGTTCATTATTCAGCAAGGTGCCGGCGTCGAAATCAGTCCAGTCGGGTTTTCTTGTAGCAAGTTCGGTATTGGATGAAATTTTTACCGTAGGAACGAATGTGCCGAAAGGGGTGCCGCGTCCGGTGCTGAACAATACGATATGGCAGCCTGAGGCTGCCAGTGCCGTACTGGCTACGAGATCGTTTCCCGGTGCGCTGAGCAGATTCAGTCCCTTGACGGAGAGTGTGTCTCCGTATTCCAGTACATCACATACGGCCGAGGTTCCCGACTTCTGTGTGCATCCCAATGATTTCTCTTCGAGAGTGGATATGCCGCCGGCCTTGTTTCCGGGCGAGGGGTTTTCGAATATCGGCTGGCGATGGCTGATGAAGTAGTCTTTGAAATTATTGATGAGATTTACGGTCTTGCGGAATATGGCTTCGTTTTTGCAACGGTTCATCAGTAAGGTTTCCGCACCGAACATTTCAGGTACTTCGGTCAGAACGGTGGTGCCTCCCTGTGCCGTGAGAAAATCGGAGAACCGTCCGAGCAACGGGTTGGCCGTAATGCCCGAGAAACCGTCGGAACCTCCGCATTTCAACCCTATTTTCAACTTGCTTAGCGGCATGCTTGTCCTCTTGTCGATTTTCATGAGAGAGTAAAGCTCACGCAGTATTGTCATGCCGCTCTCAATTTCATTGTTCTCGTGCTGGCATACCATAAAGCGGATGCGTTTCGTATCATACTCTCCAAGTAGTTTTCTGAATTCGTCGGGCTGGTTGTTCTCACATCCCAGTCCTACTACCAGTACACCGCCGGCGTTGGGATGGAGCACCATGTTGCGCAGGATGCGTCGGGTGTGTTCGTGATCGTCTCCCAATTGTGAACATCCGAAATTATGGGTATAGGCCCTGATGCCGTCAATATGGGCGGCATGAGTTTCTTCTTCAAACATGCGGGCCAGGCGTTCGGCTACCCCGTTGACACAGCCTACTGTAGGGATGATCCACAGCTCGTTGCGGATACCGGCTTCACCGTTTTTTCGTTCATAGCCCATGAAAGTGTGCTGTCCCGATACATCCGTACCGGAGATGGTCACCGGATTATATTGGTAGTCGGAGATTCCTTTCAGATTGGTGCGCAGTATTTTTTCGTTGACCCATTGTCCTTCCGTTATCTCTGCGACCGTGTGTCCTATCGGACAGCCGTATTTGATGATAAAATCTCCCTTATTCGCATCGGTGAGCATTACTTTGTGTCCGGCCGGAATAGTCTCTTTCACTATCGTTGTTTGTCCTTTGTGCTCTATGGTGTCGCCTGCTGCAAGCGGTTGTAAGGCTACGGCCACATTATCATCGGGATGTATAATGATATATTTCAACATGGATGCGGACTTATTGGTTCAACATGTTTTTTAGTGCGGTTCTCATACCGTTCTTTTCAATGTCGGACAGGTAGGTTTCCAGCAAAGCGGTCAGTCCGGGCAGGAGATTCAGATCCTCTCCCCACCAGTCCGTCTGTGCCAGTACTCCTGTTGCCACAGCATGCTTGTCACCGGTTTGCCAAAGACTGGTCAGATGTTCCATGACCGTTACATCGTCGGCAGGTGTGACGGGGGCGCCGTCTTCACGGTGACCGCCTTTATAGTAGGTGATGAGGGCGGCCAGACCGAATACGATACCTTTCGGGAGCCGGTTCTCACGTTGCAGATATTCCTTCAGCCCGGGCAGGTCGCGCGTGGCGAATTTGGAGAAGGCGTTGAGCATAATGGACGTGACCTGATGATCAACGAACGGATTGGTGAAACGGTCCATTACATTGCGGGCAAACTCTTGCAACTCTTCTTCCGGCAGATCGATCGTGCGGATGAGTTCGTCGAACATTACCTGACGAATATAGCGGCCCACGTCGGGATCCTGACAGGCATCGCGTACTATATTTATACCTGAAAGATAGGATACGGGAGAAAGTAAGGTATGCGGGCCGTTCAGCAATGTGACCTTACGTTTGTGATAGGGTTCTTCATCGTTTACAAATAGAACGTTCAGGCCGCATTCGGATGCGGGGAATTCGAGTGCCACGCTTTGAGGAGCTTCAATGACCCAAAGATGGAACACTTCTCCCTGTACGATAAGGTTGTCGTCGTATTGTAACTTCTCTTTAATTGCATGGATGGTTTTATGCGGAAACCCCGGTACTATGCGGTCTACAAGAGTGGCATAGACACCACAGCTGTTTTCAAACCAATCTTTAAAGTCTTGGCCGAGATTCCACAGGTCGATGTATTGGTGAATGATTCTTTTCAGGTGATGACCGTTTTGGAATATCAATTCACAGGGGAATATGATAAGGCCTTTGTCGGCCTGACCGTGGAAATGGCGGAAACGGTGGTAGAGCAGTTGTGTCAGTTTACCGGGATAGGAGGATGCCGGACGGTCATCAAGCCGACAGGTGGGATCGAAAGTTATGCCGGCCTCCGTAGTATTGGAGATGACGAAACGAATCTCCGGTTGCTCGGCCAGTTGCATATAATCTTCGAAGTGACTGTATGGATTGAGGGCGCGGCTGATTACGTCAATCAGGCGGCATGAGTTGGTGACCTTTCCGTTTTCTATGCCTTGCAGATTTACATGATAAAGTCCGTCCTGCTTGTTGAGCAAGTCGGTCATTCCTTTTTCTATGGGTTGTACCACTACGACATTGCCGTTGAAAGCACCTTGTTCGTTCATGTTCGATATAATCCAGTCGGCAAAAGCGCGCAAAAAGTTTCCTTCGCCAAATTGTATGATTCTCTCAGGCCTTTCGGTCTTGACGGCTGTCTTGCTGTTTAATTCCAACATCATGATGGTGATTACTTTGTATTTTTTGTGTTTTAAAACTTTACTAAAATGCGGAACACTTTGGATGGGTTGTCGGCCCACTCCTGTAAGGCCTTTCCGGCCTGTTCTATCGTTACTTCTTTTGAGATAAGTTTGTCTATAGGGCATACGGCTTGCTGCAGGTAACGTATCACGGCGCGGAAATCATTCGGCATGGCGTTTCTCGAACCGCGTATATCCAGTTCTTTTTGTACGAACAGCTTGGTTTGGAACGCTACTTCATTCCGGGCATATCCTATGTACACCACACGACCGGTGAAGGCCACTTCCTGAATGGCCATTACGTAGGTGGGGGTACTTCCTACTGCTTCGATGACCACATCGGGGCCGGTTCCTTCTGTATATTCCTGTAGCTTTGCGTGTATGTCTTCCGTTTTGGAATTGACGGTGAATGTGGCTCCCAATGAACGGGCTACCTCAAGTTTTTCATCATCCAGGTCTACTGCAATTACCCTGGCCCCACGCAATGAGGCTCGTATGACGGCTCCCAGACCTATCATGCCGCAACCGATCACCATAACCGTATCTATGTCTGTGACCTGCGCACGGGACACGGCATGAAAGCCTACGCTCATCGGTTCAACAAGGGCACAGTTACGGGCGGAAAGCCCGTCGGCCGGAATCACTTTTGTCCATGGCAGTGCCACAAGGTCTGTCATGGTACCGTTACGCTGTACTCCGAAAGTTTCGTTATATTCGCAAGCATTGACTCGGCCGTTTCGGCAGGCAGCACATTTACCGCAGTTGGTGTAGGGGTTGACAGTGACGTTCATGCCTGGCTTTAGAAAGTCGGGCACTTCGGTTCCTACTGTCTCTATGACAGCTCCAACTTCATGTCCGGGGATGACAGGCATCCTGACCATGGGATTACGGCCGAGATAGGTGTTGAGATCCGAGCCGCAGAAACCTACATAACGGATACGTAATAGTACTTCATCTGCCTTACATACGGGTTTTTCTATTTCTTTCAGCTCCACTTGAAGGGGGGCTACAATTTGTAATGCTTTCATTCTGACATGTTTTTAATGTATGGTAATAAGGGAAGCGTGCCGAATCCGTAGAATTCTTTGGCATTGGCTCCTAAAAATTGTTTTTTCTCAAGTTCTGTCAAGTCTTTTGTCTTGATAATGAAATCGTATGACATACGGTAGGTGATGGCCGTGATGGTGCGGGGATAATCCGATCCCCACATAAGTTTTTCCATTCCCACGAGATCGGAAGCCTCCCTAATGGCTTTTACAGCACCTCTGAACGGGTAGAATTCATCATTGAAAAGCCAGGTGATGCCACCTGATTCGATAAATACGTTGGGATAACGGGCCAGTTTTATTTGTTCCGTCCACTTGGGGACGGTAACCATTCCGAAATGTCCGATCGCGATTTTCAGATTAGGGCATTCCGTTATCACATCACGCAACTCTTCTGTCTGAGTGTCTCCCTCCATCATATCAATAGATAGGATTACGTTGTTTTTTTCCATCAGTCGGAACATGGCCATCATTTCGTTACCGTTAAGAGGTATGCGTCCTGTAGGCAGATTCAGGCGGTTGGCCGGAATCTTGATGCCACCAAATCCTTGGCCTATCAGTTCTTCTGCCTGTGGAAGGAAACCCGGTTCGCGGAATTCACACAGACCGCATATGAAGAAACGATCAGGGTAATTCTTCTTTACTTCCATCAGATAGTCGTTCTGTATGCCGTCAATGAATTCCTGTGTAATAACGGCGGCCGAAACCTGTGCATAGTCCATGTTGGAGAGGAAGATTTCTGCGGTATTTCGTCCGTCGAGCATGAACGGGGGCAGCATCTGTCGCACTTCATCCATAAAAAGTGAGCGGCCGTTTGAGAGCGTGCGTATAGGTTTACCCTCCACATTTGTGTCCTGACGAAGCCACAGATGGGAATGTGCATCTATAATTGTATATTCCATGAATGTGTGGTTTTTATGTATTCTTCCATGTAACACGTTGCTGTTCGCCAATGATCTCTTTCACCTTATCCACCAGGTTCCAGTCGATCGGCTCTTCTATATAACGGATATTTCTAAGCACATTGTCCGGATTGGCGGAACTGAATAGGGTAGTGCTTATCCGAGGATGGCTTACTGAGAATTGTACGGCCAATTTTTCAATGGGATATCCTTGTGCTTTACAATAATCGGCTGCTTTTGCACATGCCTCAATCAATGGGGCGGGGGCCGGATGCCATTCAGGCGCACCACGTTGAGACAGCAGTCCCATTGCAAAAGGAGATGCGTTGATGATGC
This sequence comes from uncultured Paraprevotella sp., assembly GCA_910586505.1. Classification (GTDB taxonomy): domain Bacteria; phylum Bacteroidota; class Bacteroidia; order Bacteroidales; family Bacteroidaceae; genus Paraprevotella. The sequence goes on along the minus strand of CAJUGV010000002.1, from coordinate 220,448 downwards.
CGGCTCCTTTTGCTTCGAAATAGTCGAGGTAGTCTTCAAGCTTGTTATCGTTCAGACAATAATGGCAGAAATTGAGTATACTCTCCACCGTACCTTCCTCTGTATGGTCCATGACCCATTTCAGGTTTTCAAGTTGAAGGTCTGTGATTCCCACATGTCCTACGAGGCCTTTCCTCTTGAGTTCCACTAATGTGGGTAAGGTCTCGTTCACAACCTGCGAGAGATCGGCAAATTCAATATCATGTACATTAATGAGATCTATGTAGTCCACATGCAGACGTTCCATACTTTCATATACGCTTTCTTGCGTGCGTTTGGCCGAATAATCCCATAGGTTGACTCCATTGGCGCCATAGCGTCCTATTTTTGTCGACAAAATGAAATCCTTCCGCTGTAGTCTCTTTAATGCTTTCCCCAATACGGTTTCAGCTTTTGTGTGTCCGTAGTAGGGGGATACATCTATAAAATTCATGCCGTTTTCCACTGCTGTAAAGACAGCTTGTATGGCCTTCTCTTCACAAACAGTGTGAAAGACTCCGCCTAATGAAGATGCGCCAAAACTCAACACAGGCACTTTTAACCCTGTTTTCCCTAAATCATGATATTTCATGGTGCTACAGTTTTTATAATTGTTCGTATTTTTATTATCTGTTCTTTACTATTTGTATTTGAGTACAAAAGTATAGTATAAGTTTCTTTTAGGATAGGATTTTATAGCCTTTGAGATGAACAATATAATCCAAATGTATAAAATGGAGCTTTTTTAGACTATATTAACGGCTATGATAAGCGTAATTTTGATATTTATTGCCAATTTTGAAATAACTATGAGTACAACGGATTTTAATATAGACGCTTTTCATCCCTTTGTTCTGAATGTGGGATTGGCAAGGCATAATGCAGATTGGAACTGGAAGAATGTGAGTAGTCCTTTTGCACGATTGTATTATGTGGTGGAGGGTACTGCAAAAATTATTTTATCCAACAGAATTATCATGTTGCGTAAGGGGTATATGTATTTTATTCCGGCCTTTACTCTTCATAGCTATGAATGCGATTCGGAATTTTTTCATTATTATGCCCACATTTATGAGGACCCTCAAAATAAGTACCTCTTTTTGGAAGATTGGGCGCTTCCGGAGGAAATCAAGGCTGGCGGTTCGGAAGAAGTTTTGTTCCAAAAACTCTATGAATTGAATCCTATGATGAAATTGAACGCCTCCGATCCCTCTACTTATGATAATAGCTCTACACTGGCCTCTAATCTTTTGAGGAACAAACAGCGTCCGCTTTTTAACAGAATGATGTCTCGCGGCATCGTTTATTATCTGCTGTCGCCTTTTTTTAAAACAGCAACCCTCAGGTCTTCCGTTACAGACGACCGTATCAGTACGGCCATTACTTATATAAGAAACCATGTATCTGATGAGTTATGTATAGAAAAGGTGGCAGAAAGTTTATGTGTATCCAAGAACTATTTTATCCGCATTTTTAAGAAAGAAACAGGAACAACGCCTGCTAATTTCATTATCAGACGAAAAATAGAGAAAGCGCAACTGTTATTGATTACAAGTGATGTGCCGGTTAAACAGATTTCATTATTAGTGGGATTTGAGGATTTCTCTTATTTTAGCCGAGTTTTCAAGAAGATAGCCGGAATTACACCTAACGAATATCGTCGCTGCGCAAAGGAACATTCCATGAATGGCTAAAAGTTTTGATGGATATTTCTATACTTTACGCAGAATTCGGCATGGGTTTCCAACAGCAACAACATCCATAGGTATGTTTTTGGTTACTACACTACCGGCACCTATAATGGAATTGTCTCCGATTTGTATCCCAGGAAGAATAACTACATTAGCGGCAATCCATACGTTATTGCCGATGGTAACTGGCAATGCCCGCATGATTCCCGCATTTCTTTTTTCGGGTTCGGGTGCATGAATAACAGTGCATATCGTCACGTTAGGTCCTATGAAGACATTGTTACCTATTGATACGAAGGTTTCATCTAATATAGTTAAATTAAAGTTTCCGATGAAATTATCGCCAATTTCAATATTGTGTCCGAAATCGCAGTGAAACGGGCTATGAATAGTAAAATGCTCCCCGATTTTGCCCAATATCCTTTTTATAAGGTGATGCCGTTCTTCTTTTTGCATTGGAGAAAGCGAGTTCAACTCAAAACACAAGTTCTCGCATCGTTCTAAATCCTTTCCGCTCGGTTCCATAAAACCGTTCATCCATTCGCCTGTATCAAGTAATCTTTGATATTCCTCTTTTTTCCTTTTCATAAATATATGTAAGAATTATCGTTTGTAGTCAACGGTGATAAATTGCAGGACAAATATAGCTATTTTTCTAATGCTGAAGTAATATAAAAACAGATTGGATAAAAATGGATTGGCCTTTAGTTCTCCAATAAAAAAGGAGGACCAAAGACCAATCTATTATTTAAGAGAAATTGTTACTTAATCTTCTATTGCTGCCTGCGCCGCTGCAAGTCGGGCAATTGGCACACGGAACGGAGAGCATGATGCGTAGTCCATACCTATTTTTGCACAGAACTTCACTGATGAAGGTTCACCTCCGTGTTCGCCACAGATTCCGGTACGCATGTTGGGGCGTACACCGTGTCCCTTTTCTACAGCCATTTTAATCAACTGTCCTACACCTTTCTGGTCTAAAACTTGGAATGGATCTACTTTCAGAATTTTCTTTTCCAAATATGCAGGTAAGAAGCTGGCAATATCATCGCGTGAGTATCCAAAAGTCATTTGTGTCAAATCATTGGTTCCAAATGAGAAGTATTCGGCTTCTGATGCGATACGGTCGGCTGTCAGTGCTGCGCGCGGAGTTTCAATCATTGTGCCAATTTCAAATTCCACCTCAATTCCTTCTTCTGCAAAGACTTCCTTAGCTGTAGCAAGGATTACTTCTTTCTGTTGTTTTAATTCATAGAGGATACCTACCAACGGAACCATGATTTCAGGTCTTGGATTTTTACCTTCTTTTTTCAATTCGCATGCTGCACTGAGGATGGCACGCGTCTGCATGGCTGTGATTTCAGGGAAAGTGATACCTAAACGACATCCACGATGGCCCAGCATCGGATTGTTTTCAGCGAGGCTGGCGACGCGTTTCTGGATCTCTTCCACACTTACTCCCATTTCTTCTGCCATCTTCTGTTGTCCGGCTATATCGTGAGGTACGAATTCGTGGAGAGGAGGATCAAGTAAACGGATATTTACCTGACATCCGTCCATAGCTTCCAAAATGCCCTTGAAATCGTTTTTCTGATAAGGGAGTAGTTTGGCAAGCGCTTTTTTACGGCCTTTCACGCTGTCAGCCAAAATCATCTCACGCATGGCTATTATCTTCTGATCTTCGAAGAACATATGCTCTGTACGTGTAAGTCCGATACCTTTTGCACCGAAAGAGCGTGCAACTTGCGCATCATGTGGAGTATCAGCGTTGGTACGAACTTGAAGTTTTGTATATTTATCACACAAGTCCATCAACGCTTTGAAGTCGCCAGACAATTCAGCTGCCTTGGTAGGAATTTCGCCTGCATATACTTGCCCGGTTGACCCGTTCAGTGATATATAATCGCCTTCTTTATATATGACACCTTCAATCTCCACGGTTCTGTTCTTATAGTTTACGTTGATGGCACCGGCACCAGATACACAGCATTTACCCATACCGCGGGCTACAACGGCTGCATGTGAAGTCATACCACCACGTGCTGTAAGAATACCTTCTGCGGCTGACATTCCGGCTAAATCTTCCGGTGACGTCTCAATACGAACCATTATGACACGATGACCGTCTTCACGCCATCTTTGCGCGTCATCTGCATGGAATACAATCTGACCGCATGCTGCTCCTGGAGAGGCCGGTAAGCCTTGGGTGATAACTTTGGCTTTCTTCAAAGCGTCCTTATCAAATACAGGGTGAAGGAGTTCGTCAAGTTTTTGAGGTTCACAACGGGTTAATGCAGTTTTTTCATCAATCCGTCCTTCTCTTACCAAATCCATGGCGATCTTTACCATTGCAGTACCAGTTCGTTTACCGTTACGCGTCTGCAGGAACCAAAGCTTGCCTTCCTGAACAGTGAACTCCATATCTTGCATATCACGATAATGGTCTTCCAGTCTGTTTTGGATAGCGTCAAGCTCTTTATAAATTTCTGGCATAGCTTCCTCCATAGAAGGATATTTTTGAGCACGTTCTTCTTCTGAGATTCCTTGTAAAGTTGCCCATCTGCGTGAACCTTCTATTGTAATTTGCTGTGGTGTACGGATACCGGCAACCACATCTTCTCCTTGTGCATTTACAAGGTACTCACCATTGAATAAATTCTCGCCCGTAGCAGCATCACGGCTAAAGCAAACACCTGTGGCTGATGTTTCACCCATATTCCCGAAAACCATAGCCATTACAGAAACTGCAGTTCCCCATTCATCAGGAATTCCTTCCATTTTGCGATAAAGGATGGCACGTTCATTCATCCAGCTACGGAATACTGCACAGATAGCTCCCCACAATTGTTCCATCGGGTCTGTAGGAAAGTCTTTTCCTGTTTGCTCTTTAATTGCTGTTTTGAAACGTGCTACTAAATCTTTTAGTTCCTCTACAGAAAGATCTTTATCCAACTTTATTCCGCGAATGGCCTTTACATCCTCTATAATAGCTTCAAACGGATCAATATCTTCCTTGTTGACAGGTTTCATACCCAATACTACATCTCCGTACATTTGAACGAAACGGCGGTACGAGTCATAAACAAAGTGGGGATTTCCCGTCTTGCGTACCATACCTTCTGCAACTTCGTCGTTCAATCCAAGATTAAGGATAGTATCCATCATACCTGGCATGGAGGCACGGGCACCGGAACGAACAGATACAAGTAACGGATTTTCAGTACTTCCGAATTTACTGTTCATTAATTTCTCTACTTGAGCAACTGCAGCGTCTACCTCACTTTGAAGAATTTCTACAATTTTCTCTTGTCCTACTTCATAGTATTCGTTGCAAACGTCTGTAGCAATAGTAAAACCGGGAGGTACAGGAATGCCGATAAGATTCATCTCAGCAAGATTGGCTCCTTTTCCACCAAGTTTTTCTCTCATCTGGGCGTTGCCTTCTGCTTGCCCGTTTCCAAAGGTATAAACTCTTTTTTCACTCATTTTTCAAAGCTTGTTTTTTTTATTAGTTAACAAATGATGTGATGCAAAACTACGCAAAAAATATGGGTTGCAAAAGGAAAAGAGAGAAAAAGTGCAAAAAAAGTGCTACTTTTGCGGGCAATAATCAGGGCTGTAAAAGCAACTAAATAGATAGTATATGGCGAGAAAAAGAAAAGAATTACCTATATTAGAGAATATTATCATTACGGATGTAGCTGCGGAAGGTAAAGCATTGGCACGAATAGATGACATGGTGGTATTTGTTCCATATGTCGTTCCGGGGGATGTGGTAGACTTGAAAATAGTAAAGAAAAAGCATCATTATTGTGAGGCGGTGGCTGTGAATTTTCACAAATATTCTGCCATGAGAACAGAACCCTTCTGTCCTCATTTCGGTGTTTGTGGAGGATGTAAATGGCAATGTCTTCCTTATGAAGAGCAGATTAAATACAAACAGCAACAAGTATTAGATAATCTTATACGAATAGGTAAAGTAGAACTTTGCGGTATATTACCTATTCTCGGTTCACAGAAGACGAAGGAATACCGGAATAAACTGGAGTTCGGTTTTTCCAATAAGCGATGGCTTACGCCTGAAGAGATTGCTTCTGGCAATGATTATGTGCAGCCAGGTGCAGTGGGTTTTCATACAACGGGATCTTTTGATAAGATTCTGCCTATTGAGCAGTGCCGCCTTATGGATGATATCAACAATAGGATTCGCAATGCCATTCGGGATTATGGCTTCTTGCATCACTTGACTTTTCACGACCAACGCGAGCATTGCGGACTTCTTCGTAACATGATGATTCGTAATTCGAATACAGGCGAATTGATGCTTCTCATGCAATTCTGTATTACCAATAGCCATGAGCAGAAACAAGCAGAGGATTTGATGGATTATTTATCTGAAGCATTTCCGGAAATCACTTCTTTATTATATGTAAACAATCAAAAGTTTAATGATACTATAGGGGATCTGAACGTAGTTACGTATAAGGGAAATGATTATATTTATCTGTGCATGGAAAACCTGAAATTCAAAGTAGGTCCCAAAAGTTTCTACCAAACCAATACCGACCAGGCTTATGAGTTATATAAGGTGACTCGTGATTTTGCTGGACTTACAGGGGCGGAGCTTGTTTATGATTTATATACGGGAACAGGAACGATTGCTAATTTTGTAGCCGGACAAGCCCGTAAAGTGATTGGTATTGAATATGTGCCCGAAGCAATTGAAGATGCCAAGATAAACTCACAGATCAACGGTATTGATAATACTTTGTTCTTTGCCGGTGATATGAAGGATATTCTGAATGAGGATTTCATTACAACGCACGGACAGCCGGACGTGATCATTACTGATCCTCCGAGAGCAGGGATGCACAAAGATGTGATAAATACAATTCTTTTTGCAGCACCGAGACGTATAGTTTACGTTAGTTGCAATCCGGCTACGCAGGCACGCGACTTAGCTATGCTTGATGAAAAATATAAAGTGACTGGAGTGCGTCCTGTAGATATGTTTCCGCATACACAGCATGTAGAGAATGTTGTAGTATTGGAGAAAAGAGTATAGCAAATTCTAAAAGACAAAAGTTTTTCGTATAAAGGTTTAATTATAAAAGAATCCCGCAACGATTATTCTTGATCGCTGCGGGATAATAATTTCAGGTAAGAGGTGCTTTACTGGAGAATGGAGGGGTAGCGGTTTTTCGGAATGCGGAAAGCCGTTCTTTGGCTTCTTGAAGAATTTCTGCGGAAGGTTCAATACCACAAAACAATTCGTGCGTCATTGTTTTACGTTTCCATGTTCCTGTTATCTGCTGTCCGTAAAGCATTACGGGATAGAATATTCCGAATTTATTGTATGCTTTATTTTCGTATTCTTTATTAAGTACAGCCGTGCGGTTTTTGTAACCTAAAAGAAGTTCGTCATAAGCCGGTAGGAATATGACTTTATTTTCGATATACCTTCCGGGAATATGGTTGCGATGTGAGAAGTAGATGGAGTCTCCGAATTTAAATTCTGTCAGATCTTTTGCTATCATACTCATACCGGTGCGGCATTCACTTTTTGTAAGCCCGGTCCACCATACAAAATCCTCCAGAGTGGCCGGGGCATGACTTTGGAAGTATAGGAGTGCAAGACGGGCAAGTGCCCTTTCTTTCGTTATCGGATCAGAAACCGGAATACGTTCTTTAAGTAAGGTGTAGCCATGTAAGTTTCCCGATGTTTGGCCGCTGCATAGCAGACCTTCAGTTTCGGCGAGGGTCAGTAAATGTCGTACAATACCGATATCAGAAATCCCGGCTTCTGCATAGAGTGGCGCCAGTTGCTTAACCGTAAAGGTGTGGCCGCCGGAAAGGGCTTCGAACAAAAGCTTACGGCTTGTTTGCTGCATATCGGGAGTGAGGGGCTTGCCGCCTGACGCAGCCCAGGCTAGCACTGTCCGTTTGTTTTTTTCACCAAAAAGCGACAGCATCCAGTATACATCTTGACGGGCTACAACTTGCCAGGTGCAACGGTTCAGATGCATGCGGATAATGGTTCCGTCGTTGAGTGCCTTTATCACACTTGCCTGATCCGGTTTCTTCATGCGTACTCCGATAGACCATTGAAACATACTGTAATCCTGTGCCTGCATGGCTCCCATCCATTGTACGATGTCAAGGGGGGAGTCGTTTTGCGGTTGCAGAAGTAACTGGTTAAGTAGTCTTTGGACTGCTATGTTCATGGAGATGTAATCATTTCATGAAGAAACGTTCTACGACAGACGCTACGCCATCTTCCTCATTCGAGAGAGTAATGTAATCAGCCGATTCTTTCACAATATCTTGTGCATTTGCCATAGCTACACCCAGTCCGGCAAATTTTATCATAGACAAGTCATTGAATCCGTCGCCTACAGCTACCAGTTCCTCGCGTCGCATATTGAGTTTGTCCAGCAATACGGACAGACTTCCGGCCTTGTCTATTCCGTTGGGAACAAGTTCCAGAAAGAAGGGTTCGGAGCGAAAGACATTCATCTGGCCGTCTAGTTCTTTTTTCATTTTCTCTTCCAGTAATGCCAATGGTTCGGGATCTCCTACAATCAGACACTTGGGTACGGGAAAATTGATGACACTCAGGAAATCGGGTACTGTGATGCTATCCATTCTGTTTAGGAATGCTTCATGCTGTACGTAAGGATTGCCTGCATTTTCCGACACGATATATTCATCCTTATAGCTTAATATTGTAAAGCCGTTCGACTTTGCACAATCATATAAATAAGGGTAAACTTGTGGGTCAAGTACGTTTTCGTACATCATTTTCTTGGTAGTCCAATCTATAATCTGTCCTCCGTTGTATGAGAGAATATATCCTTCGAAGTCAGAGAGACGCAGTTCTTCTGCCAACGGTACTATGCCATACGTGGGGCGCCCCGAGGCCAATACTATTTTCACTCCACTTTCCTGTGCTTGGATAAGTGTGTCTCGCGTGTGAGGCGTGATTTCTTTTTTCCTGTTGGTCAATGTTCCGTCAAGATCAAGAACCAATATTTTATATTTCATAAGTTTGTCAGATTTTCAATGTCAATGCGATCCGCATGCGTTCTTTATCTACTTGAAGAACACGGACTTTCACTTGTTGGTGGAGAGAGACTATTTCGTTTGGGTCGCTCACGTAGCGGTCAGCCAGCTGCGAGATGTGCACCAGTCCCTTTTCATGTACACCAATATCTACGAAACATCCGAAATTCGTTATATTTGAAATAATCCCCGGCAGCACCATTCCTTCTTTTAAGTCATCTATCGTATGTACGTCCGGAGCGAAAGAAAAGGCTTTTATCTTGTTTCTCGGATCACGGCCCGGTTTGTCCAGTTCGGTCATGATATCCGTAAGGGTAGGGAGGCCGCATTCTTCCGTTATATAACGCTCCAATGGGATACTTTTACGTAATTCCTTATTGCGGATGAGCTCTTCTACCGTAGTACCTGCGTCCCGCGCCATTTGTTTCAGAAGATCATAGCGTTCGGGATGTACGGCTGTATTGTCCAGAGGGTTATCACCCTCCGGAATGCGTAGGAACCCCGCGCACTGTTCAAACGATTTCGCTCCCATACGTTTTACGTGCAATAGATCGCGCCGGGAGGTAAATGGTCCGTTTTTCATTCGGTAGTCTACGATATTCTGTGCCAATTGCGGTCCGAGGCCGGAGACGTAGGTCAGTAGCTGGCAACTTGCCGTATTAAGGTTTACTCCGACTGCATTTACACATGATTCTACAGTGCGGTTCAATGTATCACGCAATTTCGTCTGATCCACGTCATGCTGATACTGTCCGACACCGATAGATTTGGGATCTATTTTGACGAGTTCCGCTAAAGGGTCCATCAGTCTGCGTCCGATAGAAACCGCTCCACGTACGGTTACGTCATAATCGGGAAATTCATCGCGGGCAGCCTTGGAAGCTGAATAGATGGATGCTCCGTCCTCACTTACCATAAATGCTTCTACAGAGCGGTCGAACCGGATGGATTGTACGAGGCTCTCGGTTTCACGGCTGGCTGTACCGTTTCCTATGGCTATGGCCTGTATGTCATATTGCTCTACCAACTTTTGTAATTTCCGTTGCGCCTGCGGGTATTCGTTACGTGGCGGGTGAGGATATATTGCTTCATTATGCAGTAAATTGCCTTGCGCATCCAGGCATACTACCTTGCATCCCGTTCGGAATCCCGGATCGATACCCAATACGCGCTTCTGTCCTAATGGAGGCGATAGAAGCAATTGATGCAAGTTCTGTGCAAACACACGTATGGCTTCGTCATCAGCTTTTTGTTTGGATGCGGTGGCAAATTCAGTTTCAATAGAAGGTTTAATCAAACGCTTGTAACTATCTGTAATAGTATTTTCTATGATTCTGCTGCATTCGTTATTTCCTTTGACGTACAGACGGTTCAGATGGTGGATACAATCTTCGTCATCCGGTGATATACTGACTTTCAGAAAACCTTCAGTCTCTCCGCGTCGCAATGCCAGTAGACGGTGTGAAGAGCATCTTCTCAACGGCTCGCTGAAATTGAAATAGTCCCGGAATTTCACCGCTTCTTCTTCCTTTCCTTTGACTACTTTTGATGTGATGACCGCCTTTTGACGGAACTGTTGTCTTACGGTGTTGCGGCAGCGTTCGTTTTCGTTGAATTGTTCTGCCAGAATGTCAGACGCACCGGCCAGTGCTTCATCCGCACTTTTTACATTTTCGTTTATGTACCGGGTTGCCGCTTCACGAATATGTGTCTCCTGTTGCGTGGCAATGATGGCGGCCAACGGTTCCAGACCTTTTTGCCGCGCGATTTCAGCGCGGGTACGGCGTTTGGGGCGGTATGGCAAATAAACATCTTCCAGTTCCGTAAGGTTCCAGATTGTGTTTATTCTTTTTTTCAGTTCATCCGTCAGTTTTCCTTGTGATTCGATGGAAGCCAAAATGGTTTCCTTTCGTTTGGCCGTTTCCGTAAGTTTCTCATAGAGGCGTTTGACGTCTTCTATCTGTACTTCATCCAATCCGCCCGTAGCTTCCTTGCGGTAGCGGCTGATAAAAGGAATAGTGGCTCCTCCCTCCAATAAATCCAATGTACGGGCCACTTGTTTTTCTGCAATGGAAAGACAAGTGGCAACCATCCTGCTCAGTTCCGGTTGCATAAGAAAAAATAATAGTGTTTATTCTTCATGAGCTGTACGCAGTATCAGTGTCGTAGCTCCGATGGTGATTATGCTGCCGTCTTCCAGCCTCACACGGTCATAGTCTGTAAGAATGTCATTCATATAGAAAGTACCTGTATTGCTCGGTGCATCGCGCAAGGTGTAGACCAGACGTCCGTTTTTGTTCCGTTTTACGTTGATGATGCAATGTTTTGTGTCCATGCTCGGGTCACACGTTTCTACAGGTGTGCTGATGGATGTTCCTTTTACATAACGTCCTATTGTGTTATCACCTGACTTTAGTGGAAGCACTTGTTTATAGTGGAACACGTTTTCCACTACAACGATGCTTCCATAGGCATCCCCATTTTCATTTTCGTCTACCTTCTCTTCCTTGCGTGTGGCGCGCAGACGAGATGCACCGATTCGAATGGCAAACTGTTTACGGCAGTCCGGACACTCGAAAACAAGTGACTGTCCGTCCTCGTAACGGCTTTCATCGAAAGTGATGTAATTGTCGCATTTCGGGCAGCGTACTCTTTTCATTTCCCGTGATATTTACTTGATTTGATGAACCCAGGCATAAGCGAACTCTTCGGACGAATCACTCAGAGCCCTCATGCGGGCATGCGCTTCGGCTTCGGTGGCGAATCCGGGAAATATCACACGTATCATTTTCCCTTTTTTATGTACCTGCGCTTCCTTATAACCATTCTTGTGCAGCCTATTTACATAGTTTTCCGCATTTTTCTCCGTAATGGCGCTGGCCACGACAACGCAGTAGCCGCCTGTTACTTCCGTTGCTATTTCAGGTTCTTCCGGTTGCAGCTTTTCGGCTGGGACCTCCGTTGTCGGCTCTTCGGGAATATCTTGTGTTGACTCCGGCATTTTTTGCGGCTCGCTTACTACCACCGGAGTGGTTTCCTGCGCGATAGGCATCCACATCATTCGTGAAAATTCCGCTTGTTCTCCGGACATTACACTTGTATTCTGAGCATCGGGCGATACGAGGAAAAACAGCATGACTACTGCTGCAACAGCAGCTATGTTGTGCAACCAGGATTTTTTCAGCCGGATGGTAATCTCTCCGTGTGCGGTCATTTCCCCCGCATTTTTATCCGTACAAGGCTTGCCGGCACTGTCCGGTAATGGCATCTCGACGGCTTCGGTCACCTCATCTGCCGTTATTTTCTGTAAGGGAGCAAACAGCAGGGCGTCAAGTCCGTAATAAGAGGGGCATACGGTACCGGCCTGACAGGGCGAAAACTGCACACCGTTATGTTCGTCCATCGTCAGCACGCCGATACTTCCCAAGTCGTACATCCCGTTCTCCCACAATTCTTGCTGAAGGCTGCGTATCTGCTCGCCCAGAATGGCTTTCGCCTCTGTGGCGGAGCATCGATAAGCCGACATATAGGATTGCAGAAGCAGTCCGTCGTCGTTTTTCAGACGTTCATTGAAGCCAACGGTTCGGATGGGAGGAAGGAACAAATGTTCCTCCTCTATATATTTTGCAGGGGTATTGCGGGTTACGAATCCTCCTATTTGCGGGAGCACCACGCAGTCGTGATCCAGCAATAATATCTCGATATGTCTTACTAACTCTTTCACACTACAAAATTACGGCTTTCCTCCGGACATTACTAATTTTTGCAGAAAAAGTTATCAAATATTTCGGCTTGTATTGTTGAAACTTCTATTTTTCATTACTTTTGTCTGAGAATAATAGCAACCAAGATATGAATATAGCGATTGTAGGCAGCGGCTACGTAGGTTTGGTAACCGGTGCGTGTTTTGCCGAGATTGGGGTCAGCGTCACGTGCGTGGATGTGGACAGTAACAAAATAAAGATGCTGGAACAGGGTGAGATTCCCATTTACGAGCCGGGATTGAAGGAACTGGTTTTAAAGAACCGGAAAGCCGGACGGCTGGATTTCACCACTTCGCTCGAAAGCGTATTGGACAAGGTACAGGTTGTGTTCAGTGCGGTAGGCACGCCGCCGGACGAAGACGGAAGTGCAGATCTGAAATATGTGTTGCAGGTAGCCCGTACAATCGGACGTAATATCTCCGATTATAAATTGGTTGTTACAAAAAGTACGGTTCCCGTGGGAACGGCACGCAAGGTGCGGGCGGCTATTAAAGAAGAACTGGACAAACGTGGAGTGGACGTGGATTTCGACGTGGCCTCCAATCCGGAATTTCTGAAAGAAGGGAATGCCATTAGCGATTTCATGAGTCCGGACCGTGTCGTTGTCGGGGTGGAGTCCGAGCGTGCCAAAGAACTTATGACGAAATTGTATAAGCCGTTTCTTATCAACAATTTCCGGGTGATTTTTATGGATATACCGTCTGCTGAAATGACGAAATATGCGGCCAATTCCATGTTGGCCACACGAATATCCTTTATGAACGACATCGCCAATTTGTGTGAATTGGTCGGAGCGGATGTCAATATGGTGCGCAACGGTATCGGAGCCGATACCCGTATCGGACGCAAATTCCTTTACGCCGGATGCGGTTACGGAGGCTCGTGTTTTCCTAAGGACGTAAAAGCGCTTATCCGCACAGCGGAACTCAACGGCTATGATATGACTGTGCTGAAAGCGGTGGAGGCGGTAAACGAACGCCAAAAGTCTGTCTTGTTTGAAAAACTCGGTAAGGCCTGGGATCATCGCTGGGCAGACAAGACCGTAGCGCTGTGGGGGCTGGCCTTCAAACCGGAGACGGATGACATGCGTGAGGCCCCGTCGCTTGTGCTCATCTCCAAGCTTATCGAAGCCGGATGCGCGGTACGTGTCTATGATCCTGAAGCCATGAACGAGTGTCACCGTCGTCTGGGAGATGCCGTATACTATGCGCAGGATATGTATGATGCCGTGCTTGACTCCGACGCCCTGCTATTGGTTACGGAATGGAAGGAGTTTCGTCTGCCGGCATGGGCGGTGGTGAAAAAGGCGATGCGTGGCCATCTTATCATCGACGGTAGAAATGTGTACGACCCCGGTGAGGTGAAAGACGCAGGGTTTGAGTATCATTGTATTGGAAAGTAATGAGGTGCGGTTATTTTATAACGGGAAGTTTTCTCGTGGCCTTTGCCATGATATGCGCAACCTGCGCCCGTGCGGATATGTGTGCGGCCGATAATGAAGAGCTCGAATCCGAAGATGTGACAGCCAAGGAGGCGCTGCAAGGTATATGGATAGACAAGGAGACGGAAACGGTGTTGTTCCGAGCCAAGGGAGACAGCATCTACTATCCTGATACGGTGAATGTGCCCGTCCGCTTTTTTATTCGTCAAGACACCCTGTTTTTGGCCGGAGGAGAACAAACGGCGGCTTATCCGATAGATCGGAGAGGGGAGCATGTCTTTAATTTTCATTCTGCCACGGGAGAGATCGTTCGGCTTGTACGTTCACAGAATCCGGGCGATACGGTCTTCTTTACGCTTACACAACCTACCACGCTTACTTACAATGAGGTGGTAAAGAAGGATACCGTTGTGTACTACGATTCGGAACGCTACCATTGCTACGTGTACGTGAATCCCTCCCGGCTGAAAGTGTACAAGACAAGCTACACGGACGCGGGATTGGCCGTAGAGAACGTGTATTATGACAATGTCATACACATTTGCGTGTATAAGGGAAAGAAATGCCTTTTCTCCCGTGATTATACCAAGAAGAGTTTTGAGGGGCTTGTGCCGGATGCCTTTCTGCGGCAGGCAATTCTTTCGAATATGGAATTCAGCAAGGCGGATAAGAACGGATTCCATTTCAATGCGACGGTCTGCATTCCCGACGGCGCAAGCTGTTACATGGCCGGAATTTGTGTGGACTATGCGGGAAAACCCTCTATGAGTTTATTGGAATACTAAGATTCTATTGTAAGGATTTTAGGCGGTCCTATGCAGAGGCGTCCGCTTGGGTGCGGAGTCTGTGAAAAAATGATGCGGAGAAAAATTTTATTTCAAGAGGAAGACCTAAAATTTCTTTCCGCATCATTTTTCGTTTTTCTCCGCATCGTTTTTTAGTGAATTAAGAATCTGTCTCTTAGTCTGTTGGAAGGTGTGGCCGCCAACTCTGCAAATCCTTTGTTTTTTATTTAAATTGTAAAATATTCACCGTCTCTTTTTATGAAAAGAAAAGATTCAGGAAGAAATTTGGTCAATGGGAATATTTTATTTAACTTGCCCGCATTAATCAAAAACATACATTGAAACAATGAAAGGATTTATACAAGAATTCAAGCAGTTTGCCATGCGTGGCAATGTAGTGGACATGGCAGTCGGTATCATTATCGGCGGGGCCTTCGGTAAAATAGTATCTTCCGTAGTGGCGGACATCATCATGCCTCCTATAGGATTGTTGGTGGGGGGCGTGAACTTTACGGACCTGAAAGTTACCCTGAAGAAGGCCGTGATAGAGAACGGAACGGAAATAGTCCCGGCTGTAACGGTCAATTACGGTAATTTTATCCAGACTACACTGGATTTTATTATTATCGCGATGGCTATCTTCTTACTGATAAAGGGAATAAATGCCTTTAACAAGAAGAAAAAAGAAGAGCCGGCCGCACCGGCAGCTCCCCCGGCAGACATTCAGTTGCTTACTGAAATCAGGGATTTGCTGAAGAAAGAAAAATAAACCGTACATCCGCTTGTTTCCGCATTGAAAACAAGCGGACGCTTTTTTATGGAGTGGTTTTATGGAGGCTTTACGGGATATGGCCGGGTTGCATCCCTAGATGCCGGCAGCCGTTTTTCGGAAGCCTGCCGGAACCGAAAAGAAAAACAGGCGTATCCGCTCAGCTTGAAACGGCCGTATGTGCCGCACAAAGCGAATGTGCCTGTCTGTTCAGTCTATGTTGCCGGTTATCGGCCGCGGATATATCTGTTTGTTTTATTCTTTTGTGTCGCTATCAGACGATGTTGCCTGTTTTTTCTTGTTGAAACGTGGCCTGCGACGATTGCTTCTGCGTTTATTCGTTTCGGAGAATGATGCGTCACTCTTTTTTTCACCGGTGTTTCTGCGTGAACTGTCCCGTGCCTGCGTAGCCTGTTGCTCCGCATTTTGCTCGGGGTGTTCCAAACGGGGGCGTGCTTCTCCCTTTCCGCGACGGTTTTTCGGCGTGTTTTTGCGGGCACCCTGCTTCCTTTCTTTGCCGCGCGAACGCGTTCCGCCTCCTCCGGACTTGGGTTTATATTGGGGGGCTTTGCCTAATTCCTCGGGTATCGGCCGTTTTTCGATTTCAATGTCCAGAAACTTTTCGATGGACGCGAAGCGCTGCTGGTCTTTTTCGCTCACCAGCGTGATGGCCTCTCCGTCGTTGTTGGCACGGGCTGTACGTCCGATGCGGTGTACGTAATCTTCCGCATCGTGAGGCACATCGAAATTGATTACCAGTTGAATGTCGTCGATGTCGATACCGCGTGCCACAATATCGGTGGCCACCAGTACGTCGATCTGCTGTGCCTTGAACTTGTACATCACTTCGTCTCTTTCCTGCTGTTCCAGATCGGAGTGCATGGCTCCCACATTGAATCCTGTCCGTTTCAGAGTGATGGCCATGTCTTTTACCTTTAGTTTCGAGGAGGCGAATACGATGACCCTATGCGGCGGGCGTTCCTTAAACAGGTTTTTGACCAATGCGATTTTCTGAGCCTCATAGCAGATGTATGCACTCTGCACGATCTTTTCGGCCGGCCGGGAGACTGCCAGTTTGATTTCCACCGGGTCGCGCAGAATAGTGCGGGCCAGCTCCTGAATTTTTCTGGGCATGGTGGCGGAGAACATGATGGTCTGCCGCTCTTTGGGGAGGTGCTTGACGATTTGCATAATATCATCACTGAAACCCATGTCGAGCATGCGGTCGGCCTCGTCGAGTACGAAAAAAGACACCTGTGACAGATCAACGTTCCCTAAGCTCAGATGGCTGATAAGGCGTCCCGGGGTGGCGATGATGACATCTGCTCCCATCGAAAGTCCGCGCTTTTCCTGTTCATAGCGTATGCCGTCGTTGCCGCCATATATAGCTACGCTTGATACGGACATATAATAGGAGAACCCCTCCATGGCCTGATCGATCTGCTGGGCCAGTTCGCGGGTGGGGGACATGATAATGCAATTGATCGCCTTGTCGGGATAGCCTCCGTCATTCAGCTTGCTCAGAATGGGAAGCAAAAAAGCCGCGGTCTTGCCCGTACCTGTTTGTGCCACGCCTATCATGTCGTGTCCCTCAAGAATGACGGGTATTGCATGTTCCTGAATAGGGGTGCACTCTGTAAAATTCATATCGTCTAAGGCATCGAGTACCTGATCGTTTAAATCTAAATCGTAAAAATCCACTGTGTATATTGTGTTTAAGTCCTACAACGGCCTTTTATTGCGGTGCTTTCTTATAAAGGAAGAACGCTACAAAGGCAAATATTATATTAGGCAACCAAGCCGCCAGAACCGGTGGCCAGTCTGCATTGATGGCAAAAGTAGAAGAGACTGTCTGGAACAGAATATAGGATGCGCTAAGGGCAAGTCCGATTCCCAGGTAAAGTCCCATCCCGCCTTTACGTTTCCGGGCTGATAGCGAAAGGCCTATGATCGTCAGGATAAATGAGGCGAACGGCGTGGCCAGCCGTTTCTGAAATTCTACTTCAAAGGGTTTTACGTTGCCGGAACCTCTGGCGCGTTGTTTCACGATATATTCTTTTAGTTCCGGACTGGTCAGCGTTTCTTGTTGGTTTCGTGTCAGCAGGAAATCGGAGGGTTCCATAGCAATGATGGAATCCGTTCTGCTTCCGTGAGTAATGTATTCCCGCATTCCTTTCAGGTCGCGGATTGTGTAGTTGTTGATTCGCCAGTGGTAGCGCTCGTCCGAGAGCGTGTCGTAGACCACAGACGAAGCTGTAAGATGCGATACCAGTTTCTTGTTCACAAATTTGTCCAGCGAGAAGTGGTGTCCGGTTTTGGTTCTTCCGTCAAAATGCTCGATGAATGCAATGACTCCCGTGTCCACTTGCAACTGTACGTTTTGTGCAAATTCCGTTTTCTTCTTTTTCTTATATGTATTTTCGAAGTTGAGACGTGTGATGCTGCCTTTGGGGATCACGTAGGCTCCCAAAAGAAATGTCATGACGGCAATGATGGCAGCGGAAATCATGTAAGGACGCATCAGGCGTTTGAAACTGATTCCGGCAGCCATCATGGCGATGATTTCCGAATTTTCAGCCAGCTTGGAAGTAAAGAAGATTACGGATATGAAGACGAAAAGAGGGCTGAACAGATTGGAAAAGTAAGGTACGAAGTTGAGGTAGTACTCGAAAATGATGCCTTTCCAAGGTGCATGATTGGTGGTGAACTTGTCTATGTGTTCGTTGAAATCAAACACCACGGCGATGGAGATAATGAGTGCGATGGAGAAGAAGTATGTACCTAAGAATTTCTTGATTAGGTACATATCCAGTTTAGAGATGAGACTTTTATACCGCTTCATATTCAGTGTTTCTATGTCGGGTTACAGTCGCGTGGATACTCGTTTCACCATCATGTTCTTCCACAAAGAGAAATCGCCGGCTATGATATGTTTGCGTGCTTCTCGGGTCAGCCATAGATAGAATGCCAGATTATGGATGGATGCTATTTGAAGGGCCAGCAGTTCTTGTGCCTTGAAGAGATGGTGAAGGTACGCTTTGCTGTATGTCTGGTCCACGTATGACGAACCGTCCGGATCCACCGGCGAGAAGTCGGCCTCCCATTTCTTATTGCGCATGTTCATGATGCCGTTTTGCGTAAAGAGCATGCCGTTTCGTCCGTTTCGGGTCGGCATTACGCAGTCAAACATATCAACCCCTCGCTCTATGCCTTCAAGTATGTTGACCGGAGTGCCTACACCCATCAGATAGCGCGGTTTGTCTTTTGGTAAGATTCCGTTGACTGTTTCTATCATTTCGTACATGACTTCTGCCGGCTCTCCTACGGCCAGTCCGCCGATGGCATTTCCGTCGGCCTCTTTGGATGCTATAAACTCGGCGGATTGTATACGAAGATCCTTATAAGTACATCCTTGTACGATGGGAAAGAGCGATTGCTCATAGCCGTATTTGGGCTCGGTCTCATTGATTCGACGGAGGCAACGGTCAAGCCAGCGATGGGTGAGGCCCATGCTTTGCTTGGCATACGAATAATCTGATGTGCCTGGTGGACATTCGTCGAAAGCCATCATGATGTCGGCCCCGATGGAGCGCTCAATATCCATCACTTTTTCTGGAGTGAAGATATGCTTGGAACCGTCTATATGTGAACGGAACTCACATCCTTCTTCACGCAGTTTGCGTATTCCTGTAAGTGAAAATACTTGGAAGCCGCCACTGTCTGTCAGGATAGGGCGGTCGAAGCCGTTGAATTTATGCAGTCCGCCGGCTTTTTCCAAAATATCCGTTCCCGGACGCAGATAAAGATGGTAGGTATTTCCCAATATAATCTGTGCCTTGATATCATTTTTTAGTTCCCACGGATGTACGGCCTTGACGGAACCGACAGTACCTACAGGCATGAAGACAGGTGTTTCGATCGGGCCGTGGGCGGTGGTCAGAACACCGGCTCGTGCCGAAGTCATGGAGTCGGTAGATTGGAGTTCAAATTTCATTTTGTTTCGTTGGTCTGTTCGTCAAAAGTGAATTCAATGGCATTCTTTACCTTGCTATCCAGCAGGGCTATGTTTAACACCTCCGACACGTCATTTACATAATGAAATGTCAGTCCTTTAAGATACATCTCCGGGATTTCTTCGATGTTCTTGCGATTCTCCTCACACATGATAATGTCCTTGATGCCGGCACGCTTGGCTGCCAGTATTTTTTCCTTGATGCCACCGACAGGAAGCACTTTTCCACGCAAAGTGATTTCGCCTGTCATAGCCAGATTAGGACGAACCTTACGTTGCGTGAGGGCAGAAGCCAGGGATGTGACCATTGTAATACCTGCCGACGGTCCGTCCTTAGGAACGGCACCTTCGGGTACATGAACGTGAATGTTCCATGAGTCGAATACACGGGTATCAATATGCAACGGGGTAGCATGCGCCTTTATGTATTCCAAAGCCAGAACGGCAGACTCTTTCATTACATCACCCAGATTACCTGTCAATGTCAGTTTGCTGCCCTTACCTTTACTAAGACTGGTTTCAATGAAAAGAATTTCTCCCCCCACGGATGTCCAGGCCAGTCCGGTCACGACTCCGGCATATTCGTTACCTTGGTATTTATCGCGTGAGAAAAGAGGTTTGCCAAGCAATCTTTCCACTTCGGATGTTTTTATATCTAAACATGAGAAAACTCCGTTTCGGGCATATTCCAGTGCCATTTTCCGGAACACTTTACTGATTTGCTTCTCCAGCCCGCGAACACCGGACTCACGCGTATAGTTTTCTATGATGTATTCTAATGCCTGCCGGTTTATCTTGATGTCCTGTCTGTCTGCCAATCCGTTGTTTTCCTTTTCTTTGGGAACCAGATGCCGTTTGGCAATCTCAATCTTTTCTTCCGTAATATAACCGCTTACTTCGATGAGTTCCATGCGGTCGAGCAAAGGGCGGGGGATAGTACCTATATTATTGGCTGTAGCGATGAACATGACTTTAGATAAGTCATAGTCCACATCCAGAAAGTTATCGTGAAAAGCGTTGTTTTGCTCCGGATCCAACACTTCAAGAAGAGCGGAAGACGGATCGCCGTTGACCGTATTCTGAGTAATTTTGTCTATTTCATCAAGAATAAATACAGGATTGGAAGATCCTGCCTTGATCATATTTTTGATAATGCGTCCAGGCATGGCACCGATATATGTCCGGCGATGGCCGCGGATTTCGGATTCATCATGCAGACCGCCTAAAGACATTCGTATGTATTTGCGCTTAAGAGCAGAAGCTATGCTCTTTCCTAAAGATGTTTTACCCACTCCCGGAGGGCCGTACAGGCAAATGATGGGAGACTTTTGGTCGCCTCTTAGTTGCAGTACTGCCAGATGCTCAAGAATGCGCTCTTTTACCTTTTCCAAACCGTAGTGGTCTTTATTCAGGACTTTTTCTGCATTTTTCAGATTTAAGTTGTCTTCCGTATAAGTCTGCCACGGCAAACTTAACATTGTTTGCAGATAATTGAGTTGTACATTGTAATCAGGACTTTGCGGATTCAGACGTTCCAGTTTGTCCACTTCGCGGCTGAAAGTTTTGGCCACGTCCTCAGGCCATTTCTTTGTTTCGGCTTCAGTTCGAAGGTTGTGCAAGTCCTGATCTTGCGGAGTTCCGCCGAGCTCGTCCTGTATGTTTTTGATTTGTTGTTGCAGAAAATACTCACGTTGCTGCATGTCCAACTCTTCGCGCGTTTTTCGGTTGATTTCTGCCCGAAGTTCCATATACTGAATTTCCTTGTTCAGGAGTTTAAGTAATGAGATTGTGCGTAACTCCAGAGAACTTTCTTGCAACAACTCCATTTTGCTTGATATGGAGAACGGAAAATTCGCACATACAAAATTGACCAAAAACATTCGGTTGGTCACATTTTTCACGGCAAACATGGATTCCTTGGGCATCTGGTCGCTTAATTGGATATATTGTAACGTCCGTTCGCGGCAGGCCTCCACCAATAACTCAAACTCTTTGTTCCCTTTAAGAGGGAGCGTGTCTTCGATCTTCTCAACCAATCCTGTAAGGTACGGTTTCTCTGAGACTATATCTTTTAGGTTGAAACGGCTCATACCTTGTAAGATAACGGTGGTTGTATGATCGGGTAATTCAAGTATGCGGATAATTTTTGCCATCGTGCCTATATGATATAAATCATCATATCCGGGATTCTCCGTTTCAGGACTTAACTGGCAAACAACGCCTATATTTAATTTATTCTTATCTGCGGCTTTCGACAGACGAAGTGATGCTTTCCGGCCAACGGATACAGGAAGTACTACGCCGGGGAATAATACCATATTCCGTAATGGTAAAATCGGTAATGTAGCTTCCATTTCCACTTCAAAAACACTGGATTCATCTCCTTCAAAATCTGCAACCAATGAAAATGGATTCTGATTATCGTCAATATGCATATTAAAAATCTTAAAATGATTTAGTGAACAAAACTATTTTCACAAAACGTGGCAAAGGTACAAAAAAAGAGTGTATTCATTATACTTTAAGTAGTGGAAATAACAAATATTTGCTACTTTTGCAGCATAAATATGCAATCTGCAGCTAAAGTAATACTGAATAATTATGTCAAAAGATTATTTTGAATTCAAACAGTTTACAATATATCATGACAGATGTGCCATGAAAGTAGGTACGGATGGCGTATTATTGGGAGCTTGGTCTGATGTAAGTGAGAATATTAGGAGAATTCTTGATATAGGGACAGGATCCGGTTTGATTTCCATTATGTTAGCACAGCGGTGCGGTGCTAATATAACAGGTATAGATATTGATGAGGAAGCTGTTGCTCAGGCTAAGGAAAATGGGAGACGGACACCCTGGGCACAACATTTACATTTTGAAACAGTAGATGCTCTTTCTTATATACCTCGTACAAAATTCGATTTGATAACATGTAATCCGCCTTTCTATACAAATTCTTTGCCCTGTTCGGAGCAAAAGCGATGTTTGGCTCGCCACACTGATACACTTCCTTTTGACCTTCTTGTTCAGAAGGTATATGGGTGGCTTAATGACGGTGGATTTTTCAATGTTATATTGCCGGCTTCCGTAACGGATTATTTTGTACAGGAATCATGGGCCGCAGGACTGAACCTTTATAAAAAGTGCATGGTATATAGTCGCTCGGACATTCCGGCAAAACGATGCTTGATAAGTTTAAGAAAGGGATGCACAAATTATCCGCAGATAGATTATCTTTATATTTTGAATGAAAAGGGATTCTATACAGAAGAATATAAAAAACTTACGGCTTCTTATTATCTTAACTTTTGATTATAGTTTAAGACGTCGCATTATTTCCTTGTTGAAATTATCTATACGTCTGATATTGCGATTGCGTACGCTTATGCTTAAAGAAATGAGTTCGTCATATAAAGTTGTTACAACGCGTCCAAATGCCGCATAAGCTGATTCTTGTGTATTGATAATCGTATTTAGACCTTTTTGTATCAGTTGTACATCAATATCCGGTCCTGTTGACATCGGGTCTCCATCAAAATGTATCACGCCAGGATATTCACGATGAATATGAATATTCCTACACCTAAAAGTCTTGATCTTGTTATTCTGTAATAAGGTTCTATTAAACAACTGTATTGCAATTTGCGGGGCTTCAAGAACAGTGAAAGGCTCCATGATGGTGACATCCATAAGACCATCCGACATGGAAGCATGGGGAGCTATGTAAGCATTGTTTCCATACTGTGATGCATTGGCACATGCGATTAAAAATGCTTTATATTTAGAAGTCTCACCTTCTATTTCTATCTCATAAGTATCAGACTTGTATTTCAGCCCTTCGCGAAGAGTGTTTTCTAAATAAGTTAATATACCGCGTTTTTCGGAGTGTGCAAATTTAGAACTCACAAAAGCATCAAATCCGACTCCACATGTGCAGAAGAAGGGAATTCCATTGATTTTTCCATAGTCTAAACATTCTATATTGAATCGATTTAATACCTTAATGGCTCCAATAGGATCCATGGGAATACGTAAGTGACGTGCCAATCCGTTTCCTGACCCACAGGGAATTACACCAAATGCAACAGGTGTATGAACTAAAGAACGGGCTATCTCATTAACGGTTCCGTCACCACCTATAGCAATCACTGCATCATAACCGTCTTTAACAAAGTTGTGTGCTAATATAGTGGCATGTCCCGCATATTCGGTTTTGGCTATTTGATAATTGAATTTATCCGAATCCAAATGTTTGGAAATGAGTTCAAGAATATATTCTTTACTTTGGGTTCCAGATATTGGGTTTATAATAAATACAATTCTCTTCTTTGCCATATTACTTTCTAAGTGCACGGCAAAGGTAAGGATAAAAAATGAAATAAGGGTAATCTTTATGACTAAAGAAGATTATTACAGTGCACCATTATTATTATTATTTTATGATTTTTCTTTTCTGATATAGTTATCATCGAAAGTTTTTTGTGATGAAGACTAATTCAAAAAATGTTTTTACTATCTTTGCATAGTTTAATAATTATGAACTTATCAAAATGGGCTTATTACAAGATAAATTAGGGAAATATGACGAGCCGCAAAAGTATATGGCTGAAGGTATATACCCTTATTTCCGTGAAATTGAAGGCAAACAAGGTACAGAAGTTCTTATGGGAGGGCATCATGTATTAATGTTTGGATCTAATGCTTATACGGGTTTAACTGGTGATGATCGTGTCATAGAAGCAGGTGTAGCGGCAATGCGCAGATATGGGTCAGGTTGCGCCGGTTCACGTTTTTTAAATGGAACATTAGATATACATGTTCAATTAGAGAAAGAACTTGCCACTTTTGTAGGTAAGGAAGAAGCTTTGTGTTTTGCCACGGGTTTTACGGTTAATTCAGGAGTGATTCCAAGTCTAGTTGGCAGAAGCGATTACATCATTTGTGATGACCGTGATCATGCTTCTATTGTAGATGGTAAGCGATTGTCTTTCGCCCAGAATCTGAAGTATAAGCACAATGACATGGCTGATTTGGAAAAACAATTACAGAAGTGTAATCCGGAAGCCATCAAATTAATTATTGTAGACGGTGTGTTTTCTATGGAAGGGGATCTAGCAAATTTGCCTGAAATAGTTCGTCTGAAACATAAATATAACGCTTCGATTATGGTTGATGAAGCACATGGACTTGGTGTGTTTGGAAAGCAGGGAAGGGGAGTATGTAACTATATGGGACTAACTGACGAAGTTGACTTAATCATGGGAACGTTTAGTAAGTCGCTTGCCTCTATTGGTGGCTTTATTGCAGGTGATAAGAGTGTTATCAACTGGTTAAAACATAATGCACGTACCTATATATTTAGTGCTTCCGCAACTCCATCTGCGACAGCGTCAGCATTGGAGGCGCTACATATCCTTCAAAGTGAGCCAGAGCGATTGGAAAATTTGTGGGATGTAACCAACTATGCATTGAAACGCTTTCGTGAAGCTGGATTTGAAATTGGCGCAACAGAATCTCCAATAATTCCTCTATATGTTCGTGATACAGAAAAAACATTTATGGTAACGAAGCTGGCATTTGATGAAGGAGTATTTATTAACCCTGTAATTCCTCCGGCTTGCGCTCCACAAGATACACTTGTTCGTTTTGCATTAATGGCTAATCATACTCATGATCAAGTGGACGAAGCCATTGAAAAATTAAAGAAGGTGTTTAAAGAACTTGCTCTTCTTTAGTAATTACTAAAAAGAGTTCGCTTTATGATTGCAAGCAATTAATCTCATTGCTTGCAATTTTTATTATGATTTACAGACGTTCTATTAAACATAATACTGATTAGGGTGGATTTTCTATATCCGATCGTATTAACGTAATTGGTTTCGTTTGACTTCATCATCGCAAGCTTGTTTTCTTTAAAATTCTTGTTTACAACCTTCTTGTGTCATTCTGCTCATATTTTCGTTTTTTATCCTTATCTTTGCAAAAAATGAATTTTAAATAATGAAAAATAAGTCAGGTGCAGAGTATGCAGTATCAAAGTACAAAGAATACACTGTAAAGAAAGGTGGTATACCATTATTGGAATTCCTTATGACTGCGATGAATGGAATCAGTAGAAATAAGGCTAAAGATATTTTGATGGGTCATGGGGTCACAGTTGACAAAAAATCTGTGTCTCAATACGATTATGAGTTGCAACCAGGTATGATCGTGCGGGTAAGTAGACATAAACGAAATAATGAATTAAAGAATAAATATATTAAGATTGTATATGAGGACAAACATTTGGTTGTTATAGAAAAGCAGCCTGGAATTCTTTCCATGCCAGCGGTTGCGCAGCAGTTTTCTATTAAAACAATTTTAGATGAATATTTTATGCGACGACATTTTAAATGTACAGCGCATTTGGTCCATCGTTTAGATCGTGATACATCTGGATTGATGATGTATGCTAAAAGCATAGAAGTACAACAAATTCTTGAGGAACATTGGCAAGAAATAGTGACAGATAGAAGATATGTGGCTGTAGTGAGTGGAAGAATGGAAAAAGAAGGTGGGACTATTTCATCGTGGTTGAAAGATAATAAGGCATATGTCACATATTCAAGTTCCGTTGATAATGGAGGAAAATATGCTATTACACACTATCATACGTTGGATGCTCGAGATAATTTTTCTTTAGTGGAATTGAAATTAGAGACAGGGCGAAAGAATCAAATACGTGTGCATATGCAAGATCTTGGCCATCCAGTTATTGGTGATGTTAAGTATGGAAATGGTAGTGATCCTATAGGCAGACTTGGATTGCATGCTTTTCGATTGAATTTCTACCATCCTATTACTGGTGACCTGATGAGTTTTGAAACCTCCTTCCCTACCTCATTTGCTAAATTATTTTCTAAAAAATCTGATTTTTAGGTCTTGGCTAGTATAATATCAGGTATATATAAATGAGAGAGACTTTTGAACGCAAGAATCTCTCTCATCTTATAGAAAATGTTATGTGTAATATTTCTTTATAGATGTTGTTTGTCCAAGATGTTACAACCTTCTTTAGACAACCATTTTACACATTCCTCTAAATTACTTGGGCGAATGACAATATGTGCAATATTTTCTTGAGCAAAAGCATACATATATTCTATAAATATCTGATGTTTTGCTAAGTTATCCAGAATTTCGGACAAAGCACTGGGTACATTAGAACAACTAATACATACCACATCCGTTAAGATTACAGCATATCCTTTTTCACGTAGGATTTCTACTGCATGTTCTACATCGGATACGATGAGTCGAAGTATGCCAAAATCTGTTGTTTCAGCCATGCTGAATGCGTGCATATTGATGTTATGTTTTCCTAAGACTTTGGTTACTTCATTGATTCTACCATTTTTATTTTCCAGGAAAACGGACATTTGTTTAATAGTCATGATTTCTCTTTTTTGAATTAAACTAATACTCGTTTATCTATCACCCTCATACTTTTTCCTTCACTTCGTGGCAAACTGTTGGGTTCCATTAATTTTACTTCAGCATTGATGGAAAGCACACTTTTCAGGCGTTCTACCAATCGTTTTCGCAGGGCAAGCATACTGCCAATATCATCTGAAAAACTATCAGGTCGCAATTCTACCTGAATTTCCAACATATCCATATTCTTTTTTCGATCTACTACCAGCATATAGCATGGGGCAAATTCCGGCATCTCCAAAATTACATTTTCTACTTGAGAAGGGAAAACGTTTATACCTCTAATAATGAGCATGTCGTCACTACGCCCTAATATGCGTGTAAAACGGATGTTGGTGCGTCCACAATCACAGATACCTGGCATTAGGGCAGTTAGATCCTTTGTTCGATAGCGCAAAAGAGGCATACCTGTTTTAGTCAGAGTTGTCAACACCAATTCCCCTTCCTGCCCTATTGGTAGTACTTCACCTGTTTCCGAATTAATGATTTCCGGATAAAAATGGTCTTCTGCTATATGTGAACCATTTTTACAGTTGCATTCGTATGCTACCCCTGGTCCCATGATTTCGCTTAAACCATATATGTTATATGCTTTCAGTCCAAGTTGTTCCTCTATTTCATGTCGCATGTTCTCTGTCCATGGCTCTGCGCCAAAAACTCCCGTATGCAACTTTAAATCATTTATGGAAACTCCTTGATTACGTAGCATTTCTGCCAAATATAGTGCATAAGATGGAGTGCAGGCTATTGCGGTTACATTAAGATCTCGTAATAGTCGTATATGTTTTTCAGTATTTCCTGTAGAGGTCGGCAGTACAGTAGCGCCGAGATGCTCTATTCCATAATGTGCTCCTAATCCACCAGTAAAAAGACCGTATCCGTATCCAACGGATACAATATCTCCACGTGTTACACCGTAGGCTGTCAGTGCTCGTGCAATAACTTCTTTCCATATTTCCAAATCACGGTGAGTATAGCCTACGATTGTCGGACTACCTGTTGTACCAGAAGAAGCATGTACTCGAACTATTTCTGACATAGGAGTAGCCAACAGACCGACGGGATAATTATCCCGCAAGTCTGCCTTAGTTGTAAACGGCAACTTGACAATATCGTCTATCGTGCGGATATCGTCAGGTACTAAGTCCAGTTCTTGCATTTTATGCCGGTAAAAGGGGGTATTATGGTAAACCAAATCCACCAGTTTGCGTAGCCTTCGTCCCTGCAAATTGTGTAGTTCGTCGCGACTCATACACTCTTTATTCTTGTTCCAAATCAAGTTTTCCATTGTTTTGCTACCACATATTAATATGGCAAATTTCTTTATAATTTAATAATAAATATAACTCAATTTATAGGATGATCCATTCTGAATGATCTCATTCTTTCCTCCATGACAGAATAAAGTTCCTCACGCATACGAGAAGTGCATGCTCTGACACCGGATTGTTCACTACCAGTTGTTTCCAATGAAATACTGCTCACGCCATAATAAAGTAATTCACGCAGTAACTCACCTCCTGACATGTTTCCGTATCCAATAGTGAAAAAGAATCCGTCGCCAACTGGCTGTGTCACATCATAATCGTAAACGACATGAAATCCGTTATCGATAAATATTTTTTTCATTCGTTCTGCTCTGCGTGCATACTCTCGTACATCAGCCGTGAAATCAAGTTCTCCGTCTGTGGCTGCTTGTAACATTTTTGCATAACCGTATTGAGTGGATGCAGTGCAGCCGGAAGTTATCATATAAAGTATCGAGGCCACAAATGTTTGTCCAAACACTCCGGAATCTCCATAACGCTCTGCCAATGCCGGATAATACATGTCAAACAACTTATCAGATACGCAGGCTATAGCTATACGTTGACCTGCATAACTGAATATTTTGGATGATGATAACATCAGAATATAATTTTCTGTGTAACGAGCCACAGTCGGAGGGTAAGGCGGCATCCATGGCTTACCCAAATCATGACGGAAGTCCATACAGAAATAGGCCATATCTTCTAGTACGATTACATCGTGCTTCGTAGCCAATTCACCTATAATAGCCAATTCACTGTCCTCTAAACAAATCCACGCTGGATTATTGGGGTTGGAATATACAATAGCTGCAATATCTCCCTGACATAAAAAACTTTCAAGTTTCTCTCTTAATGCTTCTCCTCGATAATGGTAGATATCGAATTGTTCCCACTTTGCACCAATAATACGAAGCTGTGACTTTTGAATAGGAAAACCAGGATCGATAAATAAAACTTTATTTTTTCCTGGTGAACATTGAGTCGCTATAATAAATGCTCCGAACGAGGCTGCAACAGAACCGGTGGTGGGTATGCAGGCCCGCGGTGAAATATTGATATTTATAAAAGCATTAATAAAACGGGAGGCTTCGGCTTTCAGTTCCGCTATTCCGTCTGCAGCAGGATATTGTGCTCCCACTCCATTGTCCAAGGCCGCTTTTTCTGCAGCTATGCCTATTTTGTTTGCCGGCAAGCCTGGAGAGCCTTGATCCATGCGAATGAACGGAATACCCGTGAGTTTTTCCAAACGGGAAGCCACTAATAGTATTTCACCGATGGTTGCATGCGTAAGGTCAGTTACATGCAAATCTTTGACTACCGATGCCACCAACTCTTCGCTAAATATCTGATGTTTCATACAATACTTTTATTTTAAACCAGATACGGCATAACCTAAATCCAAGGCACGAAGATTCATATCTATCACTCCGTCTCCTTTTGCTCCGAACACATGCTTGATGCTGATTCGCAGTTGTTCTAAGGAAAGGATCTTCAGAAATCTTGATGCCGCTCCGAGCAAAATAACATTGGCACACTTCGGTATGTTATATTCTTTAGCCAATGTTTCCACATCAACGGTGACGATATGAGGAAGATTTGTTAGTTCCTCATTCAAAGCCTTTTCGTCAGGGTAATTTGGAATGTTTTTAAGCGGTGAAGAAGCTGTTATCACCCACCCTTCCTTATTCAGATAAGGCAGATAGCGGAGGGCTTCCATCGGTTCCAATGAAAGAATCATATCGGCTGTTCCTACGGCTATAAGATCGGAAGCTATATTGGTGTCAGAAAGACGTAAATTAGACTGTACGTCACCTCCACGCTGGCTCATACCGTGTACTTCAGCTTGTTTTAACATAAGCCCTGCCTGTGTGGCGGCTTCGGCTATAATGGTAGCAATGGAGAGAATTCCTTGCCCTCCCACTCCGGAAAGAATTATATCTTGTTTCATAATTTCTGTTCAACTCTTTTCTGTTTTAACTTTCTGTTCAAGGTCTGTATACATTCTCTACGTGGAATGATAACTGAAACTCCCTTATATTCTATTTCCTCACGCAATATACGGGTGATTTCCTCCATATTTTTGGGTAATGGCACTACCACGCGCACATGCTCAGGTTCCACACCGATTCCGAGACAGATCGCTTCGAATTTATTGGTACCGGCAGAATCTTGTCCTCCTGTCATGGCCGTGGTAAGATTATCGGAGATGATGATGGTAATCTGTGCTCCATCGTTTACTGCGTCTAATAGTCCTGTCATGCCGGAATGCGTGAATGTAGAGTCACCAATAACAGCAATGGCTGGGAAGACGCCCACATCGGCAGCTCCCTTGGCCATTGTAATGGATGCTCCCATATCAAGACAGGTATCTATGGCACGGAAAGGTGGTAAGGCTCCCAAAGTATAACAGCCGATATCGGCAAATACGCGTGCTTTTGGATATTCTTTTACCACTTCATTCAAAGCGGCATATACATCACGGTGACCGCATCCCATACATAAGGCAGGTGGACGTCCAACCACATTCTTGGGAATATCGAAATAGCGTTCCTGATGATGCCCCATTGCTTCTGCCACGCAATCCGGCGTTAATTCTCCCGTACGGGGGAGATCGCCCGTAAGGCGACCTTTTACAGGATAATCTGCGGAAAGTATTCCCTTTATCTGTTCTTCAACAAACGGCTGTCCGTCTTCCACCACGAGAATGCTACTACTTTCCTCTGCCAGACGGCGTATCATGTCGGTCGGCAATGGATACTGGGTTATCTTTAAAATATTGAACTGACCGGTAGCTTCCTTTTGTTCGGTTACATAATTGTATCCGATGCCACATGCCAATATACCCATCGGATTGTTTTCTTTTGCATGTTCATACCGTATATAAGGTGTGGTTGCTGCCAAGTTTTCCAGATGAGGTTGTTGCTTCACTAAATCTGCATATTTTCTACGTGAATTAGCCGGAAGCAAGACCCAACTGGCCGTGTCTTTTGCACAAGGCAATATTTTTATGGGATCAGCTTTTTCCTTAACTGTTACGGCAGCACGGGAATGTGCCAGGCGCATCACTATGCGCATCAATACAGGCAGCTTTTCTCTCTCGGAAAATTCAAACCCGTATTTCATCATATCGTAAGCTTCTTGTTGTGTGGATGGTTCTAATGTAGTAATCATAGAGAACTTACCGTAGAAACGGGAGTCTTGTTCGTTTTGTGAGGAGTGCATGGAAGGGTCATCTGCCACCACGACTATCATTCCACCGTTCACTCCTGTAATGGCAGCATTGACAAAAGCATCTGCAGCAACATTCAGTCCCACATGTTTCATGCAGGCTATCACTCGCGCTCCGGCATAGGAGGCACCGAGAGCGGCTTCTACGGCTGTTTTTTCATTCGTACACCAAGTACAATGTAGATTCCTCTCACGTGCCAATGGGTGTTGTTGGATATATTCGGTGATTTCAGTACTCGGGGTTCCTGGGTAGGCATACACACCGCGAATACCGGCATGGATAGCCCCGAGGGCTATTGCTTCATCACCTAATAGAAGTTTCTTTTCCATATATATTGTTTTCTTAATCTTAAATGTTCAAAGTAAAATTATCGGCATCATTCAATACCGGAAACTTATGGCGGAATTTTATCAGTTCCTCTATGTCAATATTAGCTGTCGCAACGTCAGGCTCTCCCTTTTTACAAGAAGCGACTGTACGTCCATACGGATCAATTAGTAATGTGCCGCCGCAATACTCACATAATGGGTCTGTCCCTACCCTATTTACGCCTGCCACATAGCATTGATTCTCAATCGCTCTTGCACGTAATAAGGTGAGCCATGCCTCTATGCGAGGAGTTGGCCAACTCGCCACATACAAAATCATGTCATAGTCATTACGGTTGCGTGCCCATACTGGAAAACGAAGGTCGTAACAGATCTGTAACAAGATGCGTATTCCTTTATATTCCACTATGACACGTTCCTTGCCAGCTACAAAAGTCTGGTGCTCTCCACCATATGTAAATAAATGTTTTTTGTCATAGCTGCACATGGTGCCATCCGGATTTACAAAATAGAAACGATTATAAAAACGGCGACTCTCTTTTATTGCGATACTACCAGCCACGGCACAATGATGATCGATTGCATAAGTTTGCATCCATTTTAGTGTATTGCAATCAGTAGATTCAGCAACTCCAGCCGGATTAGTACAAAAGCCGGTGGAGAACATTTCTGGTAATACATACAAATCGGCTCCTGGATTTGCGTTCATGACCAGCTCCGCTTTTTTTATGTTATCTGCTGGATTTCCCCATGTAATATCTTGTTGTAAAAGCGCTATTTTCATGCTATTTTAAAAAAATATTATGGGCAAATATAGCTAAAAAATACGATGTTTTGCATTCCATTCAAGAAAAAGATTCAAAAATTTTCAGAGAATATAAGAGACAGATCAAGAGGATGTCAAGTTTCAGATTTACTATTTTCAATGTTTAAAGAGTTTTTTTTATAAAATAATACGTCTTTTTTGTAAGAAAGTGATACCGGTAAATATTCCATATTCCTCATGATAGGAATATGGACGTATGATATAAGAAAGTAGTAGTCGTATAGAAAAAGTAGTTAAGAACCAGATATTTGAGAAATACAAGGGATGATAACTGAGAAATGAGAAAACACAGCAAGATATACGGAGATAGATACTCATAAGATGTAGTAGTTAAGGCTTCTTCCGATATTGGTTTTACTTTCGGCAAAAACTGTCAAATGTTTATCGTCCGTTCTATACCCACATCTTGAATGAATTGCTTATCATGACTAACCACAAGTAAAGTCCCTTTATAATTCTTCAATGTGTCTGCCAATATATCCATATTTGATATGTCGATGTTGTTGGTCGGTTCGTCAGCAATAATCATATCGGGAACATTGTCACAAACAAGTAAGCGGCATAAGGCTAATCTCATCCTCTCGCCACCGCTCAGACTCCGGCACTTTTTATCCCAAACCGAAGCTGTAAATAAAAAGCGATTTAACAGCATTTTAAGTTCATGTTCCGGTTTTTTATTATTACAGGATTCTAATTGCCCATATACAGTCAATTCGTTGTCAAGGCATGAATATTCTTGGTCGAGATATAAGATTTTCAGTGACTCGCATCGCAACACTTCGCCATCCGTAGGTTGCAATGTCCCGGTTATCAGTTTAAGTAAGGTGCTTTTGCCACATCCGTTATTGCCTTGAAGCCGTATACGCTCACCGCTGTATATGGATAAACTCAGGGGAGATTGTTGCCACATGGTATTTCGGTTGGTATACCTAAAGGTCACATTTATAGCCTCTATCAATCGTTTCCTGCGAGGTAAAGCAGAACTGCCTATATTGATTTTCATGGCTATATGCTCGGAAATAGACGCCCGAATTTCACGTACCTGCCGGTTCATGGTTTGCAATTTTTCCTGTTGCACCTTATTCAGTCTGGAAGTGGATGATTCCGATTGATCTCGTAAATTCCCCATGACAATGCGGGCTACACATTGCTTTGCACTTTGTTTCTCTCCCCTTGAAGCGTGTTTTTGTTGCCGTTCCATTGTTTTTTGTGCAGATTTCTCAGCTTTTGCCAGTTCTTTCTGCCGGTTTTGTAAGTGAGCTGCTTTAGCTGCAACTTCCGCATCAGCAGTTTCTTTGTATGCATTGTAATTCATCGGATAGAAATGCATTCCGGACGGGGACATTTCGTAGATGGCCGGCAGCATATTCAGCAAAGTTCTGTCATGGCTGACAATTATTGTGGTACGGTTTGTCATAAAAATAGATTCATACAGCAAAGCTCTGCTTATCGTATCGAGATGATTGGTCGGCTCATCCATCAAGACAATGGCAGGGTGAAAAATATCTAATCCAGCCAGGAAAACTTTTGTTTTTTCTCCGCCACTAAGGGCCCCCATAACCGTATCCGGAGTTATATGATTGATATGCCATCGGGCGAATGCTCCTGCAAGACGTTCTTGGATGTCCCATTCATCGTTCAGAATCACAAAGTCGTCCTCAGTACCCTGACCCTTTAAGATAACCTCAAGGGATCTTAGTTTTTCCGCTAAACCCAAGGTCTCAGCGACAGTCATACTGTTGAATTGTCCGAAATGTTGCGGAACTATATAAGGAGTATCATCGCACAATACTTTTCCAGAGGCAGAAGAAATCTTACCCGCAATTATCTTCAAAAGCGTAGATTTGCCCACACCGTTATTTCCCACAATGGCACATTTGTCACCGGAGGATAGGGAAAAACTTATATTTTGAAACAAGATATCTTTATCGGTATGTATATAAGACAAGTTCTGAACTTGTAGGCTCATAATTATTTGTAGTCATTAAGATGTAAAACAATGGTAAAAACAAAAACATAACTATACACGGAGCGTAAGCTTGCTCTGTCATTGGTTTTATATCGTGTATAGTTTTCTTTTTTACATGATTGCAAATAATTTAAAGCAAAACTAATACTTTTATCCCATACTGCAAAATATAAGGGTGACTATTTGCGTCATTAACGTTTTAATTAAAATACGACACGCTTGGTATGCTGCCTTTTCCGTCGTTATACGGTCAATCGACTAAGGAGAGTTACACTGATTACCCGAACAAGTAAATTCCTATCATCGGGCAATACCATCCGAGCCGTTTTCACAGGTACAATTACAAATAATACAAACTTGTCCGATTGTGGCATAAACGTTCCGCATCAAGGAAGTATAATCACAGTGCAATAATAATTTCGGTTTTTGGAAATAAAGCACTCCGCCTGCCCTCTTGAACAAGAAAAGGCAGGCGGAGTGCTTTATTGTATTATTAAAATCTATTCGAAACTGAAACGGTAGCTTTTGCCCGATTCCGTGGGGAATGTGACCGTACCGTCTGATATTTTGGCAAGACCGTCCAGACCACCTTTCACACCTTTTACACTACGGATAGAAACATTCGGCAAGTAAAGTTTGCATTCCTGTCCGGCAGCAGAGTAAACCGTCATATCGGTCATCTTGCCGTTGGCCCATGTGACATCAAAAGTAAATCCGTTTTTAGCACGCAATCCTTTGTAGTATCCATTACTCCATACAGACGGCAAAGCAGGAATCAGATGTACGCCTTTTACCGTATTCTGTAGCATCATTTCTGCAATTCCGGCTGTCGCACCAAAATTGCCGTCAATTTGGAATGAAGGATGAGCACAGAAAAGGTTTTCATATACGCCTCCGGCGTTATCGTCCATGCTGACAATGGTTACATCAGTGATATTTTGAGCTTGTTTCAACAGACGGTAAGCGCGTTCTCCGTCCCAAAGTCTCGCCCAACATGCCACTTTCCAGGCGCGGCTCCAGCCTGTAGCTCCATCACCTCTGGAATCAAGTGCCGTTTTGGCTGCATCTGCATATTGCTTGTTTATGAGATAGGAAATCTGGTGGCAGGGATATAAGGCCATCAGGTGAGAAAGATGACGTTGATGGTCTCCTTTGGTATCTTCCTGAACCGTCCACTCTTTGATTTGTCCCCATGAACCGATATGCAGACCATTGTCCAGACGGGCGAATTTATCTTTTAGTTCAGTAACGAAAGCATCGTCCACATTCAATACGTCAGCGGCCTGCAAGGTTTCATCGAATAGTGCGTATATCAACTGCTGCGCATAGGCCACTCCGTCTTCCCACGGTCCGTGTTCAGGCGACCATTCATTGGGAGCTATTAACTTTCCGTTACCGTTGTCTTTCAAACGGTCAAACCAATACTGGCAGGTTACTTTCAACACAGGCCATGCCGTTTCACGCAGGTAATCTTTGTTCAAGGTATAGGCATAATGCTGCCAAAGGTGAGTACAGTACCATGCGTTGGCCGGTCGGTTGATGAGCCAATCGGTATAACCGAAAATATTGTTCTGAGTATGTACGGCCCATCCTCGGCAGTTTTCTTTTCGAGCCACTTGCTGCCATGATCCGCCCTGTTTCAGAGCCTCGGTCTGTACATAGCGGATGAAAGGCTCATAGCATTCCGACAAGTTGGCGACCTCGGCAGGCCAGTAATTCATCTGCACATTGATATTACTGTGGTAGTCGCACTGCCATGCCGGATTATTCACATTGTTCCATAATCCCTGCAAATTGCTCGGCAACAGTCCGCCACGTGAGGAGCCGATCATCAGATAACGTCCGTACTGGAAGTAAAGCATATCGAGGTAAGCATTGTCTTTATGCTCACGTACAAGTATATCCGTAGTATATTCCGGCAGCTGTGCATTCAAGTCCAGCTCTACACGTGAGAAAAGCGTACGGTAATCCTTTAAATGGGCCGCCTTGAGCTTTTTGTATGATTTAGCCGCAGCTTTAGTCAGTCTGGCGGATACTTTCTCATGAATCGTGCGCGCGTCACCGCAAGTATAATTGTCCGACGCCAAATCAAAATTGGTTGCACCGGTCAGCAACACAGTGACCGCATTGGCGCCACGTACGCTGATGCGGTCCGATTTTGTTTCCACGGTGCCGCCTTCTGCCTTCAGCAAGGCTTGTGCTTCATAAGACAGCAGGTCCAGTGTGCCGCTGATAGTCATCGTTTGTCGGTCCGTGCGGGTTTTCCCTTGTCGTCCGTCCTGCATCCGGAGAGAGAAGTTCAGTTTACCTTTGTTTCCCGGCGTAGATAACCTTACTACGATTACACTGTCGGGATTGCTGGCAAAGTATTCACGCAGATAATCCACTCCACCGATTGTGTACGACACACTTCCCACGGCATCGTCCAGCGATAATTCACGACGGTAATTGGTGCAGGTTTCGGGAGTGTCAAATTCGAAAAACAAATCTCCCATATTCTGGTAAGCTCCGCGTTTGTTTTGGTTTCCCGACCATAAGGTCTTGTCGTTGAACTGCACCTGCTCTTTGGCCACTCCTCCGAAGAACATGGCTCCTATTTCTCCGTTACCCACCGGCAATGCCGAGGTCATCCACACTTTTGCCGGTTCGTCATACCATAATTTCATCGGTACACGTTCCGCATTTGCCGCCAGCCCGCACAAACATACGGCCAGCCCTAAAAAGCATTTTCCTGCTCCCATCTTTCAGTCGTTATCTGTTTATATAATAATTTGGTGCAAAATTAGTGATTAGTACTTCTATAATTATAGTACAAAGCCGTCAAATAATAGGATAATATCGACATGAGTGCTATGAATGATATGGTTTACAGTTTCCCGCGCTCTTCCAGATATGAATCTTTAAATCCAAGGAAATACAACACCCCGTCAAGGCCTATCGTATTGATGGATTGTTTGGCATTGGCCACCACGCGCGGTTTGGCATGAAACGCTATACCCAATCCGGCTTCGGAAAGCATCGGAAGGTCATTGGCTCCGTCGCCCACGGCAATCGTTTGTGCCAGATTCACATGTTCCACCTGTGCGATGAGTTTAAGAAGTTCCAGTTTGCGTCGTCCGTCCACGATTTCCCCTACATGGCGTCCCGTGAGTTTCCCGTCTTCTATCTCCAGTTCGTTGGCGTAGACATAGTCCAGATCGTATTTGTTCTTCAGATAGTTGCCGAAATAAGTAAACCCTCCCGAAAGAATGGCAATCTTATAACCGTATTGTTTTAAGACGAACATCAGGCGGTCTACTCCTTCCGTGATCGGCAGATTCTGTGCGATATCCTCCATGACGGACACATCCAGTCCCTTCAGTAACGCCACCCGCTCCGTAAAACTCTCCTTAAAGTCGATTTCCCCGCGCATGGCCCGTTCCGTAATGGCACGCACTTGTGCTCCTACGCCTGCTCTTTCGGCCAGTTCATCAATCACTTCCGTTTCTATCAGTGTCGAGTCCATGTCGAAGCATATCAGGCGGCGCATACGGCGGTACATGGTATCCTGCTGGAAGGAAAAATCCATTTCCAGTTCACCGGACAATTTCAGCAGTTCAGACTGCATGGCGGCGCGGTCTTTCGGTGTGCCGCGGACGGAAAACTCTATACAGGCACGTATATTGCTCCGTTGCTCGTCAAGGGGAATACGTCCTGTGAGACGTTTAATGGCGTCTATATTTAATCCTTGTTCGGCCAGCACGGAAGACACTGCTTGAATCTGGCTTGCAGACAGTTTCCGACCGAGCAGCGTGAGAATATATCGGTTCTTCCCCTGCATATTCACCCATTCTTCGTATTCTTCTTTTTTTATGGGGTAGAAGCGGATATTCACCCCCAGTTCGGAAGCTTTGAAGAGTAAGTCTTTCATTACAAATCCGGAGAGTTTTTCTCCGGATCTAACCAGCAGACCTAAAGTCAGTGTATTGTGAATGTCAGCTTGTCCGATGTCGAGTATGGTTACATCGTATCGTGCCAAGATGCTCATAATGGAGGCCGTAAGCCCCGGACGGTCTTCTCCCGTAATTCTTATCAGTATCAGTTCTGTTTCAGAATATTCCATGATGTTCTTTCTTTAAGAGGCACAAATCTACGCAAAAATGGATAAAATGCAAAGAAAAGAGAGGGAATGGTTATCTTTTCGCCGGATTGATACCCCTCTATGTGAAGGAGGCGAACTGCAGCTGATATTACTCTTATAAAGGCGAAATACCCTTATAGACCTAAACGGAGGCTTCCCGTGCTGCAACCGTAACGAGCGCTTCCGGCCCTTGCCTTCGGCTTATGTATTTATATATACTTTCTTGAGTTCCGACAAAGTCCTTAATGCTTTTTTATTCCCAGCCGCTTAGCTCCTCTGTTTTTTATAGAATGACGCAAAACCGCCTTCCGATTAAGTATATGTCCGACGCATAAAGCACTTGTTGCAAGCGATATCTTATAATGATATAGCCCTAAATGGGAACTCGAATCGCCTACGTAGCATAAAGCTATTCCTGTTCCCGACATAAACAGGAATGCAATAGATAATGCGGCGGAAACCTTGCTCTTTTTCCGTAATCCGTTTTTGATGATGCTTTTGTACCAGTTCCCATGCGTAGCATAATGGAATGCAGCGGTAATAAGAAACAGGAAGCCGGCTGCAGTATGCAACATGGCCAAGAGCGGAAGCATCTCACTGTCGCTCACATGTCCGGCAAGATGTAGTTTGACTCCTGTATAGACAGACAATACAAAGACGAAGACCAGACTCCAATCAATTATAAGAATTCTTTTCATTTGCTTCTGATCATATATTTTATACTGCAAATATCGGTATTTATTCTTGAGAATAAACCATGAGAAAAAGAAATCCGTCAAAAGTTTCCCAAAGGAGCCGCGGCAAGATTGATGCGGCAGCCCGTTTTCTGTTAAACATCGCTAAATAATGCATCGGGAAGTTATGCGGGAATGCGGAAACGCTTAACTTTATTTTTCCGTAAATACGAAAGGATTTTTTTTAAAGCAGATATCATCGTTTTCATGAAACACTTCCCCTATCCTTTTCATCCGTTCTCTTTTGAGGTTGGCGAACACGATATCCCCTCCCTCTTCACCTGTCCGTTTCATTATGTGCCTCACCGTTTGTCTGTGTGCGCGGCCGAGGAGGTGCAGCATTATCTTGCTTCGCGCGGTGATTGGGCCTATGAATTGGAAAAGGGCAAGATGTTCGGCGTACTGGTAGTGCGCAAAGACAGCCGGATAGGGTTTCTGGCAGCCTACTCAGGCATTCTTTGCGGGCGTAACGACCATGAATATTTTGTGCCGCCCGTGTTCGATTTATTACAGCCCGACGGACATTTTAAAACAGCGGAGAGGGAAATCTCGGCGCTGAACCGCCGCATTGAAGAGCGGGATTCCCATGAGGAAAGACGTGAGTTGCAGCAACAGGCGGAATTTCTGAAGGAAAGATGTGAACAGGAACTGAGGGCAGCGCGCGCAGCCATGAAAGAAGCCAAGCAACGGCGCGACCGTTTGAGAGAAGAGGCTGCGGGAGCGGTTTCGGAAGAGGAACTCATAGCTGAAAGCCGTTTTCAGAAAGCGGAATACAAACGGTTGGAAAAGCATTGGAAAGTCAGAATCGAAGAGCAGGAAGCCGCGTTGGAGAAATGGAACGAAGAGAC
Source organism: uncultured Paraprevotella sp. (assembly GCA_910586505.1). GTDB lineage: Bacteria > Bacteroidota > Bacteroidia > Bacteroidales > Bacteroidaceae > Paraprevotella. The sequence goes on along the minus strand of CAJUGV010000002.1, from coordinate 180,068 downwards.
AGCCGCACTGAAAGCCGAACGCAGGCAGCGTTCGGCCCGTTTGCAGGAATGGCTTTTTTCCCGGTTCCGTATGCTCGACGCCTACGGGGAGGAAAAAGATTTATGGCAGTTGTTCCGCGAGTACGGCCGTGCCGTGCCGCCCGCCGGTGCGGGGGAATGTGCGGCTCCCAAACTGTTGCAGTACGCCTACCGTCATGGCTTTCAACCTTTGGCTATGGCCGAATTCTGGTGGGGCGCATCGCCTGAGACGGAATTGCGCCGTCACGGTTATTTCTATCCGTCCTGCAAAAACAAGTGCGAGCCGATACTCAAACACATGCTGCGGGGACTGGATGTGGAACCCGACGCACACGAAGAATCCAAATACAGCCATCAGGAGCCGCATATCATTTATGAGGACGAATGGATGATGGCCGTAGACAAACCGTCGGGGATGTTGTCCGTGGCCGGAAAGGGGGACGCACCCTCCGTACAGAGCTGGCTGCATTCGCGTTTTGCGGCAACGGAGACTCCGTTGCCGGTACATCGGCTGGATATGGACACATCGGGCGTGTTGCTTATTGCCAAAAACAAGGAAATCCACAAGCGCTTGCAGCAGTTGTTTGAAACCTGTGATATCCGGAAAAGATATGTCGCCTTGCTCGACGGCATCGTACCGGCCGAAGAAGGATTCATACGTCTGCCTCTCAGTCCCAATCCCGACGACCGTCCGCGTCAGATGGTGAGTGCACAATACGGCAAGCCGACCGTGACACGGTATGAGGTGCTGGAGCGGTGCGACGGCGTTACACGCGTGGCTTTCTATCCGCTCACGGGGCGTACCCACCAGTTGCGCGTGCATGCGGCACATCCTGAGGGGCTGAATACCCCCATCATGGGCGACAACCTTTACGGCCGTCGTTCCGCGCGGTTGTACCTGCATGCCGAATCCATCTCCTTCCGTCATGTGGTGACGGGACAGCTCCTCCGTATTTCCGCTCCGGTTCCTTTCTGACAATTATATGTGGGACTGACCTTTCGTCATTTGTCGGGCCTGCGGCAAATCTCTTCTATGCGGGCCAGTTCCTCATCTTCAAAATCCGTATGCCGGAGCGCACGCAGATTATCATCAAGCTGCGCCACGGAGCTGGCTCCGATAATGACCGAAGACACGTGCTCGTCTTTCAGCAGCCAGGCCAGCGACATCTCCGCCAGCGTCTGCCCTCTTTCGGCTGCCAGTTTATCCAATGATTTGATTTTGTTCAGCGTGCCTTCTGTCAGTGCATCGCGCTTGAGGAAGCGTTCCTGCGCCATGCGGGAGCCTTCGGGCACTCCGTTCAGGTAGCGCGCGGTGAGCAGCCCCTGTGCCAACGGAGAGAAAGCGACGAACCCCACCCCGCTCCGGCTTATGCAGTCGAAGATGCCCTGCTCTTCCGGAGTGCGGTCGAACAGGTTGTAGCGTCCCTGATAGAGCAGGCAATGCACATCGCGTTCCTCCAGATAACGGAACGCTTCAACCGCCTTGTCGGTCGGATATCTGGAAATCCCCACATAAAGAGCCTTACCGCTTCTCACAATATCCACAAGCGCCTGCATGGTTTCCTCCAGCGGAGTTTCAGGATCATAGCGGTGAGAATAGAACACGTCCACATAATCCAGGTTCATGCGCCGCAGGCTTTGGTCGAGACTGGCCATGAGCGACTTGCGGCTCCCCCAGTTCCCGTAAGGGCCGGGCCACATGTCGTAGCCTGCCTTGGTGGAGACCAACAGTTCGTCCCGATAAGGGCGGAACGATTTCTTCATGATCATGCCGAAGGTTTCTTCCGCACTTCCATACGAGGGCCCGTAATTGTTGGCCAGGTCGAAATGGGTGATGCCATGATCGAAGGCGTGGTGTGCCATAGCCAATGAGTTGGCCGGCGGATTCACGTCGCCGAAGTTGTGCCATAGTCCCAAGGAGATTTCGGGAAGAAACACTCCGCTACGTCCGCTACGACGGTAGTTCATGCCGTTTTCATATCGGTCGGCAGCCGGAGAATACACGGGATTTATCATCTTTCTTATTCTGTTTTTATAATCATCTGCACAAAAATAATGAAAAAAGCATAAACTACGGCGCTACTCCCGACAAATGTGTTTATCTTTGATCCGGTTACCATTCTAACATAAATATTCCACATGAAACACACATTTGGCGCGTGCGCTTTCGCACTCCTTACTTCAATGGCCGTACAAGCCAGGCATAGCATTACCCATTTTGAAATAGATACCCGCTGCCCTTTACAGACTATGGACGGTTTCGGCGCCTCTGACGCTTGGAGCATACAGCATATTGGCCTTTGGCCGGATAGCGTGAGACGGCAAGCTGCCGACTGGCTGTTTAGTACACGTTGCGACAGGAAAGGCCGTCCGCTCGGCATAGGTCTTTCCATCTGGCGTTTCAATATAGGAGCCGGCAGTCGGGAACAGGGAAAGGAAAGCGGTATAGGGTCGCATTGGATGCGCACCGAATGTTTTCTGCGTCCGGACGGCTCATACGATATGACACGGCAGGCCGGACAGCGCAACTTTATGCGTATGGCCCGCGAGCGCGGTGTAAAGACGTTCATCGGTTTCTTCAACTCGCCTCCGGTCTATTTTACCCGAAACGGACTGGCCACCAATACGGGAAGAGGCGGTACGCTGAATCTGAAAGACGCCTGTTATGACGATTTCGCCCGTTTTGCCGCAAATGTGGTGCGGGGACTGGAACGGCACGACAGTATAAGCCTTGCCTATGTTTGTCCTGTCAATGAACCGGACGGACATTGGAACTGGGTAGGTCCTAAGCAGGAAGGGTCGCCGGCCACCAACCGCGAGATAGCCGCGTTGGCACGTGCGTTCAGCCGGGCTTTTTCCGAACATGACATTGATACCCGGATACTTGTCAACGAATCATCCGACTATCGTTGTATGTTTGCCACCCACATGACCGACTGGCAGCGAGGATATGCCATCCAGTCGTTTTTCTGTCCGGACAGTACGGAGACCTATCTGGGCGATACACCGGGAGTGCCCCGTCTTATGGCGGGCCACAGTTATTGGACCAATACTCCCTTGAAAGCATTGCGCGACATCCGTGTACAGCTCAAGGACACGCTCGACAAATATAAAGTGAAATTCTGGCAGACGGAAACCTGTATCATGAGCAATGACGAAGAGATAGGCGGCGGAGGAGGATTCGACCGTACCATGAAGACGGCGCTTTATGTGGCGCGCATTATTCATCACGACATCGTGTATGCCGGAGCCGGAAGCTGGCAATGGTGGCGTGCCGTCGGCGGAGATTATAAAGACGGATTGCTGCGCGAATTCAGTAACAGCGAGGGGACGGAAGGACGTGTGACGGATTCGAAACTGCTGTGGGCTTTCGGCAATTACAGTCGTTTTGTGCGTCCCGGTGCCGTGCGTATGGCCATTACGGCCACCGACGAGCGGGGAAATGAAGTCACGGAAGGCGATACGGACTGCTCGGGACTGATGTGTACGGCTTATCGGAATGCAGACGGCACATGGGTAATGGTGGTGGTGAACTATGCCCGCGAGGATAAGGATATGACGTTCCGTGTAGACGACCGGAACGCTAAAAACTGGCAGCCCTATCTGACATCCGAGCAACCGGAAGCCAATCTGCTGCCTCTGAAACGGCTACGAAACGGCCAAAAAACTGTTATCCCCGCGCGGTCGGTCGTGACATTCGTAAGCCGGTGAAAACTGACAAAATGTAAGTTTTGTAGCGATAGTCCGGAAAGGGATGGAGAACGAAACGGAGTTTTAAGAAAGGCATTTCTGAATAAATCCCGGATAAAAACTGCATATATGCGATGAGTCGGCGCATATATGCAGTTTTTTGTGAGCTTCATTTTTCTTTTTAATGCGCATTACAGCAAAAAACGGTCCGCGTGATCGGGTGTCGTGCACCGATAAATGGCGGAAAAAGAAGGCCGTCGCAAAGAAAAACAGCCTTTTCATCGCCGTTTTTTTTCTTGTTGATCACTTTCTACGGACAAATATCCGATAGAATAATGTCGTAAAAACGTTGTTGGATATGACAGACTCGCAGATTTGTTGCGGACGAAACGGCGGTAAGCCTGTCATTTGTCTGTCGTAAAGGCCTGTTCACTGTCGTTCCGCTTCATGAAAAATGCGCATGAATGGCGTAATCCTTCTCATTCCGGAAGACGGTTGCAAATATCCGAACCACATCCATCGGATTTGACATTTTGACAGATTCCTGATCAGATGCTGCGGTTCCTCCGGAGTAGCCTGCTCAGCCAGCTGCGGGATAACAGTTTGTCGGACAGACGCCGGCGAAGTTCGGAAACGAGGGTTATCTCACGGCGGATGGCATGAGCCGACAGCCATATACTTGCCACCAGCACACATGCTCCTCCGACAGCCTTAAGGCATATCACTGGCTGCAGGGACAGACAGAGGGCTGCCCCCACACAAAGGAATTGTGCCGTCATGAACGGACGGGCCGAACGGTCTGCACGGTATCCATAACGGCGTCCGTATACAAAATGAATCATCCACCAATCGAAAACGCCGGCTGCGGCCAGAGCGATTCCCGTGCCCGGCACGCCCGCCAGCGCATATCCCGCAATGACACCGGCAGACATGAAAATGTCGTAGGCCACTTCCATGCCAAGATACATCACGGCGTCTCCCTTGGCCAGTGAAGTATAAGCCACCGGAAGTGTCATTGCCTTGAAAAACATATGCATGGAGGCACATACGGCCATACCCGTCATAGGCAGAAACGAGGAGGAATAGAGCAAACGTATGACAAGTGGCATGGCTATCATAAATGCCACAAGAAACGGAGACATCAGCAGCACGCACACTTTGACCTGCCGGTTGATGGTGAGATTCATCCGTTCCACATCCCCGTTGACGGATGACAGACGGGGAAAATAATCGGTGTCTACGGCCGTGAAAACAACACCGGCATAAGTGATGACCAGATTGTATCCCATGCTGTACAGACCTACATCGGACAATTCGCCCGTATTGGCAATGAAGAGCGGAAGCCCCATTCCCACCGTCATGTTTACGGCCGTGGCGGCAATATAGGGCACTCCGACACGCACCATGCTCCAGCCCGCACGGAAATAATCGCGGCTGAATAGTCCGACCCTCCACGGAAAGACTGGTAATGAGAGGCAGAGGTGCGCTATCATGACTCCCAGTGTACTGAAAATCAATGCAGGTACGATTCCGTCTGTTCCCCATACGTAATAGAAGGGAACCGTGAGTAACAAGGCTCCCGCCGCGCCCAGTATGGATACAAAGGCCACACGTTTGAGTTTACGTACGGCTTTCAAGATGGACACTTCGCTCACCGTGACAGCCATGAATAGCATGACAGGCGACAGTGCGCAGACATGAGGTATATGGGAAAAATCACCGAAAAACCAATAACTGATGACGGGGGAGACAAGTATGCCGGCAAGCATACCCGCCAGGCCGGTCCATACGCTCCATGTGCGTACGACTTCAACCTGACGGAGAATTTTGTCGGTACGCCCCTGACCGTAGAACTCGGCAATCTCTTTGATGGAACTGAATGATATGCCGAGATTGGATGTGTGATGAAGGAAGCCGATGAAGTTCAGGTACAATGAGGACAACCCCACACCGGAGGTGCCGAGCAATACGGCAGCCAGTTTGTTGCGCACCACGTTTACCAGCATGGTAAGAACCTGGATGATACCGAGGAATCCGGTATACTTCACAATGTGGTTGTAGGTAGAGTCTTCACGGCATTCCGTAGTTGTTGCAGATTCTTTTTTATTCTCTGTTTCTTGTATGTTGTCCATAATATATACGGGCAAAGATACATCATTTCCATTTATTTTGCCTACCTTTGTCTAAAAATATCATGAAAGTCCTCTTACTCGGCGAATATAGTAATGTACACCGGACACTGGCCGAAGGCTTGCGCTTACTCGGGCATTCCGTTACGGTGGCCTCTGACGGCGATAGCTGGAAAAATTATCCCCGCGACATTGATCTCTGCAGACGGTCGGTCGGAAAAGCAGATACACTGGATTTTCTTGTGCGTCTGGCAAAGGCCCTTCCCCGGATGAGGGGTTATGATGTAGTGCAGCTTATCAATCCGGTTTTTTTAGAATTGCGTCCGGAAAAATTGCTTCCCATCTACCGTTATCTGCGTCGCTACAACGGAAAAATATTCCTCGGAGCATTCGGCATGGACCATTATTGGGTGAAGACCGGGCTGGACCGTTGCACTTTCCGTTATTCGGATTTCAATATAGGACAGGAAATCCGTATGAATGCCGATAATAAAAAGTTCATAGCCGAATGGCTGAACGGTCCGAAGGGACGTTTGAACACTTATATTGCCGACAACTGCGACGGAATCGTGAGCGGCCTGTATGAATATGATGCCAGTTACCGGCCTTGGTACCCCGAAAAAACGCATTTCATCCCTTTCCCTGTCAATCTTGATAAGATCTCACCACGTGTTCCTCATCCGGAAACAGACCGTATACGTTTCTTCATCGGCATACAGCGCGACCGTAATGTATATAAAGGAACGGACATTATGTATAAGGCACTGGTGCAGTTGGCTACGCAGTACCCCGAACGGATAGAAATAGTAAAGGCGGAGTCTGTGCCCTTTGCACAATACAGCCGTATGATGGATAGCAGCGATGTGCTGCTGGACCAGCTCTATTCCTATACCCCGGCCATGAATGCGCTGCTGGCCATGGCTAAGGGACTGGTTGTAGTGGGAGGCGGAGAAGAGGAGCATTATGCGCTTCTGAACGAAAAAGAGCTGCGCCCCATCGTCAATGTGTATCCTTCGGCCGAGGATGTATATGCCAAATTGGAAGAACTGATAAACCACCCGGACGATATTATCTGGCGTTCTGCAGAAAGCATGGAATATGTACTTCGCCACCATGAGTACAGGAAAGTGGCCGAACAGTATGTAGATTGCTGGGACGGCAAAAAAGTATAAAAACGGTTTTAAAAACGTTTTCATTATGAGACTCTCCATCATAGTTCCCGTCTACAAGGTAGAAGCTTACCTCGATTTTTGCCTGACGAGCATAGCCCGGCAAAAAGTGGACAGTTGCGAAATTATCCTCGTGGACGACTGTTCGCCGGACAGATGCGGAGAGTTGTGTGACGAATGGGCACGGAAAGACAGCCGTTTCCGTGTCATACATCACGAAAAGAACAAAGGACTGAGCGCTGCGCGCAATTCGGGGCTGGAACAGGCATGCGGAGATTATATCACTTTTATTGATTCGGACGATTATATCTCGCCCCATACGTTGGAGAGAAACCTGAATATGCTTGAGACCTATCCGGAAGCCGACGTGCTGGAATACCCCGTATGTGTATACCACGGGGCCAGGAACTCCTATTGCCATACTCCCGGAAAAGGTGAAATAATCGATTATGCCGAATGGGTGCGTAGAAAAGGTTATGTACACTGTTATGCCTGGAACAAGATATACCGCAGAATACTGTGGCGGGACATCCGCTTTCCTGAAGGAAAATGGTTTGAGGATGTCTATACGATTCCTTCCGTGTTGCAGCGGGCACGCGGTATTCTGTGTGTCGAAAAGGGATTGTATTATTATTGTAACCGGAAAGACTCTATATCCAACACCCTTTGTGAAAAAGGACTGGACGACCTTCTGGAGGCCAATATCAGGCTATACAGTGAGCTTTCCACTCATAAGGTATTGAGCGAAAGGGACAAAGACGACTTTTATTTGCGTTTGTGCGATCCTCAGATTATCCGTTTGGAACTTGGCGGAACTCTGTGTGTTCCCGAACGCCGGATACCTTTGCACCGCGCACTGTTTACCAGCCGACCGCTTAATTACCGTCTTAAAGCCATGCTGAAAGCACTGACCGGACGGCATTATTGCACAATTGTAGCGAAGACCCGTAAACTGTTGAAATCATGAAAAACGTTTCCGTCAGTTTCATCATACCTTATTATAAGGTGGAGATTTCCCTTCTTGAGCGGGCGCTGGACAGTATTATGAAATTGGATGAGAATGCAGACTGGGAAGTGTGGGTCATAGATGACGGCACTCCGGACAGTAAGGCCCGGGAATACGTCTTGTCGTTGGGACATCCGCGCATTCATTATCATCTGCAACACAACAGCGGTCCGGGAGGTGCCCGTAATACGGGTATGAAACTGGCTGGTAAGGAATACATTCAGTTTGTGGATGCCGATGATTATCTGTTCACCGGCAATCTGATACAGGTTTTGGACATGCTGGGTGAAGAGCGTCCCGATCTCCTTGCCTTTGGTTTCCGCAAGGTGCGTAATAATGGTATGAAAAGTCTGAGAGTGTCGGATATATCGGGTCATGTCTTGTTCCGGGGAGATGGGGTACAATTTATGCTGACACATAATCTGCACGGAAGTGTGTGGAGTTACATATTCAAAAAGTCGATGGCCGGCAATTTGAGATTTACTCCGGTTGCCTATCATGAAGATGAAGAGTTCACCGCTCTGCTTTTTCTTAGGATGCAGTATATTATTACCACCGACTTACCTGTTTATGCTTATTGTCTGCGTGAAAATTCCATCATGCACCATAAAGGACGTGAAGTGCTGGAGAAACGGTTTTTCGATTTGCTGCATGTCATAGAACGCCTGCATGCAAAATGTGTCAAACTTGAGGGACGGACGGCCAGAGCCTTAAGTAAGAGAATAGACATGTTGTGCATGTCCATGGTATATTCGTTACTGGCCGACAGTCCAGACTCTGCGTTTCTGACCGCCCTACTGCAGCGCATGCGGCAGGTGCACCTCTACCCTCTTCCGTCCCGCCGATACTCCGTTGTTTATTCTCTTGTGAGGCGGTTTACGTTGACTATTCCGCGTGCGGTCGCATCGGGTAAAGTGTTTCGTCTGTTGCGGTTGGGACATATCGGGCGGGCTTCATAGCATGATATTGTTTACATAACGACAAAATAACCTAAAATTAGTTTATTAAACGTGTATTTATAAACTAATTACGTATCTTTACAATGTTCTAATAGTAGAACTTTAGTTTAAAGGTATTAGAAAGGTATTCGAGAAGTCCCGGTACGAGAGTATAGGGACTTCGTCGTTTTCGAACGCCGGCGGATTTTCCTGTTTTCCGGCATCGGATTTCGCCATTGCGAGGTTTGTGTCTTCGTGAAAATATTATCCGCTTGTAGCTTTGCATATGGATTATTATTCCTATCTTTGTCAGGACAAAGGGGTGCCGACAGATTGAGTTGGCTGAGATTATACCCTGTGAACCTGATGCAGGTAATGCTGCCGAAGGGATTGTGCACGACACTACATATATATTCTCAGCCTATTTTATTTCGTTCTGTTTGTGGCTCCTTATAATAAATAAGGTAACAAATGGAGCAATTGCAATTTATTACGCATCATACCACTTCGTACGGATATGCAGACGGTGCACGCATGGCGCTGAAAGGCGGTTGTCGCTGGATTCAGTTACGCATGAAGCATGCTTCAGAGGATGAATGGATGAGTACAGGATGGGAAGTTGCACGTCTTTGCCGACAGTATAATGCCGTTTTTATATTGGACGACCGCGTAGATCTGGTCGGACCTCTGCATGCCGACGGCGTGCATTTGGGTAAAAACGACATGCCTGTGGACAAAGCAAGAAGCATTTTGGGAAAAAATTATATTATAGGTGGCACGGCCAATACACCGGACGATGTAAGAATGCATGCCTCGCGCGGTGCCGACTACATCGGTTGCGGACCGTTTCGTTTCACAACCACCAAAGAACAACTTTCTCCCATACTCGGGCTTGAAGGCTATCGGCAAATCGTCGGTTTTATGAAAAAGGAGGGAATTTCTCTGCCTCTCATCGCCATCGGAGGTATTACGAAAAATGATGTTCCGGCGCTATTGGATACGGGAATCCATGGAATTGCCCTAAGTAGTACAATTCTGAACTCGGCAGATCCAGTGGAGGAAACACGTATGATAAAGGGAATACTTGATAGCAACGGACTGCCGGTCAACAGAATTTTGAAGAAAAAGGCATTACTATAAATAAGAAACATAAAACGACAGATATGGACAGTAGTATTAAAATTACTTATCCCGGTTCGGAGAAAGTATATATATCCGGTGTATTGTATCCGGATGTCAAGGTGGGTATGCGTAAGGTATCGCTGACCCCTACCGTCACCATGGTTAACGGAACACGAAGTGTAGAGGAAAACGATCCCGTATATATTTATGATACCAGTGGCCCGTATAGTGATCCGGATGTGAAAATCGACCTGAGACGAGGACTTCCACGCTTGCGTGAGTCTTGGATTCTGAAACGTAATGATGTGGAGCAACTTGACAGATTATCTTCCGAATACGGACGGATGCGGCAAGGAGACAAAAGTCTCGACCATCTGCGTTTCTCGCACATCAAGCCTCCCTATCGCGCAAAAGCCGGCAAACAAGTATCACAAATGTATTATGCAAAGCAGGGTGTCATTACTCCCGAAATGGAATATGTAGCTATTCGTGAGAATATGAACTGTGCATCTTTAGGGATTGATACATATATTACTCCGGAGTTTGTACGTGATGAGATTGCCGCCGGACGAGCCGTGCTCCCCGCTAATATCAATCATCCCGAAGCCGAACCAATGATTATCGGACGCAACTTCCTTGTGAAAATCAACACTAATATAGGGAATTCCGCCACGACCTCAAGTATAGAGGAGGAAGTGGACAAATGCTTGTGGAGTTGTAAATGGGGAGGCGATACGCTGATGGACCTTTCTACCGGTGACAATATCCATGAAACCCGCGAATGGATTGTGCGTAATTGTCCCGTTCCGGTAGGTACGGTGCCGATGTATCAGGCGATGGAGAAAGTAAAGGGCAAGGCCGAGGATCTGACCTGGGAACTATTTCGTGATACGCTTATCGAGCAGTGTGAGCAGGGTGTGGATTATTTTACCATTCATTGCGGTATCCGACTGAAAAATGTCCACTATGCCAATGAACGGCTCTGCGGTATGGTAAGCCGGGGCGGAAGCATTATCTCACAATGGTGTAATTTCCATCAGAAAGAAAGTTTTCTTTACGAGCATTTCGACGATATATGTGACATCATGGCACAGTATGATGTTGCCATTTCATTGGGTGACGGTTTGCGGCCCGGTGCCATTTTCGATGCAAATGACCGTGCGCAGTTTGCCGAGCTGGACACCATGGGGGAATTGGTGCAACGAGCTTGGGAGAAGAACGTGCAGGCCTTTATAGAGGGGCCCGGTCATGTGCCTATGCACAAGATTCGCGAAAATATGGAGAGGCAGATAGAAAAGTGCCATGAAGCACCGTTTTATACGCTGGGGCCGCTTGTAACAGACATCGCCCCGGGATATGACCACATCACCAGTGCCATAGGTGCTGCACAAATAGGATGGTACGGTACGGCCATGTTGTGTTACGTAACGCCGAAAGAACATCTTGGTTTACCTGACAAGGAAGACGTACGCACAGGGGTTGTCACCTATAAAATAGCGGCTCACGCGGCAGATATAGCAAAAGGACATCCGGGAGCAACCGTACGTGACAACGCGCTGAGTAAGGCACGCTATGAGTTCAGATGGAAAGACCAGTTCAACCTCGGGCTTGATCCTGACCGTGCTTTGGAATATTATAAAATCGGCAATCATCTTAATGGTAAGTATTGTACGATGTGCGGCCCTAATTTTTGTGCTATGCGCATCAGTCAAAATCTGAAGAATTGTAATTTTGATTCGGAAGAAAATCTGAGTTGACATAAAGTCGGCTCCTTTTTCCTAAGAAGAAAGTTATGGTTTCAGGATTGAAAGGGCTGTTTGTTGGACTGCAAATGCGGACAAACAGCCTTTTTCCATGTTCAACGATTTGCATTTTAAATTATCAGGTTTTTAAGGAAAAATAAAAGAAATAGGGCTTGCCATGCGATGCGCAATAGTTTTTTTACTAACTTTGCAATACAAATAGCGACATTGTACCAATGAAATTGATATTGTTGACGCCTCCGGACTTTTTTGTGGAGGAAGATAAAATACTCACAGCCCTTTTTGAGGAAGGTTTGGATCTTCTTCATCTGCGGAAGCCGGATACGGAACCTGTTTACTCGGAGCGTTTGCTTACTCTGTTACCGGAACGCCATCACAATCAAATTGTCGTGCATGACCATTTCTATTTGAAAGAGGAATTCAATTTGAGAGGCATACATCTTAATAGCAGGAATCCAGAATTGATGCCTGGGTACAAAGGACATGTCAGTAAATCTATTCATTATATAGATGATTTGAAAGCGGAAAAAAAGAATTTCAACTATGTTTTTCTCAGTCCGATATTCGATAGTATATCAAAATCTAATTATACTTCGGCTTTTGAGATGGAGACTTTGGAACAGGCATCTCTCCAAGGTATCATTGATAAGAATGTGATGGCACTCGGAGGCATAACGGCAGAAAACATGGCTTTGGTAAAGGATTTGGGATTCGGCGGAGCCGTTGTATTGGGCGATTTATGGAATCGTTTTAACATCCATTCCACTTTGGATTATAAGGAACTGATTAATCATTTCCGTAAGTTGCGTAAAGCAGCCGATTGACAAATAAGCTACTTCTAAAATTAATACGTTATAGAGAGATGAGTGCAAACAATTCATTTATGGTTTTTTCAGGTACCAAATCCAAGTATCTGGCTGAGAAAATCTGTTCCAGTTTAGGATGCCAGTTAGGTCAACTGGTAATAACCCACTTCGCAGATGGAGAGTTTTCTGTGTCTTATGAGGAATCCATTCGCGGACGCGACGTATTTTTGGTTCAGTCTACGTTTCCCAACTCTGACAATTTGATGGAACTCCTGCTGATGATTGATGCCGCCAAGCGGGCTTCTGCCAAGAGTATTATTGCCGTAATTCCATATTTCGGTTGGGCACGGCAAGACCGTAAGGATAAGCCGCGCGTATCAATCGGTGCAAAACTTGTAGCCGACATGTTGAGCGTAGCCGGAATAAACCGTCTGATCACTATGGATCTGCACGCCGATCAGGAGCAGGGTTTCTTTGATGTTCCGGTAGATCACTTGTATGCATCCAGTGTATTGTTGCCTTACATCAAGTCATTGAATCTTAAAAACATCGTAATTGCTGCTCCCGACGTTGGCGGTTCAAAGCGTGCGAGCACTTACTCCAAATATCTCGAATGCCCGTTGGTTTTGTGTAATAAGACGAGAAGCAAACCTAACGAAGTGGCTGATATCCAGATAATCGGAGAGATAAAGGATGCCGATGTTATTTTGGTGGATGATATGGTGGATACAGCCGGCACGATCACGAAAGCTGCCAATCTGATGAAAGAGAAAGGTGCGGCGTCTGTACGTGCTGTGGCTACTCACTGTATTATGTCCGGCCCGGCTTCGGAAAGAGTACAGGATTCGGCACTCGAAGAGCTTGTCTTTACAGACAGTATCCCCTACTCTAACCGCTGCGCTAAAGTAAAACAAATCAGTATTGCCGATATTCTGGCCGAAACAATCAGAAGAGTTGAAAGCAATGAGTCTATCAGTTCGCAATATCTGATATAATCCAAATCTTTATTATCATTCATTTTAAGAGAAGGCCATCACTGATTTCTGCAAAGGAAAACTGTGTGGCCTTTTTCTATTTAATACTAAAAAAAATATGAAGACAAAACATTTGTTTACGTTGGGACTTATTGGATTCCTAGCGTCTTGCTCATCCCGAAATTGTAGTATAGAAGGAGTTGTGGAAAATGCAGAGGAGGGCGACACTCTGTACATAGCCCGAATGGTTGATGGAAACTTCATACCTTCTGATACCGTTATATTGAATGGGAGTAATTTTTCCATAAAGGAAAACTGTGATTCAACCATTATTGCCAGTTATTTCTTTTACAGTCACCAAAGTAATGAAGCCTATAGTAACATATTCTTTATGGAAAAAGGAAAAATTCGTTTGAACATAGGCGTAGAAGGAAGGGTTTCGGGTACGGAAAACAACGATCTTTACCAAAAATTTACCGATTCCGTATATGTCATACACGAGCAGATGAACCAAATTTACGAGAGGCAAGCTTCGTCTACTATTGCTGAAGAGGCTCAGGACGAAGATATGGAGAAAAAGTTAGTGGCATTGGAACAACAATCATCCCAACTGGTTTATGAAACATTAAAGTCTAATATTGATAAACCTCTCGGATACTTCCTGCTCATTTCTTGTTATAACATGTTAGAACCTGAAACAACTCTTGAACTAATTCAAAAGGTGCAGAGTTCTTACAAAAATAGTAATATGATAAGAGCTATTGAGGAAGAAGTTCAAAAAAGTTGTAAGACTGCAAACGGGCAGTCGTTCATAGACATTTGTATTCCGTCAATAGACGGTGGACAAATCAAATTATCGGATGTAGTTCGTGAGAATAAATTAACTTTAGTAGATTGCTGGGCAAGTTGGTGCGGTCCTTGTCGTGCGGAAATGCCGAACGTGGTTTCACTTTACGATAAGTACCATAAAAAAGGATTGGAAATCGTAGGGATTTCTTTTGATGAAAACGATAAGAGTTGGAGAGAAGCTGTGAAAGAGATGAAAATGACTTGGCCGCAAGCTTCTGAACTGAATTCATGGGACAATGTCATGACGCATAATTATGGAGTGAACTCCATACCTTATACAATTCTTATAGACAGTAACGGAACAATTATAGGTCAACAGCTTCGAGGAAATGAACTTGAAGAAGTTATCAAACAATATCTGAATTAAAAAATAATACATATAGGACTCCCTCATAAAACTACCAATTTTAGGTTGTGTAAATTAAACTGTATCATGCTCTATTCTCATTCAATCTCATCAGTCGGGGATCGGCCAGCGCCAAGGGGCGGGACCACCCGTCCCAACGAGCGTAAAATTACAACAATTTAAAACTATCTCCAAATTTTATCGCCAGTTGTTGTGCAATGGCTCCCCAGTTAGCCAGTGGCATGGTCCATTTCTTACGTATATTGCGGTAAGCGAGGTAAACCAGTTTTTCAAGGGCGGTGTCGTTAGGGAACACGCCCTTGTTTTTTGTCACTTTCCGTATCTGGCGATGATAGCCCTCAACTGTATTTGTGGTATAAATCATACGGCGTATATCCGATGTGAACTGGAAGTATTCAGTAAGTTTTTCCCAGTTGTCCTGCCATGACTTGATGACGATCGGATATTTTTCTCCCCATTTCTCATTCAGACTAAAAAGTTCCGTTTCAGCTGCTTCTTTACTTACCGCACCATAAACCCGTTTCAAGTCTTTGAGGAATTCCTTCTGATGCTTGCTACCGACATATTTAATGGAGTTACGTATCTGGTGGACGATGCAAAGTTGTACTGTCGTGTTCGGGAAAACACTTTGGATGGCATCCGGAAAGCCTTTCAGACCATCAACGCAAGCAATAAGGATATCATGAACTCCACGGTTCTGCAAGTCCGTCAGTACGTTTAACCAGAAATTGGCTCCCTCATTTTTAGAGATATACATGCCAAGCAAATCCTTGTGCCCTTCCTTGTCGACACCTAAGACGTTATAGATTGCGCGGGTAACGGCACACCCTCTCTCGTCAGTGACTTTATAATGGATTGCGTCCATCCAGACTATCGGATAGACAGCATCAAGGGTACGGGAACGCCAGGCCTTTATTTCCGGAAGAACACGGTCGGTTATGGAACTAATCGTTTCGGCAGAGACACGGTTGCCGAGATTTTCCTCCATCCAGTCACTGATCTCGCGTGTGCTGTTACCAAGAGCATAAAGTCCGATGATACGGTCCGATACGCCCTCCGCCAGGATGGTCTCACGTTTCTTTGTAAACTGAGGATCAAAACTTGAATTACGGTCACGAGGGGTAGACACTGTGACTTCACCCAATGAAGTCTGGACTTGCTTCTGCATTTTACCATTACGACGATTGCCCAACTGGCGTTCTTCATCGGTAAGATGCGCATCCATCTCACCTTCCAATGCTGCATTCAAGATACTTGCCAATAAGGGGGCAAAAGCACCATCCTTACCTAACAAAGGCTTACCCGCTTTCAGCGGCTCTATTGCCTTGTTCTTGATACTTTCAAAATCAAATTCTTCTTTCATAAAAAAAACTGTGTTAGCAAAGTTAATATTTTATTCCTTGCTGACACAGTTTAAATTACATTCTCCAATTTTATGAGGGGAGCATCTATTCTATATTGTAGATTGGTGAATCTCATAGTTCCAATCCTTGAGAGCATATCCCCAATTTTCGTTGACTAACTGAATAGTACGGGGACTATATTCATACTTATTCTTCTTATAGCCTTTCTTCCTATCCGTATAAGCCTTGATTTTTGCTTCTGCATTACTGAAATTTGGAATGTTCAGTTTCTCATATACCATGCGAGTTGTTCCAAAAGCGTCCGCCTCAAAATCTTCGAACTTAACTTCAAACAGGTTTCCTTCTGGTACGAATTTCTTTTGTTCTTCATAAGCACGGTAAAGTTTTGTGTAAGTCTGAAGAACATTCTTCTCCATTTCCTCTTCACTAATATGCTGTAGTTCTAACGGCTTAATGGTATTGGTAAAGAAACTCCGAGTGCTTTCGAATACAGTATACGGGTTACGCATCAAATAGATGAACTTTGCATTAGGGAACATCTCTACCAAGGCTTTCACTCGTCCCGTGTGAGGTGGATTCTTTGATAAATAAATATCTCCACCTGTGGTGCAGTGTCTGGAAATCTTCATTAACTTTACGAATGTATCCTTGAATATACGAAGTTCCTCTGGTGTGATTTTCTCAAACGTCAGATATTTGTCACAATATTCCTGCCAATGCTGTGGAAAAAACCAAAAATCATAGAAAGAATAAGGCATCATATTGGACAATGCAAACTCTTCTTCCTGAGGCAGATCCGGAGCTAACTCCATATTATCTGTCGGGCGTTTATCCGGCATCAGCCATCCCATCGTTTTTTTAAAGAAAGGCTGCCCGAACATCATAAGATGCGGGAAAACAGTCTGATATGTCGTAGTATAACAGAAATTATCGTCTTGCGCAAATATGTTATGCACAAATGTAGTTCCGCTTCTCCAATGTCCTAAGATAAAAACCGGGTCATGCTGAAATTCAAAAGTTCCCAACTTTTTTTCAAACCGGTTATTTTGGATTGGCACCAACAAACTAAGCAACCGACATATACTTTTTGTCAGGTAAAACTTCATGCGCTTATCCGGAGCAATATCTCGTCCGCGCGTCATTTCCTTAAAAGTATTCCAATCTGCACCAACCAATGTATTGACAGGCAGTTTGCTGAACTCTAATAATCCCATTATCCTTTGTTTTATTATTTAAATCTTATTCTTTGATTATTTCAACGGCTATGCCTTGACGAGCTAAATCCTTAACGGCTTTTTCTATCGCTTCATAATGTTCTTTTCCAATCCCCAGCTTAGGTAAATTTAATTCAGGAAGGCGTTCCGTATCTTCTTCTTTAGCATTTATCGGACCGATAATCATACCTACGGCACTTGTATTGTTTGTTATAGGATCTATCAAAATAAATGCACCGGTAGCCCTGTTCTTCTTATAAGCATCAAAAAATAAGGGTTTGGCTGTTGTAATATGGACATGCCCTATCTCATTCAGACTGAATCTGTCTGCAGACCGTTTGTTCATAGTGTTTACATCTACCAGGTAACTTACTTCGCTTACCGTAGCACGCGTCATGTTCGTATTGTGTTTCAGATAGAAGTGTTTGTTTCGATCCATCGGTTCTTCATCCATCCACACAAGCATTGTCTCAAAATAACGTCCTACTTCCGGCATATTCTCCGGGTGAACTAGCATTTCGCCACGCGAGATATCAATCTCATCTTCCAGCGTGAGGGTCACGCTTTGCGGACAGAAAGCTTCTTTCAAATTTCCTTCATAGGTTACAATCTGTTTCACCCGTGATTTCTTCCGGGAAGGCAAAGCCATAATCTCGTCACCAACTTTTACGATACCGGAAGCAATATTGCCGCAGAAACCGCGAAAATCAAGATTCGGCCGTAATACATACTGAACAGGAAAGCGGAAATCGTTCATATTACGGTCTGTATGAATAGGCACTCTCTCTAAAAAGTCAAGCAGACTGGTGCCTTCATACCAAGGAGTACGTTCTGACTTTTCCACCACGTTGTCGCCGTCTAATGCTGACAACGGAAAACATGTTACATCTTCAATATTCAGTTTATCGGTAAGCGCCTTATATTCTTCGACGATGGAATCAAATACGTCCTGGTCAAAATCAACCAAATCCATCTTGTTGACAGCCAGCACGATATGCTTTATACCCAATAGCGAAACCAAAAAGGTATGACGTCGAGTCTGTGTAATGACTCCCGAACGGGCATCCACCAGAATGATGGCAAGATTAGCGGTAGAACCGCCTGTAATCATATTACGGGTATACTGTTCGTGCCCCGGAGTATCGGCAATTATAAACTTTCTATGGTTTGTCGAGAAATAACGGTAAGCCACATCTATGGTAATTCCTTCTTCGCGCTCTGCTTTCAAACCGTCGAGCAGCAAAGCATAATCAATATGTTCACCGGCATTTCCCACTCGTTTGCTGTCACGTTCCAGTGCCTGCAATTGATCTTCATAAAGTTTCTTACTATCGAACAGAAGCCGTCCTATCAGGGTCGATTTCCCATCATCTACAGATCCGGCGGTCAGCAAACGAAGCAAATCTTTTTTTTCGTCCTGATCTAAAAACTCCTTTATATTTAATGTCGCCATAAATTAGTCTCCTGATTTAAAAATATCCCTCGCGTTTCTTTTGCTCCATAGAAGCCTCTTGATCGAAATCTATCACCCGCGTTGTACGTTCACTCTTTGTGGTGGTCATCATCTCCTCTACAATTTTCTCTATCGTGTCGGCTTCACTCTCAATGGCACCGGTCAGCGGCCAGCATCCTAAAGTGCGGAAACGAATCTTTCTCATTTCAATCTTATCCCTATAACAATCCGGCAAACGGTCGTCATCCGGCATAATCAATTGTCCGTCAATGTTTACTACCGGGCGTTCTTTAGCATAATATAAAGGTACAATAGGAATATTTTCCAAGCGAATATATTGCCAAATGTCAAGTTCAGTCCAATTACTTAACGGGAATACCCTGATACTCTCTCCTTTATGTATACGGGCATTATAAATGTTCCATAGTTCCGGACGCTGATTTTTGGGGTCCCATTGCTGAAACTGGTCGCGGAATGAGAATATACGTTCTTTAGCACGGCTTTTTTCTTCATCGCGGCGTGCACCACCAAAAGCTGCATCAAACTTATATTTGGCCAAAGCATCCAATAATGCTTTTGTCTTCATCAAGTCTGTATGAACCTTACTCCCATGGCTAAACGGTCCCACTCCGGCTTGGAATGCCTCCGTGTTGGACTCTACAATCAGATTCCATCCGTATTGTTTGGCGTATTCATCGCGGAATTTAATCATTTCGTTAAACTTCCATTTGGAATCAATATGCATCAGCGGAAAGGGCACTTTTCCCGGTGCAAAGGCCTTTTCGGCCAGGCGGACCATTACAGAAGAATCTTTTCCTATGGAATAAAGCATTACAGGATTCTCGAACTCGGCAGCCACCTCACGGATAATATGGATGGATTCGGCTTCAAGTTCCTGTAAATGGCTCAATTTATATTCAGACATAATATGGTATGTTTATTTATTCATTTAGATAAGTTCCAACACTTTGTTAACAGATTCTTCAAGCGTCAAGACTGATGTATCCAATGTCAAAGCCGGATGCTCCGGTACTTCAAACGGAGCACTGACACCTGTAAAATCCTTAATTTCTCCTCTTCGGGCGCGGGCGTACAATCCTTTTACGTCACGTTGCTCACATACTTCAAGGGGAGTGGATACATAAACTTCCTTAAAATCGGCTATACCGATAATTTCGGAAGCCATACGTCTGTATTCACTAGTGGGGCTGATAAAAGCTGACAGTGTAACCACACCCGTATCTACAAATAATTTCCCGATTTCAGCTATACGGCGAATGTTCTCTTTCCGGTCGTCCGCCGAGAATCCAAGATTTCTGTTAATGCCACTACGTATATTGTCACCATCTAGGATACGGCACAGGACACCACGTTTGTGCAATTCACGCTCAACACCAAGTGCTATTGTACTTTTTCCGGAACCGGACAGACCCGTGAACCAGATCATCACTCCCCTTTGTCCAAGCAGTCCTTCCTTGTCCTTTCGGGTCATCATTTTGTCGTATATCGGATAGATATTCGTTGCTTCTGCCATAAACTGTTTTTCCGCTTCTTTTAAAAACTCCGGCAAAGGTATTAAAAAAACAGATAGGACAAGCACAAATATAGCCTAAAGGCTGGTCTATTTTAGCGAAATGGACGATTTTATGGCCTCTTTTACCCTCATTATCATATTTCCGAAGAAATAGTATGGAGCTGAGTATAAATCCTCAGTCCCATAAATAATACGACATACACTTCACCGGCAGTAACATGCTACCCGACATTCCGTCAAAGAATTCTCCCCTGACCTACCCGCTAAAAAAGAATATTCCGATCATGTTACTTATACTCAGACCAACTCTTGATAGGAAGGTCATCAAGATTGATATGACAGAACGCCTGAATGAAAGCACTCGCAAGACGCGAGTTGGTGATCAAGGGAATATTCAGGTCCACTGCGGCACGCCTGATTTTGTAACCATTTGAAAGTTCTCTGACAGTCAAGTCTTTCGGTATATTCACCACCATATCTATCTCACGATTATGCAGCATGGTCAATGCTTGCGGAGTTCCGTTTTCACTAGGCCAGTACACCAGCGTATTCTCTACTCCGTTTTCAGTCAGATAGCGGCTTGTGCCTTCCGTAGCATAAATGGAATACCCGAATTCCTTCAGTGTACGTGCCGCTTCCAGCATATCGGCTTTTTGCTTGGCTCCTCCCGTAGACAAGAGTATGTTCTTCTTCGGTACACGATATCCTACGGAGAGCATGGCCAAAAGCAGAGCCGTGCCCGTATCGTCGCCTAAACAGCCTACTTCGCCCGTGGAGGCCATATCCACCCCCAGCACGGGGTCGGCTTTCTGCAAACGGTTGAAGGAGAACTGACTGGCTTTGATTCCTACATAGTCGAAATCGAACAGGCTTTTGCCGGGTTTCTCTACCGGCAATCCCAGCATTACTTTCGTTGCCAGTTCAATCATATTTATCTTGAGTACCTTGCTCACGAATGGGAAGCTCCGGGATGCGCGAAGGTTACATTCAATTACCTTGATATCGTTATCTTTGGCTAGAAACTGTATATTGAACGGGCCGCTGATGCGCAACTCACGGGCGATCTGTCCGGAGATTTTTTTGATGCGGCGTACAGTTTCCACATACAGTTTCTGGGCAGGAAACTGAATTGTGGCGTCGCCCGAATGCACTCCGGCAAATTCTATATGCTCACTGATGGCGTAAGCCACGATTTCTCCATCGCACGCCACGGCATCCATCTCCACTTCCTTTGCATGTTGGAGGAATTTGCTGACAACAACCGGGTGTTTACGAGACACATTCGCAGCCAAATTCAAGAAACGCTCTAACTCTTCACTGTTGGAACATACGTTCATGGCAGCGCCTGAAAGTACATATGACGGACGCACCAACACCGGAAATCCCACTTTCTCTATAAAGGCGTTTACATCTTCCATACTGGTCAACGCGCTCCACTCCGGTTGATCCACACCTATTCTGTTCAACATGGCAGAGAACTTTTCACGGTCTTCCGCATTATCAATGCTCGTCGCGCCGGTCCCTAATATAGGGATACGCTGTCCATCCAGCCGCGTAGCCAGATTGTTAGGTATTTGTCCTCCCGTAGATACGATGACACCTTTCGGACATTCCAGTTCGAGGATATCAAGTACGCGTTCAAATGTCAGTTCGTCGAAATAGAGACGGTCACACATGTCGTAATCCGTTGATACCGTTTCGGGATTGTAGTTGATCATCACCGGACGGAAACCTTCACGGCGGATAGTATTCAGTGCCTGTACGCCACACCAGTCGAATTCTACGGAAGAACCTATGCGATAAGCGCCGGAGCCGAGCACTACGATACTGCGTTTGTCATGTTCGTAACGGATATCCCCGCTTACACCGCTGTACGTCATGTACAGATAGTTTGTCTGCGCCGGATATTCGGCGGCCAGCGTATCTATTTGCTTTACAACCGGCACGATACCTGCATTCTTTCTGCGACAACGCACTGCAAGCGCAGCGTCCTCCATATCCATCTGTTCCTCCATGCCTAATGCACGGGCAATCTGAAAGTCGGAGAATCCCTGTACTTTCGCACGGCGCAGGAGTTCATCATCCAACACATTGACATCCTTGCAGGTGTGCAACGCCATGGATGTGTCTTTGATGTTCTGTAATTTATGTAAGAACCATTTGTCTATCTTGGTTAATTCGTGAATCTGGTCGATAGTGTAACCCTTCGACATAGCCTTCGAAATAATGAAGATGCGCTTGTCGGTAGGTTCGCGTAGAGCGGAGTCTATGTCTTCAATCCGGAGTTCCTTGTTTTCCACAAAGCCGTGCATTCCCTGCCCTATCATACGCAGTCCTTTTTGTATGGCTTCCTCGAAAGTACGTCCTATAGCCATAACTTCACCTACAGACTTCATGGACGAACCCAATTCGCGGTCTACGCCACGAAATTTACCCAGGTCCCAACGCGGGATTTTGCATACTACATAATCCAGTGCAGGCTCAAAAAAGGCGGAAGTAGTTTTCGTCACCGAGTTTTTCAATTCGAAAAGCCCGTAACCCAATCCCAGTTTAGCCGCTACGAAAGCCAGCGGATAGCCTGTGGCCTTGGAAGCAAGAGCTGACGAACGGCTCAGGCGGGCATTCACCTCTATGACGCGGTAATCCTCGGATTCGGGATCGAAAGCATATTGTACGTTACATTCACCCACGATGCCTATATGACGCACGATACGGATGCTCAATGCACGCAGTTTGTGGTATTCCGCATTTGTCAGCGTCTGTGAGGGAGCTATCACAATGCTTTCGCCGGTATGTATACCCAAAGGATCAAAATTTTCCATGTTGCATACCGTGATACAGTTGTCATGACAATCGCGCACCACTTCATATTCAATCTCCTTCCACCCCTTCAGGCTCTTTTCAACCAATACTTGAGGTGAAAACGAGAAAGCTTTCTCTGCCAACTTGTTAAGTTCATTTTCATCGTTACAGAATCCGGATCCCAAGCCCCCCAGTGCATAGGCAGCCCGAATGATAACGGGATAACCGAGCCCGGCAGCCGCCTTGCGTGTCTCTTCCAGATTCCCGCATGCATGGCTCTTGATGGTTTTTACATTGATCTCATTGAGTTTGTTGACAAAAAGCTCCCGGTCTTCAGTATTCATGATTGCCTGGACGGGAGTTCCGAGCACCTTTACGCCATATTTCTCCAACAGCCCTTCCTTATGCAATGCCACTCCGCAATTCAGGGCTGTCTGTCCGCCAAAGGCAAGCAGAATGCCCTGCGGACGCTCTTTCCGGATAACTTTTTCTACGAAAAAAGGAGTCACAGGCAAGTAATATATATGATCGGCCACACCTTCGCTCGTTTGCACCGTGGCAATGTTCGGATTTATCAATATCGTTTCTATTCCTTCTTCCTTCAGCGCTTTCAAGGCTTGCGAACCGGAATAATCAAATTCACCGGCCTCGCCGATTTTCAAAGCACCGGAACCTAACAACAATACCTTTTTTATCTTTCTATCTTCCATGTCTCCCTATTCTTATTTGAGCAGTTTTACAAAATCATCGAACATAAATTCCGTATCCACCGGTCCGCTGCATGCTTCCGGATGGAACTGTGCACTGAACCACGGATTCGTCTTGTGACGTATGCCCTCATTGGAACCGTCGTTCATATTCACAAACAGGGGTTCCCATTCGCAGCCAAGTGTTTCCGCATCGACTGCAAACCCATGATTCTGGCTCGTGATAAAGCAACGGTTTGTCCCGGCCATCCTCACGGGCTGATTATGGCTGCGATGGCCGTATTTCAACTTGAAAATGCGCGCTCCTGCGGCTTTCCCCAACAATTGGTTACCCATACAGATGCCCATGCAGGGACGCACGACAGGCGAAGCCAGAAACTTACGGATATGACTGACGGCCGCCCCGCAAGTATCGGGATTGCCCGGTCCGTTAGAGAGAAAGAGACCATCGAATTCCAGTTCGTTGAAATCGTAATCCCAAGGCACACGAATGACCTCCACACCGCGCTTTATCAGACAACGGATGATATTATGCTTTACACCGCAATCTACAAGCACCACTTTTTTCCTTTCCGGCCCCTCATTGTAGCGAACAACCTCTTTGCAGGATACAAGATCCACGAAATTTGTACCGTTATAATCGGATTCGGATATATTTTCCTTTTCATCATCGAATACAATCTTGCCCGTCATCACCCCATGTTCACGCAGCACTTTGGTTAATTCGCGTGTGTCAACACCGGTAATGCCCGGTACTTGTTCCCGTTTCAGCCAATCGGCAAGGCTCTCTTTTGCGTTCCAGTGATTATAGTTCGTGCTGTAATCGCTTACAATGATAGCCGAAGCATAGATTCTGTCGCTCTCCATGAAAGTGGCCAAACCGTTTTCCTCTACTGAAAAGTCGGGAACTCCGTAATTTCCTATCAAGGGATAAGTAAGTGTCATCAGTTGCCCGGCATAGGACGGATCTGTCAGACTCTCGGGATACCCCGTCATCGCCGTGTTGAAAACCACTTCACCGGCCACTGATTTTTCGTAACCGAACGACTTTCCGTGAAAACGGCTTCCGTCGCTTAGAATAAGTGTCACATTTCTCATTGCTGAAATACAATCTTTATTATCTTAGTTATTTTTCCTGTAAATACTCTCATAATAATTGATGAAGGCCTTGTTCACCAGTTTCACGCCACCCGGCGTGGGATAATCCCCACTGAAATACCAGTCGCCGCGATGAAAGGGGCAGGCCTTGTGCAATCCATCAAGAGACTGGTAGACGATCTCCACAGGTGTCGTCACTCCGGCGGGCCGTAACATTTCCACCATTTTCATCGAGATGTCATCATCGGAAAATGGAGCATATATTTCCTTTACACAGTTTGTCATATACTTCTTGGGTAAAGTCATCTGTAGGCGGCATTTCTCATAGACACAGTCTATCAGACCCGATTGTCCGCGGTCTTTGAGCAATTCTATCGCTGCACGGAACGCTATAAACTCGTTCATGTTGGACATGTCGATGCCATAATAGTCGGGATAACGTACCTGGGGAGAAGAAGACACCAGCACTATTTTCTTGGGATGCAGACGGTCAAGGATGCGGATGATGCTTTCTTTCAGCGTAGTGCCGCGCACGATGCTGTCGTCTATTACCACCAAATTGTCTTCGAATGCCGTTACACTACCGTAGGTCACGTCATAGACATGGGCTGCCAGATCCTTGCGGCTGTTGCCTTCGGTAATGAATGTACGCAGTTTGATGTCCTTTACAGCCACTTTCTCACTTCTTATATATTGGTTCAGGATGTGCTCAAGTTCGTCATGCGTGGGTATATGTCCCAGCGCTTCTATCTGCTCAATCTTCGTCTGATTAAGATAAGCCTTGAAAGCCTCGAGCATACCATAAAAGGCAACTTCCGCCGTGTTCGGAATAAAGGAGAATACGGTATGCTGCAGATCTTCGTCCACTGCTTTAAGGATCTTGTCGCGCAACTGCCGGCCCAATGCCTTGCGCTCCTTATAAATATCGCGGTCGCTGCCCCTGCTGAAATAAATACGTTCGAAAGAGCAAGGACACACGTTGCGCGGATCGATAATCTGTTCCAGACGCATCTCACCGTTCTTGCGCACGCTGATAGCCTGTCCGGGCATAAGTTCACGGATCTGGTCGGTTTCAAGCCCGAATACAGTCTGTATCACCGGACGCTCGGAGGCCACTACCAGTACTTCGTCATCCTGATACCAGAATGCAGGACGGATGCCCCAAGGATCGCGCATGGTGAACATCTCGCCGCTTCCCGTGAAACCGCACACCACATAACCTCCATCCCAAAGAGGAGCAGCCGTGCGCAGTACATTATTCACATCAATATGCTCCTCTATGTATTGCGTAATATCCATATCCGTACGCCCTTGCGCCACGGCTTCGGCATAAAGGCGCTCGCTTTCGCGGTCGAGCCGGTGGCCGACCTGCTCCAGCATGATGTAAGTGTCGGAATAGATGCGGGGATGCTGGCCTTTGGCTGTGATATCGTCAAAGACCTCATCCACATTCGTAAGATTGAAATTACCGCAAAGAGCCAGATTCTTCGCCCGCCAGTTATTCCGTCTCATAAACGGATGGACATAAGAAAGGCCACTCTTCCCGGTAGTTGAATACCGAAGGTGGCCCATATAAATCTCACCGGCAAAGGGTAACTGTCGTTTGGCATAGACGGCATCGGAAAGTTGATGTATATCCCAGTTCCTGAACCGCGACTGCACCGTGGAGAATATCTCCGTAATAGCGCCCGTTCCCAGTGCTCTTTCGCGGAACATGTATTCCTCTCCGGGACTGGCTTCCATTTTCAGACAGGCCAGCCCGGCGCCTTCCTGCCCCCGGTTATGCTGCTTTTCCATCAGCAGATAAAGCTTGTTCAATCCGTACATCCAGGTACCGTATTTCGCCTGATAGTATTCCAGCGGCTTGAGCAAGCGCAGCATGGCAATGCCGCATTCGTGTTTCAACTGTTCCATGACAATCTTCTCTTAAAACCTTATCGGCGGACAAAGGTATAAATAAAAGAGAATTTCCACAATTAATCTTGCCATTTATATGCGGGAAAGTTGAATAAGATAACAAAAAACCAGATTGGCGATTCTTTTTGAAACAGAATGCAAGTTTATCAACTATCTTACTTTCACATCGTACACATATTCATTCATCTCCACGTCCTTCGTATCCGTCATCCGTTTTCCGTTGACCGTAATGTTTTCCAGCACGATCCCGCTTACATTGTTTTGTGCGTCATGACCCTTTATACGCATGGGATACATCGCGCCTCCTTCTCCGCACCATGTAATGTTGCGGAAAGTTATATTTCGAATCCGGCCGCCCGGCACACGGTTGTATTTGCCGTTGTACACCACTCTGATGTCTATCAGGCGGGCTTCATCACAATCCTCCACGCGGATGTTTTCAAATGTGACGTCCTCCACACGGTTTTTATCACCGCAGCATACCGACATGACCCCACGGTATTCATCATCGTCCTCATCCACATTCAGTATATCGATGTTACGGAAAGTCACCCCGCGAAATACCTCTCCCTTGGATGACAAGTCGTCGCCGTGGCCACCCACGTTGATGGCATGCGCCACATCGGCCCATAATACGGAGTTTTGCACGGTGAGATTACTTGTGCCGCCCCAGTACCACCAGCGGTGGTTGTAAAAGGCCAGGCAGTCGTCGCTGGTGCGGAGGAACACATCGTCTACAACCCAGTCGTGACAACACATCAGGTCGATGCCGTCGCTCCATCCCCGCACGGAGAAGCTCTTTACGTTCTTTACTGTCACCTTGCGGCTTTCACCGCCGAATATGGTGTAATGTGCCGGATTAATCACCGTGATGCCCTCAATATGTACATTGCGCGAACGGGATACCTCTACTCCGCGCAACGGTTGAAACAGCATTCCCCGCCCTATGATTCTTACGTTTTTGACTCTATCCACCCGGAGTTTGGCCTTAAGTACGGCACCCGGTGCCAGATAGACCGTGCAGTTTTCGGGAACGGAGATTTCATTATTCGGCAAGTCCTTAGGTTGGTGCACGCCGGGACCGAAATATATCAGGCGGCAATTCTTGCGAAAGATATCCCTGCTACTATTGTCCCAGATAATAACACCGGGACCTTCCTTACCGTCGTATGTCTCTTTTTCCACCTCGTTGGCAAACAGGTGAAGGTTACCAAGACGGTCGCCGCCAAACTCTATGCTCAGTTTTGCCGGACGGTCAAGCCGGAAAGTCAGCGCATGCTCTCCCACTTTGTTATATGAAATACCGCGTGCCAGCGGGCGAATCTTCACATCGGTAACAGGAATTCCAAACGTTTCCACTTTTACATCTACCGGTTCGTCTGCGTCAAACTGTGCCATAGCCGCACGAGAACGGGTATCCATATCTACATCCACACCTATCACCTGTAACTCCCGCCAGTTCTTTTCCGTACCGGCCTCGCGGACGTATACTTTATAGCGTCCGTCTTCCACAACGGCCTTATCTTCCACACGAGGATAGACCACAATCTTCGCTTGTGCGGATAAAGAAAATATAAATGCGCCTAATACGCCATACAATATTCTGTTCATAAGAAGATTTTTTATACCTGTTTTATTATAAATACGAATGTAATAGGAATTATACGTAATGCAACATTCTATATTTTTATTAAAAAAACATAATTTGATTTACAAACCCGTATTTTGACATCTTGACACTTTGTTTTTTCTCCCTCCTTCTCAACGGCTTATTCTTACCTTCTCAGAGGCGAAGCGTGAAATAATCCATTCTCAGGCGCCCTTCTTTGATCAGAAAGTAAGCCCAGGTACGGTTCTGAAAGACAAATCATCACATACGTCCATGCCTTTTGCCGCACCGGAAAAGGATGTTGTAAAAGAAAAGGTACTGAAAGCGTTCATTCTGTTATTTGCTCCTTGCTTGTGAAAAGTTCTCAGATAATTGTTTTCGCAGGGCAAACAAACGGAAAAATATGATGAAACGAATCCGGCCTTCTCTTTTTTGCAAGAGCCCCTCAGGAGTGATGCGGACAAAAATATTGCGTACTCCTCATGAAAAATAAAATTGGTGCGGCCGAAATCGGGTGAATATGCAGAATATCATGGCATAAAACACGTATATTATGAATATTTATGCAGTATGATTATACGAAACCCTTCGGATTATATCTTTTGTATGTATTCTATGTGGGAAAAATCTGTCATTTTGTCAGCCTGCCACCATGATGAGAAAGAAATATATAAAGCTGGCAAAAGAAGATATATTAAAAGGATGAAAGTGTATTTGCCACCGGAAACCCGGTGGCAAATTAATTGCCATCAGGTTTCTGTGTGTCGGTAAAAGGACTTTCGTCCCAATGGAAAGTATCGGGATTATCCGGCATCGAAACTGTGAAGGGTTTGACATCCTCGCGCAGATGCTCTATGAGAGGCAGGCCGGATTGCCTTATGCCTTCTATGACGCAGCGCGCTATCTCATATGCCCCATAGGGGTTAAAGTGCGTATTGTCCGCCAAAGCCTTCGTTTGTCCGGGATAAGTTCCGGCCGGATAATGCACGAATGCTTTTTTGCTGCCCTCTTCGCCTAATGTTTCAAATAACACACGTGTCATTTCCTGCAAATCTATCAGGGGCACCTGCTCCCTTTCCGCCACCTGCCGGATGGCTTCGGGGTAGTCGGCATGCGTGTTCTCAATTCTGCCGTTCCGGAACATCCTGCGTCGGGTCGGCGTCAACAGCACGGGAAAGCCTCCCCGCATGCGCACCTCGTCTATAAAGGTTTTCAGCGCGGTGGAGAACGAGTAGTACGCTCCCCGGCCCGCCCCTTTCTGCTTCTGGTCGTTATGGCCGAACTCTATGAACATATAATCTCCGGGCGACATTTGCGACAAAGCTTTTTTCAACCGTCCGGCACGAATAAAGGTATCGGCACATTCACCGCTTTCCGCATAATTGGCGATGCAGACCGAAGCATCAAAGAAGCGGGGAATCATTTGCCCCCAACTGGCCCACGGCTCTTCATCCTGATCCACTACCGTGGAGTTTCCGGCCAGAAAGAGGGTCGGCACAGTATGTTCAGGTTCCACGCGAATGGCTGCGCATTGCGGGCGGCTTCCGTTTATTTCGACGGTCAGTTTGTCGTCCCAGTTCAGCTTGGCCTGCTCACGAGGCTTGATGCGCACACTTTCCGTATCCGAAATTTTTGGAGTGCGTTTATTTACTACAAAAGAGAAAGTACAGAACTCGCCTTTACGCGTCGGGATGCTCTCCAGGAACAGACGGCGCGATTCGGCACGTACCGTCGTGATACCGGACTCTTTCCGGCTTCCTAACACTACGGTGACACGATAATTTCCGTCAGGAACCTGAAAAGAAATATAGCAGGGGCCTTTTCCGTCTTTTTCCGGAGAGGCCGTGAAATCGTAGCCGTAACCTTTCTCCTCGGAGTAGCGGTCGGAAGGTGCGAGTTGCGTGACAGTCGGATGCTGGGTCTTGACATCCGCTCCTCCATTCGTAAGCCGCACGACATCTATCCGCTTGTCCGTTGTCAGCTTAAGCAGATAATTGCGATCGGTTGCGTGCAGGGCCGTAAGGAACGAACCGTATGCACATAACACTATGGTATAGATAAGTCTGCCTGTCATTTTTTTGCATTGAGTTTGGGTTTCAGTTCATCGGGCGAATCTTTCGTGTACATGTTCACCTTAGGTGTCTCTTTCGTGAAAAGATCCTTGACACACTGCAAATCCACCGTATGACGGGGAC
Organism: uncultured Paraprevotella sp.; assembly: GCA_910586505.1. Taxonomy (GTDB): domain Bacteria; phylum Bacteroidota; class Bacteroidia; order Bacteroidales; family Bacteroidaceae; genus Paraprevotella. The sequence continues at coordinate 149,344 of CAJUGV010000002.1, read as the reverse complement.
GGAAATCATCCGACAGCATATAACTGATGATGGCCATTCTCATCTGCGCGATAGCAGGAGCCTTACCGTCTGCATGCAGCGGCATGGTAGTCATCAACAGCCTGCCGCCACCCGTATTAGCTTCGAACAACATACCTATTTTTCTACTTAGGAACCAAGTGTCAATACTCTGTACGATGGGTTGGAAGTCAGCCGGAAAATCGGAGAACAGCATAACCTGCTTGCGGTTCACCAAATCCCACCACTGCATATCGCTGTGGTAATCGGTGGGGAAGTTGCGGAACAACGGATGATAATGCTCTATGTAAAGTCCGGTGGTATGCGGCGGACGCATCTTGAACCAACTGGTGTTCCAGAACACTGGCGTAAACTGCTGCACGATACCGTTACCGTATGCAATCTGTCCGGCTGCCTCCACCAGCACCTTACCTCCGGCGCGCAATACTCGTTCTGCCTCTTCATCCATGCGGTCGGTGATGTACAGTCCGTCCGTATCCATTACGGAAAGTTCGTCCATCGTGTGGGTGGGATATACCCAGAAATCCCAGTGGTTTCTGCTGTATACTTTCTCCGGCTTTCCGTTCTGGTCGTACATGCCGTGCAATTCCAACTCGAGTGTCAGTTGACGTGCCTCGGCCACCTTGTCGAGTTTCAGTTCCGCCACGCCCAGCTTATTGCAGTTGCCCAAAGGAATGTCGCGGTCGCTCACCAAACCTTGTCCGTACACCCGGCCGTATCGATCTCTGATGCGGTAGCTTACTTTCACATGATGAAGCGGTGCTTTTCCATAGTGTGATGTCTCTATTTGAGCGGTAAACATCTCATTATTCCAGTAAGTGAATCGGGGAATGCGCGCTAAAAGGACAGTGGGCGAACAGAACTCACGGAAGTCTTCGTCCGAGCAGTATTCTTTTTCATCAAAGAAGACATCCGTCACTCCCACCAGTGCCGTACCTTGTCCGGAATAGTCATTCAGTGCCAGTAACTGGAATCCCGCATAGCCGGGTGTGCGCAATGTCCGTTCTATCTCGTGTTTATAGCACAAAGTCTGCAATTTTCCGGAGGCCATCATGAACTTATGCGCCATACGGCCCATGTGATTGCTATCCAGAATATCTCTGAATATCTCGAAATTCTTAGCCTTATTCACTCCCGTGTATTTGCCTATTTCATCAAAATTAGGAAAGACACACCATTGTCCGGTTTCATGGGAAACAAACGGGACACTCACCGTATCAATTTTCGCACGGAAGTCATACATGCTTTCCGGAGCACTTCTGCGCCACTCGTCCAGTCCGCGCACACCGGCTTTCACGTGATACATGCTCTTAGGTTGCCAGGCCCATCCTCCGCCCACCGATGCTCCGGTGTAGACATGGCGGCTGTCGGTCTTCTTCCAGTAATCTACAAAATCACTCACCCACTCTACCCAATTACCGGCCGGCTCATTGCCGCAGGCCATCATACAAAAAGAAGCGTGGTTGCCGTAAACCTTGTTCATGCGTTGCGTTTCTTCCATCAGATACTTGTCGATGTACATTCCGTTACCCAACTTCACACCGTGATTAGGCCAACTCGGTCCCTCCGGCTGCAAATAGAATCCGGCGCGATCAGCGGCGGCAAAGGCAGCCTCGGGAGGACAGAACGAATGGAAACGCATGTGGTTCAATCCATATCTCCGGCAAATATCGAACACACGCTCCCATGATGCCTCGTCCATAGGTGCATAACCGGTAAGTGGAAAATCGCAGTTCTCTACGGTACCGCGCAACTGGGTGGGTCTGCCGTTCACATAGAAAGTCTTCCCTTTTATCTTAAACTCGCGCATGCCGAAAGTCCGCGTCAGACGGTCCATGCTCTTTCCACAGGAAATCTCTGCGGTGAGTTCATACAATGCCGGAGTAAACTCGTCCCACAACTGCATTTTCTCTCCCATTTCCAGTATCATCTCGACTTCGGCCTCCCCTTTCTTCAGTTCTACTCTCCTCGATATGACCGGCAACTCATGTGTAACATTCGTATTGAAACTTTTGGCCGACAGCCTGACTTCCGCCCAAGCCCGTCCTTTGGCATGACGTTGCTTCAGTTTAATACGCACCATAGCAGTCTTACTATGGATATCCGGATATATCTGGAGGTCTTCCGCATAAAGCAGTGGAGTCATTTGCAACTCCATACGTCCGACCACTCCATTCCAGTTTCCTTGCGTCTGATCGGTAACACTATGCGAATCCGCCCCCACACAGACTCCTTGGATGTTGTTGTCGATCCGCAGCGCGAATACATTCTTTCCGGTTTTTATATAATCCGTCACGTCGTAGCAATGGGGCACGCACAAACTGTTATCACTGCCAGCCTTTTTCCCGTTTACCCATAATTCGGTTGCGATGTGCGGACGTTCGAGATAAAGCACTACGCGCTTATCTTTCCAGGCGCCTGGCACACTTACGGTTTTCCTATACCAGGCAGTACCCACATAATGGCGGTCCGGTGTAAGAAAAAACGGAAGTTTGAAATTATCATCCCTGCGGTATTTCTCCATGTAAGGATTGTAAAAATAGGAACTGTCATAAAGCGAGCCTGTCCATTGTGTTTTTACCGAGGGACAATCGCCTTTCAGACGTTGCGGCATACTTCCCGGAAGTAATATGCGGTCTTCCAATTGCCTTGCATACCACTTCTCGTCTGTACCTCGATCAGACCGGTCTATCTGGAATTCCCACTGACCGGATACGTCTATTTTATCCTGTGCCGGCAACCGGCTGTTGCCAATTAAGGCGAGCATGGCTAAAGCCATTGCACGCAAATGTTGTTTGTTCATAATAATTAGGTTAATTGAAAAATATACTTATTGACGAAGATACTTAACCATTTCGCTTCCTGCCAGTAAATAGCAACCTATGGCAAAATCTTCAAAATCAGGCTGGCTGTCATAACTGACCGGCTGTCCGTCTTTAGGTTCCTTACCGGTGCCCTGCACATATCCTAAAGTCCCGTCCGGATGTACGGCATGCAACATCAGCGCTTGCCATGCTTTTTTTACATGCGGACCGAATATATCCGAAGACAGCAGTCCGTTGCATATGCCCCATGCCATTCCGTAGGTAAACAATGCCGTACCCGTAGTTTCAGGCCCCCCGTAATGAAACTCGTCCGTCAGACTGCAATTCCAAAAACCGTCTGCCCTTTGATATCTTTTCACTGCATGAACCAATGTAAGAAAGTCATTTGTTAGCAAACTGTCTATGTCCCTAAGTTCACATAACTCATCACCATTAAATAACTCTTCTGCCTTTCTTATCTCATCGATTGTGCGTGCCAATGCAGCTACAACCCCCCCGTTACCACGGCTCCAATAGCAATTCTGACCGTTTGGTTCTTTATACGGAGGAAGGAAATCCGCGTCACGCCACCACAATCCTTCCACAGGATTGAATAATCCCACGGCCCCGGCATCGTTGCGCGTATAATTATATAATTCCTTCATTGTTCGAAAGTAACGGATGTCTTTCTTAAATGCTCCCATCTTGGCATATACGGGCATCGCCATTTGCAAAGCGTCGATCCATTTCCAATCATCGCGTTTCGTACTGTTGACTACGTTGTTGATCATACGTTCCGTATTACCCAAAACCTGAGCATTTCCGTGCAAACGGTACAAATCAATGTAGACTTGTGCACAACACTGGTTATCTGCGTTACGTGTATGCGGTCCGCCTCTGAATCCCCACTGAAAAGACAATCCCCAATCTATGGCATATTCTATATATTCAGGTTTGGGCGATACCTCGTTCAGAGCAAGTAAACCCTCCATGTACACGCTACGTGTCCAAATGTTAGCAGGCCGTACTCCTTTTATATATATAGAATCACCAGGTACAGGATAACGTGACATAAACCGCTCATTCACCAACTCCATCTGTTTCAATATATAATTTATATCGGACTTGCGGTTGGCAAGAAGTTCGCCTATACAGAAGCAGAAGAGAAAAATCCACAGTATTTTTTTCATATATTGCAAGTAATAACTCGGACAAAGATAAGTTTTTTCCGCTTCAACCTGAAAAAAAAACCATTTTATTTTTGTAGCATAAAAATATTCTCTACCTTTGCATCCGAAATCAAAAAGCCGACATGGCTCAGTTGGTAGAGCATTTCATTCGTAATGAAAGGGTCCGGGGTTCGAGTCCCCGTGTCGGCTCAGTTGAAATTGACAAGAGGAGTTAATCCTCTTGTCAATTTGTTTTTAAATAAGCACCAATTTCTATTGCATCGACATATAAACAGACAAGCTGAAAGAAGCCGCTATTAGCTTTCTTCCAGCTTGTCTGTTACCAAACGCCATTGTGATGACGTTATGTCTATATTAGCATCTATTCTTATTGGGCACCGCTCTTCCAGAAATTTTCCTCTTTCTCTATCTTAGCTTTCTGTGCTTTGTATTCAGCATCAGCTTTCTCATGTTCAGCTATCTTGCGCTGAATATCCTGTATTTGTTCTTTTAAGCGGTTTGCAGAACCTGAGATACTGACATCCTCACTTGCCGCCTTGTTACAACATGCAATGGCTTCAGAGAAATTCTTTGATACAGCATAAATCTGCGCACGTACCAAGTTTGCCTTACCGGAAATTGAGGGATTATAGCTTACGGCCTTATCCAAATAAGTAAATGCTTTAGAGGAATCACCGGTCTTAGACACGGCGTTAGCCACCTTCAAGGCTATTGCAGCCTTGGTCTGGTCTGTCTTGCATAACTCAAGTGCTTTGTCGAAATATTGTACTGATTCTGCAACCTTACCGTCCTTATAATATTTTTGTGCCGTACCAATGGCCGACTCATAACTCGGCTCTATGTTGTAGGCATATTCGGCAGCCTTAAAATAGATGTCTGTATCATCGCATCCATTGGCTGACAATAAGGTCAACGCTGATTTCAAATAAGCCAGATTTGTTTTATTCTCTTCAATCTTCGGACCGAATATAGTAATAAGCTGCTCCCTGTCTGCAGCTTTAGACTGTGCGAACATTGTTTCTATACGATTCAATGTTGGGTCATACTGCGCCACGATCTTTTGCGCTGCAACTGAATCTGCAGCCTCATTAGCCAAACTCAACATAACTTCGCAAGCCTCACGGCTTTCCATGTAATCTTTTAAGAACTGCTCGCGGTTGGCTGTAGGATCAGACACATATCTCTGATAGGATATTTCAAAGAACTTGTCCAACACGAAACCGGGAACCTCCTTTGCACCATCCTTGTTAATAAGATCTATACTCTCACGAAACATGTCATACGCCTTGTCCAATGAATAACCATCCGCCACGCCGGCTCCATAATAGGCATAATCAAAAGCCTTACGGGCCAGAATATCGCCTTGTGTCGCTCTTTTATTTTCCTTGGTAAAAGAATTCAGGGCAGCCAGATGCTTCAGACGTGTATCATACAAGTTCATCAGTTCTTTGAAATACTCCTTTTTCTTCGTCATATCCTGCTCCTTAACCAACACATTAGCCAAAATCATGGCACCATAGGCATACGTACTTACCTCTGCGCAAGGTGCCATCGTGAACACGGCCTTCCATGGCTCGTAAGCTCCTGCGTAATCCTGAGCCTTGTAACTATCCTTATAGGCCACAATATTACCTAAAGTTGTAATACTGTCTTGCCCATGTCCGATACGGTCATAGACCCTCGTGCCTTCGTATTGAGCCATCGTCGGAACACAAACAGCAGTAAATCCTAGAACCGTTGCAATCTTTGTAATTTTCATCTTTATCCTTTCTTTAACTGATTCAACAAATACTGTCCTGCATACGCGGAACAAATAAATTACGCAAAAATACAAAATAATATTGTGCCATAAGGATTATTTAGTATAAAAATCTGTTTAAAGAAAGGGAAAATCCGGTTAGTTTTAAATTCCAGAACGGCACCCTAACATCAATTTTAAGAAAAAACACATGGAACAATGGTTGTTTGAATTCTTTTTTGCACTTTTGTAGTCAAATAACCAAGGTATGCTAAAATTGGATGAATTTTACAAGGCAAAATATGTCTTGGACAAAGTCGTAAGAAAGACTGATTTAATCTATGCACCTAAAATCAATCCGGAAAGTGAGATCTACTTGAAACCTGAAAACTTGCAAGTAACGGGGTCATTTAAATTGCGAGGAGCATATTATCGGATTTCACAACTGGATGAAGAAGAAAAAGCCAAAGGTGTAATAGCATGTTCTGCCGGAAACCATGCTCAGGGCGTGGCACTAGGTGCGGCACGCAACGGGATTAAATCATTAATCTGTCTACCGGAAGGCGCCCCTATCAGCAAAGTGGAAGCCACACGGCGGCTTGGCGCTGAAATCTGTCTTGTTCCCGGTGTGTATGATGATGCCTATTGCCGGGCACTTGAACTGCGTGATGAATTCGGTTATACCTTTATACATCCTTTCAACGACCCGAGAGTTATAGCCGGACAAGGTACAATCGGCCTGGAACTAACGGAACAATTACCTGACATGGACACCGTAATCGTCCCTGTAGGAGGAGGTGGATTAGCCGGAGGTATCGCTTTTGCCATCAAAATGTTAAATCCTAATATTAAGGTGTATGGAGTGCAAGCAGATGGTGCTCCGGGCATGCAACGAAGCATAGAACATCAGCGTATAGAATGTCTGGATAAAGTATCTACAGTAGCAGACGGCATCGCAGTGAAAGAACCCGGTGAACTTACTTTTAAATTGTGCAGAGATTATCTGGATGGTATTGTCACTGTAACGGAAGATGAAATATGTGCAGCCATACTTGCTTTGATAGAACAACACAAACTTATTGCAGAGGGGGCCGGAGCTGTAAGTGTGGCGGCTGCCATGTTTAACAAGATTCCGGTAAAAGGAAGGAAGACCGTATGCGTAATAAGCGGAGGAAACATAGATGTAACTATATTAAGCAGGGTTATCAACCGCGGGCTTTCTAAAAGCGGACGTATATATACGTTCTGCGTGGAGTTGGATGACAAACCGGGCCAACTGCTTGCCGTCAGTCAGATTGTAGCCTCTGTGGGCGCAAATATTATCAGTGTACATCATGAACGCAACGATGATACTTCGGGGGTAACGGCTTGCTGGCTTCGTGTCCGTGTCGAGACCCGAAATGTGGAACATGTGCAAGAACTTAAGTCGGCATTAAGAAATGCAGGCTTGAAACTAATATAAATATAAAAAAGATTTTATGAAAGCTTTACACACCACAGCGGCTCCTGCCGCTATCGGCCCATACAGTCAGGCCATCGAAGTCAACAATTTCGTTTATGTTTCCGGACAGTTACCTATAGATTCCACTACTGGTGAGTTTGCGGAAGGAGGCATCAAAGAACAGACGCGTCAGTCGTTAACCAATGCGGCAAGTATCCTGAAAGAAGCTGGATTGAATATGTCTAACGTAGTCAAGACTACGGTATTTCTTTCAGATATGGAAAACTTTGCAGCCATGAACGAAGTTTACGCCACTTTTTTCAGTGCTCCCTACCCAGCCCGTTCGGCAGTTGCCGTAAAAGCATTACCCAAAGGAGCATTAGTGGAGATAGAATGCATAGCCGCAAAATTCTAATTTAAAACAAAAGTTCTACAGGGGAGCTTCTTAGTAATGCTCGTAATGAGTGATTTGAGGAGCTTCCCTGCTTGTTTTTTCCTCATAGCGCGTACAGATACGTTTGGCTTCAGCCACATAACGTTCTCCGGTCCAATTACATTCACAGATAATTGGATTTTTCATCCACTGCATATATTTACCGTGCTTGCAGTTAATACACTTAACCATTTTATCCTTCCCAACAGCCATAACGGTCTTATTATTATATACGATGGAATCTTTCTGAAATACTGTCACGTGTGCACTGCAGAGTAAGTGAATCCGGAGAAAGATACAAAATATTCAGAGTATCGTTTCTTGTTTCAGCTCCATGCTCTCCTTCGCTTTCTCGCAGCAAAATGAGTTTACAGTTGCATAAACTCCACATGTTATACTTATATTGCTCTGCAGATAAAGGACGGGCTTTTCCGTTTGCCTCGAGGAAAATGCCATGGCGTCTGTCAGTGTCCGACTGCCACTTCCTTTGTAAGAGTTGGGTTACATTTAGAGCCACATCCACACTTTGGTTATTATCACACGTCGTTACGGAAAAATAATCGGTATAATTGGCGATTTCTCCTATAATGCTTCCTTGTCCGCCGGTCTTTTCGTTGGTCTTATTCAAAGAGAGCGTATCTCCGCTATCCGTAATCAATTCTATACTACTCATCCCGGTGCTCTCGCCCAAATGGCCATAAAAGGCTGTGTCGGGAGTATAAATCATCACAGAATCATTCTCTTCCATATAATCCCGGCTCTGTCCTCCACCCGTGCATCCTGATATAAGAACTGTTATGGAAATCAGTGAAAGGAGTGAATATATCTGCCCTTTTCTCATAAATTCAATACTTATAAGTGAATACTTAAGCACAAATATACTAATTATTCAAAAAAGAACTGACTTATTCCCGTTATATTTATCCAAATCAATAAATCTTCGCTACTTTTGTATTCGTCGGCATGATGTTTGACGAGATTTTTCATATAACTATTATTATATAATATGTATTGGATTATTTTTATCAGTATCGCATTGGCTAGCTGGATAGTACAGGCCAATTTAACAAGCAAGTTCAAGAAGTATTCGAAAATTCCTGTAGACGGTGGACTTACAGGCCGTGACATCGCAATGAAGATGTTGCGTGACAATGGAATCTATGATGTACAAGTAAAGAGTACGCAAGGCTCACTGACGGATCATTATAATCCGGCTAATAAAACAGTGAACTTAAGCGAGGATGTTTATAATACTTGTAGTGTGGCGGCCGCAGCGGTTGCGGCTCACGAATGTGGGCATGCAGTGCAACATGCTCACGCCTATGGGCCGCTCAAAATGAGGAGCCGCCTCGTGCCCGTCATATCTTTTGCATCAGGCTGGATGTCATGGATACTTCTCATAGGAATGCTGACTTTACAAGTCTTTCCGCAAATTATGCTTTTAGGAATTATCCTATTTGCCCTCACCACTCTTTTCAGTTTTATCACCTTACCCGTAGAGATTGATGCAAGCCGCAGAGCTGTTAAATGGTTAAGTGAGGCAGGCATTACAAATAATAGAAACTACGGCGCAGCCGTGTCCGCACTTCGTTCCGCCGCCTATACCTATGTAGTAGCCGCATTAGGTTCTTTAGCTACCTTATGTTATTATGTCATGATATACCTCGGCCGACGAGATTAAAAAGTAGAGACCATGTGGTTAACAATAACACTGCTATTTGTCGGCATCGTACTAATATTGTTCGGTGCCGACAAACTTACAGACGGAGCTATCGGACTGGCACGCAGATTCAATATATCCGAAATTGTGATAGGATTGACGATTGTAGCTTTTGGTACTTCGCTACCCGAATTTGTTGCCAGTTTCACGTCTTCCTTGAAAGGGATTGACGGTCTATCGGTTGGAAATATTATAGGAAGTAATATATTCAATATACTAATGATAGTAGGATGTTCGGCTTTGTTTGCCCCTGTTCAAATCAGCAAATCAACAATAAGCAAAGATATCCCTTATACGATCTTGGCCACCTTGGTCATAATTGTAGTATCACTGGATTTGGAATTGGACGGAACAGGAAATGCCAACTTTATCTCCCGCACAGATGGTTTATTGATGCTTGGTTTTTTCTCCATATTTCTATTTTATACGTTTAGCATCGCTCAAAATAAGGAGAATAACATCATTTATCAATCCTCTCCGATGTCATACATACGTATATTCCTTTATGTGGTATTCGGACTGGCAAGTCTCATACTGGGTGGTAATCTATTTGTAGATGCAGCCAGCAAGATCGCTTTAAATCTAGGTGTAAGCGAAACAGTAGTAGGGCTGACAATTGTAGCGACCGGAACTTCTCTGCCGGAATTGGCTACCTCCATTATAGCAGCACGAAAGGGAAGCTCAGCTATAGCAATAGGAAATGTAATAGGTAGCAACATCTTCAATATTTTCTTTGTGACGGGCTTTTGCGCAACCATACGACCGATGTCGGTGAACGGCATATCTTATACGGATTTAGGTGTTTTGATACTTAGTGCATTGATGTTCTGGTGTTTTTCTTATACGAAAAGGACTATAGAGCGCTGGGAAGGTGGTATTATGGTAGTCCTTTACTTAATATACATAGGAAGTTTAGTATATAATGCTTAATGCCGCGTACAATCCTTTTTATATTTTTGTTCAAGAAAAAAACGCTTAAAAACTTGCATACTTAAATTAAAAAAGCTACCTTTGCATCGCAATTGAGAAAAACATCTGTTAATATCCAGATGAATCTCAGGAAGCAAGGAAGTTTGGGTGAGTGGCTGAAACCACCAGTTTGCTAAACTGACGTGCGGGTTACCGTACCGGGGGTTCGAATCCCCCAGCTTCCGCAGCAAGGCGTCTTCGTCTAGCGGCTAGGACACATGCCTCTCACGCATGCAACACGGGTTCGATTCCCGTAGACGCTACAAGCAAAGAATAAGCGGTTACAGTTTGTCTGTAACCGCTTATTCTTTGCTTTAATCTCTATAAGAAAATGATCTTTAGCCCAATTCACACAGGATGTAATACTTAATATTTTTTAACCTCAGTACTTATTGTACTTCATATATGGATAGTGAAAAGAAAATCCGTTTCCTAAAAAGAGTAGAGAATGTCCTTTTCCAGAAAAGGGGTTGTAGCATAAAAAATTGATTTTCTGCATAAATAACCAATCTATCAACCCTAATTGCAGGTAATGAAATACTTCAGGATCTTATCTGCAGGAATGTGAATCAAAACTCCTTATCATACTTAATATGAAAAGTCATGGTGTATCTCCCTGCGTACATGTTATATAACATAAAAAGATATTTTTCCATTCTCCTCCAACCGCACTATCTTTGTTATGCAAATGCGGCAATATGATGAAAGAATCACTCCCCTCCAAAGAAATGATTAATCCCCATGTCTCTGTGGATTGTGTTGTATTTGGATTTGATGGCACACACATCAAGGTTCTCCTCATCAAGCAATGTGGCAGTATGAGCGATGACTATCATAATAATATGAAGCTTCCGGGAAGTCTCATTTATAATGATGAAGATCTGAACGAAGCCGCACGGCGCGTATTGTACGAGTTGACAGGTATTAAACAGCTTAACCTTATTCAATTCCGCACATTCGGTTCTAAGAATAGAACCAACAACCCGAAAGACATCAAGTGGCTGGAACGTTTCCACAGACTTAATCAGAAAGTAGAACGGATCGTTACCGTCGTTTATCTGACCCTGATTAAAATTGATAAAAAACTCAGCCACCTATCGGAACGGTACGAAGCATGCTGGACGGAGATTGATTCCATTGATGCTTTAGCCTTTGACCACAACCAAATCATAGCCGAGGCAAAATTTTTTGTGCAGCAGTATGTACAGACATATCCGGCCGTATTATTCGATTTGCTCCCAAAGAAATTTACCGCCGCCGAATTACGCACACTCTATCAAAAGATATATGACAGGATGTTTGACGTGCGTAATTTTCACAAACGGATTGCCCAAATGAAATACGTACTCCCATTGGATGAATTCCAAACAGGAGTGGCACACCGGGCAGCAAGGTATTACAAATTCGACCGTAAGCTGTATAACAAACTCCACGGATGGGGTAAGTCATTCAATCAGGAAGAACACCATGAAAATAATTAATTTAATAACAAATAGTTTATCATGAACGTATCAAAAGAAGGAGACAAATTGTATTTGTACTCCATTACTACCGTAGCTATTATTGGCGGATTATTGTTCGGTTACGACACAGCGGTGATCTCCGGAGCCGAGAAAGGACTTGAGGCATTCTTCCTCACGGCAACCGACTTCCAGTATGACAAGGTGATGCACGGCATCACCTCATCGAGTGCATTATTGGGTTGTATTATAGGTGGCGCCGTTTCAGGTTATCTGGCTTCCCGTCTCGGACGCCGCGGTTCTCTTCGTCTGGCCTCACTGTTATTCTTTCTCTCCGCACTCGGTTCTTACTATCCGGAGTTTCTGTTCTTCGAATACGGACAAGCCAATTTTAATTTGCTTGTCACATTCAACCTCTACCGTGTTCTGGGAGGAATCGGTGTAGGATTGGCTTCAGCCGTTTGTCCGATGTATATTGCAGAGATTGCCCCTTCCGATATTCGCGGTACACTGGTGTCATGCAATCAGTTTGCCATCATTTTTGGCATGCTCGTAGTCTATTTTGTAAACTATATGATTATGGGCAACCATCAGAATCCTGTTATCATCAAGGATGCGGTGAGTGGCATTATGTCTGTGAGTCCTGCTTCCGACATGTGGAGCGTAAATGAAGGTTGGCGCTACATGTTCGGTTCGGAAACCATTCCGGCCGCTCTTTTCGGCCTTCTGCTCTTCTGTGTGCCCAAAACGCCCCGTTATCTGGTGATGTGCGGGGAAGACGAACGGGCGTTCGGCATTCTGGAAAAGATTAACGGCAGCAAGATAGCCAAAACCGTTTTAGAGGAAATCAAATTAACGTCTAAAGAAAAAACGGAAAAACTACTTACGTACGGGCTGACCGTTATCGTCATAGGCATATTATTGTCTGTTTTCCAACAAGCCATCGGTATCAACGCTGTACTCTATTATGCTCCGCGTATCTTTGAGAATGCCGGTGCGGAAGGAGGAGGCATGATGCAGACCGTTGTAATGGGTGTTGTCAACATTCTCTTCACGCTTGTAGCCATCTTCACAGTAGACCGTTTCGGCCGTAAGCCTCTTCTCATCATCGGCTCCCTCGGTATGGCTGTTGGCGCATTCGCCGTGGCCATGTGCGACCAGTTCGGCATCAAGGGAATTGTCCCCGTGCTGTCCGTTATCGTATACGCCGCATTCTTTATGATGTCATGGGGACCTATTTGCTGGGTACTCATTGCAGAAGTATTCCCCAATACCATACGCGGAAAAGCCGTAGCCATTGCCGTAGCATTCCAATGGATTTTCAATTACCTGGTCTCTTCCACATTCCCGGCATTATACGACTTCAGCCCCATGTTCGCTTACAGCCTCTACGGCATCATGTGCCTGATAGCCTGTCTGTTTGTATGGAAGTGCGTACCCGAGACGAAGGGCAAGTCACTTGAGGATATGACGGCATTTTGGAGAAACCGCAGTAAAAAGACGGCATAAAAGTATGTGATATCTTAACAAAAGAATCCTCCGGCAGATTTCCGTAATACAAAATATCTGCCGGAGGATTCCTTTTTTCCTTTACATAAGCAGCAGCCTTCGCCTCAGGGCTATCTGAACTTTGCCACTACCCTTTCATATGTCGGGGCGTCCACTCCATATTTACGGCAAGCATCCAGCATGTCAAACAACTGTCCTTGTATCTCCGAATCACACCCCTTTTTCAAGTCTTTCTGCAAGGAAGAGGTAGCTTGCGGATCGAGCGCGTCTATGATCCTAAGATTGGCAGTCACGGGATCCTCCCTGAATCCGATACCCATCTTCACGCCCAACGCCGTACTTTCCCTTGTCAGGGCCACAAAAACGTCGCGCTCCGGCCCGTCCTCCTGTACTCTCCCCATCGGCACATCAAAATATGCGCCCGTTCCAGCCATTGCACTGATAAATCCCCATTTGGCAAAAGTGTCACGATCAATATCATCGGATATAATAGCTTTTATTCCGGCATCAGACAATATCCCGCGAATCACCTCCAATTCACCAGAAACCACGCCATCATCTTTCCGTGCACCGAACACCAGCTTGCACACGCCTCCGCATTGCGTCACCTCTCCCGGCGCATTGATATATCCTACAATGTAAATACAACCGTCGATAACCCTCACTCCCGGACAGGCACGCGCAATCCTCGGTCCCGATCCGTACACATTCAGAACGGGCAATACCACCGTCTGCCGGCCGGAGGACCGCACGATACAATCCGCCACCGAGTCCACGGAATAGCCCTTCACACAAACCAGCACAAGATCGGCCGTTCCGTTATACGCCTCGGACGTCACCACCCCGATCTCCCCGGTCCGCCCTTTCCATCCGTCGAAGGCATAACACGGTATCACCCGCTCCCCCTTCATTCCCGAATGAAAATGCAAACCGTCAGCCTGCATTTTCCGCAAATGTTCTCCACGCGCCACGCACACTACTTCATTTCCAGACAAAGCCAGCAGGGCCGCCAAGGAACCTCCGACACCTCCTGTTCCTACAATCAAGCATTTCATAAATCCGTTTTATTTGTTCTTTTCTGAATTTTCCATCACAAGTTTCTCCAAAACCTCCTCCAACCTATCTGCAACGACGGGAGGTGAATCCGTATAGACGGCACGTACCGTCAGCGATGCGTCCGACACATAAATACGGGGAATGGACGAACGCGCAAACAAATGGTATACAACCCGGTCCTTTTGAGCCGAGAACGGAATCGTCAGCCCATTCTCCGCCCAATACGCTTTCACGGCATCAGCCCCCTGCTCACGACTTACAGCCATGAACTTCACTTCTCCCCCCGTTCCGTAGCGCTCGTATGCCCGTTGCACTACAGACAATCCTTTACGGCAATCGCCACATGAGGTATTGAAAAACACGATCAGCGACGGTTTCCCGCACAGGCTGTTCCGGTCCGCAATCCGCCCGTCATCCAGCTCTATCACAAAGTCCGGCAGAACATCACCAGCCTTCACGATGTCCGGCTGTTCTCTCTCGGAATCCTCACGGACGCAGGAAAACAACAGCAACGGGACAACGGCAAAAAGATATCGCATATACTTTTCCATATTACAAAGTCTGATAAAGAGGTTTTCACGGGGATAAAAGACAAACCGTCCGTCGGAAGGCATCTTCCGGCAGACGGCCATATGCAAGTTTCATTCTGTCACCTTGTCAATAACGAATATCCAATTCTTTCAGAATGGCAGAAATCTTTTCCATCGTAGTCAGACGCGTCGGTACCAAAGGAAGACGCAGTTGGTTGTCAATCATACCCATGGCATGAAGCATGGCCTTCACTCCTGCCGGGTTGCCATCCACAAACAATAGTTTGAACAGTTCGGCAAACTTATGGTGGATAATGCGGGCATGCTCGTAATCACCGTTCAGTGCCATACGCACCATTCTGCTGAATTCGGCCGGAAGGGCATTCCCTATCACCGAAATCACTCCTACCGCTCCAAGCGTAATCAACGGAAATGTAATACCGTCGTCACCCGATATCACATCAAAATTATCCGGCTTGTTCTTAATGATATCATCCATCTGGGTGATATTCCCGCTTGCTTCCTTGATGGCCACTATATTGTCGAAGTCACGGGCCAGGCGCAACGTTGTCTCGGCATTCATGTTCACTCCCGTGCGCCCGGGCACGTTATATAATACGACAGGAACGGGAGAAGCCTCCGCTATGGCTTTGAAATGCTGATAGAGTCCTTCCTGCGAAGGTTTGTTATAATATGGGCAGACAGAAAGCACCCCGTCGATTCCGCTCCAGTCTCCCTCTTTTAGTTCCTTCACCACGGCAGCCGTGTTGTTTCCTCCGCATCCCATCAGTAACGGAACCCGTCCTGCCACACGGTCCACAAGTACCTGCTTCAACTTTTTCTTTTCCTCTGCCGAGAGACAAGGCGTTTCAGCCGTCGTTCCCATGATACACAGAAAATCCACTCCATTCTGTATCTGATATTCCGCCAGACGGGTCAACGCCTCAAAATCAATCTCACCATCGGGCCTGAAAGGGGTTATCAAAGCTATACCCAACCCCTTGAACTTATTTTGTGCCATAGTTTAAGTACTTCTATCAAATTCGCGACAAAAATACAAATTAATTCGCAAAATACAAACGATCCTTTACTATTCTATCATTTTGAGAAACTCATCTTCCGACAGGATGGGGATACCCAGTTTTCCGGCTTTCTCAAGTTTGGCCGGCCCCATATTCGTACCGGCCAGCACAAAAGAAGTCTTTGCCGAAATACTTCCCACGTTTTTTCCTCCGTGCTGCTCTATCATGGTTTTGTATTCATCGCGCGAATGATGTGAAAAAACACCACTTACCACTATACTCCGCCCCGCCAGTTTATCGGATTGTGCCCTCAATTCTTCCTCCGAAAGTTTCATGCTCACCCCTTTCTCCTGCAAACGGTGCACCAAATCACGGTTTTTCTCATCCGCAAAATAACGGATGACACTCTCCGCTATCACCGTGCCTATCCCGTTAATCTGCAGCAGCTCATCCAATGAAGCCGAAGCCAGCGCCTCCATCGTCCGGAAATGGCGGGCCAATGTCTTGGCAGCAATCTCACCTACGAAACGTATGCCCAAAGCAAACACAACCCGCTCGAAAGGCACTTTTACGGAATCCGCTATCGAACGGACGATCTTGCGTGCCGACTTTTCCCGCGTTCCGTCCTCGCCGTTTATCTGTTCCACCTGAATATCATAAAGATCGGCCACATCGCGTATCAGCCCGCGACGATAATATTCGTCCACCGTTTCCGGACCGAGACTGTCTATATTCATCGCCTTCCGGCTGATGAAATGCTCGATGCGTCCTTTTATCTGAGGGGGACAGGCCGTATCATTCGGACAATACCAGGCCGCCTCTCCTTCATAACGTACCAGTTCGGCTCCGCATTCCGGACAGTGAACGATAAATTCGGCCTTTTCTCCTGTCTCCTTCCCGCGCGCGTCGGTGTCCACTCCCACAATTTTAGGAATAATCTCTCCTCCCTTCTCCACATAGACCATGTCGCCTATGTGAAGGTCCAATTGCTTCATCACGTCCGCATTGTGCAAAGTGGCCCGCCTGACCACCGTACCGGCCAGTTGCACAGGGTCCATGTTGGCCACCGGAGTCACCGCCCCCGTACGTCCTACCTGAAAAGTAACCGTATTCAGCCGCGTGCGTGCGCGCTCGGCCTGAAACTTATAGGCAATGGCCCAGCGCGGACTCTTGGCGGTATAGCCCAAGGCACGTTGCTGCCGTTGCGAGTTTACTTTCAACACCACCCCGTCGGTTGCCACAGGCAAATTCCGGCGCTCCACATCCCAATAATCTATGAAATCGTAGATGCCCTGCAAGGTCGACACCTTCTTCATCCCGTCCGAAATCTTGAATCCCCATGTCCGTGCCTGTTCCAGATTCTCAAAATGCCCGTCGGCCGATATTTGCTCCCCTAAAAGAGAATAGAGGTAAGCATCCAGCCGGCGCTGCGCCACCACCGATGAGTTCTTGCTCTTCAAAGTTCCGGATGCCGCATTGCGCGGATTGGCGAAAAGAGGTTCCTCACGTTCCTCACGGGCTTGGTTCAGTGCCTCAAAACTGGTCCACGGCATCAGTATCTCACCGCGGATCTCAAACTCTTCGGGATACCCCGTTCCGTGCAGACGGAGCGGAATGCAACGTATCGTCTTTACATTTTCCGTCACGTCATCGCCTTGCGTACCGTCACCGCGCGTCACCGCGCGCACCAGCCGGCCGTGTTCATAAGTAAGCGAGATAGACAGTCCGTCGTACTTCATCTCGCAACATATCTCAAAAGGTTCGCCTTCCAGCCCGCTCTGCACGCGCTCGTAGAAATCGGCCACCTCCTGCTTGTTGTAAGTATTGGACAAAGACAGCATGGGATAGCGGTGGGACACCTGCACAAACTCGTTGTTCAGATCGCTTCCCACCCGTTTCGTGGGCGAATCCGGGTCGTCCCACTCCGGATGCGCATTCTCAAGCTCCTGCAAATCCCGCATCATCCGGTCGAACTCCATATCCGATATTTCGGGAGCATTGAGCACATAATAGTTATAGTTATGACGGTGCAGTTCACTGCGCAACCGTTCTATCTGTTCTTTCGTTTCCATTTCTCTTTCTTTTTATCATAGCAAGCAGATGCACCGCCGTCTGCCCGGACAGCAGCCCGTTTCGTTATTTCACATACAAAAATAAGCATTTCAGGGAAAAGGCCCAAGCACCGCGCAGAAAAAGAGCGGGAGCCGGACTGCCTTCAGCAAGACGCACTTCAGTTGTTGGCCACGGCATCCGGATAACCCCGCCATACTGTCAGAATGTCAATTCCGCCCACGCAACAGTCGCTTATCCGGCTCTCTGCCGGAAAGTGCTTCCGAATAAGCCACCTACAGCCACTCGGCCCTTGTCAGAAAGATATCCGCAGAAGTATTTTTCCGACAAATAACGGTAAAAAAGCCTTTCTCCCTTTCCTCTACTCCCCGAACTTGCGGACATTCTCCGCCAGAACTGTACAGAATGTCAGCTTCCCGCCACTAAGAAGAAAAAAGAAAATAGAGAAAAAATGGCGCAAAAAAGGATATTTTTTATGCCTTCCATCCCCACTTTTTCACTTTCTGCACAGAAGATCACGTCTGCATGCGGATAAAAAAATATTTTAGTGCGTCCGAAAATTAAATTTCGGGCGCACTAAAAACGTATATATTCGGTATATTGTTGCATAAAAGAGCGCCAAATGAATATTTATGCGGTATTTCTATTCTTTTGATGCTCCGGAAGGAGGACAAACGAAGCGGATACCTCCCCAAACGATTGACATTTTGTCAGCAAAGAATGCTCCGGCCGATTAAGGAGTATGCACAAAAGACAACTCGCGTATGCTATCTTTCGTATGTTTCCGTCCCATCGGACAAAATTTTAAAACGGGCAAAACGCAGGAGCAATTGTTTGGTACCGGTGTTCCGGAACTCCACCGTGGCTTTGGTATTGTCTCCGCTCCCCTCCACCGTTCTCACCACTCCGAGCCCGAAACGTTCGTGCTCGATACGCATGCCTTCGCGTAGCTCACCACCATCTGAGGCTGCCACCGATTCCGCAGAAGATACGACAAGTGCTTTCTCTTCCATCCTTCTCCCCGCCTTCGCCGCAACGTCCGATAAAGGTTTCAGGCCCGACACCCTGGCCTTTACGGGATAGTCCGAATACACGGTGCGCTGGCGGCCGCTGTCCGAACGCACCTGAAAAGAACCGTTGCCGTAATTGTTTCTCCCGCCCGATACGCTGCCGAACATCTCTTCGTCCCCATTGTTTATCCGGATATACTGCGGATCGATATCCTGCAAAAAGCGGCTCGGACTGCTGAATTCCGTTTTCCCGAATCTGTAGCGGCTGCGGGCACAGGTCAGAAAACAGAAACGCTCCGCACGGGTGATAGCCACATAAAATAGGCGCCTCTCCTCTTCCAAAGCACGTTTGCTGTATCCGCACATCTCATTGGGAAACAGATTTTCTTCCATTCCCACCACAAAGACCACGGGAAATTCCAAACCCTTGGCCGAGTGGACGGTCATGAGCGTCAGCCTTCTGTCATCGTCGTCTTCATCCTTATCCGAGTCACTCAGCAAAGCCACCTCCTGAAGAAAGTGGCCCACTCCGGTTTCGTCGGCATTCCCTTCCTCCTTCTGGCGCGCCACGAACTCCTGCACGCCATTAAGCAGTTCCTGCACGTTTTCCTGGCGCGCCATGCCTTCGGGAGTGGTGTCCTGCATGAATTCTCTCATCATACCGCTTTCACGCAAAATATCCTGAATCACGGATGCGGCGTCTGTCTCCTCCGCTTTTTCCATAAAAGAGGCCACAAGTTCTGCAAACGTCTGCAATTTTCCTGCAGTGGCCTTGCCGATCTGCAAGGAGAAACGTTCGGGCTGGCTGACCACTTCCCACAGACTTGCGCCGGATTCCGCAGCCGCAGCCGCCACCTTGTTCATCGTAGTCTGTCCGATTCCGCGCGCGGGATAATTGACCACACGTTTAAAAGCCTCCTCATCACGCGGGTTCACAGCCAGCCGGCAATAGGCTATCACATCTTTTATTTCCTTGCGCTGATAGAACGACAGCCCCCCATAAATCCGATAAGGGATGCCGCGTTTACGCAAGGCTTCCTCGAAGGTGCGGCTCTGTGCATTGGTACGGTAAAGAATGGCAAAATCATCATTTTCCATCCTTTCTTCCCTGCGCAGTTTCGCTATCCGGTTCACGACAATCTCCGCTTCTTCCAAATCGCTGTATGCCGAAAAAAGCTGAAGAGGCGCACCTCCCTCTTTATCGCTGAACACTTCCTTGCGTATCTGCCTGTCGTTATGCCTGATCAGGCTGTTGGCCGCAGCCACGATGTACTTCGTGGAACGATAGTTCCGCTCCAGTTTGAAAAGTTTCGCTTTATTGTATTTCTGGCTGAAATTAAGTATATTGTCTATATTTGCTCCACGAAAGCTATAGATGCTCTGTGCGTCATCACCCACCACGCACACCTTCTGTTTACGCTGTGTCAGTTTCCAGACAATGCAGTGTTGTGCATAGTTGGTGTCCTGGTACTCGTCTACGAGAACGAAATCAAACTTGTCGGCATAGCGGTCGCAAACGTCGGGCTCTCGGTCGAACAACAGATAAGTATAAACCAGCAAGTCGTCGAAATCCATGGCATCCGCCACTTGCAGTCTCCTGACATAACGGCGATAAATTTCTCCTGTCAGCGGCACCCTTGCCTTATTGTCCGAATCCCGGATCATACTGTCCCGACAATAGGCATCGGGCAGAATCAGACGGTTTTTGGCATTGGATATGGATGCTGCCACCATGTTGGGTTTATACAACTTTTCGTCCAGCCCCATTTCACGTATAATCGCTTTCACCACACTGCGCGAATCAGCCTGGTCGTATATGGTGAAGCGGGGTGTGAAACCGATTCTGTCCGCCTCAAACCGCAGGATGCGCGAAAACACGGAATGAAACGTACCCATCCACAATCCGGCCGCGAGGTCTTTACCCACCAGACCGGCTATTCTTTCTTTCATCTCTCGCGCCGCCTTGTTGGTAAAAGTCAAAGCCAGAATGTTCCAGGGTTTCAAGCCCTGTTCCAGCAGATAGGCAATCTTATAGGTCAATACGCGCGTCTTGCCGGAACCCGCTCCGGCTATTACTAACGACGGCCCTTCTACATACCGCACGGCACGGAGCTGCTCATCATCCAGTTCCTGTTCTATCCTACTAAAAAAATCCTGTACCATACTCACCCCGGAACTCACATCATCATACAAAAAACATCACCGTTTGCCGTATCTCCCCATACGTAGCAGATGGCATGATAGAGGTGTGACATCAGTATGGCATCAAGAATCCATACATCGTAACGCTGTATCCCCCAATAAATCACCGAAAGGCACTCCATCCATCCGCGCAGGTGAAAACTCATCACGGCATAAATAAGCGAAGTGATTACAACTCCCAGCGATGCAATATGCAGGATACCGGCAAAATACGGTGAAGGATAAAAATGACCCGTCACACTGAGCAGCACCCTGTGAGGACCCAACAATAAAATCAAGATTCCCGCCATATACAGCACGAAAAAGCCTCCGGATATAAGGCAGGCTTTGTTTTGCCGGTACGTCAGCGACACGCGGCCGTCCTTGACCATATCCGCAAGGACATCGGTCAGACCGGCTCTCTCCAAAGAGCCGATCAGTAATGCTATGGAAAATGTCCCCACAGAAAATGGAGAATAAAAGCCGTCCTGTATATGCAGAAAATACCAGCGGATGCCTTCGTCGGAGAGATAATTGCCCCACGGAAGCCCGGCTGCACTCCCCAGCCACGATAACGGAAGGAGCAACAGATGAGTTGCCAGGAGCAGGAACATGATCACCGTAGCCGCACGACGCCCCTTGCCATATGTCATTATCCTATTCCTCATCGGGATTCAAATGTTCAAGGTCTATAATATGCAGTTGCAATGCTCTGACAACGAGACGTGTGGCATTGACTCCTCCCCTTTCACAAGTCCCGAACAGACGGGCCGTCAATTCGTTCTGCCTCTTCTCCAGACTTTTCACTCCAAAAGGCATACCGCGCAGATTGGTAATCATCTCTTTGGTATATCCCAACGCCAGATGCCGAAGAAAACGCTCGTCATATTCATCGATCTCATAACGTATAAGAGCATCCTTGTGGAGGCGCTCGGTTTCTACCGACTGCATAAAACGGCAGACGACTTTTTTCAGTACCGGTTCGTTGAAAACAAAATTCCGTCCGTTCATCACCTGACGCACATCGTTGCGTGTCAGTAACTCTCCTGTCTTGAGAATGATGCCGTTGGCCCCGGCCTTCAATACATCCACCCAAAGGCGCTCATTGAGAATCTCACCGGTGAATATCAGAATACGCAACTCCGGATATTTACGGCGCACCTGGCGGCAAATGTCCACACCAATGGTGGTAGAACCTCCCAACCCCAGATCAAGCAGCAACAAATCGGGCACTTGCTTCCCTATCAAATCCCAGAAATCCGCTTCGTTCATTGCCGTCCCGATAATTTCAGCTTCGGGAAGCTCTGTTCGGATTATTTCTTCCGTGCCTTTTAGTTCCAGCTTCACATCCTCTACTATGATTATCTTAAAAGAATCCATTCCCATATCAACTATATTTTGGTACGGTAAACCATATACAACATCCGGGAGACTCCGTCTCCATCTTGACATTGATGCGGCAACCGCAGAAATTATTTAATTTATCATGTTCACGTACAATCTCTTTACACAACAGATAGGAGTAGTGGTCCACATCCGGAAAGAATAGTCTCATGGCCTCTTCGTGAGTATAAATCGGCACAGAGGTCATGAATGAAAAACGTATAAAGCCGCCATCCTCCGACACTTGGAGCATGAGACGTCCCTCACCTCCCTTTCTTTTCATCTGCATGGCCCATTCCTTAGCCAATGTCTCCAACATGAAAGCAACAAGTGTAGAGTCTGCATTCATAAAACTGTCATCAGGCAGCCTTTCGTCTATCACCAAAGCGACGCCCGGCGTGTTCCTCTCCATCCAGGTTACCTGCAACTTCATCCATTCCTTAATCACATCATGGGGTGAGAGTTTCTCACATTTAAAATATCCCGAATCAATCTGACGGTCGGCCTGCGCGCAAAGCTGTGTATAGATTTCCTTATAATACTCCGCAAGCTCACACAAAAAACGTATATTGTCTTTCAAATTACTTTTGTCCGTCTGTCCTTCCATCTTCTGCACCAACTGCCTAATGCGATTGGGATAATATATGGATTCGTGCTTGATAGTGGAAAGACAGTTGTCCAGTATATGGTTCTGCACCCGTATTCTTGCACGTTCATAAAGAGAACGTTGCTTGTCGGTTTCCGCATTTTCCATATTATCTTGTCTGTAGCCACGCTGGATGACAGCCTCATACAACAAGATAGTCAGATAATTCACAATATACTCCTCCAGTACGAAATCCTTCTTCTGCATTCGATATATACCGTAATTCACAGCCAGCGAACCGATGCAGAACAACTCGTTCTTTCCCGTTCTGACAAGCAAAGGATAGGCTTGTATATTGGATATTTCATCGAAGACGACCGTCTCCGTTTCATAGGCCCTGTCAAGTAAGGATTCTGACAGAACCTCGTAGAAACTATTTCCCCTTGAGAATACTCCTAATTTATCTTCCCGCGATCTGTACAACAAGAGACGGATACTGTTTGTTTCATGTAATTCTTTCAGGCGTGACAATACGACGGAAAGAAGCGCCGACATCATTTCACCGGTATTCCCGCATTGTTCATACTTGTCTACCACTTTCAGCATGGCCTGGTTCACGCCCAGGACCTGCATCACATTGAAACGAAAGAGGATACGTCGGCGAAAATAAACGATATACACCAGGAAGATGAAAGTAAAAAACACCAGAACCAATAAAACCAGACTGACAGACAGATTGGCCTGAGTGCTACGTTGACCGGCATAGAAGCGCCCCAGGGATTCGTCCTTGGTAAGCAATTTATAAAGATGTGTAAAACGAATATTATTGAATTCATATATATCCCATTCGTGCAGACCTAATGCCGCCACCGCCACCTCGTTACGAATACACATAATGAGATAATAATCTGCCTTTATTCCCTGCGAAAGCCACTCCAACTCTTCTGTTCCGCATCCTGCAGTTGTCAGTCTACGGTTTATACATTTCCGGGGAAGTAAATCGGCGTAATAAATATTGATATACTTGAAACATGAATCAGCATAACGCATACTTTGATAATAATTTCCGTCCACGTTGGAGAAATAAACGGAATCGGCATAAAACAATGCTTGTGTGAGTTCTCCGTAATCTACGCCTGTCTCACTACGGGCCACATTCTTCACGTTTGTCCGGATGGCATGTATCTCCGCCGGACAAAAGAACGATTGGGTTATCAGAATCAATAGGAGCATACAACTACGAATCACCCCTTTAGGCAAGCGGAAAGAGAAACAACATCCTTGTTTCTCCTTGCTCTCTACATGAAAGCGACACACATTGAAAAACTCACCGGACTTTCTGTATTTCTCTATGATACCCTTACAATTAAGCAGACCGAAGCCGCTTCCCTTTTCTTTATGTATAGATGATGAGCCAAGACCGATCTGTTGGGCATCATATATCTTAGACGACATTATAAGTTCTATCTCAGATTCGGTAAGACCGCATCCCGTATCCAATACCTTAATGTCTACCGCATCTTCCAATTCTTCCGCACTCACTGTAACCCGTCCTCCTGCGGGAGTAAACTTGCGGGCATTATCAATCAGTGTATTAAGCATAAAAAATGTGAGGGCACGGTCTGCTTTTACCCAGGCATCCGAAGGAATCACTTGGAAGTCTATATCTTTGCGCTTGAAGTTATATCGCCCTTTTTCCAGTAACGTGAACAATTCCTGTATGGGAAAACTTTCTATAGTCAGCCCTAGTTCTCCATGATTCAGACGGATCCACTCGGCCAAAACATTATTATACTTATTGATCTCTCCCGCCAATTCACCAATATACTCTAAGGAATCTTCATCATATTGGTTACGCTTTTCCATCTTATGTACCGTATACAGAATACGGTCTATAAAAGGAGTTATGGAATGCACCAGAGAAACCTTAGCGCGTTTGGATATATTTTTTCTCTTATCGCGTGCGATCTGCCGTTCATTTTGCAGAAAGTCCTCCTGCAACTGCATTCTTTCTTCATCCATCTGCCCGGATAAGGTCCGGTTCTTTTCCATCCACTTGATGTAAGGACGAATTATCTCACGCAAGATCCGCTTCTCTTTCTTAATCCATGGATAAACGTTGAAAGCCTCATCCAATCCTTGCTCGGAGCGAGCAAAGGCCACGGCCATAAACCAATCGGACATCTCCTTGAGCAGAGAATACTGCTCCGCATCCCGTTTCTTCCATTTATGTGCATACAAAAACAAAAAGAAACAAAAAATTAAAGTCAGGATGATAAGAGTTATAAGAACAGTATTCAGTATCTTATTGTCCTGAGACAACAAGATCGCACGGCTCTCAAGCGACTTGTCCTGACGAGTAAAATCCATCAAATCAAGATACAGATTCCTATTAAAATCCGATTTCTGTTTCTCGTTCAAGGCACTGTATGTCACACTGAGCCTTTCACGAATATATGCCAGATAAACAGGTATAGTCTGTATGTTAGCATCTATGGCCCACTGCATATCCACTGCGGAATCTCCTCCGGCCTCATAGGAAGCGAGCAATCTCTTTTTATCCTCCGGATAGAACATTTGATGATGAAGATTGAGGTAGGACAATGCCGTTTCCAGACAATTCAGCGCCCGATTGTATTCCCCACGGACAAACATCACATTACCTAATACACGGTATCCGTTTATCTTAAGCAAAAGGCTTCCGCAGCGACCGGCATCATTCAATGCCTTTTTCGCCATAGCCGTGGACAGATTAAGCGAAGGCGACACGGAGGGGAGGGTCTCTTCTTCGGTTACAAATATATTATATAGGTAGTCCAGCTCTGTAGCACGAGTTTTTTGTATAATATTATAGTAGGAGGAATGAGAAAATATCTCAGAAAAGACCTGTTCCAAAAGAGATGTAAAATAGATATTTCCACAATGAACCGCATTAGTATAAGATAAATAAAAATTATCAAAAGCATCTATAATACGCTCCGGCCCCAAATCCTCACGATTCTGGATGACAACACCGCTTTGATAATAATAATCCGTAAGCAGATCCTTATTTTGCTGGATATATCCCTCCATATCGATTGCCTGAAGATGCTTTCCCGCTTCCTGCTCCTGCATCAGATGCATATAACAGTCCGACGTTGTTAAATTGAATTCGACAAGAGCATAATCCAACCGTTCTTTAGTTCGTCCTTCTATCTCATCGTATTCCTCCCTGATGCGCCGAATGCGTTCAAGTGCCCGATTATAGTAATCAAAAAACATACGATTCTGCGCCGCCCGTTGGCTAATCATCATCATATTCACCTCGCTTATCAACAATTCAATCTGATTATCGGTCGTTTGTTGAATATGATTGTATAATTCCAGACAGCCGTCAAAATCCATTCGCAGAAATCGGACAAACATCTGATGATTGAGCGCTTCGTTTCGACCGTCCTCATAGTTGCGGGATATCCGAACCGCATCTCGTGCCAACAGCAAAGCACTGTCGGGACAAACAAAACGTGCCCTCCTGACCTTGTCATTCAGCGAATCCACCGCCCTTACTGTATCTGAATCGGGAAGCGAACTGCTATGCCAATAGTATCCACGGGCCAAAATGTAAATTCCCAATATACCAAGAATACACAAGGCGGCAATTTTCTTTTTTCCTTTTATTGAAACTATCGGTTTTCTCATCTACTTCTCACAACGAATCTTTCCCGACAAAAACTCAGGTATTTATGAAAGTCCCACTATTTCTCCGTTTATCAAATCAATTCGTTCTGCCTGCGGAGACTTTGGCAATCCCGGCATCCGCATAATATCACCAGCTACCAGAACGATCATTTCCGCACCGCAATTGACTATTACATCTTTAATCTGTATCTTAAAACCTCGGGGCACTCCATAAGAATGGACGTCTGACGAAAAAGAATACTGCGTCTTGGCTATACAGACAGGATAATTCTCCACGCCAAGCTGACGGATACGGGCCAGCATCTTTCGAGCTGCAGCAGAAAAAACAATACCATCCGCCCCATATACCCGGCCAGCCACTTTTTCAGCTTTTGTCTCTATGTCGTCACTATCATCATAAGTGAATACAACGGAAGAAGACGGATGTTCATCTATGGTTCTAACTACAAGTTCCGCCAACTCTATTGCTCCCTCTCCTCCTTCTTGATAAGCATTGTTCACGGCAAAGCCAACTCCCATAGAAGTACAATGTTCACGACACAAGGCTATTTCCGATTCCAAATCCGTGGCATAACGATTGAAGCAAACCACCACCGTCTGTCCGAAGGCACGCATATTCTCTATATGCTTATCCAGATTCTCAAGTCCTTTCTTTAATCCAGCTGAATGAGGAGATTTAATACCCTCAAGTGCCACGCCGCCGTGCATCTTTAATCCTTGCGTCGTAGCGACGATTATGGTAAGTTTTGGGGTCAATCCTGATTTTCGGCACTTTATATTAAAAAACTTCTCAGCTCCCAAATCTGCTCCAAATCCAGCCTCCGTTACAACATAATCAGCATAAGTCATAGCTAATTTCGTAGCTACAACGGAATTACAGCCATGTGCTATGTTTGCAAAAGGGCCCCCATGTACGAGAGCTGGCGTATTCTCCGTTGTCTGCACCAAATTGGGATGCAAGGCATCTTTCAAAAGTACGCAGATAGCACCGGCAACGCCCATATCTTTCACCCGGAAAGGCTTTCCTTCGATAGTCGTACCCAATAATATGTTTTCAATCCGACGCCTCAGATCCTGTTCGTCCTTTGCCAGGCAAAGAATAGCCATTATTTCTGATGCCGGCGTGATATCAAAACCACTTTCCATCGTAACTCCATTTGTTTTTGCCCCCAAACCGGTCACGACATAACGCAGGTTTCTGTCGTTCACATCCAGCACACGTCTCCATAAAATTTCTTTTAGGGCAAATCCTTCCTCTCGATGTTGATAAATATAATTATCAAGCAAAGCGGCAATCATATTATGAGCAGATGTAACAGCGTGAAAATCTCCCGTAAAATGCAAATTAATTTTATCCATCGGCAATATCTGAGCATAACCGCCCCCGGCGGCTCCCCCTTTCAGCCCAAAGCATGGACCGAGAGAGGGTTCTCTTAAAGCCACTATGTTTTTCTTTCCAATACGGCCCAACCCCAATGCCAACCCTACGGATACAGTAGTTTTTCCTATACCGGCCTTTGTCGGAGTGATAGCTGTGACTAAAATCAAATTACTCTTGTCAACCCTTTCTTCATCTATCAGATGTTCGGAAACTTTAGCTATATACTTTCCGTAATGTTCCAATTCTTCCACTGGAATCTGCACCATATCGGCAATCTCCTCTATGGGACGCAACCCACATTCACGGGCAA
Organism: uncultured Paraprevotella sp.; assembly: GCA_910586505.1. Taxonomy (GTDB): domain Bacteria; phylum Bacteroidota; class Bacteroidia; order Bacteroidales; family Bacteroidaceae; genus Paraprevotella. Next base: position 120,855 of record CAJUGV010000002.1, on the reverse strand, counting down.
TCTCTATGTCGCTTTTCATCTGTATTGTTTCGTTTTCTACAAGGTATTGTTACAAATGGCAAAATTAACAAAAAAAGCGTATAAAAGCACTTTGACGGGAATTTTATTCAAACAAAAACTATTTATAACGTTCTTTCCATAGCTGTATCATACGTTCCTGCAACTTGGATTCGGCAGCATTCTCTTGCGCAAACCAAATCCGTTTGTTCATAATCTCATCCGGCAGAAACTGTTGTTCGACAAAATTTCCACTATAATTATGTGCATATTTATACCCTTTACTATATCCTAATTCCTGCATAAGCTGTGTCGGAGCATTACGTAAATGCAGCGGTACCGGCAAATTACCGGTATGCCGCACAAGCTGCAAAGCTTCATTGATTCCATTATAAGCTGAATTGCTTTTCGGACTTGTAGCCAAATAAACCGTAGCTTCCGCCAAAGGAATACGTCCCTCCGGCCATCCTATTTTCATAACGGCATCAAAAGCAGCATTTGCAAGTAAAAGTGCATTGGGATTAGCCAAACCAATATCTTCGCTGGCTGAAATTACCAGCCGACGCGCTATAAACGACGGGTCTTCTCCTCCCTCTATCATACGTGCTAACCAATACAGAGCCGCATCGGGGTCACTACCTCTGATACTCTTGATAAAAGCAGATATAATATCATAATGGATTTCTCCGTCCTTATCATAAGCCAATGGATTTTGCTGAAGTCTTTCAACAACAGTACTATCGGTTATTAAAACATGGTCCGTCCCGTCTGCCTCAACTATCAATTCAAGAATATTCAACAATTTACGGGCATCTCCACCACTATATCTAAGGATTGCATCAGTCTCACGAAATTTAATGTTTTTCGTCCTTAAGAAGGTATCTCGTTCTACCGCCTTATACAGCAATTCCAACAAATCTTCTTTCGTAAGACTCTTCAGTACATATAATTGACAACGAGACAATAACGGACGAATAACCTCAAATGAAGGGTTCTCTGTCGTGGCTCCTATCAACGTAACTGTACCCTGTTCTACCGCTCCCAATAATGAATCCTGCTGAGACTTGCTGAACCGATGAATTTCATCAATAAAGAGTATGGGGCTGGCTTGTGTAAAAAAACGGTTACTCCGGGCTTTCTCAATCACTTCACGAACGTCTTTTACCCCGCTTGTCACAGCACTCAAAGTATAAAAAGGTGTCTCCAATTTATGCGCTATTATTTGAGCCAAGGTTGTCTTTCCCACTCCGGGAGGTCCCCATAAAATAAAGGATGAGATGTGACCGGATTCTATCATCTTGCGTAATACGGCATCCGGACCGACCAAATGCTTCTGCCCTATATAATCATCCAAAGTCTGTGGACGCAATCTTTCTGCTAATGGCGCTGCCATGATATTTTAATATTAAAAATCGAACTGTAATACAAATCTTACTCCATTTTTCTTCGTATCGGGTATATTCAGATAATTCAGCCGCCGCACATAGTCAACACGAAGTATCTTAAATATATTATGAATTCCGACATTTAATTCCATATAGGGCGTGTCTCCCATGACGAAACTGGTAAATACGCCTTCTCGTGAAGGAAATTCAAACAAACGACTGTCTAAAGGCCGATTTTGAGGATTATTTTTATCCGTCAGTTTACCATAAAGCGTTTTAAAACCTATCACTTCACGCCATTTAAGATGCTTTAACAGCGGAATACGATTAAACAACTTACCGCTCAAGTCCCATTGTATTTCCATTGAAATGAAACGGTCGTTCATGAACTCCATATTATTAATCATATTAAACATATTTCGCTGAATAATATAGGAATTATTAGCTGCCGGTGTTATTAATAAGGGAAATGGAACCTTGTTCCACTGAGCACCGGCACGTCCATAAAGGTCTATACGTCCATAAGAGTTTAACCAAAACCGTTTTGTCACTGACAGCTCGGTATAATTAGAAGTATAATCTCCACCTAACACATTTTTAAAACCAGACGTATGCATTAAAACATAAACCGGAAAATTATGATTGACAGGATGACGTTTCTGTTTCGTAACGACGACTTTCTCGCCTGGTGCATAACGTAAGATTAGTGAAGCCTCACTTTGTGTTAATTCAGGAACTTGATCCCCCCCAAGAGAACGATAAAATAAAGAACCTGTCGGTGTTTGAGTAATATGTCGTAACTGAGCCGTAATACCGAAATGATTATCAAACTCATACATATAGCGCAGATTATACTGTCTGAAATATGACATTTGGTCAATGGTCCGTGTTTTGAAAGATGCAAACACATTGTCCTTGTCCGTCGGCAACATAGCATCAGAAGGAGCCATCACGTCATAACGTGTTGATATAGCTATGGAGTTCTTAGGAAATTCCTCCGGAGAATATTGTTTTTCCAAAAATGAATACTCTACTTCACCTTCATATTTCCATTTTCGATCACGTACTCCATAGGCAGCATATCCTTTCAGGAACAGATGTGGATTCATGTTAGCTGTAGTTTGTGCACTGATACGTAAACGCAGTTTGTCTATGAAGTTAGACGATACTATAGTATTGACAGGGCCAATATCAACATAGTTCTTTTTACCCGAAGGCGATGTTTCCACATAGTTTTCCACAAAAGCTCGTACAATCCAAATCACCCATCCGGCACCCTTTTTACGCATCATATCCCGCACCATTGTAGACATATTGGCCTCTGAACGCGTCAGAGAGTCTGTCCGGTACAATGACCAGAAATTTTCATCTTTCACTATTGTGGAACCATCTCTCAAACGCTCACGAATATCGAATCTTTCATCTAAAATAGGACTAAAATCAAAACCAGAATAACTGGTAGTACGCTTGATAAGCATATTGTGATATTTCTTCAAAGCTCCCATTTCAGCGATCATGTTATCTTTAATTAATACCCTTTGCCCATTAGAAAGTGTAGAAAAATCCTGCTCTATCACCAAGTTGCTAATATAATTGACACTCGATCGCAGAGGTAGATTCAATAAACATCGTTTCACTTGATAAGAACCATCGTTCAACACCCAAAGACGCCCGGAAAACCCAAAATCCTGTGGATTTTGGGGTATAAAGCTCAATTCTACACACGGTTCTCCATCCACCTGCAGAGAATCCATTATGTAATACTGATAAAACGAGATGGCATTGGTAGATGACAACGGACTTGTAAAATAACGCTCCAGAAGATTGATGGAATTATCATAAATATTCACATCAGCAAAAAAACGTTGAAGCACAGTGTTCACAATATCACCAGTTGCAAACAGTTCGTTCAATCCCTCCGAATGTTCACCTCTTACAATATTTCGTTCAGCCTCCGGTTTTTTTCGATAAATATGTTCGGAAGAGGTTTCATTGTAAGTCAAGGGTAGAATATGAGTCTGGGTTTGCGGACAATACTCCACTTGTTTAACGAGTAACGGATATTTGCGTAAAAAACCACTATCAATAAAATGCTGTGTGATATTATTAAAACCAAAAGTAATTCGTTGATACTTATCATAACGATAATAATCATTTTGTTTCAAAGAATTGTTTCCTTTTGCAGCTATTACTTTCCGAATTAATTCTACGGCTGGATTATCCTTACGATTATAACGTTTCTTTTTAGGCTTTACTATCAGTTCACTCAACCTTTTTTCTAATTTTTTTAACTTTACATTATGTATTCTTTTCTCTCCCTCCTCCACATATATTTTATAAGATCCGTAACCAACAAAAGAGTAAATCAAAGTATCTCCTTTTACAGGAGCTTGCAAAGTATATTTTCCTCTTTCGTTTGTTGTGGTTCCGAAATTCTTTTGCCGACCGTAATATACATTAACAAAAGGTATTGGCTCACCAGTATCAGCATCTGTCACTCGTCCGCTGACTTGCGCTTTCAGAGGACAAACAACAATACCTATTAGCACAAAAAAACAAAATACATATTTTATAATATATAACATGCAGTATTATTTAGAATGGACTGCAAAATTAGTGAATAGTGAGAGACAAACATTATAAATTAAACTATTTAAAGAAATTCTGTAAAGGAAACAAGAACTTTATGCTTTGGAATTTATATATTTGTTCAGTTATTTAATAAAATATAAAAAAGCACTTGAATGAAAAGTAGTGAAAAACAAAACGGCTTACCAGAAAACGCTTTTCGGGAACTCAGAAAAGGTGAACAGTATGAACCACTGATGCAAGTTAATGGAAAATATAAAGAAATTACCATTTGGTCCATATTATGGGGTGTACTTATGGCAATCATATTTTCAGCCGCATCAGCCTACTTAGGATTAAAAGTTGGACAGGTATTTGAAGCAGCCATCCCTATAGCAATTATTGCAATAGGTGTTACGAATGCCACCCATAGAAAAGGAGCTTTGGGAGAAAACGTCATGATACAAAGTATTGGGGCTTGTTCTGGTATGATTGTGGCAGGAGCTATATTTACGTTACCTGCACTTTATATTTTAAAAGAAAAGTATCCTGAAATAACAGTAAATTTCATAGAAGTTTTTATTGCATCAGTATTAGGAGGCATACTTGGTATTTTATTTCTTATTCCATTTCGTAAATATTTTGTAAAAGATATGCACGGAAAATATCCTTTCCCAGAGGCTACCGCTTCCACCCAAGTACTGGTTTCTGGAGAAAATGGAGGTAATCAGGCTTTTCCACTTTTAGTTGCAGGAGTAGTAGGCGGTATATATGACTTTATCATTGCTACAACGGGATGGTGGAATGAAAGTGTGACATCTCGTTGTTTTCAATGGGGACAAATCTTAGCAGATAAAACCAAGTTCATTTTCAAAATAAATACTGGAGCAGCAATTTTAGGTATGGGATATATCATAGGCCTAAAATACGCACTCATTATCTGCTATGGTTCTATTACAATATGGTGGATAATAGTTCCTGCTATTTCTTGGATTTTCCCAGAACTTATCATAACAGAAGGAGGGGCACACATCACAGCCGCCAATGCCAGTGCTGAACAAATTTTCCAATATGCAAAAAGTATTGGTATTGGAGGTATTGCGATGGCCGGAATCATAGGTATTTTCAAAAGTAGGAAAATAATTATTGGCGCTATAGGACTGACCACTCATAAAATGCAAAGCAAAGGAGAAAGTGGTATTTTAGTGCCCCGTACACAGAGGGATTTATCAATGAAAATTATCATGCTAGGTTCCCTTGCCACCTTGGTTGTCACTTTACTATTTTTCTATTTCGGTGTTATGAAGGGTAATCTACTTTTTACTCTTACTGGAGTGCTTCTCGTAGCGGTAATCACCTTTCTCTTCACCACTGTTGCAGCAAATGCAATCGCCATTGTCGGCAGCAATCCGGTATCTGGTATGACTTTGATGACGCTTATTTTGGCTTCCGTCATCATGGTTGCCGTTGGACTAAAAGGACCGACAGGTATGGTAGCAGCACTTATTATGGGAGGAGTTGTATGTACAGCACTGTCTACTGCAGGTAGTTTTATTACAGATTTGAAAATTGGCTATTGGCTTGGAAGTACTCCCCACAAACAGGAAACGTACAAGTTTTTAGGTACGTTGGTTTCAGCAGCAACGGTAGCAGGAGTCATCAAGGTACTCAATGATACATATGGTTTCACAAATGGACAGCTTGCAGCTCCACAAGCAAATGCCATGGCTGCAGTTATAGAACCTTTGATGAGTGGCTCTAACGTACCGTGGCTACTTTATAGCATTGGAGCTGTTATCGCCATAATCCTTACAATTTTCAATGTATCTGCTTTAGCCTTCGCTTTAGGAATGTTTATCCCGATTGAATTAAACTTACCCTTGTTAGTAGGAGGACTAATAAATTGGTTCATCACCACACGTAATAACAACTTGAACATAAATAAAAAGAGAGGAGAGAAGGGCACTCTGATTGCATCCGGATTCATTGCGGGCGGTGCACTAATGGGAGTTGTAAGTGCAGCCTTACGTTTTGGCGGAATCACATTCGAGTATTCAGAGTGGTGGAATAATCCAGCCAGCGAGTGGCTTGCTGCACTGATGTATATACTCCTTATTATATATATGATAAAAGCAAGCATGAATATAGATAAATAGTACAAGATCAAAAAAATAGCGAAAAAAACAAAAAGTAATCTTTGGCAGGTCAAAGAAAAAGTGTATCTTTGCGCGCTGTTACGAGTTTAACAGCACATTTCAAACCTATAAAAACAAAACATTAATTATGGCAACAAAAATTAGATTGCAACGTAACGGTCGTAAAGGCTATGCCTTCTACAGCATCGTTATTGCAGACGTAAGAGCACCACGTGATGGTAAGTTTACAGAAAAGATTGGTACTTATAACCCTAACACCAATCCAGCCACTGTAGATTTGAAATTCGATCGCGCTCTTTATTGGGTGGAAGTAGGTGCACAACCTACAGACACAGTTCGTAACATCCTGTCAAAAGAAGGTGTTTATATGATGAAACACCTCCGTGGAGGTATAAAGAAGGGTGCTTTTGATGAAGCTACTGCGCAAGCAAAGTTCGAAGCATGGAAGAGTGATAGGCTGAAAGGACTTGAAGCTTTTGAGGCTAAAAAAACTGCTGAGAAGAAAGCAGCTGCTGAAGCTCGCTTAGAAGCTGAGAAAAAAATCAATGAAGAGATCGCTAAAAAAGTAGCAGAGAAGAAAGCCGCTGAAGCAGCTGCAAAGGCTGAAGCTGAAGCTGCAGAACCTACTGCTGATGCTACAGCTGAAGAAACAACAGTTGAAGCATAAACACTTCTATTAAAAACTTCTTTCAAACAAACAATGAATAAGGCGTACAAAAGTACGCCTTATTCATTTAAAAACAACAGATGGCAAAAAAGGAATATATAAAAGCCAACAAAAATTGGATTGCCGCAAAAGCAACAGAAGAAAATGTTAGACCACTTTCTAAAGGAGTATATTATAAAGTATTAACTCTCGGCAACAATAATGGAAAACATCCTACTCCCCAAAGTATTATCACTACCCACTATACAGGATGGACCATTAATGGCAAAATCTTTGATAGCAGTCGTAACGGAACTCCTCTCGCATTCCGTTTGAGCGATCTTATAGAAGGCTGGGTCATAGCAGTGCAACAAATGTGTATAGGCGACAAATGGGAAATATACATTCCCTCAGAAGTAGGTTATGGAAAACTTTCACAACCAGGAATTCCAGGAGGTTCAACACTTGTTTTCGAAATCGAATTATTGGGTATTACATAACTCTAATGCTCACAACCTATCCCATCACAACTCAATATTTCTACAAAGATTTTATAATAAGGCTATTAGCCTTATCTATCACCGAAGTATCAAGTGATGCTAAATAGATACGAGTTGTACCTTCTGAATCATGCCCCATTGCTTCGCTAATCACAGAAAGAGGAATATTCTTACTTTTTGCCATGCTTGCCCATCCGTGGCGAGCTACATATGTAGTCAGAGGAACTGCCAGTCCCAATTTTTCTCCAATTATTCTCAAAGATCTATTTACTTGACGTAACCTACTTTTATACTGCTTTCTTTCCTCCTGTCCATTATTTCTAATAATAGGAAATAGGTAGATGGTATCATTCATCGCATATTTGGCCATTATATCCTGCATAGGCTTTTCCCATTTAATAAATAGTTGTTGATTTGTTTTTCTTCTACGATAAGACAATATACCATTCTGAAGATCTTTCTTCTTTAAAAAAACAATATCAATAAACGACATTCCGCGAGTGTAAAACGAAAACATAAAAATATCTCTTGCATATTCCAAAGCTGGTTGTGACGATAAATCTAAATCTCGAATCTGGCGTATTACATTCTGAGATACAGCACGTTTAATAGTTTTATCAACTCCCGTATACACATGCTTAAAAGGATATCTCTGTGAAGTAAGCCCTTTCTCCACTGCATAATTATATATGGCACGAAGATTACGCATGTAAAAGGAAGATGTATTAGGACAAATCCCAGAACTTTTTAAATAGATCTCATATTCCTGCATTAATTTAAAGTCAACCTCATCAAACGAAATATCCTTATCACATCTAAACCGTATAAATCGATTAAGAGCAGTAGTATAAGTCTCAGCTGTACAATCTTTTCCAATCCGTCTCAACTGAACAATAAGTTCACTTGCAAACGATATAAAGCCACAATTATTAGATTGTGAGCGATATAACATAACAACATCATCAACTGTATAAGGCTGTCCCGTACGTTCAAGTCGCATAATTACTACACTCAACCGCTCCAAATCTCTACGTAAATATTTATCTAGAGATATCAAATAATCCCACCGCACCTTATCGGAATCTAAAGGCATAACTATTCTCTGTCGCCCAGCATCCCATTCCGACAAATGCAGTTTATAAGCTGTATAAATATGCCTTACTAAGCGAGCATGAATAATTTGAAAAAACAATGTACCTTTTCTTTCCATTGAAGTTGCCGCACGAAATTTTACTTTAATAGTTGCCATATAACATTTATAAATTGGTTAGTCGATACTCAAATTTAACCAACTTCCCAAAATAGTTCATTTAATGCTATATTATGACAATGAACCACCATAGCTTTTATACGCGTAAATATTCATTTAAATTAAGATAGATGAGTATTTACAACATTACCCCAAATAAGTTTGCCTATTATAAATAACTGATTAAACAATAACGGGAATAACTTTGATAGCTATTCCCGTCATTCCGTTTCAAGTCCACTAAATTCAAATACATCCGAATATCACACATAAAAATGCTCCTGAATGTATAATTCATTCAGGAGCATAAAACAAATATTCTTCAATAAGTGGTAGTTTTTATTAATTAAACCACTTTACATAGCAGAAGTCTTGACGATGAGGTAAATCACCATTCTTCGGGAACATTCGATAAGCAACTTTGAAACTTCCTGCATTATTAATGGAATGAACCACCTCAAATGTGTACAAATTACCATCTCTCTTCACAACCTCAAACGGTTCCACAGAATAAATGCTCTCCTTCCCCTCTACATCTGTATGCAATGTCACAAGTTCTATACCAATAGCATCATTAAGTCCCTTCTCATCCACAACAATACGAATAGTATAGTCTTTCCCGCTTTCAATCGTTCCATTTACCAAATCATCACATTTATCAGCAGAAACGATCTCCAACTCATCCCATTTAGAAGCAACTATTTCTTTCCAAGCAGCAATTTCCTTTGCTTTGGCATAATTATCAGCAGCTAACACCTTAAAACGTGCAGCCTCCTTACAATAAAACTTATTATAGTAATCATCCAACTGACGCTTCATCGTATAGTGAGGAGCGATATGCGCAATAGAGTTTTTAATAGTTTTAACCCATCCTGTAGAATACCCTTTGCTATTACGTGCATAATACAACGGCAAAATCTCATTTTCAAGCAAACTATAAATTGTAGCAGCATCTAGTTGGTCTTGATAAGCCTGATTATCATAAGTACGTTTCTCGGTCAACGCCCAACCTGCACCTTCCCTATAGCCTTCAAGCCACCAACCATCAAGGACAGATAAATTCAACACACCATTCATCAGAGCCTTTTCTCCAGAAGTACCACTAGCCTCCAACGGACGGGTCGGGGTGTTCATCCAAATATCCACACCACTCACCAAACGACGAGCTAATTGCATATCATAATTCTCCAGGAAAATAATCTTACCCAGAAACTCAGGACGTTGTGAGATTTCATATATCCTTTTTATCAACCCCTGACCTGCACCGTCAGCCGGATGAGCCTTGCCTGTATAAAGGAACTGAACTGGATAATGAGGATTATTAACTATTTTAGCCAAACGATCAAGATCCGTGAAAAGAAGATGAGCACGTTTGTAAGTAGCGAAACGACGTCCGAAACCTATCAATAAAGCATTCGGATTAATTTTATCCATTAAAGAAATCACACGTGAAGGATCCCCTTGATTCTTCAGCCAACTATCGCGAAACTTCTCACGAATATAATGTATCAGCTTTGTCTTCAAGGCTACACGAGTGTTCCATATTTCCTCATCAGAAACATTATAAATAGCTTCCCAAATATTCTCATTGCTTTGGTCGTGCATAAAGTTTTTGTCAAAATGAGTATTGTAAAGCTTCTGCCATTCAGATGCCGACCAAGTAGGGAAATGCACACCGTTCGTCACATAACCAACATGACTTTCTTCTGGGAAATACCCTTTCCAGATATTAGCAAACATCTCCTGAGACACTTTACCGTGAAGCCAACTTACACCATTTACTTCCTGACAAGTATTGCATGCAAATGTAGACATACAGAAGCGTTCCGAGTGATCCTCTGGATTCTGACGTCCCATACCTATCAATTCATCCCACGTGATACCTAGTGCCGGAGCATAGCCACTCATATATTTACTGAATAAACCTTCATCAAAATAATCATGACCTGCAGGAACCGGAGTGTGAACCGTATAGAGAGAAGATGCACGAACCAATTCAAGAGATTGGTTGAAAGTAAGTCCCTCCTGTACATAATCTAATAAACGCTGCACATTGCATAAGGCTGCGTGTCCCTCATTACAGTGATATATATCTTTCTTAATACCTAACTTTTTCAATGTCAAAACTCCACCAATACCAAGCAGGATCTCCTGTTTCAGTCGGTTTTCCCAATCACCACCATAAAGAGCATGAGTAATCGGAGCATCATATTGAGAATTCATACCATTATCTGTATCCAAAAGATACAATTTGATACGCCCTACATTAACTCTCCATACAGAAGCGTATACCTTATAATCTAGATATGGAACTTCTACAATCATTGGATTACCCTCTGCATCCAACTGCCGTTCAATAGGCAGACTTCCAAAATTCTGAGCTTCGTAATTTGCAATTTGCTGGCCATCCATAGATAAGGTCTGTGTAAAATAACCATATCTATAAAGGAACCCTACAGCACACATGTCCACATTACTGTCAGAAGCTTCTTTAAGATAATCGCCAGCCAAAACTCCCAAGCCTCCAGAGTAAATCTTAAGCACCTGATTTAAACCGTATTCCATACAAAGATATGCAACAGAAGGTCGAGTATTATCAGGTTTTACATCCATATACTCACGGAAAGCTGCATAAACTTCATTCATCTTACGAACTACAGAAGTATCTTTTGACAAAGCCTCCATTTTTTCGTAACTAAGACGTTCCAAAAGCAATACGGGATTTTGACCCACTTTTTCAAATAAATCCTCATCCAAACTACGGAATAATGAACGTGCATCATGATTCCACGCCCACCACATATTACGGGCCAGTTCCTCAAGTTTGTCCAAATCCTTGGGTATCCTAGACTTTACATTTACTTGTTTCCAATTTGCTCCATTAGAACAACTTGCTTTAATCTTCATAATCTTTCAATTTAAATTATAAATTTATTGCTATATTCTTTCATATTAGGCCATTCGCGACTTTGCCTTACGCAGTGCAAAATCATACGCTTGATAATAATATTGTATAAAATTCTTCCAAAGTGCATGTTCTGATATGGCAACGGCCTTTTTACGCACAGCCTCAACCTGTTTAGGAGTAAATAAAGCATATCGTGTAATAGCGTCCTTGATAGCATCAGCCACTTCGGAGGCATTGTAATCCGTACGCCGCACCACCTGAACGCCATCTTCTAAATCACCATCTTTTCCAAGCAACTGATTTACCCACATTCCAAAACCAGACAGATTGGTCGTAATACAAGGTACATGGAATGCTACACTTTCTAATGGCGTATACCCCCAAGGTTCATAATAAGAGGCGAATATAGTCATATCCATACCTATAAGCAAATCATAATAATTCATATTGAATATTCCGTCTGTTCCATCCAAATAACATGGCACGAATATCACTTTAACTTTATCTTCAGGATGATTCCACATATTGTATCGCTTCATGTAATCTATTACCTGATCATGCGACATCTCATGCAACCAGTGAGTTACCAATGGCCACTCAAGCGGAGTTTCATATTCTTCATCAGAGAGCAGCCTTTCTTTGAGGTCCTCCCGAGGGCAACATACCCACCCAGGTACCTCAACGAAAGCCAAAACAGTACGATTCAGTTCTTTATTACGTAAAGAACGATTCAGTGCTTCCATGTATAAATCAATGCCCTTATTACGGAATTCATACCGTCCACTGGTTGATATAAGCATCACGTCATCACCGAACTCCATTCCGAGTAATGCTCCAGCCACTTCACGCAGCTTTGCCCGCGCCTCTCTACGCTTCTTGGTATATTGACTTTTAGTCGGAACGAAATCCTTTTCAAAACCATTCATCAACACCACATCTGCAGATTTGTCTAATAATTCAGTGCACTCACGATTTGTAACTTCACTTACAGTTGTAAAACAGTCTACGTGATGTGCAGTCTGACGCTCTATAGAATGTTTGGATTCCACATTCAACTCTTGTGCCATTTGAGTTCCATTGTATGCAAACAGATATTCATAGAGAGGCTTATGATTTCCTGCAATAGAACGTCCGATACTTGTAGCATGTGTAGTAAATATAGTAGCTATTTGGGGAACATGTTTTTGAATATATAAAGCCCCCAAGCCCGTCATCCACTCATGAGCTTGGTACACAACATGCTCAGTCGTCTCTTTTAAAGCATAATTATAAAAATTTTCAACAACCAGACCGGCAGCATAAGAAAACATGGATGCTTCGTCGTAATCGCCATATGCATGAAGGGAATCAACTCCATAATCATTCCATAATTGGGTATAGATATCATTTTTTATAGAAAAATATGGAAGAAAATCAACTAAAACAGCTATGGGATTACCGGGGATTTCCCATCGCCCCACTCTCACATGCAAATTTTTATTTAGTGCAAACTCTCGCCATGATTTCAACAAATTTTCATCTTCTTTAAACAATGGATTATCTTTCCCTTTCCAGATATCCGGCCCGATGAAAATAATTTGGTCTTTCAATTTATCTTGTAAAGTCTTAGCTCGAGTGGATAATACAGTATAGATGCCTCCTACCTTATTGCATACTTCCCAACTCGATTCAAAAATAAAATCAGGAACCAATATTTCTTTACTCATTTCTAACCTTTTATAATCAGTTGGCAAAGTTACAAATTTTACAGAAACCTCAAAAGAAAAAGCCTCCATTTTTATTAAAAATCATTTCATCAGATAGTAATAAAACAATCATATTACCTATAACATGGAATTTATCAAAAAAAAGATTAAACTGCTTGTATTCCTGAAATACCATGTTTAACTTTAAACAAAAATTACTGTAATTTATGAAGAGTTTAATTATAACCTGCATGTTTTTCCTGTATACTATTACCATAGAAGCAAGCCATCCTTTTAAAGTCGTACTTCATGACAGAGAGAATAAAATTTATTTCCATTTAGATTTATATGAAGAGAGTGTCAATGTCCCAGGAATGGAGATATTCGGCCCTATGAAAGGATATATGAAAGGCAATATTTACGGAACATGGATGGTGACATCCTCGCAAATCAATAATGATAAAACAGCAACAATAAGGCTGTCCAATGACCTTGGCTCAGAAATACAAGAAATCAGACTAACAATGAAAAACGACTCTACTTATATTGCCGAACAGCAAGGAGGAATTTCAATTAAAAAAGTCGTAAATAAAAAACTAGTCAAGATCCCGCGCATATTAAAGTTCAGCCCCTTTCAATAAAATAAAAAAATACAGGAAAGTAATTCGTTTGAACCTTTCCTGTAAAAAACGCTCCCCGGCAACACAAGAGTATATATTACTTTTGTTTAAACTGGAAACCTATTTGCATTCCGTCATATCCACCGGCTACATTCCCGATCATCTTCAGTGTGCTATTGCTGGTCATACTGGATATATGAGTAAGAAAATCAAGTAATTTATCCGCCTTAAATGTTATCTGCATTTCGCTTAGTTTGACTGCTAAATTAGCAGTCACAGGACGATTGATCAGTCCACGACGCGTAAACGTTATCTCATTATTATTTACCGTATAATTTCCTGTTACCTTTCTGGTTCCTATCATCATTGTAAAATCCGTTTCCCCATCAAATGTAAGTTGAACCTTCCCGGGAACAAAACCTATCTTTGTCAGGTATTTCTGCAATGTCTTCTCAGTCGTATTTGTTATTAAACTTCCTCCTGCTTTCTTCAAAAGGTTAGATGACTCAAACACTACTGCCGGATTTTCATAGAACCACTCTCCTTTCAAACTTGAATTTTCAACCTTGGCCGTTCCAATCAGATGTTGGAAAAGAGAACCCAATACCTCACCTTTTCCCTTATCATCCTTTGAACTTGCCTCCGAATTGCTTCTACTACCCTGAAGACTCTTCAGCAGATCTTCTAATTGCGCTGATGCATTTATAGCAAACAGCAAGCAGCAACATGCTACGATTACTTTTAACTTCATTTTTTCACTCCTTTTATTATTGATTCTTTATAATTACCTTACGTGTCTTTCCTTTCTCATTTATTATATAGACCCCAGGGTGAAGTTTATCTCTATCAGACGGTTGGACCAATATGCCCGACATAGTATACATCTTTACTTCACTCTTATTACCCGTTTCTATCTCACCAATACCATCAGCTGGCAATTCCACTTCACCGAAAACCGAAAATGGAGAATCTTCATAATCGTCTGCCATTGCGGAAACGGAATAAACATATCTTTTATATTTAAATCCGTCCAACGTCACAATACATGCAGGCACATTCAATGAATCCGCACGAAAAACAGGATTTTCCGTACGTCGTTCATCCTCATCCACACCATACACCACAATATCATACCACATGGCATTCTCCGAAACATCCCACTTCAACTTAAAGCTCTCAAAAGTAATGTCTTCCGCATTCCTCAAAACCGGACATTTCAATCTGCCCTTAGGCATATACTTAAATATAATATCCCCATTTTCCATCTCGCGGACAGAAGTAATAGGTTTATTCATAAAACCACCCTGAAAAACCACTGAAGCCGGTGTGGATTCATTCGTCAAAGACGTATTCCCTGTCGTTCCGGGGTAAAGCTGACCGTTCAGTGCCTCCAACAACTCTACCGCACTCTTTGCATTTTTCGGACCTACATATACATTGTTAGCCGGAATAAAACTCATACGCTGATGCGTTTCATCCATATTCAGGGCATTATTGCCCCACGCGGATGTATTATAGTCCACATGCACCACCAACATGCCATGCCCCAACCGGCTTAAACCACGGTCCCACCCGACAGCCTGTCTGTTTTCAAGTATATAATATTCATTCGGTTCCTCCTCATTGACAATCTTATAGCCCCTTCCTCCAGCCTCCAGCGGACGAAGTCTGACCGTAGTACTATTCTTTAGTGTCACAAGTGGTCGCCAATTCAAGAAAGACCGTTCATACGCCGTCATGCCACACGGCGTCCTTCCATTATTGCAAAAGTTTCCGGAATCCATTAACGACCAGTAAGACATCCCTAATGCTACATTCCGTGTGTCATACTCATCTGGCATACCTAAAGAATGGGACACCTCATGACACATCGTACCGATTCCAGCCGCCTCATCCCCCTTACTTGTCTTTGAAAGTTCACTGCAACAAGCCGACACAGCTATTGTAATTCCTCCGATTGTGGTGGGAGATATCATTTCTTTCGGCCATATCGCATCTTCCGTCACACCTGGATCTGACTCTGGAAGACCTGCGTAAATGAAAAAAGCCAGATCCACAATTCCATCACCATCATTGTCAAACAAATCCTTAAAATCGGAACACCTATTTACAGCCAATGACAAGGCCTCCCGGGTAAACTCACGGTAATTAATGTCCTTGACTCCATTCGCCCCATTCTGACCATAATAAGACATGGGTCTTGTCAGCGTAACAGGCCCAATCACCTCAAATTGAGGAAGAAACAAACTGTCACTCTGCTGAACAAAATAATCACGGACAGCTCCCGAACTTCCGGCACCCGTATAAAGGTTTCCGTCAAATGTTCCATTACAGTAACGGTCGTAGTATGCAACCAGTTTCTCATCAGTATTAGCCACTGAGAATTTCACATCACTAAAGTTTACCAATATGACAGGAATTTTAGGGGTACCTATAGAATTTATTGGGGCCGTTTCCAAATCACCCAGTCTTTTTCCCGGTACCTTTCTTTTTTCCGCAACTTCATGCGGACGCTCGAAAGTTACATAAAAACGACCATTCGCATCTTTTTCAACAACGAACCCTTCTTCATTTACATAATAACTGCCATTTTCATCCCCGTAAAAACGAATATTCTGGAAAGTCCCGTCACTCATCCGCGCACGAAAAATATGAAAACGGGCCGGAACTGCTGCTACCTGCAATGTCAACAACAATCCGCCAATAAGATGCAGTAGTTTCATAAAATAGCCAAATTATAGGCAAAAGTACGCAAATTTCTCTTAATTCCGCCATTTTCAATCTACTTTCTTATAAAACCAGATACTATTTCTTTAGACAGACACTACCCGAAGGCCGGATCTCATCCGAAAGCTTGCAACACCTCCATCGTATGAACCTCCGTCTGTTTCAACAGTCTTTTCGTTTGTCCGCTACCCTCCTTTCCGGTCCATAATTCCTACCATAATTATTTCTCCATAATGACTGCAAGCCAATAACTTCTTCAAGTTAAGTCTAAAAAGCACCCGCATCTGAAACTTATGACGTTTTTTTAAATTAACTTTGCAGTATAATATAAGAGGTTACTATAAGTAATGAGAAAATTTATTCTTTTAATAGGAGGATTGTGTCTGCTCCATCACAGCAAGGCCGAAGAAAACAAAGAAAAATGGTGGCAGAATATCAGACAAAATACCACATTCGGAGGATACGTGGTCGGAAAAGCAGCATTCAATGATCAGGATCTGGACAGTAAAAACGAATCTCATTCAACTTTTGACATCCGCCTTATCCGTCTTTATGTGAACGGCAAGATGTGGGACTTTAAATACGGTCTCCAGATAGACATGACAGGAGTTGCCGGCACCAGTGCCGAAAAGGGTGCAAGAGTGCTGGATGCATGGGCGGAATGGAGCAGGTATTCTTTTCTTTCTATTAAATTCGGACAGTTCAAACGAGGCTTTACTTTTGAAAACCCGATGAACCCATGGGATATTGGTTTCGGAAGCAACTCACAAGCAATAAATATTCTTTCCGGTATGAACGACCGGGTAGGCGAACATTCAAGCAGCGGACGAGATTTAGGTTTGCAAATACAAGGAGACTTGTTCAAATCTTCCAAAGACGCCCGCCATTGGCTGCATTACCAATTAGGAGTCTATAACGGGCAGGGCATCAATCATTCCGACCGCAACAATCACAAAGACCTCATCGGCGGACTCTGGATATCCTCGCTAAAAGACTTATGTATCGGTGCATTCGGATGGACCGGAGATTATAGTAAGAATGTTTCCGGAAAGAAAATCACCGTGGACCGCAATCGAATGTCTTTCGGATTGAAATATGAATCACACTGGACCGTACGAGGCGAATACATTACCAGCCAGGGACACAAGATTTCCGATTATCACGTAACCGATGACGGAACGGCAACAGTAGAGGGCAGTGACAAAGCGGACGGATGGTATGCTACGGTAGGTGTTCCTATCGGAAACCAATGCAAAATTTATGGCAAATGGGATGTCTACCGCGACAGTAAGAATAGCGATACACAAAAAAGTATCTATAATTTGGCCGTAAACTACTACTTTTTCAGAAACCTGAAATTACAAGCACAATATGGCTTTGTAGAAGACAAGAACTATGTAGGAGACAAGCACTACAACATTGGTGAAGTACAGTTATACTGGCGTTTTTGACATCCCGGACATCGATAGCCTAAATACAATCATAATATGAAGACGATAAGAGTTTCAGATGAAATACTGGCGGTCTGTCCTCATTTCGTGGGGGCAGCCGTAGAGGCCAATATCACAAATACTCCCTATTCCGCGACGCTATGGGAAGAAATCCGTCTCTTTCGAACAAGCTATTGCAACAAATATACCACAGAATCCATCAAAGAAATGCCGGCCATACAAGCCACACGCACCATGTACAAACGTTGCGGTAAAGATCCCAGCCGTTATCGCCCTTCATCCGAAGCTCTCATCCGCCGCATGCTGAAAGGACAAGATCTCTACCAAATAGACACGGTGGTGGATTTAATTAACCTTGCCTCCATCGCCTATGGTTACTCTATCGGAGGATTTGACGATATGAAAATAGCGGGTAACACGATTACGCTGGGAATAGGACGTGAAGAAGAACCGTACGAAGGTATAGGACGAGGTCATCTGAACATCACCGGTCTTCCCGTATATCGAGACTGCATAGGGGGAATCGGCACACCCACAAGCGACCACGAGCGCACCAAACTCAGCGTATCAACCACACGCCTGTTGGCTTTAATCAATGGTTATGACGGAAACAGAAAACAAGTGACGGCTTGTGCGGAGTACATACAAGAACTATTAAAAAAATATGCTGCATCGGATGGCGGCTCAATTCAATTATATTAAAAAATATGAACCGTTATGAAAACAATATTGAAGATTATAACCGTAACAAACCTGCTGTTTCCATTCTTATTCCTTCAGCCTCTGCAAGCGCAAATGCCCCAACCGGCGCCCACAGTCTTCATTTTTGTCGGTGACTCTGTGTTCCCGATGCGCCCCATTACAAGCCAAAGTGAACTGAAAAGAGGATGGGACATACAAGGCATTCACGTTGGAGGGAAAATCAAGCGTTACTTTTCAAAACCACGCGCGGGACAGGTTACCACACGAAATCCCAGATTCGCCATCTATCCTACTACCCAGAATTTAAACGACTATGCCTTGGTACGCCTGAAGGAAAGACGCGGTTTCCGCAATCTGCCATGCGCAGAATTAAAAGACTGCGATTATACACGAGTAGAGCTGGGACTTTTCAAAATAGAGAATCTGCCCGATATGGGGTTTGCCGTCACTCCCCTCACCCCTCTGATGCCCGGTGAGTATATATTGACGGACTTGTCACAGAAAGCCGTAAACACATACGGCGATTTCAAGGCTTATGATTTCAGCGTGAAAGAATGATTCCGTCCGTAGACATATCACTCCGTACATAGAAAGAAGAGATTATTCTCACTTTCTTCAGTTTTTTTTCGATTTCATTTGCATAGAATAAAATTCTGTGTATATTTGCGACATTAAAGCAGAAACAACAAGCACACAAGGACAATGTTCACAAGCAAAAATACATATTGGTGGTGGCAGAACTCAAGACCGGAAAAGTCGTGAGGAGCATGCCCGTATGTATCATCCACACACCAATGTGAAGACATGGAGGCCTGTCGTACTTACGACAGGCCTCTTTTTTTATATTCTCAACACTGTTTATCTATCACCAATAAAAGACGAAGAAAATGAAAACTTATCAAGTAAGCTCGGACGGCTATTACGGAATCTATGGTGGAGCATACGTCCCGGAAAATCTCTACCATACAGTGGAAACTCTCAGACAGAAATATTTGCCCATTATTGAAAGCGAGGCCTTCAAAACGGAGTATCATGCGCTCCTGAGAGATTACGTGGGGCGGCCTTCCCCTCTTTACCATGCCCGAAGGATGAGCGAGAAATACGGATGCAAGCTTTACTTGAAAAGGGAGGATTTAAACCACACAGGCGCACATAAAATAAACAATGCCCTCGGCCAGATCCTTTTGGCACTGAAAATGGGAAAAACCCGCATCATTGCCGAAACGGGAGCCGGACAGCACGGTGTAGCCACGGCCACAGTATGTGCCTTGATGGGTATGCCCTGCCGGGTATATATGGGAGCTACGGATGTGGAGCGCCAGCATGTCAATGTGGAGCGCATGAAGATGCTCGGTGCGGAAGTATTCCCTGTAGAAAGCGGTAGCAAAACACTGAAAGATGCCACAAACGAAGCTATACGCGACTGGTGCCTCCATCCGCAGGACACGTTCTACATCATAGGCTCCACGGTAGGTCCTCATCCTTATCCCGATCTTGTAGCCCGGCTTCAAAGCGTAATAAGCAGCGAAATCAAGATACAAATCCGGGAAAAAGAGGGACGCGACTATCCCGACTACCTGATGGCATGCGTGGGAGGAGGTTCGAACGCTGCCGGAAGCATCTACCACTACATGGACGACGAGCGCGTAAAAATCTATCTCGGTGAAGCCGGAGGTCATGGGGTGGAAAGCGGAGAGACTGCGGCAACCATACATTGCGGTTCGCTGGGAATCCTGCACGGCAGCAAAACTTTGGTGATGCAGAATGAAGACGGACAAATCACCGAACCTTACTCCCTCTCCGCCGGCCTGGACTATCCCGGTGTGGGACCATTGCATGCTCATCTGGCACATGAACATCGGGCTACGGTCATGGCTGTCAACGATGATGAAGCCCTCAAAGCCGCCTTTGAACTGACCCGCCTGGAAGGCATCATTCCTGCTTTAGAGTCCGCACATGCACTCGGCATGCTGCCTCGCATGAAATTCAAAAAAGAGGATGTGGTGGTACTGACCGTCAGCGGACGGGGTGACAAGGATCTGAACACTTATCTTACCCATCCGCCCTACACTACCACGAATAGCCCCGATAACATTACCCACCATACACTTCATCAAAAATGAATACTTTTTATTATACTACGATATGCCGGAAATTCCCCGGTAACCTGCGCACCCCCGTAAGTACTTACCAGAAAGTCCGGGACCTGTATCCGCAAAGCGCGCTGACGGAAAGCTCAGACTATCACAACCACAAGAGCAGCCGCACGTTCATTGCCCCGAATCCTATAGCAATTCACAGGGACATGCCATATCACAGCCACGCCATTCATCCGGTAAGCCGCATAAGCGGAAAACTGAATAAGGACGCCAATCCCGCCAAAACATTTACCGACACATTCCCGGCCGGCACGCAGTCCGGTGCTCCGGAAGTACGGGCCATGCAACTCATCAGTGAACCGGAACCGCACAACAGAGGAGGCTATGGTGGCTGTATCAGGTTGATAGGACCGGACAGATTGCTAAATCAATCCATTATCCGTACTTTTGCAAGCCGCAACAACGAACTGCGGTTTCAGGCCGGAGAAGGTATTGTGGCAGAAAGCAATGAAGAATACGAACTACAGGAAGTAAACAATCGACAGAAAGCTTTGCGGCAAGCGGTCCTTATGGCAGAGCGACTGTAAAGCAACCCAACACACAGAAACATCATGAAGACAGTTATCATTGACAATTACGACTCTTTTACCTATAACCTCTATCACCTTATACGCGACATAGGAGTGGAAGCGGCTGTGGTACGCAACAACCTTTTTGCAATGGAAGATATAGCACCCTACGATAAGATCGTCCTGAGCCCGGGACCGGGGATTCCGAAAGAAGCCGGACTACTGACGGATGTCATCCGGACATTTGCCGGACAAAAACCGATACTTGGCGTATGCCTCGGCCATCAGGCCATAGGAGAAGTATTCGGTGCCCGGCTCACCCACCTTTCCGAAGTGTTCCACGGCATACAATCGTGCTGCCGTATCACCGGAAAAGACTATATCTTCAATAATATTTCCGAAGAGTTTACCGTAGGGCGCTATCACTCCTGGGTGGTGGATAAAGATGCCTTTCCCCACTGTCTCGCAGTGACTGCCGTGAGCCCGGAAGGGCACATCATGGCATTGCGCCATCATAATTACGACATCCATGGCATACAATTTCATCCCGAATCCGTGCTTACTCCTGACGGCCGCATTATAATGGAGAACTTCCTTCTTCACAACGAACCACAGGAGCTCACTCCCAACAATCAGAAGCAATGAAAGAGACACTCACAAAAATTACGAACAAGGTACTGACCCGCGAACAGTGTTACCGGCTCGTTTACCGCCTCGTATCGGAAGAGGCCGACCTTCTGCGCCGCAGTCCGGACTGCGACAACTTTGCCTGTCTTCACGCTCCGCCTTTTGCCGATGGCATGAAGGCGGTGGCCCCCGTACGGTAGACGGACTGATGGAAAGATTGAAAAAATAGCGACAAATCCAGTTGTAGTCCCTTTTTCAGGCACAACATCATAACACATTACCCTACAATGTGTTATACCCAAACCGCACCGACATAAAAAGCCTTGCGGAGTGCGGTATTTTTTCATGCGGAGTAAATTTTGTCGCCATGCGGAATAAAAAAATATTTCATGAGGAAGATTTTTTTGCGTATTGCCCACAAAAAAAAGAAGTGAAAGAATCAGGACAAAATCACCTTCCCGTCCGGGAACGGACGATAACAAAGAGTTCTGCCCGAATAGACGTCACGGCTCCCGTCGGCCTACGATTTATGAAAAGTATAAGTCAGTACAAAACGGTCTGTAGTCTCGTAATGCACTGGAAAACGCCCGGCATTGCCGTCAGTCAGATTATAATATAAAAAGAAATGTCCGGCCGTTTCCGTTTCACCCTCTGCCGCAGGACATTCCAACCCCGACACTCTCAGATGGGCCCGAAAATCAATGCCCGGTACATCCAGAATCTTAAAGGCGCTTTCCTTTGCCGACCAATGCAGAAGAAGTTCATAGAGCGTTTCCGCCCTCTCATCCGGCCCGGTCAAACGTTCCTTCAACTTCAGGATACGTTCTGAAACGGCTTCTATATCTATGCCCGTCGCATAATGTCGGGACAACATCACAGCCGCATAACCTGAAGTATGGGAGATGGAAAGAAAAAGCCCCCTGTCATCGCGAAAAAAAGGACGGCCCGACGGCATATATTCCACCGGCATATCCTGACCGTTCAGCATAAATATCAATAAACGCACGGCCACAAACTCCAGCCGCCTGCGCTCTGAGGCAAAACGCAACGCCTGCCTTCTGTAACACTCGCCGCACGGTATCATACCACACAGTTGATCGAAAGTCTCGGTTATCTGCCAGATACCCCCCCATCCTTCCTCACACTCTATCTTTTTCAACAGCGGCATGGACGGAATTTATGAGTTCTTATCGCCATCCGGCAATGCTGGGTTCTCCACCGTTACTTTTATCTTGAGAATCCGTCTGTCGTCCATCTCAAGCACTTCGAAACGATAATTCTGAAAGCATATCACCTCATGCCGGACGGGAAATTCCCCCTTTATCTCCAGCAGCAGTCCGGCCAGCGTATCCGCCTCTCCTTCCACCTCTTCGAAGAAATCGGCATCGAGCTGCATGATCTTGAAGAAGTCCGTAAGCAATACTTTGGCCTCGAATACGTAGGTATTGGCGTTCAGACGAACATATTGCCGTTCGTCCTCGTCATACTCATCATTAATCTCACCCACGATTTCCTCGATAATGTCCTCCATCGTCACAATCCCCGATGTTCCTCCGAACTCGTCCACGACAATGGCGATATGCACCTTTCCTTTCTGAAAGTCGTTCAGCAGATCATCGATCATCTTTGTCTCAGGCACGAAATAAGGCGGTCTTATCAAAGACTGCCAGCGAAAAGAGGCCGGTTTATTCAAATGGGGAAGCAAATCCTTTATATAAAGCACTCCCTTTATATTATCATGCGAATCGGCATACACGGGAATACGTGAATAATTGCTCTCCACAATGCAACGGAGCACCTCCGGATAGGGAGTCTTCATGTCCAGATCCACCACATCCATACGGGGGGTCATGATCTCGCGGGCCATCTCTCCGCCAAAACGTATGATCCCCTTCAGTATGTTCTGCTCCTCGGCAATGTCCTTTTTGTCTGTCAGTTCCAGCGCCTGTTCCAACTCGTCTACGGAGATGGCTCTGTTCTCTTTATGTATCATTTTAGTGGCCAGCTTGCGCGAGCGCATAAGCAGAGAAGAAAGCGGCCAGAAACACTTTTCTATCCACACGAACGCAGGAGCCACCATGCGACAAAAGCTAAGCGTATGCTGAGATGAGTAAATCTTCGGCATGATTTCTCCGAACAGCAGAAGCAGGAACGTAAGCAATACGGTCATAAAAAGGAATTCCAGTACCCTGCTGTCACCGAACAGAATGGTTTTGCCGAAAAAGAAATTCAGCAACATGATGATAGCGACATTCACGAAGTTGTTGGATATCAAAATCGTGGCAAGCAACCGCTCGGAATCTTCCTTCAACTGAAGAATCTTACCGTCGGACATGTGCCTGTTTTCCCCTATCGTATCAAGTTCCGTAGGCGATAAAGAAAAAAAAGCTATTTCAGAAGCTGAAACAAAACCAGAACATCCGAGCAGAAAAACGGCTAACACAAGAGCGACGGTCGCTCCTAAATCGGGCGGACAGAACACGATCTGACCGAACATGTCCGTCAACCGCAAAAAAAACGAATCTAAGTCCAAAATTTATTAATTAAGTGATACATTAAAACGGCAAATCTTCATTCCCGTTCTGTAAGGAAGCGGCATCGGCCTGTGGCGAAGCAGCAGGCTGCGTCCGCGTCTGCGCCGACTGGTTACGAGGGGTCAGCATCTCCATATTATCGGCAAATATCTCCGTGACATAACGCTTCACACCGTTTTGGTCATCGTAGGAACGCGAACGGATTTTTCCCTCGATAAACAGTTTATCGCCCTTATGGACATACTTTTCCGCCGTCTCAGCCAGCCCCCGCCACAATACGACGTTATGCCATTCCGTACGCTCCGGTACCTCTGTACCATTCTGCAGGCGGTATCCTCTCTCCGTAGTGGCCAGCACAACGGAAGCTACCGCCACACCGTTGTCAAGATAACGAACTTCCGGTTCTTTGCCTACATTGCCGATCAGCATTACTTTATTTAAAGACATACTCTCCTTTGTTTAAATTTCGTCCAAAATTAATAAATAAACCATATTTCACCAACATTCGTGCCACTTTTTATGCAAACCTTTTGTTTTTCCTAACATAAACCGAACTTTTCAAAAAGCATGGCTATCAGACGCGGCACAGCAAACCCGGCCGCCTCATGAGGACTTACCCAACATACAGGACGTCCGAAATCTTGCGGCTTCGCTTTCAATTCCACTTTACAGAAATCACAAATCAATGTGCGGTGCGTAAGTTGGTGACGCACTCCCCCACACAGAAAAGTAAGCACCGCATCCCCCGCACGAAGAGCCTCCGGCACCTCCGTACCGGCCCACAGTTCTTCCACCCCGCACGGACCGTTGGTCTCTATCAGAAACGGTTCATAAAGACCGCGCCATATATCATTCCCCTCCCGTTTGAAAAGGGCGATCTCTCCTTCCGCCTCTATATACATATAATGTAAATAACGTTCCTTCACTTTCAACGTGCGGGACTTCACAGGAAACTCCGAAACACGCCCGTCGCGATAAGCCACACATCCGTCCGAAAGCGGACAGTCAATACATCGGGGACTGTTCGGCACGCACTGCAAGGCACCGAAATCCATCACGGCCTGATTATAATCGGCCGACTCACGCCCTTCCGGCAAAAGGGCCTGCGCAAGAGATGCAAAATATTTTTTACCACCCCCAGTATCTATCGGTTCTTCTACCCCGAAGAAACGTGAAAGCACCCTATAGACATTCCCGTCCACGACGGCATGCGGCAATCCATAGGCAAAGGATGCAATTGCTGCCGCCGTATAGTCGCCCACCCCCTTCAAGTTACGGATCCCTTCATACGTTTTCGGAAAACCGCCCTGCTCCGCAATCTGATGTGCCGCCGCATGCAAATTTCTGGCACGCGAATAGTACCCCAGTCCTTGCCAGCATCTCAGCACCTCATCCTCTGTCGCGGAAACAAGGGCATCCGCATCCGGAAAGCGCTCCATAAAACGTAGAAAATAATCATATCCCTGCGCTACTCTCGTCTGTTGCAGAATAATCTCCGAAATCCATATTATATAAGGATCATGAGTATTTCTCCACGGTAAATTCCGTCGGTTTTCATGATACCACGCCAGCAGTCTGCCGGCAAAATTATTATCTTCCATCGCAGTCAAAGCATATAAACAGTACAAAATTAGCTGTTTCGAGACTGTAAAAAGCAAAAAAACAAGTTTTTTTTCAGCAATATTCTTTCTTTCCTTATTAAAAAGCTATATATTTGCATTCCAAAAATTTAGGAATTAGGCAATTACAAACATTTATTTTTACAGAAAGATGACAAAAGCAGAAATTGTAAACGAGATTTCACAAAAAACGGGCATTGACAAAACTACCGTGCTGACCACCGTAGAGGCTTTTATGGAATCAGTGAAGGAATCTTTAATAGAGAAAGAAGATAATGTTTATCTTCGCGGCTTTGGTAGCTTCATTCTTAAAAAGAGAGCGAAGAAGACCGCCCGCAACATTTCCAAGAATACAACCATAATCATTGACGAGCACAACATCCCGGCTTTCAAGCCCGCCAAAATATTTGTGGATGCAATCAAGAAATAAATTCTTCAGATATCAAATTGTAAACAGATTTATTAACTTATAAAAATTAGAGCTATGCCAAGCGGAAAGAAAAAGAAAAGACACAAGATGGCTACACACAAGCGTAAAAAAAGACTGAGAAAGAACAGACATAAGAGCAAGTAGCCAACGCTTGTCTGTAAGCAAAAAATAAGGAACAAACTTGGACGGGCTCTTTAAGAAAGCCGACAAGTTTGTTCTTTGTATTAAAAGGCCGATAAAGAATCACTCAGTAAAATTAAAAGAATGACAAGCGAAGTTATAGTTGACGTGCAGCCCAAAGACATTTCCATCGCACTCTTGGAAGACAAGAGACTGGTGGAATTCCAGAAAGAAGGCCGGTCGGCCTCTTTTGTCGTAGGCAACATATATCTGGCAAAGGTGAGAAAACTGATGCCGGGTCTGAACGCATGTTTTGTAAATGTGGGCTATGAACGCGATGCCTTCTTACATTATCTTGATCTTGGCCCAAAGTTTAACTCTTACGCGAAATACCTCAAGCAAGTAACCAGCGACAAGAAGAAACTATATCCGTTCTCCAAGGCATCTATATTGCCGGACCTTGAAAAAGAAGGAAGCGTACAAACCACGCTCCAACAAGGACAGGAGATTCTGGTACAGATTGTAAAAGAACCCATTTCGACCAAAGGCCCGCGGCTTACATGCGAGCTGTCGTTTCCCGGACGTTTTTTGGTGCTGATGCCTTTTCAAGACAAGGTATCAGTGTCTTCCAAAATCAAATCGGCTGAGGAACGCGCACGCCTGAAACAGCTCATACAGAGCATCAAACCGAAGAACTTCGGCGTTATTGTCAGAACAGTAGCCGAAGGTAAACGCGTGGCCGAACTCGACACGGAACTTAAAGTTCTGATCAAAAGATGCGAAGAAACCTTTATTAAAGCACAAAAAGCAAGCAAACTACCGACTATGGTTTTTGAAGAAACAAGCCGTACGGTAGCCATGCTACGTGATTTGTTCAATCCTTCGTATGAAAATATCTATATCAACGATAAGGATATTTTCAGTGAAGTAAAAGATTATGTAACTCTGATAGCTCCTGAAAGTGCTGCTATCGTAAAACAGTATACCGGTAAGCTTCCCATCTTTGACAACTTTGAGGTAACGAAACAGATCAAATCCTCGTTTGGTAAAACCGTATCTTATAAGCACGGCGCTTATCTGATTATTGAGCATACGGAAGCATTGCATGTAGTGGACGTGAACAGCGGTAATCGCTCCAAATCGAAAGACGGACAGGAGGCTAATGCATTGGACGTAAACCTCGGAGCTGCAGATGAGCTGGCCCGCCAGTTGAGACTGCGCGACATGGGAGGTATAATCGTAGTGGACTTCATTGATATGAATGTGGCGGAAGACCGACAGAAGTTATACGAACGCATGTGTGAAAACATGAAAAAAGACCGCGCCCGCCATAACATCCTGCCATTAAGCAAATTCGGCTTAATGCAGATTACACGTCAACGCGTGCGTCCGGTGATGGACGTAACGGTGGATGAGGTATGTCCTACTTGTTTCGGTAAGGGTACTGTGAAATCAAGTTTTCTGTTTACCGATGTATTGGAAAACAAGATCAGCACAATGGCCAATAAATTGAGTATTAAGAATTTCACGCTTCACGTTCATCCCTATGTGGCAGCCTATATCAACCAGGGAATTGTCTCCCTGAAACGTAAATGGCAAATCAAGTATGGGTTCGGACTTAAAGTTATTCCCAGTCAGAAATTAGGATTCTTGCAGTATGAATTCTATGATAAGAACGGACAGGAAATAGATATGAAAGAAGAGATAGAAATCAAACACTAACAAGAAAAGGTTGCCATCCCGGAATTCCGGCGGCAACCTTTTCTGTTTTTCATCCCCTATTTCTATACTTATCTATTTCCCAAAATCGCTTTCCCCACTTCTTCGGCAATCACCGCCGCACCCTTATCGTTCGGATGAATACCGTCTCCGATAAACCATTCGGAACGACCATCGAATACGGAATGAAGATCTATCACTTTAAGTTTATTCTTTCGAGCCAGTTTCTTAATCATCGGTATGATCTCATTCACAATCACACTATCTGAAATATCAAATGCCTGACTCATAGCCTTGACGGGATAAACCATATAAATATCAGGCTTAGCAGGCAATGCTTTCAGTTCGTCTATCATCTTCTGCGCATCATTCATGAACTCATCCTTATGTTTCCAGTTTTGCGGCTTGCTGTCATTTGTCCCCAACTTGATAACCACAATATCAGGATTAAAATCCTTACACCAACGATATACATCATTAGCCATATAAGGACAATCGCCTTTCTGCAACATGGTATGTCCGCTCACACCGAAATTCTTCACACAAAACTTATCTCCCAGTTTACGGCCCAGAACAGCCGGATAACCGTATTCTTCACTTCGCGCAATACCATAACCATCCGTAATACTATTACCGATACATGCTACCCTGACAGCATCTTTGACCGGTGCCTTTGGCAAACTCTCAAGCCATGCTCTCAAATCGCCCAACATCTGTTCGTGACATGCAAATGAAGTATTATATCCCCATCCGTGCTCCCCTACAGGATAAATATGCATTGATACGGGAACCTCTGACTGCGATAAAGACGTAAAATATTTAATCGAATTGGATGTAGGCACCACCCGGTCATCACTACTCAACAACAATAAAGCGGGAGCTACCATGTGACGACGTATATGCCGCTCATTAGAATAACGCAGTTGGTCGTCATGAGAAGGCGACTTGCCTAAAAGAGAATAAACAGAACCATTATGCGTCTGATTCAGTTCCATTGAAACAACCGGATAAAACAGAATCTGAAAATCAGGTCGCAGATCAAAAGGAGCTTTCACAGCCACGGTTGATGCCAGATGGCCACCGGCGGAAAACCCCATAATACCCACATCATGCCTGTTAATTCCCCACTCGTCCGCATGCTCCCTTATCACTCTCATCGCCTCCTGCGCATCACTCTGCGGAACCTCCGGATGCCCATAAGGCAAACGGTATTTCAATACAACATAAGCAATTCCCATCTCATTAAAATAAGAGGCCCAATCGTATCCTTCATGACCAAGAGCTATAAACGAATATCCTCCACCCGGACATGCCAGCACAGCACGCCCGGTAGCCTTTTCCTTATCGGGAAGAAAAACCCTTATCTCGGGAGTATAGATTCCTTCCTGATGATTCTCTTCCCTACTGTCCTTCCCATTAGTATTGGGCAATCCATACTCCCAAAGTTTCACATCGAACTGCTTCTGTGCCTGTACCCCGGTTTGATTTCCGCATAAAAGTACAAGAAAGCAAGCCGCCATCATCCATCTTCTCATCTCTGTATTATCATTAGTTATAGAATTAAAAACTAAACAAAAATACTAATAATATCCTTATGAAACCCTAAATACTTGTATTTCGTCTGCAAAATATATAAATTTGCAGGATAACACTTGCTAACCATGAGGAGTTTCACATCATTTCTTATCATTATATCATGCTGCCTTACGGCAATCCCCGTATATGGCCGCAAAAAAGAGAAACATCAAAATAAAGAGAATGTCATACTGGCTATGATAGAGCCGGATGCTATGGTTGCGCCTAGCCTGTCGCACCCTGCGGTCATGCCTGTAGAAGAAGCCTATCGTCATCATATCAACAAGAATGAACACCGATATGGCATAGATGTGTCCCGTTATCAGGGCAACATTAACTGGCAAATGGTCAAGACCGACAAAAACGTAAGCTATGTATATCTGAAGGCCACAGAAGGAGCATCATTGGTTGATGTCACTTATCGCTATAATCTGAATGAGGCCCGGAAAGCGGGTTTGAAAGTCGGATGTTACCACTTCTTCAGCCCTACGGTAGATGCGGAAACCCAGTTCAAAAATTTCACAAGCACTGTCAATTTGGACGAGCAAGATCTGATTCCTATCATAGACGTCGAAATCATAGGAAGAACTAATTCCAAACGATTCTGCGAAAGACTCACGCATTTCTTGCGTATGGTAGAGGAGCATTATGGATTAAAACCCATAATTTATACATCCAACAACTTCTACAACAAGTATTTGGCCGGTAAATACACTGAATATAAATATATGATAGCACGTTACAGGGATGAAGTACCGGAGTTGACAGATGATATTAAATTTGTCATGTGGCAATTCACGGCCAACGGAAGAATCAACGGCATCAACGGTCCGGTAGACCGTAGCCGCTTTATGGACAACTATCATCTGGGAGATATCCTGATCAACAAATGAAGATCCTTTGCCCCATCAAATTACAACAGCCCGTATCGCCAAAATCACATAAGTGAGGTAAAGCACTGCCTGGAATACCTCCAAATCAGCTACAGAGTAGCCTGTAGAAGTGTATTGTTCTGAAACAAAAACTCTGTTCTGGGAGATCTTTCGCAAAAGATAAGCACATGCCATGTAAACGAGAAAACCCGTCAGCAATCCCCATAACCCGCCAAACAATATATCACCGGGGTAATGCACACCTAAATAAATACGGGAATAAGAACAAAGCGTTGCCCACAAAACAAGAGAAAATGTAATCCAACCATTACGGATAAGTAAGGCAAGAAATATGCATACGGCAAAAGTATTGGCAGCATGACTGGAAATAAATCCATAACGTCCTCCGCGATAACCATCCACCACATCTACCATATACATCAGTAAAGGATCTTGTGCCGGACGAAACCGGGCAAAATACGGCTTACAAAAAGAAGAGGAAAACTGATCAGCCAACAATATTGACAGGGCAAGAAAAAGAACTATAAGCCATACTTCACGCATCGAATTATTCTTAACAAGCACATAAAATAAGATGACAGCTACCGGAATCCAGGCTACTGTTGTCGTTATCCCTCCCATCAGATTGTCGCAAAATAAAGATGCACTGCCGTTCAGCCGTAACAGTAGCTGCTGATCAATCTCAATCCATTCGTCCAGACCCATATCAAATCACCTCCATTACTTTTGTCGGTATCCATCCGCGTTTACCATCAGATAACCGTACCTCCTTCCATTCTTTCATTGAATTATCAATGACTTCTACCCGTACGCCTTCATGTAAGACAAACAAATCCGTACCAGATTCATTCGGCGTACTTTTTACAACAACGGAACCAGCCATTATGACCGCACCATTACGTTCATTCTGATTCTTATATTGTGTCCAAGCAAAAACATTGGCCATCAAAACAAATAGAAGCATCGCCAAAGCTCCAAAGAAACCTAACTTCTTTAATAATATCTTATTCCCAAGGAAATATAACAATACACAAACACACATTACGATAAATGCAACCACAGCAGCATACGCCCATTGATCCATACTTATCATATTTATAATATTCTTATACCAAGTAACAAAAAACATCTCACTTTCCGGTATTATTTTATCCACAGTCTTACTTCGTGCCAGCTCCAAATTAAACCTTATATCCGAATTACCGGGATCCAACAAAATTGCACGTTCATAATTCAAAATCGCTAAAGCCATACGTCCCGCCTTATAATAAGCATTTCCTAAATTATAATATACATCTGCATGCTCACCCTCTTTTAAAAGATTTGTATATATAGATATAGCCTTTTCATATTCCTCGGCTGCATAAGCACTATCGGCCGCCGCTTTACTTTGAGCGTACTGTGGCAAAATATAAACTAATGCCATACACATCAAAATCAGTTTTTTCATAAGATCCGTTTTTATTATCGTTTAATAGAACTCTCCATTTTATTGATGACCTCTGTGGCCGATTCATATATTTTATCCATAGCCTGCATCGGATCACCTGGTGCATAACGAGCAAACTCACAATCATTCATCGTTTCTACCAACTTCTGCACAATTGACTTATCAGCACCTTTTAATAAAAGCTTCTCAGTAATATTCTCCTTATTCAAATCCGCAATTGAGATATTAAGTTTGTCTCCCACATATCCCCATAATGCTTTCAATACTTCATCATAAAACTCTGCCGGTTTTCCAGTCCTTAGCAATACAGAAGCTTGCTTTAACCGCTTGGTTGCAGCCTTACTTGCTTTTTTGTTACGCATCTTTGCCACATTGGCATTCTCCACAGCTTTTCTACGGAATACTAGCACAAGCGACATGAACAACAGCAAAGGTACAACATAACTCCAATAATAACCGGACGTGGTAAAATAAGCTTCACCCTTTTGCTTCAAATGAACATCACCCTGATGAATATAGCGAATATCTGATGCAAGCATTTCCACACTCTCCTTATTTATATACTCACCTTCAGAACTATGCCCTTTTCCCTTTGCTACATCAATCTTAAAGTCTTGCGTCTTCAAAGTCTTGTAAGACTTTACTTCAGTATCAAAATAGCAGAATTCAACTGCCGGAATCTTATATTCTCCCGCATGGCGTGGCACAGCTAAATAATCAAATGATTTATTTCCAGACACCCCGGTACGCCCAACTTTAATCTTATCGGTTATTTTCGCATCATATGTCTCAAAATCTTTTGGAAAGTTAACAGCCGGAGCTTTCATTAGTTTCATATTGCCACTTCCCGATACTGTTAATCTTAGAGTTAATGCATCGTTAACCTTTATCTCATTAGGCATAAGCGAAGCACTAATATCAAATTTACCTACTGCACCTGAAAAAATGGCAGGACGGGGGTGCGGTAAACTTTCGACTTGTAATGTTAAAGAAGGGGCCACAATTGTTTTCTTTACCTCCACCATTGCACTTCCCCCATTAAAGAAGGCATCAATTGGATCTATATTGCGATTTTGCTGCACAACAATACCTTCAAATTTAATAGAAGGTATTGTCAACGTCCCACTACGTTGAGGAAAAAGTACATATTGACGCCATACAACCGTTCCATAAGAACGGCCATTGTAAGTCTCCATCTTCAGACTTTTCTGTTGCGGAAGTTCTATCTCTTGTGTATGGAATCCTTCTAAATCCGGCATTCCTCCGGCTAATTGTGATAAATTCACTAATGAATACACTTTATATGTCAAAACAACTGCTTCCTGCTCATATAGATGCTGCTTGTCTGCCGTAACTGTAATAAACAAATCTTTACCAGTAATATTGGAACCGACATCCTGAGTGTGCATTCTTTCGTGCTGCCGTCTGTTTTGTTGCCTAGATTGTGAATTTCTATTGTCACCAGTCAGGACTTCTATATGCAATGTATTGGAACTATATTTTTTTCCACTAATAGTAACAGTAGCAGCAGGAATAGTATAAGTCCCGGCTTTCAATGCACTCAAAATATATGTATAAGTAACAGAACTACTTTGGGTCGTTCTACCGTTTATCATCTGAAAACTTGATTGTGAAGAACGGCTTGGCCCCATATCTACACTAAATTCTTTCAAAGAAGGAAAGTTAAAATCAGTGATATCCTGCGTGTTTATTGTAAAACTCAAACGAAATTGTTCCCCTTCCTCTACCACACTTGGTGCTGAAGCTTTAACCTGTATTGCTGCTTGCGTAGTTAGTACAAAACAACATAACCAAATTAATACTATATACTTCTTCATTATAGTCTCCACTTATTACCTTAATCTATTACCATTGCTTTTCTAACTTCTTACGACGTGGCTGCGTCATAGCTCTTTTAATACGTTCTTGAGTTTCTTTCTCATCCTGCATAGCTGCATTCAACAGTTGCTCGGCATTCTCTTTAGACATATTCTGCTCGTTCTGCCGTTGTTCTTGCTGCTTGTTCTCTTTCTCCTTATTCTCTTGCTTATTCTTTTGTTCACTGTTCTTATCTTCCTCTTTATTTTTGTCTTTACCGTCTTTATTCTCTTTATTACTGCTTTGATTATCTTGTTGTGGATTATTCTTCAATTGATACTGACACAAGACTAAATTATAACGGCTCTCATTATCAGTCGGATTTCTTCGTAACGCATTCTTATAACATTCTATTGCCGGTGCAAATTGTTTTTGGCTCTGTAATATTACCCCCATATTATGGTATATTAAAGCTTGCCGTCCTTTATTCGTTTCCAGTTTAAGGGATTGCTCATAAGCTTGCATTGCCTCTTTTAGTTTCTGCTGTCTTAATAAAACGTTCCCCAAATTATAATGAGCTTGAGAAAAGCGCTCATTCTCTTCTATAGATTTACGATAATCAACTTCAGCCTTAGTATATAGACTATCACGATAGAAACGATTTCCAGTCCTTAAATAATCACGCTCTGTTTTTTGCTGTGCCCATACCATAGATACCATCAAACATAGATATACGGTAACCACATATTTGGATATTCCATGTACCATTTCCTATCTTTTATTTACGAAACAACTTAATATTCTTAAATAACGGATTCCTACGTTCTACAATCAATATATCAAAAAGCAAAAAAAGTAATGCCAATAATGCAACTCCCTGAAACTGTTCATCATACTCTGAATAAACAGTACTTTCCATATCTTTTTTAGCTAATTTATCTACGTAATCCGACAACTTATTCTGAGCAGATGAGCTATTATCCACATAAATATAAGCTCCTTCACCTGCTTCTGCTACTTCCCGACACATTTTTTCATTTAGCTTGGATATCACCACATTCCCTGTATTATCCGTAATGTATTGAGAACTTCCTAACATAGGAATTGGAGCTCCTTGCGGCGAACCAACTCCTAAAACATAAACTTTTATTCCTTTTTCAGCAGCAACTTTGGCCATTTCAACCGCCCCGCCTTCGTTATCCTCACCATCAGTAATAACAAAAATAGCTTTACTCACATCCTGATTATGAGTAAAACTCCTCAAGGCTAAATCAATAGCTTGCTTAATATCAGTGCCCTGCGTGGTGATCAAAGAGGGGGTGATAGTCTCTAAAAACATTTTAGCTGATACATAATCACTTGTTATAGGAAGTTGGATATATGCCTCACCGGCATATACAATCAATCCTATTTTATCATCAGTCATATTATCAACAATACTACTAACCAACATTTTAGATTTCTCTAAACGATTTGGAGTAACATCTTCTGCCATCATGGAATTAGATATATCCATTGCTATAATAGCTTCTATCCCCTGACGTTTACGTATCTCTGTTTTTGTGCCGAACTGAGGTCGTGCTAATACAAACACCATCATCATTAAAGCCATAAACACGAACCAGGTTTTTACTTCTCGACGATA
This sequence comes from uncultured Paraprevotella sp., assembly GCA_910586505.1. Taxonomy (GTDB): domain Bacteria; phylum Bacteroidota; class Bacteroidia; order Bacteroidales; family Bacteroidaceae; genus Paraprevotella. Next base: position 85,163 of record CAJUGV010000002.1, on the reverse strand, counting down.
AACAGAAACACCTTCCATCATTCTTTTTAATAATTCAATATCGCCATAACAGAGTATACGCTTCCTACGGATATAATTAGTGAAATAATGTAGTCCTATCAAAAATGGGAACAAAAAGAGTAAGTATAAATATGATGGTTCTTCAAAACGAAACATAATCTAATAAATTAAGGTATCCTTTTCAATATTGTAATACGGAGCAGAACTTCTAGTAATAAGGCTATAATAGCAAGACAAGCAAACAAAGCATACGCCTCATAACGCTTACTATACAACTTAACATTTAACTTTGTTTTTTCTAACTTATCAATATCTCTATAAACTTCTTCTAAGCTCTTATTATCAGTAGCACGATAAAATTCACCATCAGTTTTTTCTGCTATAGCCGCTAAAGTATTGGTGTCTATCTCTACAGGTACATTCAGATATTGTACCCCTCCTGCAACAGGCATTGGATATGGAGCCTGTCCATTAGTCCCAACTCCAATAGTATATACTCGTATTCCAAAACTTTTTGCGATCTCAGCTGCAGTCAAAGGAGAAATATCACCTGCATTATTAGTTCCGTCTGTGAGTAATATTATCACTTTACTCTTTGCTTTACTATCTTTTAAACGTGAAACTGCATTAGCAATCCCCATTCCCACAGCTGTACCGTCTTGAATCATTCCTCGCTGAACCATATCTGTTTTAATACCTTGAAATAAATTAAGTAATATGGCATGATCTGTAGTCATCGGACATTGTGTGAACGCTTCTGCCGCAAAAATAGTAAGCCCTATATTATCATTTGGTCGTCCAACTATAAATTCAGACGCCACTCTCTTAGCAGCTTCCAAACGATTAGGTTTAAGATCTTCTGCTAACATACTAGTTGAAACATCAACTGCAAGCATAATATCAATACCTTCTATTTGTGTATCTTTCCAACTATTATTTGTCTGTGGACGAGCCAATACGATCACAAGCATCACCAGCGTAAATAACCGCAAAATAAAAGGCGCATGAATTAAATGATTCTTATAACTTTTTGGTGCAAAACGATATGCTGTCGTATTTGAAACCAACAATGTAGGTTCTTTCTTTTTATTCTTAAGCACATACCATAATATATAGGGTACGAGTAACAGCAAAAGAAAAAAGTACTCTGTATTCGCAAACATCATAAACAATTATTTTTCAAACTACCAAATCATAAATCAACCAAAAAATATAACACAATAAAACAAAACCTATCAACATCAAAAATACCAATCCTATACGCATACTTTTCAAAGTTCGGCGATTTCTTTCCTGTTCTATCAGAACCTCCTCCGCCTTTGGATCAATATTTTCATCAACATCTTTCTTTGTCTGGTTAATAAAATCAATAGCATTCACCAGGTTTGCATCATTCTCATTAATCAATGTGCTATATTTGGCAAATTTTACTAAATCGGCAGTCTTAAATAAATCACTCAACTCGTTAAAATTCTCATTATGTCGCTCTTTAAGTAAATTATCTATGATTTCAGTCGATGTCATCTCCATCGCATTAAATCCATACCGCTTCTCAATGTAGGTACGTAAAATAGATGTCAATCTCGTATAATACTCCTTAGAATCTTCCTTTGCCCAAACCTTCTCTGCTTTTATCCTATCTATTTCCTGCATTGCTTGTGTATGCGGAAGAATTTTAGAAGCCAATTTGATAATCTTAATGACAGGCTTATTATCGCGATAACGTATATATAAATATAACAACCCCAGAATCCACAAAAGAAGTATTGTAGATAAAAGAAATATAAAAGACCAATCCCTCCATGCAAATGGTACATCCATTATTTCTTTAGGGCCATAAAAACGTTCTACATGTACCGTATCTACAGGTATAGACAATATTCTCAAAGCCAAACTTTGCGATTCATATTTCTTTCCATCTACCACTACTACAAAAGGAGGCAGATAATACAATGCCGAATCAAAAGAAGTAATGACATATCTTTGAGAAACCAAATGTCGAGTTCCTTCATTCAACAACAATGTATCTGCCTTTTCTATCCCTACAATCTCAACTCCAGAAACAAGTGTATCGCCAACATTAACTTGGGGCATAAGTAATTTTGAATTAGCATTTAAGCTGACATCTAATGTAACTTGAGTTTGCTCCCCCACATAAAGTTCAAGTGAATCTATTTTAATATCCACTGTAACTTGGGCATTTACTTTCATCATTATAAATAACAATAAAAGTAACATACAACTTATGGATTTTACATTCCTTCTATCTTTCATCTCAGTTCCGTTTGGCAAATAAAGTCATCAATGAAGAAACATAATCTTGATCTGTACGAATTGAAACGGAATCCACGTTACTCTTCGTAAATGTCTCTTGTAATATATACTGCCGGTTTTTCCACCAATCATGATGAGCTTTTCTTACTTTATGACTTGAAGAATCTACATATAACTCATGTCCAGTCTCCGCATCGCAGATTTTCATTAATCCCACATCAGGTAACTCTGCCATTCTACGATCAAATACTTGAATTGCCACTACATCATGCTTACGATTAGCCACTGTTAACGCGGTCTGATAATTTTTATGATCTATAAAATCACTTAATAAAAATGCAGTACAACGACGTCTAATAACCTGAGTAAGATATTCAATCGCCAAACCTATATCTGTCAGCTTACTTTGAGGTGTAAAATCCAGTAACTCGCGTATAATACGCAAAATATGCTTTCGCCCTTTCTTCGGTGGAATAAACTTTTCTATTCTATCCGAAAAAAATATCACACCAATCTTATCATTGTTTTGGATGGCTGAGAAAGCCAATGTAGCCGCGATCTCAGTTACCATTTCGTGCTTTGTCTGAGAGATAGTACCAAAGTTCAAACTACCAGAGACATCTATTACAAGCATGACTGTTAATTCGCGTTCTTCCTCAAAGACCTTAACGAAAGGTTTATTAAAACGAGCAGTCACATTCCAATCAATATCCCGAATACTATCTCCATATTGATATTCTCTCACCTCGGAGAATGCCATACCACGTCCTTTAAAAGCAGAATGATACTCGCCTGCAAAAATATTATTGGACAATCCTCTCGTTTTTATTTCGATCTGGCGAACACGTTTCAAAATCTCACTCGTATCCATTCACTGCAAATAAATATATTAAGTTAAGGTACTTCTACCTTATTCAAAATCCGACTGATTATTTCTTCACTATCAATGTTGTTTGCCTCCGCCTCGTATGTTAATCCGATTCGGTGGCGCAATACATCATGGGCTATGGCCCGAACATCCTCAGGAATCACATATCCACGACGTTTTATAAAAGCATAAGCCCGAGCTGCTAAAGCCAAATTAATAGATGCACGAGGAGAACCGCCAAATTCAATATAATTCTTCAAATCTTTAATCCCATATTGTTCAGGATAACGGGTTGCAAAAACTATATCTGCTATATACTGCTCTATTTTTTCATCCAAATACACTTCTTTTACCACATCACGGGCTTCCATAATCTCGCGGGTCGACAAAATAGGACGTACAGTTGGTTTCTCTCCTCTTACATGTTGATGAATAATCCTTTTCTCTTCTTCTAATTTAGGATAATCAATAACTACTTTAAGCATGAAACGATCGACCTGTGCCTCTGGCAAGGGATAAGTACCTTCTTGCTCAATAGGATTCTGTGTTGCCAATACTAAAAAAGGCTCTGGTAATTTATAAGTATCTTTGCTTATAGTAACCTGGCGTTCTTGCATAGCCTCCAATAAAGCACTTTGAACTTTTGCCGGTGCACGGTTAATCTCATCCGCCAATACAAAATTAGCAAAAATAGGACCGCGCTGCGCTATAAAAGCTTCTTCTTTCTGACTATACATCATAGTACCAAGCACATCTGCCGGAAGTAAATCAGGAGTAAACTGTACTCTACTAAATTGCCCATCAATCAGTGCGGAAAGTGTTTTAATAGCCAACGTTTTTGCCAATCCTGGCACTCCCTCCAACAATACATGTCCATCGCTCAATAATCCTATTAAAAGAGACTCTATCAAATGCCTTTGCCCCACAATAACCTGATCCATCCCTGTTATTAGATTTGTTACAAAAGCACTTTGCCGTTCTATTCGTTCATTCAATTCTCGAATATCTATCGCTTCAGCCATCTTATTTAACTAATTTAATTTATACTTTTAGATTTTGCGACCCAAAATTAAGCTTTTTAGCACGCATTGACAATATTATATTATTAAAAAAAGTTTCCTAAATATTTATTTAAGAAACTTTTTATAGAAGCTAATTACCTTTCAGTTTTAACTCCGGTATTTTCAAACACATCCCTTCAGGAACAATATCAGGAGTGGGTATACTGTTGTACACCACAATATATGTAGCCAAATCTCTTGAACCGTAATACCTAAGGGCTAAGCCACGCAATGTTTCACCACTTTTTATATAGTGTTCCTCCCTTGTTCCCACTATCTCATACATTCCGTTCTTAATTTGCGGATATTCTTCATTATTTCTCCGAATATCTGCTGATTCTTTTTTACTATACTTCTTCTGTTCCTCCGTTTCATCAATTGCTTCTTGCGATTTTCTCTCCTTCTCACTTAATTGCATTACAGTATCCGCTTTCACCGTTGAAACAGAATCTTCATATACATCAAGAGTAAGTTGAGTCGACTTATCCTTCGTTGCACCATTATGTACTGTTATCTCAGATTGCAGAACCTCTACACGCTTCTTAACGAAAAGATGGTGATACCCTACATAATAGCTGATAAACATCAACAGAAGAACCAATAACACTATAAAAAAAATCATCCAAGGAGTCAAATAAACACGCCGGCGAATATTTTCGGGCACCACATGAACTATATGTTGATTCTCTACAGTCTGATGCTCTACCTTTTGAACCTCTATCTGTTGATTATCTACATGCACTTTTGACAGCCCCTGAACAGCAGACATGCTTACATCAGATTCTTCCTCACCCACAAACTTCGTTTCATTATCATCTTGTTCTGTCTTTATATCTTTCTCCGATATTACATCTGCATCAGCTTTTTCATTTGTATCATCAGGAAACTCATCCTCTTCACCCTTCCTTCTCATATGAGACAAATCGGCTGCTGCAGGCACATTATTGATATCATTCTCAGATATATCCTCCTCGACTTCCACCATCAAACCTTTTTCTACTAGCACCGAACTGTCTTCAATAGCAGATGATTCTATTAAAAACTCATTATCCGTAACATGCTTATCCTTAACTAAAGAACTATTCGTATCTGAATTTGCAAGACCGTCCTTATGCTCAAAGAACTGATCGTTTCCTTCGCTACCCCCCAGCTCCATCGTTTTGTCAGCAATCACAATCTCATCCATTCTCTCCATTTCAGCCACATCGGTACCTTCATACAAGACAACGGTTTCAAACTGAGCAAATGGCTTATTGACAGAGTCTCTCAATACCGAATCCGGAGTAAAACTTATCTTAGTATATTCCTTAAGTACAATTCTTTCCCCGGTATTTACATCTATACTCTCCCTACTATCAACAGAAACAAGTTTAAAGGTTCCCAATCCTTTTACTTTAACAATCTTGTCTGTTTGCAGATACTCTTCTATCACATCAAAAACCGCACGCACAAAAAGTTCGGCATCTTCAGGAATCAGACCTTTTCGCAGCGCCAATCCATCCGCCAAATCCTGTATTAAAATCTTTTTATTCATATAAACAAGATTTTACTGCATTTTCTCTTTAAAAGATGCACTTGGTTTGAAACCTATCACCAGTTTAGGAGGCACAAGCATACGTTGTTGGGTAGCAGGATTCACAACCACACGTTCATTTTTCTTTCTTACCTCAAATAAACCTATATTCTGAATTGATATGATATTCTCATCTTCCAGTTCCTCTGTCATTTTGGCGACAAGCGCTGTCATTAATGAAGACGTATCCTTAGCAGTATACCCCAAACGTCGTGACAACTCCGCTATAAACTCTTTATTATTCATAATGCAGCAATCATTTAGAAATTCAGAGTCCCATACAAATCAAAATCATCAGCATCCACTATCCTCACTTCATAGAACTCTCCCAAGATCAAACTACCTTCTGATATAGGTATCAAGACTTCCGGATCAACCTCAGGTGAATCGAACTCTGTACGCCCCACATAATATTCTCCCTCACATCGGTCTATAATTATATTAAATCTCTTTCCGATCTTTTCAGACGCCAACTCTGCAGAAATTTTCTGCTGCAAGGCCATCAACTTGTCTAACCGTACCTGCTTGACTTCAGACGGGACATTATCCTCAAAGTGTTCGGCCGAGTAGGTTCCCTCCTCTTCCGAATATGCAAAAGCCCCCAAACGTTCAAACTTTTCCTTACGAACAAATTCAAGCAATTCATTAAAATCTTCTTCCGTTTCACCCGGATAGCCAACCATCAATGTTGTCCGCAAATATATTCCCGGCACTTCCTCACGGAAAGATTTTATTAAATCGCAGGTTTCACGATGCGTTACATGGCGATGCATTCTTTGCAACACGCTGTCGCTAATATGTTGCAGTGCTATATCCAGATATTTACACACATTCTTTTTCTCACGCATCACCCGTAATAAATCCATTGGAAATTTTGCAGGATATGCATAATGAAGCCTTATCCACTTTACGCCAGGTACATCTGCCATTCTCTCGATTAGTTCAGGTAGCATCTGACGCTGATACAAATCCATTCCGTAATAAGTCAATTCTTGAGCTATTATCTGAAACTCCTTGACCCCACGCGCAACCAGCATACGCACCTCCTCCAATACATCTTCTATAGGCCTTGACACATGATGTCCCGTAATAATTGGTATGGCACAGTAAGAGCAATTTCGGTCACATCCCTCCGATATCTTTATATACGCATAATGTGAAGGTGTCGTCAATGTTCTCTCCAAGGATTGTTCTTTACGGTATGTTTTACCTAAGTCTTCCAACAACTCATTCCAATTAAACTTACCATAAAACTTATCTACCAAGGGGATCTCATCCCCCAGTTCTTTCAAATACCGTTCAGAAAGGCACCCCATCACAAAAAGTTTTTTTAAACGCCCTTCTTCTTTTGCCTGACAAAACGTTAGAATCATATTGATGCTTTCCTCCTTAGCATCCCCGATAAAACCGCAGGTATTGACAATGGCTATTTCTCCTTTCGGATTCTCCGTATCGTGTGTCACTTCATAGCCATTGATCTCAAGCTGCCTGATCAACTTCTCCGAATCCACCAGATTCTTTGAGCAACCTAAGGTAATGACATCTATCGTATTTTTTTTCAAAATAAGATCCTTTCCTAATAAATTATCAAAATCAGAACTCTATTCCTTTCCAAAAAGAGACTCTACAAACTCTCTTCTGTTAAAAGGCTGCAAATCTTCAACACTCTCTCCCAAACCGATATAGCGCACCGGTATCTTAAACTGATCCGAGATTCCTATCACGACACCACCCTTAGCCGTTCCGTCCAGTTTCGTGATAGCCATACTTGTCACTTCTGTTGCCAAAGTAAATTGCTTTGCCTGTTCAAACGCATTCTGGCCCGTACTTCCATCAAGAACAAGCATCACATCATGAGGGGCATCCGGCACCACTTTCTGCATCACACGCTTAATCTTGGAAAGCTCGTCCATTAATCCCTTTTTATTATGCAGACGCCCTGCCGTATCAATCAGCACCACATCCGCATCATTGGCCACGGCAGAACTTAATGTATCAAAAGCGACGGACGCAGGATCACTTCCCATCTGTTGTTTTACAACCGGCACTCCCACACGCTCCGACCATATCTCCAATTGTTCAACGGCAGCCGCACGGAATGTATCAGAAGCACCCAGATACACCTTTTTACCGGCCTTCTTAAACTGATAAGCCAATTTCCCTATTGTAGTAGTCTTCCCCACTCCGTTCACTCCCACTACCATTATCACATAAGGCTTCCTGCCTTCCGGCAAAATAAACCCTTCCGTATCGTCAGAATTATTCTCGGTAAGAAGAGACGCGATCTCGTCTCTCAATAAATTATTAAGTTCGTTTACGGTTACATATTTATCCCTTGCAACGCGCTTTTCAATACGATCTATAATTTTTAATGTCGTATCAACTCCCACATCAGACGTAACCAAAACCTCTTCCAAACTATCCAGTACATCATCGTCCACCTTAGACTTACCTGCTACGGCACGGGTCAACTTTCCGAAGAAACTCTCCTTCGTTTTTTCCAAACCCTTGTCAAGTGTCTCTTTTTTCTCTTTTGAAAAGAAGTTAAAAATACCCATACGCCTTTTATTTAATGTACATTATCTCTACAAAGATAGCACAAGTTTTTTAAATGCCTGTCATTCCTATATAAAAAATCCTCTCCACTTTATATATGGAGAGGACTTTTTAGATCGTATTAAAATACCTTTTTAATTCTTGAAGAAATCCTTCACAGCCTCATTCGGAACCATTTGCTCATCGAAGATATAAGCACCGGTCTTAGGGCTTTTCACCATTTTAATTACCTTCGTGTAGGAACGTCCATCTGATTTACCAGTATGGAGGGTTGCCACTGTTTTTTTTGCCATTGTATTCTAATATTATTTTATTTCTTTATGAACCGTCATTCTCCGCAAAATAGGATTATATTTTTTCAATTCCAATCTTTCCGGAGTATTCTTTCTATTCTTCGTCGTCACATAACGGGATGTTCCGGGAAGACCGCTCTCTTTCATCTCAGTGCATTCCAATATAACCTGCACTCTATTACCTTTAGCTTTCTTTGCCATAAGTCTTATTCTCCCTTAATTAAGCGATTACTTTAATATTATTCCAATCACAATAACCCTTTGCAACTGCACTGTTCAGTGCCGCATCCAAGCCAACTTTATTAATATATCGCAGACCAGCAGCACTAATATTAAGGCTAATCCAACAATCCTGCTCTACATAGTAGAACTTTTTCGTAAACAAGTTTACATTAAAACGTCTTTTAGTGCGACGCTTTGAGTGAGAAACATTGTTGCCGACCATGGCTTTCTTACCGGTAATTTGACAAATCTTAGACATTTCTATCTTCCTTTTTGTTTATTTCTATTAGCTTCTTTCAAACAGAGTGCAAAATTAGTACTTAAAAACCGAATATACAAGTGTTTTTGCAAAAAAATCACTCTTCTTCCGCGGGATGGCGTTTTTTAAGCAGGTCCAACAGAAGCTGTAAAGCCACGATTGTAGCTTTCGCCAGATTCATGTCTCTTCCCTCGTCACCTTCCAGTTTTTCAACCATTACTTCATCCCTGTCACCTACGGCTATCCATATCGTTCCAACCGGAGCTTCTTCACCTCCACCGGGACCGGCATAGCCGGTTATGGCAATCGCATAGGTAGTCTCCATTGCCTCTAAAGCCCCCTTGAACATGGCGCGCACACATTCTTCGCTCACCGCACCTTTTTCTTCCAGCAACTCCGGAGTGACACCCAGAAAGCGGGTCTTTACCTCGTCGGTATAGCAAACGATCCCTCCTTTAAAATAAGTGGAGCTTCCCGGCACACTTGTAATAGCCGTGGAGATCTGTCCGGACGTACAACTTTCAGCCGTACAAAGAGTTTCCCCGGCTCTCCATAACAACGGGCTGATTTCACGACTTATAATTCTTGATTCTACATTCAACATATATATATCTATTTTAACGTTACTCTTGAATAGGCTGGCTGGTCTATCTTACAGAAATCGCCGTCCTGATATTTGAAATATCCCGTAATACCGATCATAGCCGCATTGTCTGTCGTATAACTAAACTTCGGAATAAATATTTTCCAACCATATCTGGCGGCATGTTCGCGAAAAGCATTACGCAAACCATTATTAGCTGACACGCCGCCGGCTACAGCCACTTGTTTGATTCCGGTATCCTTTGCTGCCTGGCGCAATTTTTTCATCAGTATATCCACTATTGTATATTCCAAAGAAGCCGCCAGGTCTTCCTTATGATGCTCGATAAACTCGGGGTCATCCTTCAGCCAATCACGCAAGGAATACAGAAAAGACGTTTTCAATCCGCTAAAACTGTAATCATACCCTCCTATATGAGGTTTGGCAAAAGTATACGCCAACGGATTCCCCATCCGTGCCAACTTATCTATAATAGGACCGCCAGGATAACCCAATCCCATCACCTTAGAGCACTTGTCTATGGCTTCTCCCGCAGCATCGTCTATCGTTTGCCCTATAACCTCCATGTCATTATATGCCTTTACAAGAATTATTTGGGAGTTCCCCCCGCTCACCAGCAAGCAGAGAAACGGGAAAGAAGGCTGATCTTCATCCTCTTCATTCTCTTTTATAAAATGTGCCAACACATGTCCCTGCAAATGATTGACATCAATCATCGGAATGCCGAGTGAACGCGCAAATCCCTTAGCAAAAGACACACCGACGAGCAATGAACCCATCAATCCGGGCCCCCGGGTAAAAGCTACTGCCGTAAGCTCCTCTTTTTTCACCCCTGCACGTTTAAGCGCCTGGTCCACGACCGGCACCACATTCTGCTGATGGGCACGCGAGGCCAACTCCGGCACCACTCCGCCATACGCTTCATGCACAGCCTGACTGGCGGTCACGTTACTCAGCAAGACCCCGTTCCTGATCACAGCAGCCGACGTGTCGTCACAACTTGACTCTATACCTAATATTATTATATCTTTCTTATCCATCACATCATTGCCTTTACAGTCATTCTCCTTATTTTAATATGTAAGAATCTCCAGTCCGTCCTCCGTCATCAGAAACGTATGCTCCCACTGCGCACTCGGCAATTCATCCTCCGTCACAACCGTCCAGTCATCCTCTTCATCCACAAATACACGCCAATCACCCATATTGACCATCGGCTCTATTGTGAACACCATACCGGGCACAAGAAGCATTCCCGTTCCCTTCTTGCCGAAATGCTCCACATCCGGCTCTTCATGAAACTCCAGTCCCACTCCATGACCGCATAAATCACGCACAATGCTGAATCCGTTCTTCCGGGCATGCGCCTCAATTGCATGGCCTATGTCTCCTACAAATCCGAAAGGACGGGCTGCCCTCATTCCGATCTCCAGACATTCACGGGCCACATCCACCAGTTTTTGTTTCTCAGGCGTAGTCTCGCCTATGACAAACATACGAGAAGCATCACTATAATAACCGTCAAGAATGGTAGACACATCCACGTTGATGATATCGCCTTCCTCAAGTATTTCAAATTCATTGGGTATGCCATGACAAACCACCTCGTTCACCGAGGTGCACACGCTTTTGGGAAACCCTTCATAATTCAGCGGAGCAGGAACGGCACCGTGGCTTACGGTATAATCATACACCATTTCATCTATTTCGAGCGTGCTCATTCCCGCGCGAATTTCTTTTGCCACAAGGTCGAGCACTCCCGTATTCACGACTCCGCTCCTCCGTATTCCTTCAATCTGTTCCGGTGTCTTGATCAGTTTCCGCGAAGGCACCAGACAACCGGCCTCCTGAAAAGACAAGACTTTACGGTCCAGGTCTGTCAGCGTTGCCCCTTCGGGCACAATCCAATTACGTTTCACTTTCTTCCGCATTCCTTACCTGTTTTTATCACGCAAAAATACGATAAAAAAATCATTTTCCGACGCAGAAAGTGATATATACAAAAAATACATGTTTAATATACTAGCATTCAATATATTACAAATTGACAAATACCGACAAAGGGACAAACTGGGGACAAAAATACTGCATCGGAAAATAAGAATGCCACAAAACCGCGCCTACCGTATCCGTGAAAGCCGCCCTCCCGACAAGCAAACGGGGTTTCTTTCCCGTACCTGTCCGACAAAACCCGGCAGAAAGGCAACAACGGTAAACAAGGTTATATATACCCTGATTTTGGTATAAAATAAAACGCAGACATTCAATACCTTTGCAGTATCAAAGACCCGAAATAACAGGAGAGACTTATGAAAACATTTTTTTCACACTTCATCTATGCGGTTCTGAGCACCAGTATATGGCATACGACACCCATGACCGCACAAAACAACCCGTTAAATACAAACATCATGATGGAAGAAAAACAGAATCTTACACAGGAATGGGACAAGGTATTCCCCAAAAGCGAAAATGTCAGCCATACCAAGGTAACCATCCGCAACCGCTATGGCATCACACTGACCGCAGATCTGTACATCCCGAAAAACGCCACCGGCAAACTTCCGGCCATTGCCGTAAGCGGGCCCTTCGGGGCCGTCAAAGAGCAGGCATCGGGGCTATACGCCCAAAAGATGGCCGAATACGGTTTTCTGACTGTTGCATTCGACCCGTCTTTTACAGGTGAAAGCGAAGGTTACCCGCGTTATGTGGCCTCTCCGGACATCAACACGGAAGACTTCTGTGCTGCCGTGGATTATCTTTCGGCCCGCCAGGACGTAGACGATGAACGCATCGGCATAATCGGTATCTGCGGATGGGGAGGAATGGCCATAAACGCAGCCTCGGCCGACACACGTATCAAAGCCACGGCAGCGGTTACAATGTACGACATGAGCCGAGTGAGCGCCAACGGCTATTTCGATGCCGCCGACAACGCCGATGCACGCCACGCACTGCGCACCACCCTCAACGCACAGCGCACAAAGGATTACATCAACCGCTCGTATGCTCTCGCCGGCGGGCTGCCCGACACACTGCCGGAAAACGCGCCCGGGTTCGTCAGGGACTATTTTGACTACTACAAGACCCAACGGGGCTATCACAAACGCTCGCTCAACTCGAACAACGGATGGAATATCACATCGTCGCTCTCTTTTATCAATATGCCCATCATGGCATATGCCGATGAGATCCGCAGCGCCGTGCTACTCGTTCACGGAGAAAAAGCGCACTCCCGCTATTTCAGCGAAGACATCCGCAAAAAACTAAAAGGCGACAACAAAAAGCTCTTAATAATTCCCGGGGCCAGCCACACCGACCTTTATGACAACATGGACAAGATACCGTTTGATAAGATAGCGCAATTCTTCACCGAATATCTAAGATAATCGAAAGCAGAAGTTCCGGAGGAAGGGAATACCGAAGCCTCACTCCGGAACTTCTTTATGTTGGATTTTTTCAGCGCACTCCCCTTCTTTCACCCATGTCGTCAGAGACGGCGCCGGTATTTTCGTAACACACTGAGGAACAAGCGATAGAAAGCGCCGAAAAATGATGCGGAAGATTTTTTATTTTCATGCGCAGTATTTTAAAATTTCATGAGCATCATTTTCCGACGCACTGCGCATAAGAAAAAACGGTATTCATACCGTCACAACCTGATGGTGCGAAAAGAGTAAAATAAAACTGCCGTCAACGGCGGTTCTCCTCCAAGCTGACCGATACGGACACGGCATCGGATACCTTAATATGAACCATCGCACCCAGCCGGCTACTGAAATCATCCATCCACGGCATGGAAGCGAACGGGATACGGTGATTGCGGGAAGGGATAAAGGATTTGCTTCCGTAAGCATAAAGGCTCACCCTGTCCGTCAGTTGATATCCCATCAGCACATTCACCCCTAAACGGTTTTCATTCAATCCGCCCCACGACAACCTATCGTAGAAACCTCCGGCCGCCAGCACCAGACGCTCGGTGAGACGATGCACATACATAGCAGAGATCCCCGTACCGAACCCGACGCCGGGAAACCGGTTGCGCCCGAACGAAGCCGACACACTCATACTCAGACCGGCATTAAACCCTTCGTGCAGATTCCACAATCCCATATAACCGCCATGAAAACTTGCGGGATAATATGCCACCGTGCCGTCGGAATACAGGGACGGAAGCCACCCCAAACCTCTCGGCCGGATCGAATCGGCCCGCTCTCCCTCTTCCGAAACGCCTTCAATCCCACTTTCCATGAACGCCGCCCCGGAATCTGGAAACCGAGCCTGCTGCCCCCGGACATTCCCGTCCATGCGGACGACCGTATCCCGGGACAAAACCTCCTGTGCCTGTCCTTTTACGGCAAAACAGGCCAACAGCATCACATATCCCCATCTACATAAGAAAGTATTTCTCATCCAGGCCTCCCTCTTCTTTTGTCAGCGCACACGCAGACAGTCATTTACGCTGACCGCATAATCTGCCGGCAAATTATTCATTACATACAGGCTCTCCAGGCGAATACCGTAACGCTGCGCTATGTCGTACATAGATTCGCCGGCCTTGACCACATGAGGAACATTTTTATACTTCCGGGCCGCTTTCTTCCGCTTCCGTTCCAGATAAAGCACATCGCCCGCCTGAATGCGGTATCCCTTAGGCAGTTCATTAAAACGGTGGATATCGCGGGCCGAAACCCCGGTTTCTTCTGAAAGCGATTCAAATGTATCGCCTGTATTAGCTATAATGTAGTAATTCTCGTTGTTACGGTACACCAGATGCGAGGGCAGCTGCTCACTGTCGAGATGCCGGTCTATGCTACTGTAGTCCATATGGAAATGCGATGACTTGAATTTATCGTACTTATCAAGGTCATAACGCTCTATCAGATCGATCAGCAAAGACGCATAACGCGGATTCGTGGCATAGCCGCAGCGCTTCAGTCCGCGGGCCCACCCTTTATAATCCTTGGGAGAAAGGGCAAAGAGCGACGAATAACGGGACTGCTTCAAAAAGCGCGAATGGTCTTCATACGACTCCGCCACGCTACGGTATTTACGGAACTTTTCATTGCGCGCATCGTCATCCCTCAACACGTAAGGCCCTTTCCACGCGCTCCCGCACTTGATTCCGAAATGATTATTGGCCTCACGCGCCAGCGAACTCATTCCGGCCCCGCTCTCCAGCAACCCCTGCGCCAGCGTGATGCTGGCAGGTATCTTATAACGAAGCATCTGATCAACGGCCATCCCGCTGTATCGCTCTATATAGCTAAGATATTGAGAACTGATGCCCTGCGCCTGCAACAGCAACGAAACCGAACACGACAGAATAAAAATAAAAACTGATTTCAATCGCATACTTACTATATAATGAAAGATTTCCAGCCTACAAAGTTACCTCTTTTTTCTTCGTTGTGAATAAAAAAACATATATTTGTGCATTATTAACCAAACGGAGACACCTTATATGAAAGAAGAAGAAATCATCTGCAAATTCAGAATATACGACTACCATGAACTGACGGAAGCAGACCGCCTGCTGGTGGACAAGGCGAAGGAGGCCACACAAACCAGCTATGCCCCTTTCTCGAACTTCTGCGTAGGAGCGGCGGCACGCCTGTCCGATAATACAATCGTCACCGGAAGCAATCAGGAAAACGCCGCCTATCCGTCGGGGCTATGCGCCGAACGCACGGCCCTGTTCTACGCCAATGCAAGTCATCCCGACCAATATGTAAAAGAAATGGCAGTAGCCGCCTATGCGCACGGGGATTTCCTGACATCGCCCATTCCTCCATGCGGGGCCTGCCGCCAGGTGATTCTGGGAATTGAAGAACGTTATAACCACCCCGTCCGTCTTCTGCTGTATGGGAAAAACGGTGTCTATGTCGTCGATTCCGTCAAAGCCCTGCTACCGCTACAGTTTACCGGAGAAACCATGAATGAATAAAATATTTTTCGTACCTTTGCGCGAAATATTCAATTCAAGGGAAAAGTAAAATATGATAAGCGTTTCGAATCTTGCCATCCAATTTGGGAAAAGAGTCCTTTACAAGGATGTAAATATGAAGTTTACCAATGGAAACATTTATGGAGTTATCGGAGCAAACGGAGCCGGGAAATCCACATTCCTGAAAGCCATCTCCGGGGAACTGGATCCGACCAAAGGTAGCGTAGAACTGGGACCGGGCGAACGGCTTTCCGTATTAAGTCAGGACCACTTCCAATATGACGCATTCACTGTACTCAACACCGTATTAATGGGGCATACCGTGCTTTGGGACATCATGCAGCAGCGCGATGCCCTCTATTCGAAAGCCGACTTCTCGGATGAGGACGGAATAAAAGTGGCCGAACTCGAGGAGAAATTCGCGGAGCTGGGAGGCTACAATGCCGAAAGCGATGCAGCGGCGCTCCTGAGCGGACTGGGCATCAAAGAAGACAAACACTACATGCTGGTGGGTGAGCTGAGCGGAAAAGAGAAAGTACGCATCATGCTGGCCAAGGCCCTCTTCGGCGAGCCGGACAACCTGCTTTTGGACGAGCCGACCAACGACCTGGACCTTGATACGGTGCAATGGCTTGAGTCCTACCTTTCCAACTTCGAGCATACGGTGCTCGTAGTGAGCCACGACCGCCACTTCCTTGACGCGGTCTGCACACATACCGTCGACATTGACTTCGGAAAAGTATCTCTTTTTGCCGGCAATTACAGTTTCTGGTACGAATCCAGCCAATTAGCCCTGAAACAGGCACAAAACCAAAAAGCGAAAGCGGAAGAAAAGAAACGCGAACTTGAGGAGTTCATAAGACGGTTCTCCGCCAATGTGGCCAAGAGCAAACAGACCACCAGCCGTAAGAAGATGCTGGAAAAACTTAATGTGGAGGAAATCCGTCCTTCCACCCGCAAATATCCGGGCATAATTTTCCAGATGGAACGCGAACCGGGCAACCAGATCCTGGAGGTTAAAGGACTGCGCGCCACCACCGACGACGGCACAGTACTGTTCAACGACGTAAACTTCACTGTGGAAAAGGGTGATAAAATCGTATTTCTAAGCCGCGACCCGCGTGCCATGACGGCATTCTTTGAAATAATAAACGGCAACCGCAAGGCGCAGGGCGGCGAATACAAATGGGGAGTGACCATCACTACGGCCTACCTTCCGCTTGACAATACCGACTTCTTCGAAAGCGAATTGAATCTCGTAGACTGGCTGAGCCAATTCGGAGAGGGCAACGAAGTTTACTTCAAAAGTTTCCTCGGCCGTATGCTGTTCTCCGGCGAAGAAGTTCTGAAGAAAGTCAATGTGCTGTCCGGAGGCGAGAAGATGCGTTGTATGATAGCACGCATGCAATTGAAAAACGCAAATTGCCTTATACTTGACACTCCGACCAATCATCTGGACCTGGAGAGTATCCAAGCTTTCAACAACAACCTCAAATTGTTCAAAGGCAATATCTTGTTTTCCAGTCACGACCATGAATTTATTGAAACCGTAGCCAACCGCATCATCGAACTTACGCCCAACGGCATCATCGACAAGATGATGGAATATGACGAATACATAACCAGCGACCATATCAAGGAGCTGAAAGCTAAAATGTACGGGATATAAAGAAAAATACCACGGCTGACAGTCGTATGGCAAACAATTTGTAGGGGTATTTAGTAATTAAATACCCTTTTAAAATATTGCAACATGAAAAAAGAAGAAGATATGAATGAAGAAGAACTGAAAGCAAAGCAGGAATGCGAATTAGACGAAACATCAAATACCCAAGCAAGCGAGAAAACTGAAACAGACGAACAACCTGAAAAGACCTTGTCTGTAGAAGAGAAACTGGCTGAAGCAGAGGAAAAAATAGCGGAACTGCAAGACAAATATTTACGTCAGGTCGCAGAATTCGACAATTACCGGAAACGCACCATCAAAGAAAAGGCAGAACTCATCCTCAATGGCGGAGAAAAAACAATTACGGCCATCCTGCCCATATTGGATGATATGGAAAGGGCACTGAAAAATATGGGTAAGATGGAAGACGTAACAGCCGTGACCGAAGGAGTCGACCTCATCTTCCAGAAATTTGTAAAGATATTAAGTGAGCAAGGTGTAAAAAAGATTGAGACGGAAAACGCAGACTTCGATATCAATCTGCACGAGGCCATTGCCCAGCTCCCCGCTCCTACAGACGACTTGAAGGGCAAGATTCTTGATTGCGTAAAAACAGGCTACACACTGAACGAGAAAGTCATACGCCATGCACAAGTGGCAGTAGGACTCTAAACTACGAATAACGATATGGCGAAACGCGATTACTATGAAGTGCTTGGCGTAGCAAAAAACGCCTCGGACGATGAGATAAAAAAGGCCTATAAGAAAATGGCCATCAAGTATCACCCCGACCGCAATCCGGACAACAAAGAGGCGGAAGCTAAATTTAAGGAAGCAGCAGAAGCCTACGATGTCCTGCGGGATCCGCAGAAGCGCTCCCGGTATGATCAGTTCGGACACGAAGGTGTGAATGGAGCCGGAGGTTTCGGTGGTGGCGGCATGAACATGGATGACATCTTCTCCATGTTCGGAGACATATTCGGAGACGGTCGCGGATTCGGAGGATTCGGAGGCGGCGGCCGCGCCCGCAAACCACAATACAGAGGCGGTGACCTGCGTCTGAAAGTAAAAATGAATCTTCAGGAAATTGCTTCCGGAGTCACAAAGAAATTCAAAGTTAAAAAGAAAGTAGTCTGCAATCACTGTCACGGAAGTGGCGCCGAAGGGAGCGGAGCTACCGAAACATGTCCCACATGCCACGGGAACGGGTTCGTGGTAAAAACTCAACAAAGCATTTTCGGCATGATGCAGACTCAGGCTGTGTGCCCTACATGCGGCGGAGAAGGAACCATCATAAAGAATAAATGCAAGGCATGCGGCGGAGAAGGAGTCGTCAATGGAGAAGAAGTCATTGAAGTGAAAATTCCGGCCGGTGTCGGAGACGGTATGGTCGTTAACGTAACGGGAAAGGGACATGCGGCCCGCCGTAACGGAGCACCGGGAGATATTCAGGTATACATTGAAGAGGAACCTCATAGCGAACTGTTACGGGAAGACAACAACTTGATATACAACTTGCTTTTAGATGTACCTACTGCCGCATTAGGAGGGGACGCTGAAATACCCACTATCGACGGTAAAGTGAAAATTAAAATAGATTCAGGCACCCAACCCGGAAAAGTGGTGCGCCTGAGAGGCAAGGGATTGCCTGCCGTTCAGGGGTATGGGTACGGTAATGGGGATCTTATCGTAAACATCAGCGTCTATATTCCGGAAGCATTAAGCAAAGACGAGAAAAAGGCTTTGGAAGAGATGAAGACAAGCGACAACTTCACCCCTAACCCCTCTGTGAAAGAAAAGATATTCAGAAAGTTCAGAAGCTATTTTGAATAAATCCGTAAGTGAGAAGATGACGTATAAAGAAGCTACCGCCTATTTATTTGACAGTGTACCTATGTTCCAGAATGTGGGTGGAGCAGCCTATAAAGAAGGGTTGCAGAACACGTTGGCATTAGACGACCATTTCGGTAATCCGCACCGCAGATTCAAGACGATTCACGTAGGAGGCACAAACGGCAAAGGCTCATGCAGCCACACACTGGCGGCTATCCTCCAATCAGCCGGTTACAAGGTAGGTCTCTATACGTCACCTCATCTCACTGATTTCAGAGAACGTATACGTATAAACGGTGAAATGATACCGGAAGAAGAAGTCGTATCATTTGTGACCAATGAGCGTGCCTTCTTTGAACCGCTTCGCCCGTCCTTTTTTGAACTTACTACCTCTCTGGCCTTCAAGTATTTTTCCGAACAAGCCGTAGATATTGCAGTTATAGAAGTGGGTATGGGAGGACGGCTCGACTGCACCAATATCATAACTCCTGTTCTTTCAGTCATTACGAACATCAGCCTTGATCATACTCAATTCCTCGGGCATACGCTCGCCGAGATAGCTCATGAGAAGGCCGGCATTATAAAACCCGGCATTCCCGTCATAATCGGAGAAACAACTGAAGAAACCCGTAATGTCTTTTTAAATAAATCACTGAAAGTTAATTCCCACATAAGATTTGCAGAAGAAGAGAATGAAATTACATCCTCTACGGAAGAATACGGAAAACGTATATACCAGACACTTAATTACGGTAGACTGGACGGAGAATTAAGAGGACTTTGTCAGGAAAAAAATGCAGCCACAATCCTGGCCTCCGTAGACGAACTCCGAAAATCCGGCTATGATATTCAGCCGGACCACATCCGCAACGGTTTCGCTCACGTATGCAGCCTTACCGGATTGCGAGGCAGATGGCAACAAGTGGCTTCCCACCCTACCGTGATTTGCGACACCGGACATAACACCGGAGGTATTGGCTATATTGCAGAACAATTACGACTGTTTCAGACAGGCAATTTGCATATTATAATAGGAATGGTCAACGACAAAGACATTCGTTCCGTACTACGGATCCTCCCCCAACGTGCCTGTTATTATTTTACAAAAGCTAATATAAAACGTGCGCTCAATGAAAATGCGCTGCAACAATCAGCCTCTGAAGCAGGTTTAAAAGGAACCGTATGGCCCGATGTAAAGTCGGCTTTTTACGCAGCAAAGCAAGCCGCAGCGGAAGAGGACTTGATTTTCATAGGAGGAAGTACGTTTGTCGTAGCAGACTTTTTATCTTTATTATAATCCGTAAAAGAAAGAATCCGCAAATCTTCTCATTTCTAGATAATAATTCTTATTGTTTTTTTT
This sequence comes from uncultured Paraprevotella sp., assembly GCA_910586505.1. GTDB lineage: Bacteria > Bacteroidota > Bacteroidia > Bacteroidales > Bacteroidaceae > Paraprevotella. The sequence goes on along the minus strand of CAJUGV010000002.1, from coordinate 64,647 downwards.
TGCAATAAGAAAGTTTTTTTCTTATTTTGCATAACGATTATTTAACTTTAAATCATAAGTCCAATGAGTCTGATAAATATTAGTGGTCTTAAAAAAGAAGATTTTCAAGCAAAAGTTCACGGGAAACAAACCGACCTGTTTATTCTGAAAAACAATCAGGGATGTGAGGTGGGCATCACAAATTATGGGGGTTCACTTGTAAGCATCATGGTTCCGGACCGTAATGGAAAAATGGCTAATGTCATTCAGGGACATGATAACATCCAAGACGTAATCAACAGTCCCGAGCCTTTTCTCAGCACACTAATAGGTCGCTACGGCAATCGTATATGCAAGGGTAAGTTTACATTGGAAGGAAAAGAGTATTCTTTGGCTATTAACAATGGTCCCAACAGCCTGCACGGTGGTCCGACTGGATGTCACGCCCGAGTATGGGATGCAGAACAGATTGATGAAAGGACACTTTCACTCCACTACACCTTTGCAGACGGTGAAGAAGGCTTCCCGGGAAAACTGGAAATGAATGTCATCTATAAGTTTACCGATGAAAACGAACTTATTATAGAATATAAAGGCAATACAGACAAAACAACGATTGTCAATATGACCAATCATGGATTTTTCAGCTTGGCCGGTATTGCCAATCCCACTCCTACTATTGAAAAGTTGCAATGCTGGATAAATGCAGACTTTTTTATTCCTATTGATAATACATCTATCCCCACAGGAGAAATAAAATCGGTAAAAGGAACTCCATTTGACTTTACAAGTGTTCATGAAATCGGAGAACGCATTGATGCCGATGACGAACAAACCCACAACGGAGCCGGTTACGACCATTGTTTCGTACTCAACAAAAAGGAAGTCGGAGAGCTGAGCTATGCGGCTAAAATATATGAACCGGTTTCGGGACGCACAATGGAAGTTTATACTACAGAACCGGGTGTTCAGGTATATACGGATAATTGGGCCGACGGTTACCAGGGACAATTGGGAGCTACATTCCCACGTAGAAGTGCCATCTGCTTTGAAGCACAGCACTTTCCGGATACCCCCAACCGCGCTTATTTCCCGTCAGCAGTACTCAAACCGGAAGAAACCTACACTCAAACCACTATTTATAAATTTGGAGTAGACAATAAGTAAATAACTAATAAAACAAATCTAAAAAAATCATCAAATGGCTCAAAAAACACAACCGAACTATACGTTCGCTCTTACCGTAGTCATTATCGTATGCTTCCTAATCGGATTCGTCACGACAATGAACAATTCAATGATTGACTTCTGCAAGAAGACATTCGATTTGACAGACGCACAAGGACAATTAGTCAATTCAGCATTCTACGGCGCATATGCCTTGTCCATTCCGTTCGCTCTCATGATGAACAAAATTGGCTACAAGATGACTCTTGTATTAGGTTTAGCTGTAGTTGGTTTGGGATTTGTAGTTAACTACTACGGAATTTCATCTAACTTAGACGCACAGCAAACCACAATATATAACATATTTTTGGCCAGCATGTGTTGCGTGGCTTTGGGTATTGTAATGTTGCAATTAGTGGCTAATCCTTATGTTATGGTTTTAGGGGCACCGGAGAAAGGGGCATTCCGTATGACATTAAGTCAGGCTTTAAACTCAGTTGCCACAACTTTAGCTCCGATATTTATTACTTACTTCATTATTGCTGGAAAATCTGAAGAAGAATTGAGTGGAAGTGATGTAACCGTTCCTTTCTTGGGATTAGGCATCTTTACATTCCTTCTCTGTATCATTCTCTATTTTTTGAAACTACCTGAAATTAAAGAGGAGGAACAAGCTGCAGATAACGGTGATACTCGCAAATACAAATCAAGCGTATTCCAATACCCCCACGTGTGGTTCGGCGCTTTTGCTATCTTCATGTATATGGGATTGGAAATTGGTATTCCCTCCATGCTACCTGCTTACTTCAAAGCCAACCCTGATTTAACAGGCAACCCGACAGACTACCTGCCTCTATATTGGGGAGGCATGATGGTAGGACGCTTCATCGGAGCTGGAGTTCTAAGCAAATATCAACCTCGCACATTGCTTACTACATGCCTATTTGGCGGTGCGATTTGCGTAGGAGCATCGTTTGTATTACCGGGTATGTATGGGGTGTATGCCATGTTGGCAGCCGGTTTATTCCATTCTGTAATGTGGCCCTTGATATTCAACTTAGGATTACAAGAATTGGGTCCTCACACGAAAGCAGCCAGCGGTATCATTAATATGGGTGTGATTGGCGCTGCAACCTTGACTCCACTTATGGGTATGGTGGTCGACAATCCTGCATTAGGAGTTGGTGTAGCCATTTGTATGATGTTTATCTACTATCTGTACGTAATTTGGTTCTGCTGGAAAGGATCCAGAGTGGGACTCAATTAATAGGAAAATATCTTTTTATTAACCTCATAAAATACACGAATTATGAAATTAACAATAGATGACGTAAGAAGTCGTTTCATTGAGCACTTCGATGGAACAACAGGTTCTGTATATGCCTCTCCCGGCCGTATTAATCTCATCGGTGAACACACGGATTATAATGATGGATTCGTATTCCCCGGCGCAGTCCAGCAAGGTATGATTGCTGAAATCAAAACAAACGGAACAAGAAATGTCCGTGCCTATTCCATCGATTTGAAAGACTATGTTGAATTCTCTTTAGATGATGAAAAAGGTCCGAAGGCAAGTTGGGCACGCTACATCTTTGGTGTATGCCGCGAGATGATGGCTTTAGGGGTTCCTGTAGAAGGATTCAATACTGCTTTTGCAGGAGATGTTCCTCTCGGCGCTGGCATGTCTTCATCAGCCGCATTGGAAAGTGTCTTTGCCTTTGCACTCAATGATATGTTTGGGGACAACAAAATTGAAAAAATGATGTTGGCGAAAGTAGGACAAGCTACAGAACACAAGTATTTGGGATGTAATTGCGGTATCATGGACCAGTTTGCCTCCGTTCATGGAAAAGCAGGAAGCCTGATGCGTCTGGATTGTCGTAGCGGGGAATTTGAATACTTCCCGTTCGACCCCAAGGGCTACAAGTTGGTCTTGGTTAATTCTTGCGTAAAACATGAACTCGTAGGTTCACCATATAACGACCGTCGCAGAAGTTGTGAGAATGTGGCTGCAGTCATAAACAAACATCATCCTGAAGTAAAGAGTCTACGTGATGCAGACTACGGTATGCTGGATGAAGTTAAAAATGAAGTATCTGCAGAAGACTTCATGAGAGCAAAATACGTAATTGGCGAAAAAGAACGAGTACTAGCAGTCTGTGATGCCTTAGAAAAAGGAGATTATGAAACAGTCGGACAGAAAATGTATGAGACTCATTACGGATTAAGTAAAGAATATGAAGTATCCTGTCCTGAACTCGATTTTTTAAATGACATTGCCAAAGAAGAAGGAGTAACAGGTTCCCGTATCATGGGAGGAGGATTCGGTGGTTGCACCATTAATCTTGTAAATGAAGAACTATATAATAATTTCATTAAGGTTGTAAAATCGAAATTTAAAGAAAAGTTCGGGAAAGAACCTGTAATTATTGATGTGGTTATTGGTGATGGCTCAAGAAAGCTTTGCTAAAAACAGAACATTAAAAAACAACAATTAAATTATGAGAGAGGAAACTACTAATCAAATATAGTTTCCTCTCTCATTTATTCTGTCCTCCGTTATTTGACTGTATTGCATTCGCAATGAAAAGAAAGCGAAATAACCTTCACACATCTCACATATGTACCGTCTCTTCTTCACGATATGGCACTAAGAATTCAACTCTACAAACTAACATTCATGTAATTATAACAGTGAATAATATGGATAGTGATATAATCAATCATTTAGAATATAGGTTGACTGTTAATACTAAATGAGGTAATACAAAGCGGCAAAGCATACATTTAACAAACAATAACATGAAAGCCGCATAAAATGAAGTGTACACTAAACACCTTATGTCAAAAAACATATATATTTGCAGTTAAAATACGATATAAAGTTGTAACTTTACCAACAGTTTAAATCTTTTAATTCATTAACCATGAAAAAAGGAACAAAATTAATCTTAAATGCAGGATTTATAATGGCCCTGCTGACATCATGTAATCCACAAACAAAAAAAGACCTAACTGTATCAGGACTAGACCCTCAAAACTTCGTGACCGAAGACGGTTCTACAAGTCTGTATACTATTAAGAATACCAATGGGATGGAGGTCTGTATCACGAACTTTGGCGGAAGAATAGTATCAGTCATGGTTCCAAATAAAAATGGAATTCTTGTTGATGTCGTACATGGATTTGACAGCATCTCTGATTACATCAGTAAACCAAGCGATTTTGGTGCTGCCATAGGACGTTATGCTAATCGAATCAACAAAGGTATCATTGTCATTGATGGTGATACCATACAGCTTCCAACCAATAATTTCGGTCATTGTTTACATGGCGGACCACAAGGATGGCAATATCAAATATATGAAGGAAAACAGCTAAATGACACGACATTGACCATGACGATGCATTCTCCAGACGGAGATCAGAAATTTCCTGGAGCAGTAACTGCCACCGTAACCTACACACTGACCAATGACAATGCATTAGATATTTGTTATGACGCAACGACTGACAAAAAAACAGTTATCAACATGACAAATCATTCATATTTTAATTTATCAGGAAATCCTGCAAAATCAATAACAGATCATATCCTATATGTAAATGCTGATAATTACACCCCAGTGGACAGCACTTATATGACTACAGGTGAAATCGCTACAGTAAAGAATACACCTATGGATTTCACTACTCCCAAACCAATAGGACAAGATATCAACAACTTTGACTTCATTCAATTAAAAAATGGAAATGGATATGACCATAACTGGGTACTAAATACAAACGGAGATATTAAGCAATTAGCAGCCAAACTAACATCTCCCGAAAGCGGAATTTCATTAGAAGTGTACACTAATGAGCCTGGTATTCAGGTTTACAGCGGAAACTTTCTAGATGGTACTCTGAGTGGAAAGAAAGGCATCGTCTACAACCAGCGCACTGCCATCTGTCTTGAAACACAGCACTACCCTGATACTCCCAACAAGCCATCATGGCCTACCGCATTTTTAGAACCTGGACAAACTTATCATAGCGAGTGCATCTTCAAATTCACAGTAGAGAAATAAATAACATCATTAACTATAATCAAAAACAAAAACCATGAATTGGAATTCAAATGAATTTATCTGGCTTGATTGGGCGGTTCTCGCCATTGGAATTTTAGCCATCGTATGGGCAATCTACCGTGCCATTAAAAAAGATAAGGAAAATATGAAAGGAGCTGACAGCCAAGACTACCTTTTCGGTAAAGGAGAACCGTGGTATATCATTGGTGCAGCCATTTTTGCAGCTAATATAGGCTCAGAACACCTTGTAGGTCTTGCCGGTACCGGTGCAAAGGATGGCGTCGGAATGGCTCATTGGGAAATGCAAGGTTGGATGATTCTTATTCTCGGATGGTTATTCGTACCGTTCTACCAATTACTGAACAACAAAATGGGCAAGATCATCACCATGCCTGATTTTCTCAAATTTCGCTATACCCAGCGTACAGGTTCATGGCTATCTATAATCACTTTAATAGCATACGTCCTGACCAAAGTTTCTGTAACGGCCTTTACAGGTGGTATATTTTTTGAATATCTATTAGGTCTGCCATTTTGGTATGGTGCTATCGGTCTTATTGCCATTACTGCCGTATTTACGGTGTTTGGTGGAATGAAAGGTGTAATGACATTGTCTGCCATTCAAACTCCCATCCTTATTATCGGTTCATTTCTCGTATTATTCCTCGGTTTGAACATCCTCGGTGATGGCAGTATCACAGAAGGATGGTCACAAATGATGGCGGTATGTAACGCTGCGCATGACGGTTTCGGTACCACGCATATGTTCCACACAGATGTTAACGATCCCATGTACCCTCAATTCCCGGGATATGTGGTATTCTTAGGCGCTTCTATTATCGGCTTCTGGTATTGGTGTACAGACCAGCATATTGTACAACGTGTGCTGGGACAGACAAAAGGAGAAGACAACGGCAAGGTCATTGCACGTGCCCGCCGTGGTACTATTGCTGCTGGATATTTTAAATTGCTCCCCGTATTTATGTTCTTAATTCCGGGTATGGTTGCTTTTGCTTTATCTCAAAAAGCAGGAAGCGGCATTGTCATGGACATCACCAATACCCATGATACCGACGGTGCATTCGCCATGATGGTGAAAAATATTCTGCCTGCCGGTATAAAAGGAATCGTAACAATTGGCTTCATCTGTGCACTTGTTGCATCTTTAGCTGCCTTCTTCAATAGTTGCGCAACCTTGTTTACAGAGGATTTCTATAAACCTATGAAGAAAGGCATGAGCGAAAGCCACTATGTAACTGTGGGTCGTGTCGCTACAGTAGTTGTCGTATTATTAGGTCTGGCATGGATGCCTATTATGATGAACATGGGTAACCTTTACTCATATCTTCAGGATATTCAGTCGCTGATTGCTCCTGCCATGGTTGCCGTGTTTACTCTTGGAATTTTTTCAAAGAGAATCACTCCGAAAGCAGGAGAATGGGGACTTATCGGAGGATTCCTCATCGGTATGGTTCGTTTGCTCACCAACGTTATCACTGATTCCGGCAAGGAAATCATGAACGGCGCCTTTTGGGAAAATACCACATGGTTCTGGCAGACAAACTGGCTCATTTTTGAAGTTTGGTTACTTGTATTCATCGTTGTATTAATGTATGTAGTATCCATCTTTACTCCAAAGCCAACTGCCGAACAAATAGCAGCCATTACGTTTACCAACGACTATAAGAAGACCATCAGAGAAAGTTGGAATATGTGGGATGTCATCGCCACATTAGGCGTTATCACACTTTGCGGATTATTCTATGCTTATTTCTGGTAATAATAAACAGAAATAATGACCACCTATTATAACATCAACCCACAATTCTACGTATCAGTAGATTGTATCATATTTGGCTTTGACAAGGGCAGTTTAAAACTGCTCTTGCTCAAGCGGAATTTTGAACCCGCAATGGGAAGTTGGTCTTTAATGGGTGGATTCGTACAGAAAGGTGAGAGTGTGGACAATGCTGCGAAAAGAGTTCTGATGGAACTGACCGGGCTTGAAAATGTATATATGGAACAAGTCGGAACGTTCGGAGAAGTCGGCCGAGATCCGGGAGAAAGAGTTATTTCCGTGGCTTACTACGCATTGATCAACATCAATGAATATGACCGGGTTTCAGTGCAGCAGCATAACGCTTATTGGACGGAAATAGATAAAGTGCCCCCACTTGTTTTCGACCATCAACAAATGGTAGAACTGGCAAGAACAATGCTTCAGAAAAAGGCATCATCCGAGCCAATTGGTTTTAATCTGTTACCGGAACTATTTACCCTCTCCCAACTACAAAGTTTGTACGAAGCCATCTACGGTGAAGTCTTAGATAAGAGAAATTTCCGTAAGAAAGTTGCAGATATGAATTACATCGAAAAAACAGACAAGATTGATAAAACGGGCTCTAAGCGCGGAGCAGCTCTATACCAATTCAATGAGACTGCATACCGTAAAGCTCCCAAATTTAAACTATAAGTTATGTTGGAAGAACTTAAAGAAAAAGTATATCAAGCAAATCTTGACTTAGTAAAACAAGGTTTGGTTATTTTTACATGGGGTAATGTATCAGGCATTGACCGTGAAAAAGGGCTTGTCGTAATAAAGCCCAGCGGAGTAGACTACGATACCATGAAAGTATCGGATATGGTTGTTGTTGACTTGGAGAGCGGAGAAGTTGTAGACGGCAACTTGAATCCCTCTTCCGACACTCCGACACACCTTGTCCTATACAAAGCTTTCCCTAACATACAGGGAGTGGTACACACCCACTCCACTTACGCCACAGCATGGGCGCAAGCCGGAAAAGACATCCCCAATATAGGAACCACACATGCAGACTACTTCCATGAAGCCATTCCCTGCACTGCCGCCATGACTAAAGAGGAAGTGGAAGGACAGTATGAGTTGGAAACCGGTAATGTCATCGTGAAGAGATTCGAGGGTATCAACCCCGACCACACTCCGGGAGTTTTGGTGAAGAATCACGGTCCGTTCAGTTGGGGAACAAGTCCGGCCAATGCTGTCTATAACGCCAAGGTTATGGAACAATGTGCCAAAATGGCTTTTATTTCCTACATGGTGAACCCTGACACAACGATGAACCCCTTACTCATTGAAAAGCATTATAACCGTAAACACGGTCCAAATGCTTATTATGGACAGAAAAAGAAATAACAGAATATATTAACTAACAAATCTTTAACAATTTAATTATTTTATCATGAACGCATTTAATCAATACGAAGTATGGTTTGTTACAGGAGCACAGCTTCTGTACGGAGGCGACGCTGTTATCGCTGTAGACAGTCACTCAACTCAAATGGTTGACGGTTTGAACGCTTCTGGCAAACTTCCCGTTAAAGTAGTATATAAAGGAACTGCCAATTCTTCTAAAGAAGTAGAAGCTGTATTCAAAGCAGCCAACAATGATGAAAAGTGTATCGGTGTCATTACCTGGATGCACACTTTCTCTCCGGCCAAGATGTGGATCCACGGTTTGCAGCAACTGAAGAAGCCGTTGCTTCACCTCCACACTCAGTTCAACGAAGAAATTCCTTGGGATACCATGGACATGGACTTCATGAACTTAAATCAGTCGGCTCACGGCGACCGCGAATTCGGACATATATGCACCCGCATGCGCATTCGTCGCAAAGTGGTCGTAGGTTACTGGAAGGATGAGGAAACCCAGCATAAGATTGCCGTATGGATGCGTGTCTGCGCCGGTTGGGCCGATGCACAGGATATGCTCATCATCCGTTTTGGAGATCAGATGAACAACGTAGCCGTAACAGACGGTGACAAGGTTGAAGCAGAACAGCGCATGGGCTACCACGTAGATTACTGCCCGGTAAGCGAATTGATGCAATACCATGCAGAAATCAAGGACGCTGACGTAGATGCCCTTGTTCAGACTTATTTCAACGAATACGACCATGATGCAGTCTTAGAGGACAAAACAACCGAAGCTTATCAGAAGGTATGGAATTCAGCTAAGGCAGAACTCGCATTGCGCGCCATCCTGAAAGCCAAAGGCGCCAAGGGTTTCACTACAAACTTTGACGATCTCGGACAAGTGGACGGCAGCTATTTCGACCAGATTCCCGGCTTGGCATCTCAGCGTCTGATGGCTGAAGGCTATGGTTTCGGTGCTGAAGGCGACTGGAAATCAGCAGCTCTTTATCGCACAGTCTGGGTTATGAATCAAGGTCTTCCCACGGGATGCTCATTCCTTGAAGACTACACGTTGAACTTCAACGGTGAAAACAGCTCCATCCTGCAAGCCCACATGTTGGAAGTATGCCCGCTCATCGCAGCTCAAAAGCCTCGCCTGGAAGTGCACTTCCTCGGCATCGGTATCCGAAAGAGCGAAACCGCACGCCTTGTCTTCACTTCAAAAGTCGGCACTGGCTGCACGGCTACCGTGGTGGATCTGGGTAACCGCTTCCGCCTTATCGTAAATGACGTGGAATGTATCGAACCGAAACCGCTGCCCAAATTGCCGGTAGCTTCTGCCCTATGGAAACCCATGCCGAACTTCGAAGTAGGCGCAGGCGCATGGATTCTGGCCGGTGGAACACACCACTCCTGCTTCTCTTACGACCTGACAGCCGAATACTGGGAAGATTATGCAGAGATCTCCGGAATCGAAATGGTACACATCAACAAAGATACCACTATCAGCGAGTTCAAGAAAGAACTCCGCATGAATGAAGTTTACTACATGCTCAACAAGGCTCTTTGCTAACCACAGCAGACAGCCAGGCATTAAAGAATTAAAAGTGCTCGACGAGCAATCGTTTGCAGCACTTTTAATTTATCCATCTTATTATCATTCCAAAAATATCGGTTCTATATGAAAACAGATGCAAAGTCAATTATACAGGACGGAAAAGCCATTTTAGGCATAGAGTTCGGATCAACACGAATCAAAGCAGTCCTGATCGACCCGGAAAACAAACCTATCGCACAAGGAAGCCATACATGGGAAAACCAATTGGTGGACGGCCTTTGGACATATAGCATAGAGGAAATCTGGTACGGATTACAGGATTGTTACGCAGACCTACGTGCCAACGTAAAGAAACTCTATGATACGGAAATCGAAATCCTGGCAGCAATAGGTGTCAGTGCCATGATGCACGGTTACATGGCTTTCAACGAAAAAGAAGAGATTCTTGTTCCTTTCCGCACATGGAGAAACACCAATACAGGTAAAGCCGCTGCTGCCCTATCGGAACTTTTCGTTTACAATATCCCCCTCAGATGGAGCATATCCCATCTTTATCAGGCAATACTGGACAATGAGGAACACGTCAATAACATTAAATACCTGACGACACTTGCCGGTTATGTACATTGGAAAATCACGGGAGAAAAAGTACTGGGTATCGGTGATGCCTCCGGTATGCTCCCCATCGACCCCGCTACCAAGAACTATTCGGCAGAAATGATTGAAAAGTTCGACAAGTTGGTGGCACCGAAAGGATTTGACTGGAAACTGACAGACATCCTTCCCAAAGTGCTTGAAGCCGGCAAGAATGCCGGATTTCTCACGCCGGAAGGAGCAAAACGGCTTGATGTATCCGGCAATCTGAAAGCCGGCATTCCCGTATGTCCTCCGGAAGGCGATGCAGGCACGGGCATGGTAGCCACCAATGCTGTCAAACAACGTACAGGAAACGTGTCGGCAGGCACATCCTCATTCTCCATGATCGTATTAGAGAAAGAGCTGTCCAAGCCTTACGAAATCATAGACATGGTGACCACTCCCGACGGAAGTCTCGTGGCGATGGTACACTGCAACAACTGCACATCCGACCTCAACGCCTGGGTTAATCTGTTCAAGGAGTTTCAGGAACTTCAGGGACTGCCTGTAGACATGGATGAGATCTACGGCAAACTCTATAACCATGCACTGACCGGTCAGGCAGATTGCGGCGGTCTGATTTCCTATAATTATTTCTCCGGCGAACCTGTAACCGGCCTCGAAGAAGGACGTCCCCTTTTCGTGCGCTCCGCTACAGACAAGTTCAATCTGGCCAACTTCATGCGCGCCAACCTTTACGCATCGGTCGGCGTGCTTAAAATAGGTAACGACATCCTATTCAACGAAGAAAGAATCCGTGTGGACAGAATTACCGGACATGGCGGTCTGTTCCGTACGAAAGGGGTGGGACAACGTGTGTTGGCGGCAGCCATCAACTCACCGATATCCGTAATGGAGACAGCCGGCGAAGGCGGAGCATGGGGTATAGCTCTGCTGGGAGCTTATCTCGTAAACAACGACAAGAAGCAGACCTTGGCAGATTTTCTTGAAGAAAAGGTATTCGCCGGAAATGCGGGAGTGGAAGTTTCCCCGACTGCAGAAGACGTAGAAGGCTTCAACAAATATATAGTAAGCTACAAAGAAGGACTCGGCATAGAACGGGCAGCCGTGGAGTTCAAGAAATAAACAAGCACCGGAAGGCATCTCCCTGCCTTCCGGCCTTGCGGAAAAAGGGCAGCAATGCCACCTACATAAAACTTAATTAACTTTTAATTAATATGAACAATCAACAAGTAATGAACCATGCAGCCGACAACATCCGTATTCTGGCTGCATCCATGGTAGAAAAAGCCAAATCCGGCCACCCCGGAGGCGCCATGGGAGGTGCAGACTTCATCAATGTGCTGTACTCCGAATTCTTGCAGTATGATCCGGCCAATCCGAAATGGGAAGGACGCGACCGTTTCTTCCTCGATCCCGGTCACATGGCTCCCATGCTCTATTCGCAATTGGCTCTCATCGGCAAGTTCTCCCTTGATGAACTGAAGCAACTGCGCCAGTGGGAATCCCCCACCCCCGGCCATCCAGAAGTCGACGTGATGCGCGGCATTGAAAACACCTCAGGCCCGCTGGGACAGGGACACGTATTTGCCGTTGGCGCCGCTATTGCCGCCAAATTCCTGGCCGCCCGGACCGGCAATCCGACATTTGCCAAAGAGACTGTCTACGCCTATATTTCCGACGGAGGCGTACAAGAAGAGATTTCGCAGGGAGCAGGCCGTATAGCCGGTTGCCTCGGACTGGACAATCTCGTTATGTTCTACGACTCAAACGATATACAGCTCTCTACGGAAACCAAGGATGTGACAACAGAAGACACAGCCATGAAATACCGTGCGTGGAACTGGAATGTAATAGAAATCAACGGTAACGACTGCGAACAGATTCGCGAGGCTCTGAATCAAGCCAAAGCCGAAAAACAACGTCCGACCTTGATCATAGGCAAGTGCGTCATGGGAAAAGGCGCCCGCAAGGACGACAACTCTTCCTATGAGCACAACTGCAAGACCCACGGCGCTCCCCTTGGCGGCGATGCTTACAAGAACACCATGGTTAATCTGGGCGCAGACCCAGAGAACCCGTTTGTAATTTTCGACGACGTAAAGGAACTCTATGCCAACCGTGAAGCAGAACTGAAAGGTATAGTGGCAGCCCGCCTTGAAGAAGAAAAGGCATGGGCGGCAGCCAACCCTGAAAAAGCGGCACAGCAGGCGGAATGGTTCAGCGGTGCTGTTCCTCAAGTAGATTGGACGGCCATCAAGCAGAAAGCCGGCGATGCCACCCGCAACGCCTCCGCTGCCGTTCTAAGCGCTCTTGCAGAACAAGTCCCCAACATGATCTGCGCTTCTGCCGACCTTTCCAACTCGGACAAGACCGACGGCTTCCTCAAAAAGACACACGCTTTCACCTCCGGCGATTTCAGCGGTGCGTTCTTCCAGGCCGGAGTGGCCGAACTGACAATGGCATGCTGCTGCATCGGAATGATGCTTCACGGCGGTGTCATTGCAGCCTGCGGCACGTTCTTCGTATTCTCCGACTACATGAAACCGGCTGTCCGCATGGCCGCCTTGATGCAGATTCCAGTCAAGTTCATCTGGACACACGATGCTTTCCGTGTAGGCGAAGACGGTCCTACCCATGAACCTGTAGAACAAGAGGCACAGATCCGCCTGATGGAAAAACTGAAGAATCACCACGGACAGAACTCATTGCTTGTTCTCCGTCCTGCAGATTCTGAAGAAACCACCGCCTGCTGGAAACTTGCCATGGAGAACACGGATACCCCATCCGCACTGATCCTCTCCCGCCAGAACATCGAGATGCTGCCCGAGGGCAACGACTACGCCCAGGCCGGCAAGGGAGCCTACATCGTGGCCGGCTCCGAGGAGAATCCCGATGTGATACTCGTTGCTTCCGGTTCCGAAGTATCTACACTTGTGGCCGGAGCTGCCCTGCTACGTGCCGACGGCGTGAAAGTGCGCATCGTAAGCTGCCCCTCGGAAGGTCTCTTCCGCAGCCAGTGCCCCGACTATCAGGAACAAGTACTGCCCGCCGGAGCCAAGATATTCGGCCTTACGGCAGGTCTGCCCGTCAACCTTCAGGGACTGGTAGGCGCCAACGGAAAAGTATTCGGTCTGGAAAGTTTCGGTTTCTCAGCACCCTACAAGGTTCTTGATGAGAAACTCGGCTTCACGGCACAGAACGTGTACAACCAAGTAAAAGAAATGCTCTGATGCTTACGGTTAAAACTGTAGGTCTGGCTTCAGACCATGCCGGATACGCCCTCAAACAATTCGTAAAAGAATACTTGACCGAAAAAGGTTACACTTTCAGGGACTTCGGTACGGACAGCGAAGACAGTTGCGACTACGCTGATTACGCACATCCGCTGGCACTCGCTGTAGAAAGCGGGGAATGCTATCCCGGCATCGCGATCTGCGGTAGCGGCGAAGGCATCAGCATGACGCTGAACAAACATCAGGGAATCCGTGCCGGACTGAGCTGGATTCCGGAAATAGCCCATTTGTGCCGTCAGCACAACGATGCCAACGTCCTTGTCATGCCCGGGCGCTTCATCGACACCGACATGGCACGCAAAATTATGGACGAGTTCTTTGCTACCGATTTTGAAGGCGGACGCCATCAGAAACGAATCGATAAGATGGCAGTGAAATAACACGCTTCCTTGTCATAAAGACAAAACGCCGCAACTCTTTTTAAAGGGAGTTGCGGCGTTTTGTCTTTCCTAGCATACATCACAGCTTTTCGAAGTCCGATCTTATCTTTTCACAACGATCCCACACAAGCAAATCCCTACTGAAACATCAGGAATACTGAATAAGTAATTCCTTACATCATACTTGCTTCACACCCTCGTCTCCTCTTCCGTCCGGACTTATGCCCTATCCGCAAAATTTTCATGAGGACGAAAAATAATTTTCATGGGCATCAAAATAAATTTTGATGCCCATGAAAATCCAGCTCTATACCATCCGACTTCTTGTGGCCAAAAGTGTATTGAAAAAATCCGACAAAGCACTCTTTCCCACCCAACAACAGGAAGCGGTCAACGTACTATATAAAAACAAAAGAACGCCTCAAACAGCCTTGTATGGATTCAACTCCCGTATATCCCTAACTCCTTTTGTAGCCACACTTTCATCACCGGATCAGGAATGACCACTCGGCGTTTTTCAATTTCAATAAGTTCTTTTTTGACTAACGCCCGTTTTACAATGCTGACATTGGCCGACGAACCGAGTTTGTATTTTTGCAAAACCTCTCGCGTGGTAAATTCGCTGTGAACCCCGTCTATGATCGCTCGCAGAAAATTCATCTGATAGGTAGTAAGACTTTCGGTCTGTTTCTCGAACAAAGGAGTGTTCTGATCTATAATATCCTGATACGCGGCCTCTAAATCCTGTTCAGTGGCATTCTTATCCGTATGGATCCATACCAACCATGCTAACTGCTGCACATAGGACGAATGATTATCAACTCTCCGACATATTTTTTCAGCTAACTCTTTTGAAATCTGCTTACCAGTAGCTTCAAAACGGCTGCATATATAACCAACCCAATCCGATGTTCCGATTTTTGGCAAATAAATAGCATCACCGAATTTATAGAATGGAAGACTCCTTTTTTCAAAAAGTTCATTCATCAAATGTTTCTTGCTACCGAACAAACAATAAGATACCGACTTTTGTAGTTGCCACACGGTACGCAACCGTTTCTGAAATGTTTTTGAATCCTTGAACTCAGCGATCTGCTGAAATTCATCAATACACACGACAATATTACAGTTTTTCCTCTGCGCTATTTTCTCCGGAAGTTGCAAAATCTCATCAACATCGTTGCTTTTGGGAGCCATTTCAAGCGATATGGAAAAATCCGTCATGGGATCTGTGCCCATTGATATTTTTGGACTTACTCTTGAAAGAAACAGCTTGACATTTTCCAACCACTCATCTAGCTTTGAAGATGTTTGTTTAAGAACGGCAGCCGCGAATGCGTCATAAAAATCCTGGTCGCTACGACACGAGAAAATATCGAGATACACAACTTTCAATTTGTCGGATTGCGCCAAGCGACATGCCTTCTGTACCAATGAAGTCTTGCCCCAACGACGAGGCGAAATCAACACTGTATTTACGCCATGCCGAAAATTCAGCAACAAACGCTCCGTTTCTTTCTCACGATCGGTAAAATGATCGCCCGATGTAGCCACGCCGAATATAAAAGGCTTATTCTCCATAATCTTCAAACATTATTCTGAGACAAAGGTAGGTAATATTACAATTACTAATAACATTATTACTAATAAAATTATTATAGATATCAGTTTTCTTACCTAAATTCACATTTTCCCCTTTATTGTGATGAGGTTCTGCGACTATATTTCTAATTGTGATGAAACAACCTTTTGATTTGATAGCTGGAAAATCCAGCGTAAGATGCCCCCTAAAACCCAAACGGATGATTCCCATCTTATTGACATTCACTTGTAATAATTTTTATCGGATGGACCTTTCAGAAAAATCAGTTTGGACTTTTCAGAAAAGTCCCGCATTATTTATCTCCCTAATTTTGCGTCGGGAAATAATAAAACTTAAGGATTATATTCACGATGAAAGATTTTAATTACTACTCACCGACAGAAGTCGTATTCGGCAAAGAATCGGAAAAAGCAATTGGCAAACTTGTAAAAAAGTATGGTGCAAGCAAAGTATTGGTTCATTATGGCGGCAAAAGTGCTGAAAGGTCGGGGTTGCTTGATGTGGTACGCAGGCAACTTAATGAGGCAGAAGTTCCTTTTGTAGAACTTGGAGGAGTTGTCCCTAATCCCATTCTCTCAAAAGTTTATGAAGGTATCTGTCTTTCCAGAAAAGAAAACATTGATTTTATTCTTGCGGTCGGCGGAAGAAGTGTAATAGATTCATCAAAAGCCATTGCCTATGGTATTGCCTATAACGGTGATGTGTGGGACTTTTTCTGTGACAAAGCTAAAGCCATTGCCTCCTATCCAGTGGGAGTGGTACTGACTATTCCTGCAGCCGGCAGTGAAATGAGTAACGGCTGCGTGATAAGCAAAGAGGAGAAACTGTCAAAACGTGCTTACAACGATGACCTTTGCCGCCCCCGATTTGCGGTGATGAATCCAATACGTACTTTTACACTCTCTGCATACCAGACCGCCTGTGGAGCTGTCGATATAATGATGCACACAATGGAACGTTACTTTTCTCATGATAAAGACATGCTCCTGACGGATGCAATCGCTGAAGCCGTAATGAAAACCGTTCGTGAATGTGCTCCAAAAGTAATTTCCGCCCCGGATGACTATCTCCTGCGCAGTCAGATAATGTGGGCCGGAAGTTTGGCACACAACAATCTGACAGGCTGTGGCATTACAAGTGACTTTGCCACCCATATGCTTGAACACGAACTTAGTGCAATGTTTGATGTAGCTCACGGTGCGGGACTTTCCGCGATCTGGCCTCACTGGGCAGAATACATTCTTATGGAGGCTACTACACGTTTCGCCCAATTTGCAGTCAATGTCATGGGAGTCACAAACGATTTCCATTCTCCCGAAACAACAGCAAAAAATAGTATTGAAGCCATGAAAACATTTTATAAGACAATCGGCATGCCGACCTCTATTCCCGAACCTCCTGGCCGCAAAACTACTGATTATGAAATTTGCGAAATGGCTGAAAAATGCAGCCTCGGAAAAACTTCAACGACAGGTCGGCTGAAAGTTCTCTCTTACGAAGATATGATTACTATCTACAACATGGCAAACCGGTAGTTGCATACAAATGACGCAATAATTGGAGGCAGAATACCCACCCTCTTTTGGAACTGCAATACACTTCCAATTCCTAACAAAATCTACAATGATTATGCTGGAACATCCCGAACAAAGTTCGGGACATAACAGAAAATTTTATAATTTTGCAATGATATGACTGAACTTCACCAACATATAGGCAAGATATTCCACCGTTGTTATTCCGACAAGGATATGATATGTGAAGAAAAAGTAACTGAACATATGCTCGCTTTCATTTTCTCCGGTAAAATGATCGTATATAATTCTTCTAAAAAAATAATAATCCATGCCGGTGAAGCCGCCTTTATACGTAAGAATCACCTCGTCCACAAGATTAAACAACCTATAGGTTCAACACCTTTCAACGGAGTATTCCTGCACCTTGATTCGCGACTTATGAAAGATATCGCATCCCTTATTACAATTCCCAATATCAAATTGAACGACACTTTAGGCAAACAACTTTATATCCCTATAGAGAAAAACAATTTTATTTCAGGATATTTTCGCTCTCTTGATAAATATTTTACCGAGAGCAACAGTCCGTCACATAAGCTTATGAAAGTGAAACTTCAAGAAATGCTCATAATTCTTATAGAACAGAAACCACAACTTATACCGATGCTCTTCGACTACACTCCGGCATGGCGTACCGATTTACAGGAATTTATGAGAAACAATTATCTTAGTGAACTAAGCATAGAGGAGTTTGCCCATTATTCGGGACGCAGCCTTTCTTCATTCAAACGTAAGTTTGCAAAAATGACAGGAGGTGAAACTCCTGCAAGATGGATAATGCATAAACGTCTTGATGCTGCAATGACAATGTTAAAAGAAGGCCTTGCTGCCTCCGACGTGTACATCCGGGTTGGCTTTAAGAATCTTTCGCATTTTTCCAACGCTTTCAAAAAACATTTCGGAGTTGCACTAACCCAGGTTTCTTAATCTGTTCTCAACCTCCGTTTCGATTAAGATTAATGACCGGAAACCGAATATGGACCTGTAAAGCCAGAACCGAAAACACCGCACTTATTCCCTACATATTCTAGGAAACCCAACAAATACAAGAAATCAATGAAAGAAGAAATAAACGATTTTGTAGAAGCATTCTACCGCTTCACTCTTCAGGAAATCCACCGTGTGGGAGACCCCTTCTATTGCACGGCCAGTATAAAAATATCCGACGCCCGGAACCATCTGTTCCACACGTCGGACTGCTTACAAACAGATGAAGCCGAAGACATATATGCCTTGTCCGACCTCTGTATGGTAGACGAAGAAATGCAAACCGTACCCAACCGCCAACGCATGTTTCGTATAGCCCGCAACTATTGGCGGGAATAATGCCGAATCATACTTTTCCGTCAGACTAAAGCCATCAGCGCTTTATCATCCAAAGCTTCCATTCCATGTCTGCGGATCAACATTTCAGTACGCACGGAATCATCCGTACGGAACACCAGAATCCCTTTACCGGACAAAAGAAACGAATAAAGATAAGATATGCCTATCCCCTCTTCCGTAAGACCTCGCACGGCATCCGCCGCACGTCCCGGAGTGTTATTGAGCGTAATGGCAAACACTTCCGACAGGCTGGCCGAAATGCCTGATTGTGCCAGAACATCGACAGCCCTCAATGGTTCGGAACAAATAATGCGATAAATACCATATTCCACGGTATCTGATACAGTAGATGCGATGAGTTGAATGCCAGCTTCTTTAAATAAATCCAGCACACGCAAAAGAGTGCCTGACTTGTTCTCTACAAAAACAGATATTTGATGTACAGTCATATTATTTTCATGCTAAATTAACGTTCTTCTTAAATCTCTTACTCTGACAGCCTTCCCCTCCTGCTTAGGAAGAGAGCCCTTAGGCACAAGTCTGACCAATGGCGTGATAAGGATCTCATCTTTCAGTCTGTGAATAATCTCGCGCGTCAAAGACTGCAAACGCGGATAATCATCACTGAATTCTTTTAATTCCACCTCAACAGTCATCAAATCATTAGCCTCTTCATTGGTCAATGTAATCAGGTAGTCTGTACACAACTCCTCAAACTGCATCAATATGGTCTCTATCTGTATGGGGAAAATGTTGACACCTTTCAGAATCATCATGTCATCGCTTCTCCCCTTCATACGGTCAAGACGTTTATGATGCCGCCCACAAGGACATTCGCCTGGTAAAATCCGTGTAAGATCACGCGTCCGATAACGCAGCAAGGGCATAGCTTCTCGGTTGATAGTAGTCAACACCAATTCACCGACCTCCCCTTCCGGAACCGGTTCAAGCGTCACAGGATCCACAATCTCCACTATATAATAATCTTCCCAGATGTGCATACCGTTTTGTTCCTTACACTCGAACGCCACTCCCGGACCGCACATTTCCGACATGCCGAACGAATTATAAGCCTTCACACCAAGCATTCTCTCTATCTTCCGTCGCTGCTCCTCCGAATGCGGCTCAGCTCCTATTATCAGCGTGTGAAGCTTCGTATCACGCTCGGGATTGACCCCCACCTCTTCCATCACCTCATGAAGGCGACTGGCATAACTCGGTATCGCATGCAAGGCGGTAGTACCAAAATCCATTATAAACTTGATCTGCCGCAATGTGTTCCCGGCAGCTGCCGGCACAGTGAGCATACCAAGCCGCTCCGCACCATATTGAAATCCAAGACCACCCGTAAACATTCCGTATCCTGATGAATTTTGAAACACATCACCACGCCGTAACCCCACCATGTGAAGGCAACGAGCCACAGCATTAGCCCACTCGTCAAGGTCTTTTTGCGTATGTAAAATAACCGTAGGAGTGCCCGTAGTCCCGCTTGAAGAATGCAAACGCACTACATCACTCATCGGAACAGCTGCCAATCCAAACGGATAATTATCCCGCAAATCCTGCTTGGTAGTAAATGGTATCTTGTGCAAGTCGTCCAGCGTACGGATATCTTTCGGAACAATTCCGCAAGCCTCAAATCTACTCCGGTAGAAAAAAGTATTCATACAACGCTCAATCGTCTCTTCAAGTCGTTCCAACTGTAAGGCCTCCAGCTCTGCACGAGTCAGCGTTTCCATTTGTTTATGTAAATAATACATCCCAGTTCGTGTTTTATTCATAATAAAAGCAAAGATATAGTTTTAAAATGAAAATGTGAGCAAAACAAGACATAAAGTTATAAGAATGATACTTCAAATATTCAATTCACAGCTGTCCATTCTTAAGTATCCCAATTCATATAAACACACGCCCCTATCACATAATAGGGAAAATCCTACCGCCAAATAGGAAAAATCCCTTTTTCACCTCACAAGAAAGCCCGATATTTGCAACAGAAAAAGAAGAGAATTGGAACATTAAAAGAAAACAAACTTGAAACAGAAAACAACATAAGTAAGAAAAGACAAGCCGCCTGAAGCGGAAAAGCAAAAATAACACAGATGCAAGAACGACAATTTGAATTTATATAAGCAAACGAAACCTAAACTATAAAGAATCTATGTTTTCTGAATCAGGCAGGTCGGGGAATAAAACCCGACCTGATTTTTATTTCTTCTCCTCACAATCCCCTGATATCATTGTATGACATCTATTATTGAAAGTACCCACAAATTCATAAGGATATAAAAAAGGGGCTCCGCCGAGCCCAACCTTTGTTAACCTTAAATCTAATACTATGAAAAACACATTGCAAATGTACTGTATTCCTGGAACACTCCCAAACTTTTCCATAAGAAAAAGGGGGTATAATAACATTATTTATTACTTCACACAATATTTTCAAAGATATTCAATACCATACATAATTTTTTTGTACCTTTGGGTGAATCGAAAAACCAATCAAAACAATACTTGAATGAAAAAGCAATATCTAAAAATCTTTCTACTAACTGCATCACTCGCAGGTTCAACCACGGTTATAGGACAAGTAGCGACTCCAACCCACTCTATAGAACAGACTTTCACCATCTCCCATCCGGATTTCAGTCTCAGCCCATATACAGGCATGACACGTCAGAGTTGGATGGATGCCGCTGAATATTTATTGAGCGGAGCGTTCACTTATATCCGTACATTGGATGACCCTATGTATTTTCCTAAACAACTCGACAAAACCTATCCCAATAATGAGGGGCAAGTGCCCACTGCCAAATTGGAAGGTTTCTGCCGCACTTTATTCATAGCAGCTCCTTTGCTGAGGGAAAAACCGGATCTTACCCTGAACGGAATCAAAGTAGCCGACTATTACCGACATCAGTTACTCAATCTTATCCGTCCAGACAGTCCGAGTTTCATCCCTCACCGCACCGGTGGGCCAAGCCAGATTCTGGTAGAGTTCGGTGCATTGGCTATCTCACTATCCGTAGCAAAAAACGAACTTTGGGAGCCACTCACACAAGAGCAGAAAGACCGCCTTGCAGCCACTATGCTAAGCTATGGAAACGGCCCGACTATCGGTTCCAACTGGATGTTTTTTAATGTTTTTGTAATCAGTTTCTTTAAGGAACAAGGCTATGCAGTGAACGATGCTCGCATGGAAGAGAATTTGAAAAAAATTCTTCAACTGTATCGTGGTGAAGGATGGTATAATGATGCACCGGCATATGACTATTACAGTATGTGGGCTTTTCAGATGTATGGCCCCATTTGGGCACAAATGTACGGACATTTTTACCCCGAATATGCCATGCAATTTATGAAAAACCAACACGACTTAGTCGACAACTATCCATATATGTTTAGTGCTGAGGGCAAGATGAATATGTGGGGACGCAGTATTCCTTACCGTTTCGGAGCAGTAGTACCGCTCGCTTTACTAGGTTATGAAAAAGACAATACTATTAATTACGGCTGGATGCGCCGCATAGCATCATCCACCTTGTTACAATTCCTACAAAATACCAATTTCCTGAAGGATAATGTTCCGACTCTTGGCTTCTACGGCACTTTCGCGCCGGCTGTACAGATTTACAGTTGCCGAGGTAGCGTATATTGGTGCGGAAAGGCTTTTCTCAGTCTGCTCCTTCCACCCGATAATCCATTTTGGACTGCACGAGAAAATAACGGTCCATGGAAAAAAGAATTCCGAAAAGGTCATGTATATAATAAATTCCAACCTGCGACCAATTTACTTATCACAGACTACCCAGACTGCGGAGGAGCTGAAATGCGTTCATGGTGTCATGAGAAAGTTGCCGACGACTGGCAAAAATTCCGAAGTTCGGAAAACTATAACAAATTGGCTTACCACACGGAATTTCCATGGATGGCAGACGGTACAAACGGAGAAGTATCAATGAATTATGCCACATTAAACGACAAAAACCAATGGGAGGTCCTACGACTTTATACATTTAAAAGCTTTGAAGATGGCATATATCGCCGTGACGCCGAACTGGAAACAAACCGTAAAATAAAATACAAACTGGCAGATATTCCTCTTCCCAGTGGAGTGTTGCGCATAGATAAAATAACGACCCCAGTTTCAACAACTGTCCGGCTTGGACATTACACTCTGCCAGAAATCAATGACCAACCGATTAAAAAAGAAGAATCTATCAAGATGAAGAACGCCACCATTCTTAATAATGGAGAATATCGCTTAGCCATGATACCTTTAGCCGGATGGGATACCACCTTAGTCATGCAACCAGAAGGACTTCACCCTATAAGTCACCGTTGTGGTCTTATCATGAACGAAAGTAAGGTGAACACGGAGAAAATTTTCGCAACCTTGCTACTTTGGAAAAAAGGAAAAAAAACATTCACTAAAAAAGAACTTACACCTGTAAAATCCATACAAATATCTGAAGACAACAATACCATAGACATTATATTTGCAGACCGTAGCGTAAAACAGGTGAAATTCTGAATATTCAGCAACTTAACAGTTTTTACCTGAAAAAGTTATTGTGACTAGAAATAAAGGTGTAATTTTGGTTATACATTTACTAAAAGAAAAGACTTATGAAAAAGAGAATCTACTCACTTCAAAATAGAGCAGGCATAGCCTCTCTCTGTTTTATAGCTTTAGGGCTGACAGCCTGCCACCCGAAAACCGACCACTCTGCTAACGAAAAACAAGCAATAGAAACAGAAGACATATCGTGGGAAGAAAAAGCCTCGGCTGAGGGATGCAAAATCTCAGCCACATATCCCACAGACGGTTCAAACGCGGTAATCCGTAACATTCAGGAATGGATGAACGAAGAGTTAGGCGGTACATATGACGGCAATCTTAGCGACGGTCAAAATATGATAGAATATTACGGCAAAGAACGCGCAAAACAGATAAAAAGTGACATTGCCGAGTTCGGTGAAAATACGGCAATGAGTCAATCAACTTACTATGCACAATTCAAACGAGTATTGGAAACAGAAAAATTCATCAGTTATACCTCTAATATATATGAATACATGGGGGGCGCACATGGTGGGGAAAGCCTGACCGGTATGGTATTCCGCAAATCAGACGGACGCCGTTTCGGTTGGGATATGTTCACATCTGAAAGTAAAGAACAATTGCGCAGCATGATTAAGAATGATCTGAAAAGGAAATATTTCACAGTCAAAACAGATGAAGAGTTCTATTCAATGCTATTGGACAAGAGCGCATACTATTCTTTCCCACTGCCAATTACTCCTCCCATATTCAGACCCAACGGAGTGCAGTTTATCTACCAGCAATATGAGATAGCACCGTACGCAAGTGGTATGCCTACATGTACAATCCCCTACGATTCGTTGCAATCTCTCTTCACGGTAACGATGAAACCACTTATTGAAAGCACTACCGACTCTTTAGCCCGCACATTCAGTTTAATACCTCAATAATAGCAAAAACTCTAAGTACAATATTAATATAAAAATCAAGCCTGAAGCAGATTCTAATCTGCTTCAGGCTTGATTTTTATACAGATAATAGAAAACCGTCTCCTATTTAATCACTGCCACAAATCCACCTCTCGGCAAACAGTCAACAGTAAGTATACGATTTTTCGGAAGTGGAATATTCTCTTTAATAGAGAAGCTCCGCTGCGTCTTACCATCCATAAATATGGAAATCTTCTTTCCTTTTTTTGCAATAGATTGCAGAGGCACGCTCAAAGTTTTGGCTTCATTGGTTCCATTAACTCCTGCTATATACCATATATCCCCCTTTCGGCGTGCCATCACAACCTCCACTCCGGGATATCCACCCAGTAACTTTGTATCATCCCAAGCTGTCGGCAATCCGGATAACAGTCTTTTCACCGGCTCAGGTAAACTATAATATGCAGAAGGCCTATCCGGCATATGCTGTAATGCCGATTCAAACAAAACAGGCAGGGCCAGTTCATGTCCATGAGAAGTGATATGAGGATGTTGGGAATCGGAGAATGTACCTGGAGTATAATCCATAGAGCCTATCACATTTCGAGTAAAAGGCAAGGTGGCATTATGTACAGCAGCCTTCTCCGTCAAAATCGGCTTATTATTGTACCACTCCGCTCCATATACAGCTTCGTAAGACATCAAGTTTGGATAAGTGCGTTGCCATCCGCGTGGAATCGTAGCGCCATGGAAATTTACAAGCAGTTTGTATTTAGCAGCATCTTCAAGAAGATCTATATAATAATCTATCATAGCCACACTGTCATCTGCAAAAAAGTCCACCTTGATTCCAGCGACTCCCAAATCACTCAACCACTTATACTCTTTTTCCCGATTCTCACGCTTATTTAAACGATATAAAGGTTTCGGAGCGAGCCACTGCGTACTTGAATTATACCATAACAGAGACTTTACATTATGTTTATGGGCATATTTTATAGCATCTTCTACTCCACCGCCGTTTGCCATGACATCCCACTCCCAATCTATCAGATTATAAGGCCATTTCATAGTCACTGCCAAATCTATATACTCTTTTACAGTTTGGTAATCCTTAGAGCCATGATTATAAGCCCAATACACCCACGACACTGGACCTGGATTTATCCAATCTACGTTCTTTATAACTGAAGGGTCTGAAACATCGGTTACTAATGTAGACTCCACTACATCAGAAAGGTTACCCATGATAAGCAATCTCCAAGGAGACACCCACTCACCTTGAACCGAAAGCTGTTTATTAGATAATCCAACCTTATAAACATCTCCGTCCTCGCCATTATATAGAAATGAGCCACAATGTCCCCGTCTAATATTAGCCTCTGTCACCAACAAAAAAACAGATTCCTGCAATTCAACAAGAGCAGGATAGCCCCACTTGTTCATTTTATGTGATTCAGCTGGCGTTCCAGCATTGGCTAGCGGATAAAAACCTTCATACCCCACACTATATGACTGCATCCACCTTTTGGCCTGTTGCGGAATAATATACGTCGTATGCTCACCAAGGAGTTGCTCTTCGGCTTCGGCCGCATTAATCCCATATTGAAAAGCAATTCCATCATCATATACCCTGAACGTCACATCCATATTCTGTCCGTCCCTGTTTACAAATGAATACACTTGCTCCGTAGCTCTGTTTCTGCAGTGACTTCGTTTTCCCGTCACCATACGGTAATCATCAGTAATGCGTCTAGCTTTGGACACAGACTTTAACTTCATGTTATCTGTCCATTGCTGTTTATTTGTTTCCAATCCGAGAGCAGTTCGAGATAACATACGTTTTCCTTCATAATCTACAGAGAAAGAAACACCTCCATAAACATCGGACTTGGATGACTCTATGATAACTTTCAATTTTCCGTTAGGCGATACGATATTTCCTTTTAGCTGACAACAAAATGCATACAAAGCAAACATCATCAATCCCGCCGTTCTTAATGCATTATTCATATTTATTGTAAAAAAGTTATTTTAATTCATAATGACAATAATCCACATCCACGAATCCCTTATCACTCTTATCGTTAAAACAATAGATTCCGATACGGTCGCCACGATAGTTTCCCCAAACCATCTGATACGGTTCGCCAAAAGAATGGAAATTATCTCCATCCAAACTATAATAATACTGTGACTTACCATCCTGTCCCCATTGAGTTCTGAACCAAATATAATCGGATTTTATTTGACGGCCTTGCGTAGTTTTATCGTTCACACGATATTCTATAACACACACACCGCCCTCTTTCACCACGCCAATAGCCGAATGTTGTGAGGAAAAATGGCAAAGACCAGCTTTCTGCCCATCCTCCATTTGGGAAATATCCATTTTAATCACTACATCATTAAATTGGCCTCTGAATGTTCTTTGTGTAAGTGTGTTACCGGCTTTTAACAAACGGTTGCTCGCCAACGGACGAAAAGCTTTCAGTCTCAACCATCCTGGACGTTCATCCAATGAGAAAAACTCTTTCCTAGGCTGATAATTCCACTGCCACTGGGATGCCAACTGCTTATTGTCAAAATCATCGCTACGCTGAATACTCAACTTTTCTTCCGTTATGAAAGGCATGTTCCCATCCCATTTCATAGTACCGATTCCCTCCGGAGTTACCTCACCTATCAGAGGCCATTCTTCGACCCATGTAACCGGAAGAAGACTTACAACACGTCCATCCCATCGTCCCGAACCATGATGTGTAAGGAAGTACCACTTATTATCACGCCCTAATACAATACCCCCCTGATTAGGTTCCATTGCCTCTACGCTGGGCAAGGCCAATTGCCGTTCTTCCTTGTAAGGGCCTGTTACTTTTTTAGCACGCTTTGCCATAACATAACGCCCGATCCCGTTCTTATGTTCACTAAAAACCAAATAATACCACCTGCCTACTTTTATTAATTTACTGGCTTCACGATGATTGCCTTCATTAATAAGAACAGCAGACTTACGATCAATACTCTTCCCATCAGTTGACATCTTAAACAGATAAGTTTTATATCCGTCTGCAAAATGTGTTCCGGCAAAGTATGCCTTTCCATTATTATCCCATATTGCAGTACAATCATCCCAACCTTTCTCAGCCAAAAGACAGACCAACGGCTCCCATGGCCCTTCAGGACGAGCGGCTGAAGTCATAAAATAGCCTTCATCTGGTGTCCCGAAAAACAAATAAAAACGATTATCATGATAACGCAGCGTACCGGCCCAGACTCCACGACCATAACGGTTCATACGTGTCCAGTTCAAATGCTCACCGATTTGCGTCAGGTCTTCCAATGCGTTTCCACAAATCTCCCAATTTACAAGATCCTTGGAATGCAGAATTGTCATTCCGGGAGAAAACTGAAATGTTGAAGAAATAGCATAATAATCATCACCGACCCTAATGCAATCTATATCACTATAATCAGACGGAATAATCGGATTCACATAGGTCCCGTTACCACAATCCCCGTTGCAGGTCCATTCTCCCCACTTTACCGACTGTCCCTTGAGTACACCGCTCAATCCTGTCGCCAGAATTATCGTCCATAAAAATCTCATTATATATTCTTTCTTTAATTAATATATGTTCCATTCCCAGATTCCTGCAATACCCTCAGTTATCTTGATTCTAAGAAATCTATATTTCTTATTTACATCATCCGTATGTGGTGATTTCATATGCACATCCTCATGTCCTCCACATTTCTGCCACACCTTACCGTCAGAAGATCCTTCCAACAAATAAGCATGTCCAGCTGTCGGACGTACAAAATAAACTTCACTTTGACGTATCTTCTTAGGTTTTCCTAAATCTGCCACAATCCATTGCTCCTTATCACTTTCAGCGGCCATCCACCGAGAACCGTTTGAACCGTCAACCGCAAAAGAAGGCACGAAATATTCTGTACGTTGGCATAACGTATCTTGATTGTGCTTAATGTACATAGGAGAAGCCGTACTGGAAACATAAACGGTATCAGGCTTTATAACTTTTCTTTGCTTTACTTTCCGTAAAGCACCCACACCATCCAAACTTACCTCCACCTGACGAATCGTTCCATCCTCATTAAACTCTAATTTATTCACATACGTTTGACGATTGGTACTTCTACGACCAAATTCCAAAAAAGCAAAGTAATAATGATCATCATCCGTATTAAAAACACAACCATGTCCAGGACCGAACACTCCGCGTTCATAATTCGTAGTAGAAACAAGATCATCTTTCGGATATTCATAAGGCCCCAAAGGAGATACTCTGCTCATCACATAATAGTACTGATATCTCTCATCTCCTCCTATCGTATAAAGATAATAGTAAATCCCCTTACGCTTGAAAAATATAGGTCCTTCCGAATATGTCTTTTGAGGTGTCGGAATAGAATGAATGACAGAATCCACTGTAACCATATCTGAAGCCAACTTCGCCGCATTTCTGCGTCCCCAAAAAACGTAAGCCTGCCCGTCATCATCCACAAATACTTCAGCATCTATACCACCTGGATTCTTCGTCTGCAACAAAGTGGAACCTGTAAAAGGCTTATAAAACTTATCTTCTCCGCGAGCTAATTTAAAAGGACCATCAGGATGCTCCGCCACAGCAGGATACATATATCCGTTAATAGTAGGATATATGTAATATTTCCCATTTACATGTATAGCCTTACTAGGAGCCCAATACTTCTCATTCACAGCAGAAGGGAAATAAGTCCCATCAAAACTCCAATGCACAAAATCCTTTGATTTCCATACAACAGGAGGCCCTGAGGTATGCAAGCCTTTTCCATATCCATCAGTAGTTGCATAACAATAAAACATTCCGTCTATAACCTGAATACTAGCATCCGCAATCATATCCGGTACTAACGCATTTCCAAAAGGATTAGTCACTTGAGCTTCAAGGGACGATGCAACTAAGAAAAACAAACTGAAATTTATTGTTTTCCAATATCTCTTCCTCATCTTTACTATATTTTTTTTAAATTAAATATTGCAAAGATAGGAAAAGGAGTTTTTTTTTTATTGGATTTTATCGCCTTTCATTAGGATAATACGGACTAAATATTCCCGATTTCAATAAACTTTAAGCAACGAAACCATTCTATGTTTCTCCCTTTATGCTTGAAAAGCTATCATACAGGCTGAGCAAACGAATATTAAAGAAACAAAGAATGGTTTAATCTTACTATAAAAAGTTTTCAGTTCTTGAAACTATGTATAGGAGCTGGAATACGCCCTTTACGATTAATAAAGTCACTACAAGCAAAAGAATTAACTGGCATTACCGGCGCATATCCTAAAAGCCCTCCAAACTCAACAGTATCTCCCACTGTTTTCCCAATTACCGGAATAATACGTACGGCTGTCGTTTTCTGATTCACCATTCCTATTGCAGCTTCATCTGCTATAATACCAGAAATAGTAGTAGCAGGCGTGTCACCGGGAATGGCTATCATATCAAGTCCTACGGAACATACACAAGTCATAGCCTCTAATTTTTCCAAAGTCAGCGCTCCACATTCCACAGCATCAATCATACCTTGATCCTCACTTACTGGAATAAAAGCGCCACTCAGTCCACCTACATACGATGAAGCCATCACACCACCTTTCTTTACCTGATCATTTAACAATGCCAATGCAGCTGTAGTGCCAGGAGCACCGGCACGTTCAAGCCCTATTTCCTCCAATATCTCCGCCACACTATCACCTATGGCCGGTGTGGGCGCCAGTGAAAGGTCTATAATTCCAAATGGAACTCCTAAACGACGAGACGCCTCCTGAGCCACCAGCTGCCCCACGCGGGTTATTTTAAAAGCTGTACGCTTTATAGTCTCACAAAGTACCTCAAAACTAGCACCGCGTATCTGACTTAAAGCTTGCTTCACGACCCCTGGACCACTTACCCCTACATTAATAATAGCATCTGCCTCGGATACTCCATGAAAAGCACCGGCCATGAACGGATTATCATCAGGAGCATTGCATAAAACAACCAACTTTGCACATCCTAAAGAATCCTTTTCTTTTGTTTGCTCTGCTGTTTGACAAATAATCTCTCCCATCAATTTCACGGCATCCATATTGATACCAGTCTTTGTAGAACCTATATTCACAGAACTACATATTCGTTCTGTCTCCGCCAATGCCTGCGGAATTGAACGAATCAGCAATTCATCACTACGAGTCATACCTTTAGAAACTATAGAAGAATAACCTCCCAAAAAATTAATACCTAATTCCTTGGCTGCACGATCCAACGTATAAGCTATTTTCACATAGTCTTCCGGTACCCGACAGGCCATCCCACCAACCAAAGAAATAGGAGTAATGGATACCCGCTTATTCACGATAGGTATTCCATACTCTTTGGATATATCTTCTCCGACCTTAACAAGGTTTTTAGCTAATCGCGTGATTCTCTCATAAACATTTCTACACAGCACATCCACATTAGAATCCATACAATCCAATAAGTTAATACCCATTGTAATAGTACGCACATCAAGATTCTCCTGATCGATCATCTTGTTGGTTTCCAATACTTCATATATATTAATCATATAAACATTCTTTGAATTAAATACGATGCATCTTATCAAAAATCTCCTCACGCTGACATTTCACCTGTACCCCCATAGACAATCCGATCTCTGTCAACTCATTAGAGAAAACTTCAAAAGGCTTATCCATTTCTGATAAATCAGCAATCATCATCATATTGAAATACTCTTGCACTATGGTTTGGGATATATCAAGAATATTAGCCTTATTCTCTGCAAGATATGTACACACTTTTGCTATAATGCCTACCGCATCTTTCCCCACTACTGTAATAATCGTCTTATTCATATGCTTATTTAATACACTAAAAAGAAACAGTCTGTTATTCAATAAAGCAAAATTAAGAATTTTTGCTGAATAACAGACTGTTTTTCTATCAATAATCTACCAAAAACTATTTATCCGTAGATTATCTTACCATTTTCATCTCTGTTTTCATCTATAAAAGATTTCTCATACTGCGTCATTCCACGCAAAGACATCCCCATATTTGAAAAACCACCATCGTGATAAAGATTTTGCATTGTAACTTTCTTAGTCAGATCAGAGAACATTACTACACAATAATCTGCGCATTCATCTGCACTAGCATTACCCAACGGAGACATACGATCGCTAAAATCATACAAACCATCAAAACCTTTAATACCACCACCAGCTGTAGTAAAAGTCGGAGATTGTGAAATAGTATTAACACGAACTCCTTTCTCACGCCCATAAATATAACCAAAACTACGGGCAATAGATTCCAGCAACGATTTGGCATCAGCCATATCGTTATAACCAAAGAATGTGCGCTGCGCAGCTACATAACTCAAAGCCAAAATTGAACCATTCTCATTAATAGCATCCAATTTCTTTGCCGTCTGAATCATTTTATGAAAAGATATTGCTGAAATATCCAAGGTCTTATTCAGATAGTCATAATCAAGATCATCATATGTACGCTTTTTACGCATATTAACGCTCATCGCAACAGAATGAAGCACAAAATCAATCTTTCCACCCAAAGCCTCCTGAGCCTGCACAAAGAGACTCTCCAAATCTTTCACCGAAGTTGCATCTGCAGGAATAACTGTAGCATTCGTTTTCTCTGCAAGATCTGCTATCGTACCCATTCGACAAGCCACCGGCGTATTTGTCAACACGATCTGAGCACCTTCCTCCGCAGCCCGTTCAGCAACTTTCCAGGCTATCGATGCATCATTCAACGCACCAAAAATAATACCACGCTTGCCTTCTAATAATTTGTAAGCCATAAATGTCAATCTATAAAGTCTATAATACCTTTTATCAGGAGGCAAAGATACAAATACTTTTGCACTTAAAGTGTTTTTTTGTGCAAAACATTAAAAATCGAATCGGAAACTGAGTAGAAAATCATTATTCAACACCCATTTTTCTCATGTAATTTATAAAAAGGGACACGCCAAAAACCCGCATCACGATACCATTTCAACGTTGTAAAGAATTGCATATCTCCCTTTTCATTAATGGAATAATTAGAAGGAACATATGTATTTAATCCACAAAAGGTTTCATTCCTTACCGGAATTTCCAACAATCCTGTGTAATTATTTACCGAACTATATTCACCATGAGCTTTGTAAACTACTATATTATCCAATTCTCTCCTAATTTTTTGTACGAAACGGTTGGAACGTCCCAAACTATCCACCCAATGCAAATAATCATATAATGGATAATTCCTTTCAAACAACTGGAGTTCTGTTCGATTTAATAATGATGGAATTTCTTGCACTGCCACATCCTGAAAAAGGGAATCCATATACAACGCAAGTAAATCTATCCGAGAAACATCTGTTACACTGACAGCTACAAAATCATCCCACTCATTTTCGTTTTCCTCAAAATATTTCATATAATCTTGTGCGGCACTTACGATTCCGACTTCATCCATTTGCAAAAGATAAGGTAATATTCTATCATAAGGGAAACCTTCAGCAGGCACAGTATTGGGAGCAGCCAACAGATAATGAGTGTTATTCTTTAATTCATATGCCGTTTCCACACTGGCCATCATACACGCATCAAACATCACTAAATCCATATCCGGACATCCATCCAGCACTTCACGTATATCCGTAACATTCATTCCATATCTTTGACTCCCTTCACTACCGAAAGAACGTTTATTTATAGTTCTGTCCGTATATAAACTACCATCCGCATGAGAGGAAAAAGTTATGCCTTTTTTATCCGCCGGATACATGGAAAAAACTTCGTTAATAACACATCGCATAACATCTGGATCCACAGAGAATTGATCTGGATAGGTTTTTACCAGCGTCTGTTGTACTTTCCCACTAATATCTTTCCCTATCAAATACAGCGAAGGCATCGAACTTATATCAGCATATACTAAAATATTCGCATCAATATCCGTTTTTCCAAAACCGACCTTTAAATCTCTTATATTCTCATTTAAATATTCCTTCAAATCATTCTGCCCTACCATATATAAAAGGTAAGTTACTTGCTTTGTTTGAGCTTCAGGTAAGCTACCTGATTTATCTATCTCATCCTCACATGCAGAGAAAACTGCACTTATAATCATTAACACTCCTATCCTAAACCAATATCTCATATCTAATCCTCCAATTTACTTGCACGGCAAATATACGAAAAGTTGACTAAATTAAACCCAATCCAAAAAAATCCGCTCATTTTTTCAATGAACGGATTCTTTGAATTAACCTGAAGTTATCCAATATTCCCTTTACTCTTTCAAATCTAGAGAAAGATTCAACTCCTCAAGTTGTTTCTGATCTATAAAAGAAGGAGCATCAAGCATAACATCACGGCCACTATTGTTCTTCGGAAAAGCTATACAATCACGAATACTGTCAAGACCAGCGAACAGACTGACCCATCTATCCAATCCGTAAGCTAAACCTCCATGAGGCGGTGCTCCATATTTAAACGCATTCATCAGAAAACCAAATTGTTCCTGCGCACGTTCTTCCGTAAATCCCAGTATTTTGAACATCTTGTCTTGAAGTTCCGGATCATGGATTCTAATAGAACCACCACCCACTTCTACTCCGTTACATACCATATCATACGCATCAGCACGCACTGACGCCGGATCGGAATCCAATAAAGGTATATCCTCTTCTTTAGGATGAGTAAACGGATGGTGCATCGCCATCAAACGGCCTTCTTCCTCACTCCATTCAAACATGGGGAAGTCCACCACCCAAAGCAATGAAAACTTATTCTTATCGCGCAAACCAAGGCGTGCACCCATCTCCAAACGAAGCTCACACAATTGTTTCCGCGTCCTCATTACATCATCTCCGCTCATTATCAATATCAAATCACCAATTTCCGCACTCATGGCCTGCTTCAATTGCATCAATACGTCTTGAGTATAGAACTTATCCACACTAGACTTTACACTGCCATCTTCCTGCACGCGCGCATAAACCAATCCTTTTGCTCCAATCTGACTGCGTTTTACAAAATCCGTCAGTTGATCAAGCTGCTTACGGGTATACGATGCGCATCCCTTCGCACAAATACCTCCTATATAATTGGCATCATTAAATACTGAGAACTCACCTGTACCTTTTAATACCTCCATCAATTCCACAAACTCCATACCGAAACGCGTATCTGGCTTATCACTTCCATAAAGCCTCATAGCCTCACTCCACGGCATACGCGGAAATGGTTCCGTCAGTTCGATTCCGCGTATCATACGAAACAGATGTTTAGCCATCCCCTCAAAGAGAGTTATCACATCCTCCTGCTCCACAAAACTCATTTCACAATCAATCTGTGTAAATTCAGGCTGACGATCGGCACGTAAATCTTCATCACGAAAGCACTTCACTATCTGAAAATAACGGTCCATTCCTGCTACCATAAGCAACTGCTTCAATGTCTGCGGACTCTGAGGTAACGCATAGAATTGTCCGGGATTCATTCGTGAAGGCACCACAAAGTCACGGGCTCCTTCTGGAGTAGAACCGATCAACATAGGTGTCTCTATTTCTAAAAACCCCTTACCGTCCAAATAACGACGCACTTCCATCGTCATCTGATGGCGAAGTTCCAAGTTCCTGCGCACACTATTCCGACGCAAATCCAGATAACGGTATTTCATGCGAATATCATCACCACCATCCGTATTATCTTCTATTGTAAAGGGAGGGGTCACGGATGCATTAAGTACCTTTAAATCTGATACTATGATTTCCACATCACCCGTCGGTAAATTCTTATTCTTACTTTCACGTTCGTTCACTCGCCCTTTTACCTGAATTACATCCTCTCGCCCTAGCTTATTGGCCTGTGTACAAAGAATCTCGTTTAATTCTTCATTAAACACTAACTGCGTAATACCATAACGGTCACGCAGGTCTACAAAGGTCATACCTCCCATTTTTCGTACACGTTGCACCCAACCGGCCAGCGTCACTACTGTTCCTGCATCTGTGATTCTCAATTCACCACATGTATTTGTCCTGAACATAGTCTTTTACTTATATTTAATTTAATGCGCAAAGTTATTCTTTTTTTACGAGGTTTTCAACGATACACAAAAGTTTTCACCCTTATTTAATCCTTTTTCCATAAAAACTTGTTTTTAAAGAATAAGTGTCGTACTTTTGAACAAACTAAAAGTGAGAAACCAAATCATTAATAACTAATTTTTATGATGAGTATAAACAACAGTCTCGGCAATGTGCTCAAGGCATCCTTGCTGACCGCAGGATTGTTACTCTTCACTCCATCTGAAAGTTTTGCAAAAACAGAAACATTCGGAGTCGGTAACAAAACATTCCTGCTTAACGGAAAGCCCTTTGTAGTAAAGGCAGCAGAAGTTCATTACCCACGTATTCCACGCCCTTATTGGGAACAACGCATTAAAATGTGCAAAGCACTAGGTATGAACACCCTGTGCCTCTATGTATTTTGGAATATCCATGAACAAGAAGAAGGAAAATTTGATTTTACCGGTAACAATGATGTGGCAGAATTCATTCGATTAGCACAGAAAAACGGACTGTATGTCATCGTACGCCCCGGTCCATACGTATGTGCGGAATGGGAGATGGGTGGTTTACCATGGTGGTTACTTAAAAAGAAAGATATCCGCCTAAGGGAACAAGATCCTTATTTCATGGAACGCTACCGTATATTCGCAAAAAAACTGAATGAACAAATAGGAGAACTCACTATCGAAAACGGAGGTCCGATTATCATGGTGCAGGTGGAAAATGAATATGGTTCATATGGAGAAGATAAACCTTATGTATCAGCCATTCGCGACATTATCCGTGAATCAGGATTTAACAAAGTAACATTATTCCAATGTGACTGGAGTTCCAATTTTACGAAGAACGGATTGGATGATCTTGTATGGACTATGAACTTTGGTACTGGAGCCAATATTCAAAATGAATTTAGGAAGTTAGGTGAACTGCGTCCCGAATCCCCCAAGATGTGCTCTGAATTTTGGAGCGGATGGTTTGACAAATGGGGAGGACGTCACGAAACCCGAGATAGCAAGGAAATGGTAAATGGATTGAAAGAAATGCTGGACAATGGCATTTCATTCTCATTATATATGACCCATGGAGGTACAAGCTGGGGGCATTGGGCCGGTGCCAACAGTCCCGGTTTTTCCCCTGACGTAACATCTTACGACTACGATGCCCCTATTAACGAAGCTGGGCAAACTACACCAAAATTCATGGAATTACGTAAGATGCTGGCAGAATATAGTGACAAGAAGTTACCGGCTATTCCTAAAGAATTTGCTGTAATCAATATACCTCAAATAAAATTCACTGAAGTAGCCCCCCTATTTGAAAACCTCCCCGAGGCCAAGACTTCAATGAATATTCAAACAATGGAAGCCCTTGATCAGGGATGGGGTTCCATCCTCTACCGTACACAAGTTCCGGCCGTACCTGCACAAAGTATTCTGTCTGTAACAGACGGACATGATTTCGCACAAGTATTCATTAATGGAAAACTTGTGGGCACACTGGATCGCAGAAACCACGAAAAAACGATGGTACTACCAGCTATGAATGCAGGTGACCAATTGGACATTCTTGTAGAAGCCATGGGACGAATCAACTTCGGTCGTGCCATCAAAGACTTCAAAGGCATCACAGAAAAAGTGGAACTCAGCTATACGATGAATACAGGAAGTCAGGTAACTATCAATTTAAAAAACTGGCAAATATACACACTCAGCGACAGTTACCAGACACAAAAAGACATGAAATACGAACCGTTGAACGGACATAAAATGCCTGGATGTTACCGCGCTACATTCAATCTGAAAAAAACAGGCGACACCTTCCTTAACATGGAAACATGGGGCAAGGGGCAAGTTTACGTAAACGGCCATGCCATTGGGCGCTTTTGGAAAATAGGTCCACAACAAACACTTTATATGCCAGGCTGCTGGTTAAAAAAAGGTGAAAATGAAATTATTGTGCAAGACATCGTAGGACCGCAGGAAACTGTAGTAGAAGGACTGACCAAGCCCATCATAGATAAATTGAACATCGACGCACCGAACACACACCGTAAAAAAGGACAGACTTTAAACCTGACAGATGAAAAGCCATGCAAATCAGGCGAATTTTCATCTGGTAACGGTTGGCAGGAAATCAAATTCAATCAACCTGTCACCGGACGTTACGTATGTATAGAAGCTCTGAACTCACACAACAATCGTGAATATGCCTGCATTGCGGAATGGTATATGCTAGATGAAAAAGGACAGCGCATCAGCCGCGAACCTTGGACTATAGTATACGCCGATGATGAAGATATCTCTTCAGGAAATAAAACTGCAGATAAGATCTTCGACCTTCAGGAGTCTACATACTGGAGCACTAACAAAAATGTCAACTTCCCACACTACATTGTTTTGGATTTAGGAGCCATACAGCAACTAGGTGGATTCCAATATCTGCCCCGTGTAGAAGAAGGAGCACCTGAAAGCATCAAGTCCTATAAAATATATGTAAAAAACGAACCATTCAAGTTTTAAATACCTTATACTAAAAGCGAAGGCAGACCGAATATCGGTATGCCTTCGCTTTATTTTAGCAATCAAAAACCCTCCATCACTTATTTAAATCCGCCATATGATGCGAACTTATGCCGAATATGTTTACCTTTGTCAAAAACAAAAATAATGGACGTAGCAATCATCGGTGGAGGTGCTGCAGGGTTTTTCTTGGCCGTCAACCTCAAAACATTGGCCCCCGATATACAAATCACAATCTTTGAAAGGCAAACCGACGTACTTAAAAAAGTACTCATTTCAGGCGGCGGACGGTGCAACCTGACAAACTCTTTCGAATATGTAACAGACCTAAAACAAGTCTATCCCCGTGGACATAAATTATTGAAAGGTCTGTTTAAGGAATTCGGTCATGTAGAAACATTCGAATGGTTTGAATCCCATGGAGTAAAACTGGTTACCCAAGACGACCACTGCGTGTTCCCCGCAGCACAAGATGCACACGCTATAGCTGATTGCCTGAAAAGCATGGCGATAAAACTTGGCATTATCATTAAAACTTCACACAAATTGAAAAGCCTCACACCGACAGACGGAAGATATAAACTAACTTTCCAGGACCCACACCAGAATACAAGATATTTCGATTGCGTGGCCGTTACGACGGGCGGTGCACCACTGCGCGAAAGCCTGGTCTATTTGGAACAACTCGGCCATCATATAGAAAATCCGGCACCTTCACTTTTTACATTCAATATCGACAGCCCAGCCCTACGCCAACTGATGGGTACGGTCGCCACAACGGCAACCGTCAGTATTCCCGGCACCAAATTCCGCCATTCAGATGCACTGCTTATCACACACTGGGGAATGAGCGGTCCGGCCATCTTAAAACTATCCTCACATGCAGCCCGCCTCGCACAAGAAAGAGCCTATAAATTTCCTATTCTAGTAAACTGGCTCAATGAAACCAACAACGAAACAGTAACAGCTGCCCTGCAAAATATTATTCAGAACCATCCTCAAAAGAAAATCTCCGGAACACGTCCATACAACCTTCCGACAAGACTGTGGCATTACCTCATTGACAAGTCGGGCATCGCTCCCGAAAGAAAATGGAATGAATTGGGACATAAAGGGCTCTGCAAACTGACCGACACACTATGCAATGACCGATACGAAGTAAATGGAAGAAGTGCGTTCCGTGAAGAGTTTGTCACATGCGGAGGGATAAGCCTCGAATCAGTGCAGCGACAAACTCTGGAAAGCAAAACCTGTCCCGGTCTGTATTTTGCCGGCGAAGTGCTCGACATTGACGGTGTGACGGGAGGTTTCAACTTTCAGGCAGCTTGGAGCACAGCTTATATTGTGGCACAAGCTATTGCACGACGGAAATCAAGCCGTTTGCATGATAGTATTCTGCACAGTATGCCATAAACATATTATGCAGAATAAAATAAACAATACCCTGCGGTTCAACCGATGCCACTTTCACCTGCATAATAATAAGGTAGATAAAGCAGTATTAGACGAAAATTAGAAAAGCAAATCCGAAAATATTCTTCTGTACATCAACTCCTCTTTTAACACCCATTTTTAGTAATAAGCTGCCAAGTCCACCGGAATATACTGCAAAATCACTATTTTTGCACCGAAAATAAAAGAAAACAGATTCTCATGAGAATAGATATCATTACCGTCTTACCGGAACTGCTAGAAGGATTCGTACACGAAAGCATTCTGGGACGCGCACAAAAAAAAGGTCTGGCAGAAATTCATTTGCACAACCTACGCGACTATGCAACCAATAAATACCGCCGGGTGGATGATTATCCTTTCGGAGGATTCGCCGGCATGGTGATGCAGTGTGAACCGATAGACCGTTGTATCTCAACACTAAAGACCGAGCGCAATTACGATGAAGTCATTTTCACCACCCCCGACGGTGAACAATTCGACCAACCAATGGCCAACAGTCTCTCTCTCTGTAAGAATCTCATCATCCTGTGCGGACATTATAAAGGTATTGATTATCGCATACGTGAGCATCTCATTACCAAAGAAATCAGCATCGGAGATTACGTACTGACAGGTGGAGAACTGGCTGCTGCTGTCATGACAGACGCTATCGTACGCATTATTCCCGGAGTGATCGGAGATGAGCAAAGTGCGCTATCCGATTCTTTTCAGGATAACCTGCTGGCCGCCCCGGTCTATACCCGTCCGGCAGACTATAAAGGATGGACAGTACCCGACATCCTGCTTTCGGGACATGAAGCCAAAATTAAGGAATGGGAATTGCAACAGTCATTCGAACGCACCAAGAACCTGCGGCCTGATTTGCTAAAAAAGAAAAACTAACAATTGTTTTTTGCCTGAACTTCATAAAAAGAAAAAAGAAGTATTGCCTGATTCCTCTCCAAATCGTATCTTTGCTTATAGGTATCAAAAATATTAATACAATGGGAGAACAAAAACACAACTTGTATATCATTGCAGGTTGTAACGGAGCGGGAAAAACCACCGCTAGTTTTACCGTATTACCGGAAATGCTGGATTGCCGTGAGTTCGTCAATGCCGATGAGATCGCAGCCGGCTTGTCGCCGTTCAATCCCGAAGGTGTAGCCATTCAAGCCGGGCGCCTGATGATAGACCGTATTATCCACTTGCTAAAGGAAGGTGAAACTTTTGCTTTTGAGACTACATTAGCTACACGATCTTATGTAAAGCTCATCAAACAGGCACAAAAACGCGGGTATTTCGTCACGCTTCTCTTCTTCTCACTGAGCAGTCCTGAACAAGCTGTAAAACGCGTGGCCAAACGGGTAAGTGAAGGAGGACATAACATACCGCTCAACGTAATATACCGCAGATATGATAACGGCCTCAGCAATCTGTTCAATCTCTACATGCCCGTATGCGATTATTGGGCGTTATACGATAACAGTACCTGTCCGGCCAATAAAATAGCCTACGGATGTAAGAATGATAATATAACTATTATTGAACCAGTTGTATATGAAAAATTCAAAGACCAATACACCCAAAAAGACTGTGATGAACAAGGATGAGGTTTATGAAATGCAACGCAAAATCGACGAAGGCATATACCTGGCTCAAAAGCGCCTGATAGAGCGTGCAAAACATAATCATACTACACTTGTCATCGCCCGCGAAGGTGAAGTCATCGAAGTGAATGCAGAAGAACTCTGCCCTATCCGCAGAAAAATTTATCCGCCAATCAGATAAGAAGATACATCTACGATACTTATAGATTGGTATCACACATAAAGAAAGCCATCGGATTTATTTTAATAAGAATCCGATGGCTTTCTTTATATATTAAAGTCCTTAAATTTTCCAAGCCAGAGCAGCAGCTCCCAACACAGCAGCCTGCGCATCATCCAGTTGAGAAACCAACATTTTAGCTTTCCCCTTGAAAATATTCTGAACGGTAGCATCATACGCCTCTTTAATAGGATCCATAATCAAGTTACCAGCTTTAGTCAGCCCTCCAAAGAACACATAGGCTTCCGGACTGCAGAAAGGAGTAAAATTAGCACATGAACATCCCAGCAACTCACCAGTAAACTTATATACATCACGTGCCAGTTGATCACCATGCTCCGCTGCGATAGATACATCCTTCGACGTAATTTCATCCAACGGAATATCGCGCAATTCCGTTGCATCCGAACGCTTGGTGAGAAATTCACGTGCAGTACGCGCCACCCCCGTAGCCGAGCAATATGTCTCCAGGCATCCCTTTCTGCCGCAGCCACACACACGGGCATCCGAACTCGTATCCACAATCACATGGCCCAATTCTCCGGCAAATCCGTCACATCCGTAAACAAGCTCACCATTGATAACGATACCACTTCCCACTCCCGTGCCCAGTGTGAGCATGATGAAGTTTTTCATTCCTTTGGCCACACCGTATGTCATCTCACCGATAGCAGCGGCATTGGCGTCATTGGTCAGCACTACTGGAATACCGAGCATATCACTGAATCTTTTTGCGAACGGCACGATTCCCTTCCATGGCAGATTCGGAGCCAATTCAATATTCCCCGTATAATAATTACCATTGGGGGCACCGATTCCCATTCCTTTGATATTGCCAATCCCTCCCACTTTTTCTATAAGCGGTATCAGCGCCTCCCGGGCATTATCCATATATATGTCCAGATCATTCTGCCCTTTTGTACGAATGGATGTGGAA
The DNA here is from genome assembly GCA_910586505.1 of uncultured Paraprevotella sp. Taxonomy (GTDB): domain Bacteria; phylum Bacteroidota; class Bacteroidia; order Bacteroidales; family Bacteroidaceae; genus Paraprevotella. The sequence goes on along the minus strand of CAJUGV010000002.1, from coordinate 22,582 downwards.
GCTACCACATTTCCGTCCGCATCCACAATGCCGAATACTGAATTTGTCCCTCCCAAATCAAGTCCTACCACATAGGTTTTATTTTCCATAGCCATAAAAATGTATTATAAGTTTAATATACCATCTTTCAAAGATAGGAAAAAACAGCATAAAGGTAAAAGGAAAAAAACTCTTTTTCACGAAAAATAAAAAAAGACCTCCCATTTCTTTATTGTTTCATGAAAAAATGCCAATTTTGCATTTATTATGTGGTTTGAACCGGTTAGTACATTAGATTTAATTATAAAAGGAGTGCTCATCGGCGTAGTGGCTTCCGCTCCCATGGGACCTGTCGGAGTGCTATGCATTCAGCGTACGCTGAACAAAGGACGGTGGTATGGATTCGTCACAGGTATAGGAGCAGCATTCAGTGATATTATATATGCATTGATTACGGGACTGGGAATGAGTTTCGTGGTCGACTTCATTGAGGATAAAGAAAACATGTTCTATCTGCAAATGGCAGGCAGCATCATGCTTTTCTTTTTCGGAATGTACACATACCGCTGCAACCCCACAAAGTCCATTCGCCCCACTTCGCCCAAAAAAGGCACCCTTGTACACAATCTGGTAACAGGTTTTTTGGTTACATTCTCCAATCCCCTCATTATCTTTCTGTTCGTTGCATTATTTGCCCGTTTCACCTTTGTAGTGCCGGAACATGTGGTGCAACAATCTTTGGGATACCTGTCCATTTTTGTCGGAGCCGTCGTGTGGTGGATTGTACTGACCTATTTTATAGACAAATTACGCAGCCGCTTTGATGTGAAAGGTATTTATGTGCTCAACCGCCTTATCGGCACGGTAGTTATAGTAGCCTCTATCGTGGGAATTGCTATCACACTCACCGGTTTATCACTGTAAGAATATGTATATAGCCCAACAATTAAAAGAAAAGAATATTGCCGAATATCTGCTCTACATGTGGCAGGTAGAGGACATTATCCGTGCTAGCCATCTGAGTGAGGATGAACTGAAAGAAAACTATCTGGCACAATTCAGAGCCACCGGAGAAACTGAAAAAGAAATGGAAGAATGGTACTCCCACCTTATCCGGATGATGAGAGAAGAAAACGTACAAAAGGGCGGCCATCTGCAAATCAACAAGAATATCATCTCGTTACTCACCGACTTGCATAACCAGTTGTTGCAATCCACTAAATTTCCATTCTATACGGCAGCCTATTACAAGGTTCTGCCATATATCGTGGAACTACGCAACAAAAGCAATAAAAAAGACATCCCGGAATTGGAAAACTGTTTCGATGCTCTCTACGGCGTGATGCTGCTCCGCTTGCAACAGAAACCTGTCAATGACGAGACAGCCAAGGCTGTGGCAGACATTACCAAACTGCTAAGTATGTTATCCGAATATTACAAGCAGGACAAGGCCGGCGAACTGAACTTTGAATGAACATAAGAAAATATTCGTTATGAAAAATATTTTAATCACGGGCTGCAACGGACAACTCGGTAATGAGATGCAGCTTCTGGCCGCAGCACATCCGGAACTCACCTATTTCTTTACGGACGTAAAGGAATTGGATATCACCGATGAAACGGCAGTAAAGACGTATATAAAAAAACACGAGATAGATTGCGTGATAAACTGTGCCGCTTACACGGCTGTAGACAAGGCCGAAACAGATGAAGCGCTCTGCGAAAAGCTGAACCACAAGGCTCCCGGCTATCTGGCACAAGCCATTGAGGAACAAGATGGTTGTATGATACATGTCTCCACCGATTACGTATTTGACGGAACGGCACATATTCCTTACCGCGAAGACGCCCCTACCTGTCCGAATACAGTATACGGCCGGACAAAACTGGCCGGAGAGCAAGCCATAATGCAAAACTGCAAGCAGGCAGTCGTCATCCGTACGGCATGGCTCTACTCTACATTCGGCAACAATTTCGTCAAGACGATGTTGCGTCTGGGACGCGAAAAAGAGAATCTCGGCGTAATTTTCGACCAGATAGGCTCACCTACATACGGCCGCGACCTTGCTGCCGCCATCTTTGCCATTTTAACCAAGGATTTCGTACCCGGAATTTATCATTTCAGTAACGAAGGGGTCATCTCCTGGTACGACTTCACCAAAGCAGTCCACCGTATAGCAGGCATTACAAACTGCAATGTGCGTCCTCTTCACACTGAAGAATATCCCGCACCGGCCCCGCGCCCCCATTATTCCGTACTTGACAAGACAAAAATAAAAGAGACCTACGGTATAGACGTCCCATACTGGGAAGATTCCCTGACCGAATGTATCCGTATATTAGAGCATAACTAAACAGAAGCACCGAAACGTATGAACGAAATAGAAAGAAGAAGAACCTTTGCTATCATCTCCCATCCCGACGCGGGAAAGACCACACTGACCGAAAAACTACTGCTTTTCGGAGGACAGATTCAGGTGGCAGGAGCCGTAAAGAACAACAAAATCAAAAAAACGGCTACCAGCGACTGGATGGAAATCGAAAAGCAACGCGGTATCTCAGTAACCACTTCCGTGATGGAATTCGACTACCACGATTATAAGGTCAATATTCTTGACACACCCGGACATCAGGACTTTGCCGAAGACACATTCCGCACCCTGACGGCCGTAGACAGTGCCATTATCGTAGTGGACAGTGCAAAAGGTGTGGAAACGCAGACACGAAAACTTATGACCGTATGCCGCATGCGCAAAACACCGGTCATCATCTTCATCAACAAAATGGACCGCGAGGGAAAAGACCCGTTCGATCTTCTGGACGAGCTGGAGCAGGAATTGCAGATCAAGGTGCGCCCTCTTTCATGGCCCATCAATCAAGGACAACGCTTTAAAGGCGTGTACAATATATACGAAAAGCGACTTGACCTGTTCACCCCCGACAAACAGAAAGTAACGGAAAAGGTTGCCGTGGACATCCATAGTGAAGAACTGGAGGCACACGTCGGTGAAACGGACGCGGAGAAACTGAGAACGGATCTCGAGCTGGTAGATGGCGTCTATCCTGAATTTGATACAAAGACTTATCTGGACGCAGAAGTCGCCCCTGTATTCTTCGGATCTGCCTTGAACAATTTCGGAGTCAAGGAACTGCTGGACTGTTTTGTACAGATAGCTCCCAGTCCGCGCCCCACATTGGCGGAAGAGCGTATGGTAAAGCCCGAAGAGCAGAAATTCAGCGGGTTCATTTTCAAAATCACGGCCAATATCGACCCCAACCACCGTTCCTGCATCGCATTCTGCAAGGTATGCTCCGGCAAGTTCGTGCGCAATGCCCCCTATCTGCATGTGCGTCAGAACAAGACACTCCGCTTCTCCTCGCCCACCCAGTTCATGGCCCAGAAGAAGAGCACGATAGACGAAGCATATCCGGGCGATATCGTAGGACTTCCGGACAACGGGATCTTCAAAATCGGCGACACGCTGACCGAAGGAGAAATGATACATTTCCGCGGGCTTCCGAGTTTCTCGCCCGAAATGTTCAAGTATATCGAGAACGCCGATCCCATGAAGACCAAACAACTGCAGAAAGGAATCGAACAACTGATGGACGAAGGTGTGGCACAATTGTTCGTCAACCAGTTCAACGGCCGGAAAATCATCGGCACCGTAGGACAGTTGCAGTTCGAAGTCATCCAATACCGTCTGGAAAACGAATACAACGCCAAGTGCCGTTGGGAGCCTGTCAGCCTCTACAAGGCATGCTGGATAGAGAGCGATGACGCGGCCCAGCTGGAAGCTTTCAAAAAACGCAAATACCAGTTCATGGCCAAAGACCGGGAGGGCCGCGATGTGTTCCTTGCCGACAGCAATTACGTGTTGCAGATGGCACAAAACGACTTCGAGCACATCCGATTCCATTTCACGAGCGAATTTTAAGACAACCCCAAAGCAACGAACATGAAAATAGAAGAAGACATCCGACAGGCCGTAGAAGTGCTGCGCAAAGGCGGCGTCATCCTCTACCCCACCGATACCATCTGGGGCATCGGCTGTGACGCCACCAACGAAGAGGCCGTGCGCCGCGTGTACGACATCAAGAAGCGAAGCGACAGCAAGGCACTCATCTGCCTGGTCGACTCCGACCACCGGCTGCAGCGTTATGTAAGCGATGTGCCTAACGTGGCATGGGATTTGATCGAATATGCCACCCGTCCTCTCACCATCATCTTCGACAAAGGAAAAAATCTGGCTCCCAACCTCCTGGCCGAAGACGGCAGCATAGGACTGCGCGTCACGCGTGAAGAGTTCAGCCGCCAGCTATGCTACCGCTTCCAGAAAGCCATCGTATCCACATCGGCCAACGTGAGCGGCGAGCCCTCTCCTGCCTGCTTTGCGGACATCAGCGACGAGATCAGGAATGCCGTAGACTACATCGTACAAAACCGCCGCACAGAAAAGACCAAAGCCGTGCCGAGCAGCATCATCAAACTCGGTTCCGACGGAGAAGTAGCCATCATCAGAAAATAAATTCAGGGACTTATGAACGCTGTGAAAAGAAACTTCACCTTTTTCGAACGCCTGTTCATTTGGCGTAAAATGAACTTCAGCGAACAGAAGTTCACCTTGATTATCAGTTTTGTAGTCGGCATACTGACAGCCCTTGCCGGATTGTTCCTGAAATGGCTCATCCATCAGATTCAATATGTGCTGACCTACCGTTTTGACGTCACCGCATCCAACCCTCTCTATCTGGTCTATCCCGTCATCGGTATCTTTCTGGCCGGACTGTTTGTGCGCTACATCGTCAAGGACGACATAGGTCACGGTGTCACTAAAATACTCTTCGCCATCGCCCGCAAACAAAGCAAGATCAAGGCTCACAACACATGGTCGAGCGTCATTGCCAGTGCCATCACCATAGGCTTCGGCGGTTCCGTAGGAGCAGAGGCCCCCATTGTACTAACCGGATCGGCGATAGGCTCCAATCTGGGACGCCTGTTCCGTATCAACAGCAAAACCATGATGCTCCTTGTGGGATGCGGCGCGGCCGGCGCCGTGGCCGGTATATTCAAAGCACCGATAGCCGGGCTTGTCTTTACGCTCGAGGTCCTCATGATAGATCTTACGATGGGCGCTCTGCTTCCGCTGCTCATCTCGTGCGTGACGGCTGCCGGACTTACATTTGCCGTTTCCGGCACGCACCCCATCTTCGAGTTTCATCTTCAGAACGCTTTTACCGTAGACAAGATTCCGGCCTACATCATGCTGGGTATCCTGTGCGGACTGGTGTCGCTCTATTTCACCCGCACGATGAACTCGCTGGAAGACATCTTCCGCAAGTATTCCAATCCTTACGTCAAACTGCTCATCGGAGGGGCCACCCTGAGTGTGCTCATCTATCTTTTCCCGTCGCTTTACGGAGAAGGATACGACCTCATCAATCTGTTGCTCAACGGGAACGGCCCCGAAGACTGGAACACGTCTATGGACAGTTCGCTTTTCTATGGACACGGAGACCTTCTGCTACTTTATCTTGCCCTTGTACTCATATTCAAGGTGTTTGCCTCCACAGCCACCAACGGAGGCGGAGGGTGCGGAGGAATCTTTGCCCCCAGCCTGTTTTTAGGATGTATCACGGGATTCATTTTCTCCCGCCTTTGGAACTTCAACCAGGCCCTGAGTATCTACCTGCCCGAACGCAATTTCGCCATGCTGGGCATGGCCGGACTGATGAGCGGTGTGATGCACGCGCCCCTGACAGGCATCTTTCTCATAGCCGAACTGACGGGAGGATACCAGCTGTTCATGCCCCTGATGATTGTATCCGTATGCGCCTATCTGACCATCATATCCTTTGAACCGCACAGCATCTATTCCATGCGGCTGGCCAAAAAAGGACAATTGCTCACCCACCATAAAGACCATGCCATACTCACGCTGATGAGCATGGACTCCGTGATCGAGAAGTATGACGAGTACCTTTATCCCGACATGGACCTGAGCGAACTGGTTAAGCGCATCTCGGCCTCGCGGCGCGATGTATTCCCCGTAGTAGACCGCCAGCACCGCCTGGTAGGCGTTATCTATCTGGACAACGTGCGCCCCATTATGTTCAGACAGGAATTGTACCACCGCTTTCAAATCGGCCAGCTCATGAGCAAGCCGCCGGCCCGCCTGAATATCAACGACTCGATGGATGTGGTACTGCTCACATTCGACAAGACACAGGCCTGGACGCTGCCGGTAGTGGACACGGAAGGCACATTCATGGGATTCATCCGCAAGTCGCATGTGCTTACGCTCTACCGCAAGACCATGGCCGACCTTTCAGATGATTAAACAAAGAAAAAATGAAAAAGAAGGAAGACCTGAGAATAGTATACATGGGCACACCGGATTTCGCGGTGGAAAGCCTGAAATGCCTCGTAGAAGGCGGTTATAACGTGGTAGGCGTGGTCACGATGCCCGACAAACCGGTGGGACGCCATCAAGATGTGTTGCAAGCCAGCCCCGTGAAACAATATGCCGTAGCACACGGTCTGCACCTGCTTCAACCCGTAAAACTGAAAGACCAGGCCTTTGTGGAGGAGCTCCGTTCGTTGCAGGCCGACCTGCAGATTGTGGTGGCCTTCCGCATGCTGCCTGAGGTGGTATGGAACATGCCCCCCATGGGTACATTCAACCTCCATGCCTCCCTACTCCCTCAATACCGCGGAGCGGCCCCCATCAACTGGGCCGTCATCAACGGCGAAAAAGAAACCGGCATCACCACATTCTTCCTTAAACATGAAATCGACACCGGAGAGGTGATACAGCAGGTACGCATCCCCATCTCCGACACCGACAACGCCGGAGATATACACGATAGGCTGATGATGCTCGGAGGCCGGCTGGTGACGGAAACCGTGGACCGGATTCTGGACGGCAGCATACACCCCGTACCGCAGGAAGAAATAACAGCCAACGGCCCACTCCGTCCGGCCCCCAAGATATTCAAGGAAACATGCAGGATGGACTTCCGCACCCAAAACCTGAAGGAGCTATACGACTTTGTGCGCGGACTGGCTCCCTACCCCGCCGCCTGGTGTGAGATGAAAGACATGGCTACGGGAAAGATCCACACGCTGAAGGTTTACGAGACGAGCAAGGAAACAGGCACTCCGAACGAAACGCCCGGCACGGTGGTAAGCAATGGAAAAGACATACTGAAAGTGGCCATGACAGACGGCTACCTCCATCTGACGGAAATACAGCTTACGGGAAAGAAACGCATGAAGACAGCCGACTTCCTGCGCGGCTTCCGCATGACAGACAGCCTTATGATGCAATAAGAGATGTAAAGGATATTACAAGAAAGAAAAACCGTGCGCACGAAATGAAAATTTCATGAGGAGCATTTTTTCATTTCGTGCGCACGGTTTTTTATTTTCATGCTCATGAAAATTTTCGGCAAGGCACAGCACGTACAATTCACTGAATCACAGCAAAATAAAAAGGGCGCACCCACACGGGCGCGCCCTTTGCCTTGTCATGATATGTTTAATAGGAACGGGCTATCAGCACACGGCATGTGGCGGGCTTACCGCTTACCATGTCCACACCCGGAGTCTGCTCGAACTCGAACGGCACACAACGGATCGTAGCCTGCGTGTCTTCCTTAATCCTGGCCTCGGTCTCGGCAGTACCGTCCCAATGGCAAAGGAAGAATCCCCCGTCCTTCACACGCTCCTTAAACTCTTCATAGTTGTCACATTCGTAAATGCGTGAGTCGCGGCAGGTTTTCGCCTTGGCATAAATATTCTCCTGAATCTCATCAAGCAACGTCTTCACGTAGTCCTCTATACCCTCACACGTACGGGTTTCTTTCTCCAGCGTGTCACGGCGCATCACCTCTACCGTATTGTTTTCCAAATCACGGCCTCCCATCACCAGACGCACGGGTACGCCCTTCAGCTCATAATCGGCAAACTTGAATCCGGGACGCTTGTTATCGGCATTGTCGTACTTCACGGAAATACCCATCGCACGGAGACGGTTCACAATACCATCTACTTTCTCATCAATAGCTTTCAACTGCTCGGCATTCTTATATATAGGAACAATCACTACCTGAATCGGCGCAAGCTTCGGCGGAAGCACCAGACCGTTGTCGTCGGAATGCGTCATGATAAGGGCACCCATCAGACGGGTAGACACGCCCCACGAAGTGGCCCAGGCATATTCCAGCTTGTTCTCTTTATTGATGAACTGCACATTGAAAGCCTTTCCGAAGTTCTGTCCCAGGAAGTGGGAAGTTCCGCTCTGCAGAGCCTTACCGTCCTGCATCATGGCTTCAATGGTATAAGTATCCAAGGCACCGGCAAAACGCTCGGTCTCGCTCTTCACACCCTGCACCACCGGTACGGCCATGTATTGTTCGGCAAAATCGGCATATACCTTCAGCATCTGGCGGGCACGCTCCTCGGCTTCCTCACGCGTGGCATGGGCCGTATGCCCCTCCTGCCACAGGAACTCGGCCGTGCGGAGAAACAGGCGGGTGCGCATCTCCCAACGCATCACATTACACCACTGGTTGCACAGGATGGGCAGGTCGCGATAGCTTTGAATCCAGTTCTTGTATGTATTCCATATAATAGTTTCAGAGGTAGGGCGGATGATCAGCTCTTCTTCAAGTTTGGCGGCAGGGTCCACTACAACCCCATTCTTCTCTTCATTGGTCTTAAGACGATAGTGCGTCACCACCGCACATTCCTTGGCAAATCCCTCCACATGTTCGGCTTCTCTACTTAAAAAGGATTTGGGTATCAACAGCGGGAAATAGGCATTTTGTACACCCGTTTCCTTGAACTTGTCATCCAGCACTCGCTGCATCTTCTCCCATATGGCATAACCGTAAGGCTTTATCACCATACATCCCCTTACATCAGACTGTTCTGCCAAATCGGCTTTGACAACCAGTTCGTTATACCATTGAGAATAATTTTCACTTCTTTTAGTTAAATCTTTAAGTTCCTTAGCCATACTTCAATATATATAAACGGTTTGCAAAATTAGCAAAAAGTTTCCTTTTTTTGCGGCTATTCTGACGAAAATATATAAATTTGCCTTTGATTTAAAAATTAAAAAATGATAACTATGAAAGGATTGAAGTTTTATGCTCTTGCACTGAGTGCAGGAATGCTTTTAAGCAGTTGTGGCGGAAGTATGAACAATACAGGTAAAGGCTCTTTGATAGGCGCCGGCGGCGGTGGAGCATTGGGTACACTTGTCGGTACGCTCGTGGCAGGTAACAAAGGTAAGGGAGCAGCCATCGGTGCGGCCGTAGGAGCAGCCGTAGGTACCGGTGTGGGCGCGCTGATCGGAAAGAAAATGGACAAGGCCAAAGCTGCCGCACAGCAAGTGGAGAATGCACAGGTAGAAAGCGTTACGGATGCCAACGGCCTCCAAGCCGTAAAGGTAACCTTCGACTCCGGTATCCTCTTTACCACCGGAAGTTCTACGCTCAGCAGCGGAGCGACCGCTTCATTGGCCAAATTTGCCAGCACCGTATTGAACGTGAATAAAGACATGGATGTAGCCATCAAGGGGTACACCGACAATCAGGGATGGAAAAACAGTACTGCCGAACAGAGCAGACAAAAGAACATAGCACTGTCACAGCAGCGTGCCGGTGCCGTTTCGAACTACCTGACACAATGTGGTGTGTCTTCTTCCCAGATAGCCTCCGTAGAAGGATTGGGCGAAGCTGATCCCGTGGCCGACAACAGCACGGCAGCCGGACGCGAACAGAACCGTCGCGTGGAAGTATATCTGTATGCCAGCCAGAAAATGATCGAAGAGGCACAGGCACAGGTAAGTAAATAATCGAAATGATAAGAAAAATTCAAAAAACATTTCAATGGATTGTACTTCTGTTCTTCGGAAGTACAATCTTTTTCGTTATACTCTATCGCTTCGTGCCGGTTCCGGTCACGCCTCTCATGGTCATCCGCTGCCTGCAACAGGCCGGCCGGGGTGAAAAAATAAGGATGAGACATCATTGGATACCTCTTGAAGAGATGTCAGAATACCTTCCTGTGGCCGTCATAGCCTCAGAAGACCAGCGCTTCCTCCAACATCACGGCTTCGACATCACGGAAATAATGAATGCCGTAGAAGAACAAATGTCCGGAAAAAGACGTCGGGGCGGAAGCACCATCAGCCAGCAAACAGCCAAGAATGTGTTTCTATGGCCATCCTCCTCCTGGATCAGAAAAGGATTCGAGGTTTATTTCACCACTCTGATCGAACTTTGCTGGAGCAAGCAACGAATCATGGAAGTCTATCTGAACTCCATCGAAATGGGTGACGGCATTTACGGGGCAGAAGCCGTGGCGCAATTACATTTCGGACGCCTGGCACAAAAACTCACCCGTGCCAACTGCGCGTTGATTGCCGCAACGCTCCCCAATCCGCTCAGATACAGTTCCAAGGATCCCTCACGTTACATGCTGAAGCGACAGACGGCCATTATGCGACAAATGAGGCATATCGCCCCTTTCAGATAACACGTACCACACGTATCCCTAATTGAGAAGGGTGCTTCTTCATATACCGGCTCAGCGTCATGGGTTCAAGTACCACTTTTTTATGTATGCTGGACGCATTGAGCAGATGAAGCCGCCCTCCCTGCCATACGGCAAAGCCGAGATGCGAGGTATCAAGCCCTTTCTTCTTGGTTACAATGGCAAGTATATCGCCGTCGTGAACCACTCCCAGCACATCCTTTCCCTTATCCAGCAACGACAAGGGTATATATCTTACCACAGCTCCCGTCATCCTCTGCTCATTCTCACGAATACGCGCTATTTCATCGGCTTTTCCCTTCATCATTTTATATAGTTCGGAATGCGTGCTCATATAGTCCAGATGCAACCGCTGGACAGTGACAAAAGGACGGTATCCCTCATCCTTCCGGCCTCTTATCTCCCTCACAACACCCTGCTTCTCGTTACTTGCTATCCATTCACTGAAATAATGGTTACGCGATGAATAGCCGTTCATTTTGCCTTTTCCGTAACGAATCTTTTCCAGATTCCGGCAAAAAGATAAAAAAGAAGGCTGCTCATCCCGAACCGTCAAGGATAACGCCACCACATTCTCCACCAGCGTCGTACAGTCCAACTGACGAAGATTAACAACCAGTTGCTCGCTATCGTTCACCTCCAGGGTAGAAGCCACATAGGGAATTCCCCTGAATTGATCGGCAAAGAACAATATCAGGTTCGTACCGCCTGGTTGTTCCTTTCCGGCAGCCAGAAGTTCCATGACTCTCAAGGAATCAGCCTTAGTATATGTTACGGCCGACATACTACGGGGCATGGCAATGAGAAACCCCGCCAACAAGATAAAGGATAGAAAACGCATCGTAAAAAAATTAAATCGATATTCGCAAAGTTAAGATAAAAACTTGATAGAGCGTCCGAAAAAAAGCGTATTTTTGCAACATGAAAAAGACGACTCTGCTTTTTAGCCTGCTGCTGTATGCTCTTATTGCCTCCGCACAATTCAATGAAATACTGGACAAGCAACTGCACACTCTACAGGTCACGGTAAATGGCGATCCACTGCTTCCCCCCATCATGAATCTCGGCGGAAGAAATCATGTGGAAATCAGTTTCGACGAGTTCTCACACGAATACCACCGTTATATATATAAAGTGGAACATTGTAATGCCGATTGGACACCGTCTGTCGGAATCTTCGAATCGGACTACATGAACGGATTCAACGGCGAACCTATAGAGGACTATGAAAAGAGCTTCAATACGACTGTACTCTATACTCATTATTCGCTGCGCATTCCGAACGAAAATATCTCGCTCAAACTATCAGGTAACTACAAACTGACGGTCTACAATGACGAAGGTGACGAACCGGTTCCGGTGCTCACGGCATGCTTCAGTCTGGTTGAACCGGGAGTGAGTATAGGCGCTACTGTGAGCTCCAATACGGATATAGACTTCAACAAATCACATCAACAACTGAACTTCTCCGTTCACTTCGGAGACATAAAGGTAGTGGACCCGCACCGCGAACTGAAAACCGTGGTCATGCAAAACCGCCGCCACGACAATTGTGTTTTCAATCCCGTACCCAACATCAGGGCGGCGGGCAAAATAGTATTCACCCATAACCGTAACCTGATATTTCCGGCTGGCAACGAATATCACAAGTTCGAGATACTCGACGTACATGTGCCGACACTGAACATAGACCGCATAGACTGGTTCGATCCTTACTACCACGCCACTCTCTTCGCAGAACGGACAGCCAAAAACTATCTGTACGACGAAGACCAAAACGGAGCATTCATCATACGCAACAGCGATGACACAGACGTAGCAACCACCTGCGACTATGTGTTCACACATTTCACTCTAAAAAGTCCGCAGCTACCCGGGGGCGATGTCTACCTGAATGGAATCTGGACACAAAACCGCTTCATTCCGGAATACCGCATGACCTATAACCGCAGTTCGCAAGCCTACGAGGCCACCGTGCTATTGAAACAAGGATACTACAATTACAACTATCTTTTTGTAGCAGATGGCGACACGCGAGGAAACAGTGGTCCTACGGACGGCAATTTCTATGAAACTGAAAATGAATACATCATCCTCGTATATTATCGCCCCAACGGAGGACGCTACGAAAAACTGGTCGGCTACCGGTGCATGAACTTCAAGATAAACGGCAAATAAAATCCATCGTCATGAAAATAATTGTATTAGACGGGCACACGCTCAATCCCGGCGATCTGTCCTGGGAAAACATCGCACAAATGGGTGAACTCACCGTCTATCCCCGCACCCTGGAAGAAGAGGTCCTCGCACACGCCGAAGGTGCGGAAATCCTACTTACCAACAAAACGGTCATTACGGCCAAACATATCCGGCACCTTCCTCTATTGAAATACATAGGTGTGCTGGCCACAGGTTACAATGTGGTGGATATCGACGCTGCACGCGAGCACGGAATACCGGTATGCAACATTCCCGCCTACAGTACCCAGTCCGTAGCACAAATGGTCTTTGCACTCCTGCTGGCCATCACCAACCGTACGGAACACTATGCAGAAGAAAACCGCAAGGGACGCTGGAGCCAAACTCCGGACTTCTGCTACTGGGATACGCCGCTCATCGAGCTATATGAGAAAAAAATAGGCATAGTAGGGCTTGGACACACAGGAATGGCCACGGCACGCATAGCACAAGCTTTCGGAATGAAAGTATACGCATACACTTCAAAGACCACGCTTGCGACAGACAACGGCATAATGAAATCGGATTCGCTTGACGAGCTATTCGCCACGTGCGACGTCATCAGCCTGAACTGTCCGCTCTGCCCCGCCACATACCACATGATAGACCGTAGAAGCCTGTCGCTCATGAAACCCGAAGCCATCCTCATCAATACCGGACGGGGACCTCTGGTAGATGAAGAGGCTGTGGCGGAAGCACTCAAGGCACGGAGGCTGGCCGCCTACGGAGCTGACGTGACCACCACAGAACCGCCTGCCGCAAACCATCCTTTGCTCGACGCCCCCAACGCCTACCTCACTCCGCACATCGCGTGGGCCACAAGCGAAGCCCGCCAACGTCTGCTGGACATCTGTGAACAGAATATACGCGCATTTCTTAAAGGTAAACCGCAAAACATCATTAATCCATGATAGAAGATATTATCAACATCCTGAAGATCATGGGGGCAACTCTCAGGATGCCTACCTCATTTGATATCATCGAGTTCATCGGCACGATGGCTTTCGCCATATCGGGAATCAGACTGGCATCCGCCAAACAGTTTGACTGGTTCGGTGCTTACATTGTAGGAACGGCCACTGCCATAGGAGGCGGAACGATACGCGACATCATGCTGGGTATCCCCCCGTTCTGGATGACGAACCCTATCTATATCATTTGTTGCGCGCTGGCACTGGGATGGGTCATTCTCTTCGGCAAGAAAATCATCCGCCAGACAAGTACATGGTTCATCTTCGATACTATCGGACTGGCCCTGTTCAATATCACAGGACTGGAAAAGACCCTCAACATGTCCTATCCGTTATGGACGGCCGTCATCATGGGCTGCGTAACAGGTGCTGCCGGCGGTATTATCCGCGACATTCTGATCAACGAAGTACCGCTTATTTTCCGGAAAGACATCTATGCCATGGCCTGCATCGCAGGAGGGATTATCTATATTATCGGATACGCAGCCGGACTACCGGCCGAAGTCAATGCCGTCCTCTCCGCTATCGTGGTGATCTCCACACGCATCCTGGCCGTAAAACATCATTGGCAACTACCTATCCTAAAAGGCGACCATACGGAAGAAAAATAACGGACGGTCAGACTCCCGCCGCCAATTGGTCGCGCAACTTGCGCGGGAGTTTCTTTACCACTTCATCATAAGAATGGTCTATCAGACTACGTATCAAGGAATCGGGCACATCGCCATGCGTGACGGCTATCTGATTCCAGTATTTCTTGTTCCAATGCCACGCTCCTGTGATACCGGAATAACGTTCACGCAGTTCCAGCGCATATTCCGGATTGCATTTCAGGCAAAACCAGTCTACATTATCCAAGTCCACACAAGCGAAAATCTTATTCATGACACGAAACACAAGCGCTGTTTCATCAAAAGGGAAATCCTCGGTAGCACAAGGCTTGCTCAGACAATAATCCCTGATTTGTTCTATGTCCATCATCTTATTGTCTAAATTATACAAGCAAACCTATTTCCTGCCACTTGTCCAACACCCTGCACACATCCTTGCGGGCCGTCTCCTCGTCCACCTCATAATTCTCCAGTAAAGCGGCGACCAGCCCCTCGGCATCAAAATCTCCCCTTCCCTCAGCTTCCTTCCACATAAACGCAGCGGTTTCGTTCAAGGAGATGATTTTACTGAAATCTATATTGTCCATGCCATGCGACAGAATCACATGCTCGCCGCAAATCTCACGCAGCTCGAATCCTTCCTTTATTCTCATTATATCAAATTTACCAGTTTAAGATTAATCCTGTAGGCATACAACAGATAGCGGCGGAACGGCAAACATCTGCGCCATATCCGCACACAACGCTGCAGGCGCGGGTCGGCCGCAGAGATC
This sequence comes from uncultured Paraprevotella sp., assembly GCA_910586505.1. Lineage (GTDB taxonomy): Bacteria > Bacteroidota > Bacteroidia > Bacteroidales > Bacteroidaceae > Paraprevotella. The sequence continues at coordinate 7,443 of CAJUGV010000002.1, read as the reverse complement.
GTTCTCCCCTTACGGTAATAATGCGTGACTACGGCCACCACATCCTTCCGGTAACAATGCTCCACCCCGCGAAGATTACCGTCACCCATCAGAGTCACCCGGTCGTCCTCGATACGGATGATACGATGCAGGACATAGAGATCGGGCGAAATCTCCGCCAGCACAGCATCTCCCACTGCAAGGCCGGCTACCGGAGCCAGCCGCACCTTATCCCTGCAATGTTCCAGAAAAGGGCGCATGCTGTAACCTTTCACATTAATAGTGGCCGTATGGCCGGTCCGGACAGCTTCCTTTACCTGTCCGAGCAGAATGGCATTAGGCACTTCCATCCGATGCGCTTCACCCTCCTTTTCACGCTTCCTCCTTGTCATCGCCCCGTAAGAGTATGGTAACTTAGCCGGGCAGCCTCCTCGTCAGGACGGCACTCCAGAAAATATATCGGCGAAAGACGGATGATATCGGATATGGTATCACAATGTGCCTTGTGAATACGGCTGTCCCACTTCATGGTGGATACAGAAGGCAAAAGATAAGAGAAACCTTCCAATACACTGCCCTTTCTTATTGCATTCCGAGGCGATTGCTGCAACTGCAAGAATGCACCCACGGGAGCAGATATATTCCGATAACAGGGTGTCTTACCGCTCCACGGCGAACCGTAGACACGTACTTCGCCGCCCTCGATCCGCACCACCGGATTGTCATCGTTCATTAAATCGGAACCCGGTATATGGTCCAGCCACAACCGTGTATGCGTACTTTTTCCCGTACCGCTCCGCCCAAGACACAAGTATCCCCTGCCGCCATTACGCACGACAGAAGCATGCATCAGCAATGTGGCATGAGGAGCGGATGCAAACGCATATATCAGCATAAGCGCATTATTCAAACCGAAATGACGGTGACTCATCCCTGCATCCGTAAGTGCAGCCTTGCAATCGGAGAAATCGGCATTCGCCTGCAAAAGACAGCACAATTCTTTCTGTTCGTTACTGATGTCAAAATGGTAACCTCCATCCGGCAAACGCCACACTCCGAAATTATTCCCACCACAGTCAAACCGGCCCACTTCGTCACCGGCCGGGCACAAGGTGTATGTATCGTCCACCGAAAGACTAAACATAAAATCACCTTCCTCGTCACTGACAAACGGGCAGAAAGAAGGCAACAGGCGGCTGTCGTCAGCCGGATTAAGAAACGAAATCCGGAAGCGATGCCCCGCAATTTTATATTGATAGTCCATCGGTATCTTATTTCTTTTCCTTGTCGGCGGCCGCTTTCTTCCTTTTGCCCTTCTTCGTTGCCTTAGGCGTCTCATCCACATATACAGGTTTGGCTGGCGGTTCATAGACGGGCGACCGGAACTTAAATCCGCCGTCTGTCAAGACCTTCAGGATCATCCCTTCATCGCTGCTGTAACGCTTCCTTATTTTTTCATACTCTTCCTGAAGCTTGTTCTTCTTCGTATGATAAAAAACCGTACACATGGCGTTTCTGGCCTGATTGACAGCTTCAAGATAGGTCTGCAACTGATCGCTGTATACGACACGATCCATCAGAAAATCTGTCTTCGTATCAATGTAGGCGCTGTCCAGTTGCTGGATATCGGTAACATAAGCCACTGAATCCGTGAACGATGCAGAGAATCCGAACATGTAGACACAGGTTTTCTCCACTTTGGCAGACAATGACAGACCTGCCCAGCAAAGCGCACAGGCCAACAGGCCCAAATGTTTAAATTTCAAGTTCATATTCTATTTTTTACCGGATGCAAAGGTATATATTTATGCCGACAAAAGAAAAGGAAATGCACAAAAAAGAAAGCTTTCACGAAAACGGTAAATCAGATGTACCCTCCTCTTATGCCGGTACAAAAAAGCCCATGTCGGACACATGACCGCCACAGCCGGCCAGATTTCACTTTCTTTTGAAAAAATCAGAAAGAAAAACCGTCTCCGATACGGGATTTTTATGTAATTTCACGCCGAAATAACGCTGCGAACCGGCAGCCGGCAAGTATTTTGCCTGTAACACAAGGATACATATATGAGCACAATTCAACACAAAGAGATACTGCGGATAGCCTTCCCCTCCATACTTTCCAACATCACCGTCCCCCTGCTCGGACTGACGGATCTGGCCATCACCGGCCACCTCGGCTCTGCGTCCTACATCGGCGCCATCGCAGTCGGAAGCACCATATTCAACATGATATACTGGATTTTCGCTTTTCTGCGGATGGGTACAAGCGGCATGACCTCACAAGCATATGGGGCTGATGACAAGCAAGAGATGCAACTCCTGCTCCACCGTTCGCTATGCACCTCGGCCGGCATAGCCGCACTCCTCCTGATTCTGCAAAATCCGCTGCTGCAACTGGCGCTGTACATCATGTCGCCGCCGGCCAGCGTAGCCGCCCATGCCTCCGTATATTTTCATGTCTATATATGGGGAGCGCCGGCCGCTCTCACCCTTTACAGTATGACGGGATGGTTCATCGGATTGCAAAATGCCCGCTATCCGCTTTACATTGCCGTCATGCAGAATGTGATCAACATCGCCGCCAGCCTGCTGTTTGTATTCGCCATGCACATGGAAGTGGCAGGAGTGGCATTGGGCACCCTTATCGCCCAATACTGCGGCCTCGCACTCTCTGTCCTTTTCTACCGGCGCATGTCCCGAAAACTCGGTCTGTCCGGCACGTTTTCTCCCTCGGCCGTATTCAACAGCGATGCCATCCGCCGTTTCTTTACCGTGAACCGTGACATCTTCCTGCGTACCCTCTGTCTGGTATGTGTCACGCTCTACTTCACCTCTGCCGGAGCAAGGCAAGGTGAATACATTCTGGCTGCCAATGCCCTGCTGATGCAATTCTTCACGCTCTACTCTTATTTCATGGATGGTTTCGCATTTGCCGGCGAGGCCCTTGCCGGCAAATGTTTCGGAGCCGGCGAACGCGCATCGTTGAACCATCTCATCAACAAACTTTTTCTTTGGGGAGTCGGCGTAGCGCTGATCTTCACCATATTCTACATGGGCCCAGGAGAGTATTTCATGAGTCTGCTCACCAATGAATCTTCCGTCATAGACACGGCCGCCACTTACCTGCCCTGGGCCGTATTCATTCCCCTTGCCGGACTTTCCGCCTTCATCTGGGACGGCATCTTTATCGGCCTGACGGCCACGCGCCACATGCTTCTTTCCATGGCATGCGCCATGCTTGTTTTCTTTGCCGTCTATCTCAGCCTCTCCCCGCTGTGGCATAACCACGCACTCTGGCTGGCATTCCTGCTCTACCTGTTAGTACGCGGCCTGGTGCAACACTGGCTTTACCGCATGAAAATCTCACGAACCGAACCCTTTTAAAAACCATACACAATGAATTTTACAGGTATTCTTATCGGACTGTCCACATTCCTGATCATAGGACTCTTCCATCCGCTCGTCATCAAAGGTGAATATTACTTCGGCACACGCTGCTGGCTAGCATTCTTTCTCCTAGGGCTCTTATTTGCCGTTCTCTCGCTTTATACGGAAAATATCTGCCTGAGCATCATTTTCGGTGTCGTATCATTCTCCTCTTTCTGGGCCATACTTGAAGTTTTCGAACAGCGCAAACGGGTAGAAAAAGGCTGGTTTCCGAAGAATCCGCGACGCACCGAAGATTACAAATAAACCATCAGGGGCATCAAATACAATGTAGCATATTTTCTTTTATCCGGTACTGCCTTGGATTTTCATATAACAGATTGTAAGGCAACATCTTATAAGGACTAAATTATCATGCGGAACATTTTTCCCCACACTCCGCAAGAAAATAAAATTTAGTGCGGAGTACGTGAAATTTTCAAGAGCACGAAAATTATGCGTACTCCGCATGATCTTATTTTGTAAAGTTTCCGTACGACAAGAACATTCCGTACACCCTCTCAAACCGCATGGAACATGGTGATAAAAAAGTCCCGCAGGATTGGCAAATCAATCCTGCGGGACTCTTTTTTACCTGCTTCATATATGATAAAGCAGACGTCGGGGGGAACTATTACTTATCACCGAAATAGCGGTTGTACAGTCCTACAAAACCACGTCCGTGACGGGCTTCGTCCTTAGCCATTTCATGCACAGTATCATGAATAGCATCCAGATCCTGCTGCTTGGCCATCTTCGCCAGGTCCATCTTACCCGAACAAGCTCCGCATTCCGCTTCCATACGCTTCTTCAGGTTGGTCTTCGTATCCCATACCATATCACCCAGCAATTCGCAAAAACGTGAAGCATGGTCAGCCTCTTCAAAGGCATAGCGCTTGAAAGCCTCCGCAATTTCAGGATAGCCTTCACGGTCTGCCTGACGGCTCATAGCCAGATACATACCCACTTCGGCGCATTCTCCTTCGAAATTGGCCTGCAAACCCTTCTTGATTTCCGGATCCACATCCTTGGCAATGCCGATCACATGCTCGGTTACGAAGTTCAGCTCCGTCTCTACCATTTCCTTGAACTTGGAAGCCGGTGCCTTACACTGCGGGCACTGTGCCGGAGCTTCGTCACCTTCATGAATATAACCGCATACCGTACATACAAATTTCTTTTTCATTTTCTTTCGTTTTTAAATTAAAAATATTCTATCTATACCTTTTATATACTTCTCTTTACCACGTTCAGGCATCCTTTCGTGAAGCGCAGGACTTACATATACCTTTATAATATACATGCGCTTCGTCTACAATGAACTCGGAGTTATCGGGCCTGAGTGTCCTCATCGCATCAGGCAGCTCCACATCAACCAGTTTGCCGCAATGCCTGCACATAAAATGCGCGTGCGGCTCAACTATACCGTCAAAGCATACTTTCTTCTCGTCAATGGTGAGCAACTGCGCTGCGCCATGCTCGCAAAACAAATGCAAGGTATTGTACACCGTTGTCTTCGATAACGTGGGGATCACCTTGCACAAAGCCACATATACATCATCTACAGTGGGATGCGTACGATTTTTCAGCAAATAGTCCATAATTGCGATACGCTGCACGGAGGGATGTATTCCGTAGGCCTGTAAAGTGTCAAGGGCTTTTCCGTCTGTCATTTTCTATATAAATTTGTATTGATTACAATGCAAATATAGAATACTTTCTACTTCTGAACAAATCTTTCTCTGTTTTTTTTCACTAAAAACTGCTTTTTTTACTTTAATTGCCTCCTTTATATTATCTTTGCTTCATTAATATCAAACGAATTGACATGAACTACGGATTTGTTAGAATAGCCACAGCCATCCCCGGAGTAAAGGTGGGAGACTGTAAATACAACGCACAACAAATTGAAAGTCTGATTATACAAGCCGAAGGAAAAGGTGTGGAAATCATCTGTTTTCCGGAACTCTGCATCACGGCATACACATGCGGCGACCTTTTCGCGCAACAGCTTCTACTGGAAGAAGCGGAAATGAGCCTTATCGGTATTTTAGACTTTACCCGTTCGCTGGATATCATTTCCATCATCGGACTGCCTGTATCCTATCACGGCACCTTGTTAAATTGTGCCGCCGTCATACAAAAAGGGAAAATACTGGGTCTCGTACCGAAAACCTTTTTACCCAACTATAAAGAATTCTACGAACAACGCTGGTTCACCTCCGGTGACACTCATGGCCACTGCAATGTGCTGATCTGTGGTCAGATGGTTCCGTTAAGCCGCCATCTGCTGTTCAACACCCCATCCTGCTGTTTTGGCGTAGAACTTTGCGAAGACGCATGGGCGCCCATTCCCCCGAGTTCCGAACTGGCTCTTCAAGGTGCGGAGATCATCTTCAACCTCAGCGCCGACAACGAAGGCATAGGCAAACACGAATACCTGAAATCCCTACTGGCACAACAGAGCGCAAGATGCCTTGCCGGCTATGTATATGCCGGAGCCGGATTCGGCGAAAGCTCGCAAGACCTTGTATTTGCAGGCAAGGCGCTGATCTATGAAAACGGAATGCTCCTTGCCGAGAACGAACGTTTTTCCTTAAAAGAGCAATTGATCTACAGCGAGATCGACATGGATAGCCTCCGTACGGAGAGACGCATAAACACCACATTCAGCGCTTCCGTGGCCAGACTGACTTCACGAAATATCCTACAAATCGACACGGAACTGTTCGCGTCAAAAGACATCGAACTGAGCCGCAGCATAAACCCGACACCGTTTATTCCTTCAAAGGATGATATGGACGAAAGATGTGAAGAAATCTTTGCCATCCAGATCGGAGGATTGGCCAAACGACTGATTCACACCCAAACACAGACTGTAGTGATCGGTATCTCTGGCGGACTGGATTCTACTCTCGCCCTGCTGGTATGTGCCAAGACTTTCGACAAACTGGGGATACCGCGAAAAGGTATAGTGGGAGTAACAATGCCGGGATTCGGGACGACGGGACGAACCTATACCAACGCCCTCGACCTCATGCAACATCTTGGGATTACGATTCGGGAAATCAGCATCAAAAAGGCATGTCTACAGCATTTCCAAGACCTGAACCTTGATGTGAGCAACCACAACACAACATACGAAAACGCGCAGGCACGCGAACGTACGCAGATTCTCATGGATATAGCCAACCAAGTGAACGGAATTGTAATAGGAACAGGCGACCTTTCCGAATTGGCACTCGGATGGGCGACCTATAATGGCGATCACATGAGTATGTACGGCATAAACGCTTCCATTCCCAAGACATTGGTAAGGCACCTGGTAAAATGGGCCGCCGATACGTTTGATGACGGAAAATCCTGCGCCACCCTTCTTGACATTGCAGACACTCCCATAAGTCCCGAACTGATCCCGGCCGATGAAGAAGACAATATCAGTCAGAAAACGGAAGACCTTGTCGGGCCCTACGAACTGCATGACTTCTTCCTCTTCCACACACTTCGTCACGCTTTCCGTCCCTCCAAAATTTTCTATTTGGCCAGTAAAGCCTTTACCGGAAAATATACAAATGAGGAAATAAAGAAATGGCTCACAACCTTTTTCCGCCGTTTCTTCTCTCAACAGTTCAAACGTTCCTGTATGCCCGACGGGCCTAAGGTGGGAAGTTGCAGCCTTAGTCCGCGCGGCGATTGGCGGATGCCAAGCGATGCATCTGCCGCAGCTTGGATTGATGAATGCAATGCACTCACCATATAAATTCAGACGGACCAACCTCTCACAGACGGCATTCCAAAAACAGCCTCCCCAAAGTTTTCCAAACTTTGGGGAGGCTGTTTTTGGAATTACTGAATACAGAATATCCGTTTACAATAACAATGCCCTGCAAGTTATATATAACGTATTCTTATATGGGAAGTTGAAACAGATCCGGACAAACGAGAACATGCTAAAATGGATTCTCATATTTTCCCAAAAGTTGTTTCCCGAAATACCAGAAAAACTTCATATCATCCACAAAATAACGACGAAAC
>CAJUGV010000001.1 GCA_910586505.1 uncultured Paraprevotella sp. | reverse complement strand
CGGAAAGTAGCGCAGTTGGTAGCGCACTACGTTCGGGACGTAGGGGTCGGGCGTTCGAATCGCCTCTTTCCGACAAAAGGCTTGACTAGTACTAGTCAAGCCTTTTAGTTTTACTAAAATCCGAAATTTATAGGATCAACGTAAAAACCTGACGATGTTTTATATTTTTATAGTATAACGAGTATCCCCATAGACTCTCCGGTTCTTATCTCATTTTTGAACGCTTGGTTTAAAAAACTGCTTTCCATTTTTACTCACCACACAACATATAAGCGCTCTTCTACTATTTTCATCAAAGTATCTCTCTGTCTCTTTCATATTCTCAAATACAATATCGCATAAAAGAAACGAAAGTCATTATTTATTTTTACAGACTGAGATAATACACATATCTGTGTAGGGCACTACACAAGTGATAATAAAGCATCCTGTATTTTTTCAACATTACCATTCAATCTTACCTCCGTTTTGAGATTCTTTTTGTACCTTTGTACAAATCATACATAAGAATGAACGTCATAGATTTAATTCAAAACCACAATGGAACAGCTTTTTCTTTCGAAGTGCTTCCTCCACTCAAGGGGACTGGCATTGATCGGTTGTTTCGCACTATAGACTTATTAAAAGAATTCAATCCGGCTTACATCAATATCACCAATCATCGCAGTGAATATGTCTACAAAGACTTGGGAGGAGGCATAATGCAACGGTCACGTATCCGTCGCAGACCTGGTACCATTGCTGTAGCTGCAGCCATACAACAACGCTACAATATTCATGTTGTACCACATATTCTATGTAGCGGCTACACACGTGAGGACACGGAATACATGCTGCTTGATCTTCAATTTCTTGGTATATGTGATTTGCTCGTATTGAGGGGTGACAAAGCCAAAGAAGACAGTATATTTCGCCCTACAGGTGATGGGTATGCACATGCTACTGAATTGATTGAATATATCAATCGTTTCAATGAAGGTTACTTTACTGACGGCTCTCCCATCGAATCACCCGGCACCCCATTCTCCTATGGTGTAGCCTGCTATCCAGAAAAGCATGAAGAAGCTCCCAATCCGGAAACCGAAATAACGATATTGAAACAAAAAGCCGACATGGGCGCACAATATGCTGTTACCCAACTATTTTATGATAACGAAAAATATTTCAATTTTGTAAAACGTGCAAAGCAAGCCGGTATCACCATTCCCATTATACCAGGAATCAAACCGATAGCCAAACTTTCACAGCTCAACATAATACCTAAAACATTCCACTGCGATCTTCCTCAAACATTAACACAAGAGTTAAAAAAATGCAAAACAGATGAGGAAACAAAACGATTGGGTATAGAATGGTCTGTAGAGCAATGCCGTGAGTTAATAGCCTACGGTGTTCCAAGCTTACATTTCTACACTGTTTCGGCAGTAGAAAGCATACGGGAAATAGCAAAACAAATATACTAAAGAACATGTTCAGTCAGGTTATCGGACAAACAGATATTAAGATGCGACTCATTAGCGAAGCGAGAACCGGTCGAATCCCCCACGCCGTGCTTTTCAGTGGAACACCGGGATGCGGGAAATTGGCATTAGCCGTATCATATGCCCGTTATCTGCTTTGCCAGCAACCAGACGAATATGATGCTTGCGGCAAATGTCCGTCATGCAAGATTCTGGCACAATATGCTCATCCAGACTTGCACTTCACATTTCCGATCATCCGATACAAGAATGCTGAAAGTTCCGTGAGCGACGTCTACTTAGATTATTGGCGTCAACGTCTACAAACCGGACTTTATTTCGATCTAGACGATTGGTTGACAGATATGAAAGCCGGGAATCAACAAGCACTGATTTATTCAGCAGAAGCAGGACTTATACAACGGAAGCTCTCTTTAAAGTCAAGTTTGGGCGGACGTAAGATAATGATTATCTGGATGCCAGAAAAAATGAACGCGGAGTGTGCCAACAAAATACTCAAGCTTTTAGAAGAACCACCCGAACAAACACATTTCCTAATGGTAAGTGACGAACCAGAGAAAATCCTGCCTACCATTATAAGCCGCACACAACAAATTGAAATAAAAGGCATAGAATATAGCTGTATGGTAGAAGTTTTGAGTAAGATTTATCCTGAAGAACAAGCCAAAGCAGCCGCACGCAATTCAGGAGGGAGTTATACAACTGCTCTGAAAAGTCTGGACGCCTCGCAAGACAATCAACTATTTTTCGACCTTTTCGTCATGCTCATGCGATTGAGTTATCAGAAAAAAATAAAAGAAATGCGAAAATGGAGTGAACAGATTGCCAGCATGGGGCGTGAACGACAAAAAAACTTTCTGACCTATTGCCAAAGACTGATACGAGAAAACTTTATGTATAATTTCCGCCACCCGGAACTAAACTACATGACAACCTCGGAAACAGATTTCGCAAAAAAATTTGCACGATTTGTCAACGAACGAAATGTCATCAAGATAATGGAAGAATTGAGCAACGCACAACGTGATATAGAGCAAAATGTCAATCCGAAAATGGTTTTTTTTGACTTTGCCTTAAAAATGATTGTGCTACTCTTACAATAATAGATCAAAAACCTACTACAAATGGAGGAAAAATTCAAATTGAACGGACCCGGCCGAGGGTTATGCGCCAAAGGATGCGGACGACAAAATAAACAACTTAACACTTATGACTACCTGGCAGATATCCCTGGCAACGCTGAGGCTACAGACCTTGTGGAAGTACAGTTCAAGAACACTCGTAAAGGTTATTACCATAATCACAACCGGTTGCCGCTTGAAAAAGGTGATATTGTAGCAGTAGAGGCTACCCCTGGACACGACATCGGAGTTATCTCACTTACCGGACGTCTCGTTCCTCTTCAAATCAAAAAAGCAAATTTGAAGTCAGAACAGGAAATCAAACGAGTATATCGCAAGGCAAAACCTGTAGATTTGGAAAAATACGAAGAAGCTAAAAATCGTGAACATGGCACCATGATACGCTCACGCCAGATTGCCAAGGAACTCGGACTGCAAATGAAGATTGGAGACGTAGAATATCAAGGTGACGGCAATAAAGCCATTTTCTACTATATTGCTGATGGCCGTGTAGATTTTCGCCAACTCATTAAAGTATTGGCCGACACATTTCATGTACGAATTGAAATGAAGCAAATAGGCGCACGGCAAGAAGCTGGGCGTATTGGTGGTATCGGCCCTTGCGGACGCGAACTATGCTGTGCTACATGGATGAAAAATTTTGTATCCGTATCTACTGGAGCAGCCCGTTATCAGGATATTTCGCTCAATCCTCAGAAACTGGCCGGACAATGTGCTAAGCTAAAATGTTGTATGAACTATGAAGTAGACACCTATGTAGAAGCCGGCAAACGATTGCCTAGTCGCGAAATTACACTACTCACTCAAGATGCAGAATATTTCTTTTTCAAAGCCGACATTTTAGGTGGCTTGGTAACCTACTCCACCGACAAAAGATTAGCAGCCAATTTAGTGACTCTTACCACGGCACGAGTATTTGAGGTAATCAACATGAACCGCCGAGGCGAGAAACCAGAAAAATTGAACAATAACGAAACTACAGACCAGACAAAACCAGCTGATCTTGTTGAACAGGAAAGTCTCACACGTTTTGACAAACGACGCAAAAACAAAGGTAAACGCAAAGATAACGGTAACGGACGTGGTAACATGCACCGAAAAGAAATGCAAAACACCAATCAAGAACGTCAAAATCGCAACCGCAACCGTGACAACAAGGAAAACAGAAACGAACAAAACACCTATCGTAGTGAAAATCGCAACGGAAAAGAAAAACGAAGACGCGAACGGGATTACCGCTCTGAGAAACCAACCGAGACTGGAAATCCTCCTACTGTAAAAACGGAATGAGAATGAACGTTTTCCGTATCCTATCCATATTCTTCGCAGTCGTAAGCACACTCTTGTCGCTTACTGGCTGCGATAAGCATACGGTTTACCACAGTTATCAGCATATATCCTCACAAGGATGGAATAATCGCGACACACTTATATTTATAATTGATACCATACAGGAAAATGCAACATATAACTTTAGCCTCGAACTCCGCTCTACGGGGCTATACCCTTACCAAAACATTTGGCTGGCAATAGAACGAAGATTTTATCCCGACATTTTATGTTACGACACCGTAGAGTGTCATCTGACAACCCCTACTACATTACGCAACGGAAAAGGGATCTACATGTATCAACATAAAACACCGCTTTCATCGATGCAGTTAAGAAACAGACAAACCGGCCAAGTTTCCGTCATCCACCTCATGCAAAAAGAAGTCATTGTAGGAATACACGATATAGGACTTCTTGTCTGTCGTAGCGATTCAACTATGTTTAGCCAGATTGCGCCCAGCATCGATACGAAGAAAGATAAAAAGAAGGATCGTGAATCCCCACAAAGATGAACCTCCATAGCTGAAGAACGGAAGTGGAATACCTATAACCGGAGTAAGTCCCAACACCATTCCTACATTAATAAACACATGAAACAAGAATATACTCATCACACAATAACCGTAAATACGGCCAAAATCCGTAGATTGTCGCTCCGCTAAATGTATTAAGCGAAGAATCAAAAACAAGAACAACATCAACACACCGGCCGCTCCCCAAAAGCCTTCCTCCTCACCTACTGTACAGAAGATGAAATCTGTATCCTGTTCAGGTACATATTTCAATTTTGTCTGAGTTCCATTGAGAAATCCTTTCCCACTCAATCCACCCGATCCGATGGCAATCTTTGCCTGATTGACGTTGTAACCTGCTCCTGCAAGGTCATCCTCCAAACCTAAAAGAACATTGATACGTACACGTTGATGGGGTTCCATCACGCTGTTAAGTACATAGTCAGCAGAGTAAAAGAAAACAAGCGATCCAAGCGCGAACATAGCTATATAAAAATAATATACCACCCTCTCTTTCAAAGCCTCACGGCAAAGATACAGAATCACCGCCACACAAACTGCCAGCAGAATCCACTTAATGTCGAAAGGTATGACAAATCCCGAGAAACACAAAGATAGCAAAACCGTCCCCACTCCATAAAGCAAAATATCGCGCATCATATCTTTCCTTTTACAATAAACATATACCATTCCGGCCGTAAAAAGTAACACCATCGTCAATACAAGAAATTCTCCCACACTCGTAGGAATAATCCCCAACATCGTATTCTCATATCGCACCCCCACCACAAAATAGGTCACTGCAGACACACCGGCAAAAAGAACAGAACCAGTCATACCTTCGCGGTAAAGCATCAAGAAAAATGCCAGATAGACCAATGCCGACCCAGTTTCACGCTGCAAAATAATTAATACAATAGGAACTATTATGATAGTAAGCGTCATGAGAAAATCTTTCCATCGCGATATGTTATATCCATAAACAGACATAAACTTAGCCAATGCCAAAGATGTGGCACATTTGGCAAACTCTGCCGACTGAAGACTGAACGGTCCTATCTTTATCCATGAATGAGAACCTTTAATATCACGGGCAAAAAATGGAGTGATGAAAAGCAATACAAGCAGAAGTAAATATATAACATAGGCCAACGTATCATACACCTTCCCGTCAAGCATCAATAAGAGAAATCCCATCATTAAAGATGTGCCAATCCATACTATCTGCATACCGGACCGAGCTTCAAATGAGAAAATGTTACCCCCCATATCAAAATCATAACTGGCTCCACAGATACTAATCCATCCGAAAGCCAGCAAAGCTACATATATAAGTATAATCCACCAATCTAGTGAACGCCATACCCCTTTCACTTTTTCATCTGTCTGCTGTTCCATATCCAATATGTCTGTGTTGATATATATCTGCCAGTTTCTCACTCTCTGGTGACAGTTTTCCATTAAGATACTGTTCTATAATCAGTGCTCCGAGAGGCACACCATAATCAGCCCCCCATCCACCATTCTCCACATAAACAGCAACGGCTATACGAGGGTTATTCATAGGAGCAAACCCCATAAATACAGAATGGTCATGCCCGCGGTTCTGTGCCGTTCCAGTTTTACCGCATACTTCTATTCCCGGCAGATTAGCCTTACGACAAGTTCCGGCCAACACCGCCCTCCGCATACCTTGCACCACAGTTTCATAATGCTGTGCCTCTACTTTCGTATAACGTCTGTATCTATAAAGTGTATCCAACTGTCCGTCTTGAATCTGCTTCACAACGTGAGGTGTGATAAAATACCCCCGATTGGCAATGGTAGCACCGAGATTGGCAATCTGTAACGGAGTTGCATTTACTTCACCCTGTCCTATAGATATACTGATTACAGTCAGCCCGTTCCATGAACTTCGGTATGCTTTATCATAAAAAGGAGCATTCGGTATAAGCCCACGCTTTTCTCCCGGAAGATCAATGCCCAGTTTATACCCAAATCCCATTGACACCATATAGTCTTTCCATACCGTCATAGCATCTTGCACATCCTTATATTTCGTACGATTACCGAACATATAGTATAATCCCCAGCAGAAATAAGCGTTACAGGAGGTTCCTATAGCCGGAATCAGTTTAGCCGGTGCGGCATGACTGTGACACCCTACTTTCAAACCACGGTAGATGAAACCGTGAGAACAAGGATAAGCAGTCTCAGACGAGATAATACCTTCCTGAAGAAATGTCAGGCCCTGCGTAGTCTTAAATGTAGACCCTGGAGGATACTGTCCCATAATAGAACGGTTTAACAAAGGTTTCAACGGATCACGACTCAGAATCAGATGATTCTTTCCGCGTTGACGACCTACCATAATATGAGGATCATAAGTAGGTGCAGAAACCATACAGAGTACTTCGCCTGTAGACGGTTCCAGTGCAACTATGCTACCAAGTTTTCCTTCCATCAACCGTTCCCCCAAGGCCTGCAAATCCCTATCCAATCCAAGCGTAAGATTCTTTCCGGGTACTGGTTTGGTATCCAATTTCCCGTCCATATACCTTCCTTTGATACGCCCCCGTGCATCTCGGAGAAGTATCTGTATCCCCTTCTCTCCTCTCAGATACTTTTCATACGAACGTTCCACCCCCTGTTTACCTATGAAATCTCCATTCTGATAGTATTCGTCATCCTCTATATCCGATGGTGACACTTCCCCAATATCTCCCAAAACCAATGCCGCATAAGGCGACTGATATTGCCTAATTGAACGCTTCTGAACATAAAAACCGGGAAAACGGAATAGTTTCTCCTGAAACACACAGAATTCTTCCAACGACAACTGACTCATAAACAATTGCTGAGTATAGCTTGAATAGCCGGGATTGCGATGGCGATCTTTTATCTCCCCCATTCGTTTCTCATAATATTCGCGCGTTATTCCCAAACTCGAACAAAGATCCAAAGTATCTATCCCCACCTGCTCAGACATAACAACCATAATGTCATAAGACGGTTGATTGTAAACGAGTAATTTTCCATTGCGGTCTGTAATCACGCCGCGCGATGGATACTGTATCTTTTTCAGGAAAGCATTGGAGTCAGCATTCTTTTTATAGTCATCACTCATAATCTGCAATGTGAAAAGCCTAATTATATAAACAATAACTATACACGTAGCCACCGTCCCTATCACATACTTACGCTTCTCAAAATTACACTTCGCCATTCCTACAATCCTTTCGTCAATCTTAACTTATTTCATTTCCACGGATTTTCTCCAATACTAATATAAGCAACACGGAAAGCAAACTACTACATAAGTAAGTATAAAACATGTCCATAATATGGAAAAAGGAAAATATCTCCAACAAGAGAGCAAATGCCTGTTGCAAAAAAACAAGTAATGTAACATACCATATATACTTCCATGTTCCCAACGTCCCGTAACCCGGTACCATATCTTCCAAACAATCCTTCGGAATGAAAAGATGCAACAATTTGGGAGCACACATTGCAGTCAAAGTCATGGAAGCAGCCCCTACCCCCGGTGTTCCGGAAAAAAAATCAGCTCCTAATCCCGTCATGAATCCCCACAGCAACCATGCGCTACGCGAAGTATTCTGCGGTTGGATACATAGCATATATATATAAATCACAGGAGTGACATATCCGAACAGACTAATATGGTTGAACACCAATCCTTGTACAACCAACAAAACAATCCCCCAAATCACCCTACCTAAGAAACTATACATCATACCCTGGCTATTTTACTGTTTCTACCTTTTGTTGCAAACTATCTATTTCTTCTCCGTATGGTGCAGAGATCACACACACATCTCTGAGACGAGCTAGGTCTGTGCCTAAATTTACCCTCAACTTATAAGATAGTCCGTCATCAGAATTTTCTATCTTAGTGACCTTCCCTACAAATAAACCGGCCGGGAACACTGCAGAAAAACCGCTTGTCTCCACAATCATACCTTCTTTCAGACGGGCATGCCGGGGAATATCCCGAAGAGAAGCACGCAAAGGATACCTGCCTTCCCAACATAGATAACCGAAGTAATCAGTCCCTCGTAAACAGCAACCGACATTCGATTTGCTATTCAACAACGACATGACTATTGCATAATGAGGAGACGTTTGATATACGATCCCGACAATTCCCGTTCCACACACCACCCCCATCTCCGGCTTCACTCCATCCAATTCGCCCTTGTTTATCGTAATGTAATTATTATGTTTACTGACACTATTGCTTACTACTTCCGCAGGAATTACATCGAATTCTTTCAGTATCTCTTGTTGCCGGCGTTCCGTATAAGTAGAGTCATGTCCACACTCGTCCAACAGTTTCCGCATAGCCCATACACGTTGTTCCAGCATAAGGTTTTTCTGCATCAGCTCCTTATTATGTTGCCCTAAAGAAACATAAGCCATAAAATCCGCTTCCCACTCCAGCAATTTGCCGGATACCGCATTGGCCGAGGTAAACCACACACTTCCTTGGTAACGATTAAAATGGACAAGCAACAAAAGGCTGCCCCCTTCCAATAGGATGAAAAGGATCCAATAATTATACTTTTTCAGAAAATCCAGTAAATTGCGCACAATAAATAAATTTAAGCACGTGAGTGTATATGCAAAAATGAAGAATAAAGAGAACCTTCAATCCAATGCAGATTATCCTTATCCTTCATCTTATCTTTTGTGTATATCCCGTCTTACATCAAGAAAGAGAAATTATTCACGTTCTTCAGGGCAATGCCTGTACCCTTAGCCACACTGTGAAGAGGATCTTCCGCAATATGAAATGGAATGTTAATTTTATCCGTCAGCCGTTTATCCAACCCTCTCAGCAATGCGCCACCTCCGGTCAGATAAATTCCGTTATGTACGATATCAGCATACAATTCCGGAGGAGTATTTTCCAGCGCGCTCAAAACAGCAGTCTCTATGCGGACAATGGACTTCTCCATACAATGTGCCACTTCCTGATAACACACAGGCACCTCCATAGGCAACGCGGTAATACGATTCGGGCCATATACCACATAATCCTCAGGTGCATCCTCACCCAATTCCGTCAACGCCGCCCCCACATGTATCTTAATTCGCTCAGCCATACGCTCGCTCACCTTCACATTGTGTTGACGGCTCATGTATTCTTGAATATCTGCAGTCAGGTCATCGCCTGCAATACGGATAGAATTGTTCGATACGATACCACCCAAGGAGATCACGGCAATCTCCGTAGAACCGCCGCCTATATCCACGATCATGTTACCCTGCGGAGCTTCTACATCAATACCGATACCGATAGCCGCGGCCATAGGTTCATAAATCAAATACACCTCCCTTCCACCGGCATGTTCCGCAGAATCACGCACAGCACGCAATTCCACTTCAGTGGAACCTGACGGCACGCCTATCACCATACGTAAAGACGGTGAGAAAAGGCGGCTTCCCGTATGCACCATCTTAATAAGCCCCCGCATCAATTGCTCGCAGGCATAAAAATCAGCTATGACTCCCTCCCGCAAGGGACGAACCGTGCGGATGTTGTCATTTGTCTTCTCATACATCAACTTGGCTTTCTCTCCTACGGCAATCATCTTGTCTGTACGCCGGTCAAGCGCCACTACCGAAGGCTCATCCACTACAATCTTACCGTCACTGGTAATAATAGTATTGGCTGTTCCCAAATCCATTGCAATTTCCTGAGTAAAAGAAAAGAATCCCATCAGACAAACTGTTTGTTTCTATGTTTTATATATTATTTATTTCCACTCCAGTCCATACGGTTATTCGCCAGTTTCAAAATAAGCATGTATAGCCATATCATAATGACTGCTCACCCCAAAAGCACGGGTTGCAAACCAACGACGATCTTCAATCTCCGTCTGCGCTCCGTTTCGGTTCAACAGTTCTAGCAACGGCTGATACTCAATCTTACTCGGCACGATGACAACATCCTTGAAATTCTTGGCTCCAGCACGAATCAACGAGATGCCGCCTATATCTATTTTCTCTATAATATCGGCTTCACATGCCCCGCTTGCCACAGTATCCTCAAACGGATAGAGATCCACAATCACAAGATCTATTTCAGGAATCTCGTACTGTTGCATCTGTGCCTGATCTTCTGCCAAAGTACGACGTCCAAGGATTCCGCCGAAGATTTTAGGATGCAAAGTCTTCACGCGACCTCCTAAAATAGAAGGATAAGTCGTCACATCTTCCACGGCCTGGCATGGATAACCCAACTCTTCAATAAACTTTCGAGTGCCTCCGGTAGAAAGAAACTTTACCCCTTCTTCATGCAATTTCTTCAACAAAGCGTCCAAACCGTCTTTATGAAAGACCGACACCAATGCAGTTTTGATTCTTTTCGTTTCAGCCATAGTCTAATACTTATATACATTTTAATGTGCAAAGATACGAATTTTATAGTGATTTACAGTGCTTATGACTAAAAAAATAGACACTTATTATAGTTTGCTGTCCGGCTGCACCTCCCATCTAATAGCATGAGAAGATAAAGAAGAGTCTCACCAAACATATAAATGATAGAACGAAAGTTATCGGTGAGGAATTAAACATAAGTAAGATAACGACATACTTATGCTATTGTACCAGAAACGAAGGAGTTCCGGCGTCTTATAATATCACCTATGTTGGCTGACCATACAAGTATAGCCACTACTGAGATATACCTTGCCTATTTAGAGTCTGAAAACAGAGCCAGAAATGCCCATTTATTGAGCTTTTAATGTCCGTATTTCTCTTAATTTTGGTAGGTCAAACATACACTCCGATTCTCTTGTTTAGTGGAGAATCGGGCTTTCTTTATGCTAAATTACCGGTGCGATAGCTTAATTTCGGTTAAGAATAGAGTTAAAATACCTTTTTCTTTTATATTCCGGCAAAAAAGAGGATATATGTATTAACCGAAAATTCAACTATTCGGAATATTACTAATTGTCAAAATAAATAAAGTTATGGCACGAAGGAAAAAAGTAGAAGAAGAACAACCGGTGACTGCCGAAGTTGTAGAGACTAAAAAGAAATCTTCAAAGAAAGCACCAAAGACTAAAATGTCTGCTCAAAAAGAAAGCATACAGGAAACCGGTGTTCAAGAGCCGATTGTCAAAAAAGAAAATACGAAAGATTCTTTTAAAGACAAAGATTATACAATCGATGAGCTTATAGATATGTTAGGGCCGGATATTGATTGTGAGGATGATACAGAGTTCTCATTAACAGAAGATACTTCTTCGCAAGAACAGGAATACACAATGGAGGATATGCTTGCTGTATTGGACGAGTCAATCGATAATGACGATGAAGAATGTGTTTCAGATGAAATACTAGATAAATTCGACAAGGCACTCGAAGAAAAAGGTTTGAGCGATGATTATTTTCGGAAGAAAGAAGAACGGCTTAAAGAAATGGAGCTGGAGCATGAACTTCACGAATTCGCCATTGATGAAATGCTAAATGAATAAGAATATCTAATTTTGTAACCTGCAACAGTCTCTTTATGGGATGTAACTTTGTGATGTGCCTTATTTTTTCTAATTTTGCATCGTCATGGCAACATGGCGGACATATTAGAAATTTAAGGTACACGAAAGTGTTTAACTGATTCTCTACGACGAAGTCTGGTAAACTATCTGTAGAACGGGAATAAGTTGGCATCTCTCGCGTCATATCCGTATATGGCGTGGGGACTGTTGCTTGTTTTAGTTCAAGGTCTTACCAGAGCCCGTCGTATAAAATAAGTTAATGGCCTCACGCTTTCTGCATTTAATTAACTCTTCTGATTTGAGGCTAAGGGAGATAAAATTAAAATCAAAATGAAAACTTTTAGAATGATTGCAACCTCGTTATTAATGGTTGTGTTGTGTTTGAACTTCGTTGCATGCAGTGATGACGATGATAAAAATCCATCTCCTTATCCTACAGCGGAAGAACTTGTTGGAACTGTATGGACTGGAATCAATGCTGACAAAGACGCTTATCAAATCAAGCTGACAAGCAAAACGGATTTAACTTTGAACATTACAAGTGAAGATGGAGACAAGTATGTTGATAACGCTGTATTGAAATACCAATACAATGCAAAAGATGGTAAATTCACTTCAAGCTATGAAGATATGTCCATTGCAGGGACTATTACCAAAACAGAAATGACCTTTACAATAGAAGGTGAGAAAATCATATTGAAGAAGAAATGATGAACAAATTATTTAATGTGAGCACCATGCCCTTACTCGGCATGGTGTTTCTATTCATGGTAGCCTGTTCCGATGATGCGGATAATTCAGCCCCGAACAATGACATACAAAACATTGAAATGCCATCATCTGGTGCTGAATCTCCGATTGTCAGCGGTAAGTTAGTTGTTATACGTGGTAATGGTTTCTCCGAAAATAGTGAGATATGGTTTCAAACATCTTCACGCTCAGGCGAGAAAAAGGCAGATGTTATTTCATATTCTGATGAAAGTATCTCATTCATCGCACCTAATATGACAGGTAATTGTGATGTCATTTTAAGACAAGAAGGAAAAGAAAAAACATTAGGCCAAATGTTCTTGGAAGAAAAAGATGTGGACAATATGAATGATTATACCTATGCCGCAGGTTACAATGTTGTGGATTTTGAAGACAACGAAAATGCTTTTCCTATATTATATGTATTCGATAGGCAAAGTGGAGACTTTGAAAAAAAGAACGAACTACCCAATGGAGAAATCATAAAATTCATATTGGCTGAGAATAACGGAAATCAGAATATTTATTATTTCAAACGCTGTTTACCAATAAGTAAAGAAGTCAGTTTGTACAAATATAATCTTGCAAAACAGGAAGAAAAGAAGGTTTGTGCCAATTGGCTGAATAAATTTTACAATGCTTCGCCCGGAATGGCCATTGGTATGATTGAAAATACGTTATGCGGTTTGGAAGCATCTGTAGACAAAGGGTTTGAAATTGTCTCTTTTGACGATAATGGAAAAACAACTCTTTTGAAAAAGGCTTTCCCTTACGACCGAATTAACGGGAAATACGTTACTCAATTTTATTGTGAAGATGATAATCTACTGTTTAATTATGACTCAAAAAGCCGTTGTATCTTAGTTACCGGAAGTATCAGATTTGAAAATGATAGAGAATCTTTTGACTGTCTTCTATCTTTAAACATGAAAACAGGCGACATCAAGCTTCTGCATGATAAACAGAATGACGCATATTATTATGAAGTGCTTAACACAAAACAGGGATTTGTTTTACTTGAAATAGGAAAAGATATTGATAAGACTATTGTAAAAACAATCAATCCCGAAACTTTAGAAACAACATCTATCTTGGCTGAAATTGACGAATACATTACATCTGCCATATATAATGAAAAAACAAATTCAATATATTGGGAAAGCAGTAATGGCACATCAGAAGACTATGTTATGGAATACAACTTTGATTCAAAAGAAGTAAGTGTTTCAAACAGTAGTTTGCCATATATTGAAGCTCTGTTCTCTATCAAGTATTGATTTTTTCCACAAATAATCTAATCCTCTTATTGCTTATGCAGTAAGAGGATTTTTTATACCCAAAAACTTAAAAACATGAACGAAAGAATTACTCCATCCAACATTACGGAGCTGAAAGAAAATGAAATATTTGTGTTCGGTTCAAACTCAAACGGTGTACATAATGGAAATGCCGCAGCAACAGCGATGAAATTCGGTGCTATTATGGGACAGGCTGTGAGAATACAGGGACAAACCTATGCAATGCCTTCCAAACACATTGAGAATCTTAAAAAACATATTGATGATTTTCTGCTATATGCGGAACAACATCCGGAATATATTTTTTGGTAATTATATACGACAATACCTTGTAAAAATGAGAATGAGAATAATGATGAGTGTTGCTTTGTTCCTATAAACATAAAGGGATTATTGCGTTACATAGAGAAGCACTGTTTGGTGAAGCGTCATTGTACAAACAATCAAACACATGTTTATCTGAAAAAGTCACCATGTTCTTGTGTGAGTGGACTGGCGGTAAATGAAATTCTGCAAAAGAATGATTTGGCGGCTATTAGTGAATCAGAACTTCTCAAACCTTTGAATGATAAAGGATTTGAGGAAATTTTGATTACTGATAAAGTTGATTGTTAAGAGTCCGCTGTAATGTAACGAAGCGAAATAATAAGGCTTTCGTCTTTTATTTGATTTTGTCGCGATTAAACGAGATAACTACCGGTGTGTAGCTTATCTCGTTTTTCACATCTATTGGTGCAATTTCTTGTGCAAAAAGCCTCAACTCAGGCAGAAACCCCATGTATTACTAATAAAGCCACGCAATGAAAAGAAAACAGAAGAAAGGGATTTTAAAGTAGATTTATCTTACGTTTTCATTGATTATCAGTGTTTTACATCGAAATCCGTGCAAAATCTGTGCAAATGCTCTTATAAACAAAAAAGACAACCAAGAGTGGAAGCCCCCTAATTGCCTAATTTACAAGCCTTTCGGCTTAGTAGCGGGACCCGGGATTGAACCGGGGACCTCATGATTATGAATCATGCGCTCTAACCAGCTGAGCTATCCCGCCATCCTTTCGTTTTCGGATGCAAAGGTACGGATTATTTTCATACGGCCAAAAGAAAACCGACTTTTTTTAGAAGTTTTCTTTGATTCCGCCCTTCCTTGTCTCATTCCCGCCTCCTTTGTCATACCTGCGGCTATAAAAACATCTAAAATATAAGGTCACATCTGTTTTTTTATACTAACTTTGCCCGTTGAATCGGACGAACAACAACGGGATGAAATTCATTAAAAAATTAGACATATTCGTATTCAAAGCCTATTCCCTGCTCTTTATCGGTACGTTTTTCATCTGTCATTTCATCTTTATGATGCAGTTCATGTGGCGTTATGTAGACGATCTGATAGGCAAGGGATTGACATTGGACGTCCTGGCACACTTCTTTTACTACGCCGGTCTGACGCTCATCCCCATGTCGCTTCCTTTAGGCATTCTGCTGGCCTCGCTTATCACGTTCGGCAATTTCGGCGAACGCTTCGAACTATTGTCCATGAAAGCGGCCGGTATTCCGCTTGTCCGCATTCTGCAACCCATCATCATCTTCAACTTCCTGCTTTGCATCGGTTCGTTCTACTTTCAGAACGTCACAGGCCCCGAAGCCCAGAAAAAATTCTACACACTCATCTACTCCATGAAGCAGAAATCCCCCGAACTGGAGATTCCGGAGGGGATTTTCTACAGCGAGATACCGGGCTACAACATTTTCGTAGAGAAGAAAGGGAAAGAAAACGGCATGCTTTACGGCGTGATGATATACAGCACCACCAACGGATATGAGGATACACAAATCGTACTGGCCGACTCGGCCGAACTAAAGACCACGGCCGACGAGAAATTTCTCATGCTGACATTGTATGCCGGAGAGCGCTTCCGCAATATGCAGGCACAGGGCAATCTTATGACCCGCACCAATGTACCTTACATGCGCGAGACTTTCATCAGGGAAATTGACATGATACCTTTCGACAACAATTTCAACATGATGGACGCCAATCTGTTCAGCGGAAGCGCACAAACCAAGAATCTGCGCGAAATCAAGTACGGACTCGACTCTCTGGCTCACCGGAGCGACAGCACCGGACGTGCACTGTTCTCCTATATGCAGAGTTCCACTTATCGGCGGAAAACCGATATCGGCACCGAGGACTCTGCCCGAATATCGAGACAAAGAACCGATTTTGACAGTCTCTACACCCGCCTGACGGCTGAAAAACAGCAAAGCGTGCTCCGCAATGCCATGTACAAAAGCAGCACAGCCGTCAGTGAGTATGAATTCAGAAGCCTGATTTCGAAAGACATTGATCAGGCCACCCGCATACACCGGATAGAATGGCATAAAAAATTCACGCTTTCGCTGGCCTGCCTGCTCTTTTTCTTTATCGGCGCCCCTCTCGGCGCCATCATCCGAAAAGGCGGACTGGGCGTGCCGGTAGTTATCTCCGTGGCTATTTTCATCTTCTACTACATCATCAACGCGTCGGGCGAAAAACTGGCACGGAGCGGAGAATGGATCCCATGGTTCGGCGAATGGCTCAGTTCCATGATACTCCTGCCTATCGGCATTTTCCTGACATACAAAGCCAACAAGGATTCGGCCGTATTCAACACTGAAGCCTACATCAACGTGATACGCAAATTGCTGGGACTGCGTATCTCACGTCATATCGCCCGCAAAGACGTTATCATACACGACCCGGACTATCCGGCCGTGAGAGAACAACTCGCCGCACTGTCGCAGGAATGGCAGGAATACGCCCGGAAAAGCCGGCTAAAACTCCCGCCCAACTACCTGCACATCTTTTTCCGCAACCTTGACGACCAGGAAGTCATCAACCTGAACGGACGGATGGAAGAACTTATCAACATTCTCTCGAACAGTCGCGACACCGCTATCCTGGAATCCCTGAACAAGCTGCCGATAGTCTCCACGCACGCGCACACGCGCCCGTTCCATAATTATAAGTGGAACATGGTCATCGGCATCCTGCTCCCTGCCGGCATATTCTTCTACTTCCGGATCTGGCGATACAGACTGCGACTATATAAAGACATACAGCAAATCAAGAAGTACAGCAAGTTCATCATCGAACGCATCGGAAAAATAACTGAAAACGAGTAAAACACCATAAGGTCATGGACACATTCAAATTAAACTCAATAGAGGAAGCGCTTGCCGACTTCAGAGAAGGCAAGTTTGTAATAGTAGTAGACGACGAAGACCGCGAAAACGAAGGCGACTTCATCACTGCGGCCGAAATGATCACACCCGAAAAAGTGAATTTCATGCTTCAGGAAGGACGTGGCGTGCTCTGTGCCCCTATCACCATCTCCCGTAGCGAGGAACTGGACCTTCCCCATCAGGTCAGTAACAACACCTCCATATTGGGTACACCTTTCACCGTTACGGTAGACAAACTGGAAGGATGCACCACCGGTGTATCCGCTCACGACCGTGCCGCCACCATCCGTGCGCTGGCCGACCCCTCCTCACGCCCGGAAACATTCGGCCGCCCGGGACACATCAACCCCCTATATGCACAAGATAAAGGCGTGTTGCGCCGGGCCGGCCATACGGAAGCCGCCATCGACCTGGCACGCTTGTCGGGATTGCAACCGGCTGCCGCCCTCATCGAAATACTTAACCCCGACGGCACTATGGCCCGCATGCCGGAACTGCAAAAGGTTTCCGAACGCCTTGGTGTCAAAATCATCACGATCCGCGACCTGATTGCCTACCGCCTGAAACAAGAGTCAATGATCGAGCGCGGCCCCGAAGTAGACATGCCTACCGACTACGGACATTTCCGCGACATCACGTTCCGCCAGACCAGCAACGGCCTGGAGCACGTGGCGCTCATCAAAGGCGAATGGCAACCCGACGAACCGGTTCTGGTACGCGTGCATTCTTCGTGTGTCACCGGTGACATCTTCGGAAGCCAGCGTTGCGACTGCGGAGCACAACTCCACAAATCCATGCGCATGATAGAAGAGGCCGGCAAGGGCGTCATCCTCTATATGAATCAGGAAGGGCGCGGCATCGGGCTGTTCAACAAAATGAAAGCTTACAAGCTGCAAGAAGAAGGCATGGACACGGTAGAGGCCAACGTTCACCTCGGATTTCTGCCGGACGAACGGGAATACGGAGTGGGAGCACAAATCCTCAAAGAACTGGGAGTGCACAAGATGAGACTGCTCACGAACAACCCCGTAAAACGTGTAGGCCTGGAAGCCTTCGGACTGGAGATCGTGGAAAACGTTCCCATAGAAGTTCCCGTCACCCCCTACGACGAAAAATACATGCGTACCAAAAAAGAACGGATGGGACACACCCTTCATTTCAACAAATAGAAAGCCTTACCCGGCACGACTTATACGGAGCGACCGCACAGGTCTCCGCCATCCCTCCGGTCCGGCCGCACACCACCTCATCCGTGTGCGGCCGGACCGTTTTTGTCAACATCCTTTCTTCCTGAAAAACATTCCGCAGTATAACGGAATTTAATGCTCTTCATTTTTTAATTTCATGAGCATCATTTTCCCACGCCATGGGCATCGTTTTCCCACGTACTCCGCCATACGAAAAAGCACACATCAAAAAGCCATACATCACACTCATATTCAAACCATTGCACAAACCTCACAAACATCCGCATTCCATCAACACCTTGTTTACTTTTTTCAAGAACGCACCACCAAACGGAAGAGCCGCACATCAGGATGCCGCACGTTCAAACCGAACGGAAAAACACCTCTAAAACAATTCATGACGGACAAGTCGGACGTCAGAATGCGCGAAACCTCGCATAAGATTCTCAAAAAGACACATTTTCAGAGTAAAGTGAGTTAAAAATATAGTGTATTTACGCAAAAATACCTAACTTTGCAACCCGAAAGCAGGAAATATAATCAATAAAGAAACATAAGCATGAATCAACTGTCAGATCGTTTAAACAGACTTTCTCCCTCCGCCACTCTGGCCATGTCACAGAAGAGCAGCGAGCTGAAAGCACAAGGCGTGGATGTGATCAATCTCAGTGTGGGCGAACCGGACTTCAACACCCCCGACCACATCAAAGCGGCTGCCATCCAAGCAGTAGAAGAAAACTATTCACGTTATTCCCCCGTACCGGGCTACCCGGCTTTGCGTGAGGCCATCTCCGCCAAACTGAAAAACGAAAACGGACTGGACTATGCCCCGGCACAGATTCTGTGTTCCAACGGAGCAAAACAATCGGTATGCAACGCCATCATGGCATTGGTCAACGCCGGTGACGAGGTCATCATTCCCGCTCCCTACTGGGTGAGCTACCCCCAAATGGTAAAACTGGCCGAAGGCGAACCTGTCATTGTGGAAGCAGGCATCGAGCAGGATTTCAAAATTACCCCCGAACAGCTTGAAGCCGCCATTACTCCGAAAACCCGTGCTCTTATCCTGTGCTCTCCCAGCAACCCCACCGGTTCCGTCTATTCCAAGGAAGAGTTGGAAGGATTGGCCGGCGTTATCGCCAGACATGAACGCATCGTGGTCATCGCAGACGAGATTTACGAACACATCAACTACATCGGCAAACATGAAAGCATCGCACAGTTCGAGAGCATAAAAGACCGTGTGGTCATTGTCAACGGAGTGTCGAAAGCATACGCCATGACAGGATGGAGAATCGGTTTCATCGCCGCTCCCGACTGGATCGTGAAAGGATGCAACAAATTGCAAGGTCAATACACAAGCGGTCCGTGCTCCGTATCACAAAAGGCGGCCGAAGCTGCCTACACCGGTTCGCAGCAATGCGTGGAAGACATGCGCCAAGCATTCGAACGCCGCAAGAACCTCATCGTGAAACTGGCCAGGGAAATACCGGGACTCGAAGTAAACAACCCCGAAGGGGCATTCTACCTCTTCCCCAAATGCAGTGCCTACTTCGGCAAGAAAGACGGCGACCGGGTGATCAACAACTCCACCGATTTCGCCATGTATCTGCTCGAAGTGGGACATGTGGCTACGGTAGGCGGCGACGCCTTCGGCTCGCCCGAATGCTTCCGCATGAGCTATGCCACCAGCGACGAGAACATTGTCGAAGCCATGCGCCGCATCAAGGAAACACTGGCCCGACTGAAATAAGAAGTCCCGCCACCACATCATTCCATGCAAAGTATCTCAGCCGCATTCCCCGGCGAGATACTTTGTATTTTACATCTATCTACGACACAAACACGGCAATTAAACCTATTTGTAAACTTCAAACAACATGAAAAGAAATATCATACGGATGTGCCTGGCAGCCCTCGTACTGACTGCCACAGCCGGTACGGCTACGGCAACCACCAGTGCCAAGCTGTTCCCGCTTCTGGCTAAAAACAAGAAAAAAGCGGCATCCAAAGACTCCGTTGTCGTTTCCGAGTACAAGAAACTGACCAGAAAAGATTCCGCTGATTTTAAGAACGTGGCCAGAGTGATAAAGAAGGACAAAAGTTTCTATCTCGAAATACCTGCCCGCTTGATGGGACGCACCTTCCTCGTTGTCAACCGCCTGCAACAGGTTCCCTCCGAACTGAACGAGGCAAGTGCCAACAGAGGTCTCAGCTATGAAGAGCAATGCATTACGTTCGAATGGTTGAGGAAAGAGAAAAAAATGCAAATCCGTCAGCAGCGCCCCACGCCAGAGGTGGCCGGCACAGATGCCATGGCCCGGTCGGTAGCCGACAACTACATCAACCCGATTATCGCCAGCCTGAAAGTGGAGGCCGTAGCACCGGACTCAAGTACCGTACTCGTCAAGGTGGACGATCTCTTCAACGGTAAACAGACGATGATAAACGATGTCTTCAACAACATCAACCTCGGCACGTCTGCCAATGCCGACCTCTCGCGCATCCTGGACATCAAGGCATTCGAGAACAATATCACCGCCACGTCGGAGCTGACCACGACCGTCAGGGAAGGCATGAGCAAGGTGAACATTACCGTAGTGGTCAGTTCCACACTCGCCCTGCTGCCCGAATGCCCGATGGCCGGACGTCTGGAAAGCAACCGTGTGGGATTCTTCTCCACACGCCGCCTCTGCTATGGCGACCGCCAGCAGGAACTGGAAACACGCCACTACATCACACGGTGGCGGCTGGAACCTACCGACGAGGCCGCTTATATGCGCGGCGAACTCACCACGCCGAAGAAACCCATCGTATTCTATATCGACCCGACCACACCGGCACAACTCCGCCCCCATATCCGTAAAGGCATACTGGACTGGAACAGCGCGTTCGAGCAAGCCGGTTTCAAGGATGCCGTACAGGTGAAAGAGTACACAGACAGCATGGCCGCCGAAGGCGACGACCTGAAATATTCCGTATTCACCTACGCCGCTTCCACCACGGCCAACGCCATGGGCCCGTCTGTCGTAGACCCGCGCACGGGCGAGATTATCGAGGCCGACATCATCTGGTGGCACAATGTGGTGTCTCTGTTGCGCGAATGGATTATGGTGCATACCGGCGCCGTCAATCCCGCCGCACGCTCTATCGAGTTGCCGGACAGCCTGATAGGCGATGCCGCACGGTTCGTAGCCTGCCATGAAGTGGGTCACTCACTGGGCCTTAAGCACAATATGTGCGGTTCGTGGGCCTATCCCACCGACTCCCTGCGCTCCGCCGATTTCCTGAGACGTGTCAACGGTACGGCTTCTTCCATCATGGACTACGCACGCTTCAACTACGTAGCCCAACCGGAAGACAACGTTCCTTTCGTATCGCCACACATCGGCCCTTACGACCGTTTTGCCATCGAATGGGGCTATCGCTGGTTTCCCGACGAGGCGACGGAAAGAAAACAGCTCCGCGCCCTGCTCGACAGCCACAAGGACAGAATCTACAAGTATGGCGAACAGCAGACCGCCCGCGAGGCTGTAGATCCCCGCGCACTCAGCGAAGACCTTGGCGACAACGCCATGAAATCAGCCTCTCTGGGTATCGAAAACCTGAAACGCATCATGCCGGAAATCATCAGCTGGACCACAACCGGCAAAGAAGGACAGACCTACAAGGACGCCGCCCGACTCTACTCCGGCATCATCTTCCAATGGGGGCTTTATCCTTACCATGTGATGGCCAACATAGGCGGCATCTATCTGGAGAATACGGAGGTGGGAGACGGACAGAAGACTTATACTTTTGTGGAGAAAGAACGTCAGAAAGAAGCCGTACAGTTCCTGCTGGACCAATACATATCTTATCCGGCATGGCTGTTCGACTCTTATATCTCCGACTACACCTACGTGCTGAAGAACACCCCTCTGGGAACACTCGAACAAAGTCCCAACGCAATGTACAAGAACACGCTGAATTACTTGTTGTGGGACTTGCTGGACAACAAGCGCATGGTCCGTATGTTTGAAAACGAATTCCAAAACGGAACGGACGCTTTCACGGCCGTAGAAATGGTGAACATGATACACGAACACATCTTTCAACCCACCATCGCCGGCAGAAAACTCGATGTGATGACACGCAACCTGCAGAAATCTTTCGTCGACGCCCTCATCACGGCCGCGGCCGAAGAGGAAGGCGTGAAAATTAACAAACGTCTGCAGGATTATCTGCCCGCACAGCGCTACACGGCACTGCCCGAAGACCACAGCGGATGCAGGCACTCCGCCATCGACGAAAGCCGTAGTGCCCGCCTCATCGACATGTACAGCACGCAGATCAACCGCGTGAGCGATGCCATCAGCGTCAAACGCGGCGAACTGATCAAGGTGCTGCAACTGCTCAAGAACAAGCGTAACATCTCCGACACTGCCACACGGTTTCACTATGAGGATATGATACTGCGCATCCAGACAGCTTTGGGACTGACCAAATAAGTATGAATAAAACAAACTAATATGAGAAAAATCGAATGTACCCTTCTGCTGCTGTTCGCCGGCTTGTTAGCTACGACGGCACAGACACGTACCGTCACAGGCGAAATCTTTGACAAGGCCGACAACCAGCCGCTCATAGGGGCCACCGTGGCCATCATGAGCAAGGCGGGAACCGTAGCCAACGGAACAACCACCGACCTGGACGGAAAATTCCGGATAGAAGTGCCGGTCAACGTACATGACCTGACATGCCGCTTCATAGGCTATACCACAGTGCCCGTACATCTCCGCGCCAATCAGAATCATTATAAGATCTACATGGACAATCAGTCCAAGGAACTGGGAGAACTCATCGTCACCGGTTATCAGGCCATCGACCGCCGCAAACTGACTTCGGCAGTCACCACCATGAAAATTTCCGATGAGAAAATCGGAGCTGTAAAGAGCATCGACCAGGCACTGGCCGGACAGATCGCCGGATTGTCCAGCGTGACGTCTTCCGGTTCGCCGGGAGCGCCGGTCAAGTTGCGCATCCGTGGTACATCTTCCATTAACGGATCGCAGGACCCGCTTTGGGTTCTCGACGGTATCCCTCTCGAAGGTACCGACATTCCCTCGATGGAAGAACTGAAAGATATCGACAATATCTATCAGACATCCATAGCCGGCATCAATCCGGCCGATATCGAGAGCATCACCGTGCTTAAGGACGCCGCGGCGACAGCCATATACGGAGCCCGCGCCGCCAACGGAGTGATCGTCATCACCACCAAACAGGGCAAGGCCGGCAAACCGCAAATTAACTTTTCAACCAAACTTACATATAACCCTAAGACGGACATCGACCGGCTGAATCTGATGACATCGGAAGAGAAAGTGAACCTCGAGCTGGATCTGCTGCGTTCGGATTTCACCTACCGCGAAACCAAGGGCGGGGTAGCGCAAATCCTCGGGGAATACGGTCTTACAGATGCCTACAAGGCCGGAGGATGGGATGCCCTTTCCCCCGAAGCACAATCGGCGGTCAACCGCCTGAAGGCCATCAACACCGACTGGAACGATATCCTTTTCCGCGGTGTGTTCAATCAGGAATACAATATAAGTCTGTCGGGAGGATCGGACAAGGCTACCTATTACTCTGCCGTGGGATACTATGTGGAGCAAGGTAATGTGGACGGCGTGAAGAACGACCGCTTCAACATGACGCTTAAGACGAACTACCGCATCAACAGCAAGCTCAAGGTCGGTGCATCGGCATTCGCCAACCGGCGCAAGCAACACACATACCTGACCTATAGTGAAGGATTCACCAATCCCGTCTACTATTCTCGCATCGCCAATCCCTACATGACACCGTATAACGAGGACGGAAGCTACCGATACGATACGAACGTGCAGCACAGCCGCGGCGACATCGCTCCGGATTTCAACATCTTTGAGGAACGCGCCAATACGCAAAACGAAAACACATCGACCTCGCTCATGTCCATATTCGACGCCGAATTCAAGTGGGACGAACATTTCAAGATTACCTCCCAGTTCGGTTTGCAATGGGACGAAAGCACCATCGAGAAATATGCCGCCCACGACAGTTACGCCATGCGAAGAGAGAAAGTAAACCACATATACAACGGCAGCACGATTCTTCCGGAGGGAGGCAACAACAAAATCACGGAGAATCACCGTACCCAATGGACATGGAAGGCCATGGCCGAGTATCAGAACCGTTTCAAGGAAATACACGACCTGGAACTGATGGCGGGCGTGGAATTACGTCACAACGAAGACAAATCGCTCTACTCTGCCGCCTACGGCTATGACCGCAGAACCCTCACTTCCGTACCCATCATCTTCCCCACGGAACAGATGGCAAGGAACCTTCCCCTCCACACGGAAACTCATCTGGAAAACGCCTTTGTATCATGGTTTGCAACAGGGTCATACACCCTACACCATCGCTACACACTGGGCGGGAGCATCCGTTTTGACGGATCAGACATCTTCGGCGTAGCCAAGAAATACCGCTACCTGCCGCTCTACTCCGTGAGCGGCCTGTGGCGCATCAGCGACGAACCGTTCATGAAGAATGTCACCGCAATCGGCAACTGGGGCCTCCGCGCCTCTTACGGCCTTCAGGGAAACATCGACAAGAACACCTCGCCCTTCCTCATCGGCCAATACATCAAAACCACCCTCCTTCCGAACAATCCGGAAGACGCCATCCGGCCGGCCAACGCCCCCAACCCCGACCTGCGTTGGGAGAAAACGCAATCGGCCAATATAGGTATGGACATTTCGCTTTGGGATGAGATTCTTTCGCTGAGCGTGGACTACTACTATCGTAAAGGAACCGACCTCATCGGCCTGCGCATGCTACCCCTTGAATCCGGTTACAGTTCCACCACCGTCAACTGGGCCAGCATGAAGAACGAAGGAGTGGAAGTGGCCCTCACCACACGCAATCTGCGCACAAAGCACTTCTCTTGGTTTACCAACCTGAACTTCGGATTCAACAAAAACACCGTACTGAGAGAGACCGTGGCAGAGAACGCCACGCGACCGAGCCGGGAAGGCTACCCCGTGGGAGCCATCTTCGCTTACAAAACTGCCGGACTCGACGACGAGGGTTATCCCCTCTTCCTTAACCGAGACGGACAGAAAGTCACCGCCACGGAGTTTCTAAAACTGAACAACGCCGGCGCCAGCACCCTGAGTGCCGAGGAACAGCGCAACCTGTACAGTTACATCGGAAGCAACGAACCGAAAGTGTCGGGCGGTTTCATGAACACGCTGAAATACAAAAAACTCACGCTGGGCGTCAACTGCATCTTCAACTTCGGTATGTATGTGCAAACAACTCCCACATACGACCCCACCAACTACGACCGCGGCCTGAACAGCAACCGTGACATCCTGTATAGATGGACACCGGAAAACACTGGGGCCAGCCTGCCGAAACTCATGACCCGAAACGACGGTCGCACAGGCGAATACCTGCGCTATACGGAACAGAATCTGTATCGCGAACTGGACATCTGGGTAAAGAAGCAGAACTACTTCCGCTTCGAGAGCATACGTCTGGGATACGAACTGCCCGAGAAATGGCTCAAACCGATAGGGATCAAGAGCGCGTCCGTATCTCTCGAGGGACGTAATCTATGGGTGATAGCCAGTGACTACCACAACTATCTCGACCCCGAAACAATGGGTAATCCGTATGCGGCCCCCATCCCGAAGAGTTTCATCTTCGGTCTTAACGTGAACTTCTAATCAAAAAGAGAGGAAATGATGAAAAAACAATTCATACAAATTGCATTCGCACTCATATCCGCATGGACACTCACAGCCTGCAACGATTTTCTGGATATAACGCCCGTCGGAAAAGTCATCCCCGAAACAGTGGAAGAATACCGTGCCCTGATGACCGAGGCCTACTCCAGATTACATACAGACAGGGACAAAGTCACTTTCAGAAGCGACGAGCTGACTATGCAGGGAGAGCAGGACGCCACCAGCCTGGACTCTTACCTGGACATCTGGAGATGGATGGATGTGGGCGCAGACGAAGCCACCCTTTCATTCGACTGGGGAGGATTCTATTATGTGAGTTACATCGCCAACAACGTGATAGAAAACCGGAATAACATCACTGCCGGCACGGCAGACGAACGCCGGCAACTGGCCGGAGAGGCCTACATGCTCCGCGCTTTCGTACACTTCTGTCTGATCAATCTCTATGCCGAGCCTTACACGCACTGCGACCCGGCCACCACCAAGGGAATTCCCCTGAAACTGAACAGCAACATCAACGAAGTGCTTGCGCGCAACTCTGTGGCGGAAGTGTACGAAGCCATTCTGGCCGACATCAATGCAGCAGAGCAACTGCTCAACGTAGAGCAATGGCCCGAGGGACAGACCTACCGGTTCAACACCCTTTCGGTGAATGCGTTCCGCGCACGTGTGCATCTCTACATGGGCAACTGGCAGCAGGCATACGACTATGCCACGGATGTAGTGACACGCCACGGCGCACTGGAAGACCTGCCCACATCGACGGTTTTGCCTAACCATTACCTGTCTGTGGAAGCCATCCTCTCTATGGAGAGCATCTTCCTCTCCTCCTCGCTCGGTGTGGGATATGTCAGTTCCGACCTGTTGGCCCTCTACCGCAGCGGCGACATGCGTAAAAACAAATTCTACCGGCAGATAACGGCCAGTACGGCAGAAATGCTCAAAAGCGGCGCCGAGGAATTCCGCTGCACTTTCCGCAGCGCGGAGTTCTACTTGACGGCGGCAGAAGCGGCACTGGAGCTGAACGATACGGACAAGGCCCTTCACTATCTGACGGAACTGATGAAGAAACGCTATCACAGCGCGCAGTATCCGAAATACGAGACGCTGGTACGAGGCATGACCAAGGACGAACTCCGGCAGGAAATTCATGACGAACGCTTCCGCGAACTGGCTTTTGAAGGCCATCGTTGGTTCGACCTGCGGCGCACCACACGTCCGCAACTGACCAAGACCTATAACGGTGAAACCTACGTGCTGGAAAAAGACGATCCGCGCTATACGCTCCGCATTCCGGCCGCAGCCATCGAAGCCAACCCGGGACTGGATGAAGACTGATTTCATCCGGCCCCGCCCCATATGCTGCAAGACAAACAAAAAGACATATTATTCAATCCAAATACATTAAAACATGAAAAGATTCTTACTTATCGCCGCATGCAGCCTCTTCGCGGCAGGCATGCAGGCACAGACCACAGAGACCAAGAATTGGGAAACCAAACTGACAGGCGTCGCTTCGCACGACAATCTTTACAAGAACGCCCCCACGGCCGTGGACAACGCCGGCAATACTTACATGACAGGTCAGTTCGACCAGGCCATCGCTATCGGCGACGCCTTCCTGGAGCCTGTTGCCAACAGTGCCTACCTGGCAAAATATGACGCCAACGGCAAGTCGCTTTGGGCCGTCAGCCTCGCCGGTGCGGCCACTATCAGTTGTATCACTACGGACGACAAGAACAATGTCTACATCGCCGGTACATTGGCCGACAAGGTGATTGTGGGCAGCACGGACGGACAGAATAAGGACATAAACGGCAAAGAAGGAGAAGTGAACAAAGTAACCAGCTTCATCGCTGCCTACAACGCCGAGGGCGTATTGCAAACCGTGAAGACCATCTATGCAGAAACGCCCGCAAGCATCATGGAAAGCGGACTTTATTTCCCCGATGCCGGCTATCCTTATTTCCGTATCCAGCACATCGAAGTCGACGGTGGAAAACTCTATGCTTCAGCCATTCACACGGGGGATGTCGCACTCGGTGATTCCAAATGGGGAGGGGCATACCTCAACGTCTTCGACTTTATGTATCAGGACATTCCATGCGCGGGCATCATCTCCATGAACGCAACAGGACTGAACGGTGAGACCTCGGTGGCGCATGTAGGCGCGGTCGACCAGATTTCAAACGAACAAATGGGATATGAAAGTCTGAACTTCACGGTTGACAACGGTACGGTATATCTTTGCTTCGTGGGTAACGGAAACATAAAATCAGAAGTGGCCGGACAATCTGAAACATTTAGTTTTTCTTATGACGGCCCCACCTCCAGCATAGAACATGGTTATGTACTCACATCCGTCAAAAACGGAACAGAGGTCAACACCAAGGTTTTACACGCCACCCCTCACACCAACTTAGCCTCATTCGACATCATCGGCGGAATGAAAGTAGAAGACGGAGTGCTCTACATTGCCGGTACATTCCAGCAGCAGCTGGTTTTCGACCCAAGCAAAACGGCAACGGATGCCTGCGACCTCTATGCCACGGCCCTGAACAAAGAGACGATGGACGTAATATGGACGTCCGTGAGCGGTGTAGGAGAAGGTGAGGGAGACAGCATGCACTTCTGCGAAGTTTTCAATGCGATGGAAGTGAACAACGGCGAAGTATTCCTCTACGGATACGCAGAAGAGGTTGCCGGCCACAAACTCACGCAAACACTGAACTTCACCTGCTCCAACGGCCAAATGACCAAGGGCAGCGATCTCTTCGTGACAGGCGCCGCCATCAACGGCACAACCAAGGCCGTGCTTTCTGCAAACCTCGAAAACGCAGAAACATCGCTGGCTACCTACAAGGTGGTTGCTTCCGGCATCCAAAGTACAACCGCACTGGGCGCTCACCGCGTAGGCAACACATTCTACTTTGCAGAGCCTAACGATATCGCCGTTTACAACATGCAGGGCTGCATGGTGAAGCGTGCCGACAACGCCACTTCCATCAGCATCGACGACCTGAACCGCGGTGTCTATATCCTCTCTAACGGAAAGGATAAGATGAAGGCGCTGAAAGCCAACTTCTAAGTAAACAAGGGAAATCCCAGCCATATCACCGCCCTCCTGTCCGCTACGGACGGGAGGGCTTCTCTTTTACGCAGGAATGCACCATTCGCCCCCTCACCCGGCACGCAGCGAAAAGAACGCACGCACACGGCCTCGCCGCAAAACGGAATGACAAGGAACCAATCCGCTTTCTACCATTATGACAAACGTCCGAACACTCTAAGGGCACGACTTCCGCACGGGCGAAAGACGATGGCGCCAAAAACATACAATGTGTCAACCTCATCCTGTGAGAAGATTTCCGCCAATTAGAGAAAAAAGAAGAGAGGAAAAGAGGGTTTCCACCGCCCTTGCATACTCCGTTACCGCATCTTGCGGACAAATGAGAATTTTGATGCGGACGAAAATAAATTTCATTGCGCTTCAAAATTTATTTTCGTGCCCATGAAAATGCGCATATATGCAATCCGAAGTCCGCATATATGCACTTATCAGTGAATAAACATGCAAAAAAACACTCCGAATGAAGTAGGAAACAAGATTTTTTCAGTTCCGGAATGAAGAATAAACACGCCTCAGCCCCATCACCGTCCATACGGAAACCACGAACGGAGCCGTAAGTGTCACCACGCCTTCGCGCAGGCCCCAGACTTGCAGGGCCACCGAAACCGCAACAGCCAGCGTCGCCCACGCCGCACCTCGCCACGACCGGTCGCCCAACGCCATAGCACAAAGCACGGCATTGTAGCCGAACAGACCTGCATTGAAATCGCCATAGCTCACTGCGGGCATCCATGCCATGGCAAGCGGAAGCAGTGCTCCCCATACGGCATACAACACCTGAACGCGCGACTGTATCACGATGGCAGCCAGAAAGAACAGCCCCGAAAGCACCGTATCTCCCTGAAACATGACCTGTCCCAGGTGCAGGCTGAAAGCCCGAAAGAAAGACGGCTCCGCCGCCACCGCCGGTTCGGAAGTCAACAAAAGCGAAGGGAACCACAGACGGCAGACTGCCAGTATCAGCCACACGACAAGAATGAAAGGGGCCGTGAAGCCGGGCAGCCATTTCTGACGGCCAAGCAGACGGACCACCCATGAGGAAAGCGCCGCACCGCACACCGCCATCCCCAGCATTCCCCACCCGGGTTCGAGAAAGACTCCGGCGGCGATACCCGTCAGCGTACCGTTGAACCCGTAAAGCCCGTCTTCAATATCCTGTTTGGAATAGCCGGAGAAGAAAGCCGCCGCCGTAGCCACGAAACAGCCCAGCAGGGCAAGAAGCGCCTGCTGCCACGCATTACAGGCTATACCGATGAGCATCAGCGCTCCCGACACCGCATTATTGCGGAACATGACCTGCCCCACACCGCGCCCTATAATATAACAACTTTCACACATACGACCGTTTCCGAATATGAAAAAACCTTCTCTCCCGTCAGGGGAGAAAAGGTTTTTTTCTTTCAAATTCCTAAAGATTATGTAAATTCCCCGATTAGAGAGAAATTGCACCAGAAGGACATACGTCAGCGCAAGTACCGCACTCAGTGCAGATCTCCGCGTTGATCACATACTTTTCTCCCTCAGAAATTGCGCCTACCGGACATTCGTCGATACAAGTTCCGCAAGCTACACAATCATCATTAATTACGTAAGCCATATTTGTTTAGATTAAAATTATTAATGCCTTATTTGATTAAACAACTCCGCAAAGGTAGTATTAATATAGAATCCGCCCAAATATTTTATCACTATTTTTGATGATTTTCATCCTAAAAGCCTCGGCATTTCACAATAAGGTGCGTATCTTTGCGTTGTTTTCTAATAAATATCAGTGATTCATGAAAAGACTCCCGTTTGTGATTCTCATTCTTCTGCTGGCCGCCTGCCGCATGACGGCACAGGAGCGAAAGGTGCAGCATCGCCCCTACATCGACCAGCGGAAATTCCACTACGGATTTCTCTTCGGTGTGCATATGCAGGACCTTGAGCTGAAGAACAACGGCTTTACCGATCCCGAAACGGGCGAGCAGTGGTATGCCGATGTGGACAATTACGGGCCGGGATTCAGCGTGGGCGTACTGGGGGAGATGCGCCTGAACACTTATCTGTCCCTACGCCTGGTTCCCACCCTTCATTTCGGACAGAAACACGTGTCGTTTCATGAACAGACAAGGGGTCAGGACAGCACGCAGAATATCAAGTCCACCTATATTTCCCTACCTCTCGACCTGAAATTCGCCGCTCCGCGCTACAACAACTTCCGTCCCTACTTCATTGCCGGAGTAAACCCCATGGTAGATCTGACCACCAAGAAGCAGAAGGCACTGCTCATGAAACCATTCGACTGTTATATAGAAGTAGGGATGGGATGCGACATCTACCTGCCGTTCTTCAAACTTATCCCCGAGCTGAAGTTCTGTTTCGGTCTCGGCGACATCCTACAAAAAAATCGCAACGACTTGATCGACAATTCGCTGCGAAAATTCACAAACTCCCTTGACGGGGCTTCTTCCAAAATGATCGTGCTGACGCTCTATTTCGAGTAAGCCTCAGCGGCCCGCCGGCTGCATATCGACCAGCAGCATACCCACGTAGCGGCCATGTTTGCCCATCTGATTGCAGTAGACATTCTTTCCGGCCGCATTTTTCAGTACAAGGGGTTTCTCGAAAAGGGTATGGGAATGGCCCCCCAACATCACATCGATATGATGCGTGGCCGGAACGACTTCCGTATCATCCACTCCATCGATATCCCATCCGAGATGCGACAGACACACCACGAGGTCGCAATGCTCTTTCTCCTTCAACAGGGTGGCCACGCGATTGGCAGCCGACACAGGATCTTCATACGTCACTCCCTTATAGTTGTCCGAAGCCACCATGCCTTCCAGCTGTGTTCCGAGGCCGAACACGCCTATCCGCAATCCCTTCCGTTCCAGCACGACGTAAGGCTTGACCAGTCCTTCCAGTACCGTGCCTTCCACATGGTAATTGGCACACACCACGGGGAACCCGGCAAGACGGTAGATGCGTGCCATATTGTCAAGACCGAAATCAAATTCATGATTTCCGATGGTCACGGCATCATACTTCATGGCATTCATCAGCCCCACTTCCACTTCTCCCTTGAACAGATTGTAGTAGGCCGAACCTTGCGAAAAGTCGCCACAGTCAAAAAGCAGCAGATCGGGGTCCTCGGCCCTCAATTCACGCACAAGGGCCGCCCTGCGCACAAAACCGCCTTTGTCCGCCAGAGCCGTGTCGGAAGAATTCGGATTGACCGGCATCACACAACTATGCGTGTCGTTGGTATGCACTATACGTATCTCCACGCCGCCATCGCCCGCAGCGAAAACGGCACCAGCCAGTCCGCACAGAACCGGCCACAACATGAATCTTATCTTCTTCATCCTGCTGTCATCTTATTGTTTAACGATTCTTCCCTCCAACCGGGCCGTGATCTTGCGCCCTTGTGCGGCCGCACGCCGAATGGATTCCATAATCAAATCCCGCACGAATATCTTCGTGACCTTCTTCGACAGATTGTCTCTCAAAGCATACATCCTATCATTCCCTTCTGCCAGATAGTCCAGCGTGGCAACCACGTAAACGGCATCGGGATTGACGGGTTTTCCATCCACCTCGGCATTAAGCAGACGACCGTCGGCCGTAATGACCAGCCGCGCCCCGCTGATGCCCTCACCCCCCACGGCGGCAATCTGCTCCATGAGTTCCATGAGTTTCTTCCCCGACAAAGACAGAATGCAAAGCTGGTTCTCGAACGGGGCAATCTCCAGCACATCTCCATACGTCACTTTTCCCCGCGGCATCGTACTGCGCAGCCCGCCGATATTACACAGTCCTATATCAGCTTTCTTACCTGCCCGCACGGAGGCTTCGCGCAAGACATCGGCTACGAAATTGGACAACAGACTCTCCGGCCTGTCTGCCCGCATGGCTACTTCACTCTCTCCCAGAAC
This sequence comes from uncultured Paraprevotella sp., assembly GCA_910586505.1. Classification (GTDB taxonomy): domain Bacteria; phylum Bacteroidota; class Bacteroidia; order Bacteroidales; family Bacteroidaceae; genus Paraprevotella. Next base: position 544,716 of record CAJUGV010000001.1, on the reverse strand, counting down.
GGGCAACATCATACTGTCCACCGCATGACGGTAAGGAGCCACCGTAAGCAATGCGGCACTGTCAGGCACGGCATCCAAAGCGGCGGTCACTTCATAACGACCGGCCCTGACACCCGCCGCTTCATAATGCTGGGCAAAAGCCGCTGCCTGCATCCCCAAACAAGCTGCCACAAAGAAAATTCTGAATGTTCTCATTACACAGAAGTTTAATTACTCCGCCAAAATTACGAAAAAAGTCCCGGCATCCGGCATCATCCGAGAAAAAAAGATACGTAACAGGTTGGTTATTCCATAAAATAGCCGTACCTTTGCACCGCTTTCCACATAATCGCTGGCAGGATGCAGAGTTCCCTGTTATGTTATGCCGGAATGACAAACAATTTAATGATCAAAACAAACAATGGCAGATTTAATTAAAATTGCAGAAGAAGCTTTTGCTACCGGAAAGGAATTCCCGAAGTTCAAAGCCGGTGACACCGTAACCGTAGCATACAGAATCGTCGAAGGTAACAAAGAACGTATTCAGCAGTACCGTGGTGTGGTTATTAAAATAGCAGGACACCAGAACAAGAAGCGTTTCACTGTCCGCAAAATGTCCGGTACCGTAGGCGTTGAGCGTATCTTCCCTATCGAAAGCCCGAACATCGACAGCATCGTAGTGAACAAGATCGGTAAGGTTCGTCGTGCTAAATTGTACTACCTGCGCAAACTCACCGGTAAGAAAGCACGCATCGCAGAAAAGCGTACCATTTCGAACAACAAGTAAACAATATACGTTTAGAACTACAAAGCGTCGGAAATATTCTCCTCAGAGATTTTTTCCGACGCTCTTTTTTATATTGCCTCATCCGGGTCTTACGGCTCAGACAAGCCTCAGCCCCTCGGGGGAAACCTCGATAAGCCGACGCCTGTAAAGGTCTCCCACTGCTTTTTTAAATACTTTCTTGCTCACGCCGAAAGCTTCATAGATTTCACCGGCATCGCTTTTGTCACAAAATGAAGTATGTCCGCCATTACGCTGCAAATGCTCGAGCAATACGGCCGAGAAGTCGCTCACAGCCTCCCGTCCCTGCTTCTGCAAGGTAATGTCCAGTTTGCCGTCAGGACGCACCTGTTTGACAAAAGCCGACAGACGATCGCCCGTGTGCAGGGACCGGAACAGCTCGTTGTCATAAACAAGCCCCGCAAAGCGGTTGTCCACAATAACCTTAAAACCCAAATCCGTTTTCTGCCACACCAGCACCTGCACTTCGTCGCCTTCCTGATAAGGAGGCATCTCCTCCGAAAGGAAACGTTCCACCTTGGCCGACGCCATCAGACGATAGGTTTCCCTGTCTATGTGCAGATGAACTATATAACTGCGGCCCTTCTGCATTTTGAGTTTCTGCTCACGGAAGGGTACAAACAGGTCTTTCATCAGCCCCCAGTCGAGAAAGGCCCCGTAGTTGTTCACCCAAGCCACTTCGAGATAGGCAAAATCACCTACCTGAGCCAAGGGTTTCTGTGTCGTGGCAATGAGCCGTTCCTCGTTATCGAGATATATGAACACGTCCAGTTCATCGCCCACGGCACACCCCTCAGGCACATAACGAGAGGGTAGAAGTATTTCTCCGGCATCCCCTCCGTCCAGATACATGCCGAAATCAACTGTTTTCACCACACTAAGGCGGTTCATTTTTCCTAACTTTATCTTCATAAGGATATTATGGTATTATCATCTGTAATCAGTCCGTCCTTCATGTGAATGGTACGGTCGGTCAGGCTCGCCAGTCCGTCATCGTGGGTCACAATGACAAAGGTCTGCCCGAACTTGTCGCGCAAGTCGAAAAAAAGCCGGTGCAATTCCTCTTTATTCTTTGTGTCGAGACTTCCCGACGGTTCGTCGGCAAACACCACAGCCGGACGGTTTACCAATGCCCGCGCCACAGCTACCCGCTGCTTTTCTCCACCCGACAATTCATTAGGTTTATGCGAAGCCCTGCGTCCCAGTCCCATAAATTCAAGCAATTCCAGCGCCCGGTTCCGGGCTTCGCGTGTGGTAGCCTGCCCGATATAGGCGGGAATCATCACGTTTTCAAGTGCCGTAAATTCCGGTAACAACTGGTGAAACTGGAATACGAAACCGATCCTTCTGTTACGGAACTCCGCCATTTCCACCCGGTTCAGGCTCTCTACCGCCACCCCGTCGAGCACCACCCTTCCGGCATCCGGCTTATCAAGCGTACCCATTATCTGCAACAGCGTGGTTTTTCCCGCACCGCTCGGACCGACGATACTTACCACTTCGCTCTTGCCGATGTCGAGATCTATGCCTTTAAGCACTTCAAGCGCACCGAAACTCTTTCTTATATTTCTAACTTCTATCATATCCGCTCTATAATCTGCTTATCACATACTGGGCCAGATAGCAGCCGAACACCGCCGGCATATAGCTCACTGTTCCCGTCGTTGTCTTCTTGTTGCGCTCGCCCTCCACGGCCACCACCGCATCCGGATCGGCCTGCTGCGCACAGAACACCACCGGCAAAGGCCGGCGCATGCCGTCTTTCTTCAAACGGGCGCGCACGGCCTTACTCAATCCGCAGTGGAATGTTTCCCATAAATCGGCAAAACGTATCTGCGTAATGTCAGTCTTGGCTCCGGCCCCCATGCTACTCACAATCCGGACGCGACGACGCATCGCCTCTTCTATCAGGGCACACTTGGGCGCCACCGTGTCGATGGCATCCACAATGAAATCATAGTCCGCACCATCCAGCAAGGCCGGCACCGCCTGCTCCTCCAGGAACTCGGCACGTAAGGTCAGGTCAAGTCGAGGATTAATGTCCAGAAACCGCCGGGCCAGCACCCGCACCTTTTCTTCGCCCACCGTGGAATGCAGCGCGCACAACTGCCTGTTGATATTGCTTTCCTGCACACAATCCGCATCCAATAAGGTCAGCCGCCCCACTCCGGCCCTCACCAGCATCTCGGCAGCATACGCTCCCACTCCTCCGGTTCCCACCACGAGCACATGCGCCCTGCGGAAACGTTCCATACGTTCGGCTCCCAGCAAAAGTACGGTGCGCTGCATCCATTCCGACATACTCATCAGGCCTCCTCCCCGCCGTTATTGCGCGACAGCCAGCCCTTGTACCAGTCTTTGGCAGCCTCATAACTTACATTCGGTGCCAACGGCTCATTGACGCTCACGTCCTTTATGGCCGCCTCGGCATATACATCGGGGAAGATCAGCATCAGCCCCGTATTCATGTAATATTTCTTGATCTGACGGGGGATATGGTCGAACGACGGGCGGAATGAAATGGACCCGCGACGTGCCAGCACCACCACCAGCATGTGGTCTTCTCTCACCTCGCGGGAGATACGTTTCAGCTCATTTCCCCCGTCCGTCCTTATATACTCCGCACGAATGGATGCGTGATATGTCTCCAGATAACGCTGCAGGATGCGGATGGTATCAGGATGGGCGTAATAGACAATCCGGCAACCCAGCCCCACAGCCAACCGGGCCACCCGTTCCACCCAATGGTAGAATCCGGCTTCAAACTGTGCCTTGGCCGGCACTGCCACATGAATACGCCGAATGGTATTGACCGAAACCGTGCAACGTATCATAGTAATCTGACGGTTGAGACGGTTGAGCAGACTCACCAATACGGGCCCGAAAAACGATTCGGACGGAGAGTTCTGCATGTGCAATCCCACCACAAGTTCGGAATAGTCGTTCTCTTTCATGGAATGGATGATACCGTTGGCCAGATTGGTAGCCAGGCGCACTTTTGTCTGCATCCGTACATTGGCGGCCGATGCTATGGCCGAAGCCGACTCCAACAGCTTCATCCCTTTCTCCCGCGCACGGTCATCATTGTCCAACACCACATTAATGGCACTCATCGGAGCTTCCGATTTGTCCTTGCGCATCAGCAGAGCCATATTGACAAGATGGTCCACCGTGTCGGGATAAGCCAAAGCGATCAAAGCCGACTCATCATTGAGAGGCCTGCTTTCGTTGATGTTGCCGCCCTGCAAAGCCAGTCTGCGCGCCGCCACGTCCGTAATCAGGGAACTGACTATGCACGTCACCAGAATCAGCAATATCGTACCGTTCAGCACATCTTCATTCAGCAGACGCTCGCCCGACGGCAGGATAATGTTATATCCTACCAATACGGCCGCCAGTGTAGCCGCCGCCTGGGCGTTGCTCAGTCCGAACATCAGTTCCCGCTCCAGGACCGACATTTTGAAGGCTTTCTGAGTAACCCACGACGCAATCCACTTTCCGCCCAGCGCCATAGTGATCATCACGGCCGCCACCTTCAGCGCCTCTCCCGTGCCGAACAACACACGAAGGTCGATAATCATACCCACCCCGATGAGGAAGTAGGGAATAAACAGAGCATTACCCACAAATTCCAAATGGTGCATCAGGGGGGCGCTGTGAGGAATAAGCCGGTTCAGCACAAGTCCTGCCAGAAACGCACCCAATATTCCCTCCATACCGATAAGCTCCATCAGGCCGGCACTAAGGAAGACCATGGCCAACACAAAAATAAACTGTATGACGGGATCGTTGTAGCGACGGAAGAAATAACGGGCCATACGGGGAAACGAGAATATGATAACCAGAGAAAGCAGAACAACCTTCAGCAGCAATATTAAGGCAAACCAGCCACTGACATGTTCCTCACCGCGGAACATGCCCGATATGAAAGCCAGCACCAGCAGGGTGAGCGTATCGGTCACGATGGTTCCGCCCACAGCGATGCTCACGCTCCTGTTTCGCGACACGCCGTAACGTATCACAATAGGATAGGCTATCAGGGTGTGCGAGGCATACATACTGGCCAGCAGGACGGAAGTGACAAGCCCGTAGCCCAACAAAGACATATTACTGACCACTCCCATTGTCAACGGAAATACAAAAGCTGCCAGCCCAAGGGTCAGCGCCTGCCAGCGGATGCGTTTCATATGCTGCATATCCATCTCCAGACTGGCAAGAAACATGATGTAATACAATCCGACATTGCCGAAGAGCTCGAAACTGCTGTCACGGTCCAGCACATGCAGTCCGTAAGGACCGATGAGCATACCGGCCAGTATCATACCGACAATATGGGGAATCCGCAGCCGGCCCAACAGCACGGGTGCGAAGAGAATAATGCTCAGCACACAAAAGAATATCCACGTGGGATCTGTTACGGGAAAATATGTAGACAAGTCAGGCCACAGCATGAGTGTACGTATTAAATTAGTATGCAAAGTAACGAAAAAGTTTCCATTTTGTATGTCCAATCGTAATAAATTATCTAATTTTGCAGCCGGAATCATCACAACTTTTAAAAAATATAGGAAATGAAAGTAGCTATTGTAGGTGCAAGCGGCGCAGTGGGTCAGGAATTCCTGCGTGTGCTTGAGGAGAGAAACTTCCCGTTGGACGAGCTGGTACTGTTCGGTTCTTCACGCAGTGCCGGTTCCAAATACATGTTCCGCGGAAAGGAAATTGAAGTGAAGCTTCTTCAACACAACGATGATTTTAAAGACATCGACATCGCTTTCACCTCGGCAGGTGCCGGCACATCAAAAGAATTTGCAGAAGACATTACCCGCTTCGGGGCTGTCATGATCGATAACTCCAGCGCTTTCCGCATGGACAAAGACGTCCCCCTCGTAGTACCCGAATGCAACGCGGCCGATGCTCTGAACCGCCCCCGCGGCATCATCGCCAACCCCAACTGTACGACCATTATGATGGTGACCGCCCTACAGCCCATCGAGAAACTGAGTCATATCAAGCGCATCCACGTGGCCAGCTATCAGGCTGCCAGCGGTGCGGGAGCTGCCGCCATGGCGGAACTGGAACAGCAATACCGCGAGGTGCTGGAAGGAAAGCCCGTCACGGTAGAAAAATTCGCCTATCAACTGGCATACAATGTCATTCCGCAGATTGACGTGTTCCAGGACAACGGATACACCAAGGAAGAGATGAAGATGTTCAACGAAACCCAGAAGATCATGCACAGCGACGTACAGTGCTCGGCGATGTGTGTGCGCGTACCCGCCCTGCGCTCTCATTCGGAAGCCATCTGGCTGGAAACGGAACGCCCGCTCACCATTGAGGAGGTGCGCGAGGCCATCGCTGCCGGCGAAAGCGTGCAACTGATGGACGACCCCGCCACCAAGACCTATCCGATGCCGCTCTTCCTCGCAGGAAAAGACGACGTATACGTTGGACGTATCCGCAAGGACCTGGCCAATGAAAACGGCATCACGCTCTGGCTCGTAGGCGACCAGATCAAGAAAGGCGCGGCCCTGAACGCCGTACAGATAGCCGAATACCTGATTAAGACGGGCAACGTGAAGTAATTCATCCCCCATATACCAGCAAAACAATCCCCCTTGCCGTTGTTCCCTAAAGCGGCAAGGGGGATTTTCATATACCTCCGGGCAGCGGAACACAACACGGCCGAGCGGTCTCATGAGATTGATTTTTTCACGACATCATTTTCTTATGCGCAATACACCGGAAAATGAAGCGCATCATTTTAAAAAATCATGCGGACGATTTTTTAAAACCGTCCGCATGAAAATTCTCCGCCGCGCCGCATGTTTTCCGATCGTTGCAACACAAACGTTTTCTGCATGTTAGATAAAAAGCGCGCCGGCTCCCTCACACGGAAAGCCGGCGCGCTTTTTATTACAAATCATTTCCAGTCGGGAATCTTATCACCCGGCTCGTAATAGTCCACCAGATTGACGTAGAAGGTCAGTGTGGAATAAGGCCGGACCGCCCCTGTCTCCTGACTGCCGTAAGCCAGTTCGGAGGGGATATAAACCCACCATACGTCGCCTTTCTTCATATATTGCAATGCCGTGGCAAAACCCGGCACTCCTGCCGAGACGCCCATTTTGGCCGGCACGGCAAACTGATTATCCAATTCGCCCATAAACGACTGGGAGAAAACCTTGCGTTCTTCCACCCATTCTCCGTTCACCATATTCTGCGTAGGCATCAGATAGCCTCTGTAATTGACACGCACCGTGTCGGACCATGTAGGACTTTGCGTGCCCTCGCCCCGCCTTTCTATGCGTACACAGACCGAATCGGTCAATGCCCCCGGAACATCCTGCGACTTGGTGGTCGACTTGAACATACGCCAATCGCAGTGTGCTTCCCATTGCCCTCCGTGGGCAGCTTTGGCCTCGGCTATGGCATTGCGGGCCTCGGCAGCCGTCCGGACAAAAAACTCGGCATTCCGGGACGGCCAGTTGGCATAGGCGTCATAGGTGTCGTCCTCCTCCTTGCAGGAACTCAGCGAACCCACCGCCAGCAGGAACAGGGTCGGATATAATAAACTTTTCTTCATCAGTCACCGTCTCTTTTGACAGATTTACATAATTCTTTTCAACAACGAAGTGATGCTTACGCGATCTTCGATTATACCCCGCAGGTCGGCAATAGCCACACGCTTCTGCTCCATCGTATCACGGTTGCGCAGCGTCACGGTATTGTCTTTCAGCGTGTCGTAATCCACAGTCACGCAGAACGGCGTACCCACGGCGTCCTGACGGCGATAGCGCTTGCCGATGGAATCCTTCTCGTCATACTTACAGTTGAAGTGGAAACGCAGGTCGCTGATAATCTCGTGTGCCTTCTCCGGCAGCCCGTCTTTCTTCACCAAAGGCATAACGGCCAGTTTCACCGGTGCCAGCGCCTCCGGCAAACGCAACACTACGCGCGTCTCACCGTTCTCCAGTTTTTCTTCCTGATAGCTGTGGCACATGATGGAAAGGAACATACGGTCTACACCGATGGAAGTCTCTATCACATACGGGGTATAGCTTTCATTCGTTTCGGGATCGAAATATTCTATCTTCTTGCCCGAATATTTGGCGTGCTGGCTCAAGTCGAAGTTGGTACGGCTGTGAATGCCTTCCACTTCTTTGAAACCGAACGGCATGCGGAACTCAACGTCGCTTGCCGCATTGGCGTAATGGGCCAGTTTCTCATGGTCGTGGAAACGGTAGTTTTCCGCACCGAATCCCAATGCCTGATGCCATGCCATACGGGTTTTCTTCCATGTCTCGAACCACTGAAGCTCCGTACCCGGCTTCACGAAGTACTGCATCTCCATCTGTTCGAACTCACGCATGCGGAAGATGAACTGGCGGGCCACAATCTCATTGCGGAATGCCTTACCGATCTGTGCGATACCGAAAGGAAGTTTCATACGACCGGTCTTCTGCACGTTCATGTAGTTCACGAAGATTCCCTGTGCCGTCTCCGGGCGCAGATATATTGTAGACGAACCTTCAGCCGTAGAACCCACTTCCGTCTTGAACATAAGGTTGAACTGGCGCACGTCGGTCCAGTTATGCGTACCGCTGATGGGACATACGATTCCCTCATCAAGGATAATCTGTTTCAATCCGTCAAGATCGCCCGCATTCATCGCGTCGCTGTAACGCTGGTGCAGGGCGTCGCGCTTTTCCTGATGCTCAAGCACGCGGGGATTGGTCTCGCGGAATTTCTGCTCGTCGAAACTTTCTCCGAATTTCTTCGCAGCCTTGGCCACTTCCTTATTTATCTTCTCCTCATACTTTGCTATCTGATCTTCGATCAACACATCGGCACGGTAACGCTTCTTGCTGTCGCGATTGTCTATCAAAGGATCATTGAATGCATCCACATGGCCGCTGGCCTTCCATGTTGTGGGGTGCATGAAAATAGCGGCATCGATACCCACGATATTTTCGTGCAACAGCACCATACTTTGCCACCAGTATTGTTTGATGTTGTTCTTCAACTCCACACCGTTCTGACCGTAATCGTACACAGCGCCTAATCCGTCATAGATGTCGCTTGAGGGAAACACAAAACCGTATTCCTTACAATGTGACACTATTTTTTTGAATACATCTTCCTGAGCCATACTCTATTTCGTAAAATATTGATAAAACTTTCGCAAAAGTACGCCTTTTTTTTTATTAAAATGTTATTTTTGCGTTAAAATGATATACAACAGACGGAAATATGAGCGAAGATAAAAACGAGCTGACAGAGCCGGCAACCGGTCGCGAAGAAGAAGAAAACGAGGGACATTCCAGCTATCGTCCCGAAACGGACATGCAGAACGGCACCGTCCATCATCTGAGCGGCATGTATCAGAACTGGTTTCTCGACTATGCTTCCTACGTGATACTCGAACGGGCCGTGCCCCATATCAACGACGGTTTCAAACCCGTACAGCGACGCATCCTGCATTCGATGAAACGCATGGATGACGGACGCTACAACAAAGTGGCCAATATCGTAGGACATACGATGCAGTTTCATCCGCACGGAGATGCCTCCATCGGCGATGCCCTTGTGCAGTTGGGACAGAAAGACCTGCTCATCGACTGCCAGGGAAACTGGGGGAACATCCTTACCGGAGATTCGGCAGCCGCTTCGCGATATATAGAGGCCCGTCTATCAAAATTCGCCCTGGACGTGGTGTTTAACCCGAAAACCACGGAATGGAAACTGTCATACGACGGACGCAACAAAGAACCGGTGACGCTTCCCGTCAAGTTTCCGTTACTATTGGCACAGGGAGTGGAAGGCATCGCCGTGGGACTGTCATCCAAAATTCTCCCTCATAACCTGAATGAAATATGCGATGCCGCCGTCAGCTACCTGCACGGCGAACCGTTCCAGCTCTACCCCGACTTCCTGACCGGCGGCAGCATTGATGTGAGCCGTTACAACGACGGAGGACGCGGCGGTGTGGTAAAGGTACGTGCCAAAATCACCAAGATAGACAGCAAGACACTGGCTATCCGGGAAATTCCCTACGGCAAGACCACCACTACACTCATCGACTCCATTCTGAAAGCCATAGAGAAAGGCAAAATAAAAGTACGGAAGGTGGAAGACAATACGGCCGCGGAAGTGGAGATTCTCGTACATCTCACACCGGGCGTCAGCTCGGACAAGGCACTCGACGCGCTCTACGCTTTCACCGACTGCGAGGTGAGCATCTCGCCGAACTGCTGTATCATCGATGACAAGAAGCCCTGTTTCCTGACCGTCGGTGAGGTGCTGAAACGTTCGGTGGACAACACGCTCGAACTGATCCGAAAAGAACTGCTCATCCGTAAAGGCGAACTGCGGGAAAGCCTGCACTTTGCCTCTCTCGAAAAGATATTCATAGAGGAACGTATCTACAAGGACAAAGGCTTCGAACAGGCCAAAGACATGGACGCCGCCTGCGCACACATCGACGAGCGGCTCACCCCCTTCTATCCGCAGATGATACGTGAGGTAACCAAGGATGACATCCTGAAACTGATGGATATCAAGATGGCGCGTATCCTGAAATTCAACAAGGAGAAAGCGAACGATGCCATCGCACGGATGGAAGACGAGATAAGACGAATCGACCGTGACCTGAATAACATGACGGAAGTCACCAGCGAATGGTTCCGTATGCTGAAAGCCAAATACGGACATGAGCATCCGCGCCACACGGAATTGAGGAATTTCGACACCATTGTAGCCACAAAAGTCGTCGAGGCGAACGAGAAACTTTATCTCAACCGGGAAGAGGGCTTTATCGGCACTTCGCTAAAAAAGGACGAATTCATCGCCAATTGTTCCGATATCGACGATGCCATCATCTTCTACCGCGACGGCACATACAAAGTCATCCGCATCTGCGACAAGACTTTCGTGGGCGAAACGGAAAAAAGCAAGTCCGAAAAGCGGAAAGCAGAGATTATACACGCCGCCGTATTCAAACGCAACGATAAGCGCACGATATACAACGTGGTATACCGCGACGGAAAGGACGGAGTATATTACATCAAGAGGTTCAACGTCACCTCTGTCACCCGTGACCGCGAATACGACCTGACGCAGGGAAAGCCCTACTCACGGGTGTCATACTTCACGGCCAATCCCAACGGGGAAGCGGAGATCATCAAAATCACCCTCAAGCCCACACTGAAAATCAAGAAGCTATTTGCTGAGAAAGACTTCAGTACGGTGGCCATCAAAGGACGTCAGAGCATGGGCAACATCCTCAGCAAGACGGAGATCCAGCGTATCGGCCTGAAGTCGCACGGCGGTTCGACGCTGGGCGGGCGCAAAGTCTGGTTCGACCACGACGTCAACAGACTGAACTATGATGAGCGAGGAGAATATCTGGGAGAGTTTCACAGCGACGACCTGATTCTGATCGTCATGAAGAACGGCGATTTCTACACCACAAATTTCGACGTGAACAATCATTACGAACCGGGCATCCTGCGCATCGAGAAGTTCTCACAGGAGAAGACGTGGTGCGCCGTGCTCTATGACGCCGACCAGCAAGGCTTCCCCTATGTCAAGCGATTCACGTTCGAACCGAGCGCCAAACCGCAAAGCTTTACGGGAGAGAACAAGGACAGCCGCTTTGTTCTGCTGACCGACACTCCTTATCCGCGACTGCAGATCACCTTCGGCGGACACGACGCTTTCCGCGATCCGCAGGAAGTCGATGCGGAAAGCTTCATCGGCGTGAAAAGCTTCAAAGCCAAAGGCAAGCGGCTCACCACACTCGACACGGAAGCCATTACCGAACTGGAACCCTTGCGCCATCCCGAACCGGCCTTGGAGGAAACAACGGATAATGAGAACGACAGCCCTGAGCCGACATCCGAAAGAGAAAATATCGTTTCCGACACCGAGGAGAGCCAGACAGATAGCCCGGACAGCACGAACGGACAAATGAAACTTTTTGAAAACGAATAGCATGCCCCTCTCCCTGCCTGTGCCGGTAACCGGCCGTCTCCGGATCATCCGTGCAAACCTGCTCCGTACGGCGGTCTGCCTCACAACCGTGTGGCAGCTCATAAGCGGCATGCCGTGCCGTGCCCAGGAATCGTCCTCCCTGCCCGAGAACCGGGCAACGACCCATGCCACACTCTTCGGAACAGGACGCACCAGTTTATATGAGACCTACCTCTCACCCGTCACTTATACCGGGCCTCACCTGAGCTTCCTGCACGAGACACTGCGGAAGACACACTGGCTGGAGGGAAGGATTACGGTGCAAAGCATCTTCGACGGATTCTTCTGTTATACATCCAACCGAGCCGGAAATTCCGATGAGATGGGCGGAAAATTCAATTATTCTATCGGCTGGCATTATAATTGGAACGTAGCCGGTTGTCTCCGTCTCATGGCCGGAGGAGAAATCCATGCCGGACTGGGAGCCATCTACAACAACCGGAACTCCAACAATCCGGTGCAGGCAAAAGCAGATGCCGACCTGTGCGCCTCGCTGATGGCCGTTTATCCGTTCCATATCAGGCGTGTTCCTTTCACCGTCCGTTATCAGGCATCCTTACCGCTGACGGGCGTCATGTTCTCCCCACAGTACGGACAATCCTATTATGAGATGTCGTTGGGCAACTACGACCATAACGTCTGTTTCACTCATCCCGGCAACGCTCCTTCCATGCGCCATCTCCTGACGCTGGACTTCCCCGTCGCGGGATTCACATTCCGCACAGGTTATCTGTGTGACATACGCCAGAGCCGTGTAAACGGCCTGCGCAGCCACATCTGGAATCATAGTTTCATGATAGGCTACGTCAAGCATTTCAACTTTATCAAGCGCAAGGAAAGCCGGCACCGGCCGTTCGTCCTGTAACCCCCTACATCACAATGACATGAAGCACTACATACTCCTGCTCTACGCTGTCCTTATCCTTCTCTTTTGCCCGGCCTGCATCCGCGAAGAAATTGCCGACAACACACCGGTCAACAACTTTGAAACCCTTTGGCGCATCATCGATACGCAATATTGCTTTCATGATTACAAGACACGGGAAGGCTGTCTGCCGTGGAGCGAGGTATACACCAAATACCGTCCGCGAGTGCACGACGGCATGACTTCGGCACAGCTCTTCGAAGTGCTGTGCGACATGTTGGCCGAACTGCGCGACGGACACGTCAACCTCTATTCTGCCGCCGATGCCGGCCGCTACTGGAGCTGGCGCGAAGACTATCCTTCGAATTTCAACGACAGTCTGCACCGCGTCTATCTGGGCACAGACTATCGCATCGCCGCAGGCATCCACTACAAGATTCTCGACGACAACATCGGCTATATATATTACGGAAGTTTCAGTTCCGGTGTGGGTGAAGGAAACCTTGATGAAGTAATGCAATATCTGCGCCTGTGCCGAGGCCTGATCGTCGATGTGCGCAACAACTCAGGCGGTACGCTGACCTATGCCGAAAGACTGGCCCAACGCTTCACCAATGAAAAACGGCTGGCCGGCTACATCACTCACAAGAACGGAACAGGCCATAACGACTTCTCGCCGGCCGAAGCCGAATATATCGAACCTTCCAAGGGCATACGATGGCAGAAAAAAGCGGTGGTCCTGACGAACCGCTCCTGTTACAGCGCCACCAACACGTTCGTACGCAACATGAAAGTCTGTCCATCCGTAACGATTATGGGTGACCGCACCGGCGGTGGTTCCGGACTGCCTTTCTCCTCCGAGCTTCCCAACGGATGGGCTGTCCGCTTCTCAGCCTGTCCGATGTATGATTCCGATATGAAACACATTGAATTCGGCATCGAACCCAATATCTTCGTCCATCTTAACCAAGAAGATGCCGCACGCAACAAAGACACAATGATAGAAACCGCACGCGAATTTCTGAACCAATAATTTGGACATCACAATAAATCTTTCTACCTTTGCAGCCGTCTTACCGCGCCTGTGGTGAAATTGGTAGACACGCCAGACTTAGGATCTGGTGCTTCGCGGCGTGTAGGTTCGAGTCCTATCAGGCGCACGCAAAAGAGACTTGAATGTAGGTCTATCCCTCACATTCAAGTCTCTTTCTTTATCTCACCGCCCAATCAGAACCTTACTTTTCTGACCGTTCCGTCCAAATACTTCAGAATGTTGACCGCACCGGGGCGGGGTGCATTCAACTGCTTGCCGGAAACAGAATAAACACGGTATTCCTTACCCGCACCGTCTTTATACACCGTCTGCACACCATTTACGTTATTATAGTCGGTCTGTGCATCCCGTGCATCAGAAAGTATCTTATTAATGATGCGCAAATTACCGGTATAGTCTACAGTATAGCTTTCGGTAAGCAACCAGCCATCACGCTTCTGCTCCGCTTCCGCCAACACAGCATCCACTCCCAGCTTCGCTTCGTCCAAACGTCCGTAGAAATCAACGGCTACATCAGAACAGTCCGTCGCCAGCAGTTCCCGAACGGCATCTATCCTTCCATAAAGCAAATTGATTCGCTCCAAAGCCTTGTCGAAGGCCTTTTGATTCCGCAATGTCAGCCACTTGAAATTGTTTTCAATCAAGGTATCCACCAGCTCGCGGCCACGTGTCAGATACTTACCGTCCTTCTCATTCGGCGAGCGGTCTACGCAATAATCCATCAGAACAACCCCCGTCGGACCGGCATCGTGCGTCTTTAAATATTCAATGATGGCTGCATTGGTATGGGTGGCATTCTCACGGTAGCTGTTTGCCGTCGAAAGACTTCCATGATAAGCTGAAGCAAAATTAAAAACCCACACTACTTTAGACTTATCGTCCGTCACATGTTTCGTACTGTAATCCAGCATCTGGGTTACCGCATCTACTTTAGTCTGCACACCACCTTCATTATCTTTTGTATTGGCATAATCCTGCACACAAAGCGTACATTTGCTATCCAGCAGACTGTTCATACCGATAATGCCGCATTTTGTCTGCGCATTCCAATCCAGCCATCCGCACCAATTCTGGAAAAATCCGCCCGTAATAGGTTTGCTTGCATACTGATCGCGACTCAGCAACAGGATCTTACCGCGCATGTCACCTACCGTCAGATCACGACGGAAAGGCACGAAATAATCTTTTAAATCCTCACGGGAAAGCAATTCGCGCAACAACGTTACATATTCATCCTTTTCTTTGTCGTAACTTGTTGCATACAGACAATGAATGACCGCAAACTCCGTAGGATGCGCCCTCAGGGAATCCCTCAACAAATACAAGGCGTCATCGAAACGCAGCTTTGTTTCCGATACCCCGTGATTGATGTTCAGATAGTTTCCGCCTTTCACCCGGGGACGAAAATCGAATGCACGGATGCCGATGGACCACTGTGAAGCCACGTCGATATCCTGACACTGTGAAAACGTGGCCAGAGTAACCCCATTACCTGTGGCCGAATCATGCGTTCCCGGTATAGACACCTGCGACAGGAAAAGATGATCCGGCAGACGTGACATCCAGTCTCCGGCCATTGATTTCAGGCTCAAACAAGCCGTCAGAAGAAGAGTAAAGTGAGTTTTTCTCATAAAATTTAAAGGTTTTATTATTAATTAAAAATGTCACTCTGCAAACAGATGCTACCTAACGTGATGCACCCCAAAGGCATTCCGTAAGTTTACGGCCATACGAACCAATGCAGAAACGCCCTCCGGCCCACGCAGTCGTCATTCGACCGAAACCGCACTCACATTTTATGCAAATATAACGCTTTCAAAGCGATTCCTTGGCATCGTCCGCTTCTTAAATTATAACATTTGATTCATTACCCCGTAAAAAAACGACATTGAACACACGCCACCCGGACAAGTGCCGTATTTCCGATCAAACGGCCCATAAAAAGAACCGGCGTCCATGCAGGCGGGCGCCGGTTCGTCAATATTTTATTTAAAGTCTGTCATATTCTTCATCCGACACGGAATCAAGCCATTCGTTAGAAACATTCTCGCCGGGAATCTCAAACGCAAGATGCGCAAACCAACTGTCGGAAGCAGCTCCGTGCCAATGCTTCACATTGGCGGGAATACGAATCACCGTACCGGGCAGAATTACCTGAGCAGGCTTTCCCTCTTCCTGATACCATCCGCGGCCGGCCACGCCCACCAGCATCTGTCCGCCCCCCTGTGTGGCATGGTGTATGTGCCAATTGTTGCGGCAGCGCGGTTCGAAAGTCACATTGGCAAACGGCAGCTGTCCATCCGACACACGGGCCAGGTAACTGCTGCCTTTAAAGTATTCCGCATAAGCCGTATTCGGCTCGCCAAGGGGAAAAATCATCTTCTGCTGGAAACGTTCTTTCTCTGTCACCGCATCATCACCGGCCCACACCTCGGCTGCAAGACGGAAAGCTCCCCAAGCATTCGGCCATCCGGCATAAAAAGCCACGTGAGTAAGCAAGGCTGCTATCTCCTTGCGGGTGATGCCATGTTTCTTTCCCATCTCAAGATGAGCCTTAAGAGACGAATCCACAATGCCTTTTCCCACAAGGACGGAAATAGTAAGCATACTGCGGTCGTGCAGGTCGAACACCGGATCATTCCACACCTCACCGAAGAGAACATCATCATTAAGTTTCGCAAATTCGGGCGCGAACTCTCCGAGTAACGTGCGTCCGGCCGTCTGGGTTATTTTCTTTTGTGCCATTGTATTGTGAATATTGGTTACCGACAGTAATAATATCAACGAAAGAATCTTATGTATCATCTCCTCTATGTACTTTAGAATGCATCATCATGTTCAGATAATGCAAAGGTAGCCATGTGCCTCCGGCTTCATGTTATCCCATTCACTTTAGTTCTTGTCTTATTTGCTTAATTCATCCCTTTACGGTAATTTTGCCGTATGCGATATGAATACAAAAACCTGACATTCGATTATCAGGAAACGGCCGACATCATGACCGCGCGGCCCCCTGCGGATTTCTGTTTCCATCTGCTATGCCGGCACGGTGCGGCCACCATCATATTCGAAGACCATCCGTTTGACATAAAAAAGAACGATGTGCTCATCATTTCAAAACCCGCCGGATTGTCCGGCAGTATGCAAACCGCCGACTTCAAGGCCGAAGCGTTCAGCGCCAGGCTGGATTTTCTCAACAGGCAGCTCCCGGCCAATAACTATGCCATCGGAGGCTCCATCAGCCTATACAACGATCCGGTGCTCCATCTTTCGGACCGCGATGCGGAACAACTGCTCAACGGCATGCGCGCTATACGGAACAGGCTTCCCGAAACCGCGCATCCCTTTTATCCTGAACTCATCGGAAGCCTGTGTCTGACTATGATGTACGACCTGTTTTCTTTTCACATGGCCAACCGCCCTTCCGTCTACGCCACGGAACGAAACCTGTATGTAGTAAAAGAACTGATGGCGATGCTCGAAGCCGGACACAGCCGGCAGCACCGTTCCGTGGCCTGGTATGCCAAAGCCATGAACGTCACATCCAAATATCTCTCGGAAACGGTACGCCGTCACACCGGGCACAGCGTCAGCTACCACATCGACCGCGCCACCGTGCCTCTCATTAAAGAAATGCTCGACAACCCTCGCTACTCCATTACACAGATAGCCGAAGAAATGAATTTCGGCACACCGGCCTATTTCAGCCGCTATGTGTCGCAGCGGCTCGGCATATCCCCCAAGCGATACCGCTCGTCGCGGATGTCGATGTAACACCGCCATACCGAAAACGCCCGGCCGGAAGCCGCACACTCATACTTTCAGTACCGGCACTTCGTCCAGACACGTGGTATAGCGGGGCGAAGCATACTTCCGTCCGGCCAGAAACTCACGGCCCGTGCCCAAAGCAGCCACCTTCACAGTATTGCGCCCGTTCTTGCCGTTTATCTTGTCCACGGCCTTGAGGAGCGAGCGCTGTTTCCCTCTGTCGGTACGGTCAAACAGGTTCATCTGTACGGCATCGGCAGGCAACAAGTCCCATACGATAACCCCGGCTTTCTTATATTCGTAGCCCGCATCGTGAAAATGACGGCGCAACCCCGTCAGAGCGGCGTGCACGATCTCTGCCGTGTCCTGCGTAGGCACGAGCATCCGCACCTGCTGCTGAATGATGTCGCCAGGCACATCCGTACGGAATCTGCTGGTATAGGCATACACGGTAAGTTGCCCGCAGCAAGTACCTTGCCCGCGCAATTTGCGGGCACACTCCGTGGCAAAATAAGCCACAGCCTCTTCCAACTGAGGCAGCTCGGACAACCCACGCCCCGGAAAACTGCGGCTCACACAAATACTTTTCTTATAAGGGAGTTCGTCCAGGGTGATACAGCTCTCGCCCTGCAACTCACGCCATGTACGTACTCCCACTACGGAGAACTCACGACGCACCCATCCCTCGGAACGGCATACGAAATCCCATGCCGTACGCACGCCGTTATATTCCAGTCGCTGACGCATGCGGCGCCCGATGCCCCACACATCGCCCACGGCAAATGCTTTAAGAGCTTTCTCGCGCTTCTCATCCGTGTCAATCAGACAGACACCTCCGTAGCCCGGATAATGCTTGGCATACTTGCTGGCCATCTTTGCCAGCGTTTTCGTGCCGGCTACTCCCAGCGACAGGGGGATCCCTATGCCTCGCCCCACCGTACGAACGATATCCCGGCCGAGGGCGCGCAAAGCATCCGCATCCCCCATACCCGTCAAGTCAAGTACCGCCTCATCCACGCTATATATGTCAAGATGCGGCGTGAAACCGGCCAAAAGCGACATCACACGCCTGCTCATATCGCCATAGAGCGCATAGTTGCTGGAGAAAACCTCCACTCCGTGACGTGCTATAAGATCGCGCACCTTGAAGAACGGTGCTCCCATGTCAATACCAATAGCCTTGCTCTCGTTGCTCCGTGCAATGACACATCCGTCGTTGTTGGACAGCACCACCACAGGCCTGCCGCGCAGGTCGGGACGGAACACCCGCTCACACGACACGAAAAAATTGTTGCAGTCCGCCAGTCCGAACACCTCACCCTTCATCATTTATGTACCTTTCTGATCACGTAGGTCACTACACCCCATACCATGAAATCATTGTCTTCCGTCACCTTTATCGGACTGTATTCCTCATTGGCCGGTACAAGCCACGCACAATGGTTCGCCGCATCGACACGGAACTGTTTGAGCGTAAACTCTCCGTCGATACAGGCCACCACATAATCGCCCGTCCGGGGCTCCAGCGCCTTGTCCACCACGACCAGATCGCCGTCGTCTATCCCCGCTCCGGCCATAGAATGTCCGGACACCCGGGCATAGAACGTGGTTTCGGGATGCCTGACCAGCTCCCGGTTCAAATCTATACCGCCCGACATATAATCCTGCACAGGCGAGGGGAATCCGGCCCTTACCCCTTCCTCCGAATAAGGCAGAGAAAGCGGTGCCGAACTGTCTACCGCACTAATGGTTACTTTCAAATCATCCATACGACAAATATACGATAAAAACAGCAAACTGACAATCCGTCAGAAACAACCCTCCAAGAATCGCGTATACATACCGTCACGCCCCGTCGTCCGCCTACAGACGATTCTCGTAAAACCTGTTTTTGTCATTCCGACAGCCCGCGACGGCTTTTCGCAACAAAATATCGGCTTCGCAGTAACGCCTTGCGGCATCAGCGGGGTATGCATGCCAGAAAAGACGGGGGAATAGCGACATTCCGCACGGCAATCCTGTATGAGAGATATCGCGAACGAGAGAAAAAACAAGGTGGAAAAGGAACGTTTCCCCGCCTTTTCCACCCTAAAATAATACCCGGTACCCACTTTGGCGCCGTGCGATGCGGCAGAAAATATTCCGCCATGCGGAGTATTTTATTTTTTCGGCCGCACGAAATTTTGCATATATACGGAAAAGGCGTGCATAAACGTCGCATAAACGAATATTCATACGGTTTCCGCCGTCCTTTTCACACATCACGCCCCTGTTTCATACAGCCGGAAGCCATTAAAAACTGACAGAATGTCAACCGTGAACCGTCAGTCCGCCTCTTCGTATCCTTGTGCTCACTGCGGAATCACCTCCTGCATGTAAATGGCGGCCAGGCTCCATGTGGCGGCATCGTTGGTACACACCACAGGATTCTCGTCGAGAGGAGCCGGCACCTCGGGGGCCGTGATCCGGCGAACGGCAAAAGGCTTGTCGTTATGCCACACATGCCACAGTTCGTCCCATGCCTCGGCAGCCAGATCGGCGCGGCCGGTACGGGCCGCCGCGTATGCCTTGAGCCGCGTCACGGGGAATGGGTTGTGCGTAATGGCAATGGACTTTTCCTTGTATTCCTCGGCAAAGGTAAGCCACGTGCGGTTCCACTCCGGCAAGTCTATCATCTCCATCATCTCATTCATCACCTGAAAGCCTCCCATGATGGTGACAAGATGCTCGGTATGCTCCCTGTCGGGATCGCCCTCATAGCTCAGTACGCCGGTGGCGGGATCGAAACCCAGCACACCGGGACCGGTAAAGATACCGTGAGGCAGAGCGGCTATGCTTTTCATTCCGGTGATAATCTTATCACGGTAAGCCTTATTGCCGGTCCGCTCCCATTCCGTCATCCAGTTGCCGGCGTATGCCAGCCAGTCGGGGCCCACACGCAAGCGGGCCGGTGCCGTACAGGGATACTTGCTGCGCGGCAAAGCCAGTCTCATGGGATCTATCTCATAGAGTTTCTGTTCGGCGTCCTTCACCTCCGTCATCAGGTCGCCGCTGCGCTCGTCGGCCGTCAGATAATAGTAGAAACGGTTCCAGGCCGCCTGGCTGATACGCGCCTCTTTGGCGCCGCATCCCCAGTGGTTCACATTATGACGCGAACCCAACCCGGCCATAGGGCCGAGATGATAGACGTCGCACTCAGCCGTGTGCCGTCCCATGGCCACGGCCAATTTCCAGATATCGGCGCGTCCTGTCCTCAGAAAACTGTACCACAGCCACATATTGGATGCCAGTTCCGTATTGTCCCAGGCGTAGCCCCCCACGTCGTACTTCCATGTATGGCGCACGGAATCATAGGTGTGCATGAAATCACCGTAGTTCCAGAAACCGTACCACCGGTGATCGTCTACGGCTTTTACATAATAATTCAGATAATCTTCCAGGCGTTCTTCTACTTTGGCCCGCCGGGGATTCGACTGGTCGGGGAGGCTCCAAACCCCGAAAGCGTGACGGGAATGGAGGTATTCGGGCGTACAGAGCAACGGAGCGTCTTCGGCCAGCATGGCCGCCGTCTGCGCCACTTCCGCCTTGCCGCCGTAAGCTGCAGACGGCACGAGAGTCAGAGTGTGAGTACGTGCCACCCCATAAGGAGTGCTCATCCCTTCCTGCACGTCTTCATAACTCGCCTCCAGGTCATGGGCCGTATAGTCATAATGACGCAAATCCATCGGTTCGGCATCGGGACTCCACATCCACACCGTAAGAAAGGCATTGCGGCTGGCAGCACTGTCCACCTGCAAAGCCACGGGGAAGGACTGCCAGAAATCTTTTACGCCCACTCCGAGTCCGCCGCTCACATCACCAGCAAACACATAACCGGGCGCACGGCTTCCCGAGAACGTTCCTATCCACGGACGTCCGGCATGCGTACGTTTGCGGATGGAAAAAGCATCGGCAGTGAGCTGGCTCAGGCGATATCCTCCCCAAACCGCCCAATGATCTATCAGATGACGGTTCTTGGCATCGAACTTCTCATATTCGGGTACACGCTCGCCACGCATCTGACGCGCCTGCCAGCTCTTGTCACCGTCCAGCGTCAGCACACGACGCCCGTTAAGAGGCTGCACCGGTTCGGCCCACACCCCTCCGTCGGCCGTGGCGAAAGCCACATGGCGATTGTAAACAGCCTCGCGCATAGGTACCTCAAAACGGACACCCAGGCTTCGAATGAAGTCGCGGTTCATATCACCATCGAATATAAAGGTATGCACCATCCTGATTTGTTCACTGCCCGCATAGAAATAGAGCCGGACGGTAAACGGCAGCCATTTTCGTCCTTTCCCGTCGGTATAGTGCCCCTCTATCCGAACCAGTGTACGGATATGGCCGGCCCGCTCCACCGTCACACGCTCCACCTCTCCGCAATAATCGGAAAAACGCAATGAAGCGATTCCTTCGACCGAAGGGTGATCCTGCGTGGAACACAGCAACCGGGCCGCACCGCCCACCTTGCACCCGTTCACAAAAAGACTGTCTATCAGCCTTCCGCCCCGACGGGGAATATACGCCCGCACACGTCCGGTGGAAACAGTCAGCGAGGAGGACGTCTCCGCCACCTGCACGGTTTCCGCCTCCGCCTGTTCCGTCTTTTTCTTTTTTCTTACTGTAGTAAAACGTATGTCGTCGGCTCCGGCCGGTATCACAGCGGCCATTCCGGCCCATTTGACCGAACCGTCCGGCCAATAAGCCAACGGCCAGCAGTCGGAAGGAATGACCGTACCTTTATCGTCTTGCAGGCACACACTGCCGGCGGCATCCAGCTCACCTTTCAGGAAAGGTATTCCCAGACTGACCGGACAATCAGCGGCCGGACGCATACCGACCCAATGCAGGTCGCCGGATACGATGTTCTTCACATGTGCTTCCGCGGGAAACAGCGACATTCCCGCCATCAGGATTGAAATCAGGCTTTTCATAATAATCAAAGTTATCAGGCATGCAAAATTCAGCATAACTTATGTAAAATGCAACTTTAAGGGATGATAAATGTACTTTTTACCGCAAAAACGTACTGCCTTTTCATAAATAATCTATAATTTTGTGCATGACATCAATCATTAACAACCTGATTCCTCTATGAATTACATGAAAACAACCTGCACGGTCTGCCTGCTTCTGGCCGGCCTGACACAGGCAAGCCAGCCAGCTTCCGCCCAGACAAACGAAATCAACGACATGACCACTCCGCTGCATCTGCTCAAACCGGAATACAAAGTGCCTTACGGCGACCTTACACCTGCCGGGATAAAAGCGGATATCGACCGTGTGTTCGGTTACATCGAACAGCATACTCCCGTAAGCGTATTGGACAAAAACGGAAAGGAAGTGACCGACTACCGGAAAATACCGCACGGAGCCACCCTGGCCCGTGGCGCATTCCGCATCGGAAGCTACGAATGGGGAGTGACTTATCAGGCATTGCTGGACGCCGCAGAAGCCACAGGCGACACCCGTTACAAAGACTATGTGACCCGACGGTTCAAGTTCCTGGCCGAAGTGGCACCGGGATTCCGAAAACTGTATGAGAAGTATAAAGATACAGAAG
Source organism: uncultured Paraprevotella sp. (assembly GCA_910586505.1). Taxonomy (GTDB): domain Bacteria; phylum Bacteroidota; class Bacteroidia; order Bacteroidales; family Bacteroidaceae; genus Paraprevotella. The sequence goes on along the minus strand of CAJUGV010000001.1, from coordinate 521,612 downwards.
CACAGATGGAACAGATTCTCCATCCCCGTGCACTGGACGACGCCGGAGCCATGTGTTGTGCCATGATGAAGGCCCGCACGGCCGATCCTGCGCTGCCTCTCTCCGAACTGATAGAAAACTATTTCAACTTCATCGAGCGCGGCCAATACCGTCTGCCTGACGGCACTTTCGCACGCCACCGCCCGCAACACAACACCGTATGGCTCGACGACATGTTCATGGGAGTGCCTTCCGTGGCGTGGCGTGGCGTATATAAAAAAGAAGAAGCCGCAAAATATTTCGATGAGGCCGCAAAAATTGCACGGCAGTTCATCGACCGCATGTTCGTACCCGAGAAAGGACTTTACCGTCACGGCTACGTCGAAGGACTCGCACAGCAACCCACCTATCACTGGGCACGCGCCAACGGTTGGGCCATCCTGACCAACTGCGAGCTGCTCGACGCTCTGCCTGAGAACCACCCCGAACGCCCGTTCCTGCTGGAACAGCTACGGCGCCACGTCAAGGGCCTGACCGACTACCAGAGTTCCGAAGGATTCTGGCATCAACTCATAGACCGCAACGATTCTTATCTGGAAACATCGGCCACGGCCATCTATGTATATTGCATCGCCCACGCCATAAACAAAGGATGGATCGAAGGCATCACCTACGGCCCTGTGGCACAGCTTGGCTGGCATGCCGTCAGTACGCAAATCAAGGAAGCCGGACAAGTGGACGGCACTTGCGTAGGCACCGGAATGGGCTTCGACCCCGCATTCTACTATTACCGCCCTGCCAACTATCAGGCAGCCCACGGCTACGGCCCTGTCATCTGGGCCGGGGCGGAAATGATTCGCCTGCTCGGAAAATGGCACCCCCGTACAAACGACAGCGGACTACACTACTATAATGTAAAACAAACCAATCCCTCTCCGCTCTTCTACCTAACGGAAGACGGCCAAGGCGAGGCGGTGGAATAACTTCGCGAGATGAACAAAGCATTATTCTCCCTATTCACGGTGTGTCTCTTCTTCGGAACAGGAGCGGCACGCGAGGTGGTGCGCGAAGTGCACATCACCAACCCGTCGGACTTCCCCCGCACGGCTTATCCGGTGGTGGTGGACCTTGCGGCCCATGCCGACGGCATGCACGTCCGCTCGGCCCTCGTCATACACGACGGAAAAGAGACACCCTCGCAACTGGACGACCTGAACGAGGATTTTCAAGCCGACGAACTGGCCTTTACCGTCGACATTCCGGCTCACGGAACCACCGTATGCCGCATCACGCTGTCGGACAAAGAGACAAACCGGCACTACCCGCGGAAAACGCGGGCTTACCTCAAACTGCACGACCAGAAGGGCAAACATCCGGAGGTCAAGTCCGTCACTTTCCCCGGCAATGCCGATCTGTTGGATATGTATAACAGCATCTACGGCCACGGCGCGGTGTTCGAAAGCCATATCGCAGCTTTCCGCATCTATATGGACAACCGGCAGAGCATCGACCTCTACGGTAAGACATTCTACCGGTTGGAGACGGACAGCACAGGATTCTACACCACTCCCGCACAACTGGAACAAGGATACGGCTGCGACATCCTGTGGGCCGGAAAGTCGGTCGGCGCAGGATCGTTCCGCGGCTACCGGGACGGAAATCCCTGTTATATAGACACGGTGGCATGGCGCAGACAGACGATTCTGGCCGATGGTCCCGTACGCTCTATCGTGGAAGTCGCAGACGGACAATGGATCTACGACGGACAGCCCCTGCACATGACCCAGCGCTATACACTCTATGCCGGTCATCGTGACGTGGAAGTGGATATCACCATCGACGGAGCGGCACCTGACGCCACGTTCTGCACCGGCATTCAGAAACTCGAAAGACACTCCTGCGGCTTTATGCAAAAGGACGGCCTGTGCGGAAGTTGGGGAAACAATGTTCCGGAGAAAAGCGACCCGGAGCATGACGAATGGGTCGGACTGGGACTGCTCGCCGCCGCCCCCAACCGGACCGGTATGAAAGAGGACGATTTCAATTACCTCACCCTACTGAAAACAGACGATTCACGACACATCCGTTACCGCATCACAGTCTGCGCCGGACGCGAAAAAGAAGGCTTTAAAAGCAGTAAGGAATGGTTCGATTATCTCCATCACTGGAAAAACGAATGCGACAAGCCTTGTACGGTCCGCGTGACCGCATTATAAAAAAGAACGAAGAAGATGACAAGCATAGAGCCATGCCGGGAGTATGAGACATTGAGACAGATTTGGTTGAGGTCGGTGACGGCTACGCACCGCTTTCTTCAAAAAGAAGACCTTGACTTCTATTACGGACGTATGCTACAGGAATACTTGCCGAACGTAGAACCGTATGCCATAAGGAACAAGTGCGGGAATTTGTGCGCTTTCATCGGGCTCGGCAAAGATATGATAGAGATGCTGTTTGTGCATCCCGATGCGATGGGACAGGGATACGGTTCGGCATTGCTCCGGTTCGCCACCGAAGAGAAAGGGCTGACCAAAGTCGACGTCAACGAACAGAACATACGGGCACTGGACTTTTACCGCAAACACGGATTCTCCGTGGCAGGCCGGAGCGACACCGACGGAGAAGGCAGACCCTATCCTATACTTCATCTTGAACTGACCGCAAGCATATAACAAAGATATGAATGCTACATGGATGATAAGAAAAGAACAAACGGAAGATTATTCCGAAGTGGAAGCGCTCGTCACAGCAGCTTTCGAAGAGGCGGAACATAGCGACGGAAACGAAGCCTTACTGGTAAGAGCCTTACGGAAAAGCGGCAGTTTCGTCCCCGCACTCTCGTTAGTAGCCGTGTCGGAAGAAGGCAGAATCATCGGACACATACTCTTTACGGAGGTGCGAATAGGCCCAAACACCGCACTTGCTCTCGCACCCTTGTCGGTTCATCCTGACTTTCAACGCAAAGGTGTGGGCACGGCACTGATCGGGCAAGGGCATCATGCGGCACGGAACATGGGATACGACGTTTCCGTCGTGCTGGGCGATCCGGCCTATTATCACCGCCACGGCTATATTCCCGCCGCAACATTCGGTATCACCGCCCCTTTCGACGTACCTTCCGAATACTACATGGCATACCTTCTGAACACACATCGCCATGCCCCGCAAGGCACTGTCGGGTATGATGCGGCATTCGGTATACCCGCCCCATAGTGTTCTTTCCCTTACGTCAGGCCCTCCACCCTCTGCCGTCTCTTCCTGAATACGGACAAACACAGGCCTCCGGCTCGGACCATACCCCCTCACATTCCGGGTACAGATCCGGCAGACTCATCACTAAAAACATCACATAAGCAAAAGTTTCACCTCTTTATTCCGACCTTTTTCCCTCTACAACTTGCAGAATCCGCTTTTTTTTACGAATATTGCAACACTTTTATGAAAGGGCAAAATGCCCGGTACTTCAAGAGGACAACAAACTATGACATCATCCACACTGAGAGAACGTGTACAAGCCACCATGAAATCGGAGGATACCGAAGGAGCTTTCGAACTTTATGTCACCCGAACTCCCGGCTATCTCTGGGCCTTGCTGTTCAGAAAGTTGCATGTCCACCCCATCACCGTCACCCTGCTATCCATCGTCATAGGCGCGCTGGCCGGATATTTCTTTTATTGGAACGACCTCACGATGAACGTCATCGGCATGTTCTTCCTGGTATGGGCCAACTGGTATGACTGTGCCGACGGACAACTGGCCCGCATGACAGGGCAAAAAACGCTGATAGGACGCATCCTGGACGGGTTTGCCGGCGATGTATGGTTCTTCTCCATCTATTTCTTCATCTGTCTGAGACTGACCTTTGAAACCGCCCCCTGGGGACAACCGTGGGGCGTATGGATATGGCTCGTCGCCGCCTGGTCGGGCCTGCATTGTCATGCCAAACAGTGTGCACTGGCTGACTATTACCGCAACATCCACCTGTATTTCCTGAAAGGAGAAACGGGAAGCGAACTGGACACTTATGCACAACAGCGCGCCCTGATGCGGTCGTTGCCATGGAACCGCAAGGAATGGTTTCACAAGATATACCTTTATTTTTACAGCAACTACACGAGAGGTCAGGAACGCCAGACTCCTTCCTTCCAGATTTTTTATGCAGAAATGCAACGTTGTTTCCCCGATGGCGTCCCGCAGGAATGGAAAGAACGTTTCCGCGCGGCCAGTCTTCCGCTGATGAAATACACCAATATCCTGACGTTCGACACGCGCGTCATCGTGCTGTTCACCTCACTGCTTGCCGGCATGCCCTGGTTGTTTTTCATTTTCGAGATAGGCGTTCTCGAACCGCTCCGCTTCTATACACGTCACGTACACGAATCGTTCTGCCAACGTTTTACCAAGGATTTAAAAAATGGATAGGCCTCTCAACGTCGTATTGTTGCTGGCCGGAGGCCACGGCTACCGCATGCACAGCACCTGTCCCAAGCAATTTATGGAAATCGCGGGCGAACCGGTGATATCCTATACCATGCAGACTTTTGAACGCCACCCTGAAACAGACCGCATTTATGTGGTATGCAATCCGGAATGGTTCGATTTCGTGGAAGAAGCGGCCCGCAAGGCCGGTATCCGGAAATTCCGCAAATCTTTTGCGGCAGGCCAGAGCAGCATCGACTCTCTGCGCAATGGAATTGAAGGGCTCAGCGCGGAAAGCGACATGGAGAATCCCACCGTACTGACTCATGAGGCCGTGCGCCCCCTGATCTCGGACGACATCATCACTCTTAATCTGCGCACATTCCGAACCTACGGCAATGCCGTCACCGCCGTAAAAAGCCACGAAGCTTACATGATAAGCCGCGACGGCATCTCGTCGGCAGGCAGCATTCCGCGCGAAGCGCTTCACCGCGCGCAAACGCCACTTACATTCTGTCTGAATGAGTTGAAGGAAATCTTGCGAAAAGCCGATGAAACAAACAACCGACAAAGCCAATCGCTCTACACGCTGATCACGGAAGTTTTTCCCGAAAAAAAACTCTATATCTCTCCGGGGTCGGAACGGAATTTCAAACTCACGCTCCCCGAAGATGTGGAAACGCTGCAAGCTCTTCTGGCTTGCCGCAAAAAAGACTGACACTTACCCCGCCTATAGGCCGGAGGTTATTTCCGAACCGGTAAATAGCCGTGACGCGAACGCCATAAATAGTGCCATATCTTGAACAGAGGCGCCCATATCACCTCTCCGGGATAATCGGCAAGAAACCTCAGGTCGCGCCCCACCGTGCGGCAAAACCGCCCGAACGGTTTCTCCCCTTGCGGCCTATGAATGCGGCCGTCATACTGTCCGAAATTTCCGGCCTCCATGATCTCGTCCAGCAGACGGGCGCCACGTGCCGCCGACGGCTCTACCAACAGATATTCATCCTCCAGTCCGAACACGGTTTGCAATACATACATCACGGCACTTGCAAAACGCTTCAGATGCAAATGTTTCAGTACCCTGACCGCCTCGTCACGCTCCGCCTCCGAGCACGGACGGCGCAACACAAAATGATAGTCCAGCAACTGACGCAGGCCGATGCCCTCGTCGAACAGATGGCGGTAGATATGCACCAAAAGATAAATACGGTTCATCTCCGCCGTGGGTACGGCCACCTCTCCCACCACACCGGGCAACGACACGGAATGCAGCAACGACAGCCGCTTCCATTCCGCAAAACAGCGCTGCAGCCTGCGGTTCATCAGCCAACTGTTCATCCACGACGGTGTGAAATGAAGCTCCAGCTCCGCCTCTTTCAACACAGGAAAATCGACATGATGATAGCATACTTCCACACCCGGACAGTATTTCCGGGCATAACCGACCACCGCCTTCCGACCGTTGTCCATCCACAGATCGATGTCGCCGGGCGTGCGGTGCAAAGGACGTGGATAGAGCCGGGCGTTGCCTTGCCCCTTAAGCAATATGACGCCCATCCCTTCACGCCGGAATTTGTCGCACACCATCACCGCGGTGCGGTTCAGCTTCTGGTTGGCCACCTCGATTTGCTGCACCAGTCCTATCCACGGCATTACAATCTCCATAGGAGGCTTCTGCATCACCGACAGGCGTTCCACTCCATCGAGAACGACAGCCGCCAGCGCCTGCTTGCAGGCCATTTCATATACTGTTGCCCAACCCTCCTTGTCGAGCGCCACATCGCAGTCGTGGCAGGTGCCTACAGCCAGTCGTATCAACTTGAAGAAAGCCTCGTCAGCCTGCATATATTTCGTTTTCCCCATCTTGATCAGTTAATATTTTTCACATCGTGCCTTGACAAAGGTTTCTGCAAAGATAATACTTTTTCAGAGCAAATCTTCATCCCTCAAAGGTTAACTTATAAAACACTTGCTATAAGACCGTTACCAGTCATCCGGCATACACAGAAAAATAATGCGCATCAAATAAAAAAATCATGCTCATCATTTTAAAAAATACTGCGGAAGAAAATTCATTGTATTCCTCATCACCTTTTCACGCACTCCTCACAACCGGGCAAACTCCCCCTCAGACTACCGGCCGCCGCAAGGCAAAACAATCCTTTCTGTAAATTAAAACAACTTAAAAGCCGACTCAAAACAGGAAAAAGAAGTATATTTGCAGCAAACAAATTTAAACTCAACCAGAAAAAAATGGAAATGAAAAGAATGAAAACGATGGGAGCAGCCCTGTTGGCAGTTGTGCTGGCAAGCAGTTGCAGCAGTACCAAAAACACTTTGCAGACAAGCGCCCTGAACGGGGAATGGAATATAACCACAGTGAACGGAAAGGCGGCCACAGCCGAAAATGATCCGTTCTTAGGCATTGACTTACAGAAGAAAAGGATGTACGGATGTGCGGGATGCAACCGCATCAACGCCTCAGTGGAAGTAGACGAAACCAAAGCCGGACAGGTAGCGTTCGGACAAGTCATGTCCACACGGATGCTCTGTCAGGATATGGAAACCGAAACGGCCGTGCTTCAGGCACTGAACAACGTTTCAGGATATAAAGGCACGGAAGAAGAGCTGACCCTGACAGACGCTCAGGGCAACGCCCTGCTCACGCTGAGCAAACGGCCTGCCGCCACCCTGGCATCCCTCGAAGGCAAGTGGAACATCACCAAGGTATATGGCGAAACGGCGGAAAGCATCGAGAAAACCGACAAAATGCCATTCCTTGAATTCGACACGGAAAAGAAGACACTGCACGGCAACGCCGGATGCAACATAGTGAACGGAGGTTTTGAACAGGAGAAAGGCCGGAGCGCTTCCCTGAAATTCGACAAACTGCTCTCTACCATGATGGCCGGTCCGGGTATGACACTTGAAGGAAAGGTTCTGGAAGCCATGAACAAGGTGAAAAGTTTCAACGTGAAAGACGAGCACACGGCCGTACTGCTCGACGAGAACGGAGAAGAGGCGCTGACACTGACCAAGGAATAAACGCACCTCCTACCCATAAGGAACCGTACCAAGACCGGCATTCCGGTCTGTACATTCCCTTTCCGATCAATCCTTGCCGCAGCGGGAAAGCTACGGCAAGGATTGATCATAATAAGAGGTGCCCCTTTCCCTGACGCACGGTCTCGAAAGCATCCTCCTTACAGTCAACCACTGTGGAAGCCTCACTTCCGCCGTATCCTCCGTCTATGACCAGTGCCACCTTATCTCCAAACTTCTCATGAATCAGTTCGGGATCAGTGGAATATTCCAGTATCTCGTCTTCATCGCGCACGGACATCGTAAGAATGGGGTTCCCCAGTTCCTCCACCAGCCCCCGCGCAATGCTGTTGTCGGGCACACGGATACCCACTTCTTTCCTGCTCTTGTATATCTTGGGCAGACGGTTGCTCGTGGGAAGGATAAACGTGAAAGGACCGGGCAGGTTTCTCTTGAGCAACTTGAAAGCCGCATTGCTCACCCTGGCATATTCACTGATATCGGACAGGTCGTAGCAGATAATCGACAGATTGCTTTTCTGAGGATTCACTCCTTTCAGCGCACAGATCTTCTCCACCGCACGCACGTTCAGCGCGTCGCATCCTATGGCGTATACCGTATCGGTAGGATAGACGATCAGTTCACCGGCCTTAAGCATCGCCAGCGCCTTGGACATCTCGCGGGGATTAGGGTTCTCGGGATAAATTCTAACCAACATGATTCTCTTCTTTCTTGTAGATCACAAAGATATCATTTTCTTTCCGTTTTCAGCCAACAACCTTACAGAATAATGAAAAATACGGGAGAAACGCTTCAAAATATAATTTTTTCGTATCTTTGCGAAGTATAAGGTAGAAAGAAACGAACCAAAGTATAACAAAATGGCAAAAATAACCAAAGAAATGGCTTTGCACTATCATGAACAGGGCAAGCCGGGAAAAATCGAAGTGGTACCCACCAAGCCTCACAGCACACAAACCGACCTCTCATTGGCTTATTCGCCCGGTGTGGCCGAACCGTGCCTTGAAATAGAAAAAAATCCGCAGGATGCCTACCGCTATACGGCAAAAGGCAATCTTGTGGCCGTCATCTCCAACGGAACCGCCGTGCTCGGCCTGGGCGACATCGGTGCGCTGGCCGGCAAACCGGTAATGGAAGGAAAAGGACTGCTCTTCAAGATATATTCGGGTATCGATGTGTTCGACATCGAAGTGGACGAGAAAGATCCCGAAAAATTCATCCAGGCCGTAAAGGCAATCGCGCCTACATTCGGCGGCATCAATCTGGAGGATATCAAAGCGCCTGAATGCTTCGAAATAGAGCGCAGGCTGAAAGAAGAACTCGACATCCCCGTGATGCACGACGACCAGCACGGAACAGCCATCATCTCCAGCGCCGGACTGCTCAACGCACTCGACGTGGCGGGTAAGAAAATAGAAGACGTAAAGATCGTGGTAAACGGTGCCGGAGCATCCGCCGTATCGTGCACCCGCCTGTATGTCTCGCTCGGTGCCCGCCTGGAAAACATCGTCATGCTGGACAGCAAGGGCGTAATCTCCATCGACCGCACGGATCTGAACGAACAGAAACGCTACTTCGCCACCCGTCGCACGGACATTCACACGCTGGAAGAAGCCGTCAGGGGTGCGGACGTATTCCTCGGTCTGTCGCGCGGCAACGTGTTGAGCAAAGACATGGTGCGCAGCATGGCTCCCTCGCCCATCGTATTTGCCCTGGCCAATCCCGTACCGGAAATTTCCTACGAAGACGCCATGAGCTCCCGCCCCGACGTACTGATGGCTACCGGACGCTCCGACTACCCGAATCAGATCAACAACGTAATCGGTTTCCCTTACATCTTCAGAGGTGCGCTTGATACGGGCTCTACCGCCATCAACGAAGAAATGAAACTGGCCGCCGTGCGCGCCATCGCCGGAATAGCCAAGCAACCCGTGCCGGATGTGGTAAACGAAGCCTACCATGTGAACAACCTCACTTTCGGCCCTTCTTACTTCATCCCCAAACCGGTAGACCCTCGCCTCATCACCGAAGTATCCATGGCTGTGGCACGCGCGGCAATGGAAAGCGGTGTGGCACGCAAGCCCATACAAGACTGGGATGCGTATGCCCGCCAACTGAAAGAACTCATGGGATACGAATCCAAACTCACACGCCAGTTGAGAGATACGGCCCGCCGCAATCCGCAACGTGTGGTGTTTGCCGAAGGCATCCATCCCAACATGCTCAAAGCAGCCGTGGAAGCCAAGGCCGAAGGCATCTGCCACCCGATCCTGCTGGGCAACGACGAGCGCATCGAAAAGCTGGCCAAAGAACTGGATCTCAGTCTGGAGGGAATCGAGATCATCAACCTCCGACATGATCGCGAGGCCGAACGCCGCGAGCGCTATGCCAGAATACTCGCCGAAAAGAAGGCACGCGAGGGCTATACGTTCGAAGAGGCCAACGACAAGATGTTTGAACGCAACTACTTCGGCATGATGATGGTGGAGACCGGCGAGGCCGACGCATTCATCACCGGCGTATATACCAAATACTCCAACACCATTAAAGTGGCCAAAGAGGTAATCGGCATCCAGCCGGAATACAACCATTTCGGCACGATGCACATCATGAACAGCAAAAAAGGCACGTATTTCCTGGCCGACACGCTCATCAACCGCCACCCCGACACGGACACGATGATCGACATCGCACGGCTATCCGAAAAAACGGTGCGCTTCTTCAACCACGAACCGGTCATCGCCATGTTGTCGTATTCTAACTTCGGCACCGACACCTGCGGCAGCCCGGCATCCATGCACAAAGCGGTCGAATACATGCAGGCAGAATATCCGAATCTGGCCATCGACGGCGAAATGCAGGTGAACTTTGCCATCAACGACGAACTGCGCGACCGCAAGTATCCGTTTACCCGTCTGCAAGGCAAGAATGTCAACACCTTGATATTCCCTAACCTCAGTTCGGCAAACGCCGGCTATCAGCTGCTTCAGGCCATGAACGGTGACGAAATGGAGATGATCGGTCCTATACAGATGGGGCTGAACAAACCTATCCACTTCACAGACTTTGAAAGTTCGGTACGAGACATCGTGAACATCACGGCCGTGGCCGTGATAGACGCCGTTGTCATGAAAAAGAGGAAACTGTAAACTACAGCACATATCATTCTCCCCTGCCGGCATCCGAGGATGTCGACAGGGGACTGTTTTTATCTTTCCACCTCCATTTCGTCTTTGCCCTTTCTCCGGCATCACCCCGCCCCCCGTCCTCAGATACGGTTCTCTCCACACAATCTGCCGCCACAAAATCCCATAGAACGACAAATCTGTTTTTTTCGATGGCATATGGACAAGAATAGCTGTTTTTTTCGTAAGTTTGTTCCTGTAAAACCGTCGGGAACATCCATGAAAAATATTCTTCTTCTACTATTGTATCTTTGTCCGGCCTTAACTGCAAACCTTGCAGCGCAAGCCATCTGGTCGAGAGACTTTCCCTTTGCCGAAGAACTCCCATCCAATGAAATGACTTGCCTGTATCAGGATCAAGACGGATTCGTATGGGTGGGAACCACTAACGGACTGGCGCGTTATGACGGCTATCACTTGCAAATATTCCAGACCAACCACCAAGCTCCTTATTGCCTTAGCCACAACCACATCCTGTGTCTGGCAGAGGACAGTCTGAATCTTTGGGTGGGAACACCAACAGGCCTGAGCCTCATTAATAAACGAACATACCGGATAAGCCATCTCTTTGGAACTCAAGATCAGACAGACGGCATCCAGGCACTCTGCTCCAATGGAGAACGCACCGTATGGGCCGGGGTGAACGATTGTGTCATCTGTTTCGACACTCCATCACTAACCTGCGACACCCTTCGTCTGCCTCTGACTGACGGACAACACTCTTTCATTCATTCCCTTACCTATGAGAAAGAAGGTAAGCGCCTGTGGATCTGTACAAGAAACGGGATCTTCATCTATTATCCAGACCTAAAGGCCCTGCATCATCTGCCGCCCGTAGGCCTGAAAAACCAGCCTTTCACTCTTCTGCGCGACCATGAAGGCCACTACTGGCTCACTACGTGGGGCGAAGGCCTGTGGCAGCTCATTCCCGACCGGAACTTCCGGCACGCCCGTTATATCCGTCAGAACGTGACATCTCCACGAGGACGCACCGCAGACAGCAAGTTCTTCAGTCTGGAACAGGACGGCACTTTCGGATATATCTGGGCCATGTCCTACGACAATCTGTATGCTTTCCGTTATGACAATACAACCGGAAAACTACTTCCCGTCACGCTTCCGGCCCATATTGACACCGGAAAGATGTACACCAAGATCCTAAAAGACCGCGACGGTAACCTATGGCTCAGCTCCTATGACCGGGGCACTCTGCTCACTTTTCATAAGGAGACCATACACAACTATCCGCTGGATCACCTGCGTACCGCACTGAACCGGACACCTAACCTGCTCACGCTGAACCTCGACAGCCAGGAACGCTTCTGGCTCATTCAGGACAGGTTCGGTCTCTGCCTCTACGAACCGAAGTCCGGCCATACCGTTTTCCCCACCCCCGACATACAACATCTTACCGTAGACGCGCGCGTCACGGCGACGAGTCCAACCACAGACGGACTATGGATCGCCGCTCCGCACGACCATCATGTGTATCTTCTGAACTATGTTCAAGGAGGCTTCCAAACCACACGAAACATCCCACTGACCCAGCCAGACGGCAATCACGCCCCCGCCACACAGTTGGAAGAGGCGCCGGGCGGCGCCCTGTGGCTGCACAGCGGGCAACACATACTTTACCTTCCTCCTGTCGGCGAACAACTTTACTCCTCACCGGACAGCCTGGACTTCACTTGTTTTACTCTCAGAAACCATGAATCCGTATGGGCGGCCACCGCACAACACTTATACATCTTAACGATAAAGGAAGGACGCATGCACTGCATCCGGCAAAAGCCAGTCTTTCGAAACCGCAACAACGAACATATCCAATTCATCCGATCCGATGAATCCGGCGGTTTTTGGGCTTCGACCTCCTTGGGACGTATCCTGTACGGAAAGCCCGACGAGCCCCATTTTCACGATCTCAGCCACCGTTTCGACACACAAGGCACAAGGATTCTGAACCTACTGTTGAAACAGCAACATCTCTGGCTTGTCTCTCACAACCGGATCATACACTACGACACCCGAAATCACAGTCTGCAACAATACACTCCATCCGACGGCAACATGGTCACTCCCATCTTCCGTGACCAGGCAACCTGCCTGTCCGACAAAGGCACGCTTCATGCCGGAGGCCACGGCGGCATCGTATCAATCACTCCGCCCCCGACTGCAACACACCAGGCTCCCGCCCATCCGGTGGTACTGACCGACTTCAGAAGCGGCACACACAGTATGCTGTTCGCTCCCTCGCCATACTGCATTTCCGGCAACCCCGACCGCAGCAACCTTATTCTGCCACCGGAAAGCCCCAATCTGTCCGTCAGCTTCTCCACACTCAACTACGCAGGAAGCGAGCATGTTCGTTATGCGTATTTCCTGAAAGGATTCGATAAAGAATGGAATAATCTACGGAAAGGAGAAAATACGGCTTACTATCAGAAACTACCCAAAGGAAGTTACCAACTGCAAGTAAAAGCCACCGATACGAACGGCCAATGGCAGAAACCCACCACTCTGCTCTCCATCACCCAACTTCCGGCCTGGTATGAAACCACATGGGCATACTTCCTTTATGCAACGGCAACTCTACTGCTCCTCTATACGTTGCTGCGACTGTACCTGTTGCGACTGCACCACCGCAACCGGCTGCAACTTCAAGAAACCATGACTCAGGCTAAGCTGGATTATTTCACCAACATCTCCCATGACCTCCTCACCCCGCTCAGCGTCATCTCCTGCGTAAGCGACTACTGGGAACAACAGTATCCTACAGAAAATCGACAAATCACCATTCTGCGCCAAAACGTAGATCGGCTGAAACGTCTCCTCCGACAAATCCTGGACTTCCGCAAGATAGAGAAAAACAGCCTGACACTACATCCTGAACAAGGCGATATCTTCGGTTTTGCACGCCAACTATGTATTAACCATTTCGCTCCACTCGCCGAGCAGAAGGGCTTACGGCTGAACCTCCACATACCCGAAGGAACTTACTTCGGCTCACTGGATTTTGACAAAGCAGACAAGATACTCTATAATCTGTTATCCAATGCCATAAAATATACCCCAAAAGGAAAAAACGTCGATTTCATCGTAGAAATACAGTCATCAAGCACCACACGCAAGGCTGTGTTTACCATACAAGACGAAGGTGCAGGCATACCGCCCAAAGAACAAAAGAGAATATTCGAACGCTTCTATACCGGAAGCAACGGGCGTAGCGGACAATCGAACGGCATAGGGCTGGCATTGGTCCGCGAACTGACGGAACTGCATCACGGGCATATCGATTTAAAAAGCGAAACCGGCAAAGGAAGCCGGTTTTGCGTAACACTTCCGTTGGACTGGGCCACGGATACAGCAGACAGACCGGCGGACTACATCCTTCAGACGAAAACAACCGACCAGCAGACCGGCGCCTCCCTTACCGGCATCGCAGGCACAAGCTTGTCGGCACCACTGCCGGACAACACCCGGACACAGCCGGACAATCCGGTCATTCTGCTCATAGACGATAATATCCAGCTATTGGACATGATGGAAAAAACACTGTGTAGAGACTATACGATTCTCAGGGCCGAAAACGGCAAAGAAGCCTTGGAGAGAATCCACGGACAGGATATCGATCTCGCCGTATCGGACGTGATGATGCCGGTCATGGACGGGCTGTCACTCTGCCGAAAACTCAAATCACAGATAGAAACGAGCCACATCCCCATCATCATGCTGACCGCCAAACAAAGTCCAGATGACAAAGTGGACTGTTATGCGGCCGGTGCAAACGGCTATCTGGCCAAACCGTTCGAAATGAAAGTGCTGGCTGCACTCATCGACAACCTGATCCGGACACACCGCAACCGCCAGCAATCGTTCCGGCTGGAAGACCACATCCGGCTGGCCGAACTGGAATATGCTCCCGACGACACTCGATTCCTTCAGAATATGGCCGACTTTATCCATGCACATTTGGCAGAAGAGAGCTTCGGCCTGGAACAGTTAGCCGGCCATCTGCATATCTCCAAATCCACCCTTCACCGGAAAGTAAAAGCCATGACCGGGCTTACACCGCTGGAATTCATACGCAACATCAAACTGAAATATGCCTGCGATATGCTCCGCCACCGTAGGCTGACCATCGCAGAAGTGGCTTACGCCACAGGCTTCTCCTCCCCCAAATATTTTACCAAGTGTTTCAAAGATGAATTCAAACTGACTCCCAGTGAATATCAAGAGAAAGAAAAACATGGCTGACTAAGCCCGTTTTTCTTGCATCAAAGGGACTAAATCACTGCCATAACATGATTTTGTCCCTTCTATGGCAGTTTTTTATCCCCCCGGCTTCTTCTTTTTATGATAGTTTTGCAAGCATTCGCACAAGGTATTGTCACTACAATGACAACCGCCCACGCTATATGCGAAACCAATCCTTCAACTTTTATCAAAAAAATCAATTCAATGAAGACAAACTCACATGCACACCGGACAACCGGACTGAAATGGCTGGCAGCAGCTCTTCTTGCACTCGGCACAAACTGCGGCCTACAGGCCTCTATCGCCTCATTACCGCCAGAGTGCACTTCCGTGCGGTCCGCCACCCCCGACACACGGGAAGTCAACTTCAACAGTAACTGGAAATTTTTCCAGGGCGACAATGAAAAGGCCTCACACCCGGACTTTGACGACAACGAATGGCGTACACTGGACCTGCCCCACGACTGGAGCATCGAGGGACGCCCGGAAGCAACCAATCCCTCCGGAAACGACGGCGGCTATTATCCTACGGGCATCGGATGGTATCGCAAAACGTTCCACTTCACCCCGGATGCAGGACGCCCCGAAACCACCATCTACTTCGAAGGCGTTTATATGAACGCGGAAGTATTCGTCAACGGCCATCATCTCGGCATCCGTCCTTACGGATACTCTTCTTTCTATTTCGACATCACACCCCACCTCAAAGCCGGACGGAACGTCGTTGCCGTACGAGTGGACAATGCCTCTCAGAAAAACTGCCGCTGGTACACCGGTTCGGGAATCTACCGTAACGTGAAACTGATCCGCACCCCCAAAGTCCACTTTGAGCCGTGGGGCATTGCCGTCCACACCACCGTAGGCCCATCCGGCGCCACGATTGAGGTAGAAGCCACCGTGACCAACCGCCACACACACTCCGTGAGCACCACCCTGAGCGGGAAAATACTCACAGAGGGACATTCCGTAGAGGCAAAAGAACAGGCCGTCAGCCTGGAAGCCGGTGAGATACGGACATTCAAACTGCAAATACCCTTGAAGAATCCCAACATGTGGAGTCCGGAAACCCCGAACCTCTATCAAATGGAATGCCGTCTGAAAGGCAACGGAACAGACAGTGACGACAGCCGGACAGTCACTTTCGGCGTGCGCACCGTGGAATACAGTGCAGCCAAAGGATTACTGCTCAACGGCAAACCCGTCATTCTGAACGGAGGATGCGTGCACCATGACAACGGCGCCCTCGGCGCAGCCTCCTACCGCGATGCGGAATGGCGTAAGGCCCGGCTAATGAAAGATGCCGGATTCAACGCCGTCCGCACATCACACAATCCGCCCTCCGAAGCGTTTCTCGACGCCTGCGACCACCTGGGACTTTTGGCCATCGACGAATCATTCGACGGCTGGCGCGCCGAGAAAACACCACACGACTATTCCAAACTGTTTGACAAATGGTGGATACAAGACATCGAGTCCATGGTGCTGCGCGACCGCAACCATCCCTCCGTCTTCTGCTGGAGCATAGGCAATGAGATTATCGAGCGTAAAAGCCCCGAAGCCGTGCTGACCGCACACGCGCTGGCCGGATACGTGCGCCGTCTCGATCCGGAGCGTCCCGTTACATCCGCCCTCGCCGCCTGGGACAATGACTGGGAGATCTACGACCCGCTGGCAGCCGCGCATGATATCGTGGGCTACAACTACATGATGCACAAAGGGGCATCCGACCACCAGCGTGTTCCGTCCCGCGTCATGATGCAAACGGAGTCTTATCCGCGCGAGGCGTTCATCAATTGGGCACGCACCTATGACCATTCCTACATCATCGGCGACTTCGTGTGGACCGCCATCGACTACCTCGGCGAGTCGGGTATCGGCCGCTTCTACTACCAAGGAGAATCGGAAGGCGAGCACTATCACCGCAACCAGTTTCCCTGGCACGGGGCCTATTGCGGCGACATCGACCTGACCGGCCTGCGCAAACCCATCTCTTATTATCGAGAGATGCTGTTCAATCCGGAAAAGAAACTCTACATGGCAGTCAAGGAACCCAACGGATACTATGGTGAGATCAGGGAAACCTTGTGGTCGGTATGGCCCACATGGGAAAATTGGAACTGGCCGGGCCACGAGGGGAAAAACATCGATGTGGAAGTCTATTCACACTATCCTTCCGTACGACTTTACCTGAACAACCAACTTATAGGCGAGAAACCGACTACAAGAGCACAGGAGTTCAAGGCCATTTTTACACTGCCTTATACACCGGGAACCCTGCGGATCGCAGGGGTGGAAAACGGAAAGGAGACGGAAACCCGCACATTGACAACTGCCGGTAAACCCGCACGCATCAGACTGACAGCCGACCGCACCGTCATCGCTGCCGACGGAGAATCGCTCGCCTACATTACTGCCGAAATCACAGACAAACAGGGAGTCGTCGTTCCCATTGCCGACAACACGCTTATTTTCGAAATCAAGGGGGCAGGCACTATCCCGGCCACATGCAGCGCCGACCTGAAAGACTGCGACGCCTACACCGACCACATACGCAAGGCGTGGAAAGGCCGCGCCATGGCCATTGTAAAAAGCGGAAAAGAAAAAGGAAATATCACTCTTACAGTAAAAAGTAAAGGCCTGAAAGCCGCATCAATAAACCTACATGCCGAATAATATAAGACCTTCAGACCGGCTTATATTTTCCGGACAGAAATTTTGTTAAACATCTCTCCTGCCTTCACCCGGTACCGCGTAAAGGCAGGAGAGATATTTTGTAAAATAAAATCACATCATCAGGCAAGCATCGAATGGCTTTGCCGAAAGTTCCGGAATTTCATGCGCACGAAAATAAATTTTCATGAGGAAGAAAATATTTTTTCGTGCGCATGAAAAAGTTCCGTACTCCGCAGTACCCGACATTACCGGCTTTTAATACTCTTTTCTCTCTGCTTTCCACGGTTACGGTGCAAGAGGAAATCTATTAGACATAGTCTTTCCCATTCGGAATCAGGCCATTGAAAAGAAAAGTCCGGATTCCGAAGCATTTCTAAGTTTCATCACCTTCTTCCTCCGGAAACGAAATATACAAAAAAAGCGACCGTCCGTGCCGGAAGGATCATTTGTAATAAAATAATGAAACGACAACGTACATGTCAAAAGTACACACATTGTACCGCCGGAAAAGACATTCATCTTAAACCAGAGACCTTAAAAAGCACAAATCTCTTTTTTTCGTATCAGATACACCACCGTTTTCTTGCTTTCTTTGCACAAAATTCCTTATTTTGCAGAACTAATATAACGATACTAATATATGATAAGCAAACCGTTACGCCTAATTTCATTTGTCATAGCCGGATGGATCTCCTCATCCGCATATTCGCAAAGCTTCAGTTCGAGCAGTAATCTGAAAGTCCAGCCCGTAACCGACCGCATGGTTCCTTTCAAACTTTCCGAACCGGGTATCGTACGTCAGGTTGAATGGGGAGGCGACATGGCATGGATGCACGAACAGAATCTGCGCCGCTGCGTGGCTTTCATGGGCAAGGACAACGTATCCGTCGTGCGTGCCTCATTCCAGCCCACCCATCCGCTCGTGAACGGCGAACTGCAACAGGAACAGACGGATGCGATAAAAGAGCGCCTGCGTTTACTTACTTTCTGCAAACCTGACGTGAAACTGGTACTTAACTGTGACCATCCCAGCGTGGATGAGTGGTACTCCGGCAATGCGGAACACTGGGCGCAGCTCATCGACGTAACCATGCGTCATTTCCAGGATGCCGGCTACGAGGTTGTTTCCGTATCACCGTTCAACGAACCGGACTACGGATGGGGACAGGGAACGCAGACAGACTTCTATAACATCGCAGGCGAGCTGCGCAAGAATCCGAGGTTTGACGGCATCCGCATCTGTGGCGGAAATACGCTCAATTGCGACCAGGCCCTTCCCTGGTACAATGCGCTGAAAGACAGACTGGACGAAGGAAACACGCACCAGCTAGCCGGAAGCTTCGACAACTTCGCCCGTTTCTTCACCACTGTAAGGGCAGACGGAAAACATGCCACGGCCGATGAAATGCACAATGTCATGGAGGCCATGGTAGGTATGGAATACGGCTTGCAGACCGGTATCTGGTGGGGGCCGGCCGAATACGCGCGCGGCGAGTTCTGCAAGGCGGCACACGGAGAACGGCTGGCTTATGCGGAACACCGGCCCAATTGGACGGCCGCCTCCGTTTATCGTGCACCGGACGGAAAGGTACAGGCTTTCGGCGGCATGTCGGAACGACAGGGCGCCACCACGTCCTACCGTTTCCTCTCCAAGGAACGCGACGTATTCTTCAACGGATACGGACCGCAACGGGAATTCGTCATGGAACTGCCGGGAGGCAAAGCCGGAAGCTATCAGGACGGGCAGACTAACGCCGAACAAGTAGTGAACATCACTTGGGGCGAAGACGTGCAACCCGTAGTGGACGGTACCTATATCATAATAAACAAGTTCAACAGAAATCTGCTCGACATCGCAAACAATGCGCTTACCACATCCAGCTACAGCACCGGCAAGAAAACGCAGCAATGGAACGTCAATCCTGTAGACCCCCGCATCGGCGGAGACTTCAGTTATCATTATATCCTTTCCGTCGCGTCCCGACAGACGCTCGACGTGCTCAACTTCTCCATGGAGGATAAGGCGGAGGTCATCCCGTACGGCAAGAATAATAACGTAAACCAGCAATGGTATGTGGAATACGCCGGCGACGGATGGTTCAGAATCCGTAACCGCCACAGCTCACTGTGCCTGAAAGCCGAAGGAAGCAAGATCATACAATCCGAATGGGATGAAAACAGCACCGCACAGCTATGGCGGTTCCTGCCTGTCGGAATGAGACCGCGCATCCGCAACATAAGCGCCCCCACGGGCGTAAAGGCGGAAAACCGTGCGTCGTCAGTTCTTCTGACATGGGACAACTCACAGGCTCTCTACCAGACTTACACGGTTCTTCGTTCGGAAAAACCGGATACGGATTTCACGGTCATCGCCCGCGACATCACGGACACCGCATTCGTTGACAATAAGGTTCAAGGCGGATCTACCTATTATTACACCGTCAAAGCCGTGGATGCGTCGGTCAATACCTCACCCGCCTCCGCGGCCGTCAGCGCGACGGCCAGTACAGGCAACGCCCTTACGGCACGATACGAATTTGAAGAAAACACATCCGACACCACACTCAACTTGCGGCACGGTGCGGCAACCGTCGGCATGACATATGTGGAAGGAATATCCGGCAACCGGGCATTATTGCTCGACGGAACGGAACATTTTGTGCAACTGCCCGCTGACATTGCCGGCCATAAACAGATCACGGTGGCCACCTGGATGTACTGGAAAGGAGGAAAGGACTGGCAACGCATCTTCGACTTCGGTAACGGAGAGGACGAATATATGTTCCTCACCCCTGCGGCAGATAACGGAAAAATGCGTTTTGCCGTCAAAAACGGAGGCGAAGAGCAGCAACTTGAGGGAGAACGCGGTTTTTACTACCGCAACAAATGGATACATGTAGCCGTCACTATCGGGGAGGACGGTGCAAGTCTTTACGTGGACGGAGAAACGGTAGCCTCGTCAAAGGACATCACCATCCGCCCTTCCGAGTTCTACCCCTTGCTCAACTATATCGGACGAAGCCAGTTTGCCGGCGACCCGCTCTTTTCCGGACGCATTGACGACTTCCGCATATACAACTACGCTCTCGGAGCAAATGAAATAAAAGATTTGGCAGACGGCACTACCCACATCGGAGAAATGAGAAACGACGCGCTGCCGGTATTCCACGCCGGTCCGTCACCGGCCGACCGCAACCTGGTCGTCAACTTCACAGCCGACAGCCGGCAGGAAAAGGTCTACTTTGACATTTACGGCATGCAAGGCCGGCTATTGCACACTGCCACCGGCACAAACGGTACAGCCACGTCCGTAGACGTGAGCGCGCTGGCAAACGGTCTGTATATCCTGAAAGCACGGTGCGGACAAACTACAGGCAACCTGAAATTTACGGTAAGGCATCCATAAAGCCGGACGGGCGTTACGCTACATAAAAAAGAAGGCAATACCATATCTTCATATCAGATGATGGTATTGCCCTCTTCTTTACACATATACTCCGTCTCTCACATCACCCCACATCCAACACATGCAACAGCAAAGGGGCAAGCAACGCTGTAAGCAGCCCGTTCAGTATCAATCCCAAACCGGCATATGCACCGTAAGCATGCCCGTATTCCATGGCACGCGATGTGCCGACGGCATGCGAAGCCGCTCCCATCCCAAGACTTTGGGCTATCGGGCTTTTCACACGCCCCACCCTTAGTATCTTAAAGCCGAATATCGCTCCAAACAATCCTACCGTCACGACAATAGCCGCCGTAAGAGACGGTATGCCGCCCAGAGATCGCGATACTTCCATGGCAATAGGAGTCGTCACGGACTTCGGTGCCATGGAAGCGACCACCTCGTCCGGCGCCCCCATCCATTTGGCCGTAAGCACTACGGATACGACTCCCACCACACAACCGGCCAGCTGAGAGGCTAACACAGGCAGCCACTGGCGGCGGATAGCCTTCAGTTGCAGATGCAAGGGCACAGCCAAAGCTACGATGGCCGGCTTAAGCCAAAAATCAATCACTGACGTCCCCTCGGCATAGGTCTCATAAGAGACATCGGTAAGCGCAAGAAAACCGATCAACACAACAATAGCCACCAGAATAGGATTCAGCACGACCCAGCCCGTACGCTCCTGTAAACACCGGGCCAGAAAATAAATGCCGAATGTAAGCGCTACTAAAAACACTTCACTTCTTAGGTATTCCATGTCTCCTTATCCATTGATGCACGTGGCCTGTAACCACCAAAACCAATACCGTACTGACTACCGTCGCTGTGCATATAGGCCAGAAGCCTTCGGCAATCACATCCCCGTAGAGCATCAGTGCCACACCGGGCGGCACAAAGAAAAAACCCATGTTGCTTACCAGAAAATCCGACACGCCTTTCACCCAGCTAAGTTTCACCCAGCCGGCCTCCAGAAAAGCCGTAAGCAGAAGCATTCCCACAATACTGCCAGGAAGTTTTACCCCTGTGGCCCATACGGCAAGCTCCCCCAATGCCAGGCAACCGAACAAGACCGTACATTGTTTTACCATACCTTTCAATCTTTTAGAACCTTTTAATAAAAACTATCAAGCCGCAAAGATAAAGTTTCAGACCAAGACGGAATCGGACAGACGGGTTAAAAAAGTATAACCCCGCGCCATAAGCAGAATGCAAACCGTTTTTTCCGTAACTTTGGCACGGAAACCATTAAAACTACATCATATCATGAGAAAAAGATTACTGTCACTTTGCGTAGTGGCGTGCATGGCATTGGCCGTGATGGCGGAAGGCAAAGCCAAGTATGTATTTTATTTCATAGGCGACGGCATGGGAGTCAACCAAGTGAACGGAACGGAAACATATCTTGCAGATATTGAAGGACGCATAGGCATTACACCGCTTTGTTTCGCACAATTTCCATATGCCGGGATTGTCACCACGTTTTCAGGCACGAACGGAGTAACCGACTCCGCTGCAGGCGGCACGGCTCTCGCTACCGGCGACAAGACCAAAAACGGAGCACTGGGAGTAGGCATTGACCAAACCACACGTCTCAACAGCATAGCAGCCCGCGCCAAAGCCGAAGGAAAAGCAGTAGGCATAGCCACCAGCGTCTCTGTAGACCATGCCACTCCGGCAGCTTTCTATGCTCATGTGAAAGACCGCGGCATGTATCATCAGATAGGCAAGGACCTTATTGCAGCAGATTTCGACTTCTATGCCGGCTCCGACTTTCTGAAACCGGACGCTGAAAAAGAAGACGACGGCAAAAATTTATATACACAATGCACCGAAGCCGGCTACATCATAGCCCGTGGCTACGCCGACTACCGCAAGAAATCATCCCATGCCGACAAAATGCTGCTCTTGCAAACCGAAACGGCCAGTCGCGCAGACCGCAATTCGATTCCCTATGCCATCGACCGCAGGAAAAACGATCTTACCTTACAGGATATTACACGGGCGGCCATCCATTTCCTGAACAAAAAAAATCCCGACGGGTTCTTCCTCATGGTAGAAGGCGGAAAGATAGACTGGGCCTGCCACTCTAACGATGCGGCCACTGTATTCAAAGAAGTCATCGACATGGACAATGCAGTGAAAGTAGCCTACGAATTTTACCAGCAGCATCCCGACGAAACTTTGATCATCATCACGGCAGACCATGAAACCGGCGGCATAGCTCTGGGTACGGGACACTATGAACTGCACACCGGTGTGCTGAAACATCAGCGCCAAAGTGCGGGAGCATTCAGCAAGATGATCGCCGAACAGCACCAGAAAGAAGGCAACAAGTTTACATGGGAATACGTGCGTAGACAATTGCAGGACAATTTCGGGTTCTGGACACAGATACCGTTAAACGAGCAGGAAACGGAAACGCTGAAAAAAGCATACCAAAGTTTCTGCGACGGAGTGGCCAAAGACAGCAAGACATTGTATGCAAGTGAAAACGCCATTGCCGCAGCAGCACGCAAGATGATGGCTCGCAAAGCCATGGTAGGCTGGCAAAGCGGCGGACACTCCAACGGTTATGTTCCCGTATTTGCCATCGGAGCCGGCGCCGAAGCCTTCACCGGACGTATAGACAATACGGAAATCCCGCACAGAATAGCTGTGGCAGCAGGCTATGGCAATCATTGAATCTCTTGAATTTTCCTGCAAGAAACACTTATTCTTCGAAACTCACATAAGGCTGCAAGCGTTCCAGATCTGCCGGTGTAAACTCACCGTAAAGCGACAACGCCTGCAGCTTTTTCATCGGTCCGTATTTACGACGATGCTCCACAAGCACACGGCTTTGATAAAAACTCAAATAAGGGTGACGACGCAGTTCCTCCACCGACATACGGTTGATATACAATGGGCGGAACACCGACGGCTCGACCGTAAACCACTGCAAAGTTTCAGCAGAGATTCCCTCCAGCTCCGACAATTGCTCCACCGACACGAATCCACCCAGCCGGTTACGATAATCCGTAATACGACGGGCATAATACGATCCGATACCGGGCACTTTCTTCAGCGTAATCGTATCCGCCTCGTTTAAATCCACTGTCACGCCTTCAGAAAACTTCTCCTGTCTTATAAAACGGACCGCCGTATCAGCAGATAGCTCATGCCTGCGAGTCCGCATTTCCGATTTATATTCTTCTGCAATACTGATATAAGGCCGCAGACGTTCATACTCTTCCGATGACAAGCCATAGAGCTTCGCAAAATCTTCAGGACGGCGGAAACGCCCTCCGCGGATCCGATATTTACAAAGATTACGCACCTGCCACGGTCGTAATCCCAAACGTATCAACGCAACGGAATCTGCTGTATTCGGATCGAATACGAACAATTCAGGCCGTTTTTCCGTATCATGAGCAACCGACTGTGCCACATTCTTCCTGATAATGGTGTCGTGCTGTATGCCTGCCATGAAGTCATCATAATCCACAGCATCCCGATTTCCCGTCCCGACCGGCCCCGCCTCATCTTTCCACAAGAACAGAACCGAGGTCGCAGCCACTCCTATACACATTCCGGCCAGCAGCATCACAGCCCGTCGCCCTGCTTTTGAAAAATAGAAAAGTTCCCGCCAACCGTGTTTCATCCTCCCGGCTATTTAAGAATTTCGTTCACGAATATGGAAGCAATAGCCACGGGAGCCACATATTTCAATATAAATATAAAAGAGTTGAAAAACGGCACATAAAGCCGACCTCCCCCGGTCAGCTCATCACGCACCACACTGCGGTCAAGCTTCCATCCCGTGAAAATGGCAATGAACATGCCGCCCAGCGGAAGCATCAGTTTGGCCGTGACAAAATCGAAAAGGTCGAATATCGTCAGTCCGCCCAAACGCACACCATTCAGCGGACCAAACGACAAGGCACACACGGTCCCCGTCAAGATACAGAACACGGTGACGATCGTAGCCGCTTTCTTGCGGGACATGGCAAAACGCTCATGCAAATAGGCGGTGGATACCTCATGTAACGAGATGGACGAAGTAAGCGCCGCCAGTACCAGTAACACATAAAACATAAGTGAGAACACTTGTCCGGCCACCGGAGCACTACTGAAAGCCAGGCGGAACACATTGGGAAGAGTGACAAACACCAGCCCAGGCCCGGCATCAGTCTCTATCCCCGATACGGAGAACACCGCCGGAAAAATAATAATGCCGGCCAGCACGGCCACGCACGTATCTATCACCGCGACTCCGCCAGCCGTACGCATCAGACTGGCATCACGCGAAAAATAAGAGGCATAAGTACTGAGACAACCCATTCCCACACTCATAGAGAAGAACGCCTGCCCCATGGCATCCACTACAACACCGGCATCCACTTTGCCGAAATCCGGACGAAGCAAGAAATCGAGCCCCGCCGCCGCACCGGGCATTGAAAAAGAGCACACGGCCAGTACACAGACAATCAGCAGCAATACGGGCATCATCACTTTGGAGAAACGTTCAATACCCTCTTTCACGCCACGCACCACAACCACGTGGGTCAATGTAATAAAAGCTACCATACACGCCACCGGCTGCCACGAGTTCCCGGAGAAGTCATAAAAGAAACGTGCATAATCCATATCGCCGCTAAGTCCGCCCGTAGCAGACGCTATCATGTAGCCCAGGGTCCAACCGGACACCACGCCATAGTAACCCAGAATGAGAAACGCAGCCATCACTCCGTTCAATCCCACCCATTTCCATTGCGTTCCGGGAGCAAGCACACTGTAAGCCCGCCCCGTATTGGCCTGCGACCGCCGCCCTATGACAAACTCGCACACCATCACCGGTACCCCTAAAAATGCCACACATAATATATATATAAGTATAAAAGCAGCTCCTCCATTTTCACCTGCTTCGCAAGGAAACCGCCAAATGTTACCCAGTCCTACGGCCGACCCTGCAGAGGCCAGTACAATACCTAATTTACTTCCGAAATTTGCTCTTTCCATTGATTACCTAATATATGATTTCTGAATTTTAATCGGCAATAGCTGCAAAAGTACTAAAAAAGAATTAATTTTGCAGACAAATTGTTATATATATGATATGTAAACTAACAAACCGGATAAAAAGATATCCTATCACAATTATTCTGGTACTCGTCATCTGGTATCTTTCTATGTTCACTCCGCCCAAGGTTGATTTGGGCGACGTACGTTTCATCGACAAGTGGGCCCACCTGCTCATGTACGGTACACTGGTCTTTGTTCTCTGGATGGAAGATTGGCGCACACGGCGGTGCGCAGCCCCGATGACACGCATCGCCGCACTTTACATCGCGCCGGTCATCATGAGCGGCATAATAGAACTGGCACAAGCCTACTGCACCACCAACCGCAGCGGCGACTGGCTCGACCTAGCCGCCAATGCTGCGGGAGCACTGGCCGGACTGACATTCGGAATATGGATCACACGCACGTCGGACAGAAAAAACCGCCGCTAAATATATAAAATAAAAATTCCAACCCAGCAGGGTTGGATTTATATCGGCATCGCTATATGGCCCACTTTATTCCTCGCGCCAAAGTTTGTAAGGATACACCCGAAGATGGGAATTATAGTAACGGCGGTCGCCCGTTACCTCCCGTCCGATGAAAACGGGTTTCTCAAATGCTTCTTTCTCATCGGACAGCTCCACTTCTGCAATGACCAGTCCCGCATTGTCACCGTAAAATTCATCTACTTCAAACACATGACGGCCTGCACGCACCAGATAGCGTGTCTTGTCTATCACACCCGGCTCGCAGAGTTTCATCAAATCCAACGCATCGGACAGCGGCACTTCCGTCTCGAATTCGTAACGTGACAGACCGGCTGCATCCGAACGCCCCTTTATCGTCAGATAACCTTTGTCGTCACGCACACGCACACGCACGGTAGCCCCTCCACCCGACGAAATATATCCCTGCCGGATGCGGCTGCTGTCATAGGCCTGCGACTTGAACTCACCGCATACCAAAAACTTGCGCTCAATCTCAAACGACATTGCCTAAAATACCGAAAGCCACGATAACCAGCACAACCAGTATAATCATGGCACCTATCAGAACCTTTAACGCCCGACGGCTCTTTTCCTGCTCACGGGCGGCGCGGCTGGCACGCCTCATCTGTTTCTTCACATTCATAGTATTCTTTTTTTAAGACTGTATCTTATTCTCCTTCCGCAAATTCCATCAGATAAGATTTGATGAATCCGTCCAGTTTTCCATCCATTACGCCATTCACATCGGACGTCTGGAAATTCGTACGGTGGTCCTTTACACGGCGGTCGTCAAACACATAGCTGCGTATCTGGCTTCCCCACTCGATTTTCTTCTTCCCAGCCTCGATTTCAGCCTGCTTTGCCTTACGCTTCTGCAAGGCCCTGTCGTAAAGTTGCGATTTGAGAAGCCGCATCGCATTCTCACGATTCTCCAACTGCTTGCGGCTTTCGGTATTCTCAATAAGGATTTCTTCCTCCTCGCCCGTATCGGGATCGGTATACTGGTAGCGCAGACGCACACCGGTCTCCACTTTATTGACATTCTGCCCACCAGCTCCTCCGGACCGGAACAAATCCCACGACACACGAGAAGGATCTACGTACACCTCGATAGAATCGTCTATGAGAGGAGTGACAAACACCGATGCAAACGAAGTCATGCGCTTGCCCTGCGCATTGTAGGGCGAAACACGCACCAGACGATGTACGCCGTTCTCCGACTTCAGGTAGCCATAGGCGAATTCGCCCTCTATCTGCATGGTCACGGTCTTGATGCCGGCCTCGTCGCCATCCTGATAGTTGCTTATCACACACTTATAGCCATGCGATTCCGCCCAGCGCATGTACATGCGCATCAGCATCGAAGCCCAATCCTGGCTCTCCGTTCCTCCGGCACCGGAATTAATCTTGAGCACGGCATCCATCGGATCTTCCTCCTGACGCAACATATTGCGCAGCTCCAGATCTTCAAGAGCGGCCATCGCCCGACCGTACAAAGCATCCACTTCTTCTTCGGTAACCATCTCTTCCTTATAGAAGTCAAAGGCCAGTTCCAGCTCATCACACAATGTCCTGACCTCCTTATAACCGTCAATCCATTTCTGCAATCCCTTCACTTTCTTCATCTGCTCCTCCGCAGCCTTGGCATCATCCCAAAAACCGGGAGCCTGCGTACGGAGCTGCTCCTCCTCTACCTGTATCTTTTTATTCTCAATATCCAGATAACGATAAAGCGCTTCGGCACGTGTCTTTACATCCTTCAGTTGTTCAATGGTTATCATAAACTTAAAAACATTTTCTGGTTACAAAGATACGGATAAAAACCGAAATGCTCGTCTGTTCCCGTTAAAAATAGAACGGATTCACCGGAAACCGGAACAGCCCCGTCCCGCACCTGTCATTCTGTCAGTTCCGCGATTCACGAGAATCGTTTATTCCGCATCAACCGGACTGCCGGACGACTCTGCGCCAAACCTGACCGTCCGGCATTTATCAGACTGTCAGAAAAAAAGCCATACGGACCGACAAGTGAAAGAAGCGAATACTTTTCTTACGGAAAGTTTTCGGAGTATGTAACCCGACAACCGGTCCGCACTCACATTTCGCTACCTCCGGTTATACATCAGAAAATACCAACCAGAATAAAAAGAAGTCGAAATCCGTGCTTACGACAACCGAATCAAACCCACTTTCGCCATTCGTAAGGGAGATCTCATAAAATGATGCGGAAGAAAAATCATCGCGTTCCGCAGTGCGATAATTTTTCTTCCGCATGAAAACATGTATATATACCGTATATACTTGATTTTATAAGGCAGAAAACGTATTTTTATTCAGTCCGTCTTCCCGGATTGAAACTTTTCACGCTTTTTTCTTCACTGAAAAGCCGAAAAAGTCTGTCATTTTGTCAGTTCCGGAATTTCAGCAAGGAGCGGGAGGAGCGGGAGGACACGGTACCACGGGCGGCGTATCCTCTTCATACATAGCTTCTATTTCCGCCGCATAATTACGATTCACCACATTCCTCTTCACCTTCAGCGTGTTGGTCAGTTCTCCTTTCTCCATGCTGAAAGGCTCGGGCAGGAGCGTGATGCGTTTCACCTGCTCGTAGTGCGCAAATTCCTGCTGCAAAGTATTGATACGGAACAGCAGCATTCTCTTGATATCGGGATGATTGCACAGTTCCGCCCTGTCGCAAGCCGGAATACCGTGACATTCGGCAAACTCCTTCAGCAGATTGTATTCAGGTATGATCAGCGCCGACACAAATTTTCGCTGATCGGCAATCACCACAATCTGGTCGATAAAACGGTCCACCACCAGCTTGGACTCAATCATTTGGGGCGCGATGTATTTCCCATTGGAGGTCTTAAATAAGTCCTTGATACGATCGGTCAGAAACAGCTCGCCGTTCTTAAGATAGCCCGCATCGCCTGTATGGAACCAGCCGTCCTCATCTATAGATGCACGTGTAGCCTCATCCTTACGGTAGTAGCCTTTCGTAATGGCGGTTCCGCGCAACAGCACTTCGTTGTCCTCACCGAATTTCAGCTCCAGCCCGCCGATGAGACGCCCCACCGAACCGATTGTTTTGGGTTGGTCGTCTCGGTCGCAGGAAACAGTAGCCGTAGATTCCGTCAACCCGTAACCGGCTTTCATATTAATACCGGCCGAATGCACGAACTCTTCCACCACGGGCGGAATAGCCGCTCCGGCAGTAGGGAAAAAGTTGGCATTCTCGAACCCCAGCGTTCTCTTCAGAAGGGCAATTACGGTTTTCTCGAAAAAGGCATAACGAAGCCTTAAGGAAACGGGGGGAATCAGGCCGCGCATCTTATACTGTACATTATAGGCCTTACCCACCTGAAGTGCCTCATTGAGCAGTTTTCGCTGCACGGGATTACTCTGTCTTATCTTCTCCTGCACCCCGGCATACACCTTTTCCCAGAAACGCGGCACGGCACACATACATGTAGGATGCACCTCCTGCAACGACTGTAATATATCGGCCGGGCGCTGATTTATAGCCAGCCGCGCACCTTCGGACAAACAAAGATAGGACCACGCCCTTTCAAACACATGCGTAAAAGGTAAGAAATTCAGAATGACATCCTTGTCGCTGAGTTGCAGCACCGCATCATTGGCAATAATGGCATCGTGATACATCCTGTGACTCAACATCACACCTTTACTCACTCCCGTCGTACCCGAAGTATACAGAATATTGGCCAAGTCATCCATCTCCAGTTCGGAAGCCCGCCGGTCCAGTTCCTCATCGTTTTCCTTTCCGGCCCCTTCCTGCAAAAACTCATCGAAATAAACCGATACGGTGTCCTGCGGATTCCTCACTACCGAGGGGTCGAAGATAATCAGTTTCTGAAGAGTAGGGCAATGAGGCATGCTACGGAAAGCCGTATCATACTGATATTGCTCGCCGACAAACACATAACGTATCTCCGCGTCATTCACCATATATACCACCTGGCTCTCCGAACTTGTGGCATAAAAGGGAATGGTAACGGCCCGTATGCCATACGCACCAAAATCCACATACAAGCACTCGGGCATATTTTGAGAAAAGACAGCCAGATTCTCCTGAACACCCACCTTAAGGGCAAGCATCGCGGCTGAAACTTTTCGCACGGTTTCCGAGAATTTATCCCAGGAAACCGGAATCCATACATTCTTCTCATTATCACGATAACTCATGGCCGTTCTGCTGCCGTAACGTTTCGCCTGTTCGTGAACAAGCACTGAGAAAGGACTTGTATTTAGCATAGTGTTAAATTTTTAATATGTACAAAGATATAGTTTTAAATGAAACGATGTACCGGAAATCCGTAAAATCTTTAATTTTTCTTCAAAATACCTTAACTTTGTAACAAGAAACCAGAATTATGAATATTGAAGCATTGACACACGAAGCCATCGGCTTACTTGAACAAATGGTAGCACGGCCCTCTGTAAGCAGAAACGAAAAAGAAGCGGCTGATCTGCTGGAACATTTCATGACAGGACATCACATGCTCCCCCTCCGCATAGGACACAACCTCGTTTGCTTTTCACCGTTAAACAGGAAAGGACGACCCACCCTGCTGCTGAATGCCCACATCGACACGGTGAAACCGGCCGCAAGCTGGACACGCGACCCGTTCCGGGCCACACGTGAAGGGGACAGAATCTATGGATTGGGAACAAATGACGACGGGGCAAGCGTAGTGTCGCTACTGCAAGTATTCCGTATCTTATCGCATAAAGAGCAACCTTATAACCTGATATTCGTAGCTTCGTGCGAAGAAGAAGTATCTGGAAAAAACGGAATCGAATCAGTTCTTCCCCTACTGCCGCAGGTGGATGTGGCATTGGTCGGTGAACCCACCGGAATGCGCCCGGCCATTGCCGAAAAAGGCTTGATGGTGCTGGACGGCACGGCACATGGCAAGTCAGGACACGCAGCACGAAATGAGGGAGAAAACGCCATCTATAAAGCACTGAAAGACATAGAATGGTTCAGAAACTATCGGTTTGAAAAAACGTCACCGCTGTTGGGCGACGTGAAGATGAGCGTCACGGTAATCAATGCCGGCACCCAACACAATGTGGTTCCCGACCGCTGCACCTTCACCGTAGACGTGCGCAGCAACGAAAATTACTCCAATGAAGAGATCTATCGCACGGTTTGCGCCCATACTGACAGCGAGATCAAAGCCAGATCGTTCCGCCTGAATTCTTCCCATATAGACGAAAACCATCCGCTTGTCGCCCGTGCCAAAAACCTGGGGCTCAAGCCATTCGGTTCGCCCACGCTTTCCGACCAGGCGCTGATGCACTTCCCGTCGCTGAAAATAGGACCGGGAGACTCCTCACGCTCACATACCGCAGACGAATATATTACCGTAACCGAGATACGGGAAGCCATATCGCTGTACATGGAACTCCTGGACGGACTGGAGCTGTAACGGCAGTCTCCGTCAACGGCCTATCCAGACCTCCGGATTGAGTTTCTGTTTCTCCTTGCGCAACTGGAAGTGAAGTACACAATTCCCCGAGCCGTCATTTTCCACCACACCCAGAATATCGCGTGCCTTGACTTTCTGTCCCTTGCTTACCCTAACGGAGGAAAGATTGCAGTAGACGGAAATATAACTGCCATGGCGAACCAATATGTTCTTAGTATCTCCGAACTGGAACACCGCCGTTATCTCACCATCGAAAACAGAACGCGCCATAGCCCCGGAACGCCCCACATAATTGGTTCCTTTATTATCCAGACGGACATTTTTCAGCCCCGGCACATTGTATGTCCCGAAATGGCTGCCTACCATATAATTTCCGGTAATGGGTACCGGCAAACGCCCCTTATTCCTTTCAAAACTACCGTTCAGCTCGCGATCCTGCGGTGTAATCCATTTATACTCCGACGGGATGGAAGAAGACTGGCTGCCTGAAGTTTTTCCTTTCGCCGCCTTGGCTCCTCCATTTTGCTTCCGCTGCCTTTCAGCCTTACGACGCGCCTCGGCCTCTGCTTTCTTGCGGGCAGCTTCAGCCCGCTTGCGTGCCTGCTCCACTTCATAGGCTATCATCTGGTCTATCTTTTTATCCAAGGCCGAAAGCTGACGTTGCTGCTGCTCGACTTCCTTTTGCAGTTTTTTTTGCTTCTGCTGCAAGCCAGTCACATCTTTCTTTTCCTCGTCATGCTGCTTCTGCAACAAGGCTTTCTGTTGTTCGCACTCCGTTTTCAAGCGGCTCTTCTCCGCCTTTATTCCCAACAGTTCGCTTTTCCGGACCAGCAGTTCATCTTGCTTCCGCACAATCTGCTCTGCCAGCGAACGCTGATAACGGACGTATTCAGACGCATAACGCGACCTACGGTACATTCTGGTAACCGAAGGGGCGGAAATGACAAACAGCAAAGGCCCCCCCGATGATTTGCAAGCACGGGCATAACGCAAAGCACGGGCATACTCCTCTTTCTTCTTATCAAGTTCGACCGCTACAGACATCACACGTTCCTCCAACGCGTTCACCTCCGTCTCCATCCGTTCGAGCTGTACCTCCATCGTATCTATATATCGCTGGCGATTCTCCAGCTTGTTGGCAATCATGCTGATGTCACGCATCTTGGCAGCCACTGTCTTCTCCGTCGTTTTCAGTTCGGCACGGGAACGTGTCAGGCCTTTCTGAATCTCTTTCTTCTGAGTTTGCAATGCCTTTATCTTACGGTTGGTCTGCGCTTCCAGTGCCCATCTGCCGGACACGAACGCACCAAACATCAAAAGCATGATCAACCTGTATTTCATTTCATAAGTTGTTTTAAAATAAGATCGGGACTTACACGTTTGTATTTACCTCCCGGCTCTGCCGTCAACTCAATCTTCTTCGCATTCCATTTCAGATTACTCAATGAAAATCTGGCAGTCAGATCTTTACCGGCCCCGGTCACCGACAACTGCATCTCATCGGGAAAACTTTTCTGTTCTACATTGGCAAAATGCCGATAAGTCCAGTTCAGACAGGAAGAAGACGCGCTTGCTCCCACTGTGACAGATGTGTTACGAATCAGCCCTGTCAACATATCGGTTACAAAACGGCATCGGAGCAACGCATCGCCACGTGAAGTAAAGACCGTATTACCTTCGCTTTCGGTAACGGTAAAATCACTTTCCTGCCATTTCCCTTCCTTTCCCGGTACAAACAAGTCACTCCAGAATAAAGCCTGCAATGAGTAGAAGTCTACTCCTGCCTGCCGCAGATAAGGAACATCAGCGTAGTCCACTTTTACATATTCACGCCCCATTCTGTTGATCATCATCATATATTGCGGGGTGAACTCCAATCGCCCTACTTCCATAAAGCCCAAGGCTACCAGCGAAAGCTGGATTACCTCATTGCGCTTCAAGTTACAACTTCCGCCGACAGACAGGTCTTTGCCGTCCACTCTCAGTTCCAAGCTCATTTTCGACGTCACCGTTCCTTCTTTCAGGCCGGCTGCAGCCATCTTGTCTACCCATTCCACGACTTCCGTTTGCTTATGCGGCTTTGTCGTCGCTATATCTTTAGAAGAACGGCATGCCGAAAACAATAACAACAGAATTGCAACAGTGCTGCCCCAGCTGTATTTCATCTTTCTCATTCCTTAATATACTTTTTTAACCTGATCTTCTTTTCCAACATCGGAGAAACGTCTTCGCCTTTCTTCTTTGCCATTTTCCAATATTTCAAAGCCTCCTCCATGTCACCGCACAGTGCATAAATATCACCGGCATGCTCCAGCATACCGCCTGACATCTCCTCATCCTTCTCCACATCTCCCGCAAGAGCACGGTCCATATAAAGTTTTGCCTCGGCATACTTTCCCTTTACAAAAAGAATCCAGGCGTAGGTATCGATATATGTCTTGTTGCTCGGCTCGGCTATGATCGTCCGATGGCTCATCTCCTCTGCCTTGTCCAGTTCCATTTCCTCCAAAGAAAGATAATAGGCGTAATTATTCAGACATCCTACATTGTTCGGGTCGTACTCCAGACATTTGTCATACGCCACAAAAGCAGAGTCCTTCAACCCATTGGCGTAATACAAGTCTCCGATGAAAGAATAAATGTCTACTATTATACCACGATCCGTATCCGGCTTGATCTGACGCACACCTTCCCGAAAAACATCCAAAGCCTTGTCCTTGCTACCGAGCTGGTAATAAGAAAAACCCAGATAGAAATAAAAAGGAAGCTGATCGGGATAGTGCATGATGCCGCGTTTGGAGTAGTCCGCCGTCTTACGGATATCCTGATCGGCATAAGCCAGTTTGGATAATTGAAACAAAGCTATAAGGTTGTCCGGTTCGAGCTTAAGAATGCGCTCCAATGCATGTTTGAAACGCGCATTCATCTGCTTCAACTGAAGATAAGACGCGTAAAGAGTCAGTGTTTCCATAGACTCAGGCACATCTGAAAACAAACGGTCGAACACGGCCAGTATCACCGCACTGTCGGCATGTGCATTCTCCTGTTCTACCAGATAGTTCTGCAACAACGCAGCCCTCACCTGTTCTTCGGTATCTTTTCCGTAAAGCAAATCGTCGAACTGTGCCTGAAAAAGAGAATCCTGCCCCGTCTGCTTGTAATAATCAAGCATAGACATACGCAGAGCCTGGTTACGAGGTTCACGCGCCTGCACTTCTTCGTAAACAGCAAGTGCCTTTTCCGGCTGCTGCACCAACAGATACTGATCGCCGATCAGTACACGATAAGTCAGATCATTGGGATTTTCTGCTGCCAGGCTCTCCAGTTCGGAAAAGGCCCTGTCGGTCTTTCCCAATTCACGATAAAGACGAAATTTCTCCATGCTGACGGATGTATTCTTGCCCTCCAGCGTCTCTATACGGTCAAGCACATTGATCGCCTCCTCATATTTTTCCTGGTTCATGTAAATGCTCACCAACTGTCCCAGGACATCGGAACGGGCCGGATTACATCTTACCATATCTTCCAGCACGGGAGCCGCCTGCGCGTAATTGCGATGTTGCAAGTAAAAAGAAGCAAGAGCTTCTTTATAATAGATATTATCCGGTTCCAATCCCACAGCACGCGACAAGTAGCCCGCACATCCGGCTGAATCATTAAGTCCTAAAGAATATATCCCAAGACTGTATAATGCCTCGCTTGCATCAGGATTAATATCCAGACAATGCTTAAACAACTCGAAGGCATCGTCATGACGGTCTGCCAATTTACTCTTGACGGCCTCACTATAATAATAATCAAATCTGCGCTGCGCTTCGGATGACCGTACCTGTACTGAAGATCCCGTCGAACAGGCAGTTAAACAAGCCGACAGCATCACCCATACACCATATGTAAGAACTATAATATTCTTCACCGCTTTATCTTTTTCGGGAATGGTCGAAACCATCCGCTCCTCTTTCCGTTTCATCCCAGTTCTCTACCGTTTGCCATTAATCCACTCACAACGAACCTCTACCTACTCTGCCAAACCGGATGCGACATACACAGGCAATGAATAATGGAGTTTATTAATAGCTCGTACTTCCATTATTGGCAAATTAATCGTTTCCAAAGTACAAAAATAACCAATTCCCAGTATACCACCATTGATTTTCCTTTAAAAAGAACAAATGTCAACCTTTTTAATTACTTTTGTGATGAAACTACATATAGGATATGAACTGGACACAATTAATCTCCAACAAGAGACTGGGATTAGAGAAATACCATCAGATAAGGAAAGACGACCGCACGGAGTTCCAACGTGATTATGACCGCCTCATCTTTTCCGCACCATTCAGACGATTACAGAACAAGACGCAGGTATTCCCGCTACCGGGAAGTGTGTTTGTACACAACAGACTGACACACAGCCTTGAGGTGTCAAGTGTAGGGCGTTCGCTCGGCAACGATGTTTCAAGAGAACTCATCAAAAAACATCCTTCACTGAACAATACCCATCTGACAGAAGCCGGAGCGATTGTATCGGCAGCTTGTCTGGCGCATGATTTGGGCAATCCGCCTTTCGGGCATTCGGGAGAACGCGCCATCGGAACGTTTTTCAGCGAAGGAAAAGGGCGGTGGCTGAAAGACTACCGCGACCCTGTAAAGGGCGACGGACTCACTGAATCGGAATGGAATGATCTGATTCACTTTGAAGGAAATGCCAATGCCTTCAGATTGCTGACCCATCATTTCAAAGGACGCCGTGAAGGAGGATTTGTCATGACCTATACCACATTAGCCTCCATCGTCAAATATCCGTTTTCCTCTAATTTGGCCGGCAATCATGCAAAATTCGGTTTCTTCCAAAGTGAAATACCTGTCTACCGGCTCATTGCAGAGGAACTGGGCATACAACAGATAAACAGTGAAAAAAGCGGTCTGCGTTATGCACGCCATCCATTCGTATATTTGGTAGAAGCCGCTGACGACATCTGCTACGAAATCATGGATATCGAAGATGCACACAAACTGAAAATCATCAATACGGAAGAAACACAAACACTACTGCTAAACTTCTTTGACGAAGAACGCCAACAGACAATCCGTAAAAACTTGTGTCTCGTAAACGATATCAACGAACAGATTGTTTATTTGCGCTCTTGCGTAATCGGTTGCCTGGAAAGCGAATGTGTGAAGGTATTCCTCGAACATGAGGAAGAGATTCTGAACGGAACATTCAAAGGCTGCCTTATCGACCATATATCCGACATACCGCACAAAGCCTACAAGGCTTGCGAAAAAATGGCATTCGACAAAATATACAGAAGCAAAGACGTGGTAGATATAGAATTGGCCGGCTTCCAGGTCATCACTACGCTTCTCGAGCTGATGACAGAAGCCGTGTGCCATCCGGAAAAAGCATATTCGCAATTGTTGATAAACCGCGTATCACAACAATATGACATCGGGGCAGAATGCCTGTACGACCGCATCATGGCGGTATTGGACTACATATCAGGCATGACAGACGTGTATGCTTTAGATCTGTACCGAAAAATCAATGGAATGAGCCTGCCCTTTGTATAAACACCAACACGTTACAGACACTATCACTCACGACCGGAGAAGGTCTCTATATGACGCCGACGCTTTTCCTCTCGTATTTCATCCACGGCGATGAGGATACCGGTCTCCTCCACATTGCCGAACTCATCATTAATGGCTGTCCCGAACATCTTCATGGTCGGTGACAGCCCCATATAGGCATTCACCAACGGAGGTATGTTATATCCCAGCTTACGCACTTCGGTATTCAGAATCCTGTAATCCTCCTTAAAATTTTCATGGACAAACAGTTTACGGAGTTCTTCCGTATCGGCCTCCAACTGCAAAGGATGAATCGGCACGATAAGTTTGTCCTTATCCTCAAAATGCTTCTTAAGGAAATACAGGATCATATCCCGGCCATAGCGGTTGTAAGAAGGATACATGGTCATCTTACCAAAATAATAACGAACGTCAGGTTCAAGCACGGTCAGTGCTCCCAATCCGTCCCACAGATTGTCCAACGCGAATAGTCCTTTCGAGCCCTGACGCGTACTCTGATACTCCAACGTAACGAACGACCGTCCTAACTCTATCGTATAAGGCATATAATTTTTCAGAAAGTTCTCCGAGAAATTAAACATGTGCGAAGTTGCCAGAATAGGCTGCCCATCCGCACCAAACTGTACCTCCGAACCAAGCAGATAACGATATCCTCCCAAGATGGCTTCTTCCTCGGGATCCCAAACGATCAACTGCTTGTAAGGGTTCTCCATCATATCGAAGTCATCCAGATCAAGCGAAAGCCCAGTACCTCCGCCACCGGCCCTGAACGCAATCTCACGCAAGCGACCGATTTCACGAATCACATGTGGTGAATCCTGATATGTCACCACATAGATTTCATTATGGCTCTTGTTCGTATATCGTAATCTTTTATCCGGTGTCAGTTCCGCTTTCAGCAGGGCCTTTTCTACCGGAGCTATGATTTGTTCCATATTGTCTAACTGTTTTTCTTCTCTTTATAACTTATATACTTGCTCCTTTACCTCTTGCGCCCATTGTTGCGGACTTTTAGACTTGTCAAATGTAGTCCAAGATATAGGTTGCCCGATTATTACACGGTATTCTCCGTGCTGACTACGGTACATCTCGTCCGGCAAGAACAACATAGCCAGATTAAACTTGAGACGCAACCGCTTACACCACTCGGCAATGGAATAGAAGCGTTTGGAATTCTGCCCGACAAAATGTATCGGCACAATATCACGTCCGGTAGCCACGCTCTTCACTACAAAGGTCTTATTCCATGCTAAGTCACGGATACTTCCATCTTTCATTCGTCTCGAACAGATACCGGCAGGAAACATGATAATCTGGCTGTCGGAACGAAAGGCATCCTCCACCATCTGCGGGAAATTACGTCCCTGCTTACCCAACTTGTTTATCGGTATACAGAGAGGAGCCAGCCCCTCCAGATTCATAAGCAAGTCGTTTACCAGATACTTGATTTTTCCGTCGTAATGCCGTCCGAGTACCATACCAAGTGTCACCCCGTCTATGGCCCCTAACGGATGATTGGAAACAAAAGTATATCTACGAGACAAATCGGAGATATTCTCCAATCCCTCCACTTTCACCTTCACATCCAGATACTTCAATGTATTCTCACAGAAGTCCACTCCCACGTATCCCCGACGCAAGTATTCGTTAATAAAATCCTGATGAATAAGACGTTTTAATCCGCTTATCAGACAACGAGGAATATACCGGGCTTTGTTTCCGGCACGAGACCTCACTATTTTATCAAGGTCTATTAACGTTACAGCTTTATCAGGCATGATTTTTTCTTTTATCTCCATTGCGACAGCAGACAGCAATCTCTCCATCCGGAAAGGTTGCTCACGACACCATTATTTTAGAGTTATTAATGATATAGACTCCCTTCGGCAACCCGCTGATCCAGTTTGTACCTTTGTTCAAACGGAACAAACCATAAAAAACGCCATTGCCCTTGTATACAGGAAGCATCTGTGAGTGACGGCTTGTAACCTGCAACGAATTCCCTTTCATCTTTATCTTGATAGGATAAGTGGAAGAGACTCTTTTCGTTTTATAAATATGAGTATACTCGGAAAAAGGAACACCACTCCCCAAAGAGTCGGTCCTAAGTCTGACGAATGCGCGTCCTGTTGCCGAAACACTTGCTATACTATTGCAAGCTATCAATACACACATACAAACCTTTTTCCAACTATACCCCCACATTACAATTACAAGTAACTTCTATTTTGCAAAAATAAAATGAAACCGTCACTATCCAAGAAAAAAAATAAATATTTTAAGAAATATTAGAAATATAAGGTTTAAAAACCTTTTCTTCCGCCCTATTTCCCGTGCGGCCTCTCCCGCACGTGAAACAGATAAGACACAATAAAAACCGGATACCGTTCCACTTCCAACATTGCGGTACGGTATCCGGCATTAAATCACTATGCCTACAGCCTTCAGGCCAACAGCTGCTTCACCAAACTGCTGATGGCCTTCCCGTCAGCCTTTCCTGCCAATTGTTTGGTAGCCGTTCCCATCACCTTACCCATATCTTTGGGACTCGTGGCACCCAGCGCCGCGATAATTGCCCTGATTTCCTGCTCCAACTCCTCGGCAGAAAGTTGCTTAGGCAGGTAACGGCTGATGATCTCCACCTGAGCCAATTCCTCTTCTGCCAGATCCTGACGTCCCTGTTCCACATACAAGGCTGCGGTATCCTTACCTTGCTTGGCCAGTTTAGCCAGAATTTTCATGGCGGCATCGTCTGTCAGTTCGTCATTAGCTCCGGGAGCGGTCTTGGCTTCCAGAAAAAACTTCTTGATGTTGCGCAACGATTCCAATGCTACTTTGTCCTTCGCCTTCATTGCCGTCACGATATCCTTACTGATTTGTTCAAAAAGTGCCATATACGATTTCTTTAAAATATCATTTAAAAAACAATCATTGATTTCTCTTCTTCCCCAGTCTCATTTTCCGCATTGCCGGCACTACTCTCCACATTTCTGGTCTTTCCCTTGATGCTGGCCAGCACTTCTTTGCTACGTTTATAAGTAGGCGTATCCTCTACCATAGAGATCACGTCATCGTTGTCCAGATCATCGTCGCCGAAAATATAAAGATGACGCGGACGCTTGATCTCCCCCTGATTTCCGTCATTCGTATAGAACTCACGCCTGCGTTCAGCCTTTTGAGCGGCGATCTCTTCTTTCTGTGCACGGACTTCTTCATTCTCCACTTCATGCTTCGACAAGACGTCATCCATACCCGGCACATTCTTCAGGCCGAATCCGGTAGCCAGCACCGTAATCTTCACCTTCTTGCCTAACGAAGCATCAGTAGCCAGACCGAACTTTGTTTCCACATCGTCTCCGAATCCGCTCATGAATTCATGCACTTCATTCATTTCTTCCATGGTCAACTGGTCGCCCTCCTCCTGGTCACAGAAGGAGATGCTCAGCAACACTTTCTTGGAATTGAAAATATCGTTGTTATTAAGCAATGGGGAATGAAGTGCGCTTTTGATAGCCTGCGCCACACGCCCTTCGCCCTCGCCGAATCCCGTACTCATTATAGCCACACCACCGTCTTTCAGCACTGTGGTCACATCCTGGAAGTCCAGATTCACGATACCATGCACCGTAATGATTTCGGCAATGCTCTTAGCCGCAACGGAAAGGGTGTCGTCGGCTTTGGCAAAAGCGTTCAACACGGTAAGTTCCGTATATATTTCACGCAGACGCTCATTGTTGATCACCAGCAATGCATCCACATGCTTGGATATTTCCTCCACGCCATCCAGTGCCTGATCTATCTTTTTCACACCTTCAAAACGGAACGGAATGGTCACAATACCTACCGTAAGAATACCCAATTCCTTGGCACATTGCGCAATCACAGGAGCTGCTCCCGTACCCGTTCCGCCGCCCATACCGGCCGTAATGAACACCATGCGCGTACCATCGTTCAGCATATTTTTTATACCGTCCAAACTTTCAATAGCAGCCTGCCGCGCACGCTCCGGACGGTTTCCCGCTCCCAGGCCTTCCGCTCCCAACTGCAACCGTGTCGGGATGGGAGAATCGCTCAAAGCCTGATTATCGGTATTACACAACACGAAACTCACATCGTGAATACCTTCCTTATACATATGATTGACGGCATTACCTCCACCGCCGCCCACTCCGATGACCTTGATGATACTCGGACTGTTCGTCTTGAAGTTGAACCGTATGTCTGATTCTTCCTGCATAATATACTAATTTTTCTATGTTATTCTTCAGTTACCGTCTTCGTCAGTATTTCAATCTTCTCTTTTACTTTTGTCCAAAAGCGTTTTCCCTCCGGGCGGGTTTCCTTCTCGCGGACTGTCTCACGCACTTCTTCCTCAACCTTCACTTCCGGTCTGACTTCCGGTTTCACCTCTTCCTCACGTACGTCTTCTTTAATATCCTCTACCGATACCGTTTCTCTTTCCTCCACACAATTCCTGTTACCTTTATAAAGTAACGACAACAGGGTGTTCAGAGAACCGTCCTTCATAACCTGTTCGGCATGAGCCGGTTTCAGTTCGAACGGCACGCTACGGGCAAAACGCATCTTATCAGGACGGATGCGGGCAAAAACAGCCTTTTCAAGATTCTTCACACCGGCCGCTCCACCTGAAAAGACGATACCGGCCAGCAACTTATCCTGAAATCCGCTGTTATACAGTTGTGCAGCCACATTCCCCAAGATCTCTTCCTCGCGCGCCTCTACAACATCCACAAGCAAACGTTCCTCTATCGTACGCCCGTTGTTCATCAGGAGATTTTTGGCCAGTTCCTCACCATTCAGATCCGAATAAGCCGAGCCGTACTTGACTTTCAGCCCTTCGGCCTCATCCTCGTCAATCTGCTGACTGCAAAGATCCTGCGTAATGCTGTTGCCCCCCAAAGGAATCACAGCCAGATGGCGCAACAGATTGTTCTTATATACCGTCACGGTAGTAGTGCCGTACCCCATATCGACAAGCGCACATCCCGAACGCTTCTCCGTATCGGTCAGCACACACTCGGCCACCGTCACAGGTGCAACCAAGATACCGGCTACATCCAGCCCTACCGCCTCCACACATTTCAACACATATTCTCTTACCTCGGCACGCGCAATGAGATTCAGATATGTACCGTCTATCTGGTTGCTCAACACACCCACCGGATCCGTGGTCGTATCCAATCCTACGCGATACTCCTGCGGAATCACGTCAAGAATCTCGTATCCCGGATAAACTGTATTCCGATTAAACTTGAGCAAAGAATCCACCAACTCCTGTGAAATGACCGTTTTAGCGGCAAATTGACGTGAGACCGTATTCTTTCTGACACGCAATGACTGCCCCCCAATGCCTACAAATACGCTACGGATACGGAGATTGAGCTCCTTCTCCATCTTTTCCAGGATATGTTTCAGGCACATCACCGTCTTGTCGATATTATACACGACGCCCTTACGGATACAATTACGTGCATCCACCTGTTCCACATCAAGCACCTGCACGCTACCGTCTATATTCTTACATCCGGCCACACCGCGTATTTTCGAGGAGCCGAATTCTATTGCTACAATAATTTCTTTCTCTACAGCCATATCACTTCTTGTTTTTCTTGCAAATAATTTGATTGTCATACTTCAGGCTTATTTGGGAATACTTATTCCACCCCACTTTGTTCAGTCCTTCGGTATAAAAGTCTTTCATCCGTCCGAGTTTACGCTCCACTTCCGTAGGACGCCCCAGAAAGATGGTATGTTCCCCCACGCGGGGTATCAGTTCCACTTCTCCGTTTTCCAACACATGTATCTGTTGTATCTGGTTGTTCCAGAACGGATCATCCTGTATGAGCCGTCCCAACTTCACCAGATTCTTCCGCGCATATTCTGGCGTAATACAGCCCGTCGCTACCGGAAGGTTGGCAA
Source organism: uncultured Paraprevotella sp. (assembly GCA_910586505.1). Lineage (GTDB taxonomy): Bacteria > Bacteroidota > Bacteroidia > Bacteroidales > Bacteroidaceae > Paraprevotella. The sequence continues at coordinate 478,062 of CAJUGV010000001.1, read as the reverse complement.
AATACGAAGATTCGGGCATTTGTCGGCCCGTCTTGTCCAAATAGTAATCCTGTCCGCCCGAAGCCATGACATGCAATATCGGAAGGCGTTGCCTGACACGTATGCAAACCTTTCCGCCGGGTGTCTTATAGCTTGTCGCCTCCTCTATATAAGGACTCTTACGCAAGGTGCCCTCTATCACACTCAGCATAACACTGTCCACCTTTTGTCCGGTAGGGTCGCATTTTCGCTTTTTCAATAATTGCAACACCTCTTTCTTGCGGATAAAACCGGTCTGCAAACTGTCTTCCACCACCACTTCCACGCCGCTGCACACAAGTCCCTCTTCAGGCTTGTTCAGCACCGTGACGGCTGCCATGAAATAACAGAGCAGCCCCAACAGCAACAGTATGATGGCCAGTTTTTTTATCATCTCTCTTTCAATATTTCTGTTATCTGCGGAGCATAAGTTTCTATGTCACCGGCTCCCAGAAGTATAAACACATGAGCATCCGAACGGCGCACTTGTTCAGGCACCGCTTCTTTTCTGCACAACGTCTTCTTCACACCTGCATTCAGATTATCGTATATCAATCTGCTGGTCACCCCTTGTATAGGCTCTTCCCGGGCCGGATAGATATCTGTCAGTATCACCTCGTCCAACAGCGAGAGGCTCTCTGCAAACTCCTTGTAGAAATCTCGCGTGCGCGTATAAAGATGAGGCTGGAATATTGCGGCAATCTTCCTGTCGCCGTACAGTTCACGAATTGAAAGCACACTTTGTCTGATTTCGGCAGGATGATGTGCATAGTCTGTAAGGAACACGGCCTTGTCTTCTTTCAGACGGAAGTCAAAACGGCGGTCCACTCCGCCGAACGAAGCCATAGCCTGCCTGATCTCCTGATCAGCCACCCCGCTGACCTGCGCCAAAGCCATGGCGGCAATGCCGTTATCAATATTGATTCCCACCGGTACTCCAAGCTGTATGTCATTGATATTTCCCATCGGAGAAATAAAGTCGAAAAGTATTTCTCCGTTAGCCACTCGGATATTCTCGGCATGAAAATCGCCATGTGTACGGCTATAGGTATAAACAGTCACCCCGGCCTGCACGTCAGGATCCATCTCCAGTCCTTCATGCAGAATAAGATATCCGTCGGGACGAATCAGCGAAGTATACTTTCTGAAACTTTCCAGATAGGCTTCCTTCGTGCCGTAAATATCCAGATGATCGGGATCGGTCGCGGTAATCACGGTAGCATAAGGGGTAAGCCAGTGAAATGAACGGTCGAATTCATCGGCCTCAATGACCACATAATCGCTGTCGGCGGACAAGATGTAATTCGTGCCGTAGTTTTTCGTGATCCCCCCTAAAAATGCGTTACAGTCCACATGGCTCTGATGAAGAATATGCGCCGCCATGGAAGATGTCGTAGTTTTTCCATGCGTACCGGCCACACAAAGCCCCTTGTAAGAACGCGTCAGGGCGCCCAGCACCTGCGCGCGCTTCTCTATTTCAAATCCCTGCCGTCTAAAGAAGACCAGCTCCGCATGATCGGCCGGAACAGCCGGTGTATAGATCACAAGACAACTCTCCTTATCCTTGCAAGCCGCAGGTATTTGCTCCACATCTTCCTCATAATGAACGTGCGCCCCTTCTTCCTGCAATTTCTGCGTAAGTTCGGACGGTGTCCGGTCGTAGCCTGCCACATACACCCCCTTATGAAGGAAATAACGGGCAATGGCACTCATGCCGATACCGCCTATTCCTACGAAATATACTGCTTTTATTTCGTTTGTTTCCATCTTTTATCTCTTCCTTTCCCTGTACGCCACAGCCAGCCGGTATACTTCTTCCGCTATGCGGGCGGCAGAATCCGTAAACGCCAGTTTGCGTATATTACGGCTTAAGGCAGCCAGTTTCTCTTCATCGCTCACAGTCTCCATCGCCACTCGCATCAATGTATCCGGAGCCTCGGCATCCCTCACATAAAGAGCGGCCTGCTTGTTCACCAGTGCCAAGGCGTTCTTTGTCTGATGGTCCTCGGCCACATTCGGCGAAGGCACAAGAATGACAGGTTTGCCCAACAGGCAAAGTTCGGATATACTGCTGGCTCCGGCCCTTGAAATGACCAGATCGGCTGCGGCATAGGCCTCCTCCATCCCTGATATGAAATCCGTCACATAAAGATTGTCGGGTTTGCCTTTCTCCCTCAACTGCTCCTGTATATCTGCAAAATAATAGCCCCCGGTCTGCCAAATAAACTGTACGTCCGAATCACCTATCGTTTTCAGATTGCGAAGGACACTCTCGTTTAAAGTACGCGCCCCCAGACTGCCGCCTATCAAAAGCACCGTCTTGCAGCCGGCCTTCAGCCCAAAACGCTTCAGGGCATCTTCACGGCTGCCGGAATAATCCAAAAGTCCCTGCCGTACAGGATTTCCGGTCAGAATAATTTTGTCTTTCGGAAAGAAGCGCTCCATACCGTCGTAAGCGACACAAATCCTGTCGGCCCGACGGGCCAGCAACTTGTTGGTCACTCCGGCATAAGAGTTCTGTTCCTGGATCAGAGTGGGAATACCCATCGCCTCTGCCATATTCAACGTGGGACCGCTGGCATAGCCGCCCACCCCCACGGCCGCCATGGGCCGAAAGTCGCGAATGATTCTACGGGCCAGCCTGCGGCTTTTCCATATTTTGAACAATACGGATATATTTTTCAGAAGATGCTTACGGTCGAACCCGCATATAGGCAATGCTTTGATAGGATAACCGGCTGCCGGCACACGCTGCATTTCCATACGTCCTTCAGCTCCGACAAACAAGATTTCCGCTTCGGGATGCTGTGTTTTGATGGCATTTGCAATCGACACGGCCGGAAAGATGTGGCCTCCCGTTCCGCCTCCGCTTACAATAATCCTTAATTCCTCTTCCATACAAAACAAATTTTATCAGCAAAAATAATAATAAATCCGGTATTTCTATCGTTTTTTCCTCCCTATTTTATTTTAAAAGGAATTTATCCTTACAGATCGGCATGCAGGGACAAGCGTTTCAAGCCGTTGAGCACCCTGTTTTTTCGACAACCGGAAAACATTCCCACGCCATGCGGAAGACTTTTTTATTTCATGAGCAAGAAAAATATTTTTCATGCGGAGCATTTTTCCACATACTGCGCATCATAGTTTTTGTCATTGCAACACACTGCATAACAAGAACTTGCGACGGATAAAGAAAAAAGCGCCGTCCCTCATGAGGGACGGCGCGACAGTTATTCAAAAAATAATGACTTTTACAGACAATCACACTCTTCTGCGACCTTTCTTATCCTACAATCTCAATACCCGCTTCGGGCACATCCTCCTTAGGTTTCTTCTTTGCCGAGCGGCTCACACTCAGAATCACTCCGATATAAACACAGTTAATTACAGTCGACGTGCCGCCTTTGCTCACCAGCGGAAGAGGCTGCCCCGTCACAGGAAAGACACCCACTGCCACGGCCATATTGATCATGGCCTGTGTGACAAGCATCAAGGCAAGTCCTATCACAAGGAATGCCGGAAAATTACGCTCACATCGAGATGCGATTCTGGCAGCCCGGAAAAGCAATACGATATAAAGAAACATGACAAAAAATCCGCCGACAAGCCCCAATTCCTCTAATATGATAGCATAGATAAAATCGGAAAAAGGCTGCGGGAGAAAGTCCCGTTCCACAGAGTTTCCGGGGCCGCACCCCATCAAATGGCTCGAAGCGATGGCGATCTTGGCATGAGTCACCTGAGGATTCTTTGTCAGGTCATATTCCGCGGCATTCTTAGGGCGATCGCCGTCACCCCTCACGCGATTGGCCCACGTGGGAACACGATGCAGGCCAGGCATATCCATCATCGCTTTCAGCGTGGAATCCGGCGCGAAACGCAGAAAAGAAAACAGACAGGACCCTGTGACGACAATGACACCCAACAACGTACCCAATTGTTTCCAGGGAATCCCGCCGATGAACATCATGAGGAGCACGACGAGAAAGGTCATGGCTGCCGTAGAAAAATTCTCGGGCGCGATGAGCAGGCAGATCACACCGGACACGCCCATTATCCACTTGAACGCGCGCTTCTGCGCCCCCTTTTCGTCACGCATACTCGAAAGGATCATAGCCGTGGTGGTGATCAGCACGCCCTTGGCTATCTCAGAGGGCTGGAAGCCGATGCCTCCCACCTCAAGCCAACGACTGGCATTGTTCACCTTACTGGTAAACAGTGCTATCACCAGCATGAACACGGACAAGGGGATCCCTGCCAGCGGTATCAGCTTGAAATAACGGCAATGTATCTTGTGTATCAGTATGGCAGCCACGCCTCCTATAAGGAAATAGGACACATGTTGCAGTATGGGCTTCCAATAATAGCCTGTGCCGTAACTCATATTACTGGAGGCACTGTACACTTCTATAATGGAAATCATGACAAGGAAGAACAGAATCATCCAAACCACCTTGTCTCCCTCGAACATAGCCCACTTCTTAAAAAATTTCGTTGATGCAACCATTCCGCTTTCTCCTTTCCCTTACAATGCTCTTACCAGTGATTTGAATTGTTCGCCACGGTCTTCCATGTTTCTAAACAAGTCGAAACTGGCACAACACGGACTGAGCAATACCGTGTCGCCGGGGCGGGCCATTCCATAGCATGCCTCCACACAGTTTTTCATACTATGAGTATCGGCCATAGGGATGCCGAACGACCCGAAGAAATCAAGCAACTTGCTGTTGTCGGCTCCCAGGAACACCAGTCCCACACATTTGGATTTCACCAGTCCGGCAATCGCATGGTAGTCGTTCCCCTTGTCCTTTCCACCCAAAATCAGCACCGTAGGCGTCTTCATGCTCTCAAGCGCATACCAGCAGGCATCCACATTGGTAGCCTTGGAATCATTGATATAATCCACCCCTCTGACGCGCGCCACCTTCTCCAGACGGTGTTCCACACCTTCAAAACTGCTCAGGCTGCCACGTATCACATCATTCCGGATTCCGGCCAGATCCGCCGTAATGCCGGCAGCCAACGAATTATACATATTATGTTTGCCGTTCAGAGCCAGTTCCTCCTGCTCCATATTGAACGGCGTGGGCTGTTCTATCACATAATGCCCGTCGGCCAGATAGCCGATCATTCCGTCCTTCTTCAGTATGGAAAACGGACATTTACGGGCTTTTATCTGATACTTTTCCAACTCCTGACGGATAATCGGATCATCGTTCCAGTATACAAAGGCATCTGATTGCTCCTGATTCTGCAGAATACGCATCTTGGCGTCCACGTAATTCTGCATACAATGGTCGTAGCGGTCCAGATGGTCGGGCGTAATGTTGAGCAACACAGCGATGTTCGCACGGAAATGGTACATATTGTCCAGCTGAAAACTACTCAGCTCTATCACATAATAATCATAATCCTTCTCTGCTACCTGCAGGGCAAGACTCTGTCCGATATTGCCGGCCAGCCCGACATTATAACCCGCATTTCTGAATATATGATATATCAGCGACGTAGTGGTGGTCTTTCCGTTGCTCCCCGTAATACAAATCATCTTGGCATTCGTATAGCGTCCAGCAAACTCAATTTCCGAAATAACGGGAATACCGGCCTCCCTTACCTTACGCACCATCGGAGCGTCTTCCGGAATCCCCGGGCTCTTCACCACCTCATCGGCATTCAGTATAAATTCCTCCGTATGACCGCCTTCCTCCCATACAAGTCCGTAACGGTCGAGCATTTCCACGTAATGAGGCTTTATCTTTCCCATATCGGACACAAAGACATCAAATCCTTTCTTCTGGGCCAGCACCGCAGCACCTACTCCGCTCTCGGCGGCACCCAATACTACCATTCTTTTCCTCATAATATCCGCTTTATCTTATTTTCAATGTAATAATCGTCAGTGCAGCCAGAATGACCGTGATAATCCAGAAACGTACCGTAATCTTGGACTCAAGCCAGCAGCCTTTAGGCCAGTTGCACAACACTTTCACATCGCCGCCCAGTTGCCCGGGACGCACACGGAAAGCATCATGAATCGGAGCACGTTTGAACACTCTCAACTTCAATCCTTTTCTATTACCCCACCGCGCATAGTTCACTTGCAGAATTACGCTCAGGCTTTCCATCAGAAACACGAAACACATTAAGGGTATAAGCAATTCCTTATGAATGATAATGGCCGTCACGGCTATGATACCGCCAATGGTCAGACTGCCCGTATCGCCCATGAATATCTGGGCGGGATAAGCATTATACCACAAAAAACCGACAAGTGCACCGACAAAGGCGCAAATAAAGATAACCAGCTCTTCCGAGCCCGGGATGTACATGATATTCAGATAACTGGCAAAAGCAATGTGGCTCGACACATAAGCCAGCACACCCAACGCCACCCCGATGATGGCGGAATTGCCGGCCGTCATTCCGTCCATACCGTCGTTCAGGTTCGAACCATTGGAGACCGCCACTACCACAAAGGTGGTCATCACCACGAAAAGCACCCATCCGGCAGCCCGCTTGTACTTGCCGCAGAATGCCACAACCTCCGCATAGTCCAGGTTATTGTCTTTCACGAAGGGAATGGTCGTAATGGTAGACTTTACAGGCTCGCTCTTGTGCACCACCACTTCGGCTTCCCCCATACGCTGCATAGACACATTTTCACGTATCACGGCGTCCGGACTAAGCCATAGCGTAAGTCCCACAATAAAACCGAGCAGTGTCTGTCCGGCCAGTTTATATATAGGACGAAGCCCGTCCTTGCTTATCTTCATCTTGATATAATCGTCGGCAAACCCCAGAATCCCCAGCCAGACGGTCGTTACCAGCATCAGAATCATGTAGATGTTTCGCAAACGTCCGAACAGGAGGCAGGGCACGATGATGGATACGATGATAATGACGCCGCCCATTGTCGGTACCCCCTTCTTTTCCACCCCGTAAGGATCTATCGACTTGTCTCGCTGCGTCTCACTCACATTATGCCGCTTCATCCATTTGATAAAGCATTCGCCGAACCACACTGAGATAACCAGCGAAAGAATCAGCGTCAGCAGTGCCCTGAAAGAAATATAGGACCACATATGAGAACCGGAAACTCCGTAATTCCCAAGAAATCTGAACAGATAGTACAACATGTCAACGGAAATTAAATACCAAATACCTCCCTTATCACTTCATGGTCGTCGAAATGATGCTTCACCCCTTTCACTTCCTGATAATCCTCATGTCCTTTACCGGCCACCAGCACTACGTCTCCCCGTTGTGCCATCATGCAGGCCGTACGTATGGCCTCCCGCCTGTCGGCAATAGAAATCACCTTGCGCATCTGTTCGCTATCCAGGCCGGCCAGCATGTCGTTGATGATATCCTGCGGCTCTTCAAAACGCGGATTGTCACTCGTGATAATGACACGGTCGCTGTTCTTCACCGCCTCCCGGGCCATAAGGGGACGCTTGCCCTTGTCGCGGTTGCCTCCGGCTCCGCATACGGTAATAACGGAACCGCGACGTTTCAGAATCTCGTTCACCGTAGACAATACATTCACCAATGCGTCCGGCGTATGAGCATAGTCCACGATTGCCGTCACGCCTTCCCGGGAGCGGATTGTCTCAAACCGCCCGTTCACGGGTTGCAATGCGCTGACGGCCACCAACACATCCTCCGGTCGGCGTCCCATAGACACAGCGGCGGCATAGACGGCAAGGATATTGGACACATTGAACCGGCCTATAAACGGCACACTGACCTCACGCCCGTTCACATCAAGGTTCATCCCCTCAAAAGATTCTTCCAATATCCGGGCCTTGAAATCGGCAACGGAGCGTAGAGAATAGGTCTTTACGGAAGCCTGCGTGTTCTGCACCATCACCATTCCGTTGCGGTCGTCCGCATTCGTTACGGCAAAAGCGTCCTTGGACAAACTGTCGAAAAAGGCCTTTTTGACATCCCTGTAGTTCTCAAACGTCTTATGATAATCCAGGTGGTCGCGGGTGAGGTTGGTAAAAATACCGCCTGCAAACTTCAGACCTGCTATACGCTGCTGCGCCACCGCATGCGAACTGACTTCCATAAATGCGTACTTACAGCCTTCGTCCGCCATGCGGCCCAACAGCCGGTTCAGGGTAATCGGATCGGGAGTAGTGTGTTCCGTCGCGATGGCCTCACCGTCGATATAATTGCACACGGTAGAACAAAGTCCGCACTTGTAGCCGAACGAGCGGAACATATTATATAATAAGGTAGCGATGGTCGTCTTTCCGTTCGTACCGGTCACACCGACCAGCTCCATCTTCGAGGTCGGATCACCGTAGAATACCGTCGCCATACGGCCCACCGCACTTTCGGAATCCTTCACCTGCACATATGTCACCCCCTCGGCCGGCACATCGGGGCAGTCTTCGCACACCACGGCCACGGCACCCTGCTCCACGGCCTTGGCAATATAAGCATGGCCGTCCACCTGCGTCCCCCTGACGGCGATGAACAGGTCGCCCGGTTTCACAAGTCGGGAATCCACATTGACTCCCGTTATCGTCCGTCCGGTATCGCCGACCGTCCGGACCACGTCTGTGCTTTTCAGCAACACATCCAACTCTATCATCTTGTCCCTCTCTTTAGCTTTTTAGTTTAATATGTATGGTCTGCCCTTTCCTGAATTTAGCAAAAGGCGGAATGCTCTGCGAAATCACACGCCCCACCCCCGTCAGTTTCACTTTCAATCCACGGCTTTGCAGGGCAAACACCGCATCTTTCGCCCCCATTCCCTTTACGTCCGGCACAATCTCCATAGGAGTATTGTCATACTTCAGCGAAACGGCATTTCCGTTGTTCGAAGCCTTTCCCCATACCGTTTTGCGGCCCTGCTCGGCACTCCAGTCCTGACGGTAAGGTATGTTCAATTCCTTCAATACCGCACGCGCGGCATCCATGTCGCCATCCAGCACATCGGGCACGAAGACCGAAGCCGAATCGGATGCTTCCGACACATCACGGTACACGCCCTTGGCCATCACGCTTCGGGCTATCTCACTGAACACCGGACCGCAGTGGCCTCCTCCCGAAGCCGGAAGGCCGGATTTCTGTATGGCCACGATACAACTGTATTTCGGGCGTTCGGACGGGTAATATCCGCAGAAACTGATCAGATATTTCATACGTCCGCTATGGTAACCGCCGGCTCCTTGCGCCACCTGCGCCGTACCGGTCTTGCCCGATACCTTGAAATCCTTGCAGCCCGCTTTCTTACCCAATCCTTTGCTCACCACCATCTCCAGCATTTCGCGAATATCGGCAAGCGTCTTCGGAGAGCAGATCTGTTCCTTAAGCACCTCTACAGGAAACTCACGAACCACCTCTCCGTTCTTCCTGACCGCTCTTACGAAACGCGGACGCACCATCTTTCCGTCATTGGCGATGGCATTATAAAATGTCAGCGTGGCGATAGGCGGAAGTTGCGTCTCATATCCGATACTCATCCACGGCAATGCGGTCTTCGACCAGTTGCTGCCGTCTTTCTTCGGACGGCGCACACGCGGATTGGCACTCCCCATCAACGGCAGGTCGAGTGGCAGGCCCACCCCCTGACGATAAAGCCCGTCGACGAACTTCTCCGGACAGTCCTTATAATTCTCGTCTATTAACCGGCTCACTCCGATATTGGAAGAATACATCAGCACTTCGGGCACACTGATCCGCCCGTAACCGCCCCGCCGCCAGTTATGGTCTTTCATCACACGGCCGTGCATTTCCCATTGCCCGTTTCCGGTCTCCACAAAATCGTCTTTCGATATCTTACCGTCCTCAAGCGCCACCATGATAGAGGCCGTCTTGAAGGTAGAACCGGGTTCCATCAGATCGGACACCGCACTGTTTTTCCGCTCTATATACTCCCCGTCTTTTCCCCTTGCCATATTCACGATGGCCTTCACGTCACCGGTGGCCACTTCCATCAACACCACCACGCCTTCGTCCGCACCGATCGCTTTCAACTGCTTTACCAAGGATTTTTCCGCCACGTCCTGCATGGAGACGTCTATCGTGGTCTCTATGTCATTCCCGTCCACCGGCGGCGCGTCGACCAGACTCAGCCATTTGTTGCGCACTTTGGCGCGATGCGACACGCCCTCCTTGCCACGCAGAATGGAGTCATAGGAAAGTTCCAGTCCGAACCGCGCCGAATCCTTGCTGGCGTATAACGCGCCCAGCGTTCTTGAAGCCAGAGAACCGTAAGGCTTCTTGCGCAGATTGAACTCCTCCACATAAAACCCGCCCTTATAAGGCGACTCACGCAGAATAGGCAGTTTCTTGCATTCCTTATACTGGATATAAGAGATACGCTTGTCATACAGCCGCCAGTTACGCCGCTTCAGTTTACGCCCTCTCTCCAGCCGTTTCTTAAAATATGCCACGGTCTTGTCGGGAAAGATCCTATGCAGACCTATGGCAATGGAATCCACATCGGTTTTCCACGCACTGTCCCGCCATGCCTTCAGTTTCCGTGCCGCCTTCTCGTTCTTGTCCGACACGACATAGTCCATATATATCTTGTATTCGGGCAGGGTGCTGGCCATAATCTGACCGTCTGCCGAAAGAATGTTTCCGCGCTTGGCCGGAACAGGTACATTTTCTTTCACCAGCTTACGGCTCACTTCCTCCCAATAACTGCCCTCCACGAACATCAGGTAGGCCGCACTACCCAGTATATACAGCCCCCCCGCAATCATCAGGACGATAATGACAAAAAAACGGGGCACTATCTTCTTACTGTCGAAATTCATTCTTATTCCTTGTTTTGAAGGTTAATCAGAAAAGGAGGCTCTTTCGGGCTTTCCAGCACGCTGTCGGCCGTATGCCGCAGACTTTTCTCGATCTGGCTCTGCCTGGTTTTTACGGTAAGTTCGCTGGAGCGGGTCAGCGCACGGTACTTTATCTCCGTAAGCTCCGTCTTCAGTTTCTCTATCTCTATCATCTCCTGTTCTGCCGAATAGCGGTTTGTGATATAAATAATGGCACAAAACATACATAACACAATCAGTCCCATCTGGCGGCGCATCCAGTCCGCCGTCAGTATGTCACCGCCCAGGATCTCACGCAGCGAGACATTGGCATTCTGCTCCACGCCCTCACTCTCGGTAAAAGCCCTGATGGGCGATACCTCTCCCTGTCCGGAAGGATCTCCTTCGCCGGAAACGCCTTCCTGCCGGAAGCCAGTCTCCTCCGTACCGGAAGCACCGGGCTGCCGCTCCGGCATCACACCGGCGGCTTCACCGTCCCGGAGCCACTCCTCCTTATTCATTCTTTCCTCCATGGCCTATATCTTTTCCGCAATCCTAAGTTTTGCACTGCGGCTACGGGGATTGATCCGCTGCTCTTCCTCTCCGGGAACAATCACCTTATTATTGACCGCCCGCAACGGACAATCCACATTACCGAAGAAGTCCTGCACCCGCTTGCCTTCCACATTTCCGGTTTTGATCAGATTCTTCACCATGCGGTCCTCCAGCGAATGATAGGTAAGCACCACCAGCCGGCCACCGGGCCGGAGCAGCTGCACCGCAGCTTCAAGCATCTCGCGCAGGGCATCCATTTCCTGGTTCACCTCTATACGCAGGGCCTGAAACATCTTGGCCAGTTCTTTCTTCTCCCTGTCACGTTCAAAAAGAGGCTTTACCGTCTCCATCAGTTCCCCCGTAGTCTCTATCCTCCGGACGGCACGCGCTTTGGCCACCCATGCAGCCAGCTTCCGCGCATTCTTCAGTTCTCCGTAAAGATAGAATATATCGGCCAGCTTCTCTTCGGGATAGTCATTCAGCACATCGGCGGCCGTAAGGCGCGCCCTGCGGTTCATGCGCATATCCAGTTTCCCGTCGAACCGGAACGAGAAGCCCCGCCCGCCATCGTCGAAATGGTGGCTCGATACCCCCAGATCGGCCAGCAGGCCGTCCAGCTGCTCCACGCCGTAATAACGCATCCAGTTTTTCAGATAACGGAAATTGCTCCGCACGAAAGTGAAACGCCCGTCAGGCACCACATTGGCCTCGGCATCCGCATCCTGATCAAAGCCGTACAGATGTCCGCTTTCCGCCAGCCGGCTCACGATCTCGCGGCTATGCCCTCCACCGCCAAAGGTGACATCGGCATACACACCGCAAGGACCGACCGAAAGCCCGTCCACACATTCTTTCAGCAAGACGGGAACATGATAAACTTCTTCCTCCATCCACATTTCTGGTTATGGTGGCCAAAGGTACGAATTTTCAGACACACAATACACCTTATTATAATAAAATATTTTTCGACATCATGTTAATAACTCAGCGCCTTACAGACAGGCGGGCGGGGTGATAAAAAGAACGTTTTATTTCCGGACAATGCGTGTTTTGCGTATCTTTGCCGGAAACCATAGCGAAAGCCTTATGAGAAAGTTTCTGTTTACAGGTATCCTTACCCTGCTGACTGTCTTCAATACCAGTGGAAAGATACGCGAAAAACGGTCTGTGGTGCGCCTCGAAACGACAGCGGGCTGCATACGCATCGCCTTGAGCGACGACACGCCTGTCCATCGCGACAACTTCCTGCGCCTGACTGCCGGAGGTTTCTACAACGGAACGCTGTTCCACCGCGTCATCCGCGACTTCATGATTCAGGGAGGCGACCCTGCAACGAAACAGAACAAAGACAATCAAAACAACGACAAGAAGAAACCCGACTACATGCTGGCACCGGAAATAGCCCTGCCCTACCTTTACCACCGGAGGGGTGCCGTGGCCATGGCACGCGAAGGCGACGCCGTCAATCCCGACCGCCTGAGCAACGGTTCGCAATTCTACATCGTTTGGGGCAAAAAATATAAACCGCGCGAACTGAAATCGGCATGGGCCGGACTAAAAGACGGAGACTACGGGGATTTTGAGATAAGCCGCGACATGGAAACCGACTATCTCACCACCGGGGGCGCCCCGCATCTGGACGGACAATACACCGTATTCGGCGAAGTCATAGAAGGCATGGAAACGGTGGACAGCATTCAGAAAACCGCCACCGCCCCAACAGACCGACCACTGGCGGACATCGTCATCCTCCGCGCCGTGGTAGAGCAGAAATCAAAAAAAGCGGAAGACACAAAAAACAAACGCTATCTGAAGTCTTTATATTAAAAACCACCCATTTCATCGGCATCATGCCCGCCTTCGGGCATAGAAAAACGCACAAAAATAACGGTAAATGAGTTCTTTCTACCGTTTTTTTGTGCTTTAACCAACGTTTTTCACTAATTTTGCCAAAATTTTAATCAAAGATTTATTTATTCATGAAGAAAATCTTTTTCGGACTTTCTCTTTTTGCCGCTTTTTCAGTAAGCTCCTGCATTCAGGACGAACCGAGCAATTCGGAGTGCGACATCGAGCAGGCCCGCGTGGAATCCCCCGATCTGGACATCCTGTTTTTCAATCCGAACGATGCGGTAAAGGATGTGCCCTCGTCAAAAACATCCATCGTGTTCTACGTACGCGAAGACTTCACCGACAGCACCCTGCTGGAAACCCTTCCCCTTCGCTTCAAAATCACACCGGGCGCCACCATCACACCTGCCAACGGGAGTCCGCAAAACTTCCGCGACCGTGAAGTGACTTATACTGTGACCTCCGAGGACAAGATATGGAACCGTACATACCGCGTACGATTTATCCACACCATACCTCTGAAGACCGACCTGGGTTTCGAGAATTTTCTGCCTGAAAAACACAATCGTTTTAACGAATGGTTTGAGGTATCGGAAGCCGGAAACGCCATCAACCAATGGGCTACCGGCAACCCTGGTTTCGCCATCAGCAAATCGTCTGCCACACCGGAGGAATACCCCACCATCCCCTGGACGGAGAATACAGTGCAGGGAAATGCCGTCAAACTGGAAACCCGCAATACCGGAAGCTTCGGAGTAATGGTAAACATGCGCATTGCTGCCGGAAACCTGTTTATCGGCACATTCGACGTTGCCAACGCATTGAAAGACCCAATGGTGGCCACCCGTTTCGGTCTGCCGTTTAATAAAAAGCCGCTCCGTTTCGAGGGCTACTACAAGTTCCGTCCGGGCGAGAAATTCCAGAACCGTAAGGGAACCATCATCGAGGGGCGCGTAGACGAACCGGACCTCTATGCCGTGCTCTACAAGAACACCGACGAGAACGGACAGCCCGTCACCCTCAAGGGCGACGACGTGCTCACCCATCCCAATATCGTGGCACTGGCCAGAGTCCCGAACCCCGTGCATGACTTCGACAACTGGACTTTCTTCAATCTGGATTTCGACTATCAACAACCGTTTGACAGAACCGTGGCAGACACCTACGGCTACAACCTGGCTGTGGTGTTCACCTCCAGCATCGAGGGGGCCAGCTTCGAGGGAGCAGTAGGCAGCACCCTGCTCATCGACGAGGTGCGAGTGATTTGTGAAGAATAACCTCTAAAAAAGTAACTAAACATGAAACTACGTCAATATATTACGGCCCTCATCCTTACGATATCACTCGCTCCCCTTCACGCGCAGCTCATCAAAGAGCGCATGCAGGACAACCGTGAGAACCGTGAAGCCAATTATGCAAAATGGGGACCCACCTCCGACCGCGACGGGATGGGGTTCGTGGTAAGGGCCGGTTATGTACTGGGCGGTACAAGCCCCATGCCGCTTCCGGCAGAGATCCGCAAAATCAATGAATTTTCTCCGAAGGGAGGGTTCAGCCTCGGCGTGGACGGCTACAAGTATTTCAGCACACGCTGGGGAGTTTCGGCCGGCCTGCGCTTTTTCATGCAGGGCATGCACACGGGAGCCGACGTGAAAAACTACAGCATGGCCATCGTCATGGGCGAAGACGTGGTGAAAGGGCGCTTTACCGGAACCGACATCACCGACACCCGCATGACGGGCTTCACCATTCCTCTGACGGCCACCTACCGCATAGGTGCCCGCTGGACTTTCAACCTCGGCCCCTATCTGAGCTATTGGATATACCGTGATTTCAACGGTGAGGTATTCAACGGCTACCTGCGCGAGAACTCCCCCACGGGACAAAAGATAGAAATCGGCGCCGACAATCCGGCATCATACGACTTCAGCGACGACATGCGCCACGTTTCATGGGGTATGGAGTTCTGTGCCGACTACCGCATCCGCAAGCATTTCAACGTGTTCGGACTGCTGGACTGGGGAATGAACGACGTGTTCAAACGCGACTTCGAAACCATCACGTTCTCGCTCTTCCCGCTCTATGCCACTATCGGAATGGCATACTATTACTAAAAACAAACAGGATTATCAATCATTCAAATCAGAAAATATGAAGAAACTATTACTCACTATGTCTGCTGTCTGCTGTGCATGGTGCGGCATGCAGGCCCAAAACGATATCAAGAAGTACACCGACGACCTGATTGTAACGGTGAACGGAACATCCACCGCGCCCGCGCCCACCACGATCATCACGGAAGACCTGGGGAATGGCAGCATCAACCTTGAACTGCAAGATTTCATTTTAAGATCGGAAGGAGACGAAATACCCATAGGCAACATCCACGTGGCCGACATACCGCTCAAAGAGGAGAACGGCTACCAAAGTTTCGACCTGAAAGACAAAATGACCGTTGTCACCGCGGGCGACGAGTCTACAGGCATCGTATGGATGGGCCCCATCATGTTTCCGGACGGCCTGTCTATCGACATCTCCGGCAAGTCTACGGACGAGAAGTTTTATTGTACGCTCGACCTCACTTTCGCCGGAGAAGTGATTCACGTGACATTCGGCACGGATGAGTTCGGCAATTCCGTTCATTCCGTGAATGCGGACGGTGCGGCCAACCGGAAAGTAGACGTCTATACGTTGCAAGGCTCACTCATCAGACGCGGGGTAGAAAGAGCACATGCACTGAACGGCCTGCAGAAAGGCATCTACATCGTAGGCGGCAGGAAAACAGTCAAGAAATAAGGACGCGGCACATCGGTGCGCATCCCTCACACCGGCCGGCGGAACAGAATATTCCGCCGGCCTTTTTTATTTTCCCCTCCCTTCAGGCTCTCCGCTTAAAGTCCTGCACAGTACGCGAAAAAATGATGAGCACGAAAATAAAAAATGACGGGCACGAAAATTATTTTTCGTGCCCGTCATTTTTTTACGCCTTGCAGGATACCGTTCACCGCCCGGTATCCTACGTCGCATTCCGGTCGGCATACCGTTAAATCGGTCACGGACCGACCGGACCGTAATTCCTACCGAAACTGAAAATTTTTCTACCGTAATAATTTCATTTTATTCTTCACCCCCCCTATTTTTGCGCCGATTTTCAATGGAATCAATCAGTAATACATTAAATTAAAAGAAGAAGATGAAGAAATTATTTACCTTGTTATGTGTCTGCATAACATGCACAGGCATGCAGGCACAATACCAAATTCAAAATTCGGGATTCGAAGAATGGGAAAATGTCAGCTATAACACCTATAACGGAGTGGAACCTATCGGCTGGAATTCATTCCTTACCGGCACCGGCAGTCTCAAAGGAACAGCCGGAAGAAATCAGTTGGAGGAAAGTAATGAACCCCGTCCTGGCTCCGCAGGAACAAAAAGCGCAAAATTATTTGCAAGGAAAGTACTGGGCAGTATTTTTGCTCAAGGAAACCTGACCACCGGTTGTATCAACATGGCCAGTATGACAGCCAATGACGCCAAAGGTAACTACAATTATACCAAAACCGATGACGACAACCTCAATCAAAAATTTACGGGACGACCGGATGCCATGCACGTCTGGATTAAGTATTATTCCACTACGACTGCCAATCCTTATGGAAAAGTAAACACGATTCTTCATACAGCAGGTTACTACCAAGATCCGATGGGCAACGAAAGCAATATTACAGCCAGACTCGTAGCCACCGCAGAGAAGACAGACATCACCAGCAGCAACGAATGGCAGGAGCTCACCATCCCGTTCACCTATGAAGCCGGAACAGACAGACCGGCCTATGCCTTGGTCTCATTTGCCACCAATACTACTCCGGGAAAAGGAAGTGAGGGCGACTACATGTTGGTAGATGATTTGGAATACATTTATAATTCGGAGTTAAACTCCTTGACTTATAATAATATCCCTATTTACGAAAGCAATAAAACCCATTACGATTTATCCGATGAGGCATACAGCATTGAAAAACTTAGCTGCACCTCCAATGGAATAGGAGCTGTCATAGAAAAAAGTTACAACGAAGAAACGTCTATACTGACGCTTACCGTAAAGGGTGATGACTGGAGTGAAGACAACAAGAACGAACACACGTACACCATTCAATTTAAAAAAGAAGCTAAACAGCCTACGATAGAGAACTTCTCCAACCCGCTCCTCGTTTCCATAAACGGTGAAGCAACAGATCCGCAGGATACCGACATCCAGCTTATCACCGAAGCAGACGGAACCTTCACTTTCGCTCTGAACAACTTCATGCTGGGAAGCGGTGAGGATGTCATCGCTGTAGGCAACATCAGACTGACTCATCTTGAAAATTCCGGCAACACATACACAGCCGAACAGACCATCCAGATAGAAGCAGGCGATCAGGAAGGCATCTCCGACTGGTTAGGCCCCATGCTGGGCGACGTACCCGTAAAACTTACCGCCACGAGAAACGGTGACAACCTGACGGCGGACATCGACATAGACATGAGCAGTACGCTCAGCCAGGTGATCAAGGTGACTTTCGCTCCCGGACTGGTTATCAACGAAGCACAAACACTGGACATCACGGAAGAAAGCCTGTATAACGTGACGCTCTCGCGCACGTTCAACAAAGGCTGGAACACCGTCTGCCTGCCGTTCGCCACTACTCCCGAACAATTGGGCGCCACACAGGCACAGGCTTTCACGGCTTTCAACGGAACGGTGCTTACTTTCGAGAAGACGGAAAGCATGGCGGCCCACACGCCCTACCTTCTCTATTTCGAGAATGCTCCGTCCTCGGAACGGTATTTCGGTTGTACCATCGCCCCGACAAGTCCGAAAAACGTGACTCTCGGCCAGGTGACCTTCACCGGAAACTATACTGCCGACATGAGCATGAACGGACTCTATGGCGTAGCGGAAAAGGCCGACGGCACACAATGTGTCATGCTGGGCGGAGCAAACAGCAAGCTGGGCTGCACCTGCGCATACTTCACCCTTGACGGCGCACAAGTGAACTTCCTGCGCATCAATCTGGACGGCACGGAAACAGACATTGCCGACATAAAGACGGAACAGGCAGGCACGGCTTTCGACGTGTTCACGCTGAGCGGTACGAAAGTACGCAGCCAGGCTACCACAACCGACGGCCTGCGTAAGGGCATCTACATCATCAACGGAAAAAAACTTATCGTGAAATAAATAACAACAGATAAAGAATATGAAAAAGAAAGCTATTTATATGACTCCGGCCACTCAGGTACTGGAGATGGAAGCGAACGAAAACATTCTTGCAGGCTCCGGACTGAGCAACAGCGACCGCAACGACATCAGCTTCTCGGACGAAACATTCGACGGAACCTTCCATAGCAACCAAAACATCTGGGATTTCTAAAAAACCGGTGTTTGTATAGTAATTGTAAAAGCGCACCGTGTCTTTCCCCGGCTCAGTCCGGCAGCGGAAGACACGGTGTTTTCCGTATCCGTCACACCGTAGACCGGGAGCTCTCTTTCGCGGCGGAAATCCGGCTTTTCAGATATTCGTCCAGGCTGGCACCCTCCATACGCTCGAAACAGGTACGGGCCGTCTTGGCCGATCCGAATCCTACCACAATACAGTCGTTCACGGAAAGAATCGTGCCGTCCGCCACACCGCGCTTCAAAGCATTGATGCGGTAGGAATTGATATAGTCGTGGCAATTATTATATCCCTGACTGCGCAGACACTGCAGCAGCAAGTGACGATTGATACCCGTTGCCTCGCACAGTCTGTCACGGCCGAACGTATTATCCTGCCACTCACGGTCGTGCTGCATGAAGAACTCCACCCTTTCGAAACGACGGCGGTTGGCTTCATTGAAATCCTCTCGTTCGGCCTGCACGATGATTTCCTCTGTCGGCGCCTCCTCAATCTCCACCATCTCGGGCTTGGGTAAATGGATGGCCATCGTCTCAAGCGTGCGGTAGAACAGATACATGTTGAGCAGACAGAACAAATAAAAGTAGACAACAAGAAGCGTGACATTGAACACGGCCGCCACGACAAGATAAAACACCATGCTCATTCCTATGGCCGTGACATAGCCTTTCAGGTAGCGCGGGATGGAAGCGTTACGCGCCAGATAGCGCGGCAGACGCAGAATATTGACCACATAGTAGATGGACAGGGCGAACCCTGCCAAACGGAACAGCATGTCCACCCGCAGCCAGCATCCTGCCAGCTCGTCATAGGAACGGACTATCACCGGACGGCTACCCAGCAACAGACTCACCATATATAATATAATAAGGAGTATGGCCGGCGATGCGTACCTCCACATACGCCCCCATTGCAAATAGCCCGGCATGGGAATGCTCAGAGGATAGATGGATTGAAGGTAGGACGTGACCACCAGCGCCAGCAGCATAAAAGGATGAAACAGGCCTACATTCTCAAACCGGAGCAAATGGATGAACGGAATGGCCATCCCGCAAAGCGCACCGAAGATACCCATAATCCAGGCCAGACAGAGATACTGCACTTTGTAACGGGAATACAGAAACAGGACCGAAGCCATCATCAGATGGATCGTGATGATAACGACAAGCGTAATTAAGATAAACATGTACATATCAGGCAAAGGTAATAAAAAAACATGGAATCAGGCAAAAACCTCTTTCAATACCTCCAGGGATTTTAACTCGGGAAACTCCGGCACATGAAGCCGATAGTACTCGCCTATCACCTCGATAAAGCGTTCACGGTCGCGACGGGTAAGTGCAAAGAAACGCATCGTGTCATAGTTCATGCGCAGGAACAGTGGAATGAGCGCGGCTTCACGCGGCTCCAGGTAGGCATGATGAAAAGGACGCGAAGGGACAAAACAGGCACTCACCATGTCGAAGTAGTCACCCTCGTCACAGGACTCCGCATTGGGATAGAAACCCAAGAAACGTGTCAGACGGACGATGAACACCAAGTGGAAATTGGAAAAGGCCCGTTCGCTGGCGTCCAGCCACTGCAAGGAATATATTATATAGGAGAAGAGCGCACCGCCTCCCGCCTCGTGCTTCAGCACACGGCTGAGGAACTCGGAAAGAAACAAGGCGATGGAAGACTTGACGGGATCGTAGGGTAATGAACGGTAGGTAAAACCGAAACGCACATCACGTATGCGCTGCAAGGCAGACTTCTGCCTGTAGTCGAAGTCTATCTCAAGAATGGAAAGGGGACGGAAAAACACGCTTTTTACAGAGGCCCTGCGCGACTTCGGGACTTTGACGATGAAAGGCACCGTACCACGGGACGCCGTGTAAATGTCCACGATCAGGGAACTGTCACCATATTTCAGTGCTCTCAGCACCACACCCATAGTCTTTTCCTGCATAAGAATCCGTCTTTTGAGGGATAAAATTAAAAAAAACAGCCGAAAAACGAGCGAGAAACCCCAGAAAGCATCTTTTTTGAAAGATTTTCTCCAAAATGTTTTGCCGGTTAAAAGAAAAACCATACCTTTGCATCGCAATTGAGAACGAGAGGTAAACAGGAGACTGCAAAGCCGAACGGAATCAAATGAGCGAAAGCTCATTAAGCGTTGGTCCCTTCGTCTATCGGTTAGGACGAGAGATTTTCATTCTCTAAAGAGGAGTTCGACTCTCCTAGGGACTACTAAGTTGAACGAATTATTTAAACGTAAAGATGGCAAACCACAAATCATCAATAAAAAGAATACGTCAGGAGGAGAAGAGAAGACTCCACAACAGATATTACGCGAAGACCATGCGTAATGCTGTTCGCAAACTCCGCACTATGACAGACAAGGCTGAGGCTACAGCGATGTATCCCAGTGTACAAAAAATGCTGGACAAATTGGCTAAGGTCAATATTATCCACAAGAACAAGGCTGCGAACCTGAAATCGAAGTTGGCTGTCTATATCAATAAGTTGGCTTGACCAAATAAATGAAAATATATGAAGCCGAACTCAATGTGAGTTCGGCTTTTTTCGTGTTGCCCCATCCGCAGGCCCCGCACCCGCATACCCGTCCCTGTAGCGGACAATCCCACCACCCATGACTATTCTGTAACTTAAACCGCCCATTTTCTTCTTTTTCATTTTAATTTTATTAACTTTGCAGAAAATATATTACTAAAATGAATGAAAAGCAGCCTTCTGAAACAATATATGTCGAAAGCGGCGACACACATATCGACCTTTCCGACATCCGCGTGTTTCAAAAGGTATACAACGACAACTACAGACAGTTGAAATATTTCGGCATGCAGTATCTTCCGGACGAAGATGCCGTATCCGACCTCATTCAGGACCTTTGGCTGACAGTATGGGAACGAAAAGAATCATACGCCGGCCACGCCGCATTCAAACGTTATCTGATGCAATCGCTCCGAAACGCCATTCTGAACTACCGGCGTCATGACCAAGTGGTACAAAAATATGCCGAACACAAAAACAACCAGCCTCTTCCGCGTGAACAGGAAATCAGCCACCGGATCATAGAAGCAGAAATCTATGACGCCATCAACCGCGTATTCGACGAACTGCCGGATGCACGCCGCCGTGTTTATGCCGCCAGTCTGGAAGGAAAATCGCAAAAGGAAATTGCAGCGGAATTTAACATATCTATCAATACCGTGAAGAAGCATATTAACAATGCCAATCACTATATGAAAGAACGTTTGAAGAACTTAATGCTGTTTTTTCTTTCTTTTTGCTAAAAAAATCAAGATTAACATTACACCAAACCACCGGTTACGTGTCTTTATATATAGATAAAGACAAAATATGTATCCGGAGAGAAAGTTAAAAAGAGGTAAGCTGCTTCTCTTAAAAAAGCTTACTGAAGAACTAACGCCCGACGAAGAGAAAGAATTACAGAAATGGGCGGACGAAAATACAGCCAACCGCGAACTGGCCGACCGTGTGCTGTCGGCAGCATTCCTGCGCCATGCCATTCTCGACAAGAATAAAGAGAAAGAAAAACATGCTTGGCAGCAGTTCGCAGAACGGACGGGGCTGCGCAAGAGACTGCGCATCGGACCGTGGCTGCAAAAAATAACCGTAGCGGCCACCGTATGCCTGATCTGCGGCTTCTCCTACTATTATTATATGTATATGGACGAACCGGTCATCGAACCGGGCTCGCCTCAAGCTGTATTCTACATGGCCGGAAAAGCTTATCCGTTGGAAGACAATACGGTGAACCTGAATCTGTTTATGAAAAAAATAAGCAAGCCGATAACGGAAAGCAAGAGTATCTCTCCCGATCTCTATACGCACATTGACGTGCCCAACGGTGGGGAATATCACATCATACTGGAAGACAGCACACACATCCATCTCAACTCAGGTTCTTCGCTCTACATACCAGCCGATTTCTCGCCCGCCAACCGCAGCCTCTCGCTTGCCGGAGAAGCATATCTCGAAGTACGGCACGACCATCTGCACCCGTTCACCATACATACGGAAAAAGCGGACATCCGCGTACTGGGCACCACACTCAACGTCGAAGCCTACGAAGACGATCCGCAGACTACGGTGACGCTGGTGAAAGGACGCGTAGAAGTGTCGAGCGGAAAAGAAAAGAACATACTGCCGGAGGGATACTCGGCCGTCATCGGTAAAGACCGCCTCATACACACCGCGCCTGCCGATCTTTACGAACGCACGGCATGGCATGATAACCGCATCGTGTTCGTCGACCGCACACTGGAAGACATCATGTGCAAAATGGGACGCTGGTACGACATCACGCCCGTATTCGGAAACGACCACCTGCGCAGCCTCCGCATTACAGTGGACATCGACCGGCGCGACACTTTCAACCAACTGGCCCAACTGCTGGAGAAAATGAACGAACTGCACATCAGGATAACCCGAAACAAAGTGCTCCTGTCCGAAACTCACAACTAACACATATAAAACGTTATGGAAAGAAAGAGAACCAAAATCCGCGGGACGTGGCGGTTATGTGCTCTTGCCCTGTTGCTGTGCTGTACAACGACCAGGGCACAAAACGACAAGCACATAACGATCCGACTTGAAAAGGCGTCCATCCGCGAATTGTTCGTAGAAATCAAGAAACAGACCGGTGTGGGCTTCATGTATAGCAATGATGCCGTGAACGGCCTGAGCCGGAAAGACTACGACTTCACGAACGCACCTATCAACCAGGTGCTGGACTACTGTCTGGTCGGTAGCCATCTGACATATGAGATGGAGGGAAAACAGACCATCATCATCAAACGCAAACGCACGTGGAAAGACATCGTCGGACAGGTAATGGATGAGAGAGGCATGCCCATACCGGGCGTCGCAGTGGTGGAGAAAGGAACAAAGAACGGAACCACCACCGACTACGACGGGCGCTTCTCCCTGTCGTCGGGCAGCAAGGACAATGTGCCGCTCGAAGTGTCCTACATCGGAATGAAGAAACAAGACGTGACGTGGAAAGGACGTCAGTTGCATATCCTGCTTGAGGAAGAATCCAAAAAAATGAATGAAGTCGTGGTAACCGGTTACCAGGTAATTAACAAACGTGCCCTGACAAGTGCCGTGACTACGTTAAAAGCCAAGGACATCCTGCGCCCCGATGCACTGTCCATCGACCAGATGTTAGAGGGCCAGGTACCCGACCTGATGTTCATGAGCAATTCCGGAGAGATCGGCGTCACCCCGAGAATCCGTATCCGCGGTACGTCCTCCATCATCGGCAACCGAGAACCGCTGTGGGTAGTGGACGGTATAGTGGTGACCGACCCCGTGCCGATCTCGGCAGAGGAACTCAACGACCCCGACTATGTGAACCGTATCGGTAACGCCATCGCCGGACTGAACCCGCAGGACATCGAACGGCTGGACATCCTGAAGGACGCCTCAGCCACCGCCCTCTACGGTACGAAAGCCGCCAACGGCGTGATTGTCATCACGACCAAACGCGGGCATGAAGGCAAACCTCAGATACGCTATACCAACAGTTTCACTTTCCGCCGCCGTCCGCATTATTCAGACAGGTGGATGTAATGGACTCAAAAGAACGCATCCAACTCTCCCGCGAACTGTTCTCCGACCATTATGTATACAACTCCACTTCGTCCATGGTAGGCTACGAAGGCCTGGTGAACCGACTCTATAAGGGTGAAATTAATGATGCCGAATTCGCCCGCCAGGTGGGTTATCTGGAAACGGTGAACACCGACTGGTTCGACCTGCTCACCCACAACAGTTTCTCACACCAGCACACCGTCAGCATGAACGGCGGATCGGAACGCGGCACATACTACGCCTCCATCGGTGTAAGCGACATGAATGACGTAGTGAACAATACCAGCAACCGCCGCTACAATGCCCTGCTTAATCTGGATACAAAATTTACCAACTGGTTTTCGGCTTCATTCGGATTGAAAGGCAACGTATCCAAACGAGAGTATTACCAGACCGCCAACTCTCCCGTAGAGTATGCTTACAAGGGCAGTCGCGCCATCCCCGCTTTTACGGAAGACGGTCAGGACTACTATTACTATCCGAAAATCGGACGTTTTAAACATGGTCACAATTATAACATCCTGAACGAACTGGCCAACAGTTCCACCCGTCAGGACGCATCGTCCGTCACTGCCGACGCCAACCTGAAGTTCCGCTTCAATGACTGGCTCATGGGTAATGCCATTGCATCCTACACCAATTCGAACACGGATATCGAAAACTATTGGGGCGACCGCACCTGGTATGCCGCAGAACTGCGCAACAGCGAATACGGCGAGACACCGGGCAGCGAGTGCTTGATGCCGCAAGGAGGCGAATTAGGCAAGAACACCGTACGGCAGGACAGTTATACCATCCGTCTGCAGCTGGATGCCAACAGATTCTTCGGTAACCAAGACAGACACAATATCAACGGAGGTATCGGTTACGAAATGAGTTCGGTTCGCTACAAAGGATTTAATCAGGTGAACAGAGGCTTCTATCCCGACCGCGGCATGACATTCGTTACCGGTCTCGACCTTGAACGTTATCCCTATTACGCGGCATGGCTCGCCGACAACGCCCCGACCCTCACCGACAATAAGCAAAACACTCTTTCCGCCTATGCAACCGCAACCTACAGCTACAACAGCATGATCTATCTGAACGCCAACGCACGTATCGACGGGTCGAACAATTTCGGTGACCGCAGTAACCATAGGATGCTTCCCATCTGGTCGGTATCGGCCTCTTTCAACTTCTCCGAACTGAAGTGGCTGAAAAATCTGGAATGGCTTGATTTCCTAACCCTGAAAACGTCTTACGGCTATCAGGGTAACATGCTCTCCGAACAATCTCCGGTAATGATTATCCAAAAGAATCCCTACAACGACTATTACGGAGAATTCACCTCCAGCGTGAGACGCAACCCCAATCCGAACCTGAAATGGGAACGCACAAATTC
Source organism: uncultured Paraprevotella sp. (assembly GCA_910586505.1). Classification (GTDB taxonomy): domain Bacteria; phylum Bacteroidota; class Bacteroidia; order Bacteroidales; family Bacteroidaceae; genus Paraprevotella. The sequence continues at coordinate 452,413 of CAJUGV010000001.1, read as the reverse complement.
CTACAACCTCGGTCTCGAACTGTCCGTGCTTGACAACCGTCTGCAATTCGAGGGTTCTCTCTACTTCAAGCGCACCAAGGACGCATTTATGAATAAAGGTATCTCCACCGTAAACGGATACCAATCCTATGTGGTGAACGGAGGTAATATATCCAACGACGGGTTCAGTGTAGGAATCACAGCCCGCCCCATCCAAACCAAAGACTGGCAATGGAGTATGTCTACCTCATTCTCGCGCACCATTAACTCTATCGAGACGCTGCCCGCAGGTGAAAGCTACGAGCTGAGTGACTTCTTGAACGGTACGGCTGTCGTGAAAGGACAAGGCATAGGTACTTTCTACTCCTACCGTTTCCTCGGACTCAGTCCCGTAGACGGAGGCCCGATGTTTGATGACTGGTTCGATCATTACGAGGATCTGTCCGGACTGAGCAAGTATGACACTTATACCCGCGTTCTGGAAGCTTCCGGTACACGTGAACCCTTTATGCAAGGCGGCCTTAACACACAACTCCGTTGGAAAAGCCTACGCCTCAGCGCCACGTTCGCCTACAGCGTCGGAGCCAAGACACGCTTGTTTGGCATGTACGGAGATGCCGCCAAGTCCGAAGGCGGAGCGATCAATACTTATGCCGGAGACATACGCCCCGAATGGAACATGAGCCGCGACTATATAGACCGCTGGAAACGGCCGGGTGATGAAGCCCATACTAATATTCCCGCCATCATCGGAGAGTCGCACCCGAGCTACTTCCGCTACCTGAATCACTGGTCGTCCTCGCTGACAGACAAAGGTGTACAGGAAATTGCCAGCAGCTATTGGGATATGTACGACTACAGCAACCTGCGTGTGGTAAGCGCCAACTATCTGAAACTGTCCAACATCAGCCTCTCATGGGAACTGCCTAAACACTGGCTGGCCCGTTACGGCATCTCACGCCTGGAACTGACGGCTTCGGGAAACAATCTGTTCACCCTATGCGACAAGGCACTGAAAGGACAGACCCCGGTTCAGGGCGGCTTCACCACGATCCAACTCTCCGACCGCCCAAGCTATTCGTTCGGACTGAGCGTGACTTTCTAACATAAGGATTACAAAAAAGAGAGACAACTATGAAATATATATCAAGCATCAGAAACTATGCACTGGCTTTGCTGCTGGCTGCAAATAGCTCTTGTTCCGGTTTTCTGGAGGAGTACTCACAGGATCTGGCTAAGGTGGAAGGCTGGCAGGATCTTGATGAAGTGCTGCTGGGAGGCTGCTATATGCAGTCAAGCCGGCTGGCAATCATGAACAGCTATAACGAAGCCGTATACGGCGACCACCTTGACATCCTGCACTTCATGAGCGACGAAGTAAAAGAAAGCACAGCCAACAGCAACGACCATCTCCGGTATCAGACCGGCATGTTTGCTTTCCATACCTGGCAACAAGACACCGGAATGGACGAGAAGTTCAAATACGTCGGAGGCGATGAGAAGTACTGGAACATGCTCTACGAGAAGATAAACGTAGCCAACATGGTCATCGCACTCATCGACGAACAGCCGGAAGCCAATCCCGAAGACCGCTACGGAAAGGAACGCGTAAAGGGCGAAGCCCATTTTCTCCGCGCCGCCTATTATTTCCTGCTGGTCAATCTATACGGCCAGCCGTATAACCCCGCCACGGCAGCTACCGTACCCGGTGTCCCCGTAAAACTGACAGAGTTTGTAGAAGATGCCGTATTCGAACGCAGCTCCGTACAGGAGGTGTATCAACAAATCCTACTCGACCTCGAAACGGCCGAGGCATCTCTAAGCGGCAAAGACCGCATATCGGTCTATCATGCCGATCTCACCGCAACCCATCTGTTACAAAGCCGCGTCCACCTGTACATGCAAAACTGGAAGAAAGCGGCCGAATACGCCGACAAAGTACTGAAAGAACAAAACGACTTGCTCAGCCTGGCTACCAAATCACCTGGTGAAGACTGTATATACCGCGACTCTCCCGAAACGATTTTCTCCATGGGCGGTTATCTTGTCTGTACGGAATTTGCCGATGACCGTTACGGTGAACCCGCCTTCTATCTGTCCGACAACATGACCGGTCTATTCAACCGAAACGACATGCGTTCCGGACTGTATACAGGTGAAACGGAGCACAGGGGATATTCCAATGTATTCATGAAGGTGAACGGACAAAGCTCGCAGTGGGACAGAACCTATGAAGTATCAAGCTGCTTTCTGCTCCGCACCCCCGAGGCTTATCTCACACTGGCCGAAGCATCCGCCTACATCGGTGATGAGGAAACCGCCCGACGGACCCTGGACAGATTCCTGCCCACCCGCATGCGTAACCACGAAACCGTCACGCTGAACGGAAACCAGTTGATAGACCTCATACGTAACGAACGTGCCCGGGAGTTCATCCTCGAAGGGCACCGCTGGTTCGATCTGCGCCGCTATACGGTATGCGCCGAATACCCGTGGTCAACGACGATTGAGCACGGACATGTATACTATGCGGATTATGCTCCGGACTATAACGACTGGTACCGTCTGGAAAAGAACGATGACGCTTACACCCTGCCTATTCCAAGAGAAATACGCAGTTTCCAAGTTTCGTTGGGCAACAACGAACGCCCTGTACGTAAAGCTTATTATACAGAAACCTATTAAACGACACTCTGATGAAAAGAAAACATTTCACATACCTGACCGGCATTCTCACGGGACTGCTCCTCTTCACGTCCTGTGATGAAGATCATCTGACACCGAGCGGAGCCACCGACAATTTCTTTACCGTACCGGAGGGTCTGACAGACGAAGTTTCCGAACTGCGGCGCCAATTCTACGACAAGAACCATCTTCACCTGATCTTCAATGACACCCTGAGCAAAGAGAGTATCGGAAAAGATGCTTTCGGCAACGATATTTGGAAAGTAGAAACCGTGGACCTCAATTACAATCTGACCTCGAACAGCAACAAAACCATAAACATCAAGTACTTCTCCGATGCGGCAAGCATGAAAAGCGCCATCGCATTGGTGGAGAGATTCGTCCTGCCGCATATCAAGGGCGGCAAGTTACAACCTTATTCCATCATGCTCGTCAAATCAATAGAAACAGAGGACCGCTACGGAGATATGGAATCCGTATATGCCGTCAACAACATGCGTTGTCTGGCCATCGCTGCCGGAAAATGGCTGGAAGCGGAATACGAAGAAGACCGGGCAGTGATGGGAAAAGACATACTTATCACTCTTGTCAGCGGCAAATTCAACTCCAACAGCGAAGAAGCCGACCCTTTTTACGAGCCGAGCAAGGAATACTACGGCGAATATATATCAGACTATATTCCGGACTGGAACCGCAACAAGGAAGACATATACGATTTCGGCATGTTGCGCTACAGCCCCGACTGGTGGGACGACGACCCTCATTACGATTCTTTCATCCTGAGTTCGTCCGACTTCAGCGACTTCTTCAATGCTGTGATGAACCAGACGGAAGAAGACTTCACCAACCAATATGCCGGCTATCCGATTATCATGGAAAAGTATCATCTCATGAAAGATATCATCACCGGATTAGGGTATATTTTTTAAGATAAACCTTCATAAAGAACAACCATCATGAAGAAAATCATCATATCCTTAGTTTGCTGCGCGGCACTCGCCGCATGCAAAGACGACAACCTGCCGTCAATCATCCCATCAGCACGCGGCACAGTGACCGACGACAAGGGAAACACTTACAACTGGGTGCGCATCGGCAATCAGGACTGGACCACTTCGAACGCCAAGAACGGAACAAACGTAGCGGAACTCACCTACTACGACGGATTTGGTTACGTGGACGCTTTCTCGGAAACACAGCAGAAAGATTTTGCGGAGAACTATTATCCCTTCTACGGCAACCTGTTGTCATTTGAAGAAGCCAAAGCTTCAGCTCCCGAGGGATGGCGACTACCTTCCGATGAAGACTGGCAGATACTGGAACGTACCCTCGGCATGGACCATACGGCCGACAAAGGATGGCGCGGCACCGACGGCGTGGGCTTCAAGATGCAGGAAGCCGGTTACGGCACGGAGCTCGGTCTGCAGATCGGAGGCAGTTGCGCCTGGAAGCCCGTTTACGGCTGGATGGAACTGGAACTAGACTATGTCAAAGAATACGGTTACTACTGGACCTCTACCATCGACCCATCGTACACCGACGCTGAAACGGCATATTTCCGCAAGCTTTGTTTCGGACAAGGCGGAGTGGAACGCCAATGCGGAAAAACCGATCGTCTGCTAAGCGTACGATGGGTAAGAGACGCGAGATAAGACAACTTAATCATTTATCTATATGAAACGTAACATCATTATCGCTTCCCTGGCTGTCATCTGTACGGCATCCATAGGGTATTTCCTTCTGAAAGGACAGAACAGCCACGAATTTATCCTTCGCGGCAATTTCCCGCAACTGCCGGACAGCATCAAGGTAGAACTGATCAATGCGGAGAATGAAGACATAAAACTCATCTGCGACACGTTTCCCCAAAACGGCCGGTTCGTTCTTCAGGGACATGTGGACGGTCCTACGATGTGCAGCCTGCGCTTCTGCGTCCCAAATAAGAATTTCCCATCCGGCTTCTGGCCCGTTTCCTCACAATCGGTCATGGTGGAAAACTGCAAGATGACTTTCCGTTGCGACCTGTCACTCGACAGCCTGTCCAACTGCCGTAAACGGGAATTAGAAGCTGAAGTTACCGGCGGAAAGGCACAAAAGCAACTGATGGAAGCTCTCCGTGCTACGATCGATTTTAAAATAAAAGCCGACAACGCCGGCTATCAGGAATCTATGAAATTCTTCGAGACCTGCGACGATCCCGACACAACCCGGAAGTATCTGACACTGACACGCACTGCCAATGACGAGTATTTGCAAGCACGCATGGCCTTTATCCGTGAACATCCGTCATATTATATTTCAGCATTCTGGACGGAAAAAGAACTGAATACACAATACGTATACGATGCCGACCAGCTTCGCTCCATGGCACAGACCGTAAGCACCTGCCCCGACACGGCACGCATGGCACGCATCGGCCGAAAACTGAACCTTGCCCTCAGATATGCCGTTCTGCAACCCTACAAGGATTTCGAAATCACGGCGTCAGACCGGAGCATAGTAAAGTTTTCCACACTGGTTCCTGCCGGAAAATACATGCTGGTCGACTTCTGGGCCTCGTGGTGCGGTCCTTGCCGTTCCGCAATACCACAGGTGGAGGAACTGTACAGACAATACGAAAACAAACTGAACATCTGTTCCATCTCTCTCGATAAAAAAGAAGAAGAATGGCGCGAAGCCATGCAGGAAGAGAAAATGCCATGGCCACAATTCAGAGCCGAAAAAGAACAGCTCGACTCCATCTGCCAGGCATACCTCATCACCTCCATTCCACGTCTGATACTGCTCAACGGAAAAGGAGAAATAGTATGTTCCACCTATCGTCCGGGCGATATCACCAATTACCTGAAAGAACATGTCGAACCCTAAAAGGCCATTCATTACATCAAAACCTATGAAACGTATACATTCGCTTTGGCTCATACTATGCTGCTGCGCCTGTATGATACAAGCACAGACAGCAGACAGCCTCATCATCGAAGGCAAGATCCCGGGACTGCCTGCCGGCCTGCAGGTCACGCTTCTCAGCCAAGAATTTCATCACCGCTCGGAAATCGCCAAAACCGTAAGTACAGACGGGGCATTCCGGCTCACAGGAAAGGTTGCGTCGCCTACCCTCTGTCTGCTTGATATCGAGAACGAAAACGATCCCAAAAGTATAGGAAAAGAAATAGAACTGATGGTGGAAAACGGTGCGATTGCCATATCCGCCGCCCATGCCGACAGTCTGCCTCCTTCTTTCACCTTTACGACCGAAAAGCTGCTGAACGCATGCCACGTAAACATTGCAGGCGGACGCGTACAAGAAGAATATGCAGAATACCAGAGATTCATGTTGCCTTATCTTCTGGCCGCAAAGCAGGCCCACTACAATCTTTATATTGCGCCCGAGGCCGACAAGCGGAACGAGACAGACAGCAAACCGTTCGAAAAGAAGTACAAGGCCGCCGAGTATTCGGCAGACAGTGCACAGATGGCTTTCGTACGCCTCAATCCGGATTATGCAATTTCGTCCTATCTGTTATGCACCCGTCTGGAAAGGCCCTTTGTTTTCACCGACGAAGAAATTGACTCTTTCCTGCAACTGACGAAAAACAACCACGATCCCGCCCGCCTGAAACAATTACATAAACTGGCCGCAACGGGCCGGAAATTCGTCAAAGGTACGCACTATACCGACTTTCCGGCACTCGACACTGAGAAAAACGAACATCGCCTGTCGGAATATCTCACCAACGGCCATCTGCTGCTGGTAGACTTCTGGGCCTCATGGTGCGGCCCCTGCCGCATGGCCATTCCCCATGTGCGCGAACTGAACAGGACATACGCCGGATCGCTTGACGTATGCTCCGTCTCGCTCGACCAGAAAGAGGAGGAATGGTACAAGGCCATGGATGCAGAGAAGATGGAATGGACACAGCTATGGCTGCCCAAACATCTGCAACAGACACCCACACACGCTTACTCCATTCAAGGAATCCCTTATCTGTTGCTTCTCAGTCCGGAAGGCGAAATCCTTTACGGCGGACACAGCGCCAGCGAAGTGGAAAAAGCGATCCGCCAACACACCGGAAAATGACAATGGCAAAACGGCCCCAATTTTCTCATATATTTTCGGTTCCGTTGCAGGAATAAACCGGACATAGGGAATTATACCACTGTCCGGACACGCCGGCAACGGAAACAATCCGGGCCGATTTCAATCGAAATCGGCCCTTTTTTATTCGTTTATTGCGGAGTTTTTAGTAAATTTGTGCGTTAAATACGAACGCATTAATATACTATGTCAGAAGAAGAAATAAAAGGCACGGGGTACTCCGCCAGCAGCATTCAGGTTCTCGAAGGACTGGAGGCCGTGCGCAAGCGTCCGGCGATGTACATTGGCGACATCAGCGAGAAGGGTCTGCATCACCTTGTATATGAAACCGTAGACAACTCTATTGATGAAGCCCTTGCCGGCTATTGTACCCACATAGAAGTAACCATCAACGAAGACAATTCCATTACCGTACAGGACAACGGACGCGGTATTCCTGTCGACATGCACGAAAAAGAGCACAAGTCGGCTCTTGAAGTAGTCATGACCGTGCTTCATGCCGGCGGTAAGTTTGACAAAGGCTCCTACAAGGTATCGGGCGGTCTGCACGGTGTCGGCGTATCCTGCGTCAACGCCCTCTCTACCCGCATGCTTTCACAAGTATTCCGCAACGGTAAGATCTACCAGCAGGAATATGAATGCGGCAAACCGCTCTATCCCGTGAAAGTAGTAGGCGAAACGGAATTAAGAGGTACGCGCCAGCAATTCTGGCCCGACGGCAGCATTTTCATCACCACCACCTACAAATACGACATCCTGGCCAACCGCATGCGTGAGCTGGCTTTCCTGAACGCCGGTATCACCATTACCCTGACCGACATGCGCGAAAAGGACGAGAACGGTAAACCGCGTCAGGAAACATTCCACAGCAAAGACGGACTGAAAGAGTTCGTGCGCTATATCGACTCAAGCCGTATCCATCTGTTCAATGATGTGATCTACCTGAACACCGAGAAGCAGGGTGTGCCTATCGAAGTAGCCGTCATGTACAACAACGGTTATACGGAGAACATCCATTCCTACGTGAACAACATCAACACCATAGAAGGCGGTACGCATCTGGCCGGTTTCCGCACCGCCCTGACCCGCACACTCAAGAAGTATGCCGAGGACGAGTATTCCAAGGAACTGGAGAAACTGGAGAAAAATAAGGTGGAAATCTCCGGTGAGGATTTCCGTGAGGGACTGACGGCCGTCATCTCCATCAAAGTGGCCGAACCGCAGTTCGAAGGACAGACCAAGACCAAACTGGGAAACAGCGAGGTGGCCGGCGCCGTACAGCAAGCCGTGGGCGAAGCGCTGAGCTACTATCTGGAAGAGCATCCCAAAGAGGCTAAAATGATTGTAGACAAGGTCATTCTGGCAGCCACCGCCCGCGTAGCCGCCCGCAAAGCCCGCGAAAGCGTGCAGCGCAAAAGCCCCATGTCGGGAGGCGGAATGCCGGGCAAACTGGCAGACTGTTCGGACAAGGATGCCGCCAACTGCGAACTTTTCATCGTCGAGGGAGACTCGGCCGGGGGATCGGCCAAGCAAGGACGCAGCCGTCAGTATCAGGCCATCCTGCCTATCCGCGGTAAGATATTCAACGTGGAGCGCGTCATGTGGCACAAGGCATTCGAACACGAAGAAGTGAACAACATCATACAGGCACTGGGCGTACGCTTCGGCATGGGCGAGGATAGCAAAGAAGCCAACTACGACAAGCTTCGTTACTATAAAGTCATTATCATGACCGATGCCGACGTCGATGGTTCACACATCGACACCCTGCTGATGACACTCTTCTACCGGTATATGCCGGAACTTATCCAAAAGGGACATCTCTATATCGCCACGCCCCCGCTCTACCGTTGCAAGAAAGGAAAAATCGAAGAATACTGCTATACGGAGGCCGACCGCCTGCGCTTCATGCAGCAGTACAACAACGGCAGCGAGCAAGGCATGACCACACAGCGTTACAAAGGTTTGGGTGAAATGAACCCCGAACAGTTATGGGAAACCACGATGAATCCCGAAACACGCCTGCTCAAGCAAGTGACCATTGAAGACGCCGCCGGCGCCGACTATGTATTCTCCATGCTTATGGGCGAGGACGTAGGACCGCGCCGCGAGTTCATCGAACAGAACGCCACCTACGCCAACATCGACGCATAAACGCTTCAAAGGCCGTGCAACGGCCTGCATATTCAAACATATACCGGAAACGGGTCCTTTACTTTCATGTAAAGGACCCGTTTCCATTTTATCAAAATGCCTTCTGCTATTCCCCGTTTAGTAGAGCGCTGCCTGAACCCATCCCCATATCCTCCGGTTATCACCGCAGCAAATCCGCCGAAGAACAGAAAAGCCGTCACTCCGTTTCAGTTCAAACACTTATCTTGATTACTCCAGAAAACCGTGTTCTTTCAGTTCTCCTACGACACTCTCCAGTTCGGCATACCACGCTTCTCCGAAACGCCGCACGAGAGGCTCTTTCAGAAAACGGTAGACCGGCAGGTCAAGCTGTCGCCCTTTCGCCACAGCCATCTTACAGACCTCCCAGCGATGGTAGTTCAATGCCACTCCGTCGCCCAGTTTCTTCAGGCGAATGGGATAAAGATGGCATGACAAAGGCTTGTAGAAAGAACTCTTGCCCTCGCGATAAGCCTTCTCCAAGGCACAATAGCAATAGCCGTGCTCGTCGTAACACGTGAACACGCAATCCTTTCCATTAACGATACTGGTCACCAGATCTCCGTCTTCGTCGGTATAGACCACTCCCTGACGGTCGATGACAGCCTGTGCCGAGGCCGAAAGCATCGGCCACACCACCGGCAAGGCTTCCTCAAGCGCCGCCACTTCGTCTAATTCTACGGGAGCACCGGCATCGCCCTCCACACAACACACGCCCTTGCAGGCATCCAGGTCGCAACAGAACTTTTCTTTCAGACAGTCTATGGAAACGATCGTATCGTCTATCTGAATCATCGGGATACAGTTCTCTTTCATCTTCTCTTACCAGTTTACCGGTGATTCACCATGTTGCTCCAAATATGCGTTGGCCAGACTGAAATGCCTGTTGCCAAAGAAACCGTGGTATGCCGACAGAGGAGACGGATGGGCGGATGCCAGCACGAGGTGGCGGCACCGGTCGATCACGGCCCCTTTCTTCTGCGCATAGGCCCCCCAAAGGATAAACACCAGATGATCGCGGCCCTCCGACAGCGCCTTGATAGCGGCATCGGTAAACTCTTCCCATCCCTGGCGCTGATGTGAGCCGGCCTGGCGGGCACGCACAGTCAGTGTAGCATTGAGCAGCAGTACACCCTGCTCCGCCCAACGGGTCAGGTTGCCGCTAAGCGGCACCGGTGTGCCTAAATCGTCATGTATCTCCTTGAAGATATTCTGCAACGACGGCGGGAAAGGCACTCCGTCATTCACCGAAAAGCATAAGCCGTGAGCCTGCCCCGGCCCATGATAGGGGTCCTGGCCGATGATGACGACCTTCACCTTGTCAAAAGGACAAAGATTGAAGGCATTAAATATCAGCTTCCCCGGAGGATAGCAAGTCGTTGTACGGTATTCCTGACGCACGAATCCCGTCAGTTTGGCAAAGTAGGGCTTTTCAAACTCTGCAGCCAGTTGCTTCTTCCAGCCTGCTTCTATCTGCACATCCATAATTATTTCTTTTATAATGCAAAAATAAGTTTTTTTTCGGGGAAAAGGAATATAACGAATATTTTGTATACAAAACGGGCAAGATCTCCGCCTCTTTGTCCTACGGAGACCTTGCCCGTTCCGATTAAATGATCACTCTTAATCCTTTATCAGGTTCTTACCTGTCATGTCGGCAGGCTGCGCCAGTCCCATGATATGGAGGATGGAAGGAGCCACGTCGGCCAGAATTCCGTTCTCCACCTTAGCCTGCTTGTTAGCCGTCACATAAATGAACGGCACAGGGTTCAGGGAGTGCGCCGTATTGGGCGTACCGTCGGGATTGACTGCATTGTCGGCATTGCCATGATCGGCTATGATAATGGTTTCGTAATCGGCCGCCTTGGCTGTCTCCACCACTTCCTTCACACATTCGTCCACGGCCTTTACCGCTTTCTCGATAGCCTCATAGATACCCGTATGTCCCACCATGTCGCCGTTGGCGAAGTTCACCACGATAAAATCATACTTATCTTCCTTGATGGCAGCCACAAGCTTTTCTTTCACCTCGTAGGCGCTCATTTCAGGCTTCAGGTCGTAAGTGGCCACTTTGGGCGAGGGCACAAGGATGCGTTCCTCTCCGTCGAACGGGGTCTCACGTCCGCCATTGAAGAAGAACGTCACGTGCGCATATTTCTCCGTTTCGGCCGTATGAAGCTGTGTTTTGCCCTGCTTGCTCAGATATTCGCCCAGCGTGTCCTGCACGTTTTCCTTCGGAAAGAGAATGTGCACGCCCGTGAAGCTGGCATCATAAGGCGTCATGCAGTAATACTGCAAGCCCGGCACGGTCGTCATGCCCTGCTCCGGCATATCCTGCTGGGTGAGTACCACGGTGAGCTCCTTGGCACGGTCGTTACGATAGTTGAAGAAAATCACCACATCGCCTTCCTTGATGGTTCCGTCCACGGTAGTATTGTGGATGGCCTTCACGAACTCGTCCGTCACGCCTTCGTCGTAAGACTCCTGCATGGCAGCCACCATATCGGTTGCCTGCTTGCCCTCGCCTTTCACGAGCAGGTCGTAAGCCTCTTTCACACGCTCCCAGCGCTTGTCACGGTCCATCGCATAAAAACGGCCGATAATGGAAGCAATGGCACATCCCGTCTTGTCGCATTCGGCCTGCAACTGCTCGATGAAGCCCTTGCCGCTCTTCGGGTCGGTGTCGCGTCCGTCCATGAAACAATGCACGTAAGTATGCTCGATGCCATAAGTCTTGGAAATGCCGCAGAGCGTAAACAAGTGGTCGAGCGAAGAATGTACGCCACCATTGGAAGTCAGTCCCATGAGGTGAACGCTCTTACCGTTCTGTTTCGCATACTCATAGGCTGCCACAATCTCAGGATTCTTCAGGATGCTTCCGTCGGCACAGGCCCGGTTGATTTTCACCAAGTCCTGATATACGATGCGGCCCGCCCCGATATTAAGGTGGCCCACCTCGGAGTTACCCATCTGTCCGTCAGGCAATCCCACGTTTTCGCCCGAAGCCTGCAACTGCGATACGGGATAGTTCTGCGCCAGATAATCCATGTAAGGTGTAGGTGTGTTGAAGATCACATCGCCTTTTCCATGGTTACCCATTCCCCATCCGTCGAGAATCATTAAAAGTGCTTTCTTTGCCATAATTGTATATTTTTAGAATGATATTCTTTCGGTTATCCGTGCAAAATTAGTGATAATCCGCGGAAATGACGAATAAAACGAAAGAAATGTAACGGAAAGAAACGGCCGATAAAAAGCCTCCCGCCACCCCATTATGGAAAACGGAGAAGAAAACGGAAAAATTTGATGCGGTTCATTTTTTTATTTGATGCGGAGTATTTTTTATTTTGAAGCGCAGTAAAATCCGATGGTTTCCGCAAAGCGGGTGAATAGCTATATATCAGCAGATTGCATCGCGGATGCTTCTTTCTTTTTTCGTGGCGGAACCGAGGCCGTGCTTCTGTTTATCGCAGCCCAGCACGGCGGCACTGCACAACGGCCAACGCCGCCCAACAGAGAAACAGCAGCCTGACAAAAGGCAGAACCGGGAAAGGAAAAACCAACAGAAAGAAAGCCGCCTGTGCATGAAGGAGGTGAAGGGTCTGCGAAGGGGTGACGGAAGTCTCCAGCAAACGGCTGTAGAACGAGGCCAGCGACAGCACAGCCCCATTGTGCAGACAATAGTTTCTGAACGAAGCCCGCAAGGAACTGCGGGAACACGTACACGGTCCGGAAGGAACGGACGGAGACGGAAAAATCATTTCTTTCTTCATCATTGTAAAGTTTTAAGGGTTTAACTTGATGAAGCAAAGAAACAACCGCACCGTGTCAATCTACGACACAGTCACTGATTTTTTTGTTAAATCTTTGATTTTATCTTGCAGCCAAGCTTCGAATTCGGGACTGTCCACCACTTCCACATCTTCAAACAATCCGAGCACAAACCGCCCCACTCCCTGAAAGCTGCACACGTCCAACGAAAGCAGCCAGTGATCCGGCCCTTCGGAACGCAACAGCCCTGCGGCACGGGGATACTCCTCTTTCAGCAGATTGCACGAAAGGCGGCCCAGCCTCAACGTCACACGATGGCGCTCCTCACCGCTGAAGCGGAACAGATCGGTATAGACCTGCGCGTGCCTGTCCTCATGGCTCCACAACAAATCAAGCATCTCCACCCGGCCAATGCGGCTCACCTTGAACGTTTTGTTCTGTCCGCTCCGCACTTCGAAGCAACGGATGCTGTCATGATGGGCGAGAAACATATAAGGCTCCACCACGCGGTCGTCCGTGCGGTTGCTGTGAGCGGAGCAATAATCATGCAACACCACCTGACGGTGAAGCTTCACCGCCTCATAAAGCAAACGGAGGGTCTCGGCCTGCACGGGGTCGGCCTCTATAGCATTCAGCACACCGAAATCATAAATGCGTTCCAGCTTGTGACGCAGATGACGCACCTGCAGGTCTGTATCGGAGAGCATGTCGAGCACATGACGCAGCGTGAGCGCTTCGTCTTCCGTGAAATGCACGAGTTGCGTGATTTCCTTAAAAAAAGGCGATGACTTGTCTAAACGGTATATACTTCCCTGTTTGACCACCTCAAACCCGGTATCGCGAAACAATTCCAGATAACGGTAGAGCGTGCGGCGGCTCATTTCAAGTTTACCGCAAAGTTCATCCAGCGTATATTCGCGGTTTTGCGTGAGCAGCACCATGAGCTTCAGTTGCCGTTCAAAGATTCCCAGTTCCATCGGTCATTCCCCTTTCATCTCTTCGGGCGTGAAGAGTTCCATCTGCCCGTTCCCCAAAAGGTTGAAGGACATGCGGTGATAAGGCGTTGTCCCGCAAAGACGGATGGCCTCGCGGTGTGCCTTGGCCGGATAGCCTTTATTGGAGTTCCAGCGGTAAGCGGGATACTCATCATGAAGACGAAGCATATAATCGTCGCGATAGGTCTTGGCCAGAATGGAAGCGGCGGCGATGCTCATATACTTGCCGTCGCCTTTCACCACCGTGGTGTGCGGAAGATCCCGGTAAGGCCTGAAACGGTTTCCGTCTATCAGCAGAGCTTCCGGCCGGAGTGTCAATCGGTCGAGTGCACGGTGCATGGCGAGGAAAGAAGCGTTGAGTATGTTTATCTCGTCAATTTCGCGGGGCGAGACTATTCCCACCGCCCAGGCCAGCGCATCGCGTTCGATCTGCTCGCGCAACAGATAACGTTTCTTCTCGCTCAATTGCTTGGAATCGTTGAGCATTTCATTGCGGTAATCTTTCGGCAGAATGACGGCCGCCGCATACACCGCACCGGCCAGACACCCGCGGCCGGCCTCATCCAAGCCGGCTTCGACCACATCGGGATTTAAACAGGGTAATAACATAAAGACAAAACTACAAAAACGGCAAGAAACGGCGGCGCCTGCAAGAAGAAACATTTATTAATGATTCTTAAATCACTCCGCTGCAGGGACATCGGCAACCGACCGGAGGGGACGAAAAACGGCACCAGACCGGATATGCGTTGCCAAGCATCGGTCATGGTGCCGCCTGGAAAGTTCCGTGGTCCGGCCTATACAGCCTCCATCTGGTCAATCAGATCTTGATAGTATTTGGAAAAGTCCATCATCGGCATGGCACGAACCGCACCGTCCGGCAACGGCTCTTCCTTTGCCTTTTCCTCTTCGATAGCTTTGATTCTATCTTTCATCCATCCTACAGCCGTCCGGCGCACCTTGGCATCCCGGCAGTCTTTCTTTACGTGCAGCACCCAATTGTAGAGGTACATATCGTTGGCCCCGAACTTCCTGATATAGCGCGTACAATTCTTACCGAAAGCAGACCAGTCGCCCGTTGCCTCGGCCACATGGATATCGGAAAGCAACACGATCTCATCGCGTTTCTCCACATTCCATTTCTTCATTTCTTTCACATAGGCAGCCATGGCTTCCTTATCATAGGCTACCACCCCGTCTGCTCCTTTCGAAACGAACGTACGAGGATAAGCCATCCACGCCATATCCATCACACGGTTCAGGTTATCCTTGTCGTATCTGGCCTCAAACCCGGCCTTATGCTCCAACACGTAGCGGAAAGCATCCGTCATCGGTGATTTGTTATATTTCAGAAAGGCATCAAACAAACGGGGATTGTCGAGCATATCCGCCTCACGCCCTTTCAACAAGACCCCGGCCACCTCATTGCTGCGCTGCATGTCATAGGCAGCGGCCAGCACATCAAGATAGTCCATAAGAAAATCAGCGTCCCGCTCGCCGGCCTCATAACGGGCCGTCATGGACTTCAGTCCCTTTTCGCCCAATCCGTCTTTCACTCCTTCAAGAAATTTTGCCGCATCGCTGTCACCGCCTACAATACGGTGCACTTCGTTGCCATCGGCATCGAAAAAGAGAAACGTAGGATAGGCTTTTACCTGAAAACGCTTATGCAGGTCGGGCCCCTCTCCCTTCTCCATATCCACTTTCAGATTCACAAATTTCTCGTTAAAATAGTCTCCCATCATTTTCTGAGGGAATACTTGCGTGACCATCATACGGCAAGGACCGCACCAACTGGTATAACAGTCTACAAAAACCATCTTCCCGGCCTCTTTAGCTAAAGCCAAAGCTTCGGAAAAGGATTTTCCTTCCAGAAAATTCACCCCTTCTCCATCCTGTGCCCGCATCGTGCCCGACAAGCAGAAACACCACACGGCAACAAGCATCAATACTTTCTGTTTCATTGTTTTGTTGTTTTTATTTAGTTGTCAATATATCCTGAGTTTTGCTGAATGGCGCCATAGGATATGCGGATTTCATAGTCGGGCACGGGAAGATTCCAGCGCGCAGGCTCAACCGCTCCCATTTTCGGGTCGGCCAAAAGGTTTCCGGTACGTATCAGATCCCAACGATAGTGCCCCTCGTAAGCCAACTCATGGTTGCGCTCACGAAGCACAACTTTCAGGAAATCTTCCGGGGCCGGGAAATCGGACACTTGATAAAGAGCCGGTTTCGAGCCATTGGGAAAAGCACGCTGGTGCACATCATTCAACTGCTTCACTGCTTCGTCCCCGACACGGGCCTGTGTGCGTACCAATGTCTCGGCATAGGTCAGTTTCATCTCAGCCATGCGGATAAAGATGACATCGTCATACGAACCGCCTGCATACTTCATGGAAGTAGTATCCGCCGGATTCTCCGTCTTGGAGCCCGGACCGAGAAGATAAGTGCGCCGCACATCGTTCTGATCGTAGGAATGTATCATTTCTTCCGGCACAAAGAACATACGCTTCTGATAGTAGGGCATGCCATTCGGGTAATTGGCCGTATAAATACGGCTCGGTTCGAAAAAGATCAGCTCGCCGCTACGCGTCTGCGGATCGGGATAAGAGGACGACTGTGAAAATTCGTTGCTCGGAAACAATGCCGTATCGAACTCTGTTACAGAATGGGAAAAGGTGTAACCGGAGGTTTGCAGCACTTCACCGGCATAATCATGCGCCAGTCCCAGTTCCGTCATATTCCCAGTATACGTTCCTTTATACAAATACACACGGCTAAGCAAGGCCTTGGCTACGGCTTTGTTGGCACGGATACGCTCCGCAGCGGCCGGCACGGCATCCGGCAAATCGGGGATGGCTTCTTTCAGATCACGGATAATCCGCTCCCAGCAAGCCGCATTCGTGTCGCGTCCCTGTATCTCGTCGGGATTATAGCCGTTATAGGGCGACAAACGCAGCACAACTCCCATGCCGCCGTCGTTGCCCAAAAGCGCCTTGTCTCCAAAAGCCGTCAACAGCCCCAGATAGCAATAAGCCCGGATAAACTTGGCCTCGGCCACATGCTGCAACCGTTTCGGCATTGAATATGCACCGAAACGCTCCACACCGGAAATCACATTATTGGCCATGTCGATCGCATTATACCCCCAGTGCCATATATCATAAAGCAAGCCGTCGTGCTCGGAAGTGGTATAATTACCCGTTTCCATAGCCAGATAAGCAGAAGCGGAGCTCCGCGCCGTCAGGTTGCCTGTCCCCACATCCGCCAGCAAATACGTATAGCCGGCATTGGAATAGTTGTTCTGATCCTGAGGCGCACCGGCCAGAAACACATTCAGGCGAACATAAGCGCCCATGAGCGCCGCCTCCGCCGTACGCTCGTTCTTATATACTTTCTCATCCACCAGGGTATTCTCCGGAGCGTAATCCAAATCGCAAGCGATAAAGGAAAAACATATCAGCAGATACCCGCAAAGCAGATTTAATCCATGTTTCATCATTTCTTCCTTATTTAGTTAAAAACTGGCACGCACACCGAACTGGTAGCTTCTCGACTGAGGCATGGTCATATTATCATAACCGGCAGCCAGAGCCGACGAACCGTAAGCACTGACTTCGGGGTCGAGACCGGAATACTTGGTCACCGTAAAAAGGTTGGTTAGCGTCATAAACAGCTTGAACTGTTTCACCACCCTGAGTTTTCTCATTACATGATCCGGCAGAGAATAGGCAAGCGTGAGGGTCTTCAGTCTCAAATAGGAGTTGTTCTCCAAAAAACGTGTCGTCGTGATAGCTGCCGTATAGTCATTTCCTCCGATAATAGAATTGTTCTGCAGACGGGGGATATCCGTATGCTGGCCGGGCAACTGCCACATGTTCATTATGTCGGAACTCAGGTTCCATGCCTCACTCTGAGTATACGTAAGCAAAGAAGCGCGCGTGCTGTTCATCATCCGGCTCCCCAATGCAAAAGTAAACATAAAGTCCAACTCAAAATCCTTATACGACAACGTGTTCGTCATAGAACCGTACACATCGGGCATGGCTGTTCCCTTAACAAACTTGTTGGCCTGCGATGTGGCATAGTTGGCCCCCGGAGGTATGGACGAGATTGTGCCGTTTTTGTAACGCCACAAAGGATCGCCGGTCATGGGGTCCACTCCGACCCACTCATGCAGATACCACTGGGCTACAGGATATCCCACGGCATAATACTTATACGAACTGTTGGCCTGGTCCATCTGATTACCTTCAAAGTTAAGCTTCAGAATCTTGTTGGTAGAGCGCGAAAGGTTCAAGATCGTCTGCCACTGGAAATCCTTTCCCACAAAATTCTGCGTCACTAACTGGAAGTCGATGCCCTGATTCATCATGTCCGCAATATTCTGGTTTTCTTTCGTATAACCTGTATAAAGCGGAAGATCGGAGGAAAAGAGCATATTGGTGGTTTTCTTATAGAAATAGTCCAGCGTGACCTTCACACGGCGGTCGAACATCTCCAGATCCAATCCGGCATCATAGGTTATCGTGCGTTCCCAATCCAGGTTTTCATTACCGGGTTGAGACATCTGCAAATAGTTGTTTCCGCCGTAAGAGGTCAGTGTGTTCAACACGTATACAGCCTGTGCTCCGTAGTAACTGTTGTTACCGTCCTTGCTGGAAAGACCTACGGAACCGCGAATCTTCATGTCGCTGACAAAGGGAAGCCCCTTCTTGATGAAACTCTCCTCAGACATACGCCATCCCAAAGAAAACGACGGTGTGCTTAAATAGCGGTGGTTTCGATTGTAACGCGAAGAACCATCCAGACGATAAGTCACACCCGCCATATAGCGATGGTTCCATTGATAATTCATGCGAACGAAAGCTGAAAACAAAGCCGATTGCTGCATGTAGGCTCCTATGACCCTCTTGGTCTGCGCCGCCCCGACTCCATTGAGATCGGGACTGAAAAAATCGCTTCCGGCCACAGAGTTGTTACGGTCGCGACTATATTCATAGCTCTGTCCCAGCACACCCTGCAGGAAATGTTTTCTGAACGTCTTATTTACATTGATAAGATTGTTTACCACAAACTTATAGCTCAACTTCGTGCTCTCCGTCGCCTGATTCCCGCGCGCACCCGTAAAGCCTTCGGGAAGTTCGCCACGACGGATATTAGTGAATGCATTATAAATATCCGTTCCCACTTCGCTACGCAGAGAAAGCCAACCGGTAGGACGGAACTCCAAATAACCGTTGCCTACGATACGGGTATCCTCCACGCTCTCATCGTTGATATAAGCCATAGCCACGGGGTTGTAAGCTTCATTGTCTCCTTTCGGATTAGGTGCATATCCGTAATAATAATCACCGTTGTCGGCATATATCGGCAAGTTAGGCGCTTTTTTCAGTGCAGCAGAATAAATCTCACCGGCCATCAGCGCATTATTGTCCAAACGAGCAAGAGAAACGTTCACGCCTAAATCCCATTTCGGACTCAGCGCGGCGTTCATATTCAACCGGGCAGAGAAACGCTGCATGTCGTTGTTAATAATATATGACTGGTTATTATCGTATGACATGCTGACAAAATAGTTCGTCTTACCGGCTCCACCGGATACGGACGCCGACACGCCGTTGCTCACTGCCGTACGCGTCACGGCATCCAACCAGTCAGTATTAGCCAAAGGCTGATAAGCCGTCGTATTATAATAGTTATTGTATACCATGGAATACTGGTCACCGGTAAGCAAATCCAGCTTTCCCATCGGACGGTCGACACTTAATGTGTAACCTACGTTAACCTGCGTCTTGTCACGGCTTCCTTTTTTGGTGGTAATCAAGATCACACCGGCTGCACCGCGCGACCCGTAAATAGCCGTAGCAAACGCATCTTTCAGAATCTCTATCGACTCAATATCATCGGGATTCAAGGAAGCCAAAGGGTTCTTCTCGAAAGAATAACGAAGGTCGTAATTGTTCTTCATCGAACCACCACCTATTTGGCTTCCTCCAATGGACGCTCCCGGTACGGAACCTCCGGAATTGTCCAGACTATTGGATTCGCGGTCGGTACTGTATACAGGCACTCCGTCAATCACATAAAGCGGATTGTTATCACCCATAATAGAACTGATACCCCTAATCGTCAGCACGTTGGCTCCTCCCAAAGCACCGGAAGAGTTGGACATGAACACTCCGGGCGCCGCACCTTGCAATATCTGATCCACCGTCTGAAAACCCAAATTGTCCTTCGGCTTGACAGAGGAAACAGAACCTGTAAGGTCTCTACGCTCTACTTTACTGTAGCCCACTACAATAAGGTCGCGCAACCGAGACCATGAGTTGTCTTTCAGAACAACATTTATTTCCTCCCCATCACCTACTGTCACCGATTGTTTCTCATAGCCTAACAACGAAAAAGCCAGCACACTCCCTCTATCAGCCTCTATCTGATATTGGCCGCCATGATCTGTACTGACTGCACGGTTTGTTCCTTTCACATTGACAAGCACCAACTCTATCGGCTCACCGGAAGAGTCCACAACCCGACCGTAAACCTTACGCTGCTGGGCCGCCAGCGGAAATGCCCACCACAAAAAGGATAAGCATATTAATATTCTCTCTTTCATGTATCCTGAGATTAAAAAAACACAGAAGACTTCCGCCTCGCCTAACGGATGCAAAAGTCTTCTGTGTCATACTCCGAATTCAGTTTATTTTATCAACTTCACCCAAGTGTCGTAAGTCCATACATCACCATCTGCAAGATAAGCATAGCTATTGGTGTTCAAACTTGTAATACCACCAAACAGCCAAGCAGCATTCTCCTGTAACACCACACGGGCGCGACGACGGGCCGTAAAGCTAGCCGGCACTTCAACCGGTTCCCAATTCACACCGTCTTCAGAACGGAACATCTGCGGAGCAAATACATTACCATTTTCAGTCTCCACAACATTCTGTCCGCCGAACATATAAGCTACATGATCATTGGCAACTACCTTCATACCCATCATTCCGGACATATTTTCGGGCAACCGGCCTTCCTCTGTCCACACATTGCCGTCAGCGGATGAATATACAGCGCTTGTCATGTTATTGGCACTGGCAAAACTCTTGAAACCGCCAATCATCCATAACTTGCCCTTAAAAGCGAAGAATGCGTCGCCACGAGTGTAAGCCACACCTACAGAAGGCTCGCTACCTTCAACCATAGGACGAGAAGCAACCCAGTCCTTTCCGTTTTCCGTATAAGCATAGATACCGGACGTCTGCGCCATTCCGTAGCCATACTGAATACCGCTCTTCATATACAATCTGCCATTCAGCACCGCTACCTCCATATCAGTCGTAGCCAACCATCTTTTGGGTTGCTCCGCATCACCGTTAATATACTTCATACCCACGGTATCGCAAGAGAATGTCACACCATCAGAAGTCGAATACGAGCGCCACTCGTCAAGGCTCGGAGTAGGGCCAAACCATCCGTCACTTACTTCTGCAGCATTGCCGAACTTATCGGCACCCTTCGTACGGGCACCGCCCAAAACGTACATTTTGTCCTTAAACACAGCCAAACGGGCACCTTCGCCACCTATCACATAACCGGTCTGCCCTTCGGGAAGAACAACCCCTGCGGTAGTAGTCTGGTAAGCCACTTCCTGCCATGTCAGTCCATCCAAAGAAGAGAATAACTGATAATTCTCCATATCTCCACTCACAGAAGTGACTATGGCATAAAACTTACCGTTAAAATAAGCCATGTCATAATCCACAATGCTCTCCTTTGCAGGAAAACCATTAAATACAGAGCTTTTGATTTTCATATCTTCATTTCCGGCAGTCGTAGCACGCACCACTTTCAACGTATAAACGCGAGTATTTCCCGCATCGTCACGCGCTTCCAATGTCACGGGATTCGTCACATCGACCTGGATACCGACAGCAGACACCGGTTCTCCATTATAATATACAACAGACCCAATGGTAGCAGTCGCCATCACTGTAGCATTGGACAAAGCGGCATCCGTCACGTCCCACTGTACACTGTCGTTCGTATTTTCAATAAGTCTATCGTTAACCACACATTTATAGGATACTGTACTTTGAGCAGGAGTAACACTCACGTTCAAGATACCTACTGCAGGAGTACCTCCGCCTTCATCTTCCGAACAAGCCCCCAACAACATACAACATGCTGCTGCGCCCCAAATCCATAAATTCTTTTTCATCTCTTCAAATTTTTATAAAATAAAACATACGCATTACATTGATGCTCCCATCATCATGGAAACTCCACCCTGCTTGGGAGCAACAGCAGGCTTTCCGGCCAAAACGTCCTCAATAGTACTCTTAATACTTTCGCCACGTACACCTTTCTTATATATACGACCGTCCTTATCGAGCACAAGAATAAAAGGAATACCACCAAACTGATAAGTGTTCATCACGGACTTACCGGCATCAGTGACCCAACCTTGCGGCCATGCCATTCCCTCTTCTTTCATTGCCTTTTCCCACGCATCTTTTTTGGCGTCAATCGATACGCTAAGGAACTCTACACCTTTACCTTTGAACTCTTCATAATATTTTTTCATATTAGGAATCTCTGCACGACAGGGGCCACACCAACTGGCCCAAAAATCCAATACCAGAACCTTACCTTTATATTCATCCAGAGCTACTTTCTTTCCCTTTACATTCTGAAAACTAAAGTTCGGAGCGGGATTTCCCTCCTTCATTCTTTCACGGGCTTCCTTCTCTTCGATCACCTTTTTACGATAAGCTGCTACAAGTTTTTTTCCAGACTCCGAGTTTTTTTCCAATTTATCAAGCGCTGTATTCACCAATTCAGCATCAGACTCCCCCGAACATCCTTTTATGGCAACCATCACACTATTACGGTCGGCATAATGCTCTACGAAATAACGCATATGAGAACGGTAATTATCACCGGAAGCATCATAAAGTTTGGAAGACAACTCACCTTTTTTCTTCGCATCCTCCATGTCTGCACGATAAACAGCTTGAGAAACGGCAATCATAGCCTGATAATTACGATATGATTCGAAATTAATAAGATTCATCAACTCATTATTCTTTCCACCCCTGATATAAACATAAGGCGGATTCTTTATCTTAATACGCGCTGTATCCAAACCACGAAAATCCACGTCTAAGTTCTCATCTTCCAACCAAACTGATACAGACTGCCATTTACCACAGTCCAATACGGCTTCCCCAGGACTCGTCACAGGCACCTCCAATTGATAAGTATGATCTGGATTTACAATCGTTTCAGCCAAAACCTTTCTCCCTGTTCCCTCACGCTGATAAACAGTCATTTTAAATCCCTCATCAAAGAACTTCACTTTGCCCTTAATTGTCACAGTTTGCTGTGCCATCAGGGGCAGCCCTATACAAATGAGCCATAATAAACTAATCTTTCTCATTTACTTTCTTTAATTAAAAAATCCTCTATATGTGTTTATAATTTATAATAGCAAGTTTTATCTTCAAGTCCCTTTTACAGGAGATCAGACCACTATCCAGCCTAAAAATCAATGCTTAACACATTATATCTCTTTATAAGAGAGCAACTGCTGTATTCATTTTGTTATTACAGTGCTCCATAAGTTTTAAAAATGATACAAGAAAATACTATTCTTCGAACTTTTTCATATTAATATTGTATTTTCTTTAAATATAATTTTGTGCAGTACAACTTTTTAGATACATTTGCGAAGCATGATTGCTCTCTTATAAAGAGAAAACATAAATAAAAAATCTTTGTAATTCATGGTATAATATAAAAGTCTACAATCGTATCATTTACCAATAATGCATCAAGATGAAGGAAGACTATCTTTTCACTGATATTGTATATTATCATACGATTATAGAGAAACAACAAAAACACAACATTCAAAAAAACTTCGTGTTGTCCATAAAAAACGTGAACATAACTTTTTCAGTCATGTTCACGAAACTAGATATAAGAAATTCTACGAAAAGAATAAATACAAAGACACTAGAACATCTTAGCGACTCTTTCTATAGCCTCAATTAACACATCCACCTCCTCCTTGGTATTATAAAGCCCAAATGAAGCACGCACCGTCCCCTCTATCCCAAACCGGTGCATAAGTGGCTGAGCACAATGATGGCCCGTACGCACAGCTATCCCCAAACGATCAAGTAACGTACCCATATCAAAAGGATGTATGCCATCCATCAAAAAAGATATCACAGCATCTCGTTCAACGGCATCACCCAATACATGCAAACCAGAAAGAGTACGCAAACGTTCCAACGCATAATCCACAAGTGCCTGTTCATGCGTATGGATAGCATCCATTCCCAAATCGGTAATATAATCTAGAGCACGCGCCAGCCCTGTAGCCGCCACATAATCCGGTGTTCCGGCTTCAAACTTAAAAGGAAGCACATTAAAAGTCGTACCTTCAAACGACACATGGCCAATCATTTCCCCTCCTCCCATATAAGGGGGAATACGATCAAGCCATTCTTCACGCCCCCAAAGAACGCCAATACCAGTCGGTCCATAGACCTTATGTCCGCTAAAAGCGAAAAAATCACAACCAATATCCTGCACATCAACAGCAAAATGAGGCGCACTCTGTGCCCCGTCTACTAAAACAGGAACATTATAGGCATGAGCTATATCTACAAGGCGATGCACCGGATTCACAGTACCCAAGACATTACTTACATGCGTGATACTAACAATACGCGTACGATTGGTAAACAGACGCTCATATTCATCCATCATCAGTTCGCCACGATCATTCACCGGTATCACACGCAACTTAATCCCTTTACGTTTCTGAAGCAACTGCCAACTCACAATATTGGCATGGTGCTCCATTTCGCTCAGAATCACTTCATCTCCTTCACGCATAAATGCTTCGCCGAAACACGAAGCGACAAGATTGATACTTTCTGTAGTACCACGTGTGAAGATTATCTCTGAAGATGAACGTGCATTTAAAAAAGCCCGTACCTTCTCGCGTGCTGCCTCATGTAACTCTGTAGCCTGTTGCGAGAGAAAGTGAACACCACGATGCACATTGGCATTCACATTATAATACTCTTCCGTCATAGCTTCCACTACACAACGCGGCTTTTGCGTAGTAGCCCCATTGTCCAAATATACAAGCGGACGATTGTAAACCTCACGCTCCAGAATGGGAAAGTCCTTCCTTATCTCCTTTACGTCATACATTGTGTTCTCTATTTACAAAGTTTACATCCCGAACAACGGCTCAATTCCCCTCTAAAACGCTTCTCTACCAAATAATGCAAACGATCACGCAAAGCTTCCAGTCCAATGGCATCAATAACTTCACCTGCAAAAGCAAACTTCAATAACATATGTGCTTCCTCACGACTAATTCCACGCTGTTGCATATAAAAGAGTGCCTGCTCATTCATCTGTCCTACAGTTGAACCATGACTACACTTTACATCATCTGCATAAATCTCTAGCATAGGCTGACTATACATGTGTGCTCCCCCAGCAGAACACAAATTCGCATTGCGTTCTTCAGATACGGTATGCTGTGCTCCTTCACGTACAAGAATCCGACCGGCAAAAGCTCCTACCGCCTCGTCATCAAGAACATACTTATACAATTGATTACTCCGGCAATACTCGGCGCGATGATCTATCAGTGTATTATTATCCACCCGTTGTTGTTTATCTGTCGTCACACAACCATAAAGATTAGCCTCCGCTCCTTCTCCCGAAAGTGTGACATCAGTACGATTCCGAGTCAGTCCGTTATGGAGCGTAACATTGAAATGACGCAGCATACTGTAACGCTGCAGATCTACATACAGATTACTAAAACGACTGTTCTTTACATGTGTTTCTTCTAGTTCGTAAAGTTCCAGACAAGCATTCTCACCTATAAAAACCTCTGCCACCTGAGTAGAAAGAAAATGATGGTCATCAGCTGCATGATCACAAAAAAGCAGACGTGCCTGAGCATTCTCCTCTATAATAATCAACACACGACGATTCACCATCAAATCTACATTAGAACGAAGAATATTCACCACCTGAATTGTGCGCTCTACCACGACATTACGCGGAATATAAATAAAAAGGCCATCCTGTACAAACATGGTATTCAGCGCACTGACAGCATCCTCTTCCGTATGAGCCAACTGACCATAATAAGATGACACTTTTTCAGGATACTCCTCGGCAGCCTGCTTAAGCGAACACACGATCACTCCTTCAGGCAGTGTAACAGGGGGAAGAACCTTCTGACAGAAAGCATCATTAATTATAAAATAGAGTGAAGTACTCAGATTCGGCACATCACAACGAAATGCTTCATAAGGGTCAACGGAAAAATCCAAACGGTTCAGATTTAGACCATAGTCAGGCTTAAAAGCTGAAGCTACATCAGTATATTTATAACGCTCCACCTTCTGTGTAGGAAATCCTAGTCGGGAAAAGTCTTCAAAGGCCTTCTCCCGTAACATATTTAGCACCGCAGCACTATGACTGTCTATCATTTCGCGGCATTCGGTGAAGATCTCTTTATATTGTCGTTCGCTATTCATCTATCCTCCGCTCTTTTTAGATTGCCGAAAGTCCGGTCTTAATCCAGTCAAAACCCTTCTCTTCTATTTCTGTAGCCAATTGAGGCCCGCCGGTCTTCACTATACGTCCGTCAAGCAACACATGCACTACATCCGGCTTGAGATAGTCTAACAAACGTTGATAATGAGTAATAACCAAAGCCGATGTTTCCGGTGTACGAAGTTTATTGAACCCCTCTGCCACTATACGCAATGCGTCAACATCAAGCCCGGAGTCAGTCTCGTCAAGAATACTCAATGTCGGTTCAAGCATAGCCATCTGAAAAATCTCATTCCGTTTCTTCTCACCGCCACTGAAACCCTCATTTACTGAACGATTGGCCAACTTACTGTCCAATTCAACTATCTTACGCTTCTCACGCATCATTTTCAGGAAATCTCCCGCAGCCATGGGTTCCTCTCCACGGTATTTACGTCGAGAGTTAATAGCCGCACGCATAAAATTCACCATAGAGACTCCGGGAATCTCCACCGGTTGTTGAAAAGACAAGAATAGCCCTTCATTAGCTCTCTCCTCAGGCTTCATAGCCAACAAATCTTTGCCGTTGAAAATGATGCTTCCACCCGTCACTTCATAGGCCGGATTACCTGCCAACACATTTCCCAGTGTACTTTTCCCTGCACCATTCTGCCCCATCAAAGCATGTATTTCCCCTGGATTTACTTCCAGATTTATACCTTTTAATATCTCTTTGCCGTTGATAGCGGCATGCAAATCTTTTATTCTTAACATAATGTATGGCTTTTAATTCATTACTATCCTACCGTGCCTTCTAACGAGACATTCAAAAGTTTTTGCGCTTCCACCGCAAACTCCATTGGCAGTTTATTAATCACATCTTTTGCATAACCGTTCACTATCAATCCTACGGCTTCTTCTGCAGGAATACCTCGCTGGCTACAATAGAATAATTGTTCCTCGGAAATCTTCGATGTAGTAGCCTCATGTTCCACTATAGCCGTATGGTTATGCACATCCATATAAGGAAAGGTATGAGCACCACACTCGTTGCCCAACAACAAGGAATCACACGAACTATAATTGCGCGCCCCTTCTGCTTTTGGCGACACCCGCACAAGACCGCGATAAGAATTTTGACTCTTTCCGGCAGATATTCCCTTACTGATAATTGTGCTCTTCGTGTTACGTCCTAAATGAATCATTTTCGTTCCGGTATCAGCCTGCTGATAGTTGTTAGTAACAGCTACACTGTAGAACTCAGCTTGAGAATTGTCGCCCCCTAAAATACAACTGGGATATTTCCAAGTGATAGCCGAACCGGTTTCAACCTGCGTCCAAGACAATTTACTGTTGGCACCGCGAAGATGCCCACGCTTCGTCACCAAATTAAGTACCCCGCCACGGCCTTCCGCATCACCGGGATACCAATTCTGTACCGTACTATACTTCACCTCCGCATTGGCATTCACCACAATCTCCACGATTGCGGCATGCAACTGGTTCTCATCGCGCATAGGAGCTGTACATCCCTCCAAATAAGAGACATAACCATCATCATCACAAACGATGAGCGTTCGTTCAAACTGCCCCGTATTACGCGCATTAATCCGGAAGTAAGTAGATAATTCCATCGGACAACGCACTCCTTTTGGTATGTAAACAAAAGATCCGTCACTAAACACAGCCGAATTGAGTGCCGCAAAATAATTATCACGATAAGGCACAACCGACCCGAGATATTGCCTCACCAAGTCGGGATATTCACGCACAGCCTCACTGATGGAGCAGAATATAATGCCACGTTCAGAAAGTTTCTCCTTAAAAGTTGTCTTCACCGAAACGGAATCCATTACAGCATCCACAGCCGTCCCGCTCAATGCCAAACGCTCTTCAAGAGGAATACCCAGTTTATCGAATGTCTTCATCAATTCGGGATCTATCTCATCTAAAGATGAAGGCCCCCCCTTTTTGTTTCCTTTTGTGGGATCAGCGTAGTACGAAATGGCCTGATAATCTATTTCCGGCATCCTCAGATGCGCCCATGAAGGCTGTTCCTGCGTTTGCCAGTAACGAAAAGCCCTCAGACGAAAATCAAGCATCCACTCCGGCTCTTCCTTCTTGGCAGAGATCAGCCTCACCACATCTTCATTCAGACCACAGCCTATGATCTCCGTCTGTACATTGGAAGAGAATCCGTATTCATACTTCTTATGCGCCACTTCACGGACAAACTGATTCTTTTCCTCACCGGGAGCGGTCTTGTCTTTCTTATTCTCTTTCTTATCAATTTCTTTCATATCTCTCACATATATCCAAAGAGAGGAATGCCCCATAAGTTCACTTATGATCACATTCCGCCCCTTCTTTTCATATAAGTATCTTGTCAGTCCATATCCGTCATGACATCTTGTGTCATACGAACTACCTGAGACTTGCAAACCTCAAACAGCCGGCTTGATACAGAACGAACAGGACCGCAAAGCCGGGAACTCTCCTCCATGCCGGAAGGAAGAATGCGAAGCACCGCTGCCACATTCAACAAGCAACTGAAGAATATAACATATTTCAAGCCGCCCAACACAGCTCCGCCCAAACGATCCAAGCCGCCCAGGCCGGCTATACGTACGGCCCTTGCCAGCACATCAGCCAGCAAAGACAATACAATAGGCACAGCTAACCACAGCAATACAAATGCAATGACACGTGCAACAGACAATCCTCCTTCGAAATGAACGGCCAACCAGTCACCCACTACGGGATAGAGCATAAAAGCGACCAGCAACCCGGCAAAGAAACCGGTAATGGAAGCAGCCTGACGGAAAAAGCCGTCCATCGCTCCGCGGATGAATCCGCACACCAATACGACGAATACAAGAATGTCCAACATGCTTACCGCAGTCATCAAAGTTTTGCCTTGATTTCCACTTCGCGATAAGTCTCGATTATATCACCTTCCCGCAAATCATTATAATTGACAAGGCTGATACCACACTCGAAGTTCGTACCCACTTCTTTCACATCATCCTTGAAACGCTTCAGGGCATTGATCTGTCCGGTATGAACTACTATACCGTCACGCACCACACGAGCCTTGTTACTGCGCTGCACCTTACCATCGGAAACATAAGCACCGGCCACAGTTCCCACCTTACTTATATGGTAAACCATACGCACGTCTATAGTAGCCGTCACCTCCTCTTTCATTTCAGGAGCCAACATACCTTCCATAGCCGACTTCACTTCCTCAATAGCGTCATAAATGATCGAATACAGACGAATATCCACTCCCTGCTGTTCAGCCATCTTACGGGCTGTTGCAGAAGGACGAACCTGGAAGCCGATAATAATGGCTTCGGATGCAGCGGCCAGTGCCACATCGCTCTCGGAGATCTGGCCTACAGCTTTGTGAATAACATTCACGGCAATCTTCTCGGTCGACAGCTTGATGAGCGAGTCTCCCAAAGCCTCGATAGAACCATCCACATCACCCTTCACGATCACATTGAGTTCCTGGAATCCACCCAGTGCTATACGACGGCCCACTTCGTCCAACGTAAGAATCTTTTGCGTACGCAATCCTTGTTCACGTTGCAATTGTTCCCGCTTACCTGTGATCTCACGGGCCTCCTGCTCCGTATCCATCACATGGAACGTATCACCGGCAGTAGGAGCACCGTTCAAACCCAATATTGTAGCAGCCTGTGCAGGACCTATTTCCTTTACACGCTGGTTACGTTCGTTGAACATCGCCTTCACACGGCCATAGTTAGTTCCGGCCAGTACGATATCTCCCATACGGAGTGTACCGTTAGACACAAGTACCGTAGCCACATATCCGCGTCCCTTATCAAGCGAAGACTCTATGACCGATCCGGTCGCCTTGCGGTTAGGATTGGCTTTAAGATCAAGCATCTCGGCTTCGAGCAACACTTTCTCCAGCAATTCGTCTACACCTAATCCCTGCTTGGCAGAGATATCCTGACTCTGGTATTTTCCTCCCCATTCTTCCACAAGGAAATTCATCGCGGCCAATCCTTCCTTTATCTTATCGGGATTGGCAGCCGGCTTATCCACCTTATTAATGGCAAACACGATAGGTACATCTGCAGCCATAGCATGATTGATAGCCTCTTTGGTCTGGGGCATGATATCGTCATCGGCGGCGATAATGATAATAGCGATGTCCGTCACTTGCGCACCACGGGCACGCATAGCAGTAAAGGCCTCATGTCCGGGAGTATCCAGGAAGGTAATATGCCTTCCGTCCTCAAGCCTCACATTATAAGCACCGATATGCTGTGTAATACCGCCGGCCTCTCCGGCTATCACATTCGATTTACGTATATAGTCAAGCAAAGAAGTCTTACCGTGGTCTACATGTCCCATTACAGTCACAATAGGAGCACGAGGCACAAGATCCTCTTCATCGTCGTCCTCTTCGTTTACGGCTTCCGATACTTCGGCACTCACATACTCGGTTCTGAAACCGAACTCCTCCGCTACAAGATTGATTGTTTCCGCATCAAGACGCTGATTGATCGACACCATGATACCGATGCTCATACACGTAGCAATAACCTGAGTCACAGGCACGTCCATCATCACTGCCAGTTCGTTGGCAGTAACAAATTCTGTAAGTTTGAGCACCTTGCTCTCCGCAGCACGTTCCTCAAGCATCTCCTCCATTGAGGCACGGGCATTCTCACGCTTCTCTTTACGGTAACGTGCTCCCTTACCGGCCTTTCCCTTACCGGTCAGACGGGCCAGGGTTTCTTTTACCTGACGTGCTACATCCTCATCCGAAACTTCAGCCTTAGGAGCTACGACAGGACGTGGCTTATTACGGCCGTGTCCGGCCCCGTCACGACGATTTGCAGGTGCGGATGCACCATTGCGCTTAGACTGACTTTGCTGTCCGGCCACGGCACTCACATCCACACGTTCTTTTCCTATGCGCACACGTTTTTTACGTCCGGGATCGGCCGTACCTTGACCACCGGCATCGCGATGCGGACGATCTTGGCCGTCACGCTTGTTTTTCTCTTCACGTTCCTTCCGTTTTTCTTCCTTTGTTTTCTTTTTGGGACGCGTAGATTGATTCAGACTCGCCAAGTCTATATGTCCCGTCACTTTCAGACGGGGAGCGGTCTGCGCCGGTGATGAAAGACGGAACACTCCATCTGTCTCCGTGCCCACCGGATCTTTCTTTTCCACAACCGCAGAAGAGACGGTATCATTCACTTCAGTTACGGCAGCAACAGGAGTTTCAGCCACCGCTTCTTTCACCGGCGTATCTTTCACTTGAGCAGACTTGCGAGCGTTCAGATCCACAAAACCGACAACTTTGGGACCTTTGCGCACGGTAGAAGAAACCAAAGACACCTCTACCGGTTCAGCCGGCGTTTCCAAAGCTATAGTGGCTTTCTTCACCTTCGTTTGTCTTTTACGGCTCATTTCCGCCGCATCGTCCCTCAATCCCTTATCGGTCTTGAACTCCGCCACAAGCAAGCGATATTGTTCGTCTGTTATCTTAGTATTAGGATTGGCTTCTACATCGCCAAATCCTTTCTTTTGCAGAAACTCCACTGCCGTTTGGAGGCCGACGTTGCACTCCTTGGTCACTTTATTCAGTCTTATACTCATATATGTCTTATTCCTCCTCAAACTCTTCTCTTAAAATTCTCAGCACCTCGTCTACGGTCTCCTCTTCCAGATCGGCCCGTGTCGCCAGCGTCTCACGCGGAGCCTCCAGCACATCCTTTGCCGTCTGCATGCCGATAGCCTTAAGAGCATCTATGACCCAACGGTCAATATCACCTTCAAACTCATCCAGATAGATATCATCTCCATCTTCCGCTCCGCCTTCTATCTCACGGAACACGTCAATGGTATATTCAGACAACATACTGGCCAGTTTGATATTAAGTCCGCCCTTACCGATTGCCAGCGACACTTGGTCGGGAGCAAGATAAACCTCGGCCCGGCGTCCTTCTTCGTCCACCTTCACACTGTTCACGGCAGCCGGACTCAAGGCACGTGTTATAAAGAGGGAGAGATTCTGCGTATAGTTTATCACATCGATATTCTCTCCACGCAATTCACGCACAATACCGTGCACACGGCTACCTTTCACACCCACGCATGCTCCTACCGGATCGATACGGTCATCATAGCTCTCCACGGCTATTTTGGCACGCTCTCCCGGCATACGGGCAATCTTACGCACGGTTATCAGACCGTCATGAATTTCCGGCACCTCCGCCTCAAGCAAACGCTGCAGGAACACCGGTGAAGTCCGGCTCAAGATAATTCTGGGATTACCCGTCGTATTGTCCACCCGTGCCACGACTGCTCTCACAGCCTCGCCCTTACGGTAAAAGTCAGACGGAATCTGTTCGGTTTTCGGAAGCACCAGCTCGTTACCCTCGTCGTCCACACAAAGCATCTCTTTCTTCCATACCTGATACACTTCGGCACTCACGATCTCGCCTACGCGGTCCTTATATTTATTATAAAGACTGTCATGCTCCAGTTCCAGAATCTTACCGGCCAGCGTCTGACGCAAAGTAAGGATAGCACGACGTCCGAAAGCTGCGAAGTCCACACTCTCGCTCACTTCTTCGCCCTCTTCATAATCGGCGTCAATACGGCGGGCCTCGCTCAAAGCGATCTCGCGGTTGTCATCTTTCACCTCTCCGTCAGCCACCACCGTACGGTTGCGGTATATCTCCAGATCTCCCTTGTCGGGATTCACTATCACATCATAGTTGTCGTCCGACCCGGAGAGCTTGGCGATCACACTGCGGAAACTTTCCTCCAGTACGCTTACCAGTGTTGCACGGTCAATGTTCTTCGTTTCCTTAAACTCGGAAAACGTGGATATCAAATTGATGGGTTCTGCTTTCTTTGCCATATCTTTATTTGAAACTTATTAAATACTTCGTATATTGCACTTCATCGTAGCTCATTGTCAGCGTACGTTCCACCCATCGCGGACGCTTTGCCCCTTCGGGTTTTTCCTTCACCTGTATCGTCACACTGAAATTTTCCGTACCGGCATCCGACAGTATACCGCGCAGTTTTTCACCCTTTTTAGTGAGCACTTCCACCTCGCGTCCTACATGATTCTCATACTGCTGTCTCACTTTAAAAGGCTGACCGATACCTGCGCTGCCCACTTCCAGCTCATAATCTTCCTCCTCACGGCTCAGGCGGCTTTCGATAAAACGGCTCAACGAGACGCAATCATCAATCCATACACCATCCGCATGGTCTATTTCTACTACGATACGGGAATCCGCGCTTATGGCAACATCCACCAAAAAGTAATCCTTGCCCTCAAGCCACTCTTCTACCAGCTTTGCTACAATGGTTTTTTCTATCATTCGCTTACGTATTAAATGCAAAGTGAGGAACTTTGTCAAGCCCCTCACCTCATCATAATGCTGCAAAGATAAACAAAATAAGCTTATCGGCAAAATTTTACACCTCTATTTTTACCCAGGACCTTCGATTAAGGTTCAGAAAGTTTCCAAAGTCACCGTTCCCTCATCACTCTGCAAGACGACACGCCCTCCTTCCGGAGACAAGTCGAACGAACTGACCTCATCCGCCTCCGGACGCACCACCATCAGAAGGTTTTCCCTTTCGGGCATCGTTACAACGATTTCCACGACATCCTCCGTCACCCGTCTACTGAATATGATGCTGTCATTGATCTGAAGCTGTACGCTGTCATTCCGGAAACCGGCATCAAGCAAAATACGGTACTCCGTCTTTTCCACTTCAGCTGGCCGGGTTCCGGCCGGGAAGCACCACAGCCAAAAAAACACAACCACAGCCAATACCATCACGGCAAGCGCCATGATACCCAGCATAATGCCTTTATTGGGATTTTTCCTCTTTCGCTTCATTATTTTTCCGGTTTAAGCAACTTTCTGTAACGTTCCGTATCGGCCAGTATCTCCAATGCCGCCTTCAAGTCTTTGTCATCCTTCAATTGCTGACGGATAGCCCCACGACGGAAATAGTAACGGCTTACAATATCATTCTCCAGAATCAACTTGATTTCTTTCTTATTCAACGGCCGCTCCAGACCGGCGGTCACATCTCCGTTCATCTTCTGCGCCAAAGCCTCGAACTCCGGCTTGGCATCCTCATAACATCCCTCGAAACGGGCTGCCCGTTCCAGCAGTTTCATCACTTCCTCCGTACGGCTCTTATAGGTAAAGTCGCTCTCTGCCACCATTCTTACAAAGTCGGCATAATCCTCGTCGGTAAGAGAAAATTCGCCGGCCGGCGCAATACTCTCATGCTCGCGCACGTACTTATTAATATATTCTATGGCCACATCGGAAGATGCTATATCATAAACGATCGACGGCAAGCTGTCCGGTTCAATCACGACGTCTGGCTGGATGCCTCCGCCATCGCGCACTTCACGCCCTCCGGCCGTATAAAACACCTTTGTCAGACTGTCGGGTACCGTCCCGGCAGACCCGTCGGGATTCAGATGACGGTAATCATACGCCTGAATACAACGCCCGCTGGGGATATAATAACGGCTTGTCGTCACTTTCAGACTACCGTGATAGGGCACTTCCCTGATAATCTGCACCAGCCCCTTGCCATAGGTACGCTCTCCGATGATCACAGCCCGGTCCTTGTCCTGCAATGCTCCCGAGACGATCTCTGCCGAAGAGGCCGTAGACCGGCTCACCAGCACCGCCACGGGAATATTCACATCCAAAGGCTCTTTCTCCGTATAATGCTCCGAATTCACCGATGCAAGCTTTCCTTTCGTATAAACCACCTTCTGTCCGCGGGGGATAAACAGATTCGTCACCTCTACCGCCTCATTCAGCGGACCACCGGGATTGCCACGCATGTCCACGACCAAGGCTTTCGCCCCCTGTTCCTTCAAAGCCACCACGGCCCGGCGAAAGTCGCGCGAGCAACCGCTTACGAAACGATCGAAATAAAT
Source organism: uncultured Paraprevotella sp. (assembly GCA_910586505.1). Lineage (GTDB taxonomy): Bacteria > Bacteroidota > Bacteroidia > Bacteroidales > Bacteroidaceae > Paraprevotella. The sequence continues at coordinate 417,147 of CAJUGV010000001.1, read as the reverse complement.
ATAACCGACACTGTCCGACACCATCCCGTAATAAGGCACTGCAGGCATCGTAATGTTCCGGCGGGTAATCTTGAAAGACAACGGCTCCTCCACTCCGGCACGCCTGACTGTCAGTTCGAAAGTGGTACCGGCATCTCCCCGCAACTTCTCACTTACTTCCTGATTCGTCTTACCTTTCATATCCTTACCGTCGATAGAGAGAATGATATCACCGCCCCTGACGCCCGCCTCATTAGCCGGACTATCTTCCCACGGTTCGATGATCATCACACGGTCTTCCTTCTTATAATACCGGATCACCGAACCGATTCCGGCATACTTTCCGGTGGTCATCTCCTTCAGTTCGTCCATATCGTTTTCAGGATAATAGGCGGTAAAAGGATCTACCCTCTGCAACATGGAGTTAATCCCCCACTCTATAACCGTATCGGCCGCCAAAGTGTCCACATACAGCATATCCAGCTGTTTATAAATATCACCGAAGATTTCCAGATTCTTCAACAACTCGAAATTCCGGTTACTGTCCTTTTGGGCTGACACATGGAACGCCGACAGCAGGCCCAGTCCCATGACTAAAAATACCTTTTTCATACCGCAAATTTAATCATTTCAGATTTACGGATACCAAATATGGGGACAAGTATTCCCCATGCTTATGATTTTTTCATTTTATAGTCATTTTTTTCACCGATAAATTGCATAATTAAAAAATATCAGCTACTTTTGCATCGCAATTGGGGAGAATGCTCAGCACTGCTTCAGTAGCTCAGTTGGTTAGAGCACCTGACTGTTAATCAGGGGGTCGTTGGTTCAAGCCCATCCTGAAGCGCCAGTTTCTCACCGTTGCACACTGCTTCAGTAGCTCAGTTGGTTAGAGCACCTGACTGTTAATCAGGAGGTCGTTGGTTCAAGCCCATCCTGAAGCGCCAATACAAGCGAGCATCCGTCCGATTCGGGCGGATGCTCGCTTGTTATTCTTACCGCCTCTACCGTCCGCCCGCCATTTCTCCGAAAACGACGACAGACTGTCAGAATGTCAGATCCGCCCTTGCAAGATTCGTTCATCTGCCGGCACGTACGAAAAGAGACGCAAAGACGCCGCTCTCGCCGGCCGAGGCCATGACAATCCGTCACCTATTCCGCACTTTCGGTGCACACATGCGCAGCCATCCCGATACACTGTGCCGCACAACTCCGGACAGTACGTAAACATCACCGATATTCTCACGACATATTGCTTTTCCATTCCTGTCGGAAAAAGTCCGCCATCCAGACGAAAAACAAGAGTAAAAGGCACCCTCCATCCGTCGGAACAGCCTCGTTTTCGCACCGTTCACAGAACAGTAGTCCCCGTCATGCGGATAAAAAATATCCGTACTCCGCACTACAAAAAAAATTCTTGCCCATGAAAAACCGTATATATGCAACCGAATCCCGCATATATGCAAACAAATAGGAATAGTTATTCATTTTCCCCATCCGAATTTCTCTGAACAGCAGTCGCTTCACAACCGGAAACGGATGAAAAAGTGTCATTCTGTCAACCGCACAGCAGCCTCCGGCATTTTAAGTACTGGAAGCAGACTCACTAATCAAAGAAGTGCATTACAAGTATCACACCCACCTTTTAACCCACCCCATAAAAGCATGCCGCGGAGCAGTCCCGCAACCCATCCTTACGAATCTTTATCTATGACAACAAGAAGGGAGCTGCCAAAACGGCAGCTCCCTTATCCATATCTTACAAACGAAACAGGTTATTCTCCTGCCTGTTCTTCTTTTCTCTGCTCATCGTTGCGCGGACGACGTTCGCGACGCTCACCTCTGTCAGGACGCTCACGACGTGCGGGACGCTCCACGTAACCCTCCGGCTTTTCAAGCAACACACGACGGGAAAGCTTGAACTTGCCTGTCTTCTGGTCGATGTCTACCAGCTTAACCTGAAGATGGTCGCCTTCCTTCAATCCGGCTTCCTCCACCGTTTCCAGACGCTTCCAGTCTATCTCAGAGATATGAAGCAGACCGTCACGGCCCGGCATAAACTCTACGAAAGCTCCGTAAGGCATCACACTGCGGATCACACCGTCATAAACCTCACCCACTTCGGGCACGGCCACGATAGCCTTGATTTTAGCCAACGCCGCATCTATCACACCTTTGTTGGCTCCGCTCACCTGAACAACTCCTACGCCGTCTTTCTCTTCGATCGTGATAACCGAACCCGTCTCTTCCTGAATGCCCTGAATAATCTTTCCTCCGGGGCCGATCACCGCACCGATAAACTCTTTCGGGATAGTAATCTGTACGATACGCGGAACATGCGGTTTCAACTCCTCACGCGGAGCGGCCATACATTCCGTCAGCCTGCCGAGGATGTGCTCGCGTCCGGCCTTAGCCTGCATCAAAGCCTTCTCCAGAATCTCGTAGCTCAATCCGTCACACTTGATATCCATCTGTGTGGCAGTCAGACCGTCGATCGTACCGGTAGTCTTGAAGTCCATGTCGCCCAAGTGGTCCTCGTCACCCAGGATGTCGGACAGCACGGCATACTTCTCTTCACCCGGATTCTTGATAAGTCCCATGGCGATACCGCTCACCGGCTTCTTCATCGGCACACCGGCATCCATCAGCGCCAGCGTTCCGGCACAAACCGTAGCCATGGAAGAAGAGCCGTTAGACTCCAGAATATCGGAAACCACACGTACCGTATAGGGGAAATCTGCGGGAATCTGCCCCTTCAGACCACGCCATGCCAAATGACCGTGACCGATCTCGCGACGGCCTACACCGCGTTGTGCCTTGGCCTCACCGGTTGAGAACGGAGGGAAATTATAATGAAGCAGGAAGCGCATCTTGCTTTGGTCGAGCACCTCGTCCACAATCTTCTCGTCCAGTTTCGTACCGAGCGTACAAGTTGAGAGCGACTGTGTCTCACCACGTGTAAAAATAGCCGAACCGTGAGGACCGGGCAGCGGGCTGGCCTCACACCAGATGGGACGGATCTCCGTCGTAGCACGCCCGTCAAGACGCTTGCCTTCATCCAGCACGCAACGGCGCATGGCATCACGTTCCACATCATGATAATAACGGTCTATCAAAGCATTCTTCTCAGCCAGTTCGTCTTCAGGCATGTCAATATGCGCCTCGGCATAAGCCACTTTGAAGTTCTCGCGTATCTCCATGAAAGCATCCTCACGGGCGTGCTTGTCACGACTGCCTTCCTGTGCGATGCGGTAAGCTCCTTCATAGCAGGCTTTCTTTACCTCCTCACGCAGGTCCTCGTCATTGATTTCATGGCAGTATTCACGCTTCACTTCCTTTCCGGCTTCTTTTTCCAATTCCTTCTGCAAACGACACATCGGCTTAATAGCCTCGTGAGCCACCTTAAGCGCATTCAGCAAATCCTGCTCGGAGACTTCTTTCATCTCGCCTTCCACCATCATGATGTTCTCTTCGGTCGCACCTACCATGATGTCCATGTCGGCCTGTTCAAGCTGAGCGAAAGTCGGGTTTACGATATACTCACCGTCTACACGGGCCACACGTACTTCCGAGATAGGACCTTCAAACGGTATGTCAGAGACTGCCAGTGCTGCGGATGCGGCAAAACCGGCCAGCGCATCCGGCATATCGACACCATCGGCAGAATACAAAATCACATTCACATATACTTCTGCATGATAGTTGCCGGGGAACAAGGGACGCAACGCACGGTCCACAAGACGGCAAGTCAGAATTTCATTGTCAGAAGCCTTACCTTCACGTTTGGTAAATCCTCCGGGGAAACGGCCGGCAGCGGCAAATTTCTCTCTATACTCTACCTGCAAAGGCATAAAATCTGTTCCGGGAACGGCATCTTTGGCGGCACAGACAGTGGCCAAGAGCATCGTGTTGCCCATCGTAAGCATTACGGCTCCATCGGCTTGTTTGGCCAATTTCCCGGTCTCGATGCTGATGGTTCTTCCATCAGGCAATTCGACTGTTTTCTTAATTACGTTCATTTGATTACTAAAAATTTTCTTCGATATATCAGGCAAATGTACGCATAAATATCGGTAAATAGCATTTTAACCTTATAAAAATATGCTCATTTCCTTTTTTTTATGAAAAAACCGCGGTTTACTACTCCGCGGAAAGCCGAAAGCATCTATCTTTGCAAAAGTATTATAAATTCATAGTGTCGAGATGAAGAGAATCATATATGCCATGGCCGCCCTCCTGACTCTGGGGACGGCCTGTAGAAACAATGCGGAACAGTTTGAGATAAACGGACAAATAACCGAGGCCGACAAACAGACATTGTACCTCGAAGCCACCACTCTTGACGGGGTGGAGATCATAGATTCTATCCGGCTGGACGAAGACGGACACTTCCGCTTCCGGGAACCGAGACCCGGAAACCCGGAATTCTACCGGTTACGCATCGACCGTCAGATTATCAACCTCTCCATCGATTCTACGGAAATTATCAAAGTGAAAGCCGGACTCTCCGACATGGGAACCGGCTATACGGTAGAAGGTTCAAAGAATTGCCTGACGATTCAAGAAGTAAGCAACAAACTGACAGCCCTTCAACAATCCATCGCAGATATCATCAACAACAGAAGCCTCACCTTAGGCGAACAGGAACGCCTCGTCAATGAGAAAATAGCTCTCTATAAAAAAGAAATGAAAAGCCGGTACATCATGGAGAATCCGGCCTCGGCAGCAGCCTATTTCGCCTTGTTCCAGACCATAAACGGACGATTGATATTCAATCCCGTAGACAACCCGGACGACATCAGGTTCGTGGGAGCCGTAGCCACCGCTTGGGACGTGAACTATCCGGGAACCGATCGTACGGAAAATTTGCGTAACATCGCCATACAGGGCCTGAAGAACATTAAAAGGCCGGATCCGCTCAACTTCAACGACATCTCACCGGAGAAAATATCAGCGGCCGGCATTATTGACATTGAATTACCGGACATTCACAGACAAAACCGCAAGTTGTCGGACATAAAAAACAAGGTGGTGCTGCTGGACTTCACCGCCTACTCCCTGCCCACATCCAAAGAACGCATTATGCAGATGAGGACACTTTACGACAAATACGCTCCGCAAGGATTCGACATCTATCAGATTTCAATAGACCCCGACGAGCATTACTGGAAAACGGCCTGCGAGCATCTGCCATGGACCTGTGTGTATGAAAGCGAAGGAGAAGCCTCCGGTTACATAGGCTCCTACCTCGTACAGCGCCTGCCCACCTATTTCCTCATCGACCGGAACGGTGACCTCGTGGCACGCGACGAGCAAATCGCCGATCTGGAAGGGATCATACAAAAACTATGCGGACAGCAAGTCAAGAAATAACATCAAACGGAAAAAAATGCAAAAATCTTTGTAATTCAGAATTTAAAGCTTACCTTTGCATAGAATCATTAAAGAAGAAGGCAAAAGGGTTCCGGCTGGTTAAAGCCGGAATTCTTTTGTTTTTATCTTTCCAAGTAAGAATACATTAAAACTATTAGGAGGAATAATTATGGCTTATATGTCACAAGAGGGCTACGACAAGTTGGTGGCCCAACTCAAAGAAATGGAAACCATAGAACGGCCAGCCGCTTCAGCCGCAATCGCCGAAGCTCGCGACAAAGGCGACCTGAGCGAAAACTCGGAATATGATGCCGCCAAAGAGCATCAGGCTATGCTGGAAATTAAGATAAACCAACTAAAAGCCATTATCAGCGATGCCAAAATCATCGACACATCAAAGCTGAAAGCCGATACGGTTCAAATACTGTCGAAAGTGGAGATGAGGAATGTAAAGAACAATATGAAGATGACATACACCATCGTTTCAGAGACGGAAGCCAACCTGAAAGAAGGCAAGATTTCCGTACAGACTCCCATCGCGCAAGGATTATTGGGTAAAAAAGTGGGCGATGTGACCGAAATCAAGATTCCGCAAGGAACCATACAACTGGAAATAACGAACATCTCATTCGAATAACCGGCATGGCAACCATATTCAGCAAAATCATAAACGGGGACATTCCGAGTTACAAATGTGCAGAGAACGACCGTTTCTATGCCTTTCTCGACATCAATCCGTTGGTGAAAGGACATACGCTCGTTGTTCCCAAGCGTGAAGTAGACTACATCTTCGATCTGACGGACGAGGAAATCGGTGAAATGCAAATCTTCGCCAAACACGTAGCAGCAGCCATCAAGAAGGCTTTCCCATGCATCAAGGTGGGGCAGGCCGTACTGGGACTGGAAGTACCTCATGCACACATCCACCTGATTCCCATGCAGAATGAGAAGGACATGCTTTTCAGCAATCCCAAACTATCGTTCACCGACGAGGAATTCCAAGCCACGGCTCAGGCCATTCGGAACAATTTTACTACGGAAATGCAATAAGGGAGGCACACATTCCATCATACAAAAGCGCGGTTAATGATAACCGCGCTTTTATTATATCTTTGAATCTACAAAGGACAGGAGCACTAAATAAAGTCTTCTCCCAACTTCATCTGAGCATCCGTCATCATACGCCTCAACGCCGCACTGTCATCCTTAGGGCATATCATCAATACATCCCCCTTCTCTGCCACGACAAAACCTTTCAGTCCGTCAATGACCGCTATCCGCCCCTCAGGAAGGCAGATGACGTTACCCTCACTGTTGTACAACAGAGCCTCGGTGTTAAGCAGCACGTTGTCCTGGCTGTCACGTTGGGTATCGTTATGTATGGAATTCCACGAACCCAGGTCAGCCCATCCGAAATCACACACCTGGACATACACATTCTCACTTTTCTCCAGTATACTGTAATCCAGCGACAGATTAGGCAAAGTGTCGAAATGGGACGGTACATGGCAGCAATTATCCCCACAGACTTCATCCACCGCTTCGGTCAGACTGTCGCGGTAATCCGGCACCAGATCATGAATCGCTTTCTTCATGGTACGCACATTGTATAAATACAGTCCCGTATTCCAATAAAACTCTCCGCTCTCCATGAACACACGGGCAAAATCCATAGCCGGTTTCTCCGTAAAAGATTTCACCTTGGCAAAAGAACCCTCTTCCATGTCTTCATGCGCCTGTATGTATCCGTATCCGGTATCGGGACGGGTTGGCTTGACGCCCATGGTCAGCAAACAGTCCGAACGTCCTACAAAATCCAGTCCTTTCAATACATCATCATCGAAATTATTCTCCTCCAGAATCAATTGATCGGCCGGCGAAACTATCACGTTGGCATACGGACAATGCTGGCTGATGCACATCGTGGCCCATGCCACACTGGGTAACGTATTCCGCCGGATAGGTTCTTTCAGCACCCGGTCGGGCAACACGTCAGGCAGCTGCTCGCTCACCAGATCGGCATAATCTTCATTGGTCACAATAAAAATATGCTCAGCATCGATTATTTTGCGGAAACGGTCGTAAGTTTGTTGTAACAAAGTCCGCCCCGTACCGAACCAATCAAGGAACTGCTTGGGCAACTCTTTACGGCTTACAGGCCACAGCCTGCTCCCGATACCACCTGCCAATATCACGCAATAATTCACTTCTTTTGCTTCCATATATAATATAGACTGATCTAAACAGTTGCTAAGTTAACTCTTTTCATGAACAAACGCGAAAAAGGAGATTTAAAATCACTTAAATAGGCCTTTTATTCTGCAAACTTAACCTTTAACACTTCCTTCCGTTTTACTTTTATCGCCCCGTCAGCAAACAGCTCTCTTCCCCCGGTCCATACGGATACGGTTTCTTCCGGATAACCGCATTCCCGTCCGCCAGGTCATACCCGGCCGTCAGACCGGTACATTCCTATAAAATGGACTGCTGAAAGAAAAAAAGCATTCAAAGTTTTGCAAGTAAAAAAAAAACGCCTAACTTTGCACTCGCAATCGAAAGAGAAGCGCCCAGATGGCGGAATCGGTAGACGCGCTGGTCTCAAACACCAGTGGGGCAACCCATCCCGGTTCGATCCCGGGTCTGGGTACGCAGTCGGGAAGCAGATAACTCTGCTTCCCGACTTTCTTTTATATGTTTTCACGCACAGCGCCGTTCACCGAACGGATACAGCCTGACTTGTCACGGCAGCACTGACCAGGGAAAAAACGGTTCCGCATCCCGAAAATATTCATAAATCGATACAAACAGGTATAGTACAGAGAAAGCGGAAACACCTTGCGGAACAAAATAAAAAATGAAGAGCACGAAATTTTTCCGCAAAGCGCAGTATTTGAAAATTTCGTGCTCTTCATTTTCCGACACGATATGCCACCTATAATCTCCTGTAAACGGGAGAATTACATTTTTATCTGAAAATAATATTTTTTCCTTACAGAAAAAAAATCCGATCACTCGGGCTGAATAATATAAAAACAACTCGTACTGAAAAAGTTCCGCAGGTAAGGAACAGACGGAATGCCGCAACAAAGGCGGCGCGGTGTCAGCCCGAACTTCGTCTCATAATGCGGATTAATGAGATACAGACAGCGGTCTGTAATACGATATCCTGTGTCATGAAGCACCTGCTGAAACTTTTCCACCGGACATTTCGTCCGCTTGATATTCAGAAGTTCACATACCGTGGCCTCATCCTCTCCAAACGAGCGGAGCACTCCTCGGTAACAAGATACGGGCAGCAGATGAAGAAACGGGAAATGAGACACGACTCTGCTGCGGGCTATCTGCTGATGTCCGCCGAAGGGCATCTGCCATGCGGGAAAGGCGACAAACACCATGCCTCCCGGTGCCAGATAACGTTTGATACCTTCCAAAAAGCCAACTTTGTCATCAATGTGCTCTATCACGTCGTGCACCAGAATAAGCGAAAACCGATGCTCCAGTTCCGTCAGTTTAAAAATGTCGGAATCGATAAAGGTCCCTTCCGCCCCTCTTCCGGCAAAGAAACGTCGGGCCTGCGCTATACGTCCGGAAGCGATATCCACTCCCGTCACGGCACATCCCAGTTTCGCGAAGGGAAACAGATTTCCGCCTTCACCACATCCTATTTCCAACACCTCGTGCGGAAGCCGGGACATGTACCGACGGATGTAGGGTATATAATATTTCTCTGTGGTGCGGGCCTGCTCGTCAAAATAACGTTCGCGGTCGGAATGACGTTCTTGCATCGTGTATATTTTTTATCTGCGTCCAAAGTTAATAAATTTATGGCAGACGCGCCGGCAGATTGTACAAAATATTTTATATCGGAAGTCCGTCCCGCATAAACCGGATACCGTTCACCCCAAGCGCAGGCTTCCTTTCAAAGCTTCCGCAATCCCTTCTTCTTCAGATACTCTATCAGTTCCTTGGGTCTGTCGGTCTGTATGATGGTAGCTTGCCTGTCGAGCACCCATCCCCAGTTGGCATCAGGATCAGACATGGCCTTCTCGTCTTCATGGCCGCCGCACAGGCTCGCCCACAGGGTATTGATCCAGATACGGCAATCCGATGCGGCTATAACCGGCAGATAGGACAACTTGGCAAATTCATCGTCTCCGAAGATAATCTCCACCGCATCAGGACGAAAATCCGAAAGAAACGAGGCCACGTAGGGAATGGCTCCCTCCTGATCAAGATCCACCACAGGCATATAAATGATATCCTCATAAGCTGCCAGGTGACGCCTCACCACGTCTACCGGATTGCGCCCCTTGAGCACCACATGATCTTCTGTGCCGGTCTTTCTTATAACCGGCTCTATCTCGGCCAGATAATCCCCACCCTTGTCGATATTCACAAGCAAACGGCCGCGACAAGCCTCCAGCGCCTCTTCCAAAGTGGGTATGGCCTCGTCTGAAAGACTGCCGTCTGCGCGCCGCAGACGAAACTTTTTCAGTTCTTCGGCCGTATAGTCGGCCACATTTCCCTTGCCGTTCGTCATACGGTCGATGCTGCCGTCATGCATCAGTATGAACACGCTGTCTTTGGTGCGCTGTATATCTATCTCCACCATGTCTGCCCCCATGTCCGCAGCTTTTTTGATGGCCGACACGGAATTTTCGGGCGCATTGCGCCAGTCGCCCCTGTGAGCCACCACAAACACATAACCTGAACGGTTGTTTTTCAAAGCCGCACGCAAACGGCCTATGTGCCCTACGGCCTGAAGGCCGGATACCAAAGACAAGAGTCCCAATACAAAAAGAATCTTTTTCATTTCCTTAGTTCTGTTTCAACACCGTAAAAGTAATCATTCCGCAGGAAACGGATGGAATGATTCACGTCAAAAACCGACAATCCTGCATCCGCAGCACAAAATTCAGAGATTCCGCACCAGAAAATATCCCAGCCACACGGCTAAAAGACCGGATGCAAAGCTGAGCACCGCATAAACGGCAAACGCCCCAAAACGGTCGGTAAGCAGCATCGTATAATCTTCGTGTACAAATGTGGAGAATGTAGTAAAACCACCGCAGAATCCAACCGTAAGGAACAGACGCCATTCAGGAGACAGCATGTCCGTACGTTCAAACCAGCCGCAGAATAATCCGATGAGCAGACAGCCGGCCACATTAACCGCCATCGTCCCCCAAGGCAGGCGCACGAACCCCGCCGTCGAGATGCTGCGTGAAAGCCAATAACGTGCCGCCCCGCCCAGAAAACTGCCAAAACCGACATAAACCAACGACTTCCACATACACCGACCTCTTATCACCGGACGGACAAGGAACGCATGGCCAATGCCTTGTCCTCGGCCGCTTCCATAATCTCACGCTCTCCCGGCCCCTTGTCGTCGATACCGCACAGATGCAGAATGCCGTGGATGATGACACGGTCCAGTTCCTGCTCATATGCCACGCCCATCTGCCCGGCGTTCGAACGCACCGTGTCAAGGCTGATAAACAGATCGCCTGAAATCACATCACCCTCGCAATAGTCGAACGTGATAATATCGGTATAATAATCATGCTGCAAATACTGCCTGTTCACTTCGAGGATCTTCTCATCATCCACGAAGATGTAGGCCACCTCTCCCACTCGTTTATTATAACTCTGCGCCACGGCTTTTACCCAAGCCGTGTTCTCACGTTTTCTGATGGAAGGCATCTTTACGCCCTCAGCCTGATAGGTTATCATATTTTCGTAGTTGATTAATCATCAAAAAGCCGCCCTTGCATCTCCATCGTGAAACGGCTACGGTCCAGATGTTTGTAGGCCAGGTCCGTCACCTCACGCCCGCGCGGCGTCCGCTTAATAAATCCTTCTTTAATGAGGTAGGGCTCGTAAACCTCCTCAACCGTACCGGCATCCTCTCCGATAGCCGTAGCGATCGTGGTAATTCCCACCGGTCCCCCTTTAAACTTATCGATGATAGTAAGCAATATCTTATTGTCTACTTCGTCCAGCCCGTAGCGGTCGATATTCAGCGCCTCCAGCGCATAACGGGCAATCGCCATGTCTACACGCCCCGTACCGCGCACCTGGGCGAAATCGCGCACCCGTCTCAGCAAAGCATTGGCTATACGGGGCGTACCACGGCTGCGCCCGGCTATCTCCATCGCCGCGTCGTGCTCGATGGGCACGGCCAGAATACGGGCCGAACGCTCCACAATGCGCGAAAGCACTTCGGCGTCATAATATTCCAGATGCAGGTTTATGCCAAAACGCGCCCGCAAAGGCGCCGTGAGCAAACCGCTCCTCGTGGTGGCCCCCACTAATGTAAAAGGATTCAGGTCAAGCTGTATGCTACGGGCAGAAGGCCCTTTGTCTATCATGATGTCTATCCGGTAGTCCTCCATTGCGGAATAGAGATATTCCTCCACCACGGGACTGAGACGGTGGATTTCATCGATGAACAGCACGTCATTGGGTTCCAGTGAGGTCAATATACCTGCCAGATCACCCGGCTTATCCAGCACCGGACCGGACGTAACCTTAAAACCCACACCCAATTCATTGGCTATGATGTTGCTCAATGTAGTCTTACCCAGACCGGGAGGTCCGTGCAATAAAGTATGGTCAAGGGGCTCACCTCTATACTTGGCCGCCTCGACGAACACGTCCAGGTTCTCCACGACCTTGAGCTGTCCGCTGAAGTCTTCGAAGCGAAGCGGACGCAAGGCATTTTCAAATTCACGCTCGGCGGATGAATTTGCGGGATGGCGTATATCGAAATCTTCTTCCATTATGTGGCAAAGATAGCATCTTTTCCGCATAAAACGGACATGCGTCCCATTTTTTATGTAACTTTGTCTCCTGATTATCTAACAGTTTTTTTTATGGTTCTGAACTACATTTGGGTGGCGTTCTTCGGCATCGCATTCCTTATTGCGATCTGCAAACTCATCTTCACCGGCGATACAGGTATTTTTCCGGCCATCATGGATTCTACATTCAGTTCGGCCCGGACGGCTTTTGAGATCTCTCTCGGACTCACCGGTGTCCTGTCGCTCTGGATGGGAATCATGAACATCGGAGAAAAAGGCGGATTGGTGCAAGCCCTTGCGCGCAGCCTCAGTCCACTGTTCTGCAAACTCTTCCCCGACATCCCCAAGGGACATCCTGTGATAGGTAATATCTTTATGAACCTTTCAGCCAATATGCTGGGACTGGACAATGCAGCCACCCCGCTCGGACTGAAAGCAATGGAGGGGCTTCAGGAACTCAATCCGCAGAAAGACACGGCAAGCAACTCTATGATTATGTTTCTCGTACTGAATACGTCCGGACTGACGCTTATTCCCGTAAGTATCATGGTCTACCGCACACAGATGGGCGCCGCCCACCCTACAGATGTATTCCTGCCGCTCCTGCTGGCCACGTTCGTGTCCACACTCACCGGCATCATCGTCACAAGCCTTTACCAACGCATCAATCTGCTGAACCGCACCATCATATTGACATTAGGAGGAGCATGTCTGGTCATAGCGGGCATCGCCTGGGGCTTCAGCCGGATGGACAAGGATACGATCAACCTGTGGAGTACACACATAGCCAACACCCTGCTCTTCTGCATCATCATCGCATTCATCGCCGCCGGCATGCGCAAGCGGGTCAATGTATATGATGCATTCATCGAGGGGGCGAAAGACGGCTTTGCCACCGCCGTGCGCATCATTCCCTATCTGGTGGCCATCCTGGTGGCCATCGGAGTATTCCGTGCATCGGGAGCCATGCAGTTCCTCACCGACGGCATTGCCGATATGATCACGGCATTCGGCGGAAATGCCGATTTCGTGGGGGCCTTGCCCACCGCCCTGATGAAACCGCTGAGCGGAAGCGGAGCACGCGGAATGATGGTGGATGCCATGCAAAGCTACGGTCCCGACTCGTTTGCGGGAAGGTTGAGTTGCGTGTTTCAAGGGGCCACCGATACTACCTTCTACATACTGGCAGTCTATTTCGGCTGCGTAAACGTCACCCGCACACGGCACGCCGTGGCCTGCGGACTTATGGCGGATGCAGCCGGCATACTGGCGGCCATCGGTGTTTCCTATCTCTTTTTCGAATCATAAAACAAATCGTCAGACAAAATATGGCTGAATTAAAATCGGTGGCCAAAGACACCGCTATCTACGGACTAAGCAGCATCATCGGCAAATTCCTGAACTATCTGTTAGTACCGCTCTACACGGCCAAAATGACTGTGGAAAGCGGAGGCTACGGCATCGTGACCAATATCTATGCCTACGTGGCCCTGCTGATGGTAATCCTCACTTTCGGAATGGAAACCACACTATTCCGCTTCGCAAACAAACCCGACGAGAACCCGCATACCGTTTATTCCACCATCCTCACGATGGTAGGCGCTCTCTCATTGCTGTTTGCCGCTTGCGTCCTGGTGTTCCTCCATCCTATCGCCTCTTGTATCGGCTATGCCGACCATCCCGAATATGTAGGCATCATGGCCGTCACCGTAGCGCTGGATGCCTTTCAGGCCATCCCTTTCGCCTGGTTGCGGCATCAGCACCGTCCCGTCAAGTTCTTTGCTTTGAAGATGCTGTTCATCGTGCTCAACATCGCATTGAACATTCTCTATTTCGTGGTGCTTCCCGCACTTTATGTCCGTCATCCCGACACGGTGGGAACGGTCTACAATCCGGCAACCGGACCGGGCTACGCTTTCATTCTCAACCTTGTCTGCACATCGGTTATCACTCTGTTCTTTATTCCCGAACTGACCGGTTTCACATACCGGTTCGACAAACACCTGATGCGGCGCATGCTAAGTTATAGCTGGCCCATCCTCATCCTCGGCATCGCAGGAATTCTCAACCAGACAGCCGACAAGATAATTTTCCCGCTCGTCTACGGCGATACCAGTGCCGGCAAGTCGGAACTAAGCATCTACGGCGCCTGCGTGAAAATAGCCATGATTATGGCCATGATCACCCAAGCGTTCCGCTATGCCTACGAACCATTCGTTTTCGGCAAGGCCAAGGAGAAGAACAGCAGTGAGACGTACGCTTCCGTAATGAAATATTTCATCATCTTCACCCTTCTGGCCTATCTGTGCGTAGTGGGTTATATGGATATCCTCAAACTTATCATTGCCCCCGACTATTGGCCGGGCCTGCGCGTAGTACCCATCGTCATGGCCGCCGAGATTATGATGGGTATCTACTTCAACCTTTCTTTCTGGTACAAACTTATCGACAAAACCATCTGGGGTGCATGGTTTTCCGCCGCAGGATGCCTGGTTCTCTTCGCAGTCAACATTATCTTCATACCGAAATACAGTTATATGGCATGCGCATGGGGAGGTTTTGCCGGTTATGCCACAGCCATGCTCCTCTCCTATTTTGTCGGACAAAAGAAGAACCCCGTCGCTTATCCGTTGAAATCCATCGGTGTCTACGTAATTATCGCCGCAGGCTTCTATGCTGTCATGGCCTTCATTCCCAATAAATGGCCCGTATGGATACGTCTGGGCGTCAACACGATACTCATCCTGCTCTTTGCCGGACACATACTGAAACACGACCTGCCGGTACGGAGCTTGCCTGTCATAGGTAAATATTTTCATCAACATCAAAAACAAGATTATGGACAACAAGCCTAATTTCCAACAGAGCTACCTCAAACCGTTAGTTCGCAGGTTGCTGAGTCTGAAAGCCGATAAGGCACCCGAAGAAGAAACAATAGCCTCCATCAAAGCCGGTATCGACTTTCGCGGTGCGAACCTGTGGATTCTGATTTTCGCCGTCTTCGTCGCCTCGCTGGGCCTGAACACCAATTCGGCCGCCGTTATCATCGGAGCCATGCTGATATCTCCGCTCATGGGCCCCATCGTAGGCATGGGATTGGGGGTGGGTATCTATGACTTCGAACTACTCAAAAGGGCTTTCCGAAGTTTTGTTACCGCCACAATCTTCAGCGTACTCACCGCCACATTCTATTTTGCGATAACTCATATTAATGAAGCACAGTCCGAACTGCTGGCCCGTACCTCGCCCACCATCTACGACGTACTTATTGCCATCTTCGGCGGCATGGCCGGCATCGTCGCTCTGTGCAGCACAGGACAACGCGGTGGCAATGTCATACCCGGTGTGGCCATAGCCACAGCCATTATGCCTCCGCTCTGCACCACGGGATTCGGACTGGCTACAGGTAATTGGAGTTATGCAGCCGGAGCTTTCTATCTCTACCTGATCAATTCCATTTTCATCGCTCTCGCCACTTTCATAGGCGTCAACATCATGGATTTCAAAAAGAAGGTATTCATGGACAAACAGCGTGAAAAACGCGTGAAACACATTATCATTACCATTGCCGTGCTCACCATGCTACCTTCCACCCTGCTCACCTACAGCCTGATACGCGAAGATCTTTTCATGAACAAGGTCAACAATTTCGTGGCGCAAGTCGTCACCTCCGACCAGACTCAGGTGATAGCCAAAGACGCAGACTACCATACGAAAGAAATACGCCTCATCACCATCGGTAAAGAAATACCCGAAAAGGAACTCACTCACATGAAGTCACAAATGGAACACTACGGACTGAAAGACGTCAGACTGTCCGTAGTGCAGGGAACAAAGAACCTGAACACCAACGAAATCAAGTCCATCCTGAATGATCATTCGGTAAAACAAGCCGACAAGAACACACAACTGCTGGCCGGAGAACAGGAGCGAAACAAACAATTGCAGAAAGAACTGGATTTCTACCGTGCACCGGAAATGCAGGCACACTCCGTCAGCACGGAAATGGCAGCCTTGTTCCCCGAAGCGGCAAGCGTAAGCATCTCCCGAACCGTCTCTTACACTGTAGACGACAATATGAAGAAAGATTCACTGACATTGGTCTGCCTCACACTGAAAAGGAAGATGTCGGCTCAAAATCGTGAAAAACTGGAAGAATGGCTGAAAGCCAGACTGAAGACCGACAATATGAAACTTATCGTCGGCACAAATACAGAGAATACAGGCAAATAACTCTTTTAATATACGAATATGAAGAAAAAAATTTTAATGTTACTTACACTGGCCTGCTGCTTCAGCAGCATAAAAGCCGACGAAGGTATGTGGATGCTCAGCCATGTATCGCCCAAAAGCATGAAGATAATGAGAGAGCTGGGATTGCAGATGAGCAAAAAGGAACTGTACAATACAAAAGGAAACTCATTGAAAGACGCCGTAGTCAACTTCGGAGGCTTCTGTTCCGGTGTAGTGGTTTCTCCCGACGGACTCGTCTTCACCAACCACCACTGCGGATTCGGCCACATACAAGCACTGGCCACTCCTGAAAACGACATCCTGAAAAACGGTTTCGTAGCCCGTACTCAAGCGGAAGAGCTTCCGGCCAAAGGTCTTTTCGTACAAATTCTCCAAAGGACGGACGATGTAACCAAACAGGTAAACAAAGCGTTGGATAAATACTACAAGAAACACGCCTCCGAATTCGCTTCTCTGGAAAACAATATTAAAGAAAAAATGCGCCGCACATGCGTCGACTCCATTTGTCTGGCCATTGAAAACGAATATGCCCGGAAATATCCCGAACTTATATGCGAAGTAGATGCCTATTACACCGGAAATGCTTATTATGTCAATGTGTACAAGCAATATGATGACATCCGTCTTGTGCTCGCTCCGCCCCAAAGCTTGGGTAAGTTCGGAGGAGAAACGGACAACTGGATGTGGCCGCGCCAGACTTGCGACTTCAGCGTATTCCGCATCTATGCGGACAAAAACAACCAGCCGGCCCAATATAGCACCGAAAACAGGCCGCTGAAAGCCGAACGCTATGCCCGCGTCTCCCTCGACGGATTTAACAAAGGCGACTATTGCATGACCATCGGCTACCCGGGACGTACCAACCGCTATCTCTCCTCTTACGGTATAGTGGAGCGAATGGAGAATACCAATGAATCACGTATCAACGTGCGCGGAGTAAAGCAGGATATCTGGAAGAAATGGATGAACAGCGATCCCAAAATACGGTTACAGTATGCCTCCAAATACGCCAGCAGTTCAAACTACTGGAAGAACAGCATCGGAATGAACAAAGCCCTAAGAGAGCTGAATGTCGTAGACCAGAAAAGACAGAAAGAACAAGAGGTGAACGAATGGGCCGGCATGAACAAAAAACGGAAAGAGAAGTTCGGCACCCTGACCACAGAATTGGAAAAAGCTTATGCGGGCCGCAAAGCAGACAACCACGCGCTCTGCTTCATGAACGAGTCTTTTCTCGGAGGCCCCGACCTGATGCGCATAGCTCTTTACTTCAGCAGTATGCAAAGTGCCGGAAGTGACGAAAGCAGAATGTCATGGAAAAACCGTCTGCGCCAACAATATAAAGACTGGAACCAGCAAGTGGACCGGGAAACGATGACAGCCTTGATAGACAACTATGCAAAACAGGTAGAACCCAAATACCTGCCCTGCTTCTATCAGATAATTGAAAAAGAATACCATAACGACACACGTGCCTATGTGGATGCCATGTTCAAGCAAACCATCCTGACCGACACCAATGTCGTCAACATCACACCGTCTCAGGAGCAGATATCCAACGACATGGCACTGCAATGCCTGAAGAGTGTCACCCAAATGATGGGCAAGGTATCAGAAGGAATCAGAAAGTACAACGCCGATGTCACCGAGAAAGAGCGTCAGCTCTGCAAAGCCATACTTGAGATGGAAATGGACCAGCCGCATTATTCGGATGCCAACTCAACCATGCGCCTGAGCTACGGATTCGTAAACGACTATACCAGTGCGGCCGGCCATCAGAACTACTTTACCACCATGCCGAGTATGCTCGAAAAAATAGCACAAAGTGACAAAAACGATGAATATAAGGTGGAACCGGAAGTGAAAGCTCTTTTTGAAAAAGGCGATTTCGGCCCTTACAAGGATAAAGAAAGCGGCGAAATGCAACTCTGCTTCCTGACGAACAACGACATCACGGGCGGAAACTCCGGAAGCCCCATGTTTAACGGAAAGGGAGAGCTTATAGGACTGGCTTTCGACGGAAACTGGGATGCGATGAGCAGCGACATCAGTTTCACGCAGGATCTGACGCGCTGCATCGGAGTAGACATCCGGTACGTACTCTATATTATCGACCGTTGGGGAGGGGCAGAACGCCTCATCCGTGAAATCGGAATACAATAAATCCCCGCTTTTCTTCACCATTACATCAAGGCCGTCCCGTGAAAAACGAAGACGGCCTTGATGCTTCAGTAAATGCTTATTCCACATTCTTTTAACATTAATTCAAGTCATTCTCAATAGGTTTTCTGCCTGTAAAATTTTATCTTTGCAAATAGTTAGTAACTTAATTTCAATATTAAACCAACCATTCTAAAGGAAAACATTATGAAAAGCAAGCTTACCTTTTTGCTGTTGACCGGATTATTCGCCTACGGAAGCCGTTGTACGCTCCATGCACAAACGGACGTAACGGACACTTACCTTAAAAACCCCAGCTTCGAGAACCAGTTCACCGATTGGGATCACGCTGGAATGCAGACCCAGACCAATACATCGTTTCCTCAAAAAGAAGGGAACACCTATATCGAATCATGGGTGGGACAAGGTAACAAGGTCGCAGACGCCCATGTCAGTCAGACCGTGACTCCCCTGAAAAACGGAGTTTATAAAATAACGGTAGCCGCACAGAACATCCAGCAAAACAGTTCGGTCATCCAGAGCGGTGCATACATCTTTGCCGGCAACGCATCGAAAGAAGTGAACGCCACCGGAGAATACTCTCTGACCTTCACCGTTATCGAGGGAGAAGCTACCATAGGATTCCGTGCGCAAAACGCCACCGGAAACTGGATTGCCTGCGACAATTTCCGCCTCTATGCCGTCAACAATGACCTGATAAACATACAAGAGGAAATGAAACGCCGCATTGAAGACGCCCGCACACTTCTCACCGAAAAGATGCAGAAAGGTGTGGCCACGGAACTCAACGCCGCCATCCTGTCCGCTCAGCAGGAAGCGGAAGCCGCCACAGACGAAAACATGGCGGATGCCGCCCTCCGCCTGAACAAGGCCGTAACGGAAGCACAGAAGTCCATAGAGGCATACGGTGGATTACAGGCCGCCATTGAAAAAGCACTTGCAGCTTATGGCGAAGGCGACAAAGAAGGGGCAACAGACTTCGACAACGCCATCAAGAAAGCACAAAACGTAGCAGAGAACCAGGAAGCAGATGCAACGGAACTGGCCCTTGAAGTAAGTGCACTGGAATCGGCTACCCTGGCTTTTGCCATTGCCAACGCAACCGGCACAGCGCCCACCGTGGTTACCGACACACGCTATGCCCGGGGGTCCACCATGGCATTCGGACGAAGTACCGTGACAGGTGTGGCAGCATCCGATTTGATGGAACAAGGCTTTTGCTGGAGCACCTCTCCGACCCCTACCGTACTGGACAACCGCACCACAGAGTATCTGAACAACAACGGACGCATTTACCGGATAAACAACCTGACTCCCTCTACAGTCTACTACATGCGTGCCTACGCCATGACAAAAGAATATGCCGTAGGCTATGGTGAAGTCATCAAAATCATCACCATTCCCAAGGGCACGATAGGATGGAGTTACGACAACGGAGCAGACGCGGGAGCCAATGCACGCATCAATGCGGCCATAAGCTCGGCCGTGGAATACTGGAACAACCTGACCAGCATAAAGGGATTACACCTGGACGTCCACTTCGGTTCAAGCACCCCTACGGCAGATTGCAGTTACGGAGGTTGGATGCGGGTAGGACCC
Source organism: uncultured Paraprevotella sp. (assembly GCA_910586505.1). Classification (GTDB taxonomy): domain Bacteria; phylum Bacteroidota; class Bacteroidia; order Bacteroidales; family Bacteroidaceae; genus Paraprevotella. The sequence continues at coordinate 396,955 of CAJUGV010000001.1, read as the reverse complement.
AATGCCAGCTATCAGCGCACCGGTACCATCATGCACGAAATGGGACATGCCATCGGCGTGGGACAACACGGCGTATGGTATAACGGCGACTCCCCGCTGAGAGCCAACGGCGGGCGCGGTGACTGGCTGGGCGACCGTGCCAATGCAGTGCTGCGCTTCTGGGACAACAATCCGTCGGCCGTGATGACCGGCGACAACACGCACATGTGGCCTTACGGCATCAACGGTGCACATGAAGACAACGGCAGCGAAATGCTCTACATCGCCAACGGTCTGATCACACAGGCACTCGGAGAAGACGGACTGCCCCCCACAGGTGGATTCTCCACTCCGGCCTACGTTTTCGAACAGGAAGACAACGTAAAATATTATCTCAAGAACGAATCCGCCAACAACGGCTTATACTCCTCCTACCTCGTGGCCACTGAAGGAAGCACGGCACTCAACTGTATGGAAATGTCCGCCGAAGAAGCCATGAGCAACGATTGTGCGGCATGGTATGTCACCTTCAATCCGAAAACATCCTATTATCAGTTCCGCAATGCGGGCACAGGACAGTACATCAGTTACAATGCTTCCCGAAATAAATTTGTCACAGCAAATAAGACCACGCCGGTTGCTACCGAAAGCTTCCACCTCATGCGCGGACGCACGGATGTAAAAATAGGTAGCGACAACGGCACTTTCAATACACGCGGATACTGGATTGTATATCCCGACGGCACGGCTTCGCCCAACTGCATGACAACCAGTGCGACCGGACGGGTAAGCACAGACGTATTTAACCTGAACAACTCGGCCGAAGCCCAGCGTTGGGTCATTCTGGAACAGGAAGAACTCACTCCGTTCAACACAGCCCTGAAAGCCGAACTCAATTCTCAGCTCAATGAAATGCTGACGCGCATCAAGGAACTGGCCGCTACTCCTCATACGGAAGATACCGCCGGCGCGGACGATGCGCTTTCCTCTGCCCTGTCGGACATTGAAGAAAAGAGTAAGAACCCCGAAATAACCTCCACGGAAATATCCGTCCTGACAGAAGAAGCCCGGGCCGCCGGCATGGCATTTCTGGACGAAGCCACCCCTATAAGCGCCGAACGTCCGTTCGACATCACTTTCCTGTTGTCCGACGCGGAACTTACCGATGCCAAAGGATGGAACTACGTACCTTCCCTCAGCTATTCCTGCGGTGAGTTTTTCCAAAGAGTATTCGACTTCAACCAAATCATCAAGAAAATGCCTGCAGGCACTTATCAGTTCAAGGGTCAAGCCTTCCAACGCCCCGGAACCGCCACCGAAGCCTACAAAGCATTTGTCGCCGGACAGGACAATGTCAATACCGTCATCTATGCAGCTACCGATGAAAGCAAACTGAAGAGTATCGCAGCCGAAGCGCAAACCAAGAGACTGGGCGGTGAAGAAACCGTCGTGAGCAACAGCCCGACACGTTACGTGCCCTCCAACATGGAAGCCGCAAGCAAATACTTTGCCGCCGGGCTCTACGATAACGGCGTGATCACCCAGCTAACCAAAAGCGGCTCAAACCTGAAAGTGGGACTGCGATGCAGTGAAGCAAAAGACAACTACTGGTGCATCTTCGACAACTTCCGCCTTTACTTCTACGGAACCATGTCTAAAGAAATTGTGAGCGACATCCGTCCCGCACTCAACGAAAAAGCGGAAAATGGCGGTATCTTCTCCACACCGGCCGACGTTTACACACTCAACGGTGTTTGCATACGCCGTCAAGCCACCTCGACCGACGGACTGCCAAAAGGTATCTATATTGTAAAAGGATACAAGATTGTAGTGAGATAAGGATCATATCCTGCCACATAAACACAAATCGCCCCCGATACGATATGAATCCGTATCGGGGGCGATTCGTTGATTATCTCTTCGGAATGCGGCGTGCCCATCCTTCTTCCGAGAAATCCGGTTCCTCGCCTGTCAGCTCCCCTCCGCCTTTCGGGTGAAAGAACTGTTTCCAATCGTCTTTCGTATATTTCTTGGACTGTGCGTTTGCATAACCATGTTCTTCACGCAAAGGTTTTCCGAAAGCGTTCTCTCTTTCCTTACGGCCTTTGGCCTTTCTTCCTCTCGCTTCGTCACGGCCACGCCCTTCACCATACGCTTTACGGTCTCGTCCGCTCCTGCGGTCGCCTCCCGCTCCGCGTCTTTTCTTTCCGTCGCCGGCTTCGTGCGCTTCGCCCGTAGCCACTTCCACATTCACTTTGCGTCCCTTTACCTGAATGCCGGACAAACCGTCCACAACACGCCCGGCTTCCGCATCGGGCACTTCAAAGAACGAAAAGCTCTTCATCAGGTCGATACGTCCTATCTCCACCTTACCTTGCACATGGTCGTTCACCAGTTTCATCACCTCCTTGGCATAGAAACCATCTACCTTGCCCACACTCAGGAACAGACGTGTAAATCCTTCTTCCGGCCGGCGCCCGCCTCGTTTGCCTTTCCTGTCGCCCTTCTCTCCGCGACCCGAAGGCTCGCTGATCTCTGGCGCATTGGCATAGTATTGCAGGAAACGACCGAACTCACGGCTCACCACACGTTTGATAAGGTCTTCCTTATCAAGCCATTCCAACTTGCGGAACACTTCGGGAAGAAACTGTTCTATCTCCTCCTCGTCTACCTCCACACGCTCAATGTCATCTATCACCTTATACAACTGCTTGGCACAAATTTCCTTGCCGCTGGGCATCTCACCCTTAACAAACTCCTTACCGATGACTCTCTCTATCTCACGGATTCTTCCCCGTTCACGGGTATGTACGATACAGATACTTGTTCCTTTCTTTCCCGCACGTCCTGTACGTCCGCTTCGGTGAGTATAGTTCTCTATATCGTCGGGCATACCGTAATTGATGACATGAGTCAGATCTTCCACGTCCAAACCGCGGGCGGCCACATCGGTAGCCACAAGAAACTGCACACGGTGCTGACGGAATTTCTGCATGGTCAGATCACGCTGCTGTTGCGAGAGGTCGCCATGCAGCGAATCAGCATTATATCCGTCCTGTATCAGTTTATCGGCCACCTCCTGCGTCTCCATACGGGTACGACAGAAAATGATGGCATAGATCTTGGGATAATAATCCACCACACGCTTCAATGCCAGATATTTATCTTTGGCATGAACCATATAATAAACATGGTTCACCGTCTCTGCGCCCTCATTGCGCGACCCCACTACAATCTCCTTGGCATCGCGCAGATACTTCTTCGAGATACGCTCTATCTCACGGCTCATCGTAGCCGAGAAGAGCAACGTATTATGGTTTTCGGGCACTCCGGCCAATATCTTGTCTATACTCTCCGTAAATCCCATGGAAAGCATCTCGTCGGCCTCGTCCAACACCACGTTCACCACATGCTCCAGCGAAGCCGCCTTACGGTCCATCAAATCGATCAGACGCCCTGGCGTAGCCACAATAACTTGCACACCCTTTTTCAACGCACGGATCTGCGGTTCAATATTGGCTCCGCCATAGACAGGCAGTACACGCACGCTGGGCAGATATTTGGAATAGTTCTCCAAATCGTCGGCAATTTGCAGACAAAGTTCACGGGTAGGACTCAAAATCAACGCTTGTGTCTCGTTACGGGCGGCATCTACTTTTTGCAGAACGGGAAGCCCGTAAGCGGCAGTTTTTCCCGTACCTGTCTGTGCCAGCGCTACTACATCGTTATTCACTCCCAGCAAGTAAGGAATCACTTCCTCCTGTACCGGCATAGGGTTCTCATACCCCATTTCCTCGATAGCCTGTCTGATTTCCTCGGAAACCCCAAGCTCTTCAAATGTTTTCAATACGTTTATATTTAAAATGAAACACCTAAAGCAGCGCCCGACGTACATATTGAAACAAAAGCAACCCTACAAAGTATCATTACGTCCAAAACTGCCTTACAAAATATTTTGAACGGCAAAGGTACGACAATTCCACGGAATTCTCATCTTTTTCCTCGCTTTATTCCGCTTTTTATCGTAAGTTTGTATTCCGACTAACCCCAAAACAGAAAAATCATGCGTAAAGTCATCGGAATAGGCGAGACCATCATGGACATCATTTTTCACGGAGAACAGCCCACGGCCGCCGTGCCGGGAGGCTCATCGTTCAACAGCATCATTTCCGTAGGGCGGGCGGGAGTGCCGGCTGTGTTCATCGGTGAAACGGGCAACGACGAGGTCGGACGGCGTATTGCCGATTTCATGACTGCCAACCACGTAGATACAAGGTTTCTGCAAATGAGAGACGATATACAGTCGGCCGTATCACTGGCTTTCCTCAACGAGCGGCACGACGCCCGCTATATGTTCTACAAACAACCGCCCCGCCATCTGAAGAATTTTATCCGTCCCGGGGTCAATCCCGGCGACGTAGTACAGTTCGGCTCCTATTATGCCATCAATCCACACATCCGCCCTACCGTAAAATCCTTTCTGGAATATGCACACAACCGCGGCGCCATCCTTTTCTACGACCTGAACTATCGCCGCACGTACAAGGACCGTGCGACGGAACTTCTACCCGCTGTTCAGGAAAACTTCCGGCTGGCAGACATCGTAAGAGGCTCGGCCGACGATTTTGAAGTGATCTACGGCCTGCGCAACGCCGAAGACATCTACCACCGCCACATCGAACCTTTCTGCCGGCTCTTCATCTGCACCTGCGGGGCGGAAGAAATCGCAGTATGCACTCCTCAAGCCACATACCGTTTCCCCGTACCTCCCATACATACGGTCAGCACCATCGGGGCCGGCGACAACTTCAACGCAGGCTTCATCTGCGCCCTCATACGCTACGGCATCAGCCGTGACGACATGCCGTTGCTGTCATACGCACAATGGGAACGCCTGACAGACTGCGGACGACGCTTCTCTGCCAACGTATGTGCCAGCATCCACAATTCCATTGACGAAGATTTCGGGCAACGCATGGCTGAAGAATGGAAACAGGCAGGAGCGGAAACCCGGCCGGATGAAAACTCACGTCACCTGTCTCCTGACAAAAATACTAAATAACAGAAAGAGCCGGAACAAAATGATAGTTTCCGGCCCTCATAAGGACACCGGAAAAGTCTTCTACAGAAGCATCCGGAAACACATATTGAATATTTATGCGCATATCCTGCGCCTTATTCATCTGAAAGACGTATATATTCATAAAACCGTGAGCAGGAAATTTTATCGCACAGCGCAATACAGAAGAATTTACTCCGCATCAAAATACGGAATGACAAGCAAAAACAATGAAAACTGCCTAGAACGGCATGAACCGATATGGGGAAACAAGGCCTTTTCCATCTCTTTGACACACCGGGACCGACAAGACCGTCTTGTCTTTTATCCATAAAAAAGACATACGGCACTTACACGCATTACCGCCTCTTGCGGCACAAGCCAACAAACCTGCCAACCAAAAGAAAGCAAAAACAACGGAAAGACGACTATCCGACCTGAAAAATGCCGCCGTAAGCGACGTGCAGCCCCCCACCGCCACCTCCGGATGGAAATAGGAGATTCTCGTCAAGACGGTTCTGACAATTTGTCTACTCCGTTTCCAACATGCCCCGAAGTTCCTCCCATGAGCGCGCCACTGCAAGATACTCTGACAGGGGAACATTGACGAATCCCCGGACATCCATCTCATGCAGTACCGCCACCAGAGCGTCCCAAAACCCGTCCAAGGAAAACAATACCACTTTCTTGCGATGATAGCCTATACTGTGAGCCGCCATCACCGTAAACACCTCATCGAGCGTTCCGATACCGCCCGGAAGCGCCACAAGCACATCGCTCCGTTCCACCATAATGGCCTTGCGGTCGCTGAGGTCACAGCACGGTACCACCTCATCCACATAGCCGCTCACACGCCTGCGGGTCTCCAAGACGGCCGGCACAATGCCTATCACTTTTCCGCCTGCCTTTTTCACACCGCGAGCCGCGCTCTCCATCAAACCGGAGTTCGCACCGCCATACACCAGCGTCCCTCCGCACTCGCCCACCATACGGCCGAACACTTCCGCCCATTCGTAATACTTACAGTCAAGCTTGTCCGAAGCCGCACAAAAAAGTCCGATATTCCGCATATTCAATGATTAAGAAAAAGAAGATACAACCACTTAAAGCTCCACATCATCCAGGTTGATCAGCCCGTTCACTATCGCATAGATGGTCAGTCCCGCAGGCGAATGGATATGAAGTTTGCGACTGATATTGCGGCGGTGTGTCATCACCGTATTGACAGAGATATACAACTGCTCGGCAATCTCCTTGTTCGACATTCCCCTTACCACACAGACAATGACTTCCTTCTCCCTTTCGCTCAGCACGTCCCCCGTACCGGTCTCTTCTACCGGTATTTCTTCGGGCAACGTCTCTACGCCCGTCCGTTCACGACATTCGTCTTCCAAACGCACCACGGCTTCGAGAAACAAGGTGTCCTCCAGGCGGCAATGACTGAACAAGTCCTCTTCAGTCATGAACAAATCCATCAACACATCATTGAGCAGACATGCGTTGCTTCCGGTAGGATAGTACTTGATAATAATGCTTTTCAGCTCGGACAGACTCTTCTCTATCTGTGCATGGTTGTCGTGGTGCCGGTGTGCCAGCCCGTGAATGCCTCCGTCCTGTCCTACCGGCGCGCCATTCATCAAACCACTCACGTAAGTATGAATATGCTTGTCCTCATAATCCATGTGACGCTCTACCTCGGTTGCAAATTCATCGTAGAACTTCAGTACGAGAAAAGCTATCTGATTGCGCGCCGAACAGTCGATAGACTCTATCAGTTTGCGCCGTATGGCCGGCAGACGGAACTTCACAAAATAATCGTGCGAACGGTGCAGATAATCCATCAGGGCCGTAAGCGACAAAGAATCCACCACATCGGCGAGATTCAATGCACGGCCGTCGGAACGGATAAAATTGACCACCGCCAGAAAAGTAGGCGCATCCACTCCCACGGCCTTGCAGGTCTCGGCCACCGTATGGTCGCCGAACCCCAACGTAAGACCAAAACGGCCGATCACCTGCAATATGCGGTAATCATCACATATAATGTCGCCCATCCGGTCTGTTTCCTTATATTTCTCAGACATTTGACTTAAAATCATTTAACATGGTGCAAAGAACGGAAAAATATCCGAACCGCACAATCACCAGATTCAGGTATTATATAAAAGCGGGACTCACCCCACGGCAAAAAATCAATGAGACTTACAACTTGCCGAAAGATTATATTCCGACCGGTTATTTCTCCACCGCCCGTTTGTAATTTGCCGCACGGCACGATTTCCGCAGATACAACCGACCGGTGGCCAACTGATTTTCAACATACAGTCGGCAGGATGCAACTCATTCTCAAAGATTGGAAACTGAAACGGCAAGCTACGTACCGGTTTACAGGAGGCAAGGAACTCGACACGCAACTCCACCGGAACGGCAACGGCTTCGGACCTGCCAAGCACTCCGCCACCGTACAGTGGCAATATTCCTTTTAATATTCGTTAATCAATCACGCAAAGCATTCAGAATGATGAAAAACAATGGTATATTTGCTCTCCTGTTAGCAACCGGCACGTACAAACGTGTTCTTAGTCATCAGAGTCTGGATGCAGCCACCTCTCTTGAAAGAGACATCACACGCATGAAAGCAAGGAGTCCTATCGCCACCATGTACGCGGCCATACAGAAAAAAGTGTTCTGCAGATGATACATCCGATGCCATGAAAACAATAACCGGCCGACGGCGAAACAAATATCTGTTCCGGTCACGAAAACATGATAATGTCGGACGATGAACTCCGGTGAACCGAGGCCCGGATTAACACAGAAGCCCCAAAAGAGAACCGATATGAACAAGAATAAAGTTACCTGGAAAGATTTAGGTGTAACGGCCGAAATATCCGCCTTCACACCACAAACCGGAATCGAAGAATTCCATGTCATGCTGCACTTAGAGACAAACGGCGAACTGTTCGGCGAACAACTTCAACGAATCTACCAAGGCGAAGAACGGCTGATGCGGATGCCGCCCGTCTCAGGATCCGATATCATCCTGAAACGATACTTCCTGAGCGACTCGGCCAACCAGCAACCCTTGATCAGGAAAGAACACAACTGCTCCGTATCGGTCATCCAGCAACCTCCGCTCGACGGCAGCAAAGTGGCCGTCTGGCTATATTTGCAAAAAGGCAGTCACGTAACCAACGTAAACGGAGTAACCGCAGCGGAACACAACGGTTACCGGCACTTATGGCAAACCGGCATGTATGAGCACAAAGGCGACTCGGCGCAGCAGACAGAATCCCTGCTCACCCAATATGAGGAAACCTTACGGAATTTCAACGCCACGCTGGCAGACAACTGCATCCGGACGTGGTTTTTCGTACGCGACGTAGACACACAATATGCCGGCATGGTAAAAGCACGCAAGGCGAATTTCGCAAAGCAGGGACTCACCGAACAGACACACTATATCAGCAGTACGGGAATCGGAGGGCTACCCTCCGATACACGCGCTTTGGTACAGATGGAAACGTATGCCCTCACCGGATTTCAACCCGAACAGCAACGCTACCTGTACGCTCCCACCCACCTGAACCCGACATATGAATACGGAGTGACTTTCGAACGGGGTACCGTCATGGAATACGGTGACCGTGCGCACGTGTTCATCAGCGGTACGGCCAGCATCAACAACAAAGGCGAAGTAGTACACACCGGCCATATCATGAAACAAACCGAACGAATGTGGGAAAATGTAGGAAAACTGCTTGAAGAAGCGGAAACTTCCTTTGACGATGTGGCGCAAATCATCATCTATCTGCGCGACACATCCGACTATCTCATGGTGAAAGACATGTTCGACCGCCGCTTTCCGGACATCCCGAAAATCATCACGCTGGCTCCGGTCTGCCGGCCGGCCTGGCTCATCGAGATGGAGTGCATCGCCATAAAGGAGCGTCGCAACGACAGTTTCCGCAACTTCTGACCGCTTCCGCCCGGCATGTTTCCGTAAACTATGAAATTCCTCCCTTTTATATTGCTTCTGCTCACCGCAGTACTCATCGGCATGGCCACGTGGGTGGAGAACGCCTGCGGTACGGCCTTTATCCGTGACTACGTATACGGCACTACATGGTTCATCCTGTGGTGGAGTGCCGTTTGGGCCGCATCGGCCGCACTTATCATTCAACGCAAGATGTGGAAGAACCTTCCGGCTCTGCTTCTTCATCTCAGCTTCTTCGTAATTTTTGCCGGAGCGCTCATCACGACACTCACCTCCCGCAAAGGAATGTTACACCTGCGCAAAGACCATCCCACAGAAGAATATACAGCCATGCGGCAGAAAACGGAACGCCTGCCTTTCACCGTACAGTTGGACAGCTTCCGCGTGGCATTTTATCCGGGAACAGACACTCCGGCCGACTATATCAGCCACCTCACTTTCCGGCAAAACAGCGGAGAAGCATTCGCCAGGCCCGTTATCTCCATGAACCGTATTTTTTCTACACAAGGCTACCGTTTCTACCAATCTTCTTATGATGAAGATATGAAAGGGAGCTGGCTGTCGGTCAACTATGACCCTTGGGGCACAGCCGTTACCTATACAGGTTTCTGTATGCTGTGTTTGGGATGGCTGCTCGTCCTGCTTCACCGCTACGGAGAATTCAGAATGCTGTGCCGTCATCCTCTGATAAAAAAAAGCGGACTGCTACTGCTCGTATCGTTCATCGGTGCGGAACTGCAAGCCGGCACCCCATTGCCTGTCATCAGAAAAACGCAAGCCGACAGCCTGACCCGACAACAAGTCGTTTACAATGGGCGCATCGCTCCGTTAAATACTCCCGCACGAGACTTCATGCAAAAGATATACGGACGTGCAACCTTCCGAAGCCTCACCCCTGAACAAGTGATATGCAGCTGGAAGCTCTGGCCTGAAGAATGGAACCGCGTGCCTTTCATCCGCATCAAAAACACGGAATTGCGCCACGCCCTGAAACTGGAAAAAGAATACGCCTCACTCAACGACCTTTTCGACGGCCCGCAATATAAACTGCAGCCCCTTTGGCAAAACCTGAAAGACAAACATGGCAAACTGGCACGGGCCATACAGGACACCGATGAGAAAACCGCACTCATACTCATGCTGAAACAGGGCACGCTCTTCCGTCCCCTGACAGCCGATGTACCGCCACTCAGCAGACAAAGAATCAACGCCGAGTTGCTATATAACCGCATTCCTTTCAGTAAAATCCTTTTCATGGCCAATCTTGCACTGGGTATCGCAGCTTTCGGACTACTGCTCCGCCGCATGCTGACCCATCGTCGGGAAAGCCGCACAAGTCGCCGGATATGGAGTGCCGCTCTCTATCTCTCCACCTTGTTCCATATATCGGGCTATGCCCTGCGAGGCTACCTCAGTAGCAGCCTGCCCTTAAGCAACGGATATGAAACGATGCTATTTGTGGCCCTGGCGATTCTCGCCACGTCGTGCATACTGCAACATCGGTACCCTTTCACCCGCCCGTCCGGTCTTCTGCTCTCCGGCCTCACCCTGCTCACAGCCCACTTGTGCGCCATGAATCCGCAGATAACTCCTCTCATACCGGTATTGGCCTCTCCGTGGCTCAGATGGCACGTTTCATTCATCATGATATCCTATGCCCTCTATGCTTTCACCTGTCTGAACGCCCTCATCGCCCTGTGCATAATACCTAACCGGCATGCTACCGTGTCACCGGCAAGAAGGGAACAAATCACCCAACTGACGCTACTGAGCCGCCTCCTTTCCTATCCGGCTACTTTCCTATTGGGTACGGGCATTCTCATGGGAGCCGTCTGGGCCAATGTATCGTGGGGAAGCTATTGGTCATGGGACCCTAAAGAAGTATGGGCTTTGGTGGCATTCATGGCCTACGGTGTCACCTTTCACCGGCAAAGCCTGCCCCTGCTGCATCATCCTCGCGCGTACCATACATATATGGCAGCAGCCTTCACCGTCATACTGATGACTTTCTTCGGAGTCAACTACCTGCTCGGCGGAATGCACAGCTATGCCGGCAATTGACAAAAATCACTATTATCAGGTATTGCACAAGCAGGAATTTGCAAGTAATTTTGCAGACGAAAATCATATACCCAAACTCTCATGATGAAATTATCATCTGTCCGCACCGGCGAGACGGTAGTCATATCCTATATCGAAGGTAGCGGAGCTTTCAGAGCCAGACTGAGCGAAATAGGATTTGTTGCAGGAAAAAAAGTCACAAAACTGTTTGCCGCTCCTGCCGGGAATCCTGTCGTATTCGAACTTATGGGCAGCCAAATCGCTCTGAGAAAGGACGAAACAGAAAAAATTATAGTGACGGAACCGGGTTCCGAACACCTTTCATCTCCTGCACAAACACCCGACGAGCTCTCCCATCCGGATATCGCACTGCAGAATCACAATACACAAAAACCGAACACCGAGACCGAACACATTCCACAGGCTGAATCCGTCACAATCGCGTTGGTGGGCAATCCCAACTGCGGCAAGACATCCCTCTTCAATGCAGCCTCCGGAGGACATGAACACACCGGTAACTACAGTGGAGTGACGGTGAGCAGTATAATAGGCGAAGTAATTCTTGAAGGACGGAGAATCCGGCTGGTTGACCTGCCGGGCACCTACTCTCTCCGCGCTTTCAGTCCCGAGGAATCCTATGTGGCCCATGAACTGGAAAGCGGAGAAATAGACGCCGTCATCAACGTGCTCGACGTCAATAATCTGGAACGTAATCTTCTGCTTACGATGCAATTGAAGGAACGCAACCTGCCGATTGTAGGTGCACTCAACATGTTCGACGAGTTTGAAGAGAGTCGCAGCTTACTTGATATCGAAGAATTGAGCCGCCGGCTTGACATGCCATTCTGTCCGACCGTAGCCCGCAAACGTATCGGTATCACGGTCCTGCTGCAAAAGGCCGTCGAACTGGCCGACCGCCATATAGCCCTGCACCGCAACGGTGAGAAAAGACATACACATGAAGCCGGCTGCTGCCACAATCCCTCACACTGCACATACTGTCCCGTAAAAGACTGCCAGCCAAGCAAAAACGATACGGAAAAAGACAAGAATATCATCTGCCCCTGCCCGGAACGCGAACAAGAGGACGTGGAACGATATGCCCGTATCGAACAGGTGCTGAAAGACATCTACCTGATAAAACATGGACGCAGCCACCGAATTACGACAGCGATAGACGGTCTGCTAGCCAACCGCTGGATAGCCTACCCCATGTTTGCGGTCATCCTGTGGTTCATCTTCTGGGCTACATTCACCATCGGCCAGTATCCCATGGACTGGATAGACAGCAGCATCGCCCGACTCATCGCTTTATGTCAGAGTCACATGCCCGAAGGAAACCTGCGGGCCCTGGTCTGCGACGGCATATTAGACGGTGTGGGCAGCGTCATCGTCTTCCTGCCCAACATTCTCCTCCTCTACTTCTTCATCTCCATTCTGGAAGACTCAGGCTATCTGGCCCGTGCCGCCATGCTGGCAGACCCTTTGTTCAACAAACTGGGCCTGCACGGAAAATCCTTTATCCCCATGCTGATGGGATACGGATGCAACGTTCCGGCCGTCATGGCCACACGAACGATAGAGAATCCCAAGAGCCGCATCGTCACCATGCTGGTCACTCCCATGATTTCATGCAGCGCGCGTATCCCCGTATATGTAGTTTTCACGGGAGCATTCTTCCCGCAATATGCATCTACCGTGATGCTTTGCCTCTACGCCGCAGGTACGGCCATGACACTGCTCGTAGCTTATGTCTTCAGCAAAATATTCATGCGCCGTTATGAAAGCCACTTTATAATGGAACTCCCACCCTACCGCAGGCCCTCCTTTCGCGGTGTCTGCCGGCACACATGGGAGAAAGGCCGTCAGTACCTCCGGAAAATGGGAGGCATCATCCTGGTGGCCAGCATTGTCATCTGGGCTTTAGGACACTTCCCCACCGGCAATGACGGACTGACCGAAGCCGAACAGCAGGAACAGTCATACATGGGTAAAATTGGCCATGCCATCGAACCTCTCATCCGCCCGCTGGGTTACGACTGGCGAATGGGTGTAGGTATCGTAGCCGGAATCAGCGCCAAAGAACTGATGGTCAGCACACTGGGAGTACTATACGACAGTACGCCGGAAGATGCGGAGGCCGCAAACGGAGATATTTCACAAACCAGGCTGGGCCAGACATTGCGCCGCCACACCACACCGGAAGCCGCACTGAGCTATATGGTCTTTGCCTTGCTTTATTTCCCCTGCCTGGCTACGATTGCGGCCATCAAGGGAGAAAGCGGATCGTGGAAATGGGCTCTCTTCACCGCCGCCTACACGACTCTGCTGGCCTATGTGACGGCATTCGCAGTTTATCGCATAGCGATGCTCTTCTGAACAAATCATAACCTAAACACTACACTTCATGACAAAAAAGTATTTCATGCAAGGCGCAGGACTGCGCCTTGTACTCCTCCTTTGTGCCGTCACGACAGGTACACAGTCCGCACTTTTCGGCCAAAGGGTAAAATGGGACATTACCGGCACCACGGAAGGACTATGGAACATCTCCGACGGAAAGACCGGATGGTGCAATCTGCTCGAGGTCTCTGTGGAAACAGCACTATGGAAAGGCGGACATCTGGAAACGGGCGCCATCTCCACTTACAATACAGGAGTTCCCGTAGCAGACGATCTACAGGCTTTCAGTTGTATAGATGCCGGAGCGGACAAAGCATTCCGCCTCGTCGGAGCAGGCATACGGCAGGAAATAGGCAATATGATATCCGTCTACGCCGGACTGAGGAATGTGGATGCCGACCACTTCACCACTCCTTTCACGGGGCTGTTCACGAATGCCTCACACGGCAATTTTCCCATCCTGTCGGCCAACTTCCCACTGGCCACCTACCCGCTGGCCGCTCTCTGCCTGCACACAGAAATGCGTCCGCTGAAAGGACTTACATTGCGTGAGAGCGTATACAACGGCGTAGCCGACGACAGATTGAACCGTCAGTTCCGCTTCTGTCCCTCTTCGGACGGAGTATTCAATATCGGAAGCATAGCCTATCATATCGGAGAAGAAGAACACCATCACGGATACTACACCGTGGGATACGCACTTGGCTCTTCTCCGGCAGAGGATACCGGCGGAAAGACTTTCAATTACGCGCTTTGGGCATTACTGGAACAGCCCGTCCTACACATCGGAAAAAGCCATTTAGGCGCGCTCCTTCAGGGCGGCACCTCACCGGCCTCACGCAGCACCTGCCGTCATTACTGGGGCGCAGGACTGGTGTGGAACAACATCGCCGAACGTTTATCACAGGTGGGACTGGTAATAAACCGCGCACTCTATGCCGACGGACGGGAAACAGATGTGGAACTGACCGGCAGTTTTCCCGTATGCAGTCACCTCACCCTGCAACCGGCCCTACACTGCATCAACACCAACGGACGGTACACAGCCGCCGCACAGCTACGTGCCGTCGTGGAATTCGGCAACTGACTTTCCCGGACGGACCGCAAAACATGACATGGCAGAAAAAGAAACAGGCAGCCATGAGGGGAAAGGAAAATTTGCACTACCTTTGCCATGCCAAACAAAAAGCACACTCACATGACACAAACATCTTCCGAACGTCCCGCTCCCTACACCTGTACCCTTCCTTGCGGAATGCGGGTCATCTGCGCCCCTTCCGCCACGGATGTAGTTTACTGCGGCATCGCCGTAGACGCCGGTACACGTGACGAGCTGGACGACGAGAACGGACTGGCACATTTTTGCGAGCACCTGACCTTTAAAGGCACACACCGCCGGCGTTCCTGGCACATACTGAACCGTATGGAATGCGTGGGAGGCGACCTGAACGCCTATACCGGCAAGGAAGAAACCATCTACTACTCCGCTTTCATGAAAGAGCATTTCGCACGGGCCGCCGACCTGCTGACCGACATCGTGCTGGGCAGTACTTATCCGCAAACGGAGATGGACAAGGAAGTGGAAGTGGTCATAGATGAAATCGAAAGTTACAACGACTCACCGGCCGAACTGATATTCGACGACTTTGAAAACCTGATTTTCAACGGCCATCCGCTGGGACGCAGCATCCTGGGCGAGGCAAGCCGCCTGCGCGAATTCCGGAGCGAAGATGTGAGCCGTTTTACCGAACGGCTGTACCGGCCCGACAGAATGGTATTTTTCGTCTACGGAAACATCCGGCCCGAAGACGTTTGCCGTGAAATCACCCGCGCCCTGAAACGAGTGGAGGCCTCGCTGCCCTCCAGGCATCTCTCCGAACCGCCTCACACCGGTTGCGGAAGCCATACCGGGCGCATCCCCGTACCGGCATACCGTCCGCAGGAAATCACCCTGCACAAAGACACCCATCAGGCACATGTCATGATAGGCACAAGGGCATACAGCGCGCAAGACCCGCGTCACCTGAGCCTCTATCTGCTCAACAACATTCTGGGAGGCCCCGGAATGAACTCCCGCCTGAACCTGAGTCTGCGCGAGAAAAACGGACTGGTATATACTGTAGAAAGCAGCATGACCACCTATACAGACACGGGCATGTGGAACGTCTACTTCGGCTGCGATCCGCACGATGTGGCACGCTGCCGCCGCCTGGTGCTGAAAGAGTTGAAACGCCTGGCCGACGCGCCTCTGACCGAAAAAGCCCTCGAAGCCGCCAAACGGCAAATCAAGGGACAGATAGGCATCTCATACGACAGCTTTGAGAGTGTGGCGCTGAGCATGGGAAAAACGTTCCTCCACTATGACCGCGCGCGCGACATCCAACGACTGTACAATAAGATCGACGCCCTGACGGCGAAAGACCTGCATGCCGTGGCACGGGAACTGTTCCGAACAGAAAACCTTACATTCCTGACCTACCGCTAAGCCCGTTCTCAGGACATGAGAAAATCATGGGCACGATTTTATAAAACGAAGCGGAGTATCATAAAAAATCATGCTCATGAAAATTTACGGTACTCCGCTTCATTTTTTCCCGCACCTGCGAAACACGGAAAAGGGCTTCCGCACGGAAGCCCTTCTTATAGCATAAACATTTGTTTTACTGTAAGATAACCTTTCTCACGACAGGCAAACCGCTTTCCTGCAATGTGCAGACCACAACGTATAACCCGCCACGCAACACGGACGTGTCCAAAATACATACATTTCCGTTGACGGCGGCGTCCGCCACCGCCACCCCGCCGGCCGAGAACAAGCGCACACGCTCCAGAGGCTCGTCCGAACGGATCGCAATGCGCCCTTGCCCGGCCGATACCGACAGCCCGCAGGCTGTCGCGACAGATTCCACCCCGACAGGTTCGTACATCACAACGGCCGCTTCCGAAGCGGAAGTCTCGCCGAAACTTCCCAAGGCACACACGGTATAGATGTTCTCACCTTTCAGCGGCGCGGCATCGGTAAAGGCCGCATCCGCTGTCTCGCCCAACTTCACGCCGTTGCGGTAGACCGCGTATCCCGTCACCTGCGACTCCTCCGGAACGGAAGATATGCGCACATTGTCAATCTGCCACCAGTAGGACAAGCCGATATCATTCGTATCGTAGGCATGGAAAGCCACACGCATACGGTCGGAACGGTAGGCGGACAGGTCGATGGTTATCTTCACATACTGATTCAGCACATCGCAGTCTTTCACCAGGTCGTACACCGGAGTCCACGTCTCGCCTCCATCCGCACTCACCTCCACATAGTAGAACTGGTTCCTGATGTTCTTGCCCGGAGCGATGGACTTGCTCCAGAACGTCAGTTCGCGGCCATCGGCAAACACTGGTGAGACAAGCCATTCATCCTGATGCAGGTCTTCCCACGCACTCTTCATATACATGGAATAGTTTCCCTCGTAAGGCAAATAGCTTTTTGCAGACTCCATCCATGTCCATCCGCGGTCGCCGGCATTCCGTATCGTCCATCCGTGGGGATTCGACACATCCTCAAAACCGTCGGCCAGCACGGGGGCACCCTCTTGCGGTGCCGTCCACGTGAGTTCCACCAGGCCCGTTTCCGTCGTACGGGCCTTCAGTCCCGACGGCGGCAGGATGACATTCGAGCACTGACGAACGGTCAGTACGGCTCTCAACGATTCATCCGAAGGCGAGGTGAATACCACTTCGGCGGCACGCTCCCTGGGCGTGGCATTCTCGGTCAGCGTCTCCAGCACCACGGCGGTCTTGCCCGCCTTGCCCGACAGAGGAGTCAGCTTCAGCCATGCGGGCAACGCACCCGCCACCCAGTCCACATCGGCCTCTACGGTCAGTTGGAGTTTTTCTTCCGCACCTCCGTTCATCGACACGGCCTTTTCCGACAATTTAATCTGATTGCCTAACTTCTCCAGATTGAAAGAGAGGGTTTCTCCGCACGACGAAATCTGAGTCAGCGCAAAACGCGCCACACTGCCGTCGCTGTAGAAGGGTTTCACTTCGGCCTCGCCTCCGAATGCGGTGCGCCCGCTTTCGGCACTGAACGCGGCTTTGCCGATATGGCCGTCAGAGGTCGGCGTACCGCCCGGCCGGAAGATATAGACTTCATCCAGACGGGTGGTTCCGTTATAGTTCACATTTCCGCCTGTATATGCAGGATTGATGCGGTAGACCAGCATGCCGGATTCCGGAAGGCCGCTGTCAAACGGACCTTCCTTACGGCGATATTCCACCACAAAATATTCTTCAGACCCGACAGGCTTGATCTTATAGGCTACATTCTCGCGCGTGCTTCCTCCAACAGGACGAAGCTCGTACCGTCCGGGCTCGGAAATCTCAGGGATTTCGTCCAGCCACCCGCAGTAACGGTATTTCGTATAGGCCGACATCTGTTGAGGCACAAGCAGATTATCGGACATCAGGTCCCACACTCCCACGGGATTCAGCCCGTCCGACACGTGATACAAGTCATACGTGCCTAAAGAATGGGACATCTCATGGCAGATCACCCCCGTATTCAACGGCACAGGCTCAAGCGAAGCCCAGCCGTTGGCATCGTCGAACACCATCAGATAGCCTACCAATTTCTTTCCTCTGATATATATAGCCTTTTCGTCGGGCAACGCCAGATCGGAGCGGTGCGGCCATAACAGATGGCTGTTGCCCAACTCCGAACGCCCGCTCAGCACAATGCACATATTGTCAATGATACCGTCAGCATCCGCGTCCAGCTCCACTTCTTCGGGCAGCGTCTGCGCCAGCCAGGCTGCTATCTCACGCACAAGGGCCTGTTCGCGTGCGGCCTTCTCGACATCGCTTTCATACCCCAGCTCGTTGATACTGCTTTTTTTCTTATAATATCCCCGTTCGTTGGCGGTACGATAAGACACAACCCTTCCGTTTCCGGCCACAGGCCAGAAACTGCTCTTCCAGAAAAGCTGTCCGTAAGAAGCCTCCCTGAAATAGTTATATACGGAATTGGCTCCCTCACTTTCATCATTAAACAACTGCTCATACACCGAAAAGGGATTCTCAAACACGTCCTCGTCTTCTTCGCCGAGAAACCGGACGAAACAAACCAGATTGTTCAGGCGTCCCCTGTTGCGTTCCGCCCTGCCGGGCGTCAGGCACAGCAACGCCAGAAGAAGAAGCACACTTTTACGTAAATTCACTTCGAACATAACCGTCAGGCTTTAAATAATAACATGCGCAAAGATATTCATTTTTCCAGATGACATCGCGAAATATTTTCTTTTTTCCTCCGCTTTTTCATGAAAAACGGTTTTTCTGACATTATTTTCATATACCCGATTCGTTCAAGACCGTTTTTGCCAGGTTTATGAAGCCCGCCGCGGCAAGCGTGCAGGCACAAATCGTCGGCACGGAAAACAGCTTTTGGCGTTTTTTAGAAAAGACACACTTACAAAATGAAGAACAAAATCGCGTTTTACAAACCAAATTATAGGAATAAAACCAGAAAAACACACTTTTTGTTTTGCCGGAAAAGACCTTTTAATTATCTTTGAGATATCTAAAATGCGATATGACGGCACGAGAGATTTCAGGAAAGGAAGCCGCGTGGTTCCGATTTGTAAAAAAGCCGACAAAAAGAATAGTTTATTGAGAGAATCAGACAAAAGAATATTTATGAAAAAGCATTTACTTTATTTCCTGTTTGCCATGTGCGGCATGGCATCGAACGCACAAACTTCGCCTTCGCTCACCCTCCATGTGGAAAAGACCGACGGCAGTGAACGCAACCTTACTTTCGCAGCCACGAAAGCCGGACACAAATTGACGATTGACTGGGGGGACGGAGTGCTCCGGGAGACAGAAGAAATTGCCGTGGCCGATGACTGGGGAACAGTGACTACCGTCACAGGAATCCCTTCCGGAGAAGGCAAAATCTCCGTCTATGGAGACGGCATCGCCGTATTCGGATGCGACTCCCACATCGATGGCATCAAAGTAACTGCCGTGGACGTGAAAAACGCCACCGAACTCCGCGAACTGAATGTTTATACAAACGCATTGACCACACTCGACCTGAGTCACAACGGCCAACTCGAAAAGCTGAACTGTTACAACAATCAGCTCACCACTCTCGACATTTCCGCATGCAAGGCTCTCAAACGCCTCGACGCGAAAGACAATCCGATGACCTCCGTCGACCTGACAAGCAATACGGAACTTACCTATCTCTCGCTCAACAATTGTCCCGTAGGCCATATCGACCTGAGCGGATGCACCCAACTTACCAGCCTCTATGCCTTCGCATGTAACCTTACGGAGATTGACCTGTCACACAATGAGGCACTCACTTACATTACACTGAACAATAACCAGCTCACCGAACTGGACGTGACGGCTTGTCCGAAACTCGGCACACTTTTCTGCATAGACAATCAAATATCCGTCCTTAAGGCCGACAATGTGACCAAAACACTCAACTGTTCCAAAAACAATCTGACACTGGCCGCACTTCCCGCCCTGAACATTCGCGGACTGACCTATGCGCCTCAGAATGCCATGGCAATATCAGCGTCCGTCTCTGTCGGAGAATCCGTAGATCTTTCGGCGCAGGACAACCTGAGCGGCGTGACAACGGAAACACATCCAACCACGTTCACATGGAAAACAGAGGATGGCGACATTCTGACGGCCGGAAACGACTACACGGTAAAGAACGGTGTATTCACCTTCCTCAAGAAACAAAACAAGCCCGTGTACTGCGAAATGGCAACCGATGCTTTCCCTAAATTCTCGGGAGCTAATGCGTTCAGGACAACATCTCTCCTTATAGAGGAAGGAAATGGCATCACGGGCATGACCCGCGAAGAGGTGATCATCCTTGCAAGCCGCGGCAGAATCAGACTGGATAACCTGCCGGAAAAAGCCAATGTAAAGGTATACGACATGAACGGAAAGGCGGTCGCCCGCCGGTCTTCCTCAACCGACCGTCTGGACATCGGCCTCCAACCGGGAATGTATATAGTAAACGTAAACGGCATTTCCCGAAAAATAAACGCACAATAACCTATCGCATCATTACGGGAGGAGGAGAGGACCCCGTCTTGTCCTCCTCCCGTTACCTGTTGATATATACAAAAAATCACCCGTAAACAAGAACATGATGAGCAAACCTACAGCAATGGTTCTCCTGCTTCTGGCAGCGCTTCTGTCCGTAATGCCTGCCGAAGCCAGAAAGAAAGAGAAAAAAAGTAAGACGATAATGGCTGCGGTAGTCAAAGATACCGTCAATGCCGATTATAAAAAACTGACCCGCAACGCCACCGTAAGCCGGGGACTCTTCGTTACGATCTACAATGCCAAGGAGGGAAAACTCTATTTCGAAATACCGGACTCCGCACTCGCCCGCACCTATATTCTGGCAAACCGCGTGGCCGAAACAAGCAACCCGCGCGATTTCGTGGCCGGACAGATGGCCACCACCCCCTTGATTATCCGCCTGAGTAAAGACGAACGGAACATATATTTCCATCAGGTACAAACATCCGACATCGTGACCGAGGGCGATCCTATGGCACCGGCTTTCGAACGCAACTTCCTCGATCCTGTAATGAAAGGGTTCAAAATAGCGGCACGACATGGCAACAGCTCCGTGATAGACGTCACGGCTTTCTTCGCCACCAACGAGAAATCCATCAGTCCTCTCAAAGCCGACAATCCGCTGGGAAAACTTCTGGGAGGAGGCACCTCGCTGAAAGGTTCGTTCAGCGCCGATGGCTCAGGCATTGTCAGCGCCAAATGCTTTCCTGAAAACATCGAGATAAAGAGCCGTCTGTCATTCAACCTTACACCGTTGGGACAACCTTACTCCGTCATTGCACACCGCTCGCTCTTCGCCCTGCCGCAACAGCCCATGGCAATGCGCATGCAGGACAACCGCGTGGGCTACTTCTATTCCGACAAGAGTATATACACCACCGAACAGGACCGCCTGTTGCGACGCACTTTCATTCACCGATGGAGAATGGAACCGCGCCCCGAGGACATGGACAGATACTTCAACGGAGAATTGGTGAAACCCCGGAAACCCATCGTGTTCTATGTAGACACCGCCTTTCCCGAAAAGTGGAGAGCCACGATCCGTCAGGGTATCGAAGACTGGAACACAGCTTTCGAAAAAGCAGGATTCAAAAATGCCATACGCGCTGTGGACTATCCCGCAAACGATCCGAACTTCGACCCGGACGACATGCGCTACAGTTGTTTCAAATATGCTGCTACCCCCACGGCAAACGCCATGGGCCCCAGCCATATCGACCCCCGCACAGGAGAGATCCTCACAGCCGATGTCATCTGGTATCACAACATACTCTCGCTACTCCACAACTGGCGCTTCGTGCAGACGGCAGCAGCCGACCCAAGGGTGCGGTGCCAGGTGTTCGACGACGACATCATGCGCGAAGCCATCCGCTATGCGGCAGCCCACGAAATCGGACATACCCTGGGATTGATGCATAACATGGGAGCCAGCTACTCTTTTCCCGTAGACTCGTTGCGCGATCCGGCTTTCACCCAACGTTACGGCACCACACCGAGTATTATGGACTATGCACGCAACAACTATGTGGCACAGCCCGGAGATCCGGAACGGGGAGTAAAACTCACACCTCCCATCTTGGGCGTGTACGACATATATGCCATCAACTGGGGGTATCGCCTCATTCCCGGAGCACGCACTCCGGAAGACGAAAAACCGACACTCGACCAATGGATTGCCGAGAAAAGCAACGACGCCATGTTTGAGTTCGGCGCGCAACAGCTTATGGGTACCGTAGATCCCACCGACCAGACGGAAGATTTGGGCGACGACCATATCAAAGCCGGAAACTACGGCATCAGCAACCTCAAAATACTGATGCAAAACCTGGAACAATGGAATATGGAACGCGGAGAGCGCTACGATGAAATGGAAAACATGTACCGTGAGATAGTGAACCAGTACAACCGCTACCTGCGCCACGTCATCCCCTACATCGGCGGTATACGTTATGAAGAAGTGCGCCAAGGCGACGGAAAGCCGGCTGCCAAACACTACATTCCGCGCGCCCGCCAGAAGGAGGCCATGCTGTGGTTGTTGGAACAGGCACGCACCTACGACCTGTGGCTCACACCCGGCGAACTCATCGGAAAACTTGAAATCAACCTTAATGCAAACGACAAAATCCGCACGACGGTAATCGGAGCACTCATCAATTCCGCAGCACTCTACCGCATACAGGAAGGGGGCATCACCGACCCGTCGCAGAACTACCGTCTCGAAGAATATCTGGACGACATGACCGCGGCGGTCTTCAAGGCACCGACCGGAGGCCGGCTTTCCGATGCCGAACAGCAACTGCAAGGTACAGCCGTCTCCCTCATGCTCAGAAACACAGGTCTCACCCCTGTTTCTTCCTCCGCCGCAACCAAAAGCCTCCACCACAGCGAAAAGGAGAGCATAGCGGAGAATACGGAAAACGAAGACGGAACCGGCTTCTTCTGCTCTTGCGGCCTGAGCCACGGACAAAATTTCGCACGCATCAACTTCGGTTTACCCACACTGACGAAAGACCAGATGGGCGCACTCATGACCGGACGCCTGCGCAAAGTGCTCAGCCTCTACAAGACGCGCCGTGCCGCGGCCAAAGGAACGACCCGTGATTTCTACGACTATCAGATCATGCTCATAGAGCGTATTTTAGAAAAATAAAACGCCATACAGCTATGAAAAAAAGAATTACTGCGCTGCTACTCAGCGCATGCTGTCTCGCCATACAACTCGCGGCGCAAGACGCCATACCCATCCTTAAAGGAAAGGTCATCGACCGGGGAGGGGAAACCGTCATCGGCGCACATGTCAAATGGAAGAACGACAAGCAAGGGGCCGTTACAGACCTCGACGGAAACTTCGCCCTGCCGGAAAAAGGTACGGAGCTGGTTATCTCTTTCCTCGGCTACAAGACGCAGACCGTGAAGATAAAACCCGGACAGCAGAACTTGGTCGTCACCCTTGAAGACGACGCTCAGAACCTCGATGAACTCATCGTCGTGGGATACGGCACACAGAAAAAAGCCTCGCTCACTGGCTCGATAGAGACCATCAAAAGCGAGGATCTGCTGAAAATGCCCACGGCCAATCTGGACGAGGCGCTTTACGGACAGGTGGCCGGACTGCAGGTGATGCAGACCACCGGCGACCCCAGCAGCGCACGCGAGGCCAACCTGCATATACGAGGCATCAACAAGGCCCCGCTGCTGGTCATCGACGGAGTACCGCGCTTCGGCACAAACACCTCTGACGGCGAAATGCGCCTTTCCGACCTCAATCCGGACGATATCGAAAGCATTTCCATACTCAAAGATGCCGCAGCCGCGGCCGTATACGGAGCACGGGCGGCCAACGGTGTCATTCTCGTACAGACACGACGGGCACAGGACAACCAGAAAGTGGCCGTCAACTATCGCGGACAGATGAACATACAGCAGGCCACCCAGCTGCCTGATTTCCTCAACGCCTACGACTACGCGTTGCTTTTCAACCGCGCCGTGGAAAATACCGAATCCACAGGCTACACCGCCTATACACCCGAACAACTGGACATGATACGCACGCATTCCAATCCGAACGTGTATGGAGACGAGAACCTGCTCGACTACATCGACAACGTGGGTTACACCACTACCCACAGCGTATCGGCCAACGGCGGCAACCAGTTCGTGAAGTACTACATATCGGGCGGATATACCCACTCCAAAGGTCTCTACAGCGGGGTAGGACGCGACCGGCTCAACTACTCCGCCAAACTTGACGCCACACTGACCAAAGGGCTCGTACTCTCACTCGACATCACCGGTTCGAACTCCTCAAGCAAGAATTCCAGCTATACCACCCTTGACAACGCCTACAACTCCTCACCCTTGCAGGTACTCCGGTTCGACAATGGCTACATGGCCAGCATCGACGGCAGCAATCCGCTCATCAACGTAGAGGGACTCGGCGGATACATCAAGGACACCGGACGGATGAACACCATCACCGCCAACCTGCGCTGGGAGCTGCCCTGGGTGAAAGGTCTCTCTGCCTATGCAAGAGCCACCTTCGACAACAACAGCCGTATAGAGAAAACCTTCAACAAGCCTGTCACGCTCTACACCTATGACGAACAGACCGGCACATTCGACACCGACCCCAATACCGTCTATCCCACCGCCAAGGTGAGCATCGAACAAATAGACCGCTTCGTGAACAACCAGCTCTATGAAGCCGGTGTCAACTACAACCGTACTTTTGACGGCAAACACGATGTGGGCGCCATGCTCGTAGCCAACTACCAGCAAACCCACAACCAATACATGACGGGCGAGAACCAGAATGCAGGCATCTATCCCGAGATCATCGGCAACGCCGTCACCGCACGCCTGCTCGGCAGCGAGACCTACAACCAGCGTGCCTCACTCATCGGACGCCTCAACTACGGATACGACTACCGCTATTTCGTCGAAGCCAGCTTCCGTGTAGACGGATCCACCTACTTCCACCCCGACCACCGATGGGGCTTCTTCCCCTCCGTATCGGCCTCATGGGTCGTCTCCAACGAACCGTTCTTCAAGAAGTGGAAACAGCCCGTGGTGTCCAACATCAAACTCCGCGCATCCACCGGACTTCTCGGCGACGACGGACTGGTAGGAGAATACTCTTACCTGCTCAGCTATATCGAATCCTCACGCTACGGATACAACATCGGCGGCAACTACCGTCCGGGCATCATCATGTCCACCGGCAACTACCCCAACCCCGAACTCACCTGGGGCAAATCGCACGATTATAACATCGCCCTCGACCTCGGCTTCTGGGACAACCGCTTCGGACTTACTTTCGAACACTACTGGCGTTTCGAAACCGACAAGATCACCGCAGCGCCATCTTACCTCTACCCGCCTTCGACGGGTGTGAACGGCAATGTACCCAACATGAACTTCAGCGAACTGAAAGCATGGGGATGGGATCTGATGCTTACCCACCGCAACACCGTAGGCAAGGTGAAGTATAACGTAGACCTCACGCTGGCCAAGAGCCGAGACAAATACCTTGATTTCGGCAACGAATCCACCGTCAATCCCAATCTGCGCCGTGTGGGACGCAGCAGCATGGTGTGGACAATGTACGAAGCCGAAGGACTGTTCCAGTCGCAAAAAGAGATAGACGACCTTCCGTTCGATCAGGACGGACAAGGAAACGCCACACTGAAACCCGGCGATATCCGCTACAAAGACCAGAACGGAGACAAGGTGATCGATGCGAAAGACCTTATTTACGTGAAGAACTCTTCCAACCCAGACTTCAACTTCAGTCTGCGCCTGGGTGCCAGCTACAAAGGGTTCTTCGTCAACGCCATGTTCCAGGGTGCCACCGGCTACCAGCAGAACATCAAGGAGCTTTACACCACTTATAGCGGAAGCCTACAGCGCTTCCAGAAATACCATCTCACGGACACCTGGACCCCCGACAACCCGAATGCCTCCCTGCCGCGCATCAAATTCGCCACGGCCAACGACAACAACCGCAAGGAATCGACATTCTGGGTGAGAGACTGCAACTTCCTGCGCCTCAAGTCGCTCTCTCTGGGCTACGCGCTGCAACCCGCCGTGCTGAAGAAAATCAAGCTCACCTCGGCCAGCATCGCCCTGCAGGGAAGCAACCTGCTCACATGGTCGTCGCTCAACGATCTGGGTATGGACCCGGAATCCTTGCGCGGTTATCCCATACAGCGCTCCTACGGTATCACCCTTAACCTGGGCTTCTAACACAAACATCTTAAAACGAAACGTTATGGATTTCAAGAAATATATTCTCAGCGCAATATGCAGTGTCGTCCTTGCCCTCGGCACAGGATGCGACGACATGTTCCGTGACACTCCCGCCGACAAGATGTCGGAAAAAGACATTTGGAGGAACCCGATGCTGCTCGATGAGTACATGCTGCCGCTCTACCGCGGCATGAACCACGGATTCTCCACCTACGTACCCACCACCATTGCACTGGTAAAGAGCGCCTCACGCTACTATATGCCATGGTTCGGCGACCAGGTGGTTCCTTCCAAGAACGACTATTACAACGCCGGATACGGCGACCTGCTCAAAGGCAACAACCAGGAGATCACACGATGGGCGCAGGTGCAGTGGTCCAATGCCTATTCCCATATCCTGTCCATCAACCGGCTGTTCGCCAACCGGGGCGAGATTACAGCCGGCAACCAGAAAGACCGCGTGATAGGCGAGGCACATTTCTTCCGTGCCTACTACTATTTCATGCTCTGGCGACAGTTCGGCGGCGTATTGCTCATAGACCGGCCTTACGATCCGCTCCACGAAAATACAAGATATCCCCGCGCCGGCTACGATGAAATGGTGGACTTTATCGTCAACGATGCCCGTGCGGCCGCCAACATCCTGCCGCTGGAATACGGACCTACCGACGAAGGGCGCATCACTCGCGGCGCAGCCCTCATGCTTATTGCCAAGACTTACCAATGGGCCTCCTCGCCCGTGTTCCAGGAGCAGAAAAGCCCCTGGCTCGGCTTCACGGACAACCGCTCGGCGCGCATGCTCGACTCCGCCCGTGTGGCTTACGAAAACATCATCAACCTCAAACACTATGAGCTGATACGGATAGCCGGCGGCGGCGAGGAAAGCATCAAACAGGAATACCGCAACATCTTCCTGACGAAGAACAGCCGCGAGTCTATTCTCGAAGTGCAACACTCCGACGACGGAAACTATGACACCGGATTCGGACACAAACTCGACCGCGACGCCGCAGCCCCCCACTTCACGGGCACTACGGCCGCCTATACCCCCACGCAAAACCATGTGGACGAGTACGGCATGCGAGAGGGATTCGAATACGACAAACAGAATCCTTATGAGGGACGCGACTACCGCTTCTATGCCAACATACTGTACGACGGATCCACCTATAACGGCCATGTGATGAACATCCACTACACACGTGAGGGCAATACAGACGTGCCCGGCGAAGACCTTACGGCCTACGGTACTTCCACCACGGCTGCCGTGACCCGTACGGGCTACTACATGGGTAAGTTCGTCAACGAGAAACAACAGATCAACAACGACGATGCGTACGCCAGCAGCCAGAACTACATCATCTGGCGCTATGCCGAAGTGATGCTCGACTATGCGGAAGTGCTGTTCCGCCAGGACAGGACGGAAGAGGCCCGCGCCCTGGTGAACGACATACGGCGGCGCGCCCACATGCACGACCTTCCCTCACTCTCGTGGGACGAACTGGTCAACGAACGCCGCGTGGAACTGGCTTTCGAGGAAACCACCTACTGGGATTTCTTCCGCTGGGGCACGGCCGTGGAAAAACTCAACGGCACGTCCAATCCGCTCAAAGCCGTGAAAATCGTACAGCGCGGCTCACAGACCGTTTACACCTACAGCAACATGAACCGCTTTCCGCAACGCGTCCGCGTGTTTGACAGGAAGCAATACTACCTGCCCGTTCCATGGGACGAAATCCGCTTCCACGATGTCGCACAGAACCCAGACTGGATAGAAGTATAAAACCGAAGTAACATATTACGTTTAACTCAATAAAAAACAATGAAAATGAAGAAGACTTTTACCGCATTCTGCCTTGCGCTGGCCTGCACCTCAGGCCTCCGGGCACAGGAATTCAACCTCTTCCACGACGTGGACGCCGACGGCTGGCTCTGGTTCGACACGCAAGAGAAGATAGACAAGTATGTGGGACTCTGCAACGAGGCCGACAACAAAATCGACCCTAACGGCAAGCCCATCCAGATGGTGCCGGCCGACATCGCTCCGGACTATCCCGCCACATTCGCCGACGCATTATGGCAAGGGGCGGGTACGGATAAGGAAATCGGTACAGAAGGAAGCCGCACCGGCGCCATCGTCACAGCGGCAGCCTCAGCCAACATGACAGCCAACGGCGGCGGCTTCGTAGTGCTCATGCCGTCCTGCTCCACCTACGGCATCTGCCTCTCGCGCGAAGGCAGCACATACGTGCGCATGATGGCCTCGAAGGATATCAACACCGTGTTTACCAACTACGACGTGATCAGCGCCAAATTCACCACGGTGTTCAAGCCCCTCTTCCGCGGCGGTATCTATAACTGGACGGAGATAGAGACTCTCGACAACGGCAATGAAGGCGCCTACACTCTCCAAAGCGACAAGCCCGTGTATGCCTATTTCCAATCGCTCACCAAAGAGCCGATCTACATCCACGGCATCCGCGTGACCACTCCCACGAACAGCACGGTGGACATCCGTGAGACCGTGGCTCCGAAAAGCCGCATCTTCTTCGAGGGTAGCCGCGTGGTGCTAACCGAACCCGCCGACATCAAGATATACAACGCCAACGGTGTACTGATGAACACCGCACACACCGACCGCATGGACCTTTCTTCCATGCCTAAAGGTATCTATGTGGTGAAGGCCGGAGACGCCGTACGGAAAATGGTACTGCGATAAACCGCATACGTCCTTTTTCAGGACAAAGAAAAACGGTGGGCAAGACAGCCAAAAGTCTTGCCCACCGTTTTTTTATTTCATGAGGAGAAAAATAAAAAATCAAGCGCACTATTTTTTCATCTACTCCGGAGCATTCTGTATCAACAACTTACAAGAAAAAGGAAAATAGCGGCATTATTCCGTTTTCCGGACACTTTCGCGCAGCACGAGCAACGCTTCCGGCCCCATATTGAACAGCAGATCGGCTATGCTCAGATTAGGCAGGAAACCGTGACGCTGACCGAACACCTGATAATAGTGGCAAGGCACGAACGCCGCATCGGTCTCCACAGGCACTTTCGGACTGATCAGCGTGCGGAAATCGTCGGACGCGACAGCGGGAGCGCCGCCACATCCTTCCGTGAGGCCGTAGGAGGCCGTTTGCGACACTTTCGGGTGCAGATCCATAAGTTCGCACACCTTCATGCGGATGGCTTCGTTAAAATCGACGAGAAAATCCCACCGACGGGTATAGAAAGGCAGAAAGTCGTCGGCATAATATTCAAAGAAAGGACTGTTGCGGTATGCCGCATCCAGCGCGTTCCAATGCAGGCGACGCCAGTCTCCGTGGTCGGAAATACGGATGTCCTTCACGGGACACTTGTCGGCCGACGGCTTCACCACCGGTACGGTAAGCGGCTGTACTCCCGAAGGAGAAGCAATCAGACAACGGTTACGGTAAGTCTGTTTCACATAATGCTCATGCATCTCCACATAACTTTCCGTATATGAAAACAGTTTGGCATAATACTGCACGGGGGCCAGATAGGCCGTAGAAAGCAGACAGGCTCGGTTCATCGTTTCAAGGTTTCAGGTTCACGGTCTCCACCCTCTTCCACAGGCGGCCGGCGCGCAACCGCGCATACCAAGGTAAGGATGCGTCAAGAGAATATACGATATGCGTAAGACGGCCGATGACATAATCGTCGGGGACGAAACCGAACGAGCCGGACCCTTCCAGGCTCTGCCCCTCGACAGCCCCCATCCAATAATAGTCGTGACGGAAACGGCAACTTTTCACCGGCTTGCCGTCCACACGGAGCCGTCCGGCAACCACTTCGGCATCCAATCCCTCGTGCAAGCGGAGCATCCGGCCATACCAGTGCATGTTGTCGGGCGTCACGGCCACCCAGGCATCTTTCCGCGGCAGTTCGGCCACGCGGCACCGCCGACCGGCAGGACGGCTGAGATAGACCGTACCCAAAGAATCCGTCCACAAACTGTCGCCCGGCGCGGCAAGGCAACATCCGATGAACATCTCACGCCTGTCGGGCGGGAGCGCCCCTCCGGTTCCATCGGAGGGATCGTTGAAAGCCACCCATTCGCCTCGCGCCACACGCTTTTCTCCCACACGGCGCCCGCCCCAGCGGCTCATCGGCCAAAGCCGTACGCCATAGGCCATGCGGCACACCGTCACGCGGTCGCCCGCCTCGAACACGGGACGTCCGCCATCGGAAGGAATACAGATGACCGTCACCAGAAAAAGACGCACGGCGGCAGCCACCGCACAAGCCGTAGCCAAAAGAACCGTCAGTCGCACCGTCTTTTTCCAAGTCATCGCATCAGTCTTTATGCAGGTTTACGTTATTTGATATTGTCCACCAGGCGGAACAGGCGGTTCCAGCGCACATGTCCGTCAAACCATCCCCGGTCTTTGTCCAAAGACAACCATATCACAATGGGTTTGCCCACAATATGGTCCTCGGGTACAAAGCCCCAGTAGCGCGAATCGGCAGAATTGTGGCGGTTGTCACCCTGCATCCAGTAATAATCCATCTTAAAGGTATAGCTGTCGGCTTCATGCCCGTTAATGAAAATCTTTCCGTCGCGCACCTCCAGCCTGTTGCCTTCATACACCCCAATGGGCCGCTCGTAAAGAGCGATATTATCCATTGTCAGACGAATGGACTTACCTTTGGCCGGAATCCACACAGGCCCATAATCGTCTCTTGTCCAGCCCGTCATCACATTAAGCGGATAAAGCCCGCCCGGCACGCTTCCCGCACTGTCGGGCACGATGGAGGCCACCAGGTCAGTGCACTCCTTCAGGCGGCGAAAAGCTTTCTCCGTAAGCGGCATTACACCTGACTGTTCCAGAGAAGAGAGGTCTTCGCCGCTGATACCCAACTCGCGCACCAACTCTTCAGGCAAGGGCTGCTTCAAGTTCACACAGTAATCACGTTGCGCATTCGCCGGATCAGGATTCGGCCGGCCATCGAGCCATACCGTACCCCCGCGGATCTCAAGCGTCTGCCCGGGCAGGCCCACACAACGTTTCACATAGTTTTCCCTCCGGTCTACCGGTCGCCACATCACGCCGCCGAACACTTCGGGATGAGCATCGATATAGCGACGCCCCATGGCATAAATGGCGGCAAAGAAATCACGTTCCTGCTGTTGCGTCAGCTCTCCGGGAGCCGGCATGGCACCATATTCCTGCAGATAATGCTGCTCACCGATACCGTAGGCAATGGCATAAAAATCCATATTCTGATACTCCGGATTGACCGTCACCGTGTCTCCCGAAGGATAATTGAACACCACAATATCGTTCAGCTTCACACGCCCTCCGCCCACACGCTCATACTTCCACTGCGGACGCTCCAGATAAGAACGGCCTCCCACTACAGGCATCGTATGCTGCGTCAAAGGCATCGAAAGCGGTGTCATCGGCTTGCGCGGGCCGTAGCTCATCTTGCTTACAAACAGGTAGTCGCCCACCAAAAGCGACTTTTCAAGCGATGACGAGGGAATCGTATAGTTCTGAAAGAAATAGATGTTGACGAAATATACCGCCACCAAAGCAAACACAATGGCATCGACCCAACTCATCAACACACGGGTGAGCGGATTCTCCGCCTCTTTCCACCACGTCCAAGGAATCAGATGCGTGGCATAAGCATCAATGATGAAAGGAAGTGCCAGCAGCCCCCACCAGCTTTTAGTCCATACGATGAAAGCGATGTAAGCCACCGCCGCCACTACTGCCTTTATCCATCCTGCCCGCGTAGGCTTCTCTCTGCGTCTTTTCATATCTCTGTGCATCAGGGGTTAGAAATTGAACAAATCATCCATAGTGAGCAACCCTTCGTGCGTAGCCGTATATTCGGCCGCCAATACGGCTCCCAAGGCAAATCCCTGACGGCTATGTGCGTCATGCGTCAGCGTGATGCTGTCTGCCTGACTCTCATAAACGACGGAATGAATGCCCGCCACTTCACCCCGGCGTATGCTGTCGATACGCAGAGCGTCGGAACTGTCGGCTTCCGCCGGCGTCACAGTGCCGTCCGGTGCGGTAAACGTACCCTTGGCCCATCCGTCCTTGCGCGAGAGACAGGAAGTAATGTCTTCGGCCAGGGTGATAGCCGTGCCGCTCGGAGCGTCCAGTTTGTGTATGTGGTGCACCTCTTCCATACGGACATCGTAATCGGGGAAACGCTCCATCAGGCGGGCCGCATAACGGTTCACCGCCCGGAACAACGCCACGCCCAGACTGAAGTTACTGCTCCAGAAAAGCGTCTTTCCCTCTTCGCGGCACAGACGCTCCATCTCTCCGGCATGCGCCTCCATCCAACCCGTAGAACCGGACACCACCTTCACACCGGCTGCCATGGCACGCCGGCAATTCTCGTAAGCGGTCTGCGGAGTGGTGAACTCTATGGCCACATCTGCGTGGCGAAAAGCCGAGCTCTCGATATCGTCCGCATTGTCCACGTCGATAATGCTCACTATCTCATGGCCCCGCTCCCGGACTATCGTCTCTATCATACGGCCCATCTTGCCGTGGCCGATTAATGCTATTCTCATGTTTTTATTGATTTTTTCAGATATTTTCTACGGCAAAGATAGGGATTTGGCCTGAATTTCATTACTTTTGTTAGTAAAAATAAACCTTTCATCCGCACGTACCATGGAAAAACTGCTTCACTACATGTGGAAATACAGATTGTTTCCGCTTAAACCCCTGTTAACGACGGACGGACATCCTGTAGAGATTATCGACCCAGGCACATTAAACCGCCATGCGGGCCCAGACTTCTTCAATGCTAAAGTGAAACTGGATGGTACGATATGGGTGGGAAATATCGAGATTCATCAGCGTTCTGCCGACTGGTATGCTCACGGACACCATAAGGACGCGCACTACAACAATGTGGTACTGCACGTGACGGAGAGAGCAGACCGGTCCGTCGTCACGCAAGACGGAAAAGAACTGCCTCAGACAGAACTGGCAGTTCCGGATTATCTAAGAGACAATTACAAAGAACTATGCCGCACTACGGACTACCCTCGTTGTCACGGCATCATCCCGCACATCGACTCTTTCACGGTGCACGGATGGCTGAACGCCCTGCTCTACGAACGGCTGGAACAGCGGGCGGGAAACGTACGACAACGCGTAGACAGCCTGCACGGCGACTGGGAGCAGGGATATTTTATCACACTGGCACGGAACTTCGGTTTCGGTGTCAACGGCGATGCTTTCGAGGATTGGGCCAGGCACATCCCGCTACAGGCTGTAGCACATCACCGGGACAGTCTGTTCCAGATCGAAGCCGTCTTCATGGGGCAAGCGGGACTGCTTGACTTTGACACCGTTCCTCCCAAATACCGGGACGAAGCCATCGATGACGATTACTATCCCCGTCTGAAACGGGAGTATGACTATCTGGCACATAAATTCTCTCTTACGCCCATGAGTGCCGAAGCATGGAAATTCCTGCGCCTGAGACCGCAGAATTTTCCGCATGTACGCATCGCGCAACTGGCACAGCTTTACTACAACGGCATGGCAGGACTCTCGCGGATGCTGGAAGCCCGCACGTGGGAGGAGATGCACAACCTGCTGTCAACCCATGCCACACCTTATTGGGAGTCGCATTACACCTTCGGCTGTCCGAGCCGGAAAAACGGCAAAGCCCTGACCGCAGGTTCCAAAAACCTGATACTCATCAATACGATAGTGCCCGTGCTCTATGCCTACGGACAGGCACACTGCAACGAAAGCTACTGCGAACGGGCACTACATCTGCTCGAACCGATAAAGGCGGAGGATAATTATATCACCCGGCAATGGGCTGCATGCGGTATCAAAGCGGAAAACGCCTCCGACTCGCAGGCATTTATCCAACTGAAAAAAGAATACTGCGACAGGCGCTATTGTCTGCACTGCCGCTTCGGCTATGAATTCCTGAAACATAAAAAATCAACTATATAAAATGAAAACCGACTATATCTTTGAACTGGAAATGAAGGTGCGCGACTATGAATGCGACCTGCAAGGCATCGTGAACAACGCCAACTATCAACATTATACAGAACATACACGCCATGAATTTCTGCTCTCGCACGGCATCAGCTTTGCAGACCTCCACGCCAAGGGCATCGATGCAGTAGTGGCACGACTCAGCATGGCGTTCAAAACGCCTCTGAAAAGCGGTGACCGATTCATCAGCAAACTGCGTGTGGAAAAGGAAGGGATCAAATATGTGTTCCATCAGGATATTTTTCGGCTGCCGGACATGAAATGCTGCATCAAGAGCCAGGTGGATACGGTCTGTCTGATCAACGGACGGCTGAACACATGCCCCGAACTGGACGCCATCGTGCCGACAGAAGAACAATAACCGTCTGGCCCCCAACTTCTCTTATCGTCTCCTTCATGACAGAACAGGAAATCCTTCACACCATGGCGCTGACACGCATTCCGCGCGTCAACACAGCCATGCAACGCCGCCTGCTGACAGAGCTGGGCAGTGCCTCCGCAGTATTTGAACACCGCCACCATATCCGTGAGGTGATTCCGGACGCTTCGGACAAACTGGCGGCTTCGCTCGCCCAAATGGAACTGTATGCGACACGGGCGGAAGAAGAACTGGAATTTGCCCTGCGCAATAAAATCCGCTGTCTGTGCTATAACGACTCGGACTATCCTTTCCGATTGAGGGAATGCGATGATGCTCCCTTGCTGCTTTACTACAAGGGGAATGCGGAACTGAACCGTGCGCATGTCATCAATATGGTGGGTACACGCCACTGCACGGAATACGGAAAAGACATCTGCCGACGGTTCGTGGCCGAACTGAAAGATTTATATCCGGACGTGCTTATCGTAAGCGGACTGGCCTACGGAGTGGACATACACAGCCATCGCGCCGCTTTGGACCACAATTTGGATACCGTAGGCGTACTGGCGCACGGACTGGACCAGATTTATCCCCGCCTGCACCGGGACACGGCAGTGAAAATGGTGTCGCAAGGCGGACTGCTCACGGAATTCATGAGCCGAACCAATGCCGATAAAGTGAACTTCGTGAGACGCAACCGCATTGTAGCCGGCATGGCAGACGCCACCATTGTCGTAGAGTCTGCCGACAAAGGCGGCGCACTCATCACGGCAGACATCGCCATGAGTTACCATCGCGAAGTGTTTGCCTTTCCGGGACGTGTAGGCGATCCTTACTCGCAAGGCTGCAACCGCCTGATCCGCGACAGCAAAGCAGCGTTGCTGCAAAATGCACGGGATTTTGCGAATGCCATAGGCTGGGTACCCTGCCCTTGTCCTGAAAAACAGGAGAGAGGAATGCAGATAAAACTGTTTCCCGACCTGAACGAAGACGAACAGCGCATCATCGATTGCCTGCAACAAAAAGAAGAACTGCAAATGAACGCATTGGCCATTTCGGTTAATCTTCCGGTGCACAAGCTGAGCGCACTGCTCTTCAACCTGGAGATGAAAGGTATTGTACGGATGCTGAACGGCGGTATGTACCGGCTGGTATGAAAAAGACAAAAACCCCACGGTTCGATGGGTCTCCGATAGCGTATTCTTCGTTTTCTCACCGTTTTCTTCTATTTACCCTCATATTCCGAACGAAACAACACACGACTTTTGACAGCCCATTCCGTCATAATACCATCATCACACCAAAACTTTTCCTAAAAAGACTTACAAATCATCTGTAAATTACAGAAAACACAAACAAAAAGTCAAATCAAGAATCCGTCAGATTGGCTCAGAATCTTGCAGCCCTACATATACACGTAAATATTTCAGGCATTTGGTCTCCTTTCCTGAGAAGAGCGATACAAAAAAGAAACGCACCCGAAAAAGGGTGCGTTTCCTATTCACTGAGCGGTGTTCGCCACACCGTCTTTTAGTCGTCCAGTTTAGCCTTGATGAACTCACGGTTCAAACGGGCGATGTTGGCAATGCTTTCGCACTTCGGACATACGGCTTCACAGGCACGTGTATTGGTACAGTTTCCGAAGCCCAACTCATCCATCTTGGCAATCATAGCCTTGGCGCGGCGTGCCGCTTCAGGACGTCCCTGTGGCAAAAGGGCCAACTGGCTCACTTTGGAAGACACGAACAACATGGCCGAACCGTTCTTGCAGGCTGCCACACAGGCTCCGCAACCGATACAGCTGGCGCAGTCCATCGCCTCGTCCGCATTCTGCTTCGGGATCAAAATGGCATTGGCATCCTGCGGCTGTCCGGTACGCACAGTCACATAACCGCCGGCCTGCATGATTTTATCGAATGCAGTACGGTCTACCATACAGTCCTTGATAACCGGAAAACCGGCCGAACGCCACGGCTCCACAGTAATCGTGTCACCGTCGTTGAACTTACGCATGTAAAGCTGGCAGGTTGTGGCTCCACGCTCGGTCTTTCCGTGAGGCGTTCCGTTAATATACAAAGAACACATACCACAGATGCCTTCACGGCAGTCATGGTCGAATACGAACGGCTCTTTGCCCTCCTCTACCAATTGTTCGTTCAATATGTCCAACATTTCCAGGAACGAAGTATCGCCCGGAATGTCCTTCATCTCGCGCTCGTCAAAGTGACCGGTATCTTTCGGTCCGTTCTGACGCCAGTATCTAAGCTTAAATGAAATATTTTTCTCCATTGTTATTATCTTTATAATCGTTGAACAGAAACCGTTTATTAGCTCTTATAGTTACGTGTCTGTACCTTGATGGCTTCATAAACCAGCGGCTCTTTGTATAATACCGGAGCTACCTCGTCGGCACCCTGGTACTCCCAGCAAGACACATAGAAGAAGTTCTCGTCATCACGCTTGGCTTCACCTTCCTCCGTCTGATATTCCTCACGGAAATGACCGCCGCAGGATTCGTTACGGTTCAAAGCGTCGTAAGCAATAAGTTCGCCCATTGTAATAAAGTCGTTCAAACGCAAAGCTTTCTCCAGTTCGATGTTCACGCCTTCCGTTGATCCGGGGATAAATACGTTCGTCTCGAACTCCTGACGGATTTCTTTCAGCAGCGTCAACGCCTTCTTCAAGCCTTCTTCCGTACGGCCCATACCCACATATTCCCACATGATATGGCCGAGCTTTTTATGGATTGAGTCGACAGATTCTTTTCCTTTTATACCCATCAGATGGTTGATGCGCGCCTGTACGTCGGACTCGGCTTTCTCGAATTCAGGCAATTCGGTGGAGAAGCGGGGAACGGTAATCTGATCGGCCAGATAGTTCTGGATCGTGTAAGGCAACACAAAGTAACCGTCGGCCAGACCCTGCATCAAAGCAGAGGCACCCAAACGGTTTGCACCGTGATCGGAGAAGTTACATTCACCGATGGCGAACAGGCCCTTGATAGAGGTCTGCAACTCGTAGTCTACCCAGATACCACCCATCGTATAGTGGATAGCAGGATAAATCATCATCGGATTATAATACTTCACACCATTGATTTCGTTGGCCAGCTTGCCGGGATTCACATCGGTGATTTCCTCATACATCTCGAAGAGGTTGCCATAACGCTGAAGCACTACGTCGATACCCAGACGCTCTATACTTTCGGAGAAGTCGAGGAACACGGCCAAACCGGTATTGTTCACACCAAAACCCTTGTCGCAACGTTCCTTGGCAGCACGTGAAGCCACGTCGCGGGGCACAAGGTTTCCGAATGCCGGATAACGGCGTTCCAGATAATAGTCACGGTCTTCTTCGGGAATGTCGCTACCTTTCTTGGTTCCGGCCTGCAAAGCCTTGGCGTCTTCCAGTTTCTTCGGCACCCAGATGCGACCGTCGTTACGCAACGACTCGGACATCAATGTCAACTTAGACTGCTTGTCGCCGTGAACAGGTATACAGGTCGGATGAATCTGTACGTATGCGGGATTGGCAAAATAAGCCCCCTTACGGTAGCATTGCATGGCGGCAGAACAGTTACAACCCATTGCATTGGTAGAAAGGAAGTAGGCATTTCCGTAACCACCCGTAGCGATAACTACCGCATGAGCCGCAAAACGCTCCAGTTTTCCTGTAACCAGATTACGGGCGATAATACCACGGGCACGTCCGTCCACCATCACCAGATCCATCATTTCATAGCGCGTGTACAATTTAACCGTACCGGCATTCACCTGACAGCTCAATGCCGAGTAAGCGCCAAGGAGCAACTGCTGACCGGTTTGTCCTTTGGCATAGAATGTACGGGATACCTGCGCTCCTCCGAATGAGCGGTTGGCCAACATGCCGCCATACTCACGGGCAAAAGGCACACCTTGTGCCACGCACTGGTCTATAATACTGTTCGAAACCTCAGCCAGACGGTAAACATTAGCCTCACGGGCACGATAGTCGCCTCCTTTTACCGTATCGTAGAACAGACGGTATACGGAGTCACCGTCGTTCTGGTAATTCTTGGCGGCATTGATACCTCCCTGAGCGGCGATGGAGTGAGCGCGGCGCGGAGAATCCTGAATACAGAAGTTGAAAACTCTGAAACCCATCTCGCCCAACGACGCAGCGGCAGAAGCTCCGGCCAGTCCTGTTCCGACTACGATGACGTCCAAACGGCGCTTATTAGCCGGATTCACCAATTTCTGGTGTGCTTTATAATTAGTCCATTTCTCAGCTACCGGTCCTTCCGGAATCTTAGAATCGATTATCTTTGTCATAGTTCGTTTCAATTTAATGGTTCATTAATTTAATATTGGTAGCACATGCCTCCGCCGCAACAGCTGCAGAAAGAGAAATACAATGCCACAATGAGGAACATCAGAATGACGATGGTAGTGTACACGTTACCGATACACTTCCAACGGTTGAACCATACTTTTCCGTTCCAACCCAATGTGTGGATAGCGCTCCAGAAGCCGTGTGTCAAATGGAACCACAGAGCACCCAGCCAGATGACATACAATACGGTATACACCGGACAACTGAATGTCTTCACGATATACCCGTAACCGTCAGTCGCATGCAAGCCACCCATATAAGGGTCACCCAGCAATTCGGCAAACATCATGTTATACCAGAAATTGTAAAGATGGAGAACCATACCCAGCACCACAACAATACCCAGCGCCAACATGTTTTGTGAAGCCCACTCCACCTGTTCCGGCTTGCGTGTCACGTCATAACGGTTTGCACCGCGAGCCCTACGGTTTTGAATCGTCAACCAGAAGGCATAGATGATGTGAACAAGCACCAGGGCTGCGAGACCCAGAGTTGCCGCTACGGCATACCAATTGGATCCCAGAAATTCACAAATCATGTTATAGCCTTCTGCCGAGAACAGAGCCACAACGTTCATTGACGCATGGAACGTCAAGAACAGGACAAGCGCAATACCGGATACCGACATCACCACTTTCCTACCAATAGATGAATCACATAACCACATAAATGATTGAATTTAAAATATTTAATAAATAAAATAAAGAATTTCCCTTTTTTCAGCCTCCTTCATAAACTTTTGCAAATTTACTCTAAATCCTGAATAACACCAAGAAATAACGGAATTATATTGCTAAAAATCACTACTTTTGCATGCGTAAAAACAAGTTAAAAATGAAGTTTGACTACGATGTGATAGTTATAGGCGGCGGACATGCCGGCTGCGAGGCTGCGGCAGCCTCCGCCCACATGGGGGCAAAGACATGCCTTATCACCATGGACATGAACAAGATCGGACAAATGAGCTGCAATCCGGCCATCGGAGGGATTGCCAAAGGACAGATCGTCCGCGAGATTGATGCGTTAGGCGGCTACACGGGTATCGTGACCGACCGCACCGCCATACAGTTCCGCATGCTCAACCGCTCGAAAGGACCCGCCATGTGGAGTCCGCGCGCCCAATGCGACCGTGGAAAATTCATTTGGGCATGGCGTGAAATACTGGAGAACACCCCCAACCTTCATATATGGCAAGACCAGGTGAAAGAGATCATAGCGGAACATGGTGAGATCACGGGGGTAAGCACATACTTCGATGTCACCATCCGCGCGAAGTGCGTTATCCTTACCGCCGGAACGTTCCTGAACGGACTGATGCATATCGGACGCACCCAGATCCCCGGCGGCCGTGTAGCCGAACCGGCATCGCTTCATCTGACCGAATCTATCGCACGGCACGGCATCACCGTCGGCCGTATGAAGACCGGAACCCCGGTACGCATTGACGGGAGAAGCGTACATTTTGAAGACATGGAGATACAGGAAGGCGAGCACGACTACCACAAGTTTTCATTTTTGGGACGCGACCGCAAGTTGAAACAACTACCATGCTGGACCTGCTTTACCAATCCCGACGTACATGCAGTGTTGAGGAGCGGCCTGCCCGACTCGCCGCTCTATAACGGACAAATCCAAAGCATCGGCCCTCGTTACTGCCCCAGTATAGAAACCAAGCTGGTTACGTTTCCGGAGAGAGAGCAACACCAACTTTTCCTGGAGCCCGAAGGCGAAAACACCCAAGAGTATTATCTCAACGGCTTTTCATCGAGCCTGCCGCTTCACATCCAGTTAGAAGCCTTAAAAAGAATCCCGGCTTTCCGCGACCTGGCAATATACCGTCCGGGCTATGCCATTGAATATGATTATTTCGATCCCACCCAGCTGAAACATACGCTGGAATCGAAAATTCTATCGGGACTTTTTATGGCCGGGCAAGTCAACGGCACCACCGGTTATGAAGAAGCCGCCGGCCAAGGCCTCGTTGCCGGAATCAATGCCGCCTTGAAGTGCACAGGAAACGACACCTTTGTTATGCACCGCGATGAATCCTACATCGGCGTACTTATAGACGACCTTGTCACAAAAGGCGTGGACGAGCCGTACCGCATGTTTACCTCCCGTGCCGAATACCGCATCCTGCTCCGGCAAGACGACGCAGACGCCCGTCTCACAGAAAGATCCTACAAAATCGGACTGGCGGAAAGAGAACGCTATGAATACTGGCTGTCGAAAAAAGAAGCCATCGACCGTATCGTGGATTTCTGCAAAGGCTTTTCATTGAAGCCCGGCCTCACTAATCCCGCACTTGAAACTCTCGGCACCACCCCGCTCCAACACGGCTGCAAACTGTTCGAACTGATCAACCGTCCTCAAATCACGGTAAAGAACATAGCAGAGCATATCGCACCCTTGAAAACAATGCTCGGCACACTGACCGACCGACAAGATGAAATAGTGGAGGCAGCCGAAATACAAATGAAATATCACGGGTATATAGCCCGCGAAAGAATCATTGCCGACAAGATGCAACGCCTGGAAAGCATCAAAATCAAAGGACGGTTCGATTACAAAAACATGCATGCACTGTCTACCGAAGCCCGCCAGAAACTGGAAAAGATCGACCCGGAAACTTTGGCTCAGGCCGGACGCATCCCCGGGGTTTCCCCAAGCGACATCAACGTGTTGCTCGTCCTTCTCGGACGATAGACGGAGACGGTACGTTTCACGTGAAACAAAACTTGAATTATTAACAGATAAAGCACTGGTTATGAACAACCCAACATTACTAAAGAATCTAAGAAACATTCCGAACTTCCCCATACCGGGAATCCAGTTCAAAGATGTGACCACACTCTTCAAAAGCCCCAAGTGCATGAAGATCATGCTCAACGAACTTTATGAGATTTACAAAGACAAAGGCATCACGAAGGTGGTGGGTATCGAATCAAGAGGCTTCGTGCTCGGAGCCGCCCTCGCTGTAAAGCTGGGTGCAGGATTCATCATGTGCCGCAAACCGGGAAAGCTGCCTGCCGAAACCTTGCAGGAAACTTATATGAAAGAGTATGGAAAGGACACGATAGAGATACACCAGGACGCCATCAACGAGAAGGATGTGGTACTCATCCACGACGACTTGCTGGCTACCGGCGGATCAATGAAAGCCGCCTACAATTTGGTGAAGAAGTTTGATCCGGCAAAAATCTACATCAATTTCATCATAGAACTGACCAGCGAAGGGCAAACCGGGCGAAACATGTTCGATAAAGACACGGAAATAAGCACACTGATCAAATTCTAAACAAGTCATTGAAGAAGGGACATGCACGACGACGCATAGTCCCTTTTTTCATCTTTAAATCCAGGCCACATGACAAGCGAAGAAAAAGAAAAGCTGGACTCTTATCTGAAAGGCATCGTGCTCAACCTGCCGGACAGTCCGGGCTGTTACCAATATCTGAACGAATCGGGAGAAATCATCTACGTCGGTAAGGCCAAAAACCTGAAAAGACGCGTCTATTCTTATTTCAGCAAAGACCATCAAAGCCGGAAGACCGCCATGCTGGTGAGCAAAATCAGAGACATCAGGTATGTGGTGGTAAACACGGAAGAAGATGCGCTGTTACTGGAAAACAATCTCATCAAACGCTATAAGCCCCATTACAACGTATTGCTCAAGGACGACAAAACATATCCGTCCGTGTGTGTAACCAACGAATACTTCCCACGCAT
Organism: uncultured Paraprevotella sp.; assembly: GCA_910586505.1. GTDB lineage: Bacteria > Bacteroidota > Bacteroidia > Bacteroidales > Bacteroidaceae > Paraprevotella. Next base: position 354,116 of record CAJUGV010000001.1, on the reverse strand, counting down.
TTTCAAAACACGGCAAATCATACGCAACGGTTCCGCCTATTTCGGCCCTTACAGCCACTTTCCGACCCTGAATGCACTGCTCGAACTCATCAAGAACCTCTATCCGCTACGCACATGCCACCTGGCCCTCACTCCGGAAAACATACGCGCAGGAAAATTCAACGTCTGCCTGGAATACCATATCAAGAACTGCAAGGGGCCGTGCATCGGAGCACAAAGCCGGGACGAATACCTCCGGTCTATCCAGGAAGCCAAGGAGATTCTGAAAGGAAACACCGCGGAAATAAGCCGTAACCTGCTGCAGGAAATGCAAAAACTGGCTTCGGAAATGCGTTTTGAAGAAGCACAAGTCATCAAACGGAAGTATGACCTGCTGGAGAACTATCGGAGCAAAAGCGAAGTGGTCAGCAATATACTCCACAACATCGATGTCTTCTCCATAGAAGACGACGGAAATACCGCCTACGTGAACTATCTGCACGTGACAAACGGAAGCATCAACCAGGCCTTCACTTTCGAATACAAAAAACGGATGAACGAAACGCCGGAAGAATTGCTGACCCTGGGAATTGCAGAGATGCGGGAGCGCTACAAGAGCCGTTCCCGCGAAATAATCGTGCCGTTTCCCATCAACGTGGAAATGGAAGGCGTCACCTTCACCGTACCCCAAAGAGGAGACAAGAAGAAACTGCTGGAACTGTCCGTCCTCAACGTAAAACAATATAAACTGGACCGCCTGAAACAGGCCGAGAAACTCAATCCGGAACAGAAAAGCGTACGGCTAATGAAAGAAATCCAAAACGCCCTACACCTTGAAAAACTCCCTGTGCGCATTGAATGCTTCGACAACTCAAACATCTCCGGAACGGATGCCGTAGCGGCCTGCGTAGTATTCAAAAAATGCAAACCCAGCAAAGCGGACTACCGCAAATATAATATCAAGACTGTGTCCGGCCCCGACGATTATGCCTCAATGAAAGAGGTGGTGCGCCGCCGCTACTCACGCATCGCGGAGGAACAGGGCGAACTGCCCGACCTTATTATCACTGACGGGGGACGAGGACAGATGGAAGTGGTGAGAGAAGTGATAGAGGACGAACTCGGCCTGCGTATTCCGATAGCCGGACTGGCCAAGGATGACCGCCACCGCACCAACGAACTGCTTTTCGGGTTTCCGCCTGTCGTGATCGGCATGAAAACGGACAGTCCCGTCTTCCGCCTGATGACACAGATTCAAGACGAGGTGCACCGCTTTGCCATCACCTTCCACCGCGATAAACGCAGCAAGCATCAGACCACATCGGCACTGGACCGGATAAAAGGCATTGGTGAGAAAACCAAAACCCAGCTCCTGAAAAAATTCAAAAGCGTGAAACGTATCCGGGAGGCGTCATACGAAGAACTGGCGGCCGAAATAGGCCCGTCCAAAGCTAAAATAATACAAGAAAACTTGTTGTCGGAAGCATGATATGCAGGCTTTTTCGTATATTTGCAAGAAACCAAACACGCTACAAACACATGAGAACGGTGATACAACGCGTCAGCCATGCCTCCGTGAGCATAGGCAGCCGGTGCAAAGCTGCCATACAAGAAGGACTGCTGATTCTTCTCGGCATCGAAGAAGCTGACAATGAAGAAGATATAGAATGGCTCTGCCGCAAAATAATAGGATTGCGCATCTTCGACGATGAAAACGGCGTGATGAACCAAAGCATCCTTGAAACCGGAGGCGAAATATTGGTAATCAGCCAGTTCACTCTGATGGCATCCTACAAGAAAGGCAACCGTCCTTCATATATCCGCGCCGCTGGACACGCCACTGCCATCCCCCTCTATGAAAGCTTCTGCCGAAAATTGGGCGAGAGCCTCGGCAAACCGGTGCAAACGGGAGAATTCGGAGCGGAAATGAAAGTGGACCTGCTCAACCACGGCCCCGTCACCATCTGCATGGACACCAAGAACAAAGAATAAAATCCGATAAAATGACCATAGACGAAGCGCAACAACAAGTAGACGAATGGATCAAGACCGTAGGCATCCGCTATTTCAGCGAACTGACCAATATGGCCTGCCTGACCGAAGAAGTGGGCGAACTGGCTCGTGTCATCGCCCGCCGCTACGGTGACCAATCGTTCAAGAAAGGTGAAAACTGCAATCTGGAAGAAGAAATGGCCGATGTGCTTTGGGTACTTATCTGTCTGGCCAACCAGACGGGTGTAAACCTGACGGAAGCTTTCAGAAAAAGCATCGAGAAGAAAACCGATAGAGATAAGGAACGACATATTAACAATCCAAAATTACATTGAATCATGAGCGAGCATAGCCATCAACACGCGCCTGAAACGAACAAATACGAACAGGCATTACAGAAATATAACCTCGACCTGAGCGACGAGGCGGTGAAAGAAGCCGTAGCGAAAATCATCGCTGAAAAAGTGCCGGAAAACAACACCAAGGAAGTGAAACGTTTCCTAATGGGTAGCGTGGAACTCACCTCATTGAACACCACCGACAGCGAAGAAAGCATCCTGCGCTTCACAGAACGTGTGAACGCTTTCGAGGACGCCTACCCCGACCTTCCGCACGTGGCCACCATCTGTGTGTATCCTTGTTTCGCACAGATCGTAAGCCAGTCGCTCGAGGTGGAAGGCGTCGAAGTGGCCTGCGTATCGGGCAGCTTCCCCTCCTCACAAGCCCTGATCGAGGTCAAAATGGCGGAAACGGCCCTGGCCGTCAAGGACGGTGCTACGGAAATAGACATCGTCATGTCCGTCGGCAAGTTCCTGAGCGGCGACTATGAGACACTCTGCGATGAAATCAGCGAATTGAAAGCGGCCTGCGGCGACCATAAAATGAAAGTCATTCTCGAAACAGGCTGTCTGAAGAGCGCAGCCCAAATCAAAAAAGCCTCCCTGCTGGCCATGTATGCGGGAGCAGACTACATCAAGACCTCTACGGGCAAACTCGAACCGGCCGCTACTCCGGAAGCAGCCTACGCGATGTGTCAGGCCATCAAGGAATACTACGACCAAACGGGGATTCAGATCGGTTTCAAGCCCGCGGGAGGCATGCACACAGTGCACGACGCCCTCGTGTACTACACCATCGTAAAGGAAGTCTTAGGCGAAAAATGGCTCACCAACCAATGGTTGCGCCTCGGCACAAGCCGTCTGGCCAACCTGCTGCTGAGCGAAGTGACGGGCGAAGAGGTGAAGTTTTTCTAATTCCCTCTTTTCGACCGTTTGACAAAACGACAAATATGACCTCACGAGAATGGCGTATTCGCAGCTCCGTGCGACGCACACCTCCTTTACGCCATGCTCGCGAACCGGACAAATGACATTCTGACGGCCGGACAGGTGCTCTACCGACACAAGAAAAGCCACCCTACCCTGCTGTCCGCACAAAATTCGATACCTGTCACAAAACAACCGAAAACGTTGACAAATGTGGCAGGTTTTTTTGTACGTCTTTTCGTCCCGGACAGACAAAAAAACCGCTTTTTCCACCGTATTATTACGCATTCAGCTTACGCTCTTATGCTTTCTTGCGGATCATTTTGTAAAATGATCCGCAAGAAAATCTTTTTCTCTCCGCATCATTTTTCTTCTCATCGCGGAATAGAATCATCCAAAAACCCGTTGACTGCACCAATGAAGCAATAGTATAATGCTTTATGTTAAAACAAACATGCGTTTTTTCCCTACTTCACACATTCCCAACCACGACTCATCATGGAAAAAACAGCAAAATGTCAATCAAAACCTTCTTGAAACGGCATAATCAGCTACGGACATTCATGATAAAAACAAAAGACAGCCAATAGTCTTTTAAAGCAACCCCTCATACCTCTCTGAGAATACCTAATTCCCTCACGGCACATTGATTCAAAATACCAACTAAACCGCTCATGCAAATGGAACAGCCATGCTACACCGGCTTTTCCTTTAATAGACTATACGAAACAGGCGGCAACTATCATCAAGATACCCGTTTCAACACAAAATCCAAGTACAAACGCAGAGCTTCCCTTACGGCTTCATTACCATCAGAAACCAACAGACAGAGAGCCTGCTCCCGGATTTCATCCATTTTCCGGCAGGCATATTCTATTCCACCGGATTGTTTGGTAAAATCAACCAAGGATGCAATGTCTTCTTCCGTGGCTTCGCCCGCACGCACCTTCATGGCAACCTCACGCCAACGCTCCGCACCGGGACGGAGCACGGCATATATCACAGGAAGGGTGAGCTTACCTTCTTTCATGTCATTACCTGTAGGCTTTCCCACCTCTGCATTATAATAGTCGAACACGTCGTCACGAATCTGAAAACATAATCCCGTAAGAACACCGAATTCGCTCAAACGGGCCACCTGCTCCTCCGAAGCACCGGACAACAAAGCCCCCACCTCGGCGCAGGCCGCAAACAAAGAGGCGGTCTTCCGCCGGATCACATCGAAATACTGATTTTCACTGATTTCATCGGAGCTCACATTGGACAACTGCTGCAATTCTCCATCGGACAGCGTCTGTCCCAAACGTGCCACGGCATTCACCACAGCCAAACTTTCGGTCAAAGCGGCATGCTTCAAGGCTGTAGACAATAAATAATCACCCACCAGAACGGCAGCCTTGTTATCCACCAGCGCATTCACCGAAAACTGACCGCGACGCACTCCGCTCTCGTCCACCACATCATCATGTACCAGACTGGCCGTATGCAACATCTCCAGACTTACCGCAGCATGGAGCACCGCCTCATTGATTTCACCAAACATTTTAGCGGCAAGCAGGGTCAGGACAGGACGCATCATCTTCCCCTTGCGGCTTAACACGTGCTGCAAAGCCATAGCAAGGAGAGGATTCCGGTGCCGTATATTTACACCGAAAAGGGATTCAAAATCTTGCATTTCCCGTTCTACGGGCTTCCGAATCTGAGTTAACACGTCCATACAAATCAGATGATTTTGAGATACAAAATTACATAAAAATAAAAAGACACTCATATTTTTTACGTAAATTTACAGAGAAAATCATCACAACGTATGGACAAACTTTTTCTACTCGATGCCTACGCGCTCATTTACAGAGCATACTACGCATTCATCAAAAGTCCCCGCATCAACTCAAAAGGGCTTAATACTTCTGCTATCCTCGGCTTTGTAAACACGCTTGAAGAGGTGCTCAATAAAGAACATCCCTCACACATAGGTATCGCCTTCGACCCTTCCGGTCCGACTTTCCGTCACGAAGCCTACCCCGAATATAAAGCACAGCGCGAAGAGACACCGGAAGCCATCCGTGCCGCCGTACCTATTATAAAAGATATCATACGAGCTTACCGTATCCCCATACTTGAAGTCAAGGGATTTGAAGCTGACGACGTAATAGGTACTTTAGCCACTCAGGCTGCCTTGCAGGAAAACCTGGAAACATTCATGATGACTCCCGACAAAGACTACGGCCAGTTAGTGAGCGAACATGTGAGGATATACCGGCCGAAGTTCGGAGACAAGGAATTTGAAATTATGGGTCCGGAAGAAGTCACTGCCAAATTCGGAATCTCCTCTCCTTCACAAGTCATCGACATGCTTGGCCTAATGGGCGACACTGCCGATAACATTCCGGGCTGCCCCGGTGTAGGTGAGAAAACCGCCACGAAGCTTATCAACCAATTCGGTTCCATCGAAAACCTACTGGAACATACGGACGAACTGAAAGGAGCCCTGAAAACAAAAGTAGAGGCCAACCGCGACATGATAACCTTTTCCAAATTTCTGGCTACCATCAAAACCGACGTCCCCATCACTCTCAACCTGGAAGCCCTCCGCACCGAAGAACCGGATACGGAGACCCTACAACGTCTGTTTGAAGAACTGGAATTCCGTACCCTACTGGAACGCAAGTTCGCCAAAAAGAAATCGGATGCCGAACAGAGACCTTTTCAGGGTTCTCTCTTTGCGGAATTTGCGGACGAATCCCCGGAAGAGAATAAATACTCGAATCTCGCCAAGTACAAAAGAGAAAATTGCGACTACCAACTTATTGAAACAAAAGAAGATAGACAACGAATTATTAACTTATTCATTACAAAAGATTTTATCAGTCTAGATACAGAAACCACCAGCACGGATGCCATCAGCGCTCAACTGGTCGGTTTGAGTTTCAGTATAGAAGAAAATCAGGCATTCTATGTCCCGATTCCAAAAAATCCCGAAGAGGCGCAAAAGATTGTTAATGAATTCAAACCGATTTATGAGAATGAAAAAATTCTCAAGATAGGACAAAACATCAAATATGACTTGATGGTATTGCAGAATTACGGTATTACGCTGCGCGGCGAAATATTCGATACGATGATAGCCCACTATCTGCTGCAACCGGAATTGCGGCACGGCATGGATTATCTGGCCGAAATATTTCTGAACTACCAGACTATTCATATAGAGGAACTCATCGGGCCCAAAGGAAAGAAACAGAAAAACATGGCCGACCTCCCGCCCAAAGATGTCTATGAATACGCATGTGAGGATGCCGACGTAACCCTGAAACTAAAAAACATTCTCGAACCCAAATTGAAAGAAGAGGGATGCTACGACCTTTTCCACCAAATAGAAATGCCGCTCATGCCCGTATTGGCATGGATGGAACGCAACGGAGTGTGTCTGGACACCGAGACACTGAAAGAAACATCCGAACAGTATACCAAGGAAATGAACCGCCTGGAGGAGGAAATATATATTCTGGCCGGTGAACCTTTCAATATAGCCTCTCCCAAACAAGTAGGCGAAATGCTGTTTGAGAAACTCAAAATCAGTGAGAAACCTAAGAAAACCAAAAAGGGACAGTATGTCACCTCAGAAGAGGTGCTGGAAACATTACGCACCCGCCACCCTATCGTGGAAAAAATTCTGGAGCATCGCGGATTGAAAAAGTTATTAGGCACTTACATTGATGCGCTTCCCAAACTGATCAATCCTGAAACCGGACGCATACACACGTCCTTCAACCAGACCATCACCGCCACCGGACGTCTCAGCAGCAGTAACCCCAACCTGCAAAATATTCCCGTGCGCAACGAAGCGGGAAAGGAAATACGTAAAGCTTTCATCCCGGAACCGGGGTGCGAATACTTCTCGGCAGACTATTCACAGATAGAGTTGCGCATCATGGCACACCTCAGCAGCGATCCCCACATGATGGAAGCATTCCGTAACGGTCACGACATTCATGCTTCAACTGCCGCGAAAATTTACAAAAAAGACCTGAATAAAGTCACGCGCGAAGAACGCAGCAAAGCTAAAACAGCCAACTTCGGCATCATTTACGGCATCACGGCTTTCGGACTGGCCGAACGTATGAACGTGAGCCGTACGGAGGCCAAGGAACTGATAGAAGGATATTTTTCCACCTATCCCAAAGTGAAGGAATATATGCAAACCAGCATTGAAACAGCACGCTCCAAAGGATATACGGAAACAATCTACCACCGTAAGTGTTACCTTCGCGACATCAACAGCCACAACGCCGTAGTGCGCGGTTATGCCGAACGTAATGCCATCAACGCTCCGATACAAGGTAGCGCGGCAGACATCATTAAAATCGCCATGATAGCCATCTACCGCCGTTTCCGCGAAGAGAATCTGAAGTCGAAAATGATTTTACAAGTTCATGACGAACTGAACTTCAGTGTTCTGCCCGAAGAGAAAGAACGTGTACAGCAAATCGTCATAGAGGAAATGGAACATGCCTGTACGATGCGCGTTCCGCTCGAGGCCGACTTCGGATGGGGCAAAAACTGGCTTGAAGCACATTAAAAAACAGTGAATGAAGTACACGAATATGAGCAGGTTATTTCCCGTATACAGGATTTATTCTTAATTTTGCAACTAATTTAATTAAGGTATTCAATCAAAAAGATATAACTATGGCTTTAAAAGCAGGTATAGTAGGTTTACCTAATGTAGGTAAATCAACCCTTTTCAATTGTTTGTCAAGTGCCAAGGCACAAGCGGCCAACTTTCCGTTCTGTACCATTGATGCACAAATGGGACAAATCACCGTACCGGACGAACGCCTGAACAAACTGGCTGAACTTGTCCATCCCGGACGCATCGTTCCTGCCACATGCGACATCGTAGACATTGCAGGACTGGTAAAGGGGGCCAGTAAGGGTGAAGGATTAGGCAACCAGTTTCTCGGTAATATCCGCGAGACGGATGCCATCATCCATGTACTCCGATGCTTCGACAACGACAATATCGTCCATGTAGACGGCTCGGTAGATCCTGTCCGTGATAAGGAAATTATCGATACAGAATTACAGCTCAAAGATTTGGAAACAATTGAAAACCGCATAAAGCGTGTAGAGAAAGTAGCCAAGGTGGGAGGTGACAAACAAGCCAAAACGGAGTATGATGTACTCATTCAATACAAAAACGCTTTGGAACAAGGCAAATCGGCCCGTACCGTATCCTTTGAAAGCGAAGACGAACAGCAAGCCGCAAAGAATCTGTTCCTGCTCACGGCAAAGCCCGTACTTTATGTCTGTAACGTAGATGACACCTCTGCCGCCAACGGCAACAAATACGTAGACACAGTCCGTGAAACCATCAAGGACGAAAACGCTGAATTGCTGATTATTTCCGCCCAGACGGAAGCCGACATCGCCGAACTGGAAAGTTATGAAGAAAAACAAATGTTTTTGGAAGACATGGGATTAAAAGAGTCCGGATGCGACCGACTCATCAAAGCAATCTACCACCTGCTTAATCTGCAAACCTTCATTACAGCCGGCGAAATGGAAGTAAAAGCGTGGACATTCCGTAAAGGATGGAAAGCTCCGCAATGTGCCGGCGTCATCCACACAGACTTCGAAAAGGGTTTTATTCGTGCAGAAGTCATCAAATACGACGACTATATGCAATACGGTTCCGAGGCTGCCGTGCGCGAAGCCGGCAAAATGGGTGTGGAAGGAAAAGACTATGTGGTACAGGACGGAGATATTATGCATTTCCGCTTTAACGTATAAACCATGAACGCTCAATTGCTCTCCATTTTATGGAATCCGGATCTTTTTGCCTTCCACATAGGCGGATTCGGGGTACGCTGGTACTCGTTGTGCTGGTGTCTGGCCTTGTTGGCAGCCTATTTAATCGTACAACGGCTATACCGACAGCAGGAAATAGACGACAAACTGTTTGATCCGCTCTTTTTCTATTGTTTTATAGGAATACTTGCCGGAGCCAGATTAGGGCATTGTCTGTTTTACGAACCGGGGTATTTCCTCTCACATCCACTGGAAATGATTCTCCCCATCCGGCAGACGGCCCAGGGATGGGTATTTACCGGATATGCAGGACTGGCCAGCCACGGAGGAACATTGGGGCTGATGTTTGCTCTTTGGCTTTACGTGAGAAAGACCAAACTGAATCTTATGCGCGTGCTGGATAACATAGCCATAGCCACACCCGCCAGTGCCATGTTCATCCGGCTAGGAAATCTGATGAATTCCGAAATTATAGGTAAACCATCCGATGTGCCCTGGGCTTTTGTCTTTGAACGCGTAGACATGCTGCCGCGCCATCCCGGACAATTATACGAAGCCATCTGTTACTTCGCATTTCTCATCGTAGGATACGTACTATACCGCAAATATCCTCAGAAAGTGGGCACCGGATTCTATTTCGGATTCTGCCTCACAACAATCTTTACAGCCCGTTTCTTCATAGAATACACCAAAGAAATACAAGAAAGCTGGGAGGCCGCCATGCCTATCAACATGGGACAGATTCTAAGCATCCCGTTCATTCTCCTGGGTATCTATTGTATGGCAGGAGGAAAACTATGCCGTAAACTGGCAGAAAAGAAATGAGCGGAAAACAAGGTCCATTATCCGTCCTGTGCATCGTCTTGCTTTTCTTGCAGGCTGCATGCACAGGACGTACATACGATCACTACAACTACAAACAAAAAGACGGAACAAAAGGTATGATTCTTCTGGAACGTGAACACGACAGCCTGTACATTATCCATCACCATATCGGCGAAAGGGAACTTTCCGTATGGCAACTACCCTACCCTGTATTCCGCTTCGAATGCGGTGATCTGACCGGAGACGGGCAACCCGAAATAACCGTGGGTGTAGTCAAATCCACCCGTTACAGTCCCATTCCACAAAAAAGACTATTTATTTTCAAACTTTACAAAGGAAAACATATCAGACCTCTCTGGCTGGGATCCAGAATGCCCCGGCCGTTGGAAGATTTTCACATTGTACACGACTCCATTCCGGCACGCATCCTTACTACGGAACGGAAACCTGACGGAAATCCATGCCAATCTCTATATCATTTGGGCGCATTCGGACTCCTTTTCGAACAGTACATTGACAACTGAAACGGCAGTTCCCATCCGACTAAAAAACATACATTGACATCAAAAACAAAATCTCATGAGACACTCCTTAAAAAACATACTCTCTTTCATAACTTGCATTGCACTCATTCTAACAGCAGGTTGCCAAACCTCCTCCCGCAAACAAAACCAAAATACAACGAAACAAGAAACTGACGCAACGGCCGGTTTTACCATCCCCCAATGCAATCTACTCACCGACAGCCTGCTCCCACAATACGTAGACTTCAAACAGCGTATCGACCACTTGAGCTACCAGGAACTGCGCATCTTGAGAAGCTATCCGTATGCTCTTCACGGTTACTGGTTCATGGAAGGCGATCTCAACAGTTTTTTCTGCAACAAGACAAACTGGTATTATGACCTCTGCGAAAAGATTGAATTGGAAGCTTACGAAAACAAACAACCTTATGCCGACACATATGAAAAGGTGAAACTCACCCCCACCGAACAAGCATTTATAAAAAGAATTGACCAACGGATGGAACAACTCTCTGCACAGAAGTACCATACCGACTACGGCGTGAAACTACTCAATCCTAACCTCTGCGTCAACCTTTTCCAGATAGACAATCCCGAACCGCAGTTCATGAATTTGATGCACCGACACAACTTCGCCATGGCTCCCACAGCCTATGAACAACTCTTTAATATCTACGAGAACAACGACTACCGACAGATACCCAGCTTCATTACTACCGATGTTTTTTTGCAAGCCTTCCACATGTATTTCAGTTATGTACTGAAAAGTCTGGAAAAAAACCACTTCTCTCCAACGCTCCGTCATGCCTTATATGCCCTACATGCGAAATGCATGGACATGAGCCGTCATGAAGCTATTAAACAAGAAGCTGCCTATGCAGCCACATTCTTCGCTATTGCCTACCGGTTACTCACCGACAAAGACTTGCCCATCCCTCCTTCTCTCAGCGAACAGTATAAAGCCGAACTTCAACATATCATGGCCTACGAAGATGACTTCCCGGTTTTAATGGACGACAAATCTGCTTATTTCCCCTACAGCTTGTTCAAACCACGCGGACACTACACACACGATGAATCATTCAGCAGATATTTCCGAAGCATGATGTGGCTGCAAACAGCCTCTTTTTGCCGTGAAAACACCCGTCCGCTTTGGAATGCCATTGTAATGGCCTCCGCACTCAACAGCATTCCGGATGAAATACGCAAAGATTTCGACGGTATAAACAAAGCTATTACTTTCCTCATGGGAGAACCTGATAACGCATCTATTCCTGAAATAGCGCTCTTCCTGAAAACCCATCATCTCGACGGTGCCGTTGAATATCATGATGAAAACGTACTTCAGCAAGTAAACGCCATGCTTAAAAAGCTCTTTACCACACGTAATCGCATTGCTCCCAAAATACAAATCACCTGTACCGACAAAATAAATTTCATGCCGCAACGCTACACGGCCGATAACGAAATTCTAAGCACAATGACAGACGTGACACCGGGAAGTCGCCGCCCTTACCCTATGGGACTTGACGTATTCGCGGCATTCGGAGTAAAAAGCGCGGAATCTTTACTGGACACTTGTTTTCACGAAGCGAAAAAGTGGAATGAATACGTCTCCTGCGCACAAAAGATGAAAAAACAGTTCTGCAAAAAAGACAATAGCCTCCCGACTATGTATAACCACTGGATGGAAACTCTTGTGGAAATGCAACATGCCGCCCCCAAACAACCGGCATTCATGCACACCCCTGCCTGGAAATGCAAAAACTTGCAGACTGCCTTAGCCTCTTGGACCGAACTCAAACACGATGCCGTACTTTATGCCAAACAGCCCTTGGCTGCCGAATGCGGAGGAGGAGGACTCCCCGAACCCGTCTTCGTGGGATATGTGGAACCCAACCTACGCTTTTGGAACATGATGAAACAATTGCTCGCACACAACAGACAAATCTTGCAATCGGCCGGATTCCTTGACAACGATTTGAAAGAAAAGACTGCACGGCTGGAACAGCACACCGACTTCTGCCTCCGTGCCACTGAAAAAGAATTGCGCGGAGAGGTCCTTACATCCGAAGAATACAGAGACATACAAAAAATGGGAAGCACACTCGAATGGTTCACACTCAGCGTAATAGAACCGGGAGAGAACTACTCTTCCTGGCACGATATAAAAGGAACGGAACGTTCTGTGGCTTTGGTATCGGACGTCTACACACGTAATGTACTCGGATGCCACCTTAACGGCATTTTACATGAAGCTACAGGCCTTGCCGATGCCATCTATGTCTTGGTCGAAATCAACGGACTAAGCTACATCACCTGTGGAGCCGCTTTCAGCTATTACGAATTCACACGCCCTCTCGGCGAACGACTAACGGACGAAGCATGGCAACAAATGCTCAAAGATCGCAAAGGACCCTCACGCCCGCAATGGATACAACCTTACTTTCTGGGGAAAGAACTGGAAACCGACGAAGCCGTGTTTTATAATTCCGGATGCTGACAACACCACAATAACAAAGAATGCTCTCAAGAAGAACACATATAATCAGAATATTTAACCTACACCACATTTGTATCCTGATGTGTCCTCTATTTCTCCTCTTCTCCTGCCATCGCACACCCAAAGAAGAGAAACTCACCCTTTTGTTCACTGGTGACGTACTGCTTGACAGAGGAATACGTCCCCTTATCGAACGCTACGGCATACGCGAATTATTTAAAGGCGTAGAACAGGAATTCCGTCGTGCAGATGCGGTGATTATCAATTTGGAATGTCCGCTTACTCGCCGCATCACTCCCCTCAACAAACAATTTATTTTCCGTGCCGAACCTGAATGGGCAAAAGGATTGCGCCAAACCGGCATTACACACGCTTCGCTGGCCAACAACCATACCAACGACCAAGGACGGCAAGGACTGTCTGACACCTACCGCGCACTCCGAACCTCAGGTATCATCCCTTTAGGTTACGGCTGTACCACGGAAGAACAGCTCACCCCCGCAATCATCCGAAAAGGCCGTATAGAAGTGGCCGTATTCAGCGCTGTATTCATCCCCCTTGAAAACTGGACTCATTTAGAGGGACAGCCCGGTGTGTGCCAACCCTCTATAGAAAGACTGTCTGAACACATCCGACAATACCGCACAGTTCATCCTTCTACACGTATCGTAGCTTGTCTTCATTGGGGTGCCGAACACCAGACATCCCCTCACATGCAACAACGCTATTGCACTCACAGACTTCTCGAAGCCGGTGCAGACGCCATTATAGGCCATCATCCCCATGTCGTACAACCTTTGGAATATATAGGAAAACGCCCCGTATTCTACAGCCTCGGTAATTTCGTTTTCGACCAAAGTCACCCTCTCACACAACGTTCACTTATGGCTGTACTACAGTTCTCCTCCACGGAAATAAAGGTAGAATCTATTCCTATTGAAATACAACAATGTAAGCCACAAATTTGCAGAAAATAATTCTCTACTTTTCAGAAAAACCACTAACTTTGTCCGCAGAAACCCACTAACTGTTCTATCATGAAAACATTTCTCACTGCATGTATTGTCTCCGCATTTTTACCCGTCACTGTAATAAAAGCACAAGAATGGATTGATATAACCAGCGAACACCTGATAAACCCAGGATTCGATAATAATTCAAGTGCTGGATGGACGTATACCTCGGACGCTGCCGCACAACGATGTACTTATGAAACCATGGAATTCTGGCAAGGTACATTTGATATTTACCAAACGGTGGAAGTGCCTAACGGAAAATACCGCGTAAGCGTACAGGCATATTTTAGAAATTCACAAGACAACAGCACCGGATACAACGAATATATTTCAGGAAATGAGAATATTACCGGATACCTGTATGCCAACGAGGACCGAACAAAACTAACAAGTATTTTCGCCCATTACCTCTCCGAAAACTATGCCGGAGGGTGTTGGGGTACATCGGACTGGGGATCAAACCGTAAATATTATCCCAACACAATGCAAACAGGTAGCTATATGTTCGAAAAAGGTATGTACAATAATTCCTTGGAAACAGAAGTGACAAATGGCAAACTCAAACTGGGACTCATCAATCAGGAATGGACATCCGGCAATTGGTGCTTGTTCGACAATTTCAAATTGGAATATTACGGTACAGTCATACCCGTTGAGGAAATAACGCTATCTGCTTCCTCATTAGAACTGGTCAAGGGAGAAACCAAACGATTAACATATATATTATCACCGGAGAACGCCACATACAGAAACGTAACCTGGAAAAGCGCAAATACATCCATCGCCTCAATAGACGAAAAAGGTAATATAAAAGCTTTATCCGAAGGTGAAACAACCATCACGGCAACCAGCAAAAACGGAACGGCTTCCACAAGTTGCAGGATTTCCGTCACCTACAATCCGGCTACAGCATCTTCTCTAATCATCAACGAAATACAAGCATCTAACGTGGACATGTTCGTTGACCCTTCTTTTAATTACGGTGGATGGATTGAATTATACAACCCGACGGACAAAGCCGTCAGCTTACAAGGTTTTTATGTAAGCAAAGACCCCATGAATCTGAAAATGTACAGGCTCACAGACCAGATTGGAGTAGTACCTGCCAAAGGATACAAAAATATCTGGTTTGACCACAATGAAGCCGACTCAAGACAAGTAGACTTTAAACTTGACTGTGACGGAGGTGTGATTTATATATCCAATGAAAATGGAATTCCTGTAGCTTTACAATCCTACCCTGCCGCAATATCAAGAACGTCGTATGCCAGAACTGAAGATGGCGGAAATACCTGGGGGATTACAGCCCAGCCAACTCCGGAAAAAAATAACGGAACAAGTTTGTTTGCCACCCAAAGACTTACTGCACCCATTCCCGACCAAGATACTCAAATCTTCACGTCATCTCTAACTGTCAACGTAGAAAAACCGGTCGGAAGTAAACTGATTTACACAACCGACGGTACAACTCCAACCGAAAAAAATGGGAAAATAAGCTATAGCGGGCGTTTCGTCGTAAATCAAACATCCGTTTACCGCTTCCGCCTGTTCCAGGAAGGAATGTTACCTAGTGAGGTGGTGACCCGCACATATATATACAAAGATAAAAACTACAATTTGCCGGTCGTTTCCGTTGTAACCGATCCTATAAACCTTTATGACGACAGTCTCGGAGTATACGTCAAAGGCGTAAACGGGCGAAGGGGAAACGGACAGAGCGATCCTTGTAATTGGAACATGGAATGGGACAGACCCGTCAACTTCGAATACCTGACCGAAGACGGAAAGATGGCCGTCAACCAAGAAACGGATTTTGCCATGTGTGGCGGTTGGAGCAGGGCCTGGACTCCCCACTCTTTCAAAATCAAAGCCGGAAAGACTTATGAAGGAAAGAATTCATTGAACTATCCTCTCTTCGCAGATAAGCCTTATCTGAAACACAAAACCCTGCAAATCAGAAACGGAGGTAACGACACACAATGCCGTATCAAGGATGCCGCATTGCAATCCATCGTCAGTACTTCGGGATTCAATATCGACTATCAGGCCTATCAGCCGGTCATGCATTTCATCAACGGACAATACATTGGTGTAATTAATATGCGAGAACCGAACAATAAGCATTTCGCATACGCCAATTACGGATGGGACAGCGAAGAAATAGACCAATTCGAAATGAGTCCGGACTCCGGATACTGCCAGAAATGCGGTACAAAAGAAAGTTTCCAGAAATGGTACGACCTGTCATCAAAAGCTGCGGATGAAGCCACATACGCAGAAATCAAAAACATGGTGGACATAGACGAATATATAAATTACATGGCCACAGAATTCTACTTGGGCGCAACAGACTGGCCGCAAAACAACATCAAAGGCTTCAAGCCCAAGACAGACAACGGAAAATTCAGATTCGTACTCTTTGACCTTGACGGCACTTTGGCAACTACTGATCCCTTCAACGTATTTGAAAGAAAACAGATACATCGGTTTGACAATTTGTATGACCAACCCGTGCCGTATTGGGAGAAAGAAATAGAAATGGTAACCATCTTTCTCAATATGCTTAAAAACGATTCGTTCCGTAAACAATTCATTGACACATACTGCCTTGTATCCGGAAGCATATTCGAACCCAACAGATGTACCGAGATAATAGATAGCCTGACAGCCAAAGTTGTTGACATGATGGCTTATGAAGGACAATCTCCGATGGGGACAGCAAACAACGTAAAAAGCGGACTGTCTAACCGACAGAACACCATGATAAACGCTTTAAAGAGCTATTCTAAAATGAAACTTGGCAATACCTCCGAATATCAGGTACAATTGTCTTCCAATATAAAGCAAGCCCGACTGTCTGTCAACGATCTGCCTGTTCCTACCAACCGCTTCAGCGGCAAGCTATTCTCTCCCATTACGATCAAGGCGCAAGCACCTGCCAACTATCGCTTTACGGGATGGAAACAAATGGACAAAACCGCCGCGGCCATATTTGAAAAGGGAAGTTCATGGAATTACTACGACAACGGCTCACTCGATGGCAAACAATGGCACACACAAGCGTATCCGCAGATTTGGAATAAAGGAAATGCACCGTTGGGTTACGACACCAACGGCCAAAAAGAATTCAGCACCTCACTTGATTACGGAACAGATGCTTCGAACAAGCGTCCCACCTACTATTTCCGGAAAACATTCCGATTGAGCAACGCTCCATCCGATACCGATATATTCACACTAAGCTATGTAATAGATGACGGATTCATAATTTACGTAAACGGTCAGGAAGCCGCACGTTACAATATGCCGGCAGGCGCTGTCACCTACAACTCCTACGCCACTACTTACGCCCATTCCAATCCGGACCAAGGCACATTGTCACTACCGGCCAGCCTCTTCAAAAAAGGAACCAACCTCATTGCTGTGGAAATCCATAACAATAATGCCACATCTACGGACGTCTATTGGGATGCCTCCCTATACAGTACCGTCAATGCTGAATCCGCTGTTATCAGCACTGAAGAGACATATACTTTGTCCAACGGAAATACATTCAATCTCACAGCCTGTTATGAGCCTCTCACAGATGAAGAAATCAACCAAAACGGAATTCTTCCGGTCAGAATAAATGAAATCAGCGCAGCCAATTCCATTTATGTAAACGACCTCTACAAGAAAAACGACTGGGTGGAACTGTATAATACTACAGATATGCCTATAGACGTGAAAGGCATGTTTATAAGCGACAACGCTCTCGTTCCTGCAAAATACCAAATATCAGCAGAAAACAGTACGGCGGAAACGGTTATTCCTCCCCATGGCTATCTTGTCATCTGGTGCGACGAACTCACCCCGATAAATCAGCTCCACGCCACTTTCAAACTGGCTAAGGAGGGAGGTGACGTATTGCTCACTTCGTCCGACCAATCCTGGAGTGACAAACTGACCTACCCGGCACATGACGGAACCCATTCCGTAGGACTGTATCCGGACGGAGGTAACCAATATTATATCATGGACCAAACGAGTATCGGCGCCGGCAATACCATGAACGGTTACGCACAGCTCGTTGAAAACGAAAACAATCCGGATTGCATTAAAGAGCATAAGACACCCTCCGATCTGCATATAGCATATCATCACGGACAACTCATCATAACCGGAAGCGCCACATACGCTACATTAAGCATCTGTACCCTATCCGCGCAAACCTACAAACAAGAACGGGTAGACTTGAACGGGCAACAGGCTATAGTCGGCATAAACGAACTTCCCAAAGGCATCTACCTAGCTACCATCAAAGATGATAAAGGCCAAAGCAAGACTATCAAGATCATAAAGAACTAACAGATCAGTTCTCCTATTTATACAACGGGCTGCGTTTAGTCAAACGCAGCCCGTTGTATAAATAGCTCTTTGCAGAACTCCCTGTTTCTACCATCCGCCTACCTGTGTCACAGATCCTTGAACACCAAAAGAGCACAACTCTATTCCGTCATGGCAGACAGCATTCGTAAAGTAACCGAAAATATCGGAATCTCCTTCTACATTCTTTCTTAATCCTTTGTACAGTCTGTAGGTTTCGCCTGTCTTAAATCTTTCGGTACCGAACATCAGATTCAATGAATTGAAACTTCCGGGCAACTGAAACATCACTATATTCTCGTTGAACTTATCTTCAACATACAATACATCATTGGCATCCCACACGGCATCCGTCTTATAAAGCACACTGTTTTGCGTCGATGCCAACGACGGCATCGTTTCGCCGCCTCCCAAAGCAACGACCGTACCTCCGGAAATCACGAAATCGCCGCAGTCCACACCTTCTCCCTTACGGTCGCCGGAAGACAAAGCCGCTCCGCAGGAAATAACCAGTCCTCCGTTCACTGCCACTCTACCGTTAGCATCCAAACCGTCATTGCCGTCACTATAACAGCAAAGTACGCCTCCGTTGACTGTAATATCTCTGTCGGCCTTCACACAATCATCATAACTCCTCAGTCTTATTTCTCCCTTATTAAAGGTAATAGAGTTTTTAGTAGCCAATCCGTCGCTTCCGGAAGTTCCGCCCAGCGTATTGACCCATAAAAGCTTTCCGCCCATTGTAATGCCCGCATCTGCAGAAATTCCTTTCGGATTGGAATCCACACCTTCTATAACCGCTTTTTTACCGGAAGTAATGACCTTTACCTCTGCATGGCCATCCATCCACAAAGCCCCGTCGGTATTGATACCTTTTCCCGCATCTCCGGTACTGTTTATCTGCAGAACACCACCGTTAATCCGAATATCACTCACCGTCTTAATGCCGGCACAAGAACTCATATCACGCATCTCCGCATTATACACCGCCGTACCTTCTGAAACCAACGTCACTTTTCCGTCCGACATATTCAGACCGCCGTCCGATGAAATACATTTGGAAGCATTTCCCTTGACCAAGGCATGAAACGCCCCTCCGTAAATGTCCACATTGCCTCCGGCCTTCACAGCATGTGATTTCTCTCCGCTCGTAACCGCTTTCAAGAAACCACCTTCGAGACGCACGCTTCCCGATTCACTCTGTATACCGTCCCCTACGGTTACGATATCCACTTCGCCTCCGGTCATCACCACATCCCCTCCGGCATGCACGCCGTCTTTCGGCTGCTCCGCCACTCCGGTCATACCATTATCGACTGTGGTAATCTTCAGACGGCATCCTCCGCGGAAGTACACATTTCCCTTTGTCTCGACCGCATGCCTGTAATTCGTATATACCTCTGTCGTTCCGCTTCCGCAAAATATCAGATCACTTCCGCTTTTCACACAAGCCTTCTCCGTACTGTTCTCGTTCAAACAGCCTTTCAGTTTGTTTACCGTACCCTCCTCAGCATACACAAACGCTTTCGATCTCACTGTGGGAAGCACGTAAACAGCCGCTCCGTCCGGATTAGACAGTTCCAAATCCGATAAAACAATCTTATAATCCGCATTACTCGTAGACATCTTAAAAGAACCGTCCGCACATTTTCCCTTCAACACATATTCCACTCCCGTCATCATGAATGAATGAATCTCCACGTCCGTACCATTGTTCATCACCATAATCATCGGGTTCGGATTATCCACCTGCACGGTTTTCTCATCATAAACCACGGTCACCACATCCGTAAAAGTCTGATTCTCCACATAGTTCATATCACCGGAAGCTGGCACATCAGACATGGACGCATATATCGCACGTTCCGAATCGTCGAATGCAACGGTAAAATCAAAAAACTCGTTCGGTTTCATTTCCACGGGATCTTCCGGCTCTTCGGGATGCAGCACCCATTCTTCCTCCGTACATCCGGGCAACAGGAGACAAACGCCCCAAATCAAACCCATTACATATAATATCTTACCCATAACCTTTAAAATTTAAATGTGTATTTGGCACCGAGCACATGAAGGTCCGGTCCGTCGTCACTATGGTTCTGCACCTGATAAAGATAATAAAAATCAAACCTGTGTTTCTTGGACATCTTCCATTCCGTTCCTGCCATGCAACGGGTCTTCTCATAATAGAATCCGTCATGCAAATTGTGAGTCAGTTCGCAAGAAACATAAGGCGTAAACTTGCACTTCGGGATATCGTACTCCACTTTCAGCCTCGAACGCAAATTGTTCCTGCCCTTTCCCTTGATCACTTCATCCTCTTTCCGGTTTCCGTTCCTGCCGTCATACTTTTCCGTCTCATGCTGCGGACGATAGGTATACTGCCAACGTTCCCGCAAAGAGAACGTAAAACGTTTCCAGTCGCATTTTCCCGTAAAAGCCACGTTAAACCGATGACGCATCAACCAATACTCGGGCACTATATTCCCGGCTTTGGTATATTCCAACGGTTCATAAGAATAAAGAAAAGTATAGTCTACAGCTGCTTTCAACCATGGACACACGCTGTAAGACAGTCCGGCCGAACCCGACCAGCGGTCCACCGTGCACACATCATTCCGCGAGCGGAACTCTCCCTCGACATTGAAATCCAAACCTTTCACTATTTTCTTCTCGACACCGATTCCGCCCCATATACCGAAATCGTTTTCCGACTTTCCGGGTACGGCACAGCACAACAGCATCAAAAGGGAAACCCATACTCTTATCTTGCCCATCGCTTTCATTTTTTTGCTATTCATTCTCTTTTGGAAATTTCACCATCGTATCCACCGTATTCGGACGGGAAGAATGCGGATTATAATGTACTTTAAGCATAGCCACATCACGCAGGAAATCGATATGCCCCACTTCCACACGACAAATATCCAGTCCCGTACGCTCGCGCAGATCCGCCAACAGTTCTTCTTTTCTATCCTGATGAATCAGTTCTATCCGGTCGTACAACACCAGCTTGCATGCCACATGCTTCATCCATTTCGTACTTTCGCAAACCAATATGCTCAACACAAAAAGCAGGTTCGTACCGACCAGTTCAAGGAAAGACAACGTCTCGTGCCCCAACGCGTTAATAACCGAAACGGCGATGATGACAAACAGATAAGTCATTTCCCGCACCGGCATCGACTCCGTACGATAACGGATAATACCGAATATAGCAAAAAGTCCGAGTGCAAACCCGACTTTAAGCTTCACATTTCCCAGAAGGAAAATCATCAGGAAGATGCTTATGCTTATCAGCATAAAGGTAAAGACATAATCCCTTCGCCTGCTTTTCGGATAATAAAACATGCGGATCACGCCAAATACAACCAAAGTGTTGAGAATAAAATACCCCAACAACGCTAGAAATCCGGTGTTCTCCATCAACGGAGACTCCACCACTTCAGACCATTCGTCAAACATGATATTTATAATTTTAGATTAATATTTTACGGTTCATCAGTTTCTCTGCCATCCGTAACTTAGGTTTGAAACGATTTTGCTTCAAGTCCGGCGAAGTGAGAGCTGTTCCAATACAATACTTACTGAATCCACATGGCTGCACCCTGAGTTCCTTCATGATTTCCGCCATCCTGGAATAAGCCTTTCCCGCACGCTTCAGTTCCACGATAGCCAAGCGTTCCAGACTCCCGCTATTACCCGTACGCAGGTTATGAAAGCGCAACCCCAAATCTATGGTGAGCCGTTCCGTCATATCCTTGTCCACCAAGGTAATACGGTTGAATGCATTCTCCAGCAGAAACGACAAGTCGTCCAGACCATACCACGCATGCCGACGCAGAAACTCATTTCCCCCGTCCAGTTTCAACGTGGATATATCCTGCACTTGTATGCGTTTCTTTTTCGTACGCCCCTTGTTGCTCTTATTCTTTACTTCCAGAAATGAAACTCCGGATACGTCATACGTCCTGACCCGTATTTTCTCACGACACTTTTTACCGCACAAATGAGCCTTATACATGGCATAGTCGGGAGTTTCCATATACGTGGTGCGGTAAAGCGGCATATGCTCTCCGTTCACTTCCTGCACCCTATACCGGCCGGCGCCTCTCCGCAACAGTTCTTCCAGCAGAGAAAGCGACACCACATATTTGGTATCCGTACGGTTCATCAGACGCACCTTTCCCATTTCCTCCAAAGAGATGGAATCATAAGTTGTTAATAGTGGTATTAGATTAAAGTCCATCACATCCTAATATTGAATGTTAGTAATTACATCACATCTACAAATATATGAAAAGAAATATTTATTTCCTATTTTTCACATTAAATAAAACTACAAATCAGGAAAAAGCCTGTTTTATTTCCGACAATGCTTTGCCATAGCTACCTTTTTTTCTTACATTTGCTTTCGAATCATCAAATTATATCATACCATGAAAAGAACCTGCGGCTTGCTGCTTTTATTGCTAATCTGCCATCACTCCATCGGACAAAATACCGAAAATAAAATCCGAACCCGCATACCGCTTGATTCCATCGTGCTGAGCGACCCTTGTATCCTGCCCGACCGGGCCACCATGACTTATTACATGACCGGCACGGGAGGCAGACTCTGGAAAAGTAAGGACCTGAAATATTGGGACGGCTCTTTCAGCGTGGCCGAGACCGACCCGGATTCATGGATGGGGCCAAATCCGATGATTTGGGCCGCAGAACTGCATTCGTATCAAGGCAAATATTATTATTTTGCCACCTTCACCAACCGCAATATGAACATCGGAACTTACCGCGGCAATGCGATAGAACGCCGCGCCTGTCACGTCCTGGTGAGCGACAAGGCCGAAGGCCCCTACCGCCCTATGAAAGACAAAACTTACCTCCCAGCCGAAAAAGCCACGCTGGACGGTACTCTATGGATAGATACGGACGGCAAACCTTATATGGTTTACTGCTACGAATGGCTGCACACATGGAACGGTACAATGGAAAAGATAGAACTTAAACCCGATTTAAGCGGCAGTATAGGCGAAGGCAAACTGCTGTTCCGTGCCAGCGACTCTCCCTGGAGCCGCGAAGTCATCGACGGCGACACGGTAGCGAGCAAGGTGACAGACGGTCCTTATCTTTTCAGAACTCAGACCGGACGATTGGGTATGATATGGACCAGCTGGATTTATGATGTCTACACACAAGGAGCGGCCTACTCCGAAAGCGGCACGCTGGACGGCCCTTGGATACAGGAAGAACAGCCCGTCACTCCGCCCGACTTCGGCCACGGCATGCTGTTTCGCACGTTCGACGGACGGCTGCTCATGTCTGTCCACAGCCACAAAAAAATCAACGGACGCTTTCACCGTGTGCCGCATCTGTTCGAAGTGGACGACTCGGGAGACAGAATCATAGTGGGAAAAGAATACAGATAAAAAGCGGAGAACGGATTCCGGTTCTCCGCACGCTCTATATTTTACAGCTCCTATCAGCGTTTCGTCAAAGTGACTCTATACTGGCCGTCTCCATCTTCGACATCTGCAAGCACCAGTTTATTCCCATTAAGCGAAACTATCCTATACATATAATAATCGTTGGCATCCTCCGTATACCAAACATGGAACACATTATCTTCCAGCTTCCAAGTAAAAGGATCTTCGAATTTATCTCCATCATAATTCTCTGTTTCCACACCAGTACCGTTTTCTCTGATAATCCACTCAATACCACCCTCTCCGTCTTCAAAATACCATGTGCCGACAAGATTTGAAACTGTAACTTTGCTATCGTCGTCATCGTCGCTACAAGCCACAAAACCCATACTGAACACTACGGCCAACAACACGGTCATCCAACTTAAATACTTCTTTTCCATTGTTTTGTTTGTTTGGTTAATAAAAATATTTTATGCACGCATATATACAAAAAAAGCGCGGGAATCCGTACCTGTCACTCGTCCCACGCATAGAGGCCTTCGCATTGCCCGGTATAGTTGAACGAGCAACGCAGAAGCCCACGCCGATATGTATATCGAATCCCGCCTCCATCCGATACTCTGTGTACGGATAGAGCGAAAGTCTGCATAAAACATACCCACTGGACATCTACCGCTGCCATGTTCCCGACTATACCAGAAGTTTGCGAAGTTTCTATGCGTCAGAAGAACAAAGCGTCAAGTAAACGCCTTTCCATATATATGTATCCCCATTCCTACTTTCCTTTCTTCAAGGGTTTTCGGCGTGAGAACGAAGCAAAGGTAAATAAAATAAACGAACTTTTTCATGAGGAGTACAATAAAAAACGATGCTCATGAAAAATAAAAATCATGAGCATCGTTTTTTATTTTCTTGCGGAAGAAAATCCGGTATTCTCCAAACACTGAGAAACAGCCTGTTAGACCGTTTGATTTTTTCTTACAGATTCTTTTTAGAAACATCCACGTGAACAACACACTGCGATGATTCTTTCATTTTCCCGTCACGATGCGTTTGATATCGTTCAGTTTGTTCAACGCTTCTACGGGAGTCAGATGGTTAATGTCGAGATGCAGTATCTCATCGCGGATCTGACAGAGCACGGGATCGTCAAGCTGAAAGAAACTGAGCTGCACGCCGCTGTCCGACGACAAGACTCCTTTCACACCATTGCCGTTTTTCATCACATCCTTGCTGTTGGCCGACTCCAGTTCTTTCAGTATCGTATTGGCACGCGACACGATGGATTTGGGCATGCCGGCCAATTTGGCCACGTGAATACCGAAAGAATGCTCACTTCCGCCCCGCTCCAGCTTGCGCAGGAAGATGACTTTATGGTCTACTTCGCGCACGGATACATTATAATTCTTTATCCGTGCATAGAGTTTCTCCATTTCATTGAGTTCGTGATAATGGGTGGCAAAAAGCGTCCGTGCCCTTCCTTTTTTGTTCTCATGGATATATTCCACGATAGCCCATGCGATGCTGATACCGTCATAAGTAGACGTGCCTCGTCCCAGCTCGTCAAAGAGCACCAGACTGCGTGGGGAAATATTGTTCAGAATATTGGCCGCCTCGTTCATCTCCACCATGAACGTGCTCTCTCCCATGGAAATATTGTCGCTTGCTCCCACACGGGTGAATATCTTGTCCACAAGTCCGATTCGTGCGGATTCCGCCGGCACGAAACACCCTATCTGGGCCATAAGCGTAATCAAAGCCGTCTGGCGGAGCAAGGCCGACTTTCCAGCCATATTGGGACCGGTAATGATGATGATCTGCTGCTTTTCGGTATCCAGACAAACATCATTGGCGATGTAATGCTCTCCTACCGGCAATTCTTTCTCAATAACAGGATGGCGCCCCTGTCTGATATCCAGCACGTCGTCATCGTAAATCACCGGACGGATATAACGGTTTTCCTGTGCCACGACCGCAAACGACAGCAGACAGTCCAGACGGGCCAGCAGGTTGGCATTGATCTGAATGGCCGGCGTGAATTCCGCCAACGCCATCACCAGTTCATTATAAAGTTTTGTTTCAAGAATAAGAATCTTATCCTGTGCCCCCATTATTTTCTCTTCATACTCCTTCAATTCCTGCGTGATATAACGCTCGGCATTGACCAATGTCTGTTTGCGAATCCAATTGTCGGGCACTTTATCCTTATGCGCGTTACGCACTTCCAAATAATACCCGAACACATTGTTATAGGAGATCTTCAAACTCGGAATACCCGTCTGCTCCATTTCCCTCTGTTGTATCTTCAACAGATAATCCTTTCCTTCGAAAGCAATGTGGCGCAATTCGTCCAGCTCGCTGTCCACTCCCTCTGCTATCACTCCGCCTTTATTGATGAGCAAAGGCGGATCATTTTGTATCTCGCGGACTATACGGTCACGAATGGACACACAGAGATTCATCTGCTCCCCTATTCTTCTTAACGTAGGGTCGCCCGCATGCTCACACGCATTCTTAATGGGTTCTATGGCTTGCAGGGCTATCTTCAGTTGCACGATATCGCGCGGTGAAACCCGCCCTACAGACACTTTCGAAATTATTCGCTCCAGGTCTCCCATCAGATGCATCTGTTCGCTTATCAATTCCCGGAATTCCGGTTCCCGGAAAAAATATTCCACCACGTCCAAGCGCTCGTTGACAGGCTTCTCATCTTTGAGAGGAAACAATATCCACCGCCGCAAAAGGCGGGCGCCCATCGGAGTGACGGTATGATCTATCACGCCCAGCAACGAATTGCCTCCGTCCGTCATGGAATTCAACAATTCAAGGTTACGCACGGTAAACTTGTCCAACCTCACATAACGCTCCTCCTCTATACGCGAAATGGAAGTGATATGCCCTATCCGGCTGTGCTGCGTCATTTCCAGGTATTGCAGAATCACACCTGCCGCCACCACGCCGCATTTCAGATGATCGATACCGAATCCCTTCAGGTTTTTTACCTCAAAGTGTTTCAACATCTTTTCGGTAGCAGAACGTTCCGAAAAGGCCCAGTCGTCCAATTCGAATGTAAAGAACTTCGTTCCGAAATTCCCCTCAAAAAGATTTCGCTTTCCCCGTTCAAAAAGCACTTCCTTGGGGGAGAAATTTCCCAAAAGTTTATCCACGTATTCCATCGTTCCCTCAGCGGCAAGAAATTCACCGGTACTGATATCGAGAAAGGAAACGCCACATACGTTTTTATTGAAATGAACGGCAGCAAGGAAGTTGTTCTCTTTATGGCTTAATACATTGTCATTCATAGACACACCGGGTGTCACCAGTTCCGTGATTCCCCTCTTCACTAATGTTTTCGTCAGCTTAGGGTCTTCCAGCTGGTCGCAAATGGCTACGCGCCGACCGGCACGGATGAGTTTAGGCAGATAGGTATCAAGCGCATGATAAGGGAAACCGGCCATTTCAATAGGTTCTCCGTTTCGCCCTCCGTTGCTTCGCTTTGTCAAGGTAATTCCCAATATTTCAGAAGCTACGACAGCATCCTCACAATAAGTTTCGTAGAAATCGCCGCAACGAAACAACATAACCGCATCAGGATGTTTCGCTTTCAGATCATAAAATTGCTTCATCATCGGGGTCAACCCTTCTTTCGCCATAATCATTTCTTTTTAGAATCAAGCACAAAAATACTATTATTTTTTTTTAAACGAAGTGGATTTTCCCGTTTTTCTATAAGGCATAAAAAAAAGGGACAACCCTCATATCACAAGAGGAAAGCCCCGCCAAACAAATCTTTAATCTCTCAAAATTTTTCTCATAAACATCTACAAACTATTTGCTTGTATTTTCTATTAAACGACTGCATCACGCAGGCTTATGCTTAATATCCTTTTGTAACAATCTTTTTTACCTCAATCTAATACCTGATAACACATGCGTCTCACGACGCTCCTTTACTTATCTTTTGTCGTTTTAAGACACTGCAAAATTATGAGATATTCATGAAAGACCAATGCTTTGAAACACAATATTCCTTTTCTGCCTTTTTTTCTTGATTTACATCAAGGATTACGCAAAAAATATTCGTTACGACATTTTTAATCTGTATATTTGCACCTTAATTAAAAAGGGAAAACAAAGAAAAATCTTATGCAAAAGGTGGAGATAGCCCAACTGACCGATAATTTCTTTGAAACTATCGGCAAGGAATGGATGATAGTATGTGCCGGAAACGCTGAGCGATACAACATGATGACTGCTTCATGGGGCGGAATAGGTTGGTTATGGAACAAACCTGTGGCTTTCGTATTCGTGCGCCCCGAACGCTATACCTTCGAATTTATGGAAAACCGTGATCTGATGACACTTTCTTTTTTAGGCAAATCCGTAAAAGCCCGAGAGATATACAACTTCTGCGGTTCCAAATCGGGACGGGATGTGAACAAAACGAAAGAAAGCGGACTTACACCTTTCTCCGTAGAAGAAGGAAAAGCCGTGGCTTTTGAACAGGCACGACTCACGTTGACAGCAAAAAAACTATATGCCGACAACCTGAAAGCGGAATCCTTTCTCGACCACACTCTTACGGAAAAATGGTATGGAAAACAAGGCGGATACCATAAAATGTATATTGTGGAGATCACGAATGCCTGGATAAACGAAACGGTAGAATGAAAAAACAAGGCGTTGATAAAGAATCCTACACCATCTGCAAATCCGAAAACTAACAAAGACAATAAAAATCCAATACATAAACAGCAAAATGGACTATAATTTCAGAGAAATAGAGCCTAAATGGCAAAAATACTGGACTGAAAAACAGACCTACAAAGTAGTAGAAGACAGAAAAAAAGAAAAGTTCTATGTACTTAACATGTTCCCTTACCCCAGTGGTGCCGGGCTTCATGTGGGGCATCCGCTCGGCTACATAGCTTCGGATATTTACGCACGCTATAAACGCTTGCAGGGTTTCAATGTGCTGAATCCCATGGGATATGACGCCTACGGCCTGCCTGCCGAACAATATGCCATCCAGACCGGACAGCACCCTGCCGTGACCACATCCGCCAACATAAACCGCTACCGCGAGCAGCTTAACAAAATAGGATTCTGTTTCGACTGGGACAGAGAAGTACGTACTTGCGACCCGGACTATTACCACTGGACGCAATGGGCTTTTCAAAAGATGTTCAACAGCTATTATTGCAATGACGAACAGCAAGCCCGACCCATAGAGGAACTGACGGAAATGTTCGCACAAACCGGAACGGAGGGACTGAATGCAGCTTGCAGCGAAGAAATGCAATTTACCGCAGCCGACTGGAATGCCATGAGTGAAAGGCAGAAACAGGAAACACTTATGAACTACCGCATCGCTTATCTGGGCGAGACGATGGTAAACTGGTGCCCGAAACTGGGTACGGTATTGGCCAACGACGAAGTGGTAGACGGTGTGAGCGAACGCGGCGGATATCCCGTGGTACAGAAAAAGATGCGGCAATGGTGTCTGCGCGTCAGTGCTTATGCACAACGCTTGCTCGACGGACTGGATACCGTGGAGTGGACAGACTCTTTGAAAGAAACCCAAAGAAACTGGATAGGACGCTCGGAAGGTACGGAAGTACAGTTCAAGATCAAAGACAGCAACAAGGAATTCACGATCTTCACCACCAGAGCAGATACCATGTTCGGTGTGACTTTCATGGTGCTGGCTCCCGAAAGCGAACTGGTGGCCGAAGTGACCACAGCCGGACAAAAGGCGGAAGTAGACGCATATCTCGACGCCACCAAAAAACGCACGGAACGTGAGCGCATCGCCGACCGCCGTGTCACAGGCGTGTTCTCAGGCTCCTATGCCGTCAACCCCTTCACGGGAGAAAACATTCCTATCTGGATAAGCGATTACGTATTGGCAGGATACGGAACAGGTGCCATCATGGCCGTACCGGCGCACGACAGTCGCGACTATGCATTCGCCCGCCACTTCAATCTGCCCGTCATCCCGTTGGTGGAAGGCTGCGACGTAAGTGAAGAAAGTTTCGATGCCAAAGAAGGTATCGTGACCAACTCACCGAGAGCCGGCGTCACTCCTTACATCGACTTCTCGCTCAACGGACTCACCATTAAAGAGGCCATCGCCGCCACGAAAGAATATGTAAAAAGCCACCGGTTAGGCAGGGTCAAGGTGAATTACCGTCTGCGCGATGCCATCTTCAGCCGTCAGCGCTATTGGGGCGAACCGTTCCCCGTCTATTATAAAGACAATATGCCTTACATGATTCCCGAAGAGTGTCTGCCACTGGAATTGCCCGAAGTAAGCAAGTTCCTTCCTACGGAAAACGGTGAACCGCCGTTGGGACACGCCACGATTTGGGCCTGGGATACGGAAAACCGTTGTGTGACCGAAAATTCACGCATAGACCACAAAACCGTCTTCCCCCTCGAACTGAATACCATGCCCGGATTTGCCGGCAGTTCGGCCTATTACCTGAGATATATGGATCCGAAGAACAATAAGGCGCTGGTGGATAAGGACGTTGACGAGTACTGGAAGAATGTGGACCTCTACGTAGGCGGTACGGAACATGCCACCGGACACCTCATCTACAGCCGTTTTTGGAATAAGTTCCTTCACGATCTGGGCTATAGCTGCAAGGAAGAACCGTTCCAGAAACTGATCAATCAAGGAATGATACAAGGCCGAAGCAACTTCGTCTATCGCATCAAGGATACCAATACGTTCGTTTCTCTGAATCTGAAAGAACAATATGATACCACTCCGCTGCACGTAGACGTAAACATCGTATCGGGCGATGTACTGGATATAGAAGCTTTCAGAAACTGGCGCCCGGAATACCACAACGCGGAATTTATACTGGAAGACGGAAAATATATCTGCGGATGGGCCATTGAGAAGATGAGCAAAAGCATGTTCAATGTAGTCAATCCCGATATGATAGTGGAAAAATTCGGTGCCGACACACTCCGTCTCTACGAAATGTTCCTCGGTCCTGTGGAACAGAGCAAACCGTGGGATACCAACGGTATAGACGGTTGTCACCGTTTCCTTAAAAAATTCTGGGCACTGTTCTATGACCGTTCGGGAAACTTCCTTCTTTCCGAAGGGGAAGCCGGAAAAGATTCTCTCAAATCACTCCACAAACTCATCAGAAAAGTCACAACGGATATAGAGGATTTCTCTTATAACACATCCATCAGCGCTTTCATGATCTGTGTAAACGAACTTTCCCAACAGAAATGTCATAACAAAGAAATCCTGCGCCAGATGGTGATCCTCATAGCTCCTTTCGCCCCGCATATAGCAGAAGAACTGTGGCACGCCTTAGGTGAGGAACAAAGTGTATGCGACGCTGAATGGCCGATGTGGAAAGAAGAATATCTGACGGAAGACACCATGAAATTAAGCATATCCTTTAACGGCAAAACCCGTTTTACCCTTGATTTCCCTTCCGATGCCGACAATGCCACTATAGAACAAACGGTATTGGCAGACGAGCAAACCATGAAATATGTGGAAGGCAAGCAGATAGTGAAAATCATTATCGTGCCGAAGCGTATCGTAAACATTGTATTAAAATAACCTGAGAAAGCCGTAACGGGAAAAAGATACGACCTTTTGTCCGTTACGGCTTCTTATCAAAAACATAAAACCATGAAATATTCAAAAAGAGAAATTTGGCAAGAGTGTAAAGACTATCTAGGTATTTTTATAGGTTTGACCATTTATGCAGTAGGATTTACACTGTTCATGCTCCCTTACCAAATTACAACAGGAGGACTTTCCGGTATAGCAGCCATTATTTTCTATGCCACAAAATTTCCGGTACAGTACACTTATTTCTTTATCAATTTCATCCTCATCATTGCAGCCATCAAGATATTGGGATTACGTTTCTGCGTCAAAACCATAGTGGGTATTGTGGCATTGACCTTTGAATTCAGCCTGTTTCAGGAACTTATGATGGACGAAAACGGAGAACTTCCTCAGTTACTGGGCGACCAGACATTCATGGCATGTGTGCTCGGCGCCTGCTGCGAAGGAATAGGTCTGGCTATTGTCTTTCTCAACAACGGCAGCACAGGAGGTACCGATATCATTGCAGCCATCGTCAATAAATACCGGGATATTACGATGGGACGCATTCTGATGTTATGCGACATCGCCATAGTCGTATCCAGTTACTTCGTATTCCACGAGACACAGAAAGTACTGTTCGGATTCTGTGTGCTTATCATCTCCATGAACCTACTGGATTATTACATGAACAGTGTAAGACAGTCCGTACAATTTCTCATCTTCTCCAATAAATACGAAGAGATAGCCGAATCCATCAGCAAGCAGCTTGACCGTGGTGTGACCGTATTGTATGGAGAAGGATGGTATAGCAAGGAACCGCGCCGCGTACTCGTCATTTTGGCCAAAAGACGGGAAGGCATAGAAATATTCCGTCTTATCCATCGTATTGATCCTAAGGCTTTCGTATCGCAGAGTAACGTTGTGGGCGTATATGGAGAGGGATTCGACAAAATAAAAGTCAAGTGATTCTTAATAGAGAACTAATCATCTTTTTCATTATAACAGTATTCACATTATTGCATATTCTCATCCTCTACATTCACGGATATACACCGTATCCGGACTGTAGAGGTTATATGGAACTTGCACAAGACCGTGTACGGCGGTATTCACCATATCCCACCACGGAATATGTAAAAGAACGGCCGTTCATCTGGAACTTAGATGCTATCAACGCTACGGCTTTGTCACTTCGGAAATCCAAATCCATTATGCCGCCTCTCCTCATATATTCTTTTATGAAAGGGAATGCGGCAGCAACACTGTACGGAATCACCAAAAAACGATTAAAGCCAATACTGCATTTATCACCTTTATTCTTTATGAAGAACGAACGGCCTCCCTCTTCCATACTGTGCCCCGGCAATCATACTGAGAATGCTCATACGCTTGCTTATAAGGCACACAGAGACTCTTTCTCACATAATTTTCACTACATTCGTCATTCTAACCGTTACCGATTATTCAGAACACATTTATAAAAGAATATACTACAATGAGGAAACAACTAGTTTTTGCCACCAACAACTCCCACAAATTGGAGGAAATTAAAGCCATGTTGGGCAATGAGATAGAAGTATTGAGTTTAGCCGATATCAACTGCCACACCGATATTCCCGAAACAGCCGATACGTTAGAAGGCAATGCACGGCAAAAAGCGCAATACATATACGATAACTTCGGATTAGACTGTTTTGCAGATGACACCGGACTCGAAGTAGAGAGCCTGGGTGGTGCTCCCGGTGTCTATTCGGCACGCTATGCCGGCGGAGAAGGTCACGATTCTCAGGCCAACATGCAAAAACTTCTGGCTGAAATGAAAGAAAAAAACAACCGTAAAGCACAATTTCGCACGATTATCTCGTTAATAGAAAAAGGAGAAGAGAAACAATTCGAAGGTATCGTAAAGGGATTTATCACGAAAGAGAAAAAAGGAGAGTCCGGCTTCGGCTATGATCCGATCTTCCAGCCTGAAGGATACAAATCTACTTTTGCAGAACTCGGTAACGACATAAAAAACCGCATCAGTCACCGTGCGCAAGCCGTAAAATTACTATGCGAATATCTTCTGAAAAAAGAAAACATCTAACAAATACGCCTTATGAAGAAATATATTTTATTACTTGCTTTTCTTGTAAGTGTCATAAACTATTCGGTAGGACAGGCTATAGGTTCCTGGAAGACTTATCCGGCACTGCAAATATCTACCTACAACGAACCGGCAAATAATAAAATATATTCTCTTTGTAACGGTAACCTTTTCAGCTACAATACAGAAGACACGGAGGTGCATGTCTATGACCGGCTGAAAGAACTGCATGACACCCAAATAAAATTTATCAGACACTGCGAAACTACCGACAAACTGGTAGTAGTGTATGAAAACGGCAATGTAGACCTTATTTATCCCGACTATGAAAGCGTCAATCTAAAGCAGCTAAAGGATAAAAACTACGCAAACCTATACATTACAGATGTGAATATATCGGGAAAGAATGCTTATATCAGCACTAATTTCGGTATCATAGAATTGGATACGGAACACGAAATTTTCACTAATACATACGATCTGAGTGTCTATACACTATGCTGTACCGCCAATGATGACTTCATCTACGTTTCCACCTCGAACGGATTTTATAAAGGAGACCGTACTCAGAATCTGCTCGATAAGAATAACTGGACAAGAATAAACGGCTATACATTTCATCAACTTACTTTCTTCGATAATAAACTTATAGGGTATAATAGAACTACGGGAATATACGTCATTGACCAACAAAAATATAACGTCACACACGCACATTCAGCCTCATCGTCGTTTTTCTCTTGCAAAAACAATATAATGATATTAGGAAACAATTCCAAAATACACATATTACGGTCTATTTCGGAAAAGGAAGAAATTTCTCAATCCAATGACTTCGTTCATATCTCTTATTATAAAGGCCGCTTTTGGACTAGCAGAAACATTCAGGGCCTACAACCTTACCAACTTAAAGAAAACACACTTGCACCTTCTCTTTCGCCCATACAACCGAACAGTCCCGTGCGTGACTATTTCTGTAATATGCACTTCAAGGGAAACCGCTTGCTCGTAGCCGGAGGAGATCTGAACTATAACAATATCACAAGAGCCGGAACAGCCATGTTCTACGAAAACGGAATATGGCATAATTTCAGTGAGGAAAATATCGTGGAAGAAACTCAAAAAGCCTACAACAACCTGACCAGCATTGCACAAGATCCTCAAGACCCCGACCATCATTTTGTAAGTTCGGCCGGCCACGGGCTATATGAATTCAGAAACCAAAAGTTCGTACATAACTATGACGAGACAAACAGTGCTTTGAAAACCATTCTGCCAGACGCCCCCGACTCTGAAAACTATACACGCTGCGACGCATTACAGTTCGATTCCAAAGGGAATCTGTGGATGGCAAACACGGAAGTAGACAATGTTCTTCTCGTACTTAAATCCGACGGAACGTGGACTTCTCTATTTTATGAAGAACTAAAAGGTGCTCCAAACTGTACGGAGATTTTTTTCGATTCAAAAGAACGGCTGTGGATGAATTCCAAACGGTTAGATTATAACGGTATTTTCGCCCTCGACTATAACGGAACCATCGACGACACTTCGGACGACACACATGTAAAAAGAAAAGTCATCATCAATCAGGACGGAGTAAGATACGACCCCTACTATTACTATTGCATGGCAATGGATCTTAACGAACAAATCTGGGTAGGCACAAGTTTGGGACTTTTCGTTATAGAAGATCCCGACGATTACATATACAACGATGACTTCACGTACACCCAAATAAAAATAGCCCGAAACGACGGTACGGAGTATGCCGACTATCTGCTCAACGGCGTCAGTATAAGCGCTATAGCCATAGATGCCGCCAATCGCAAATGGATAGGTACGTTATCCGACGGAGTTTATCTGGTAAGCGAGGACGGACAAGAGATATTGCAACACTTCAATACCGAAAACTCTCCGCTTATCTCCAATGAAATACAGAGTATTGCCGTCAGTCCGCAAACGGGAGAGATTATGATAGGCACTTACCTCGGACTGGTTTCCTATACAAGCGACGCAAGTACGCCTGCCGAAGAATTGGACAAAAACAATATACATGTATATCCAAATCCCGTGAAACCGGACTACAACGGTCTCATCACCGTAGACGGACTGACATTTAATGCGGAAGTTAAAATAACCAGTGTGACTGGACAACTCATCTATTCCGGATACGCCAACGGCGGACGCTTTACGTGGAACGGACGTAACCAAAACGGCAAGAGAGTTTCTTCTGGAGTATATAATATCATTTCCACTAATACAGAAGGAAAAAAAGCTATTGTCAGCCGACTTACTTTTATCCATTAAAAGTATTCACCGCATCAATGATTGATGTTATTTCTTCGCCGGTCAACAGCGGTGACATCGGCAGACTCAGCTCTTCCCGATGTATACGTTCCGTCACAGGCAAACATAACGAGGCATATTCGTGCAGCGCACCCTGACGGTGAGGCGGTATGGGATAGTGTATGAGAGACTGCACCCCACAGGATGCCAGATGTTCCTGCAAACGGTCGCGCAAAGGAGAAAACACCGGAAAGATATGATATACATGTGCACGTTCGTCCGGCTCCTTATAAGGCAACGTTACCAAAGGATTCGTTATACCTTTCATATATTCGCAAGCCACGCGGCGGCGAAGTCCGTTATCCTTGTCCAAGCGTCCTAACTTGACATTCAGCACAGCAGCCTGTATTTCATCCATACGACTGTTTATTCCCACGTACGGATGAACGTATTTGGCCGAAGAACCGTAATTGGCCAGCATACGCACCCTCTCCACCAGTTCCTTGTCGTCCGACGTAACAGCTCCCGCATCACCCAACGCACCCAGGTTCTTTCCGGGATAAAAACTGAATGCTCCGGCATCACCACACGCCCCTACCCTTTTGTCCTTGCAGAAAGCCCCGTGAGCCTGCGCGCAGTCTTCCACTATCAATAACCCGCTCTTTTCCGCCACGTCCCTTATTTCGTCCATACGGCATGCCCTGCCGTAAAGATGCACTGTCATGATGGCGCACGTTCTCTCCGTGACCTTCTCTTCCACCCTTGCAGGATCTATATTACAGGTATCCCATTCAGGTTCGCAGAATACGGGCTTCAAACCGGCACGCAAAACTGCCAAAATAGAAGCTATATAGGTATTGGCAGGCACTATCACTTCATCACCTTCCCTTATGCGTCCCAAACTAATCCAAGCCTTGAAAATAAGCGTCAGCGCATCCAGTCCGTTGCCTGTTCCCGCACAATGTTCCACACCGCAAAAGCGCGCGAAACGCCGCTCGAATTCATGCAACTCATTTCCGAAAAGATACCAGCCGGACCGGGCCGCCTCGGCCAAAGCGTCCGTCAGTTCACAACCGAAAGAATCATTTATTCTCTTTAGATCCAAATACTTTACCATCCCTTGTTTTCTTATTGCTTCCGCAGGCTAAATTACAATTATTTTTTTTCCCGTGAAACTTTTCCCTCCTCTTATCCATCCGCATTCTTCAATATTTTTCATTCCCGAAAAGCAATCATAAAAAAACCGTGCGCACAACGGATAAAAATGATGCTCATGAAAATAAAATTTCATGAGCACCGAAATATTTTTTCTTCCGCATTAAAATAATCCCTTCTCCATCCCACTCTGTTCCGTCATGAAAAGAAAAAGAACAGAACGAGCATTTTGTAAAAAATTATATTCTAAAATTCCATTTCATACGTATCGTACATTACCGCACGACCTCCGAAACCTTCTTTCTGAAAAATCAACCCCTCGTTCAACACTTGTCCGCCTTCTTCCACCGAAGTTCCCAAATCGAAATACGGCATATCGCTGTAGACTTCGCGAATCAAATGAGAAAAAAGCAAATCCACCGCCCCTCCTTCTCTACCCTCAGGTGTGGAAGCGATATACTGCGCATGGGCCACTCTTCCGGTGACATACATCACACATCCCGCCAGCATACGCCCATCCTTGCTACGGACACCGTACAACCGGATGTGAAGCGGAAAAGTGCGTTGCAGCAAAGTGATCTCCTCCAATGAATGTACAGGACTGGCCTGGTGACGGTGTTTCAGATTATGTTCCAAGATATCCCAGAATGCAGCGTAATCATCTTCTTCAGACACCGTATATTCTTCGCGTACGGCATGTCTTACCTTTCTTCGTCTCAGTTCGGAAAAAGAAACACCGCCTCCCGAAGGTATCACCGTGGAAATCTTCCGTTCCGACAAGCGTGCTCCGAACCTATACAATGCATACAGATCTTCCCCGCTCGGATAACGGGCATATATATAAGGAAGAGGCTTGTAAAGCCACTTACGGACGGAAGTGCGGCTCCTGACAAACTTTATCACGCATTCAAACAATTGAAGCATCAAAGCTGCCGTCATCTTTTCATTCGTCACCATTCCGCCATAAGTCAGTCCACAATGACTGCACAAAGCATCTTCCGTGCAATGTGCCGGCAAGAGGGCATAAAGCTTATTCCCCCTGTAAGCCATAAGAGAAAAATCGCTGAAACGGTCTGCATGATAATCCATATAACCGCGCAGAAACAGAAAGGTTCCGTTTCGTGCCGCATTCACAAAATCATCCCACTCCTGCCTGCGTTCCGCCTCATAAAGCTTGATGTTCCATCCGCATTCCATACCCGTATGTTTCTTTTCCATATATGACGGCTCCGTCAACGGATAAGCTTCCGAAACTCGTCATAAGAATCTATATACATTTCAGGTCGGTAAGGTTGTGAAGACAATACCAGCAAAACGGCATCTTCAGAAAAATGCAACAATTCATTCCATGTGAGAGGAGGAATAAGAAGTCCTTTTTCCGGTGTGTCAAGCACATACATACCGTTCCCTTCTTTGTTCTCCAACGAAATCGTTACGCTTCCCTTCACAGCCACCAGATACTGCCAGGTGACCCGGTTGGCATGTTTGCCGCGCTCCTTCGCTTCCGGTACGTTGTAAATCCAATATACTCGCTTCACTTCAAAGGGAAGTTCCTTTCCGGTCTCCGCTACTGTCAGACTTCCTCTTTCATCGGTAAAAGTCCTTAAAAAATCCATCATAATCCCAGTTTCTCGGATATTTCCAACATCTTATGAATAGGTCTGACAGCTTTTTTTGCTATTTCCGGATCCACCGTCACCTCCGGCCATTCATACTTCAAGGTATTGTAAAGTTTCTCCAGAGTTATCAAGCGCATGAAATTGCATTCGTTACAGGCACACGTTCCGTCAGTCGGAGGAGCAGGAATAAACGTCTTCTCCGGACAAGCTTTCTGCATCTCATGAAGGATACCGCTTTCCGTGGCCACTATAAATTCCTTATCTTCGCTTTGCACGGCATACTTTAACAAAGCTGCCGTAGAGCCGACCACATCTGCCAGTTTTACCACCGGGCCCTTGCATTCGGGATGCGCCAATATTTTCGCTCCCGGATGAGACTTCTTCAATTCTATGATTTTCTCTACCGAGAACCTCTCATGTACATGGCATGCTCCGTCCCATAACAACATGTTACGTCCGGTAATGGAATTGATATAACCGCCGAGATTGCGATCCGGACCGAAAATTATTTTCTCTTCTTTCGGGAAGCTCTCCACTATCTGACGGGCATTGCTCGAAGTCACTACCACATCCGTCAGGGCTTTTGTAGCAGCCGTAGTATTTACATAGGATATGACCGTGTGGTCGGGATGGTCGGCCACGAAACGTGCGAATTCTCCGGCCGGACAACTTTCGGCCAAAGAACAGGTTGCATTCAGGTCAGGTACCAGTACTTTCTTATCCGGACAGATAATCTTACTGGTTTCACCCATGAAATGAACCCCACACATCACGATGATGTCAGCATCCGTCTTTGCGGCTTTCTGGGCCAGAGCCAGACTGTCGCCCACAAAGTCGGCCAAGTCCTGTATGGCTCCTTCAGTGTAGTAATGTGCCATGATCACCGCGTTCTTCTCCTTGCAAAGTGCTCTTATTTCTTTTTTCAGGTCGAAACTTTCCGCAACAGGTTCGTCTGCAAACCCCTTCTCTATCCACTCTTTCTTAACCATATATTAATTATAAATCTTATTTCTTTTTTCTGAAAAACATTTATATTTATGATGATAGGCTGTTGATACTGTCTATAAAAAAGCAGGATGAAATTTGTTTTTTAAGTTATCAAACCGAGGTATAGAGACTGTCGGCTACTTTTCAACAGTTTCCTTTTATTCCTTTTTCTTTAAATAGAACATGTTACAACCTTATTTCAGCTGTTTTTAACGAGCTGTTCATAATCTACAAAGTTAAAAACTTTAGAGGAAACAGACGGTATAAATATGATGAAAATACGGTTTAAAGTTTATTTCTATCTTTTGCTAACTTTTTTGGCTATCAGAAATATTTGTTTAGGGAAACGTATGTGGTAAAGTTCCAAACTTCTTTTCGGGAATCTGTGAACTATTTATAAAAGGGTTGTTAAGTACTTATTGCGGGTTTTATTATCTTTGTGAACAAAATTGTTGAAAGGTATGAGGAAACTTAAAATAACGGAGTTAAACAGAATTTCCGCCGAAGAATTCAAGGCGGCCGACAAATTGCCGCTTGTGGTGGTGCTTGATCACGTAAGAAGCTTATATAATGTAGGTTCTGTGTTTCGCTCTTCTGATGCTTTCCGCGTGCAGGCGGTATATCTTTGTGGTATCACAGCCACTCCTCCACAAGTAGAAATCCATAAAACAGCGCTGGGAGCGGAGGATTCTGTGGATTGGAAATATTTTGAGCGTACGCAGGATGCCGTGAATGAACTTAAATCACAGGGATACAGTGTACAGGCTGTAGAGCAGGTGGAAGGCAGCGTGATGTTGCAAAGCTTTCGTCCTGAAGAAGGAAAAAAGTATGCTATTGTATTAGGCAATGAAGTAAAAGGGGTGCAACAGGAAGTTGTCGACTTGTGTGACGGATGTATAGAAATCCCTCAATTCGGAACGAAACACTCTCTGAATGTATCTGTTACCGCAGGTATCCTTATATGGGAAATGGCTCGTAAGATGAAGTTATGAACATTATAAAATTCCGGCTTCCACCATCCGTACTACACGTTCCGTCAAACGGTCGTCGGCTTCGGCGTCATAGTCTTTCTTCAGACTGGCTCCGAACAGCGCGGCAAATGTCTGGTAAAATCCGGCTTTGAGTGGTCCGAAGAAAGCTTTTACTATTTCGAACGAACTTTGATTGCATTCGCGGTCTACCAGTTTGATGAGCAATTTTCCCTGCGAATAAGTAAGTTTCTTCATTTGAGGCGTATACTGTTTCTTTATACCCTTTTCTATGGCTCGTATATGGGCGTCTTTTTCTTTTTTGGTGGGTAATTTTTCTAAGTACTCATAGGTTTCTCTGATGGTCTGGTTTACCATTTTGGCTATAGGTAGAGTTTTTTTTACGTTATAAACCAGTCTGTTATAACGTGCTGCTTCTTTCTTGTTCTTGAATTTAAGAGGGGGGTATATCGGCAACTCGGGCATGATGATAACTGTAATGGAGTCACCTTTATAAAATTCCTTTTGCAATTTTTTGTAAAACACTATTTTGAGTTGCGGCTCTTCAGGAAATTCCGGCTCTTCCTGAGCATTTGCCTGCACGACGAAAATACTCATTAAAAATAATATGCCAAGCCATTTTCTTTTCATATAGTGTGCAAAAATATAAATTAAATAGTATCTCCATGAAGTTTTTACAAAGAATATAATTTGTTATACTAAAAATAGTTGCTTATTTTTGAGGCATGACAGAAAAACATTCCTGCTCCGGTTTTTTACAACGTTTGTTTATAAGTTTGCTAATATGCTGTTTATTAAAAACGTATTTTGTGGATAAAGCATGTGCACAGCATTATTCCTGGGAGGAATTTGTAGAAAAGATTTCTATGGATGAAGGAGAAGAAGGGAGTGGGATGAATCCGGTCTTGGAAGATCTGGCCGAACTACATGAACATCCTTTCAATATAAATGCGGTGACTAAGGAAGAGCTGGAGAGACTTCCTTTTCTTAATGACGGGGAGATAGAAGAAGTACTGGCTTATATATACCGTTACGGGCCATTGAAGTCATTGGGTGAACTGATGCTGATAAAAGCACTCGATTACCAGACACGCGGGTTTCTTTCTTTGTTCGTATATGTCGGAAATGCTGAAGAGAACGAAGAGAAGAATACTTTGAAAAGTCTGTTGAAAAACGGTCGGCACGATGTGTCTACACGATTGGATATACCTCTGTATAAGCGCGATGGCTATAAAATTCCGGATGATGAGGTATTGTTGAAAAATCCCAATAAGATATATCTCGGAAATTCTCTTTATCACAATATTCGTTATGCTTATAATTCCGCCAACAAGTTATATTGGGGATTGACTATGGAAAAGGATGCGGGAGAACCGTTCGGACATTACGGCAACAAAGGTTACGACTCCTATTCTTTCCATTTCATGCTAAGGGATTGCGGTAAACTCAAATTGCTGGCCTTGGGCGACTATCGGATAAGAACAGGTGAGGGACTGGTGGTGAACAGCGATAATTTTTTCAGTAAATCGTTGTCATTCAATATGGGAAGTGAGAAACCTGCAGTGAGAAGATTTTCTTCCGTATCCGAAACCTCCTTTTTCAGAGGAATTGCGGCTACGTGGCGTTTCGGACGCACGGATGTTTCCGCTTTCTATTCTTTTCTTCCCGTAGATGCTACTCTGCGCAAGGACGGAACTATTTCTTCTTTAAAGACCGACGGACTTCACCGTACGTTATTGGAATTACAGAAAAAGCACAATGTGAAAGAACAGACTACAGGTGCGGATGTGACATGGAGCGGCCGTTATTTTTCGTTGGGGATGACTGCGCTTTATCAACATTTCGACCGAACTTTTTCACGAGGAGAGGAACTTTACAGACTGTATTATCCGCAGGGAAAAGATTTTGTGAATGCAAGCATTCATTATCGCTGGCATGGCTATCGGTTCATGTTTTCCGGTGAAACGGCTTTCAGTAACGTCCATCAGGGATGGGCCACACTTAATAAGGCCGTATTCCGTTTTAATCACCAATACAGTCTGGTAGCCTTGCAGCGTTTGTTCGCTTATCAATATGTAGGGTTGCGGGCTTCCGCTTTTTCAGAGGGAGGAACGGTTGGAAACGAAAGCGGTTTCTATGCCGGTATCGAGGCGGATCCGGTCAGTGAACTCCATTTGTCGGCTTATGTGGATTACTTTTATTTTCCGTGGGTGAAGTATGCCACTCCTCATGTTTCGGAAGGAATGGACGCTGCTTTGCAGGCAGACTGGAATGTTGGCTCTAAATGGGATTTGTCGGGACAATACCGTTTGAAACGGAAAGAACGCTATGGAAATCCTTATCTTTATCATAAACTGAAAATACAGTCACTGTATATGCCTTCCGGGTATTGGGAATTGCGTGTGACGGGGCGTTATACGAGAGTGCGGGATATGTACGGTTTTCATGTAAGGGGATATATGGCCGGGAGTACGGTCAGGTGGAAGGAAAAAAGAGGCAAGGTGAATCTTGCTTTGTCGTGTATGTATTTCAATAGCGAAGATTACAA
The DNA here is from genome assembly GCA_910586505.1 of uncultured Paraprevotella sp. Lineage (GTDB taxonomy): Bacteria > Bacteroidota > Bacteroidia > Bacteroidales > Bacteroidaceae > Paraprevotella. The sequence continues at coordinate 311,137 of CAJUGV010000001.1, read as the reverse complement.
GGCACCCATGTCCTTTTATGAACCTTCGTTGCTTTATGCTTTCTCATATCAGACCATGTACGGCAGGGGGATAAGAACTGCAGTCACTGCGCGGTGGGATATATCCGCCCGTTGGATGTGTATGGTTAAGTACGGACTCACAGCTTATTTCGACCGTGACGAAATAGGAGAGGGCTTGCAAAGGATAGACGGGTACGGGAAAAATGACCTTTCTTTCCTGTTGCGTTACAAAATTTGAAAGGGATTGTATTATCTTTGCATCAGTGTTGGTAATTTAAATGACAAGGTAATGGCTACAGTTATTTATCCTTCTCCCATTTTCGGACCGGTGCACAGCCGACGGCTGGGTGTTTCTTTAGGCATAAATTTGCTTCCCGGTGACGGAAAGTTTTGTACTTTCGACTGTGTTTACTGTGAATGCGGATTCAATAAGGATTTTCGCCCCCGCAGTCCGTTGCCTTCGCGTGAAGAAGTGCGTAAGGCACTCGAAGAGAAATTGAAAGAGATGAAGGCCTGCGGGCCGTTTCCCGATGTGCTGACCTTTGCCGGTAACGGCGAACCCACACTGCATCCGCATTTTGCGGAAATCATAGATGATACCTGTGCTTTGCGCGACAGATATTTTCCGGAAGCCAAAATCAGTGTGCTGAGCAATGCCACTCAGATTTTTCGTCCGCAGGTATTCGAGGCGCTGAAAAAGGTGGACAACAATATTCTGAAGCTCGACACCGTAGACGGAGAATATATCCGGCGGGTGGACAGACCTGCAGGGATGTATGATCCGGACAAGATAGTGGAGCGGATGAAGGATTTCGGAGGAAAGGTTATCATTCAGACGATGTTCATGAAAGGTATGTCTGAGGGAGTGAGTGTGGACAATACATCCGACCGCTATGTGATGCCTTGGTTGGAAAAGGTGAAAGAGACGTCGCCTTCGATGGTCATGATTTACACGATAGACCGCGAAACGCCCGAACAAGGACTACAGAAAGCCTCGCATGAGGATTTGGACCGCATTGCCGGGCTGGTCCGGCAAGCCGGACTCAAAGTGTCGGTTTCTTATTGATTTGTTTTTACTATGTAATAAGTTTTCTCTATCGGGGAAAAGGATAAAACGGGGTAATGAATACCTCAAAAAACGGTGCACATGAAAAAAAATTTTCTTGCGCACCGTTTTTTATTTTCTTCCGCATGAAATTTTTTTTGTGATGCGGAACATAAAAAAATCCTCTCCGAAGAAAGACAAAGCATGTTTCGGAGAGGATGATATTTTCAGACTTTGTATAAATGTTTTATTTATGGTCGTAAGCGTGTTTCGGATAGTCTGTTGTGTAGTGCAGTCCCCGGCTTTCTTTCCGTTCGATGGCTTGGCGCGTGATGAGGTAACCCACATTGATCATGTTGCGAAGCTCACAGATGTCTTTGGTGGCCTTCACACGCTTGAAAAGTTCTTCCGTTTCTTCATAAATCAAGTCCAGCCGCGTCCATGCTCGCCGCAGGCGAAGGTCGCTTCTCACGATGCCTACGTAATTGCTCATGATCTGTCCCACTTCTTTCATATCCTGTGCAATGAGCACTTTTTCTTCGTTGCTCATCGTGCCTTCGTCATTCCATTCCGGGATGCGTTCGTTGAATGTATACTGGTCGATGACGCTCAGGCTGTGTGCGGCCGCCGCATCGGCGTAGACCACGGCTTCGATGAGTGAGTTGCTGGCCAGTCGGTTTCCTCCGTGCAGTCCCGTACAGGAACATTCGCCCACGGCATAAAGCCGGTGTATGCTGGAACAGGCGTTGAGATCCACTTTGATGCCGCCGCACATATAGTGGGCGCAAGGCACCACAGGGATGTATTGTTTGGTGATGTCTATTCCTATAGACAGACATTTGGCATAAATATTGGGGAAATGATGCTTCGTCTCTTCGGCATTTTTGTGTGTCACGTCCAGACATACGTGGTCCAGGCCGTGGATTTTCATTTCCTTGTCGATGGCGCGTGCCACGATATCGCGCGGAGCCAGACTCAGCCTTTTATCGTATTTTTGCATGAATTCCTCGCCGTTGGGCAGGCGCAGGATGCCTCCGTATCCTCTCATGGCCTCTGTGATGAGGTAGGCGGGATGCGTTTCGCCCGGATGGAAGAGGGCGGTGGGATGGAACTGTACGAACTCCATTCCTTCCACGGTACCTTTGGCGCGGTAGACCATGGCAATGCCGTCACCGGTGGCTATGTTGGGATTGGTGGTCGTGGCATAGACCGCCCCTGTGCCTCCGGTAGCCATCAGGGTGACTTTAGACAGGAAAGTATCTATCTTTTGGGTGTCAGGATCCAGCACGTAGGCCCCGTAACATTCTATATCGGGAGTGCGTCGCGTTACCTCTATACCCAGATGGTGCTGTGTGATGATTTCCACTGCAAAATGGTTTTCCAGAATGATGATGTTGGGGTGGCGGCGCACGGCTTCCATCAGTCCGCGCTGTATTTCAAATCCCGTGTCGTCGGCATGATGAAGGATGCGGAATTCCGAATGTCCGCCTTCGCGATGCAGGTCGAAGTCACCCTTTTCGTTCTTGTCGAAGTTCACCCCCCATTTCACCAGGTCGCGTATGCCTTGGGGAGCGTTTTTCACCACCTGTTCCACAGCTGCCGGATCGCTGATGTAGTCGCCGGCAATCATGGTGTCTTTGATATGTTTCTCGAAATTATCCACTTCCAGATTGGTCACGGAGGCTATGCCTCCTTGCGCCTTGGCCGTGTTGGCTTCTTCCAGAGTGGTTTTGCATACGATGGCCACCTTACCTTTTCCGGCGTCGGCCACTTTCAGGGCGTAACTCATTCCGGCCACTCCGGAACCAATCACTAAAAAATCAAATTTGCGTATCATGCTTTTGACGTTTTACATTGCAAAACTACTCAAAAACTCGTTTGGTTGTGTGCTTCATTCCCTATTTATTAAAAAAATAATGTCTTTGGTTTTTCCATGGCGCGGCAGGTCCGGCCACATTCTTTTGTCGCGCATGGAAGAGAAAAACACAGATTCCGGCAGGTGAGCGTCTGATTCCTGCGGCGTGACTGTGTGTTGTGTCCCGGAGAGATAGAAAACGGTGTGCGGTCGGATGTATGATAGCTTACTCTTCATATTGTCTGTCTGGGAGGTACGGGCAGTCCCGGTTCGTTCTTGCCGATACTCCGGAAGCTCGCGTTTTCTGAAAAGACATAAAAAAGATTTTGCTTTTGGTGTTTTTAAATTGTAAAAGTTGTAACTTGCACGCAAATACAGACGTGATGATACGGACCTTTCATTCGAAAATCAATAAGAAAACGCTTGTTTTCAGTCTTTTGCCGGGAACGGTGCTGGCCGTGTACTTCTTTTGGGTCAGGTGGCCGCTGGCTGCTTTGTGCTTTATGGTGTTTTTAGTGTTTGTGGTGGAACGATTGATTCATACGGCATACGTGTGTACCGACGACGGTTTCCTTTATATCCGTCAGGGCCGTTTCTCCAAGATGAAACGCTATGCGCTGGCGGATATAGAAAAAGCGGAGGTGATGCGGTACGGGTCGATGTCGTTGTTGAAAAGCCGCGATACGGTGATGCTCACATTTTGCGACGGTTCCATTAAGATGATAACCCCGTTTCCGGCTGAGGAATTTTGCAGATATGTCGGCCGCCGACGGGATGAATTATTGAAAGATACAGACTGACAGCTTATGGGAAAAAGGATATTGCGGATACTGGCTCATGCCGTCAGTTTCGCCTTTTGTGCCGTAAATTTATGTGCGGTCCCCTCTTACGGTTATGCGGAAGAGGAGAATGTATCGTGGCGCATGTCCTTGTGCAAAGGACTGGACACTCTGCTTACCGACGAACTGCTGACGACTTCGCAGTTGGGACTGTGTGTATTCGATCTTACTGCCGACGAACCTCTCTATGCCTTTCAGGCACGGCAGCGCATGCGTCCGGCTTCCACCGAAAAGATAGTGACGGCAGTAACCGCACTTTCCGAACTGGGAAGCGGCTGTCGTTTCACTACCTCCCTGCGGAATACGGGTAAGGTGGAAGGGCGTGTGCTGTGGGGAGACCTGTATGTGGTAGGAGGTTTCGACCCCTGGTTCGGAGAGGAGGATATGGAATACCTTTGCCGGGCGGTGAAGACACTCGGTATAGATTCCGTGGCAGGAGGCCTTTATGCCGATGTGTCGATGAAAGACACCCTGCAGTGGGGCTGGGGATGGTGCTGGGATGATGATATGCCTTTGCTCACACCTTTATTATATAATAAGGAGAACCGTTTTATGGATGCGTTCTGTGAGGCTTTGCGTGAATGGGGGGTCGGTTATTCGTTCGTGGGCAAAGCCCGTTGTCCCGATGAATCCGTGTGCCTTTCCGAGCGGTCGCGCAGCTTGGCCGAGGTTCTTGACCCGATGATGAAAAAGAGCGACAACCTGTGTGCCGAAGCCCTGTTCTATAAGCTGGCGTCTCTCACCGGAAAGCCCTACGCATCCAGACGGGAGGCTATGTACTATATCGAGGGTCTGATAGGACGGATGGGGTATGATGCGGGCCGCTATACCGTGGCCGACGGCAGCGGTGTTTCTTTGTATAATTATCTGAGTGCCGAGCTTGAAACGGCTTTTTTGCGTTATGCCTATCGGGACGAACAAATTTTCATCCCTCTTTATCAGTCTCTTCCCGTGGCCGGTGTCGACGGCACGCTGCGTCGGCGAATGCAACGGGGGGCTGCCTGTAACAATGTGCGGGCCAAGACCGGCACACTGGAGGGGGTGTCTACGCTGGCCGGTTATGCCAGGGCGTCAAACGGCCGTATGCTGGCTTTTTGCATCATGAACCAGGGAGTGGAGAACAGAGCTGCTGCCCACCACTTTCAGGACAAAGTGTGCGACTTGTTGTGCCGCTGATTTCTTTAGCCCTTTTTCGGGCGGAATCCCTTTGTTCACTAAAAAAAGTGAAGCGCAATGATAAACTTCTTTCCGCTTCTTCCTACTTTGAAAGGCTTTCCGTATATTTGTGTGAACATCTAAAATCGTGGGACTATGAAGTACAAAATGTTAGTGCTCGACGTAGACGGTACACTGTTGAACGACGAGAAAGAGATAAGCAAACGTACGCTCAACACACTGCTTAAAGTACAGCAGATGGGAGTGCGTATCATGTTGGCGTCCGGTCGCCCCACTTATGGCCTGTTGCCATTGGCCAAGAAACTGGAACTGGGTACGTATAACGGTTATATACTTTCGTATAACGGCGGTCAGGTCATCAGCGCTTCCAACGGAGAAGTGCTCTTTGAACGCCGCATCAATCCTGAAAATATCGCCTATTTGGAAAAGAAAGCCGAGAAAAACGGCTTTGCCATCCTTACCTACAACGGTGATATGGTGGTGACCAACAACGCTGCCGACCCGCATGTGCAGGCTGAGGCGGCGCTCAACGGCATGAAGCTGGACCAGCAGGAATTCTTTTCGGCGGCCATAGACTATCCTCCCTGCAAGTGCATGTTGGTGAGTGACGACGAAGAAGCGCTGGTCGGGCTGGAGCAGCATTGGAAAAAGCGGCTGAACGGCGTGCTGGATGTGTTCCGTTCCGAACCCTATTTCCTCGAGGTGGTAGGCAGTCAGGTGGATAAAGGCAATACGCTGGCCGTCATCATGGAAAAGGAAGGCATTCAAACGGATGAGATTGTGGTGTTCGGCGACGGGGTGGCTGATGTGACCATGCTGCAGTTGGCCGACCTGGGTATTGCCATGGGCAATGCGCCCGATTCCGTGAAGCGTTGCGCCGACTATGTCACTTTGTCCAATAATGAGGACGGGGTGGCCGTGGCTGTGGAGAACGCGTTTCTGGCCGAAGTGCGCGAGAGCGAGATTCCGCTCGACGCCCTGAACGCGCAGGCACGCAGCACGTTGATGGGTAATCTGGGGATACAATATACCTATGCTTCGCACGACCGGATAGAAGCCACCATGCCTGTAGACCACCGCACGCGGCAGCCTTTCGGCATTCTGCACGGAGGGGCCACGCTGGCTCTGGCCGAGACGGTGGCCGGATTGGGTTCGATGGTGATATGCAATCCGGATGAGTTTGTGGTGGGTATGCAGGTGAGCGGCAATCACATTTCGTCGGCACATGAGGGAGATACCGTGAGAGCCGTGGCTACTATAGTACATAAAGGCCGTTCTTCGCATGTTTGGAATGTGGACGTGTTTACTTCAACCGGCAAACTGGTGTCCTCCATCCGTGTGATGAACAGTGTGTTGAAAAGAAATTGACCCTACATGCTCGACGGTGAGGATATCATAGGGCGATGGGTGGCCCAAGGCGGAGCTTTTGTATGGTTCCGTGAGCCGGGACAGCGTGTCTGCCGCGGCATACGGGCCTCGCTTTCTTCTTTGGAGTCTTTTCCGGATATACCGTCGCTCGACGGGAAGACCGGTTTTGTTTTTGCCCCTTTTCGCATAGGAGAGGGGCATCCTTTATGGTTGCTTCCTTTCGGGGAGGAGGTAAGCGTGCGTATGCCCGCCGCATCGGAAGCCGGAGAGACGGAAGCCCCCGTTCCGGTGGAGTTCGGCGGACGGCTGGAACGCTCTCCTTCGGCGGATTACGGTTGTGTTTTCCGTGAGTTCTCCACTGCGCTCCGTCAGGGTGCGTTTCGTAAACTGGTGCTTTCCCGCCGGTCTACGGAGGCGCTTCCCGGAGATTTTTCCTGGGCGAGGGCTTTTTATGCGGCGTGTCGCCGGTATGTCCGCAGCTATGTCTATTTGTTCCATACTCCCCACACCGGATTCTGGCTGGGGGCCACGCCGGAGATTTTGCTGGCGGGCGGGGAGGGCGCATACCGCACGATGGCTTTGGCCGGCACGCAGGCACTCTGTCACGGAGAACCGGAGGGGCCGTGGTCGGAAAAAAACATACGTGAGCAGGCTTTCGTCACTGAATATATCAACGAAAGGCTGAGGCTGTGCGGACTTGTTCCCGAGGCGGAAGGGCCTTATACGGTCACGGCCGGAGAGTTGGCCCACCTGCGCACCGACATTTGTTTCGCCCTGTCTTCGTCAGACAGGATAGGCTCGTTGTTGCAGGACCTGCATCCTACGCCCGCCGTGTGCGGACTTCCCGCTCCGGAAGCCTTCCGTTTCATAGGCCGGCATGAAGGTTACGACCGCAGCTATTATGCCGGTTTCCTGGGGTGTCTGTCACCGGCAGGTCACACGGCATTGTATGTCAACCTGCGTTGCATGCAGGGTATCGGAGCGCAGGGCATCCGGCTTTATGCCGGCGGCGGACTGTTGCCGGCTTCCGTGTGTGAGGAAGAATGGCTGGAGACGGAGCGCAAGATGCAGACCATGAAATATGTAATATCAAAGGGATTGAGACATGTATTCTGATAAGAAGAGTGTGTTGCAGCTGGTGGCGGTGTTGCGCGCGCAGGGCGTGCGCAGGGTAGTGCTTTGCCCCGGAAGCCGTAATGTGCCGTTGGTACAGTCGTTTTCGGCGTGCCGTGATTTTGAATGTTTTTCGGTGACGGACGAACGGAGTGCCGGTTTTTTTGCCATCGGACTGGCGTTGCACAGGCACGAGCCTGTGGCGGTGTGCTGTACGTCGGGTTCGGCCTTGCTCAATCTTCATCCGGCGGTGTGTGAGGCTTTCTACAGGCAATTGCCTCTGATTGTCGTCTCGGCCGACAGGCCTGCTGCCTGGATCGGGCAGATGGACGGACAGACCTTGCCGCAACCCGGTGTGTTCGGCACGATGGTGCGCAGTTCCGTGACGCTTCCGGAGGTGCATACGGAAGAAGACGAATGGTATGCCAACCGTCTGGTGAACGAGGCGGTGCTCGAAGCGGCACATCACGGGTGCGGTCCCGTGCACATCAATGTGCCGCTGTCGGAGCCTTTGTTTCATTTTTCCGTGAAGCAGTTGCCCGAAGTGCGTTTTATGCGCAGGCTCGACATGTCGGACGGAGGCACCGCATTGACCGGTTTCCTGAAAGAACAGTTGCCCCGTTACAGCCGTGTGATGGTGGTGACGGGACAGATGCCGGCAGGCGAAGCCGCCGCTGTGGCTGCCTGCCTGCCCGCCGGAAAGACGGTGTGGCTCACCGAAGTGTTAGGCAACATGCCGGGAAGCTCTCCGGCCATACGCGGTTTCGATGCTTTGCTCGGAGCGGTGGGAGAGGAAGAGCGGCAGGCTTTGTCGCCCGATCTGGTCGTTACGATGGGAGGGCATATCGTATCGAAGCGTCTGAAACACTTTCTGCGTGCCGTGCCTTCATTGGTGCACTGGCATGTGGCGCCCGACGGTAGGCCGGCCGATTTGTTCGGCGCGCTGACCACTGTGGCAGAGGCTTCCCCCTTGCAGTTCGCCCGTTTGTTTTCGCAGGCTGGCGGGTGTCTCTCCGAAACTTATCCGGAGCGGTGGCAGGCTTGTGCCGCCCGTGTGCCGGATATGCAGGCGCCCTATTCTGCGTTGTATGCCGTGCGGCGGGTGATGGAATCTCTGCCGCCCCGTTGCGTGTTGCATCTGGCCAACAGTTCGGCCGTGCGTCTGGCCGGATTGTTTCCCTTGCCCGAAGGGGCGGAGGTGCATGGCAACCGGGGAGTGAACGGCATCGAAGGGTCGGTGTCGGCGGCAGTGGGATATGCGGCGGTGTCGGACAGGCTGAACTTTCTGCTGACGGGCGACCTGAGTTTCTTTTACGACATGAATGCGTTGTGGAACGCACACGTGCCCGCCCGCCTGCGCATCGTGTTACTCAACAACGGGGGAGGGGCCATTTTTCATACGCTTCCCGGACTGGACACAAGAGGCCGGACGGGCCGGTTTGTGACGGCCGTTCACGACACTTCGGCAAGGGGGTGGGCCGAGTCTTTGGGGTGGACCTACCGCATGGCCGCCGACGAAGACGCCTTGTCGGAGGCTCTTGACGAGCTGACCGATGCCGGAGCTTCCGCCCCGGTGTTGCTGGAAGTGCGGACCGATGCCGCGACCGATGCTGCGGTATGGCGGGATTTTTACAACCGGATGAAGGAAGATTTCCGTCGTCCCGATACAGAAGACAGATAAACGATAACAACGGAAAAATATGGAAAGAGAATGGAAGACATTGAAAGAATATGAGGATATTCTTTTTGAGGGTTTCAACGGCATAGCCCGTATCACTATCAACCGTCCGCAGGTGCGCAACGCTTTTACGCCGCGTACCGTGTCGGAGATGAGCGACGCACTGGCGGTTTGCCGTGAGCGGCGGGATGTGCGTGTGGTCGTACTTACGGGAGCAGGCGACAAGGCATTCTGCTCCGGAGGGGACATGCACGTGAAGGGGCACGGCGGCTATGTGGGTACGGACGGCGTGCCCCGGCTCAATGTGCTGGAAGTGCAGAAACAGATTCGTTCGTTACCCAAACCGGTGATAGCCGCAGTCAACGGATTTGCCATAGGGGGCGGACATGTGCTGCATGTGGTGTGCGACCTGACCATTGCGTCGGATAATGCCGTGTTCGGACAGACGGGACCGCGTGTAGGCAGTTTCGATGCCGGTTTCGGTTCTTCTTACCTGGCCCGTATCGTAGGGCAGAAGAAGGCGCGTGAGATCTGGTTTCTGTGCAGGAAGTATCATGCGCAGGAAGCGCTCGAGATGGGACTGGTCAATAAGGTGGTGCCTCTCGGCCGGCTGGAGGACGAATATGTGGCGTGGGCCGAGGAGATGATGCAGCTCAGCCCGCTGGCCCTTCGTATGATCAAGGTGGGACTGAATGCCGAACTGGACGGGCAGGCTGGTATTCAGGAATTGGCCGGTGATGCCACCATGCTTTATTATATGACCGAAGAGGCGCAGGAGGGCGGACGCGCCTTTCTGGAGAAACGACGTCCGAAATGGAGTGAGTGATTACTCATAAGATTGTTATTTTTTTTCTCCGTCATCGGAATGCATCTCATTCCGATGACGGAGTTTCTGTTTCCGCTGGCTTCCTGTGGAGAGTCCGCGAGCTTCCTGTTGGCATCTGTTTCCATATAACATATTGTGTAATAATGTGATGCAAGATCGGCAAGGTCTTTCTTCTTTATTCTTTCCGCATACGGTTGGAGGATGGAATTTTGGTCCGCATCCCGAAAAATTTTCATGAGCACGATTTTTTATTTTACTGCGCAATAAAATAAAAAATCATGCCCATGAAAATGAAGGCCATAGGGGGCTGTATACGGATAAAGGACACATAATAAGGTAATTTGGTAAGAATTGTCCGATATTATGTTAATATATGTCTTATATGGTTTTGCCGAATAACTATAATTTTGCGACTATCATATTTTGTATTAGCTGTGTCAACGTGGCCGCCCGGTTCACGTTGCGCCGAAAATAAAAGTACCTTAAAAAAAATAAATTATGAAAAGAATGATTACTTCTATCTTCTCTCTATTCAGAGGAAAAAGAGGGCCGCTCACAGCCGTCTTGCTGGCTTTCGGCTCCGTGAACACAATGTTTGCCCAGACATGGGTGGGCGAGGCTTTGCCCGAAGAAAGCGGTGAGTATTATTTGTATAACAAAGATGCGGATGCTTTCCTCACGGGAGGCAATACTTGGGGAACACATGCTTCCTTGGGACAGCCGGGTTTGTTGTGTACGGTGGCGGTGAAAGAAGGAAAATATACGATTTATACCGGTCAGAAAAATGACAGAGGAACTATCAAGGACTGTTATCTGAGAGCGACGAATGATAATGAAGCTTTTGTGGATCAGACAATAGAATCCTGGACTTTTGAGGATCTTAATCCCGAAGACGGGCTACATGAATTTGCTTTGATCAGCCAGGACAACAGACATCTGTATTGGGATAACAATACGAAATTGAAGATCAGCAAGATTGTGGATGAAACAAGTGAAAGGAAGGCACAATGGATGCTGGTTTCCAAGGCACAGCGGGAAGAGTCCTTGAAGGCTGCCGCGATCGATAAGCCGGTGGATGCCACATTCTATATCAACAGTCCCGGATTCGATCCGGCTTTCTTACACTGGCAGGAGACGCACGACGGCGGAAGTGTTACTCTAAGCGGCAATAACGCTAATGGTACGGGCTATAGAAATGCTTGTGCTGAGGCAAGGAATAATAATTCTTTTGATATTTATCAGGAACTGACCGTAAAGCCCGGAGCATACGAAATATCATGCCAGGGTTTTTATCGTCCCGGCGCTAATGTGGGAGAGCGGTTCGAAAAGAATGCCATCCTGTATGCCAATGCAAGAGAACTTCCCATTCAGTTGTTGTTGGATGACGGAAAGGGAGTTCCGGGAGACTTGGCAGGTACAGCCAACGCATTTTTCGATGGACGCTATAAGGGAAACACCATCAAGGTGGTAGTGCTTGAAGACGGGGCGTTGAGGCTCGGTATCAAGAAAAACGTGGCATTGGCAGACGACTGGACGGCTGTCGATAATTTCAGCCTTACTTATTTGGGTAATGATAAAAGGGCGATTTTCGAAAAGATCACAGGTGAGCTTGAAACTTTGAAGAATAATTTCCAATCCTTGGGCGCTGAAGGCGTGGTATCAGATATTCAGGTGAAGCTGGACAAATATCCGGCCAGTATAGGGGATGACCAGCTGGACAATGCGCGGGCAGAGTTATTGACGGTATTGAACAAGGCTACTGCCGTGTATAAGCCTACGCAAGTGTTGCTGGAATCGATAACAGAAGCGAAAGCGGCTCAAACCGAATGGGGCGGCCGTTTGTCTGAAAGCAGACAGCAGAGGCTGGCCGGCAATATCGCGGATGCGGAAAAGGCGGTGAAAGAAACAGGCGGAGAAGAGATGCTGGCAAAGGTGTCTGATTTTGTAGGTGTCTTGAATAACAATCTCATCATGGCCAAGTCTTGGCTGGGATGGTCTTACAGTCTGAAGAAAGCCATGGAGCTGGCCGAGAAACTTCAGCTCACGGAAACACAGGCCTATCAGGATGTGGCGGCCGACTATGAGAACAAGGATCTGACGTTTGCAGGTATGTTTGAACATCTGGATGCCCTCAATAAGGCTTGCCGCGAAGCCATGACCGTGGATTTCCTGAAAAATGCCTCTGAAGAGAATCCGATCGAATTGACGAACTTCATGACTAATCCGAACATTTATCAGGAAGGACCGAGCGACCAGGCTCACATGCCGCGCGGATGGATTGCGGCTGAATGGGGAAGCGTGAATAATACGGCGCCGACAACGGGATCATTCATGGATACGGATTTGTTTGCTTACAGTTGGTCCGGTAACGACGCCAATACCATCGGTAAGGCACATTATTATTCGGAAATCGGCGGAAACCTGACTTTGCCGGACGGACACTACCGTTTGAAGGCTGCTACTTATATTACCCGTCAGCCTGAGGCTGTGAAACTGTATGCTTCGTTGGATAATGAAACAATGGAAACGGCAAACTTCAACAACAATAGGGCTACTTATGATAATGCATTGGGGATCAAAGAGGGTACGACTACGGAACTGGATATCAACGTGACCGGCGGACGCCTGTATTTCGGTGTGAAAGGTGTGGCTACCGTGGGTGGAAACGGTGCTTCCTGGAATGCCGACAATTTCCGTCTTTTCTATGTAGGTGCGCCTGAAGATTTGGCGGTGACCATCGGCGAACACGGCGTGTCTACTTATTATGCCCCCCATACGTTCACGGTGGCAGACGGACTGACGGCCGGTGTGGTGAAGGCTGCCACGGAAGAAGGAAAGGTTACGGTGGACTGGTGTTACGAAGCCGGAGCTACGGTGCCTACTCATACGGGTGTGATTCTCAAAGGTGCCCAGGAAGAGTATACGTGCAGCTTCAGTGCGGAAAACGTGACAGCCGATGCGGAGAATCTCCTGCGCGGTACGCTGGTCGATGAAACGATAAACGAGGCCGGATTCAAGTACTATAAGTTGTCCGACGGAGATAACGGTCTGGGATTCTATTGGGATTCTGAGGACGGTACATCCATTGCGAATAAGGCGGGAAAGGCCTATCTTGCTCTTCCGGGAGAAGAAGTTGCCAAAGTGAATTTCTTCTCCTGGAACCTGGACGCAACCGGTGTTGAGGCGGTTGAATCCGACATGGATGAGATAGTGGATGTGTATGCGCTGTCTGGTGTATGTGTACGTTCTCAAGTGAAGAAAAGCAAGGCTTTGAACGGCCTGCAGAAAGGTATTTATATTATAAACGGAAAGAAAATAATTAAATAATGATTATGAAGAGGAAATATATGACTCCGTCCGTACTGGTGACGGAATTGCAGAGTGAGATGATGCTGGCCGGATCGCCGGTGGATGTGAATGACAGCTACTCGGACAAAGGGCAGTTGTCCAACGGAAATGTCTGGAACGATATATGGTAAGGATAAGAAATTAGGTTAATGTATATGCGAATCCCTCTGTTTGAGGTATCCTGTGAAGGAGACAACTCAAACAGAGGGATTTATTTGTGCGGTGAAAATCAGTGCTTCTTGGATAAATGTGCCGTTTTCGGCCGGGTGGGTGCGAGGTCTTTTATTTTCTCCAGACGGAATTCCGCCGCCGAGAACCAGCTTCCGTTCCAATTGCCGCTTCGGACATTGCTTATACCGTAGCGGACGGAATTGCCGTGAACCGTGATGCTGTCTATCTCTACGATGCTCCATCCGTAGCCTTTTCCGCTGTTGACTTCGGAAAACTTTTTCCATTTGTTGTCAGATTCGTTTTGATTGTCCGATAGCTTGCTGACGGCTTCTTCCCAGATTTCTCCTTTTGTGTTTCCGTAGGCGGGAACTGCAGTCCGGCGTTCCTTTCCGTCGAAACAGGCGTATATCTCGCATCCTTGTCCGTCGGTGCGTGCGGCGGCTTCCAAGCGGTAGACACCCGGTTGCACACTGACACTCCGTTCCACCTCGTATTTCATCATGTCATGTCCGGATGCCCAGGAGTCTATATACCATGTTCTCCAGTTTCCGGTATAGTATTCACCGTTTTTCACATATGTGGTCGGGGAGCAATTCTCATGGCAAATCACATTCCATCCGTTTTGTTTCAGTCTGTCGAGTTGCTCTTGGATGCGGGAGGTTTTCCGTTCTTCTGCCCGGAAGTTTTCAAACGAGTGGATGATCCGTCCCGAAGAGGCGGCAAAGAGGCTCAGGGCGACACACCAGATGCAGGCGAGCGTGAGCCGTTTGAAAGTGCTCATGGGAGGTAATTTGCCTGCTGCGCTCATAAGATAGTGCACGCCTGTATAGATGGTGAGTGATGCTACAAAGATGGCGCTGCCGATGGCAGTGAAAAAGATACATTCGTTGGCCCGGTTTGCCGAAAGCCAGTTGGCAAAGGTGGAGCCGAAGATGTCGTTCCATCCGTCGCCTCCAAGAGACGAGAAGATGAAGAAGAACATGCCGGAACAAAGTGCCAGAAGGAAAAGAAAGAGGAGAATAATGATAAAGCCGATGAAGATGAAAGAGCATATTTTAAAGATGGTGGCTATGATGTCGAACAGTCCGTTCAGGCATCCTTTCGCCTTGTTGCGGGTTTTGGGTGCCGAGGCGAATTCTCCGGCCTTGCGGGCATTCTCTATGATTTTATTGCTCAGGTTTTCCATATTGACGGGCAAGCCTTGCATGCGCAGGCGGTCTTCGGGCGTTTTGTCTTCTGGAACGACAATCCACAGGATGAGGTAGATGATGAGGGTGGTGCCGAACGATAGCCATACGAGCAATATGGTGAGCAGGCGAATCCACAGTGCATCGATGCCGAAGAAGCAGGCCAGTCCGGAGCAGAGTCCGCTCAGCATCTTGTCTTCAGAATTGCGGAACAGCTTCTTACGCATTCTGCTGCGGCTTTCGTTTTCTTTGCGGGAGGTTTCGGCTTCGGGCGGAACGGTTTCGGTTGCATCCATTTCTTCCGGGTTTCCGATTCGTCGGATAATGTCCTGCACATGTTCAATGGTAATGGCTTCAATGCCGGACGTTTTCAGTTCGTCAAATAGTTCCGCTATGCGCCGCTCGATGTCTTCAGCTATCTCTTCACCGCCTTCCTGACGGGCGAAATAGTTGTGCATATTGTTAAGGTATTGTTTTATAAGTTCATAGGCGTCTTCGTCGATGGCATAGAGAGACCCGAACATGTTGATGGTAATATTTCGTTTCATTGTCTTATGTAAATTTAATCGTTAAGGGTTCAATCATTTTTCGGTAACGGAAGCCGAAGCGGACTTTCCGATTTGAGATGGGCCACGGTGGCCGACAGTTCGTTCCATGCGCAATCAAGACCTGCGAGAAAGGTTTCTCCGTTGGTGGTCAGCGTGTAATACTTTCGTGGAGGTCCTTGTGTGGATTCCTGCCATTCGTAACTAAGCAATCCGTCTTTTTTCAGGCGGGTGAGCAGTGGATAGAGTGTGCCTTCCACTACGATCAGATCGGCTTCCTTGAGCCGAGTGATGATGTCGGAAGCGTATGACGGTTTCTTGCGCAGTAGCAGCAGCACGCAATATTCTAGCATACCCTTTCGCATTTGAGATTTGGCATTGTCTACATTCATAGGCTTTTACGGTTTACGGATGAGGTGGGCCGGCCGGCATTTCCCTTTATCCGTTACAAAAGTATGTATAATCTTAGTACTATGCAATACATAGTAGTGTATTTTTTCATGGTTTAGAGGAAAAAGAATAAAAAAACGGCTCTTTTCCTTTGTTAATCCGTACCTTTGTATTGTATAAGATAGGCCTATGGAAGAGAAAGGTAAATTGAGAATAGAGGTTTTCCCACGACTTTTTCATTTTAAAAAGCCTGCGGGAACGTCGCGTGGCGTGTATACTGAGCGCAAGTCATGGTATATTCGCATAACATCGGATGCTGCGCCCGGTCGGGAAGGATGGGGGGAATGTGCTCCTTTGCCGCAGTTGAGCTGTGACGACAGAGAGGATTATGAGGAGGTGCTGCGTAAGGTGTGTGCGGACGTTTCGCGTGCGGGTTATGTCGATAAAGAGAATCTGCGCGGATATCCTTCCATGCTTTTTGGACTGGAAACGGCATTTCGGCATTTTGAGCGTGGCACGTATGCTTTGTGGGATACACCATTTTCGCGTGGTGAAGAGGGGATTCGCATCAATGGTTTGATATGGATGGGGGATTACGATTCCATGTACAGGCAGATTTGCCGGAAGATGGAGTCCGGTTTCAGATGTATCAAACTTAAAATCGGAGCTATCGGATTTGATGAGGAGCTGGAGTTGCTACGTTTTATACGTCAGCATTTTCCGGCCGGTGAGGTAGAGGTTCGTGTGGATGCTAACGGAGCGTTTGCTTCGGCTGACGCTTTGGAAAAGATGAAACGGCTGGCTGATCTTGATTTGCATTCCATAGAGCAACCCATACGGGCAGGGCAATGGGAAGAGATGGCACGCCTGATTGAACTTTCACCTTTGCCGATTGCTTTTGATGAAGAACTGATAGGACATTGTTCACTCGAAGAGAAACGATGGTTGTTGGACACGCTGCATCCACACTATATTGTGTTGAAACCATCGTTACATGGTGGGTTTTCAGGTAGCGGTGAATGGATAGAAGAAGCCCGTCGGCGTAATATCGGATGGTGGGTGACATCGGCTTTGGAATCCAATGTAGGGCTGAATGCAATTGCGCAATGGTGTGCTGTTGGGAAACCCGAATTGCCGCAGGGGTTGGGAACGGGACTATTGTTTACGGACAATGTGCCTATGCCGTTGGAAATCCGTAAAGATTGTTTGTGGTATGTGGCAAACTGATATCGGGCGGCAACGAATTGAAGTGGAAAACCGTTCTTTTTCGGTTTCTGATATACGGAAACTGGAGGTATTGTCTGACGGAGAGAAAGATGTGGCTTTGCGTGATGTTTATATGTTTTTGCTTGAGTGGTTTTCTCCTGTGTCTACGATAGAAGTGCAAACGTCCGGTTCTACCGGAGAACCTAAACGGATGAGGGTGGAGAAGGAACGGATGATGTACAGTGCCATAAGGACATGTGAATATTTGGGTTTGCAGCAAGGCAACACGGCATTGCTTTGTATGGATATGAAATATATCGGAGCTAAGATGATGGTGGTGCGTGCTTTGGTGGGTGGATTGCGATTGAAAGTGCGTCGTGCGTCCGGGCATCCCCTGAAGGGTATGGATTGTTCTGTGGATTTTCTTTCCGTGGTGCCTATCCAACTTTATAATATGTTGAAGGATGCAAAAGAAAGAGAGCTATTGAACTGTGTGCGGCATGTTCTTGTCGGCGGGGGGCCGGTAGACGAGTCTTTGCAAAGAATGTTGTCCGGTTTATCTTGTTGTGTATATTCTACTTACGGAATGACGGAAACCTTATCGCATATAGCTCTGCGTCAGCTTAACGGACCGGAAGCTTCTGTATGTTACCGGCCTTTGGAGGGGGTGGATGTATCGTTGTCTCCCCGTGGTACGCTGGTGATTCATGCTCCCCAAATATGCGCTACCGATTTGGAAACGAATGATGTAGTACATTTATATCCGAATGGCATGTTTACGGTTGTAGGTCGTGCAGACAATACGGTAAACAGTGGAGGCATTAAAATACAGATAGAAGAGGAAGAACGGCGTCTGAGGTCATGTATTACCGTGCCGTTTGCCTTGACATCTGTTCCGGATACACGTTTGGGAGAAGCTTTGGTTTTATTAGTAGTTTCTGATTTATCGATAGATGATACAAGTTTGTTCCGTAAGATGAAAACTATTTTAGACTGTTACCACGTTCCCCGGTATATTGTGCGTGTGGAAGCTGTTCCCATGACCGGAAATGGAAAAATTGACAGAAAGGCTTGCCGTGAACTCGCTTTTAGGACTTGTGGGGAATAATAGGTAGAACTATGACATAATAAAAAGACCGCTTATCATAAGCGGTCTTTTTATTATTGTCTGATATCGCGGTTTTAATCTTCAAGGATTGTACAGATGCTGACGCGATTCCAATCTGCTTCTTCAAACATGCTACCTACTCCCTGTCCCTTAGCTGAGATTCTGCTGGCATTAATTCTATATTTCTCTGTCAGCATTTTCTTTACAGCTTCTGCACGCTGGTTAGCAATACGTGTATTTACTTCTATGCTACCTTCGGGAGATGCATAACCTAAAATGTTAACGCGGGCTTTCGGATGATTCTTCAAGTAAGTTGCAATGCGTTCTACATTAGGTTTCTGTGAAGCGTCAATCAGAACTTTACCCTGACGGAATGTTACGACAGATTCCAATGTATTCTTTTGGTTTGTGATAACCTTCGGAGCACGGTTGCGTGCTTCATTCAGTTCTTGTTCCAATTTAGCAGCCTTTTGCTGTTCATAGCGAAGTTTGTTCTCTGCATTTACGATACTTTCATCTTTGGATGCACTTTCCTGACGCAGATTGTTAATGGTGGCATTCAGTGCGCTTACTTCCGTAGCATCGTAAGCTCTAACTTTTGTCATGTGATGCTTTCCGTTGCTGTTTTTAAAGTGATAAGCTACTCCGGCAGTTACTTCCCAATTTGCATAGTTGGCGTTAAAATTAGGATGGCTGTGTGCTACGGCTGCATCCCACATACTCATATCCCAAAGAATGGCGGGCTTCACTGCAATTGTCCATGCTTTCTTTTCACCAAGATTAAAGTTGAAATTCAAACCGGCTTTTGATGCTAAGTGATTAGCGCCTTCTCCCGTACTGTAGAATTGATTCAATCGTAACCATCCGAATCCGCCTACGGCTTCTACTTCGAATACGCGAGGCTCGCCAGTGTATCCAGCAAACATGTTATTCAGATTTACACGATTGAGTAACATCAGGTTGAATGCATCAAATGCCGTACGGCTTTTTTGTGATGCCATTCTACTCTGTGTATTGATTGTCCAATTGTTTTCCAATGTCAATCCATAGACAGGACTAAGTTGTTTGTTGATGTCAAGACCTATCACTGCCCGTGAATTCTTAAAGAATGAGCTGTGAGTCAGCGGAGAGACGATACCGCCGTTTAGACCAATTGACCAGTTGTCTCTGAATTTGTTACCTCCCAAATT
This sequence comes from uncultured Paraprevotella sp., assembly GCA_910586505.1. GTDB lineage: Bacteria > Bacteroidota > Bacteroidia > Bacteroidales > Bacteroidaceae > Paraprevotella. Next base: position 292,092 of record CAJUGV010000001.1, on the reverse strand, counting down.
GTAATCTTGGGCGTTCATTGCGCTTACACTTAGTGCACTCAGCAATACGATTAATGACTTTTTCATAAGATAATTGTTTAGTAGTACGGTGCAAATATAGTAATTTATATATTGCTTCCAAAATATTAATGATAATATTTTGTGAAAGTAAGGTTTTTTAATAAAAGAGTAAGGCTGCTCTTATGAGCAGCCTTACTTCATTTGCCTTGTTTATCAATTATATATAATAACTTACTTGACAACGCAGATGCTTGCACGGTTGTATGCGGGTTTGCCAAATATGTTACCTACACCTTTTCCTTGAGCTTCAATTCTGTCAGCGCTGATACCGTATTCTTTAACCAAGATGTTCTTTACGGCTTCTGCACGCTTTTCAGACAGCTGCTGGTTGAATTTAGCATTTCCTTCAGGTGAAGCGTAACCAGAGATAGAAATTTTTGCATTAGAGTTGTTCTTCATGAAGCTTGCCAAACGGTCGATGCTTGGTTTCTGAAGAGCATCAATTCTGCTGCTGCTTTGACGGAATACAACAATATACTCGTTTTCAGTGACAGTTGCTTGTTTTGTAACTTCCGGTTTTTTGTTCTTGCAATCGTTCAGATCTTTTTGAAGATCATTGATTGTTTTCTGTGCATTCTGCAATGCGCGGTCTTTTCCTGCAGCTTCTGATTCAAGTGAGCTGATAGTTGCGTTCAATGCTGCAATCTGGTCGAGATGGCTGCAACCGTTTGAATAATAGTGTTTTCCATTGCTGTTCTTGAAATGGTAAACTACACCGGCTGTGATTTCCCATGCAGCTTGATCAGAGTGGAAGTTGATGTTGTCTTTGCCAAACTGAGTAACATTCCACAAAATAGCAGGTTTAATAGCTATAGTCCATGCCTTCTTTTCACCCAAGTTGAAATTGAAGTTCAAACCAGCTTTTGAGGAAAGCCAATTAGCGTCCTTATCACCATATGCGTCATTTACATGCAACCATCCGAATCCACCTAATGCTTCAACCTCGAACAAACTCGGTTTTCCTTTGTAGCGGCAGAATACATTGTTCAGATTTACGCGGTGCAACAACATGAGGTTGGAAGCGTCAAAAGCAGCTGTGCTCTCGAAAGTGTTGATGCTCCACATGTTTTCAAATGTCAGACCGTAGATAGGAGATAATTGTTTATTGATGTCAATACCCACTGTAGCGCGAGCGTTCTTAAAGAATGCACTGTGGTTAAAAGGGGTTACTATGCCACCGTTTACACCAATAGACCAATTGTCACGGAACTTCACAGTCTGTTCCTCTGTCTGAGCGTTCAAGCTACTCATGCTCAATACGCTAGCTAATAACAGTAGAGACTTTTTCATAATAGTTTTAACTAAAAATTAATAAATATGTTTATACTAACAATGCAAAGATATGGATAATAGTGAATGGCGTAGACATTTTTATAATATAAAGTAAAAAAGGAGGCTCTTTTTTAACCTCCTTTTCAATTTTGTACTAAAATCTGTTTATACAAGATGGGCAATAAGTTCTTCTCGATCTCCAGGAAGCAGGTCGATGACGGGGATCTCAATCATTGTATAACAGCCAGGTTTTTGGCGCATGGCAGCACGGGCGGCACAAACCAAAACTTGTCCTGTTAGGGCCGGATTGTTAATGTGCATGTTAAATTCGAATAGTTGGTTTTGTGTTTTTCCAGAAACTCCCTTACGGGTTAGATGAACTCCATGGCCCATATCTAAAAGTTCGTCTACGCAAGATACCTGTACCACATGAGTCTCGTCGTTCACAAAATAGGGATCGGCTTTAATTGCTGCTGCTACTTGCTGGAAATCGTATCCTTCTTTTACCTCTATATATACCATGCGACGATGGATGCCTGTGCCTGTAGGGATAGTCATGGATAGTGCTGTTTGTACACCTTCTATGGCTTTCACGGCTACAGTGTGCCCCATACTCATGCCTGGTCCGAAGTTTGTATAGGTGATACCTTTTGGAGCGATGGCCTGCAGCATGGCACGTATTACGGAATCACTTCCCGGATCCCATCCTGCTGATATAATAGAAACAGCCTTGCCTGTTTTTGCGCTTTCGTCTAATGAACGGCGAAGAGAAGTAATCTGTGTGTGGATGTCGAAACTGTCTACAGTATGAATACCAAGTGCAAGGATTTGTTTGGCATATGCTTCTACGCTACGGGTAGGGGTAGCTAAAATGGCAACGTCTACATTCTGTAAATCGCGGATGTCGCTAACTACGTTGTAATGTGCCAATTCTTCCGGTTTGTCCTTTTCTCCATTGCGGCGTACGATACCGGCTATTTCGAAGTCTGGTGCGGCTTCGAGTGCTTGTAGGGCATAGTGGCCTATGTTACCGTACCCCACTACGGCTGCTCTGATTTTTTTCATCTTCTTTGTTTTATTATAGGGTTTGTGTGTCTGTCTTATTGCTCGTTCTGAAACATAGGATCCCATGCAGGTAAGCGTACAGGCTTTTGTTTGAGCATATCCAGTATGTTTTGTGAACAGTACTTCTTGTTGACAACAACGCGAAACATGTATTCATTGAACCAATCGTCCGTCATAATGAGATGCCCTTGAAAGCCATGATCTATTCCCCAACTGTTTTCTACCATCCACTTTTTCGGTTTACCGTTTTCGTCCAAATCTACGGCCATAAGTGTCATAGCATGAGTACTTCCACTATCAAAACTTTGTATACGTTGTTTTTTGTTCATACCGAATGTTGTGCCGAACAAACTTGCATAATCGTAGTTGTTTAGATCGAGAGTACCGCTTTTTGCATTTAAAAATTTACCTACATCGCAACTGAAATACATCATGGTACTGTCTTTTAGACTGGCAATGGCCATTTCTTTAATGTCTTCTATAGGTAGATTAAGGTATAGCCAATTATGTCCGTCATAAGTGTGGCGGTCATAGTCGATCTCATACACTTGGTTGAATGGACGTGACGGATCGTTCATCAGCATGATGAAATTGGCATTTAGATCCATTCCTCCGCATACTTCTTGATAAAAACTTTTCGGAGTGTAGGTTTTAGGTTTTTCCGTATATTTTCCGTTAATTTTCGGTGCCCATGTGAATGAAGCTGGTGGTTCACCATAAGCAAACACTAACATGCGATATACAGTTTTCAGCATGTCTGTTTTTTGTTTTTCCAACTCTTTTTCCGATGCACCTTTGTCTGCTGCTTCGCGCAATAAGATTCCGTCTTCACGCAGTTTTCTTTTGAGAAGAGCCGAAAATTCGTTTGTATTCTCGCTGTTGTAAGTCTCGGGCATGGCTTCCTTGGGTACCAGTCCATACTTTTCTACCAAATCGGAAATGCCTGTGAATTGTCCTCCGTCACTCAACGGGTTACGGAATAACCATTCAACCATCTTGTCATCAATGGCTTTCTTGCGTGTATCAATGATGCCTTGCAAAAAAAGATTGCTTTTCTCTAGCTGATCGTAGAAGAATGTATAGGCATGAGAAAAATGAAAGTCTTTCATGCCGGTATGGGCCATAACTTGTGCTCGGATAACATTAGTACCAGTGAATAGCCAGCATCTTCCACTCTGTTTTTGGTCTGTGATACCAGAACTCTTTACTTTGTGGCTGAACCAGGTATCCGTAGTCCTATGGTCACGGTTGGCTGTCAATTTCTTGATAGAATTGGCATTAACTGCATTACGAATAGCTTTGTTTGCGGAATTGTTGGTATAACTTTCTCTTAATGTCTGCAAAACATTCGGAGTAAGTGCTTGTTGTGCGAAAGAAGCATTACCAAAATATAAGAAAGCTAAGTATAATAATGATGTTTTTTTCATGAATAAGTATATTATTTAATGTATTCAGTCCATTCCGTCAGGCGCATGTCACCTTTACGTAAATATGTATCATGCATGGCGAATGCAGCCGACAAGCAATGATGTGTGTGTCCACCGTTTCGTTCTGCATATTTCATATAGTCTGTTAATAATGGACGATAATCAGGATGAGCCACTTTAATAAGTTCTGCTGCTTTTTCCATAGCGCATTTTCCACGTAGATCGGCTACTCCATATTCTGTGATGACAGCATCTACGAAATGACTTGTGTGGTCTATATGCGAACAGAAAGGTACAATGCTACTGATGGCTCCACCTTTAGTGGTAGAACCACAGGTAAAGATACTTAAGTATGCATTGTTGGTAAAATCAGCAGATCCCCCGATGCCATTCATCATTTTTGTACCGCATATTTTGGTTGAGTTCACATGTCCGTAGATGTCTACTTCGATAGCTGTATTTAGTGAACATACTCCGATACGGGCAATAACTTCTGGGCAGTTGGAGATTTCTGATGGACGGAGTACAAGTTTGTCTTTAAAAAAGTCCATATCATTATAGATACCTTGTAGGCATTCGTTTGTTACTGTAAGCGAGCAAGCTGACGCTGATAACACACGACCGTCGCGCATTAATTGTACAGGAGCATCTTGAAGAACTTCTGTATAAATGCTGAAATTTGGAACGTCGGGACACTGTCCTAATGCGCCTAATACAGCATTAGCACCACTACCCACACCACTCTGCAAGTTAAGGAATGTAGGTGGAATTTTTCCTTCTTTCATATTCATTAGAAGAAAGTCAGCCACATTTGCACCAATTTGCGTTGTGATAGGGTCTGCATCTTTGAATGAACGGGCTTCGTCAGGGATATTGCATTCTACAATACCTTTTATGCGGTCTGCATCTACTTCTATATAAGGCTTACCAATTCGATCATTAGCCTTTGTTATCATGATAGGTGTACGGAATGGATGTTCTTCTATTTCATATACATCGTGTATACCCATACACTTTTTACTATGAAAAGCGTTGATCTCAATAATAATTCCTTTTTGGGCTAAACGGCAGATGGTGGGGCTGATACCTCCGGCTGCTGTTAAGTATATACGTGCTTTCCCATTGATATGTTCTACTTCACAGGCTTCAATAATGGCCCAGTCTATTTTTCCCAAATAGCCTTGACGTATTTGGGTAGCCATATTTGAAAGATTCAGATCGGAATATGAAATCTCATTATTGTTAACGTGCGTGCGGAAATCCCTGTTCGTAGTATAAGGGGCACGAAATTTGATAGCACCAACATTGGCCAGCATACCATCGCAACTTTGTCCTGTGGAAGCTCCTGTAAGGATGTTTATTTTGAAATCCCTATTTTCCGTGTGCTCTTTTTCTGCTTTTTTAGCAATCTCTGCCGGAACGCTTTTAGGTGCACCGGCCGGAGTGAAGCCGCTTAGTCCGATGGTATCTCCATTTTGGATGAGGGCAGCAGCTTCAACTGCTGTGATTTTATTGAATCCCATAGAGTTATATTTGTAGTTATATATTAATAATGTAACGCAAAGTTAGCTTTTTTTTTGAAAAGTGCATATTTCTTTTTCATTTTTTCAGTAGGAAAGATGACTCAATTATAATTCTCCTTATTTATTCTTCGTTCTTATCATTTTAATTCATAATTTTGCAATCAATTGAATTTATAAATCGATAAAAAATATGAAGAAAAGTATTTTTATATTTATGATATTTCTTTCTTATTTTAATTCATTTGGACAGCATGTTAAAAACAACATGGATATAAGAAAGGTATTTCCATTTTATAGTAGAGATGTTATATTGAAAGAATCTTGGTTGAAACAACGGGAAGAACTCAATATAATATTTCTGAAATCTTTGGAGCCTGACAGGTTATTACATAACTTTAAAATTACTGCAAAATTACCATCCGATGCAAAACCATTAGAAGGTTGGGAGTCTCCCAAAATAGGTTTAAGAGGACATTTTGTTGGTCATTATCTTTCAGCTGTTTCTATTCTAGTAGAAAAATATAAAGACCCTCTTCTTACCGAGCGTTTAGATTATATGGTAGATGAATTGTATAAATGTCAACAGGTTTCAAAGACTGGGTATTTAGGTGCATTTCCCGATAGTAGTTTTGACGTGTTGGAAGCAAAGTTCACGGGAGTGTGGGCACCTTATTACACTTATCATAAAATTATGCAAGGAATATTAGATGTATATATACATACAAATAACAAAAAAGCTTATAAAATTCTATTGGGAATGGCTGATTATGTGATAAATCGTATGTCTAAGCTAAATAAGGAGACAATAGAAAAAATGATGTATACAGTAGATGCCAATCCGCAAAATGAGATGGGAGCAATGAACGAAGTATTATACAAACTTTATCAAATCTCGAAATCTTCTAAACATTTGGCAATAGCTAAATTATTTGATCCTGATTGGTTTGTGGAACCTTTATGCAGAAATGAAGATATTCTATCTGGGTTACATTCAAATACTCATTTGGTACTTGTAAATGGCTTTGCTCAACGTTATGCTGTTACGAAAGAAACTAAGTATCGGGATGCTGTTTTTAATTTTTGGAATATTTTAACCAACTTCCATGTTTATGCAAATGGTACGAGTAGCGGGCCTCGTCCTAATGCAACAACAAAGACGTCTGTTACGGCAGAGCATTGGGGGTTACCGGGTCATCTTTGTAATACTCTAACGAAAGAAATTGCAGAAAGTTGTGTATCGCATAACACTCAGAAATTATGCTCTTATATTTTTACATGGACAGCCGAACCTCAATATGCTGATTCATATATGAATACATTCTATAATGCAGTTTTGCCAGTACAAGGCTGCTATAGCGGTTCTTATGTATATCATTTGCCTTTAGGCTCTCCTCGCAATAAAAAATATCTGAAAGATAATGATTTTGCTTGCTGTAGTGGTTCGTGTACAGAAGCTTATGCACAACTTAATTCAAATATTTATTACCATAATGATTCTGCACTTTATGTGAATCTTTATATTCCTTCTATTGTAAAGTGGGAAGAGAAAGGCATAGAGTTAGAGCAAGACAGTCGTTTTCCTAAGGATTCCGTAATTAATTTCACAATTTCAAGTCAACAAGAGTCCCAATTTGTTTTAAAATTATTGCTTCCCTCATGGAGCAAAGGTGTGGATGTATATGTTAATGATAAAAAGCAACAAACCAGTGTAAATTCAGCAGCATCCTATTTTGTATTAAATAGAACTTGGCATAATCAAGATAGAGTTAGATTAGTATTCCATTATGATTTTCATCTTAAATCAATGCCTGATAATCCAAATACATTTGCAATTTATTATGGTCCGATGTTATTGGCATTTGAGTGTAAATCAGAGGTAATATTGAAAGGAGATACAGAGAGTATTCTAAAAAATCTTTCTGTTTCAAACTTTAAAGAAGCGACTTTTCAACTAACAAACAATAATAACAACTATTTGCTCCGTCCATTATATGATATTGATCAGCAATCTTATGGAGTATATGCAACTATCAGAAACTATTAAATACTATGATAATAGTGGAGGTTAGATGATATGTTAGGTTGTGATTAAAAAACAAGCGGGGTTTTCACAAATCCCGCTTGTTCAACTAAACCTTAACTATGAAAAAATCTATTGTTTTCATTCAGGAACAAATATCGGGGTTATCTGCTTGAAAACAATGGATACGACTTCAATTTAACTTTGTTTTTAGTCTTTTTTAAGAAGGTCTGTCCTAACTTTAGTTTCTTTGCCGAAGTAAATCGTATTTATATGTGTGATTTTGACTATCTTTGCAGCCTGAATTTGAATGAACAGCATGAAAAGACTTTTTATAGAAACTTACGGTTGTCAAATGAATGTGGCCGATAGTGAAGTAGTGGCTTCGGTGATGCGTTTAGCCGGATATGAAATGTGTGAAACATTAGACGAAGCTGATGCTGTATTTCTTAATACTTGTTCTGTTCGGGATAATGCCGAACAAAAGATAGTTAATAGACTAGAGGCTTTACATGCCTTGAGACGAAAGGGACGTCGTTTAATTATTGGGGTGTTGGGTTGTATGGCCGAGCGGGTGAAAGAAGATTTGTTGGAGAAACACCATGCAGATCTGGTGGCGGGTCCGGATGCTTATCTTTCTTTACCCGATCTGATAGCGCAGGCAGAACTGGGACACAAGGCTATTAATGTGGATCTTTCTATGACGGAAACTTATAAAGATGTAATTCCACAACGTATGTGTGGAAAGCATATATCAGGCTTTGTAAGTATAATGCGTGGTTGTAACAACTTCTGTCATTATTGTATTGTACCGTATACTCGAGGACGTGAAAGAAGTCGTGATGTGGAGAGTATTCTGAACGAGGTACGTGATTTGAAGAAACGTGGATATAAGGAGGTTACGCTTTTAGGTCAGAATGTAAATTCCTATTGCCACGAAAAAATGGATGGAACGAAAGTGTCTTTTCCGCAATTGTTGCGTATGGTAGCACATGAAGCAGATGGGATGAGAGTTCGGTTCACAACATCACATCCTAAAGATATGAGTGATGATACATTATATGTTATAGCAGAAGAGCCGAATGTCTGCCGATGTATTCATTTGCCGGTACAGAGCGGAAGCGACAGAATTTTGCATTTGATGAACCGTAGGTACACGCGCGAATGGTATCTTGACCGTGTGGCTGCTATTCGTCGGATAATACCAGACTGTGGATTGTCCACAGATATTTTTTCTGGTTACTGCTCAGAAAGTGAGGAAGATCATCAACAGTCTTTATCACTGATGCGTGAATGTGCTTATGACAGTGCATTTATGTTTAAGTATTCTGAGCGGCCGGGTACATATGCTTCCCGACATTTTCCGGATGATATACCTGAGGACGTGAAAGTACGTCGGCTTAATGAGCTTATCGCTTTACAAAATGAGTTGTCAGCCCAGAGTAATCGCCGTTGTGAAGGACACGTATTTGAAGTTTTGGTGGAAGGAGTTAGTAAGCGTTCCGGTGAACAGCTATTTGGGCGTACGGAACAAAATAAGGTGGTTGTGTTCGATCGGGGAACATGTCGTATAGGAGATTTTGTGAACGTGAGAATTACAGGAAGTTCTTCAGCTACGCTTAAGGGAGAAGTAGTAGAAGATTGATTGCCAAGTTAAATGCTGTTAAAGAAAGAGTCAAACCTTGCATTTCGTTGTATTTTTGTAACATACGGGAATTCGGTCAGTAAAAATCATGGGAAGAAAAAAAGCTAAAGGTTCTTTGGGTATGCAATGGTTTACGACAGGTGTCAGTACCACGCTTGTGTTGATCTTGTTGGGGATTGTTTTCTTTTTTATTCTATTTGCTGGTCGTTTGTCTGATTCGGTAAAAGAAAATCTTACGGTAACAGTGCTGTTGCATAAAGAAATTTCCGATGCGGATATTCATAAATTTCATACTTTTCTTAAAGAGCAATATTATGTTTGCGACTTGGAGTATGTTTCGTGTGAGCAGGCTTTGGAGGAACAGGTAAAGGCGATGGGTAACGATCCGTCCGAATTTTTAGGAGTTAATCCTTTTACAGCTTCGTTTGAATTACATATTAATGCTCTATATGCTAATTCCGATAGTTTAGCAATAGTTACGTCTAGGTTAAAAAAGGCACCTTTGGTGGAAGATGTCATTTATCAGAAAGAATTGGTAGATACGGTCAATGAGAATCTGCGTCATGTCAGTTATGTATTGCTAGGATTAGCAATTCTGTTGGCTTTAGTTTCCTTTGCGCTTATTAGTAATACAGTTCGTTTGAGCATTTATTCGGGGCGTTTTATCATTCGTACGATGAAGTTGGTTGGGGTAAGTTGGGGATTTATCAGGCGTCCCTTCATGGCAAAAAGTTTTTATCTTGGTTTTATCTCTGGTTTGGTTGCCGATATAGTGTTATTGAGTGGAGTGCATATGCTTTTGCATTATGATCCGTCATTGTGTCAGTATATCCATTGGAGTATGTTGTTATTTGTAGGGGGAGTTGTATTGTTGTTCGGACTGATACTGACTCTTGGTTGTACTTACTTTTCCGTAGGAAAGTATTTGAGGATGAAAGCAGGAGAACTATATTAAATAAGTAAATATAAAAAGTATATGGATAAAAGAAATTTTGCGTTCGACAAGGTCAATTTTATTTTGTTGGCTGTCGGCATGGCTATTGTTGTTATAGGGTTTATTCTTATGTCCGGTCCGGGAAGCTCGGAGACAGTGTTTAATCCGGATATTTTCAGTGTACGTCGAATCAAAGTGGCTCCGATGGTTTGCTTGTTTGGTTTTCTGTTTATTATTTATGCAATACTACGTAAACCTGCATATAGGCCGGAAGAAGAAAACAAGCAATCGGGAGAATATACAAATGAAATAGATCGCCCTACCGATCTAAATAGATAAGATAAGAATAGAATATGGATGTAGTTGATGCATTGTTGATGGGACTTCTGCAAGGGCTGACAGAGTATTTGCCGGTAAGTAGCAGTGGGCATCTGACCATAGCTTCTCATTTTTTTGGAATTGAAGGAGAGGCTAATCTTACATTTACCGTGGCGGTACATGTAGCTACAGTGCTGAGTACTTTGGTTGTTCTTTGGAAAGATGTGGTATGGATTTTCAAAGGACTGTTTGATTTCCATTATCCGGGAATGAATGAATCCCGTCGTTATGTACTGAATATATTGGTATCTATGATTCCTATTGGTATTGTAGGTGTCTTTTTCAAAGACTATGTGGAGGATATATTTGGGAGCGGACTGCTGATTGTCGGTATTTGTATGTTGTTTACAGCCTTGCTTTTGGCATTTTCTTATTATGCCAGCCCGCGTCAGAAAGAGAGTCTTTCTGTTCGCGATGCCTTTATAATCGGGTTATCCCAGGCTTGTGCCGTGTTGCCTGGTTTGTCTCGTTCAGGGACGACCATTGCTACAGGGTTGCTTTTGGGGAATGACAAAAGTATGTTGGCCCGATTTTCATTTCTGATGGTGATACCGCCTATTTTGGGAGAAGCTTTACTTGATGTAATGAAAGGAATATCCGGTGGCATGCAGGCCGTATCTGGTAGTATTGGTCTCCTTCCCTTGGCTGTAGGGTTTATAGCAGCATTCCTATCAGGATGTCTGGCTTGTAAAGGGATGATAAACATTGTAAAGAAAGGAAAGTTGGTGTATTTTGCCGTGTATTGCGCGGTAGTAGGTACTGCGCTTATTGTACACCAATGTTTTTTAACTGTTTAATCTTTATACGTGGATTTTAAAAAGGGAGAAATACTGGCTTTTGACAAGCCTTACGAGTGGACTTCGTTCGGATTGGTGGCTAAAGTACGATATCTGTTATGCCGGAAACTGGGAGTGAAAAAACTTAAGGTAGGGCATGCGGGAACGCTTGATCCTTTGGCAACCGGTGTTTTGCTGATTTGTACAGGTAAGGCAACGAAGCAGATCGAAGAGTTACAATCGCATACGAAAGAATATGTGGCAACTTTGCATATAGGGGCAACTACTCCCTCGTTCGATCTGGAAAAGCCAATTGATGCAACGTATCCGACAGACCATATCACTTATGAATTAGTCAAGGATACGCTAGCCCGTTTTGTCGGGACGATAGAGCAGGTTCCGCCGGCCTTTTCGGCTTGTAAGGTGAATGGAAGCCGTGCTTACGATTTGGCACGAAGAGGAGAAGAAGTAGAGCTGAAAGCCAAAACATTGGTAATTGAGGAGCTTGAGTTGCTTCGCTGTGAGTTACCTGAAATAGAAATACGGGTGGTGTGTAGTAAAGGTACATATATTCGGGCGTTGGCTCGTGATATTGGTGAGGCTTTGCAGAGTGGAGCTCATCTGACGGCTTTGCGACGCACGCGCATCGGAATGGTGAGGGTAGAAGACTGCCTGAAACTGGAAGATTTTCCTGAATGGTTGGATGACCAGAATATCGAAACAACAGAGAATAATTAATTAATATAAGAAGACTAGTCCATATGAAGCTGTCACAATTTAAATTCAAGCTGCCGGAGGAACAGATAGCGCAGTATCCTACGCATCATCGTGATGAATCTCGTTTGATGGTGCTGCATAAGAAAAGCGGTGATATTGAACATCGCCAATATTTCAAGGACATTCTTGATTATTTCAATGACAAGGATGTTTTTATATTCAATGATACCAAAGTTTTTCCGGCTCGCCTCTACGGTAATAAGGAGAAGACTGGGGCGCGCATTGAGGTTTTTTTGTTAAGGGAATTGAATGAAGAATTACGCCTTTGGGATGTATTGGTTGATCCTGCACGCAAAATCCGTATTGGAAATAAATTATATTTCGGGGAGGATGACTCTATGGTGGCAGAAGTTATCGACAATACAACGTCGCGTGGACGTACGTTGCGTTTCCTTTATGACGGGCCGCATGATGAATTCAAGACAGCTTTGTATGCGCTTGGTGAGGCTCCGCTGCCCAAACATATTGTGAGGCGTCCGGCAGAGGAGGATGACATGGAGCGTTTTCAGTGTATTTTTGCCCGTAATGAAGGAGCTGTTACCGCACCATCATCCGGACTTCATTTCTCGCGTGAGTTGATGAAGCGTCTTGAGATTAAGGGAGTGGATTTTGCTTATGTAACGATGCATTGCGGTTTGGGAAGTTTCCGGGATATAGACGTAGAGGATCTGACGAAACATAAGATGGACAGTGAGGAGATGTTTGTGGAAAGAGACGCCTGTCGCATTGTCAATGCCGCAAAAGACGGAGGTCATCGTGTGTGTGCCGTGGGTACTACGGTACAGCGGGTGATAGAGACGGCTGTAGGTACGGACGGTCATCTGAAAGAGTTTACGGGTTGGACCAATAAGTTTATTTTTCCGCCTTACGAGTTCAATGTAGCAGACAGTATGGTGGCTAATTTCTATATGCCATACAGCACATTGCTGATGTTGACGGCTGCTTACGGCGGTTATGATTTGGTAATGCAAGGTTATAAGGAAGCGTTGAAGGAGGGCTATCGTTTTGGAACGTATGGTGATGCCATGCTTATATTGAACGATTGATGAAGGATTTGTATGTGGGTCTTGGCGGTAATCTCGGAAATCGGGAACAATTGTTAAACAAGGCTGTGGAGATATTGACGGAGCGGATGGGCGAATTGAAAAGCTTGTCCGCTTTTTATGAAACGGAACCGTGGGGATTTCATTCCGATCATTCGTTTCTGAATGCTGTAGCCGTGTTTCGTACAGATAAGATGCCGGAGGAAATTCTTTGTCTTACGCAGACTGTAGAGCGTGAATTGGGGCGTTTTAGGAAAAGTACGGCTCAAGAATATGCCGACCGTCCTATTGATATAGATTTATTGTTATATGGTGATATGGTGCTTGAAGAGGATTTTGAAGTACCGGGAGCTGACGGAGTGAGTATGCATTTGTCGCTTCCTCATCCTCTTATGCACAAGCGCCGTTTTGTCATGGAACCTTTGGTTGAGATTGCTCCGAACGTGATGCATCCTTTATTGCAGAAAACTTTCCGCGAGATATTGGAAGAATTGTAGTTCTCGGTCTCATGGTTTGTGATAGTATTTATATGAAAATCAGGCCTGCATTACAATGCAGGCCTGATTTCTGTTTTTTACGTATTCTTTATTATTTTATCAGAACACTTTTTCCATTAATGATGTAGAGGCCTTTCTTTAAAGTTTTCAATACCTCGCGGTCGGCGTTCTCTTCTACCAATATACCACCAATGGTATACACGTTTACATTTTTCTTCTGACCGAATATGGCGTTGATGTTATCACCTTCATCCTTGATAGTGTAGTTGAAGCGTGTTTCCTGGTTCATCGGTCCTGAGATAACGAAGTTCTGCCAGTCGTCCTTATTGTCCGGGCAGCAGTAGAATCCCTGCGGAATAACCAGTTCATAGTTTCCTGCGTCGGTGATAGGTTCGAATGTTTCGGGATTGAGGAACCAGAGTTGGATTTCGTTGTATCCTTCTCCGTATGTGATCATGGTTACATCAGTCTTTTCCTGCGTATTCTTGTTGATGATATAGGGAACTTCGCAGTTCAGTGTTTCGTTTGCAATGTTTCCGTCATCATCGTGTGTACCGTTCACGACAGCATATTTCGATGAACCGAAGAGGGTGATGATACCCAATTCTTCTACTTCTCCTTCTGCGGGATCTACGGCAGCCGGAGTTTCTGTATAGGCTACGATATTATAGTTGAATCGTGTTTCCTGATTCATCGGTCCTGAGATAACGAAGTTCTGCCAGTCGTCCTTATTGTCCGGACAGCAGTAGAATCCCTGCGGGATAACCAGTTCATAGTTTCCTGCATCGGTGATAGGTTCGAATGTTTCGGGATTGAGGAACCAGAGTTGGATTTCGTTGTATCCTTCTCCGTATGTGATCATGGTTACATCAGTCTTTTCCTGCGTATTCTTGTTGATGATATAGGGAACTTCGCAGTTAAGTGCTTCGTTTGCAATGTTTCCGTCATCATCGTGTGTACCGTTCACGACAGCAAATTTTGATGAACCGAAGAGGGTGATGATACCCAATTCTTCTACTTTACCTTCGATCGGATCAGTAGATGCGGGAATTTCTGTGTATTGGACAGAACCGAATGAAGCAGTTGCAAATTCAGAAGCTTGCCATGAATAAGTCACAGCCTGTACACCTACGGTATAGTTTCCGCTTTCAATATTCTCAAATGTGTAGTTTGTGGAAGGTACATAAGCTGAGAATGAGGTGTATGCACGTTGGAATCCTGTTTCTGCATCTGCAGGAGCAAGCATGAATGTCTGGCCTGTAGTTTCGTTCTTTATATACAAGTTGTAGAAAGCCTTGCTGCCGCTTTCAGTCTGTGAGCCGGTCCAAGTCACATTGACTTGTTGGGTGGCTTCATTGTATTCCACCTTTAAGTCGGTTGGTACACCCGGTTTTTGAACGGTGGCTGCTTCGGTCGTATTTTGGGTATAGCCGATACGGTCATTGCTGTTCAGCGTAGCTATGTCAAGCAGTCCGTCGTTATTGATGTCGCCATGTGTCATGTAGCCTTCTTTCATCACCAACCCGTTTAACTGAGTGTTGATGTCAAACTGATCGTAGGTACCCTTGCTGCTTGATGCACTGGTGATCCAGTCACCGTTCCATCCGTAGCTTACATAGTCCACCCATCCGTCACCGTTGAAATCAGCCAGTTCTGCCAGACGGGTATTCTCGCCCGATCCCGGGAATATATTGGTTTCATATTCTTCGAAAGCGAACTTGTCGTCAGTAGAAACATTGCGGAGCAGAATTGATCTTTTGCCGTTTTGTGATCCTTCTTTGTCGCCCTTGATGTCGCCGCCTACACCTCCGATACAGAGAATGTCCTGCTTGCCGTCCTGATCGTAGTCGAGGACAAACATCACGGCATCATCGCCGAATCCCCATTTCTTGCCGGCCGTGGCCAGATCTTCATTGATGTCTTTCGATGCCAGTTCAAATGTACCGTCTTTCTTGTTACGGTAGAAGTGCATTTGATTGCCGCCTTCATTCAGGCCGATGCTTTCGTTCTGATCGGCCCAGCCGGTCACTACGATGTCGGGCCATCCGTCATTGTTGAAATCTCCGAATGATACGCTTCCGCCGCATTGCGGGATGATGCCGGTGTTCTCCACCAGTTCAAAGTGGTCGCCATTCACGTTTTTCAACAATTTTACGGCACGTTCCCACGGATTGTTTCCTTCGAACTGAATCAGAATGTCGGGATAACCGTCCTTGTTGTAGTCTGCTATGGACATGCAGTTGAGCGATTGGCCTCCGTTGGGGCGATAATCTTTGTCATCCAGATGAAGTCCGGCAATAGCTTCGTCCGCAACCTCGGTAAAAGTACCGTCTCCGTTGTTTTTCACTAAAATAAGACGTGTTTGCGCCACTCCGGTCCATCCTCTTTGGCAGCTCAGGAACAGAAAATCCGTATAGCCGTCCTGGTTGAAATCAATGGCTTTGCTTCCCAGTCCTCCGTAGGTTACGGGGAGGCCCGTACCGGCATTGCGGTCTTTTGTCGTGAAAGTACCGTCTCCGTTGTTCAGTGCCAGAAAGTTTCCGTCGTACCATTTCCAGTCCCATTTTACGCTTCCGTCTTCATTCGTCTGGTCGGTTGGCAACCATTCGAAGGTCTGTCCGGTGGCGAATATGTCCATGAACCCGTTGTTGTCGAAGTCGATAAACAAAGGTACGCCGTCGCTGGCTTTCACGCCCAATTTTTCGGCTTCCTCGTTGGATGCTGCGGCGAACGAGATATTTTGCGCTTTGAGGGTAGTCGATGTTATTCCGGCAAGCGCGGCACAAAACAACAAAGGTTTGAAAGTAAAATTACTCATAATATAAAATATTATTTATGAAACATGAAATTATGTTTTTGTAAAAGTAATAGTTACGTGGTAAGATGAGTAGTAAATTTGGGTCAAATATTGTTAAATCGGCTTTAAATGGAAAGTTTTGGATGATTGTTATGCCGATTCTGTTCCGAAGGAAGGAAAAAAGAATTAAAAAAACCGGTACCACAATAAGTTGCGGATACCGGTTGTATGAGAGATCTTATGCTCTTTGGTTACTTGGGCTGCTTTCCGATGTAAGCCAGAATACCTCCGTCTACGTATAGCACGAGGCCGTTGACAAAGTTAGAGGCGTCCGAAGCCAGGAATACGGCCGGACCTTGAAGGTCTTCCGGAGTACCCCAGCGGGCTGCCGGTGTTTTGGCCACGATGAAACTGTCGAAAGGATGACGGCTGCCGTCCGGCTGGCGTTCGCGGAGCGGGGCGGTTTGCGGAGTAGCGATGTAGCCCGGACCGATACCGTTGCACTGAATGTTGTACTCACCATATTCGGAACAGATGTTGCGGGTGAGCATTTTCAGTCCGCCTTTGGCTGCAGCGTATGCCGATACGGTTTCGCGGCCCAGTTCCGACATCATGGAACAGATGTTGATGATTTTGCCGTGTCCTTTCTTAATCATACCGGGAATTACAGCCTTGGATACGATGAAAGGAGCGTTCAGGTCTACATCAATGACCTGACGGAATTCGGCAGCAGACATTTCTGTCATGGGAATACGCTTGATGATGCCGGCATTGTTTACCAGAATGTCTATCACGCCAACTTCCTGTTCAATGCGGTTTACCATGTCGTTTACGGCAGCTTCGTCTGTCACATCACACACGTATCCGTGGGCTTCGATTCCTTGTTCTTTGTATGCGGCCAGTCCTTTGTCCACCAATTCCTGTTTGATATCGTTGAATACGATTGTGGCACCACACTGTGCAAAAGCCGTGGCTATACCGAACCCGATTCCGTAAGATGCTCCGGTGACCAAAGCCACTTTACCTTCCAGAGAGAAGTTCTGCAAAAAATTCTTTTCCATACTTATGATGATTTAATAATGCGTTTTCCTTTCCGGCAAAGTTAGAAAAAGTAACTGACATACGCACACAATTTTATAAGAATCTTTTTGTTTTTTCATCCGGTTCTTCGGCTACCGAACTTATAATCTGTTCTTCCAAAGTGTGGCTGCTACTTTTTGGTAACGGCATTCCAGTTCCATGCATGCTTGCTGGTTCCGGTATATCTGATCGGCCTCTACAAAATAGTCTGTCACGGACATTTGTCCGCCCTTCACACTCTCTTTCAGCAGGTCGAGAGTTCGGGCCATCAGCGACAGGTCGTAGACCGAAAGAGCCTGTTCCAGTTGTTTCATTTCATTGAATCCGGCTTGTAGCCCGGCTTCCGTCTGCAAGCGTTCGCCGTCTGCTTGCAGACGGGAGCCGATAGCTTGTGCCTGTGCTATTTTTACTTGCCGGCGGTTGGAGAAGAGGGGAATGGATCCTCCTATCAGGAAACCGTGCTCCTTGCCGCCTTCGTTGGTATTCCGGCGGTAGCCGATTTCCAGTCTGGGCAGCCAGTTCTGACGGCTGGCTGCCAGATTGCGGGAGGCTGCACGTGTATCGGCCTCGGCGGCCAGAAGGCCGGCATCCGAGGCCAGTGCTTCATCCTGCAGTGTTTCGAAATCGGCCGTGGAGGGCACGACGGGATATTCCCGTTCTTCGAATGTGAGCGGCATGTTGCCGTTCAGAGCCAGCAGAGTCTGCAAGGCTGTGCGGTGTTCGGAGTTGTTTTGCAGCACTTCGGTCTGTATGCTCATGCGTTCCATTTTGATTTTGTTTACTTCGATAATGGTTGCGTCGCCGGCTTTGAGACGTTCTTCGTAAAATGTCAGCAGTTCGTCGGCATTCTGCATGCGGCGCGTCAGCAGGTCGTGTTGGCGGTTCAGGCGTATCAGGTCCAGGCAGAGGTTTTTGGCTTCGAGCAGGATGTCGCGTCTCAGAGCTTCTATACGATAATTCACGGCTTCTTTCCGTTCGCGTCCCGCCCGGTTGCGGATTCCGTACACCGTGGGAAAATCGAATCCCTGTGACACTACCAGTTCGGAACCGGCTTGTCCGTTTACACCTTTACCATAGAATGAGCTGTATTCTACAGAGGGGTCTTCCGGCAGGTTTTCTGCTTCGATGCTTGTTCTTTCTGCTTCGCCGTTTTTCAGGGCTGCCTGTATGGATTTGTTGTGTTGTGCCACGCTGCGTAGCACATCGTCCACGCCCTGTGCCGGTACCGGAGACAGACAACAGGTACAGAGGACTGTAACCAGGATGTTTCTTTTCATTGTGATCGGAGATTATTGTGAACGGACGTCCTTGCGGTTCATCCATTCATATACGACAGGAATAATAAATGCGTTCAGGAAGGTGGATGTGAGCAGTCCTCCCAGTATCACTTTTGCCATAGGGCTTTGGATTTCGTTGCCCGGCAGGTCGCCTCTCAGGGCCAGCGGAATGAGTGCCAGAGCCGATGAAAGGGCCGTCATGAGGATGGGGTTCAGCCGGTCGAGCGATCCGTGCAGGATGCTTTCACGCAGGGGCGTGCCTTCTTGCCGCAGCATGTTGTAATGACTCACGAGCAGCATGCCGTTGCGCGTGGCAATGCCGAAGAGCGAGATAAACCCGATGATGGCTGGGATACTGATCTCGCCGGTGGTGAGTAATAGGGCGAATATACCTCCTATCAGTGCCAACGGCAGGTTGAGCAGTATGATGCCGCTTTGCGCTGCGTTGCGGAACTGGAAGAAGAGCAACATGAAGATGACGGCTATACTGACGAATGAGGTGAGCAGCAGGATGCGTCCGGCTGTCTCTTCACTTTCAAACTGTCCGCCGTATTCGATATGATAGCCTTCGGGCAGCTGTATGCGCTCGTCTATTCTGTTGCGTATGTCATTCACTACGCTGCGCATGTCGCGTCCGCGGGCGTTGGCCGAGATGACGATTTTGCGTTTCACATTCTCGCGGTTGATGGTGTTCGGCCCGGTGACGGATTTGATGTCGGCTACATAGCTGAACGGAACTTTGTTTCCCTGTGCGTCGTCTATCATCAGGTCGCGGATGCGGTCGGCCGTGCTCCGGTTTTCTTCTGCCGCACGGACCACTAAATTGAACGAACGTCCGTTTTCGTAAACCTGCGATACGGTTTCTCCTCCCATGTTCACCATTACAAATTCATTGAATTGCGGCAGTGTAATGCCATAGCGCGCCAGTATTTCACGTTTAGGGGTGATTTTCAGTTCGGGACGTTCTATCTGCTGTTCCACGTTCAGGTCGGTCACACCTTCCACATCGCTGATGGCTGCCTTGATCCGGTTGCCTGTTGTGTACATCTTGTTCAGGTCGTTGCCGAAGAGTTTGATGGCGATACCGGCCTGTGTGCCGCTCAGCATGGCGTCGATGCGGTGACTGATGGGCTGTCCGATTTCAATGTTGGCGCCCGGGATGGCGGACAGTTTGTGGCGTACTTCCTCCAGGACTTCGGCGTGGCTGCGTCCGTCCAGCTCAAAAGGAGCCTCTATTTCCGAAACGTTGACACCCAGTGCATGTTCGTCCAGTTCGGCACGTCCCGTCTTGCGGGCCACCGTGTAAATTTCTGGTACGGAGAGCAGTAGTTCTTCGGCATGTCTTCCTATTTTGTCCGACTCTTCCAATGAGATGCCCGGCAGTGAACTTATATTGACGGTAAAAGATCCTTCGTTGAAAGGCGGAAGAAAACTGCGGCCCAGTGTGAAGAAGCCGGCCAGTGCCGCTACAAAGAGGGCAAGGGTGACACCGATTACCGTTTTCTTGTGCGACAGTGTCCATAACAGGCTGTGGGAGTAATGTTTCTTCAGGAATACGGCCAGAAAGGCTTCTTTAGGCAGGCCGCCTCTTTTGGCTTTGTGCCCCAGCAGGTAACTGCATAGCACGGGGGTAAGCGTCAGGGCCACGATGGTAGAGGCGAACAGCGCTACGATAAAGGATACGCCCAGCGGAACAAGCATGCGCCCCTCCATGCCGCTCAGGAAAAACAGAGGAACGAAACTCGCTACGATGATGAGCGTGGAGTTCAGAATGGGCATGCGCACCTCACGTGAGGCGTTGAACACCACTTCGCGTACTTTCAGTCTTTCCGCTTCGGGCAGGGTGCGGTTCTCGCGCAGGCGTTTCCAGACATTTTCCACGTCTACGATGGCGTCATCCACCAGCGAACCTATGGCGATGGCCATGCCCCCCAGACTCATCGTGTTGATGGTCATATCCATGTAGTGTAGCGTCAGTATGGTGATAAGGAGGGCCAACGGCAGGGTAATGAGCGAGATGACCGTGGTGCGCGTGTTGGCCAGGAACAGGAAGAGTACGATGACGACGAACAGGGCGCCTTCGAGCAGAGAATCCTGTACGTTGCTGATGGAACTTTCGATGAAGCGCGATTGGCGGAACACGTCGGTAGACACATGCACGTCGGCCGGAAGGCTTTTTTGCAGATCATACAGGGCCGCTTCCAGTTTTTCGGTCAGTTCGATGGTGCCGGTGTCGGGTTGCTTGGTCACGGTAAGCAAGACGGCGGGCTTTCCTTTCTCGGAGGCCAGGCCCGTTTTGGGCTGCTGGCCGCCTACTTTCACGTCGGCTATGTCTTCCAGCACGACCGGGGCTCCTCCGGTTGCCTTGACGACCGTGCGGCCCATTTTCAGGGTGTCGGAGGTGGAGACGACACCACGCACGATATATTCGTTACCATACTGGTAGATGACTCCGCCGTTGGTGTTGGTGTTCATGTTGCGTGCGGCCTCCATTATTTCACTCAGCGTGACGTTGTAATGTTTCATCCGTTCGGGATGCAGTAAGATCTGGTATTCCTTTACATCACCGCCTAAAACGGATACTTGTGCCACTCCTCCTGTCGACATGAGGCGCGGACGGATCACCCAGTCGGCCAGCGTGCGCAGGTCGAGCATGGAGGTACTGTCGGCCGTCAGACCTACGATGAGCAGTTCACCCAAAATGGACGATTGCGGGCCGAGAGTGGGATTGCCGGCATTCTCCGGCAGATTTTCAGTTACAGTGGCCAGCTTCTCCGATACGATTTGCCGGGCCAGATAGATGTCGGTGTCCCAGTCGAATTCCACCCATACCACGGAGAAGCCCGTGGTGGATGAGGAGCGCACGCGGCGCACGTGCGTGGCACCGTTCACGGCTGTTTCTATGGGAAACGTTACCAGTTGCTCCACCTCCTCGGCCGCCATGCCTCCGGCTTCTGTCATCACGACTACTGTGGGAGCATTCAGATCGGGGAATACGTCTATTTCCGTGTGAAATGTTTGCCAAAGTCCGCCGATGAGCAGCAGGACAGCGGCCATCAGGACAAAGAAACGGTTCTGCAAAGAGAATTTTATGATTCTGTTCAGCATAATATATCCTCCTGACGGTTAGTGAGAATGAGTATGGGCCGGGATGATGTTGGATGCCGAGGCCAGTTTCACATGATAGGCACCTTGTGTGACAATCCGGTCGCCGGGTTTCAGTCCTGTCAGGATTTCTATACGTAAACCGTCATCGGCTCCCGTCTTGACTTCTTGTTTGCGGTAGATCTCCTTGTCTTCCTGCAGATAAACAAAATAAAGTCCTTGTTCTTCGGTCAGGGCCGAAACCGGAACGGTTATTACGTTTGTACGTGCGTCACCGGTCAGGAACACTTCGGCAAAACCGCCTTCCACGATATTTCCCGTGTTGTCGAATTCAAATACCACGGGGATATAGGGCGAGTTCTTTTCCTGCGACTTGCCGACGGAGAGCAGGTGTCCGTGCATCTTTTCCAAGGCATACACGGAATTGTCGTAGGGAGTACGGAAATGAGCCGATGAAATCTGGCTTAGTGCGTTATAGTGACGTTCCGATACGTCGGCGCGCAATTGTAGTCTGCGGTTCTTCGTAAGCGTAAGCAACGGTTGTCCGGTAGTGACGTATTCTCCTTCTTTCACCAGAATGGTTTTCACGTATCCTGCCGCGGGTGCCGCGATGGCTGTGCCCTGACGCGAATGAGACGGGGCGAGTGCTTCATAGGCGATACGGGCGTTTTCGCTGGCCGCCTTCAGATTCTCCAGTTCCTTTTGTGTGACTATTTGCTTTTCCGCCAGCGGCAGTGCACGTTCATATTCCTTACGGGCGTTCTGGTAGGTGATGCGGGCACGCTCCGTAGGGTCGCCTCCTTCTATCCTGTCGGCGGTAAGGTGGAGCAGTATATTGCCGTGTGCCGTATGGGTACCGGCAGTCAGTGTACGGGCAAACCGTACGATTCCTGCTGTAGTGGCCGCTACGGTGATTTCTTCTCCTGGGGCAGCCAGTATTTGTCCGCCGGTTTTGATGATCCGGCGGAATGTGTCCGGCTTTACGGTTTCCGTGACGATGCCGGCTGTGGATGCCTTTTTTTCCGGTAGTATGATTTCGTCATCGTGATGTGCGTGTTCGTCATGTCCGGCTTCGGCTTTCGTTTCATGACTGTGCTGTTCTTCATGGTTATGATGGTGGCAGGCGATCAAAGCGGATACGGCCCACGCGCCCATCAAGAAATATATTTTCTTCATAGGATGTTATTGTTAAGAAATAAAAGGGATAAGAATGTTCTCTCTATGTGTATACGGGAGGGGGCGCTCTCATGCCTGTATTCTTGCCCGGAGGCGAGGGGCATGTCCCGGTTGGGCGTGTGCCGTATCTGTGCTCCTTTGCTTTAAGGATTTGGGCGAGAATAAAATGATGTGTCCTGCGGAATACGGTATGCGGATGTTCCGTTTGTTTACCGGCTTTCGTTATGTTTTCATAAGAGGGGAGAGTCAGGGTGAAATGGGTGATGCACTCTGATGTGCAACGGCGGCTGTCGCGGACCGGACACCCTGATTCATGTCCGTGTCCCATATAGAGGGCATGAGCATGATGATGATGGGGAAAAACCGAGACGGCTTGCATAAGCATGCAAAGCCATATCAGAATGACGGCATGTAGTTGTTTCTTTATCATAGAAGTTTTTCCCGTAGTTTCTGCCGCAAAGATAGAAGAAAAAAGTCAGGCATACAATAAATCGGTGTGCAACTTGGTTGCAAATAATATCGGATAACCGGATGCTTGTCGGAGACTGGTCCGGCCGGCGGCAGGCTGGTGTGACCGGTACTGTTTGTAAGCAATTTTTTTAAATCCGGAGATGCTGCGGAGGATTTCGGAATTTCGTGCCCATGAAATTTTATTTTCATGAGCAAGGCGTGAGAAAACCGTGCGGAAGAAATTATAGTTTTCCCGGCATGATTTTATTTGTTTGTATGTCAGTTGTTTATACGGTCTGCGGAAGTGACGGTACTGCAAACGGTATGTTATGATATTTCTTGATACAGGTGCATATTGCCGGAATGGGTGCGTATAAAAAAAGTTTTCCACCGGAAATATTATTTCCGGTGGAAAACTTTGGTTGGGATACCTGGGTTCGAACCAAGACTAAGACGACCAAAATGTCTTGTGCTACCATTACACCATATCCCAATCCTTCTTTGTCTTTCTTTCGAAAGCGGTGCAAAGATAACGAGAAAATCGCTATCCTACAAATTTTCCTTTATATTTTATTTTGCGATAAGTAGGAAATAGTTTTTCTTTCCTCGCTGTACAAGCAGATATTTTCCGTTGAGCAGGTCTTCAGTAGTCACTATCCGGTCGAAAGCAGCGAGTTTCTCTTTGTTTAGCGATACGCCACCGCCTTGTACCATCTTGCGCATCTCACCCTTGCTGGGGAAGCATTGTGTCATTTCGGCAGTAAGGTCGACGGCTTTTATACCGTTCTTGAGGGCTTCGTGGCTTACTTCAAACTGCGGTACGCCGGCAAACACATCAAGCAGTGTCTGTTCGTCCAGTTTGGTAAGGTTTTCTTTCGTGGCCTTGCCGAACAGTATATTACTGGCTTCTACGGCCATGTTATAGTCTTCCTCGCTGTGCACCATGATGGTGATCTCGCGTGCCAGACGTTTCTGCAGGACACGTTGTCCCGGATCTTCATCGTGGGTGGAGATGAGGTTGTCGATTTCTTCTTTTTCCAGTGTGGTGAAGATGCGGATGTAGCGTTTGGCGTCATCGTCTGCCACGTTGAGCCAGAATTGGTAGAAGGCATACGGACTGGTGTAGTTGCGGTTAAGCCAGATGTTGCCTTTTTCTGTTTTACCGAATTTGGTGCCGTCGGCTTTCGTTACGAGCGGGCAGGTCAGGGCGAATACTTCTCCGCCGTTGGTGCGGCGTATCAGTTCGGCTCCTGTGGTGATGTTGCCCCACTGGTCGCTTCCTCCCATCTGCAATTTACATCCCTTGTGTTCGTATAGGTAAAGGAAATCGTATCCCTGAAGGAGCTGGTAGGTGAACTCGGTGAAAGATAGTCCGTCGCGGGCTTCTCCGTTGAGGCGCTTCTGTACGCTGTCCTTGGCCATCATGTAGTTTACGGTGATGTGTTTGCCGACTTCGCGGGCAAAGTCCAGGAATGTGAAGTCTTTCATCCAGTCGTAATTGTTCACCAGTTCGGCATGGTTGGGGGCGTCGCTGTCGAAATCCAGGAAACGGGCCAGTTGTTCCTTGATGCAGGCCACATTGTGGCGGAGGGTTTCTTCATCAAGCAGGTTACGTTCCTGGCTTTTTCCGGAGGGATCGCCGATCATACCGGTAGCCCCTCCGATAAGTGCCAGCGGTTTGTGGCCGCAGCGCTGGAAATGCTTGAGCATCATTACGCCGCAGAGATGGCCTATATGTAGGGAATCGGCGGTGGGATCGATGCCGAGATAGGCCGTGACCTGTTCTTTTTCAAGTAAATCCTCGGTTCCTGGCATCATGGTATGAACCATGCCTCTCCATTTCAGTTCTTCTACAAAGTTCATCGTATGAATTTATTTTGTTAGGTAAAATTTGAATCGTACAAAAGTACAGCCTTTCAATGAGACTTGCAAAAATATTCTTATTTTTTAGACGGTGCGGTAATGCGCTCGAAATTTTTGTGGCATTGTATGCGTAAACTGTCGGGCGAGCAGGCGTGCAGGGCGGCAGCCTTGTGATAGAGAACTTCCACGTGGCGCCGGTCTTCGTCGGTTTCCAGAAAAAGGCGTTCCGGGGGGCAGAGTGAAAGGCTTTGCGGATGGAAATGGAAGCCGAAGCTGAGATAGAAGCCGTGGTGCAGCAGGCTTCCGGCCAGTTCCGGTTTGCCGCGGAAACCGTGAATGATGCAGGTGAGGCCGGCAGGCATTTCTTTCTGCATGGCAAACAGTTTGTCCCATGCTCTGACGCAATGGATGATAAGGGGAAGCCGGTGGTTGGCGGCCAGTTCGGCCTGACGGAGGAAAAGGTTGCATTGGAGCGGCATGGGGGCGGCGGCAAATTTGTCCGGTCCCGTTTCTCCGATGGCTTTGCAGGCGGGGAGGGCCGCCAGGCGGGCCAGTTCTTCCAATGCTGTTTCTGGATGGGCCGGAACGTACCAGGGGTGTATGCCGGCTGAAAAGGACTCCCGTGGTGTTGCCTTTTCCTGTTCATAGGGCACATCGTGGAGGATATAGTTGCGGATGACGGTTTCGGTGGGCGAGGCCGGCGGTCGGTGTGTGTGAATGTTCAGATAAGTGTTCATGTGTTCATGGTACGGGGTCATAGCCGCTTCCGCCCCACGGATGGCATCGTAGAATGCGGCGTACGGACAGATAAAGTCCTTTGAACGGACCGTATTTGCGGATGGCTTCGATGGCATACTGCGAGCAGGTGGGGGTGAACCGGCAGGAAGGGGGTGTCAGGGGAGAAATCGTGCGGCGGTAACACTGTATGGGGATGATCAGCAGGTTCGAGAGCTGGCGCAATAAGGTATCAGAAAAGTTTTTCATCTGTGGATATATCGGTCGGGGGTGTTTGTATTTGTTCGGAGATGCGCATAAGCAGGCGTTTGATGCATGCATTCACTTCGGCAGAGGTGTACAGCCGGTCGGAAAGCCACAGGAAAGCGATGGCCAGCCCTGTTTCCGGGTGTGTGGATAGGGTGTCGGTCAGGATATGTTTGTGCAGGCGGTAGGCTTCCCTGATTTGCCGTTTCACCCGGTTGCGTTTTACGGCTTTTTTGAATCGCCGTTTCGATACGGATATAAGAATGGATGCGGGAGGTGTGCCCTGGGTGGCTGTAACAGGCATGAATACTACGCGGAGTGGAAAAACGGACATGGATTTGTGTCCGCCGGTGAACAAGGTGTCGATAACACGCTTGCTGCACAGGCGCTCTGATTTGTGAAATGAAAAGTCCTGTTTCTGTTCCATAGGATGCGATGTGGAGTGATAAAGTAAAAAGGGTGCTTGTCCGGCACCCTTTTTTATAGTAATTATATCAGCAGTTGTGTTCCTTTACGAAGGCTTCCAATGCAGCGGTAATGGATGGGTACTGCGAAGAGGGCGCTTCCAGGTCCAGACGCAGACCGGCATCTTTCACGGCCTGTGCCGTGGCCGGTCCGAATGTGCCGATGGCGATGTCGCCTTGCTGGAAGTCGGGGAAGTTTTTCAGAAGGGCCTGTATGCCCGAAGGACTGAAGAAAATCAGCATGTCGTAATCAAACTTCTCATCGCTCTTGAAGTCGTTGCTCACCGTGCGGTACATCACTACTTCCTTGTGGGTAAGCTTCTTTGCATCCAGCAGGTTGGTTATTTCGTCGTTGTGCACATCTGAGAGTGGAACCAGATACTTCTCCGTTTTGTGTTTAAGCATGGAGGGACTCAAGTCGTCTATTTTGCCTGTCGTGCCGAAGAATACTTTGCGTTTGCGGTATTGTACGTATTTCTGGATATAGAGTGCAATGGTCTCCGTGATACAGAAGTATTTCATATCTTCCGGAATGGTTACGCGTAGTTCTTTACACAACAGAAAAAAATGGTCGATAGCATTGCGTGAGGTAAATACCACGGCGGTAAAATCCAATATGGAGGCTTTCTGTTGACGGAATTCCTTTGCAGACAAACCTTCAATCTTGATAAATGGTCTGAATACTACTTCCACACCATACTTGGAGGCAATCTCAAAATAAGGAGATTTCTCGGAGGCTGGTTTGGGTTGTGAAACCAGAATCTTTCTTATCATAAGTGTCCAATTTTTTTATAATAGTATGTCGTTTGTATATGTGAGTGCTTGCCATAAGCAGCAAAGAGGCAGCAATTCAAGGGCACAAAAGTACACAATTAAATGCAGGATGCCATGAAAATCTGCGAAAAATATCTGAAAAGTTTTATAAAAAAGCAGAACTCTGATAGAACCGGCCAGAAGACAAAGGTATAGGGTCATGTCTGCTACGGAAAGATTGAAGTATACGGTGATTAAGGCAAGCGGAAAAAGCAGTATGCCTTCGGCCGCAACAAGGAACGAATATGATTTGGTCCATGTAGCTCTGTCTTCTTTGTTAAAATAAATCCAATTTATGAAAAGATAAAGAAGTTGCTTTATCCCTAAGTATATCCAGCAAACCAGTGTATAGATACCCAATAGGAGATGGGGGGGGAAGGGGAGCATGAAGAGGTCGTGGGTTGCCTGTGTATAATCGAAGAAGAACAGACCGAGCAGGAGCCCGTTCTGAAGGTAAAGAAATACTGCGTGGCGCATATCCCGGCCTGTTTCTATTGAGAATAACGATTCTTTGTTCGTTTTGCTTGGAAAGAAGTCTTGCCGGCGTTGTGCGATAAACTTTTTGCTGTGGGCGAAAATGATCATGACGACGAAGAAGCAACAAAGCAGGATGCTGGTAACCCAGTCATCGTTGCGCAGCATATAAGGAAGCGGTTCGGCTGTCATGCCATGTTGCCGGTAGTTGATCTCGGCATGATAATAAGGCGAAGGGCTGAAGAAATTCCGGTCGAAGAGAATGTTTTCCGTGGCATGGGGAGTGTCAGCCGGCGCTATGTGCCATCCCGGAAGGTTTAGTGTGTCGGGACGGGTAGAGCGTATGGTTTCGCGTTGTGGCAGGTGTGCTTGTATGGCAGAATCCTGTTGTGCCGGTGTGGCATCGGCAGGCAGACTTTCGAGAATCTGTTTCGGGTTGAATTTCTGCGAGGCAGGCTGCGTGCTTCTTTTTTGTGCGGGAAAACCTGTACGGAGTGAATCTTTCATGTTCAGATGGATGTGAACTTGCCTGTTTCCTTGTTCCATATAGGTGTGGAAAATAAGAGGTCGACGGCTTCGGATGGAGTTGAGGCCGTTTGCCAGAGATGAAGGTGTGCAGGGTGCATGAAGCCTCCTTCTATGGCTCGGCTGAGCATTTCGAGCAGTGGGTCGTAGTATCCGTCGGTATTTAGAACGACAATAGGATTAAGGTACAGGCCGAGTTGCTTCCAAGTAATGATTTCAAGTAGTTCCTCCATCGTACCGCAACCGCCCGGCAGAGCAATGACGCCGTCCGAGAGGCGGGCCATTGTCTGTTTACGGGTGTGCATGTCTTCTGTTACGATCAGTTCTGTGAGGGCGGGGTGCTGCCAGCCCCGTTCTACCATGAAGCGGGGGATGATACCGGTCACCTGGCCTCCGGCGGCCAAACAGGCATCGGAGCAAGCTCTCATGAGTCCGACGTCTCCGCCGCCGTTTATCAGGCGGAGACTGTTTTGTGCAAGGAGTTTTCCTAACTCCTGTGCATCGCGGAAATAGGCGTCGGCTATTTGACTGCCGGCAGCGGAGTACACACAGACAGACTGAATGCGGTTCATATTTATAATCCGAAAACTTCTTTTATCTTATCCACATAGTCCAGCTTCTCCCAGGTAAAGAGTTCTACTTCGACCGCTCTGGTAGGAATGTAGCGGCTGTGGAACTCTTTGGTGACGATTTGCGGCCGGCGTCCCATGTGACCGTAGGCGGCTGTTTCCTCATAGATGGGATTACGGAGTTTCAGACGGTCTTCGATGGCTTTCGGGCGCAGGTCGAACAACTCTTCTATCTTTTGTGCAATCTCACCGTCGCTCATACTCACATGGCTGCGTCCGTATGTATTGACGTAGATGTTCACGGGACGCGCCACGCCGATGGCATAGCTGATTTGCACCAGCATTTCGTCGGCTACTCCGGCGGCTACCATGTTCTTGGCAATGTGGCGTGCGGCATAGGCAGCCGAACGGTCTACCTTGGAAGGGTCTTTTCCGGAGAAGGCGCCTCCTCCGTGTGCTCCTTTTCCTCCATAGGTGTCTACGATAATCTTGCGGCCGGTCAGTCCGGTGTCGCCGTGGGGCCCTCCGATGACGAATTTGCCCGTAGGATTCACGTGGTAGGTGATGTGTTCGTCGAACAGGCTGAGCACGGCGGGATCGTGGATTTCGGCTATCACACGCGGCATGAGAATGGTGATGACATCCTGACGGATTTTGTCTAGCATCTGTCTGTCGGCTTCTTCTTGGTTGCCGTCGGCTGGCCGGATAAATTCATCATGTTGGGTGGACACGACGATGGTGTCCACACGTACCGGTTTACCGTTGTCATCGTATTCGATCGTCACCTGACTTTTGGCATCGGGACGCAGGTAGGTCATTTCCTTTCCTTCGCGACGGATTTCTGCCAGTACGCGCAGGATTTTGTGGCTGAGGTCGAGCGACAGCGGCATGTAGTTCTCCGTTTCATTGGTAGCGTAGCCGAACATCATGCCTTGGTCGCCAGCTCCCTGTTCCATCGGGTCCTGACGCTCCACGCCCCGGTTGATATCGGCGCTCTGTTCATGGATGGCAGAGAAAACTCCGCAACTTTCCGCTTCAAATTTGTATTCTGCTTTGGTGTAGCCGATGCGGCGAATGGTGCGACGGGCAATTTCCTGCAGGTCGACATAAGCTTCCGACTTCACTTCACCGGCCACGATGACCTGACCTGTCGTGACCAATGTCTCGCAAGCGACTTTTGAGTTCGGGTCGAAAGCCAGCAGTTCGTCCAATACGGCGTCGGAGATCTGGTCTGCCACTTTATCGGGATGTCCCTCGGACACAGACTCTGATGTAAATAAGTAACCCATTTCTATGTGTTTGAATTTAAAATTAATAATAAGAACGGGGTTTCATTGGGGAGGTATGCGTGCAGTGTAAAGACTGTATTTAGCATTTTTTACCGTGGTTGCAAGCTGCCCAAATCTATCCACATTTGTATTTCCGGTTGCAAAGTTACGGAGAAAAAAGGAGAATTTGATGCCTTGTCGGTAGTAATTTATATTTTTATTAGGGATAAAAAGAGGTTTTAATTAACTTTGAGCACGGTAATCTGTGTATTACCGACGTTTAAAACATTAATCTCAATATTAATTTTATGATTAAGGAAAAGTTTTCTTTCAAGCGGCTGGCTTCCGTGGTGTTTGCCGGAATCTATGCTGCTTCTTCCTTGGCTCAGGTGACGCTGGATATTGATGCCGGCCGGCGCGGTGCGTCGATAGGCGATCGTCATTACGGCCTGTTCTTTGAGGAAATCAACCATGCCGGCGACGGCGGATTGTATGCCGAGTTGATCCACAACCGTTCTTTCGAGGACAACGCGTCGAATCCCGACAAGTGGTGGGCCGTAGGCGGTGCGCGGATGGCCGTGGTGACCGACGGAATGCTTAACGAAGCGCAACAGCATGCACTTGAACTGGAACTCAAGTCGGCAGGTGACGGAGTGCGTAATGAGGGATTCTGGGGAATCAACGTCGTGGAGGGCCGTACTTACAAGCTCTCTTTCTGGATGAAGGGACAACCGTCTTACCGGGGCCGGCTGACGGCAGAGTTGCAGACGGAAGACGGAAAACCGCTGGGAAGCAAGGACATGACAGTAAATGTGGGTCAGGAATGGACTAAAATGACGGCCGAGATAACGGCCACGGGAACCGATACCCGCGGATGGTTCGCCCTGAAAGGTTCTGCTGCCGGTACTGTCGTGCTGGATGTGGTCAGCCTTTTCCCTCCTACTTACAAAGGCCGTGAAAACGGTTGCCGTGAGGACCTGGCCAAAATGCTGGAGGCCGCCAATCCCTCTTTTGTACGTTTTCCCGGAGGTTGTTATGTGGAAGGGCATTTTGCCGATGGCAAGACCAACCGTTTTGAGTGGAAGAACACCATAGGCCCCATTGAGGAGCGGCCCGGTCACATGAACCGTAACTGGGGATATAATGTGTCGGACGGTTTCGGATTCCATGAAATGCTTCAGCTTACCGAAGATCTTGGTGCGGAGCCGCTGTTCGTGGTCAATATGGGCATGGGACACGGCTGGGTGGTGGATTACAACCGGATAGAAGAGTATATTCAGGAGGCGCTTGACGCTTTGGAATACTGTAACGGTGATGCCGCAACCACAAAGTGGGGAGCTTTGCGGGCCAGAAACGGGCATCCCGAACCGTTCAATCTCCGTTTGCTGGAAATAGGAAACGAGAATTATAATTTCAGTTCGGCCAATAACAGCGACCAAAGCGATCATTATGCGGAACGTTACGAGCAGTTCCGCAAGGCCATCAAGGCAAAATATCCGGAAGTGATGTTGATCGGCAATGTGGAATCATGGGGGACGGATACCCCCAGTTGGCGTAACCCTTATCCTGTGGAAGCGGTGGACGAACACTATTACCGCAGTCCGGCATGGTTCATCAGTCAATACGGCAAGTATGACACTTACAGCCGTTCGAATCATAAGATCTATGTGGGAGAGTATGCCGTGACGCAGAATTTCGGTGTGAACGGTCATTTGAATGCGGCCATCGGTGAAGCGGTTTTCATGCAAGGGATGGAGAATAATTCCGATGTCTGCATCATGAACAGCTATGCTCCCATCTTTGTCAACGAGAACAATTACAACTGGCGTCCCGACATGATTCGTTTCAACAGCCATTTCAGCTATGGGACACCCTCGTACTACGTGCAGCAGCTCTTCCCCAATAACGTGGGCAAACAGAATGTCAAGTGGACGGAAGAAGATAATCTTCTGTTGCAGAAGGGCACTGTCGGTCTGAGCACATGGCAGACGAATGCTACGTTCGATAACGTGAAAGTGACGGACGGGCAGGGAAATGTGGTGTTCAGTGATGATTTTTCTTCCGTGAAGCCCGAATGGCATTCGAACGGCGGGCGCTGGTCTACCGTGAACGGTGCGCTCATTCAGTCGGACGCTTCCATGCAGGGACAAATCTATATGTGCGACGTGCAGCCCGGCGCCGACTACACCTATGAGGTGGATGCCACTAAAAACAACGGTGCGGAAGGTTTTCTCATTGTGTTCAACTATGCCGACAGTGATAATTATTGCTGGTGGAATCTTGGCGGATGGGGCAATGAGAAGCATGGAGTAGAGGTATGTACCAACGGTTCGAAATCTACGGTGGCCAGTGTGAACGGCAGCCTGGTGACCGGACATACCTACCATATCAAGGTGGAAGTCAAGGGAACGCATGTGAGCTGCTATCTGGACGGAGAGTTCGTGTATGATTTCAGTCTGCCGGTAAACCGCAAGGTCTATGTCTCCTCCAATATCGACGACGAGGCCGGTGTGCTTTATGTGAAGTTGGTGAATCCCCATCCCGAGGCGCACATGACTACCGTCAACCTGGCCCATGCCTCAGTGACCGGAGGAACGGTCGTTGTGCTGTCCGGTGCCCGGGGTACGGACGAAAACACTACGGATAATCCTTATAATGTGGCGCCTAAGGAATCCGCTTTGAACGTGTCGGGACAAAAGTTCGTTTATGAAGTCCCTGCTTATTCCGTCAATATATTGCGTCTGAACGTGAAGGACGTGACTCTTGTGACGGAGGAGAAACCCGTCATGCCCTAACCCCTTGTGCAGTATTCTTTCGAGAGAGGGCATGCACCGGACGATGCCGGAAAATATGAAGGAAGATTGTGCGAAGGAGCCTTTCCTGTTGGTCAATCCGGATTTTTCGGAGGGTGACAGAGGATGGCACGGCATTCCGTTCACGGCAGCCTCGTCCGGTGTGGCCGAGTTCTATGACAAGACGTTCGATACCTATCAGTTGCTGGAGAATATGCCGGCCGGCACGTATTGTCTTAGGGCGCAGGGGTTCTATCGTTTCGGCGGCATACGTGAGGCGTATGCCGCTCACAACAACGGTTCGGAACGTTTGCCGGCCATGATGAGTCTGAATGACGATGTTTGTTCGTTTATGTCCTTATTTGACGAAAGCGCGCCTTACACTTACGGTCCTTATACTTATCCCGACAATGTGCGCGGCGCCCATAGCGCGTTCAACAACGACGGGGCGTATGGTGCCAACGAAGTGGAGTGTACACTCGATGCCAGGGGCGACCTGCGTGTGGGACTGGTCAAAACGGAGCGGGTGCTTTATGATTGGAACTGTTTCGACAATTTCCGGCTTTATTATGTAGGCCGTCCCGATGCCATTCGTGAAGTGAAGGATGAGGATGCCGTGTGTGTGGACGTCTATACTGCGGGGGGAGTGAAAGTGCGCACGGCGGTGCATCCGGCCAAAGCGGTGGAAGGATTGCCTCATGGTATATATATTGTGGGTAAACGTAAGGTGGCCGTAATGTAGAGTTCGTCCTGCCTCCGGAATTTGTCCGGATTTCAGTGCGGGTGAAAATAGAGCGTGCACATGGCCTGGGGCTGTGTATATGTACGGAAAGAAATACTGCGCTTCATTTTAAAAAACCATGCTCTTGATTTTTTAAAATGAAGCGCAGTGTTTTTTTGTGTCGTCCGCATGATTTTTGGGGGAAGTTCTCTTCCCGGGAATATGTCATGTATTTTTCTTTTTGTCCAAGTCCTCCTGCGATCCATGCTTGTCCTTGTGGTCGCATATCGCTTTGAGGTTGCGGACGAGTCCTGCGTATTTGGCTCTTTTTACGGCAGAACCTTTAAACCATGCGCGATATTGTTCAACGGTGAGATTCATCCAGTCTTTTTCCGTAGCATTCAGCAGTTCCTGCCGGGGAGTGAATGCGGATTCCGTGGAGGGGGAGGCATTGTGCAGATGGGGGCAGGCGCGCAGGCAACGGTCGCAGCCGTAGAAGTACGGATACATCTTTTCCGCCAGGGCCGGTGTGATGTCTCTCCGGTTTTCGACGGTCTGATAGCTCAGGCACAACCGTGCGTCCAGTCCGCCTTCAGGAGAAAGGGCATGGGTGGGGCAGGCCTCCCTGCATCGGGTGCATTGTCCGCAGCCGGAGACGGCAAGCGGTTCGTCATAACGGTCGGCCGGCAGGTTGAGAAGGAGTTCGCCGAGGAAGAATGCGCTTCCGCATCGGGGGATGACAAGTTGCGTATGGCGCCCGATCCAACCCAGTCCGCACCGCCAGGCCCAGAAGCGTTCGAGTATGGGTGCGGTGTCGCAGAACGCCCGTCCTTCCAGTCCGGTTCCGGGGTTTTGTTTTTTCAGCATGTCGAGCAGGCTTTGCAATTTGGCGCGCATCACGTCGTGGTAATCCTGTCCGTAGGCATACCACGAGAGCTGGAGCCGGTCCGGAGGAATAGGGGTGGCCGGATAATAGTTCAGGGCCACGCTGACTACCGTTTGGCATCCTTCGGCCAGCAGGCGAGGGTCGAGGCGTTTTTCTTCATGCCGTGTCATGTAGTCCATTCCGGCATGGCATCCTTGAGCGGTCCATTGCCTGAAGAACGCGGAATGTGCGGCAGGTATGGCCCCAGCCGGTGCGAGTCCGCAAGCATAAAAGCCGAGGCTTTCGGCCCCGGCTTTTATTTGTGTAGCGGAAAGTATGTGTTCGGTTTCTGCCATCTGACGTTCGTTTATTCAATCACCTTGAATTCATATCCTTGTTCTTTGAGCCATTGCAATGCTTCCGGCAAGGCCGTTCTCAGTTTCTCGATGCTTTTAACCGAGTCGTGGAATGTGATGATGGAGCCGTTGCGTGTGTAGCGTTTCACGTTGTTCACCACGTCCTTTGCCGTCAGCCGTTTGCTGTAATCGCGCGTCACCAGGTCCCACATGACGATACGGTAGTGTTTGCGCAGCAGTTTGAATTGTAAGAACCGCATCCATCCGTGAGGCGGCCTGAAGAGGTTGGTCTGCAGCAGGCGGTTGGCCTTGTCTGCGTTTTCCAGATAGTCCTTGCTCGAGTTACTGAACCCGCCGATATGGTTGAATGTATGGTTTCCGATGCGGTGCCCGCGCTCCACGACCATCCGGTAGATGTCGGGATGTTTGCGCACGTTGTCACCTACCATGAAAAAAGTAGCCTTGATGCCGAATTGCTCCAGTGTGTCGAGTACAAACGGAGTGGCTTCGGGTATCGGTCCGTCATCGAATGTGAGATAGACCGCTTTTTTCTTCCTGCTCATCCGCCAGATGGCTTTCGGATAAAGTAAACGGAGAAATACCGCAGGCTGTTCTATAAACATGATTATCTTTTGCTTTCAGACTTGGTTAGAACGTCATACCTTTCTCCTGACAGCGCATCGCATAGTCGTTGAGAGCCTTGTGGATGGCCTCGGCTTTCGTGCCGTCTATCTTTTCCCAGATTCTGGATACGTCGTTAAGGACATAAAGCTGCATCATACACTCCCTTGAGGAGTTCTGAAGCTGGCCGCTGCCCAGACTCAGATACCATTCCAGGTATTCGCCGGCCTGACGGCTCACATCATTGAGCAGTTTTTCGGCTTCCGCCTTATGCCCCAGTGTGGCCCAGGCATCTGCCAGTTCGATGGAATGTCCGTAGAATGCTTCATGAGGCACGACGGAAGCTGGTATTTCTTCTTCAGCGCGTTGCAGTACTTTCAATGCTTTTTCTTTCTCGCCTTCTTTAAGCAGTTCCTGTGCCAGTTGGTTGAAGAGGCGCCGGTGTGTGTAGCACATGCGGATGACTGTCTCGTCAAGGTAGATGTCCGGATTCTCTTTCAGTCCTCCGTATTTGAACTTGTTCATCACATTATCGTACATCCGTCGGGTGTCGACGGTGCGTCCGCTTTTCTTCGTGTTGAAAGGCGTGATGCGGCTTGCAAGTCCTTCCTGTACAAAGTTGTCTCCGAGATGGCCGTAGTTGTCGGCACCCACTGTCATGGACATGTAGAGCGGACGTTCCCAGTTGGCCTGAGAGATCATTTCGAGCATCATGAGCTCGCTTTTGTAAACGGCACGTTTCCCTTTCAGTGAAATATGCATGACATCGGGGATCGAATCGCCGGCAATCATCATGCCTGAGCGCTTTACGGCTTCCTTGTCCACTGTCACTACGAGGCTGTCTGTGGGGAATATCTGCAAGTCGGGGTTGTCATTCAGCACCCAATGCTTGATGACGTTTTTCAGTTCGTAGGGATTCTCTCCTAACATCTCTTTCAGGTCTTCCGGACTATCCTTATAGTAATCTAATACTTGCTTGAGTGCGTCGGGCTGTACGGGGATTCCCTCGCGCGTGCCGGTCACATATTGCAGACGGTTCCAGCTTATAGGCAGCGACGGTGAGTCGTAGGCAGGCTGGCGCATCTGGTCGATGTACCAGTCTGTTTGCAGATAGCTCAGGTTGCATACCCTCGCATCGGTTCTTACGCCTTCCGTGTCCTGATTGTACCATAGAGGGAATGTGTCGTTGTCACCGTTGGTGAAGATGACGGGATTTCCCTTTTCGTCTATTGAGTACAGATAGTTCTGTCCGAAGTCGCGACAGGTGTATCGTTCGCTGCGGTCGTGGTCATTCCATGTCTGTCCGGCCATCTGTATGGGGACGAGCAGGCAGAGCAGGCCGGTGAGTACGGCAGTAGGAAGCTCCGGCAGTCGTAACCGTTTCAACCCGTCTATGAGGGCGGCTACTCCCATACCTACCCAGATGGCGAAGGCATAGAACGAGCCGGCGTAGGCGTAGTCGCGTTCGCGGGGCTGCAGAGGAGTTTGGTTAAGATAGATAACGATGGCCAGTCCGGTCATGAAGAAGAGGAAAAATACAACCCAGAACTGACGCACTCCTTCCTGGTTCTTGTAAGCCTGCCAGAAAAGTCCGATAAGGCCCAGCAGCAGGGGGAGGCAGTAGAATGCGTTGCGCCCTTTGTTATTCTTCAGTTCGGACGGTAGTTTACTCTGATCTCCCAGACGTGCGTTGTCGATAAACGGAATACCGGTGATCCAGTTGCCGTGTTCCGGTTCTCCATGACCCTGTATGTCGTTCTGACGTCCGGCAAAGTTCCACATGAAATACCGCCAGTACATGAAATTGAGCTGGTAACTGAAGAAGAAGCGGAGGTTTTCCAGTTGCGACGGAACTTTAACCGTCACCATTTGTCCGCATTGGTCGTAAGGCACGGTACTGCCTTGTACGCCTCCCATCCAGTTTTCGTAAGCTCTGACATGCTCCGGACGGTCGGAGTACATGCGCGGGAACATCATGTTTTGCGCGTAAATGGGCTCCCTGTCATGATATACGATGCGGTAGGAGTCCTTTTCGTCCGCACTGTGTTTCTCTACACGCTGGTAGACAGGTGCTCCTTCCTTGTATTGCGGAATGCAGTAGCCGTCTTGCGTCTTGTATGCTATTTTTGAGGTGTAGGCCTGTCCGTAGAACAAGGGGCGGCTTCCGTACTGTTCACGGTTCAGGTATTTTCCCAAGGTGAAAATGTCTTCCGGAGAGTTTTGGTCCATGGGGGGATTGGCTGTGGAGCGTATGACGATGACGGCATACGTGGAATAGCCTATCATGATCATCAGCATGCACAGCAGCGAAGTGTTCATCACGCGCGGACTGATGAGTGGTCTGCCTTGTACTTTACGACTGAAAATGAAAGCCAGGGCGCCCAACACGATGATGCCGATGAAGAAACTGCTCCATCCGTAACCGTAGAAGGGGATACCCAGCATACCGACGGCCAGCAGATAAGAGCCGTTCATACGACGGATGTTTTTCTGAACAATCGTTTCGCGTATGGCCCACAGCACGGAAGCCGTCAGGCAGATAATGTAGCAGATAAGCCCTGTGTTGAAAGGCATGCCCAGCGTGTTGACGAAGAACAGTTCGAACCATCCGCCTACTTTAACGATGCCCGGCACAATGCCGTACAGAACGGCTGTCACCAGAATGAATGAGGCGATCAGGGCCATGAGTGAGCCTTTCAGATTGGCATCGGGATTTTTTTTGTAATACCAGATAAGTACAATGGCCGGCAGGCATAGCAGGTTGAGCAGGTGTACGCCGATGGATAATCCCGTAAGGTAGGCTATCAGTACGAGCCAGCGGTCGCTGTGCGGCTCATCGGCATGCTCTTCCCATTTCAGGATCAGCCAGAATACCGTTGCCGTAAATAAGGAGGAATAGGCATATACCTCGCCTTCCACGGCGCTGAACCAGAAGGTGTCGCTGAAAGTATAGACAAGGGCACCCGTCAGACCGCTTGCCTCGATGGTAACAAGCTTGGCCGGTGTCATGTGGTCATAGTCACTGCAGATCAATTTGCGTGTCAGGTGTGTGATGCTCCAGAACAGAAACAGGATACAACCGGCACTCATCAGGGCCGACATGATGTTTACCATCAGGGCTACACGGGTAGGATCTGAGGTAAATTGCGAAAAAAGATTGGCTGTGAGCATAAAGAACGGTGCGCCGGGAGGATGTCCTACTTCCAGTTTATAACCGGTGGTGATAAATTCCGGACAGTCCCAGAAACTTGCGGTCGGCTCCACTGTGGAACAGTAGACCCAAGCGGCAATGGCAAATGTAATCCATCCCATCAGGGTGTTTACAAGTTTGAACTGTTTCATCTTGTTGTTATTATTTTATTTTTGTTATTCTCTGTTTGCGTGCAAAATTAGTAACTTTTTCTTTTTTATGCGGTTCTTTTCCTAACTTTAAGCGGATTTTGCCCGTTTTAACTATGTTTGTGACATTTTAATACGCGATGGGGAAAACTGCCGTGTCCCACAAGGTCGATCGGACAGTTGAACTTTTCATCCAGCCATCCTTCGGGAAGTTCCGTATCGGGATGGTAGTCGAGTGTTTCGTTTACGCAGGCTATGGAATGTACGTTTTGCAGTACGGACCCTAAATCGTGACTTACAAGGATAATGGCGCATTCGCGGTTTATTTCTTCCAGTAACTGATAGAGTTGTGCCTCGTAGCATTTATCGATGTAAGTGTTGGGTTCGTCCAGTATGACTACTTCCGGCCGGGAAATAATGGCCCGGCCGAGGAGGGCGCGTTGTAACTGTCCTCCGCTGAGATGGGCTATCGGTTGGTGGGCCAGGGTGTCCAGCCCCATGAGAAGGAGCATGTCTTCTACGGCCTGGTGTTGTTCTTTCGAGTAGCGTTTCCACGGGCTTTTGCGCAGGCCTGAGAGTATGACTTCATACACGGATATCGGGAACTTCTTATCTAATTTGTTATATTGCGGCAGATAACCCATCCGGATGGATGGGACAGGTTGGCCGTTGCGGAAGAACGTGATGGTTCCGGAGTGGGGCTTTTTAAGTCCGAGAATGGTTTTCACCAATGTGGTTTTCCCACCTCCGTTGGGGCCGATGATACCCAGGAAATCATGGGTGTGGACCGTCAGGTTGATGTCGCGCAATACTTGTTTTCCGTCGTATCCTGTATGTATATGCTCCAGTTGTATGAGGGGTGCTTTCATTGTGCGTGCAGTGTTTTCGCTATGTTCAGCATTTCTTTCTTCCATTCGTAAGAGAGCGGATTGATATTTACGATACGGGTGCCGGTTTCCCTCGCGATGAGTTCCGCATTGTCAAGGTCGAACTCCTGTTGTACGAAAATAATGCGTACTTGTTTCTCTTTGCAGGTTGCGATAAGTCCGGCCAGTTGTCCGGGAGACGGTTCTTTGCCGTCGGCTTCCATCGGAATTTGTGTCAGTCCGTAAGCGTGGGCGAAGTAGGTAAGAGTCGGATGATAGATAAGAAAAGCTCTTGTGTCTAATGTGTCGGTGAGTGCGTGCAGGCTGTCGTCCAAAGATTGCAGCTCTGCCAGTGTTTTTTGCAGGTTCTTTTTGAAGTCACCGGCACTTGCCGTATCTATCTGGCATAAAGAGGCGCAGATGTTTTTCGCAATGACTTTCATATTATCGGGGGTTGTCCATACGTGAGGGTCGCTTTCAATTTCCCGATGGGAGTCGTGGTGGTGTCCGTTGAGACGTGTGATTCCATTTGATGTCCTGACGAACGGAAGCTTAGGATTGGTTTGCCGGAGTTTGTCGAGCCATGTACGTTCAAAGCCCAGTCCGCCTATTTCGAAAAAGGCGAGGCTTTCGGTGAGCTTCATCATCTGAAGCGGGGTCGGTTCGTATGTTTCGGGGCTACTTCCTTTCGGAACAAAGGTTTCTATGTTGAAATGTTCTCCGGCTATTTGTCCGGCTATATATCGAAGGGGTTCGATGGAGACGGTGATGGTTTCTTTTCGGGTTCTTTCATTGTCGGCGGTACCTGCCTGTCGGCATCCGATGAGGCTACCGAGACACGCTGCCAGAAGTAGTGTGTTGAAATAATGTTTCATATTCAATTAAATAAAGTAACGGAGTAAAGCAGGATGGCGTAACGCGCCAGTTTACCGATGGTGATGGAGATGAGACAGATAAGCCAGTTGGCTCGCATAAATCCGAGTGCTACGGAGATGCCGTCGCCGATCACCGGTATTACACACATGATACCGCCTACCCATGCTCCTTTTCGCTCCATCCAATGTTGCGCTTTCTCTACACTTTCGCGTTTCACATGCAGATATTTTTCTATCCATTCCATGCGTCCGAGGCGTCCGAGACAGTAGTTGAACATGCTGCCTCCCACATTGCCGACTGTTCCCCATAAGAGGAGGAGCATCGGGTCTAAGCCGGCCAGTTGTAAGCCGACCATAACGGTTTCC
This sequence comes from uncultured Paraprevotella sp., assembly GCA_910586505.1. Taxonomy (GTDB): domain Bacteria; phylum Bacteroidota; class Bacteroidia; order Bacteroidales; family Bacteroidaceae; genus Paraprevotella. The sequence goes on along the minus strand of CAJUGV010000001.1, from coordinate 251,032 downwards.
GAACTGAACGGCAGGACGCTGGCTGCCAGAAAAGCCGCCAGGAACATTCCCCAATATCCGTATTGCATCAGAAAGTCTATAACTGTATCCATATATTCAGAAGGGATAGAAGGGTAAATAGGACAAGAAATAAGATAAATGCGGCATTGGTGAGTTTACTTCCGGTCAGTGCAAAGAAATGGGACAGAATAGGAGCCGAGTTCATAATTAGCAGGCCGGACAGTATTCCGAAGTGCATCGGTTGCAAAATCAGAAAGAGAGTGATAAGAAACTCTTGAAAGAGAATGAGGTACATGAACATTCTCGTGCGTATCTTGTCATTGAAACTTGTGCGTATATAATGAATGGATGCCACAAGGCTGAATATGACGATAAGTCCGATTATAGCGGCTTGCAAAGGAGGATGCTGGAGATAGGTCTCAAGACTGAAAGTCCGGAAGTTTGTCAATTCGCAGAAGTGTGCCTTCAGTATACTGATTTCCCCCGTATAGAGAGCATAGCCGGCCATGAACCAGTAAGGTAGTATCAGTCCGGTCAGACCGGCCCAGAATGAATGCCATGTCAACGAGCGGAGATAGACGGAAGCATACCAGAAATAGAATGGTGCGAAATAAAGCAGCTGCGGGAAAAGCAGGCTTCCCAAGCCGATACAGAGAAAAGTGTGGAGGAAGCAAACCGACACGTTGGTTTGTTGGTAGGATTTAAATATAAGATAGTAGGAACCCAGCATGAGACAAGACACAAACAGACTGTCCTGTAGCGGATGCAGACTGAACATACATCCTGTCAGAAATACAAATATAGCCGATGTAAGTCTGCTGCGGATGCGGAGGAGCGAATAGGCGTTGTTGGTTTCTATCCACAGGTAGGTCATCACAGCGCACAGCACCCAGCCCCACAGCCTGTTCAGGGTATAGATTCCTTCCGCACACCATAATAACGTGGTGAAAGAAGCGGCAACGGGCAGTGTGAAGCCACTCGTTGCCACTTTGTTCTGGAATCTTCTTTTTTCCATTACCTTATAGATCCTGACCGATGTCGGAACGGAAATATTTCTTTTCGAACCGGATTTTCTGCGCTTGCGAGAAAGATTGTCTCAACGCTTCTTCCTTATCCTTGCCGTATGAGCTGACTGCAATGACACGTCCTCCGGCCGTGACGACCTGTCCGTCCCTTAATGTTGTTCCGGCATGGAAGACGATGCTGTCTTCCACCTCCTCAATCCCTGAGATAGGGAACCCTTTTTCATATGCTTCCGGATAGCCGCCGGATACAAGCATGACGCACACGGCGCTACGTTCGTCCGTTTCCATACGGCGTTGGTCAAGGTCGCCTTGTGCCACGCCTTCCAGAAGGTCCACCAAATCACTCTTCACGCGGAGCATGACGCTTTCGGTTTCCGGGTCGCCCATACGCACGTTATATTCGATGACCATCGGCTCGCCGTTGACGTTGATAAGCCCGAAGAAGATAAAGCCTTTGTAATCGATGCCTTCTTCCGCTAAGCCTTCTACCGTAGGGCGGATAATCCGGTCTTCCACTTTCTTCATCCATTCGGGGGTGGCGAACGGAACGGGTGACACGCTGCCCATGCCGCCGGTATTCAGTCCGGTGTCGTGTTCGCCGATTCGTTTGTAGTCTTTGGCTTCCGGCAGAATCTTATAGTGTTGTCCGTCGGTGAGCACGAATACGGAGCATTCTATACCGCTGAGGAACTCTTCGATGACTACAGAGGAGGATGCCGTACCGAACATGCCGCCAAGCATTTCTTTCAGTTCCTTGCGCGCTTCCTCCAGCGTAGGCAGGATGAGCACACCCTTGCCGGCACACAGGCCGTCGGCTTTCAGGACGTAGGGAGCCTGCAGGGTTTCCAGAAATTTCAGACCTTCCTCCAGTGTCTCGCCCGTAAAGGTGCGGTAAGTGGCCGTCGGTATGCCGTGACGCTGCATGAACGCTTTGGCAAAGTCCTTGCTGCCCTCCAGTACTGCACCTTGTTTTGAAGGGCCGATGACGGGAATATCCTTCAGTTGCGGGTCGTTCTTGAAGAAGTCGTAGATACCTTTTACCAGCGGGTCTTCGGGGCCTACCACCACCATGTCCACCTGCTTGTCGAGTACAAATGTTCTGATGCCTTCGAAATCATCGGCTTTGAGAGATACGTTCGTACCCACCGTGCCCGTTCCTGCGTTTCCCGGTGCAATGAACAGTTGCTCCACCTTTTTGCTCTTTGCTATTTTCCAGGCAAGGGCATGTTCGCGCCCTCCGCTTCCTAACAGTAATATCTTCATGTTTTCGTATGTTTATTTCAAATAGTCTTCAAAATATTGCGTGATATGTTCGTGCAGATGGATACGGTCTTTTCCCATCATATTATGTCCTTGTCCGGGATAAGTAAAGAAGTCCGGATGGGTTCCTGCGTCAATGCAGGCCCGGAGGAACGACAGGGAATGTTGCGGCACGCAGACCGGATCGTTGTAGCCGATAATGATCTGAAGCCGTCCTTTCAGATTGCCCGCCTTGAGAAGGAGGTTGCTGCCTTTGTATCCTTCCGGGTTGTCTTGCGGGCGGTCCATATAGCGCTCGCCGTACATGACTTCGTAGTATTGCCAGTCGATGACGGGACCTCCGGCTACCCCTACCTTGAACACGTCGGGATAAGTAAGCATGAGGTTGGTGGCCATGAAGCCGCCGAACGACCATCCGTGTACGCCCATTCGGTCCGCGTCGACGTATGGTAATGATTTCAGGTATTTCACACCCTCCATCTGGTCTCTCATCTCCTCCTCGCCGAGGTGACGGAACGTGACGTTTTCAAAAGCCAGTCCACGATGTTCGGAACCTCTGTTGTCGAGTATGAAAAGCAGATAGCCTTTCTGTGCCATGTAGATTTCCCAACCGCGGGCGTAATAGTTGCGGCTGGCTTCCACGTTGTGTGCGTGAGGGCCTCCGTAGACGTAGACGACGGTAGGGTATTTTTTGGCAGGGTCGAAGTCAACGGGTTTCACCATGCGGTAGTAGAGGTCGGTGACGCCGTCGGCCGCCTTGATGCTTCCGCTGGAGATTTCCGGTACGTTGTATTCTTTCCACGGGTCGCCGGCCGTCAGCAGGTTGCAGGATTTTCCGTTTTTCGTATCCAGTATGCCGATGCTGCGTGTCACGGTGGGAGAAGAATACCGGTCTATCAGGCGGCTGCCGTCTGCGTTCGGGTTTCCGTAGTGTACCCCTTCGCCGTTGTCGAGCAAAGAGCGCTTCCCGTCCTTCGCGCGTACCTTATATATATTGGATTGCAGGGGATGGATCTCATTGCTGCAGTAGAGCAGTGTTTTCTCTTTCTCATTAAAACCTATCACGTTCTTGACCACCCACTCGCCGGAAGTGAGCGGCGTGACCTTGACAAACTCGCGGCATGTGCCTCCGTTGGCGGTATTCCGCGTTTCGGGATACGTTTTCGTCTTTAGGTCGAAGAGGTAAAGATGGTTGTATCCGTCGCGTTGGCTTTGGTAGATAAACTTGGAACTGTCCCACGGCAGGAACAGCAGACCGTGTTGCGGTTCCACGTATTTGGGATGTTTTTCCTCGTATATCACACCGTCCTTGCTTCCGGTTGCCGCATCGTAACGGACCAGTTCAGCATGATTCTGGTCGCGGTTCAGTTCTATCATATAGATCTTCCTGTTGTCGGGAGCCCATGTGATGTTGGTGAAGTAACGGTCGGTCGGATCACCGGTCTGCAGCCATACGGTCTTTCCGGTTGCCGGCGTAAAGATGCCGACGGTCACTTTGTGCATCTTCTCGCCTGCCATAGGGTATTTGTCCGGGCAAAGCGTGGCGATGCGTGTGGTGATATCTACTTGCGGATAGTCGGCCACCATGCTTTGATCCATACGATAGAAAGCCAGTTGCTGTCCGTCGGGACTCCAGAACGTACCTTTCATGATGCCGAATTCATTGCGGTGTACGGCTTCTCCGTATACCAGGTCGTGGCATCCGTCGGTGGATACGGCCATGTTCTCACCGTTTGCCGTGGTCACGTACAGGTTGTTCAGGCGGATGAAAGCCATGTTCTTCGACACCGGCGAACGGTCTATCGCCGAGGCGTCGGCCGGATACTCCTGTTCCCATACCTTGGTTCCCGTCTTGAAATCCGTTACCGTATAAATCCGTGTACGTCGGTCGTCGGATGTTGCTTTTCCGGAAATGACCGCGGCCACCCACGGCTGTCCGGCATCGGGGAACGTCAGGTTGAAACCGCTGCGCACGGCCGGTGCGTCTTTTTCCGCTCCGAGCCATTGGTTCAGTTGTTCCAGTGTGAACAACACCTTCTTGCTTCCGTCGGAAAGGTTTATTTCGTTGCAGCCGTCTATTGCCGTTTCCACCAGTGTGTTTCCCCACCATGCGGTGTACATATTTTCAGGTTGCAACTGCTGAAAAGTGCTTCCGCCCGGAAGCAAGTCGTCCAGTGTGAAACTCTTTTTTCCTTGTGACATGGCAGAGAAAGACAGGAGCGCGGTGACAATAAAAAGGCTAATCTTCTTCATTATAACGGTTGTTTTTGCGGTTTCTACCGAAATCCCGTCCTCCTTTGTCGAAAGGACGTTCTCTTCTGTCGAACCGGCGTTCGCTGCGTTCGAACGACCGTTCTTCGCGTTTGTACGGACGTCTGTCATGGTTGCCCCATTTCTCTTTGTTCTCGCGTCCTCCTCTGTCGAACGACCGTTCTCCCCGCGGGCGGCTGTCGCGGTGTCCGTATTCCCGTCTTCTGGGTGAGAAGTCGTTTTCGTCATCCTCGTCGATGGCCTTTTTGAACTCGCGGTGCATCTTGAAGCGGCGTTTCTCCGCCATCTGGCGACGTTCTTCATCCGTTTTAATCTCCACCCCTTCGGCACGGATTTCCTTGTACTTTCCGCTGAATATCTGGTATCTGCGGAATTCGCATTCCAGCGAGCCGTTGAACAGCGGTATCTTGATAGACGGTTTCAGTCCTATCTGGTCGAAACATTCCTCGCGGTAGCTCAGTACCCATGCGTCGTTGTCGAGGAACTGGTGTTTCAGCCGCTCGCCGATGGTGCGGTACAGTCCCAGCAAATCGGGTGTGGAGATGCGTTCTCCATAAGGCGGATTGGTGATGATGATGCTCTTTTCCGCCGGTTGCGTGAACTGGTGAAAGTCCTGCTGCGCAACTTCTATCTCCTTGCTCAGTCCGGCAGCCTTGACATTACGGATGGCGATGTCCACGGCATTCCGGTTGATGTCATATCCGTAGATCTTATGTGTAAACTCACGTTCCTGCGAGTCGTCGTTGTAGATCCGGTCGAACAGTTCCTTGTCGAAATCCTGCCACTTCTCGAAAGCATATTCCTTGCGGAACACGCCCGGAGCGATGTGCCGTGCGATGAGGGCCGCTTCGATGGCTATGGTTCCCGAACCGCACATGGGGTCTATGAGGTCGCATTCGCCGTCCCATCCGGTCATGAGAATCATACCGGCGGCCAACACCTCATTGAGCGGTGCTTCTACGGCTTCCTGCCGGTAGCCGCGGCGGTGCAGCGACTCGCCCGAGCTGTCGAGTGACAGTGTACATTCGTTCTCGGCGATGTGTATGTTCAGTTGAAGGTCGGGATTCGTGATGCTGATGTTGGGACGCGATCCCGTTTTCTCGCGGAAGTAGTCCACGATAGCATCTTTTACCTTGTAGGCCACGAACTTGCTGTGACGGAATTCTTTGGAGAAGATGACCGAATCGACGGCAAAGCTGGTGTCGTTGTCCAGATACTGGTTCCATTCTATGGCCTTGACGGCATTATATACCTGATCGGCGGATTCGGCCTTGAAGTGCTTGATGGGTTTGAGGATGCGAATGGCCGTGCGCAGGGAGAAGTTGGCCCTGTACATCAGTTCCTTGTTTCCGGTGAAAGATACCATTCTGCGTCCGATTTGGATGTTGTCGGCCCCTAAGTCGGTCAGCTCTTTGGCCAGTACATTTTCCAGTCCCTGGAATGTTTTGGCGATGAGTTCAAATTCAGTTTCCATTGTGTAAATTTGTTCGATGGATGCTTGTTTGCTATTTGGTTTTATTTGTATTTTTTCTGGATAAGCCTGGCTCCGGCAGGCACGTCTTCCGTCACCCAGATGTTTCCGCCCACGGTAGCACCCCGTCCTATGGTGATACGTCCCAGGATGGTGGCGTTGGAGTAGACTATCACGTCATCTTCCAATATAGGATGACGGGCAATCCCTTTGATGGGATGTCCGTTTTCGTCAAGAGGGAAACTTTTGGCTCCGAGCGTTACGCCTTGATAGAGTTTTACGTGGTTGCCTATGATACAGGTGGCTCCTATCACCACTCCCGTGCCGTGGTCTATCGTGAAGTGATGTCCTATGCGTGCGGCAGGGTGGATGTCGATGCCGGTTTCGGAGTGTGCCATTTCCGTGATGATGCGTGGAATGAGCGGTACGCCCAGTGTGAGCAGTTCGTGTGCTATGCGGTAGTTGCTCAGTGCTTTGATGATAGGATAACAACTGATGATTTCTCCATAGGATTCGGCTGCGGGGTCGCCGTTGTAAGCGGCCTCTACGTCAGTAGCCAGTATCCGGCGTAGTGCCGGCAGGCGGTTGATAAACTGCTGGGCCAGTGCAGCTGCGTTTTCTTTTGTGGAATCGTTGCTGCCGTTCTTATTATTTTGCGCATCAAAGCATAAGCCGGCCCGGATCTGTTCGGAAAGCAGGATGTACAGACGTTCGATGCTCACTCCGATATGGTAGGTGATGGTATGGTGGTTTACGGCGGATTTTCCGTAAAATCCGGGGAAAAGGATGGCACGACACAATTCTATGATTTCGTGCAGTACTTTTCCCGAAGGAGGGGGGGCTTCGTCCTGATGTTCATGAAACAAGCCTTTCAGCGAAGAGTCGTCAGACAATTCCGTGACGGTTTGTGCCAAAAGGTGGGTGAAGTTCGGCAGACTCATTAATATTTAATGTCTATGATTTTATCCGTGCAAAGTTAAAAAAATCAGGCTTCCTTTCAAAAAAAAAGCCTGATTATTTGCGGAATGTATTGATATTTCCTTTTCTTGCGGTTGCTCAGTCTTCAGGATGGTTTTTTACCAGCTTATAGAGTTTGTCGCTCGGTCGAACTTTTTCCGGAACTTTGAAGGACACGCGCATGCCTTTTCGCACGCATTCCACCGGTTTCAGGTCGTAGCGCACCTCTTCCAGGTCCATGAACAGCGCTCCTGTCGTAGGACCGGTAATAAGCAGGCGGTCGCCCACTTTCATGTCGGCGGCCTCTATCTGGAATTCCCCGACGCCGAGTCCGGAGAAATATTTGATGGCCTTGCCCACATACACTTTCTTTTCCGTGGCTGCCGAACCGTAGTTGTTTGTCCATTCGCCGAGCGTCTGCCCTTGATAGTATCCGTCCCAGAATCCCCGGTTGAACACGCGCGCCAACCGCTTGTCCCATTCGTTCTTTTTGTCTTCCGTAAACGTTCCGTCGAGCACGCTTGCGATGGCCTCGCGGTAGCAGGCGGCTACGGTGGCTACATATTCGGGGCCGCGTGCCCGTCCTTCTATCTTGAACACCCGCACGCCGGCTTTCATCATCCGGTCGATGAAGCGTATGGTTTTCAGGTCTTTGGGGCTCATGATGTATTTGTTGTCGATCTCCAGTTCCATACCGGTTTCCTTGTCGGTCACCACATAGCTTCGCCGGCATATCTGCATGCATGCTCCCCTATTGGCCGACCGTCCGGTGTTGTCCAGACTCAGGTAGCATTTTCCGCTCACCGCCATGCAGAGCGCGCCGTGGCAGAACATTTCTATGCGTATCAGTTGCCCGTTGGGGCCGCAGATGTGCTGTTCTTCTATTTGCCGGTGAATCTCAGCCACCTGTGTCATGTTCAGCTCGCGTGCCAGCACCACTACGTCGGCAAACCGGGCGTAGAACTTCAGGGCCTCGATGTTGCTTATGTTGAGTTGGGTGGATAGATGGACTTCCTGACCCACTTCGCGGCAGTACATCATCACCGCCACATCGGAAGCGATGACGGCCGAGATGGAAGCTTCTTTCGCGGCATTGATGATGGTGCGCATCAGGGGCAGGTCCTCGCCGTAGATGATGGTGTTGACGGTGAGATAGCTCCTGACACCGTGTGCGGCGCAGGTCTCTGCGATTTCCTTCAGGTCGTTGATGGTGAAGACACTGGCGGAGTGTGCCCGCATATTCAGGTTTTCAATGCCGAAATAGATGGAGTCCACGCCGGCCTTGAGAGCTGCGGCCAGCGATTCGCGCGAGCCCACGGGGGCCATTATTTCGAAATCTCCGTGTGGTATGGTCGTTTGGTTCATAATTATTCTTGAAAAAGAACGAAAGTTACTGACGGCTGCAAAATTACGCAAAAAAAGCGTAGAATCATGTCGGCGCAGGGGAAAACTTGCCTTATCTTTGCACTCATGAAGATAGGAAATGTGGAGTTCGGGCCTTATCCTGTGTTTCTGGCTCCGATGGAAGACGTGACGGACATAGGTTTTCGTCTGCTGTGCAAACGTTTCGGTGCGGCCATGGTTTATTCAGAGTTTGTGGCGGCCGATGCGCTGGTGCGTATGGTGAACCGTAGTCTGGAGAAGCTGGCGGTGTGTGATGATGAACGCCCCGTAGCCGTCCAGATTTATGGAAAGGAACCGGGACCGGTGTCGGAAGCGGCCCGTATTGTGGTAGAGCGCGCTCATCCTGATGTGCTTGATCTTAATTTCGGTTGTCCTGTGAAGCGGGTAGCCGGCAAGGGAGCCGGAGCGGGCATGTTGCAGAATATTCCGAAGATGCTCGACATCACGCGCGCCGTGGTGGATGCCGTGGATATTCCCGTTACGGTAAAGACCCGTCTTGGGTGGGATGAGCACAGCAAGGTGATCGTGGATCTGGCCGAACGCCTTCAGGATTGCGGTATCCGTGCCCTTACCATTCATGGGCGTACCCGTGCTCAGATGTATACCGGAGATGCGGATTGGACACTTATCGGTGAGGTGAAGAATAATCCGCGTATGACCATTCCTATTATCGGTAACGGAGATATCAGGTCGCCGCAGCAGGCGCGGGAGTGCTTCGACCGCTACGGAGTGGATGCCGTGATGGTGGGGCGCGCCACATTCGGACGGCCTTGGATTTTCAAGGAAATTATGGACGAATTACGTCCCGGCAGGCCGGATATGTCCGGAGAGGCCGTAAGAAGTGATTATTCTGTGATGAGTACGGACTGGAAAATAGATGTGCTCAAGGAACAAGTTCTTACCAGCGTGCGCCGCATCGACGAATATCGTGGCATTCTGCACAGCCGTCGCCATCTGGCCGCATCTCCTGTGTTCAAGGGCATTCCCGATTTTCGCGACATTCGCATCGCCATGTTGCGTGCGGAGACGGTAGATGAACTCTTCGCGATTCTCGAACGGGCGCGTGAGGCTGTGAGGAAGGTTACGGATTGAAACCTTGTATAACGGAAAAAGTCTTCCGCAAGAAAGAAAATTTTCTTGCGGAAGACTTTTTATTTTGTTCCTCTTGAAAATATATTTTTGTGCGGATTAAAATTTTGCGTACTGCATCTCGTGTGTAATGTATTGTGTGTCAGATGTATGATAATCTGATACTTCATCTTCCCGGCACGTCTTCACGGAAAGCCTTTTCATATATCCATTCACTCAGGCGAAATACGGGCCATGAGGTCAGCACACCGGCAATGGCGTCCACCAGATAGTGTGCCTGGATATAGACGGTGGCCAGTGTGAGAAGGACGGCAAAGGGCAGCATGACGAAGAAAAGACGCCTGCTTTGCGGTTGTACGAGATAGAGCAGGATGAGTGTGATGCCGATGTGTGAGGAGGGGAATGCCGCAGTGGGACGTTCGCCCGAAGTTTGTGCCCATTCCACCAGACGGAAGAAAAGTCCTTCGGTATGTCCCGGAGCAGGAAGCATATCGGTGCAGCGGTTGAAATATGTGCCTAAGGATGGAAACACGCCGCTTTCGGCACTCTCCGGGGTAATGGCCTGAAAATAGAATTGCGGGCCGGCTACGGGAAGCAGGATGTAAACCAGATAAAAGATGAAGAATGAACACATGACGACAAATGATGCTTTGAAATATAGGCTGTTGCGGTAGAGAAAGAAGAATACCATGACAGCTATGATCATCGGATAATAGGAGAAGTATCCCATATTGACGGCTTCGGAGAACCACGACCACGGGAAGTGCCGGCTGAATTCCAAGGAAGGCTGACAGCCGAATAGCGTGGCGTCCCATTGTGCGAAGATGTGGTCCAGATTGGGTAACACGCGGTTGAACTCGTAAGTGTCCGGATACCAGTAGTTCAAAAGAGACATTTGCGCCGTGATCCGTACAAAGGTCATGAGCCTGCGTGGCCATAAGAGCCAGACTCTCCACAACAGGAGCGTGCCGGTCAGTATGCACAGGCGTTCGGTCAGCATGCGCAAGGGATGATTCATGTCCTGCCAGAGGATGCACATGATGAGAACCGTAAGTATATTGTAGGCTATGGCCAGCCACTCGATGGGCCATAGGCCCATCGGTTTGTTGTCGAAACCGACAACAAACCGAGAATAATGTTTCATAACCACCCCTCCTTCTTATACCATGATATGGTTTCTTTCACTCCTCGTTCCAAAGGGTATTCCGGACGGTAATCCAGTTCTTTCTCGGCCGGCGTGATGTCGCATTGCCAGTTGCGCTGACGCAGAATGTGGAATTTGTCCCGGTTGAGCGTGGTGGCGCATCCGCGGAGAGAACCGATATAACCGTTTGCGTGGCATACGATGCGCAGGAACCATACCGGTGCCTTGATGCGCAGCAGAAAAGGATGGCCCAGTTCTTTGCGGATAAGGTTGCTGAATGCCGTGCTGTGGTAGACACTTCCGTCGCTGATGAAGAACTCGCGTCTCTCTACGTCTTTTACCATGGCTGCAAAGACGGCCTGTACGAGGTCTTTCACGTAGACGAAAGTGATTTCCTGCGGATGATAGCCTACACTGAAATCCACATGCTTCTTGATGCTTTGTGCCATGACGAAATAGTCTTTTTCCCGAGGCCCGTACACTCCGGTGGGGCGCAGGATGACATAGGGAAAGTTACTCAGCGACTTGATATAACGTTCGGCCTCCAGTTTGCTTTCTCCGTAAGCGGTGTTGGGAGCCGGGGTATCATCGTTTTTGATGGGAGCGTAAATCCATGGATTGTCGGGTGTGGCTTTCCGCGTGGGGTGTTCGCGAATGGCGCCGAAGACGCTGAGCGAACTGATGAAAATAAACCGTCGGGGCACCATGTTCAGTTCGCGCAGAATGTCAATGAAATGGCGCGTCCCTTCCGTATTGGTCCGGAAGAAATCCTCACGGCGTATGCATTTCGTGGCGCCGGCGGCATGTACGATGATGTCCCATCCGCCGAAGTCGGCTTTGCAGGCTGCCAGTTGCGGGCGTAGTACTTCGGGATGTGCCAGATCGAGTTCCGTGAAATGAATCTGCGGGTTTTGCAAGTATGTTCTGCTGCTTGAAGCACGCATGCCGGCCCACATCTGATGGCCTTCCGCCAGTCCTCTTTCCACGATGAAACTGCCGATGAATCCGCTTGCTCCGGTTACTAATATTCTCATAGACATTTGTTTTATATGTTATTCGCTATAGGTGCCGTCGGCATTCTTGACAGGCTCCACGTGTATGCCCACATGCGTGTCGATTCCGAATTTTTCTTTCAGTTTCCGTTCGATGGCCGATGCCTTGGAGTGTGCTTCGTAGAGGGTGAGCCGTCCGTTCATACGGATGTGCATCTCGATGGCGTAGTGATTGCCTATGCGTCGTGTGCGCAGATTGTGCAGGGCCGAAACTCCCGGTGTATGTTCTGCGATGCGCATGATTTCTGTCTCGATGTCGTCGGGCAGTGATTTTTCGGTCAGTTCGTCCACACAGGGTTTGAGGAGTTGTACGGACACTTTCATGATAAAGAAACTTACGATAATAGCAGCCATAGGGTCGAGCACGCTCCATTTCTCACCCAGTGTGATGGCTCCGCCGATGCCGATGAAGGTTCCGATAGACGAAAAGGCGTCGCTGCGGTGATGCCAGGCATTGGCGATGACAACGGCGGAGTCGATCCGCCTGCCTACATGAATGGTATAGCGGTAAGTGATCTCCTTGAGGATAACGGAGACTACGGCTCCCGACAGGGCGAGAACTCCCGGAACCGGTAGCACATGTCCCTGCCATACGGAGCGGATGGCGAGCAGTCCGTTCCAGCAGATGCCCGCTCCTACGGCAAAAAGTACCGTTCCGATGATGGCCGTGGCCAGTGTTTCGTACTTGCCGTGCCCGTAGTCATGTCCCTTGTCCTGGGGTTTGTTGGATATGCGTGTAAAGACGATGACGATGATATCCGTTACAAAATCCGACAGGGAGTGCACTGCATCGGCAATCATGGCTGCGCTGTGCCCAAAGACGCCTGCCGTGAGTTTGAACACTACCAGGAGGAAGTTGACAAAACTGCCTGTCCATGTGACTCTGTAAATAGCCTTTTCCCTTTTGGATGATTCCATTGTCTTGTTGGGTTATATGGTTGCAAAGATAGGAAAATTCAGAAAAAATAAGAGATAAATGAAGTATGGAATGAAGAAATATGCGTAACTTGCAGAAAGATTACAGACAAAGAACCTCTAAAAGAACATAATTATGGGAAAATCAGGAAAGAAAGCCACCCGCCGGCTGAAGAAAAAGGAAATGGCCAAGATGTTGATGGAACTTTTTCAGAACAATCCGGCCGAGGTTTACGATATCAAGCGTATCTTCAAGGAATTAAGACTGGATACTCATCCGGCCAAATTGGTCTGCATGGATTTGTTGGAAGATCTGGCGATGGACGACTATATAAAGGAAACGGAGAAGTTGCATTTCCGTCTGAATAATACAGGTCAGGTGTTTGAAGCTATCTTCAACCGTAAGGCAAACGGAAAGAATACCGTTACACCGTTGGATGGGGGAGAGCCTGTCCTGGTTGCCGAACGGAATTCTATGCACGCGATGGGAGGCGATAAAGTGAAGGTTACTTTGCTGGCCCGCAGAAAGCACCATGTGCGTGAAGCACAGGTGGTGGAGATTCTTGAACGCAGCGATAAAACTTTTGTAGGACGGCTAGAAGTGGGTAAGGACTTTGCTTTTCTTTTGACCGAGGACCGTACGCTGGCCAATGATATATTCATACCAAAGAGAGCCCTGAAAGGAGGAAAGAATGGGGACAAAGCCGTAGTAAAGATTACCGAATGGTCCGAACATGCCAAGAATCCTACTGGAAGGGTGATAGACATATTAGGCCGCAGCGGTGACAATACAACCGAGATGCATGCCATTCTGGCCGAATACGGATTGCCCTATGCTTATCCGGCAGCAGTGGAACGCGAGGCCGAGAAAATAGATCCGGGCATAACTGATGTGGAAATCTCGCGGCGTGAAGATATGCGCAGGGTGACAACCTTTACCATTGATCCGCGCGACGCCAAGGATTTTGATGATGCCATATCTATCCGGCAGGTCGCAGGCAGATTGTGGGAAGTAGGAGTGCATATCGCTGATGTGTCGCATTATGTAAAAGAGGGAGGCGTGATAGATAAGGAGGCGGTGAAGCGTGCCACTAGTGTCTATCTGGTAGACCGTACGATTCCGATGCTTCCGGAGCGGCTGTGCAACTTTATCTGTTCGTTGCGTCCGGATGAGGATAAACTGGCGTACAGTGTCATTTTCAAGATGGACGACAAAGCCGTTGTCAAGGACTGGCATCTGGCTCATACCGTGATTCGCAGTAACCGTCGTTTTACTTATGAGGAGGTGCAGAAGGTGCTCGAAGACCACAAGGAAGCTTCGCCTGAGGATTATAATATGCCGGGCGACCATGCGGCCGATCCCAATTTCAATGGTCCGGACGTATTGCCTGCCGAGCATTATGCTGCGGAACTCATAACTCTCAACCGTCTGGCACATAAGCTTCGTGCCCGTCGCTTCGAGCATGGTTCCATTAACTTCGACCGTAGCGAAGTGCGTTTTGAGATAGATGAGAAAGGAAAGCCTCTCGGTGTATATTTCAAGGTGGCGAAGGATGCCAATAAACTGGTGGAGGAGTTTATGCTGCTGGCTAACCGTACGGTGGCCGAGAGCATCGGGAAAGGCATTCGTAACGGAAAAGCAAAGACGTTGCCCTATCGTGTGCATGACGTGCCCGATCCGGACAAGTTGATTAAGCTGAGTGATTTTATCGTGAAATTCGGTTATAAATTGAAAACTACCGGATCGAAGGATGATGTATCCAAGGGGCTGAATAAATTGCTTTCCGATGTACGGGGTAAAAAAGAACAGAATCTGATAGAGACCGTTTCGTTGCGTGCGATGATGAAAGCACGTTACAGTACGCAAAATATCGGGCATTATGGTTTGGCCTTCGATTATTACACTCATTTTACGTCACCTATCCGTCGCTATCCTGATTTGATGGTGCATCGTTTGCTGACACGTTATGCAGACGGAGGCCGTAGTGTAAGTCAGGACAAGTATGAGGAGCTGTGCGAGCATTGCAGTGCTATGGAGCAACTGGCAGCCGGTGCCGAGCGGTCCAGCATCAAGTATAAGCAGGTGGAGTTCATGGGGGACAAGCTGGGGCAGGAGTTTGACGGAACCGTCAGTGGCGTGACGGAATTCGGCCTGTATGTGGAAATCAATGAGAATAAGTGTGAGGGAATGGTGCCGTTGCGCGACTTGGATGATGATTACTACGAGTTTGACGAGCGGAATTATTGCCTGTGGGGACGCAAGTATCATCATCGTTACTCTTTGGGTGATGCGGTGAGGATTAAGGTGGCAAGAGCCAATCTGGAGAAAAAACAACTTGATTTCGCATTGGTGAAGTAGTTTCGGGCCCAGGGCGGAGATACGGCATACGTTTTTTATGTCCGACCGTGGAGATGGGGAACCGGTACCGACCAGCGGGATAAAGGGAAATGTCCGATTTTATTTGGCTTTTTTCAGGTCATGCGTTAACTTTGCATTGCGAATGTTTGATTAGACAAATATATATGTCACAGAAGTTAATTCAGTCTCAATCCGTGCAGCAGGTCCAGACGCTGTCACCCCAGCAAGTATTGCAGGTGAGGTTGCTGGAGATGCCTGTTTCGGAACTGGAACAGCGTGTGAAGAATGAATTGATAGACAACGGGGCGCTGGAAGAGCGTCTGGATGCTTCCGGAGATTCGGAGGTGTCTGCGGAAAATATGTATTCCGACACCGGCACGCAACAGGAAGAGGAGAATGTTTCCGGACTGGATGGTGGACTGCCTTCTGACGAGTACCGTCCGGCCGAGGTGCGGCAGGCGATGGATGACTACCGTAGTCCGGATGATGTGCCGGACTATCTTCTGCGTGATCATGGTGGGAAGGACCGTCCCGAAACCATGGATTACGGGGATACCATCTCGTTTTATGAGCAGATGACGGAGCAGATGAATGAATGCGATCTGACACCGCACGAACAGGAGCTGATGTCTTATCTTATCGGTTCGTTGGAGAGTGACGGTTTGCTGAAAAAGAAATTGTCCTTGCTGGCTGACGAGTTGGAGATATATGCCGGAGTGCAGACTACGGAAGCAGAACTGGAATCCGTGCTGATGCGACTACAAACATTCGATCCCCCAGGCATCGGAGCACGTAATCTGAGAGAATGTCTCCTTTTACAATTGCGGCGCGATGAGTTTCGCGGAAACCGCCAAAAACAACTGGAGTATGAGATCATCGACAAAATGTTTGATGAATTTACCCATAAACGGTGGGATAAGATAGCCACTCGTCTGCATCTGACGGAGATGGAGTGTGAACGCCTGCAGAAAGAACTGAAGCGCTTAAATCCCCGTCCTGGGAGTGCCATGGGCGAGGTGGTGGGGCATAATTATCAGCAGATAGTGCCGGACTTTGTGGTAGAGACGGATGATGATGGCGGCATTACGCTTTCTTTTAATAAAGGTAATGTGCCGGAATTGCGTATCAGTCCCTCGTTTATGGAGATATTGCGACAGATGGATGCGGGACGTATGAGGATGAGCCGTTCCGAACGGGAAGCTTTGCAATATACCCGTCAGAAGATAGAAAAGGCGCAAGGGTTTATCGAAGCCGTAAAACAGAGGCGGCGCACGCTGACTTCCGTTATGCAGGCTATAATCGACTTGCAGCGTCCGTTCTTTATGGAGGGTGATGAGAGCCTGTTGCGGCCGATGATACTGAAGGATGTGGCTGAGCGTACGGGGCTTGATATTTCTACCGTATCGCGTGCGGCCAACAGCAAATACGTGGAGACCAGTTACGGTACTTATTCGTTGAAATGGTTCTTCAGCGACGGCTATGTCACCGGTGACGGGCAGGAGATCGCTACCCGTAGGATTCAGGCGGCATTAAAAGAGTTGATAGAGGCGGAAGACAGGAAGAAGCCGTTAAGTGATGAGGCACTGACGGCGATGTTGAACGGAAAAGGGTTTCCCATAGCCCGGCGCACGGTGGCTAAGTACCGTGAGCAGTTGGGAATACCCGTAGCACGGCTGCGAAGATGAGAAATAAGGGACTTTTTCAGACGGCCCGCTTGCTGTCGGCAGTATTCAGGCCTTATTATATCCCGATGGTAGGGTTTATGGTGTTATTTACGTTTACCTACTTGAGGGTATTGCCGTTTTTGTATAAATTGACGGTGCTGGCTATGGTATATGTCTTTACCATATTATTGCCACGCTTGTGCATATACGTTTACCGTAAACTCAACGGATGGGCTCCGGCCCAACTGCGAATACGCGAGAACCGTGCCGTTCCTTATTTATTGTTTATCTTTTCCTATTTGTCCTGCCTTCATCTGATGTTTCGTATGCACATGCCTCGTTATATGTGCGGTATCTTGGTTTCGGCTTTACTGATACAGGTGGTGTGTGTAACGGTTAATGTATGGTGGAAAATCAGCGTGCATTCGGCAAGGGCAGGTGGTGTGATCGGAGCTTTGGTGGCTTATTCGGTATTGTTTATGTTCAATCCCGTTTGGTGGCTGTGCGTAGCCATCCTGTTGTCAGGAGCTGTAGGGACGGCGCGTATGCTACTTCGTCAGCACAGCCTGGCTCAAGTGGTGATAGGTACGCTTGTAGGCGTGGCCTGCGGTTTTTCCGGTATTATCTTTTTGTAGAAATTAAAGTTAAATATAAAGTTCAGATAAGTCATGAAACCAGTTGTTAGTATTATCATGGGCAGCACTTCCGACCTTCCGGTTATGGAGAAAGCCGCCAAGTTTTTCGACGAAATGGAGATTCCTTTTGAGATTAATGCCCTTTCTGCTCACCGCACACCGTCCGAGGTAGAAGAGTTTGCCGTGCAGGCAGCCGGCCGGGGGCTGAAAGTGATTATTGCGGGTGCGGGAATGGCCGCTGCCTTGCCGGGAGTGATAGCAGCCAATACGACGTTGCCTGTTATCGGAGTTCCGGTGAAAGGAATGCTGGACGGGCTGGATGCCATGCTTTCCATTATACAAATGCCTCCCGGTATACCGGTAGCGACGGTCGGAGTAAACGGAGCGCTGAATGCCGCGATCCTGGCTGCGCAGATGCTGGCACTTGCCGATGACGGTCTGGCCGTGCGTCTGGCAGGTTATAAAGACAATCTGAAACAGAAAATAGTGAAGGCCAATGAGGAACTGGCCGGCGTGAAGTATAAGTTTAAGTGCAATTAAATACTTACGGATGAATTTGTTCGATTACCGTCGCAGAGAGACCGGTGAGGTGCGTATTGGCGGTACGCCTTTGGGGGCCGGCCATCCGATACGGGTGCAGAGTATGACCAACACATCGACGATGGACACCGAAGCATGCGTAGCGCAGACGTTGCGCATCGCCGGGGCCGGAGGCGAATATGTGCGGTTGACAACCCAAGGAGTGCGCGAGGCTGAGAATCTGCGCCACATCAATGCCGGTGTGCGTGCGACCGGATGTACGGTACCTTTGGTAGCCGACGTGCATTTCAATCCTAAGGTGGCCGATGTGGCGGCGTTGTATGCAGAGAAAGTGCGCATCAATCCGGGCAACTACGTAGATTCCGCACGTACTTTCAAGCATCTGGAATATACGGAAGAAGAGTATGCGCGGGAGTTGAAGAAAATAGAGGAACGGTTTGTCCCTTTTCTGCATATCTGCCGGGAGAATCATACCGCCATCCGTATCGGGGTGAATCACGGGTCGTTGAGCGACCGGATCATGAGCCGTTACGGTGACACGCCGGAGGGCATCGTGGAAAGCTGTATGGAGTTTTTGCGTATCTGTGCCCGTGAGCGTTTCATGGATGTGGTGGTTTCGGTCAAGGCCAGTAATACGGTCGTGATGGTACGGAGCGTGCGTCTGCTGGCTGCGGCTATGGAGAAAGAGGGTATGCGATATCCTTTGCATCTCGGTGTGACCGAAGCCGGTGACGGAGAAGACGGGCGTATCAAGAGTGCCGTAGGTATCGGCGCCTTATTGGCCGACGGTATCGGCGATACGGTGAGAGTTTCTTTGAGTGAAGCGCCGGAGGCCGAAATTCCCGTGGCCCGCAAGCTGGTGGATTATGTACTCCGCCGCGAAGGTGCCATGATGATACCTGCTGCTGAGGCCGAATGCTTTGATTATCTGAATCCCGTGCGTCGCCTGACACATGCCGTGCGCAATATCGGCGGCGACAATGTGCCGGTAGTAGTGGCCGACCGCATGGATCTGGCGGCTTCAGGGCGGTTGGCTGATTTTAGTGCCCATCCCGATTTCCGTCCCGATTACATTTATTGCGGCCGTGAGTTGCCGCCTGCGGAGTACCGTGAAGGCGATTATATTGTGGATGCGGACGCATGGACGGGCGAAGCCGGCACCTATCCGGCTTTCCCTTATAATATGTTGCCTTTCATGAGTCAGTGTCCGGCAGAGTTAAAATTCCTCTTTCTGTCTTACGGGGCGCTGAACGAGGAAGTGCGCGCCTGTCTGAAATACCATCCCGAAGTGGTGATTATCGCCCAAAGCAGTCATCAGAACCGCTTGGGCGAGCACCGTGCGTTGGTGCATGAACTCATGCGTGAGGGGTTGCATAATCCTGTGATCATATTCCAGCAGTACGCGCACGGGAAGGAGGAAAAGGAAGACTTTCAGTTGGAGAGTGCGGCCGACATGAGTGCTTTGTTATTCGACGGTCTTTGCGACGGCCTTTACCTGTATAATAACGGGACGCTGGACCATCGCGATATTGACGCTACGGCATTTGCCATCCTGCAGGCGGCCCGTCTCCGTACTTCCAAGACGGAATATATTTCCTGTCCGGGATGCGGACGCACCCTCTATGATCTGCAGGACACGATTGCGCGTATCAAGGCGGCGACTTCCCATTTGAAAGGATTGAAGATAGGAATCATGGGATGTATCGTGAACGGTCCGGGCGAAATGGCGGATGCCGATTACGGTTATGTCGGGGCTGCGCGCGGCAGGGTAAGCCTGTATAAGAAGAAAGAATGTGTGGAACGTAACATTCCGGCAGAGGAAGCGGTGGAGAAGCTGCTCCGGCTGATCCGGGAGAATGGAGACGATCCGGAATATCCATCATAGTATATCATCAAATATTTGAATTATGGAACAGAAACTGTTTGTTTATAATACGCTTTCTCGTAAGAAAGAAGAATTTATACCTGTCACACCGGGACGTGTCGGTATGTACGTGTGCGGTCCTACGGTGTATGGCGACGCCCATTTGGGACATGCCCGTCCGGCCATTACTTTCGACCTGTTGTTCCGCTATCTGCAGCACCTCGGGTATAAGGTGCGTTATGTGCGCAATATAACCGATGTGGGTCATCTGGAGCATGATGCGGATGAAGGGGAGGACAAGATTGCCAAGAAAGCGCGTCTTGAAGAACTCGAACCGATGGAGGTGGCACAGTATTATACCAACCGTTTCCATGCTGCGATGGACGCTCTGAACGTATTGCCGCCCAGCATTGAGCCTCATGCCACCGGACATATTATCGAACAAATAGAGCTGGTGAAGGAGATTTTGGCCAACGGTTATGCTTACGAAAGCCAGGGCAGTGTTTATTTCGATGTGGAGAAGTACAACAAGGCGCATCGCTACGGTAAGCTCTCGGGTCGCAATCTGGAAGATGTAATCAACAATTCCCGCGCGCTGGACGGAGTAGGCGAGAAGCGCAATCAGGTGGATTTTGCCTTGTGGAAGTGCGCCCAGCCCCAGCACATCATGCGCTGGCCCAGTCCGTGGAGTGACGGTTTTCCCGGATGGCACTGCGAATGTACGGCCATGGGTCGCAAGTATCTGGGCGACCATTTCGATATTCATGGAGGAGGTATGGATCTGATATTCCCCCATCACGAATGCGAGATAGCGCAGGCGGTGGCCAGCCAGGGCAGTGATATGGTGAACTATTGGATGCACAACAATATGATTACTATAAACGGCCAGAAGATGGGTAAGAGCCTGGGTAATTTCATTACGCTGGCGCAGTTCTTCAGCGGAGAGCATGAGAGCCTGACGCAGGCTTACAGTCCGATGACAATCCGCTTCTTCATCTTGCAGGCCCATTACCGCAGTACGGTGGATTTCAGCAATGAGGCTTTGCAGGCCAGCGAGAAAGGGCTGGCCCGCCTGATGGAAGGTGTGGCCAATCTGAAGCGTATTACGCCGGTGGCCGGAGGCTCGGTAGAGATGGCCTATGTGGACGAACTGCGCCGCAAGTGCTATGAGGCCATGAGCGACGACCTCAATTCGCCCATTGTCATCAGTCATCTTTTCGATGCTTGCCGTGTCATTAATACCGTAGTGGACAAGAAAGCCACGATGGCCCCCGACGTACTGGCTGCGCTGACCGATGTATTCCATACGTTTGCTTTCGACATTCTGGGACTGAAAGAAGAGACCGGCGGCGGAAGCGGTAGGGAAGAAGCGTTTGGCAAAGTAGTGGACATGCTGCTTGAACAGCGTATGATTGCCAAGGCCAACAAGGACTGGGCGACGAGCGATAAGATACGCGACAGTCTGGCCGAACTGGGATTTGAGGTGAAAGATACGAAAGACGGATTTACCTGGAAACTGAACAAGTAGTTTCTTCATAATCCCGTCCGTTTACGGGAAAGACAAGTATGACGCCTGCCGAACCACTGTTCGGCAGGCGTTTTTATGTATCGGATTTCACGGTGATAAGTACAGGGGCAGCCGCCATGCGGACTGCCCCTGTGATATGAAGCGGAATGTGTATTCCGTTCCGGCCTGTATGTCATGGCCGGGGTCTTATCAGAAATTATTTCCCCAAATGTCTGTGAATATGTTCTCGTTGTTCATCGGACTGCTTCCGTCTGCCGGTTTGTCGGAAGTCGACAAGGCCAGCATGTTCTGAGCTTCAATCAGATGAATATCGGTCACAGGTGTTACATAGCTTTTTCTTTTCATTGTTTTTTATTTTTTTAGAATTGAACATTATTGTCTTACGGCTTTCTTTATTCCGTTTATCACATAAACGCCGCGTGTCAGGCCTTTGAGGGCTTCGTTCTTTTTCACATTCTTGCGGATGAGGATGCCGTGAAGGTTGTATACGTCTACGGTAGCGTTCTCCGCCGCGACACTGTGGATCGCCGTCTCGTTGCCGGGCAGGATAAAGGCGAAGGTGTTTACATTGGCTGTGGTTTCCTTGGTCAGGAACGCTGTATAGGCCGTTATTTCCGGTGTTACATCGACTACTTTGTAGAAGCAAGTGCCGTATTTTTCCTGATTTTGGAGCACATACGTTCCGGCGGTAGAAGTCCGGTTGGTGAAAACACCGGTAAGCAATCCGTTTTCATAGCTGTCCTTTGTGGCCATTCCGTAGCCTGAGAATTCAAATGTTCCTTCATTGCCCGACAGGATATAAGGGGTGTTGGCTTTGAGCATACCGGTAACTTCTTCTAATGCAAGTATGGATGTTTCCCCTTCGGAGGCGGTGGTTTCCGAGCAGGTGTATGCTGTTATGCCCTCCGGAACGTCTGCATTGAACGGCAATATCAGTGTTCTCCATCCTGCACGGCTCATTGCACACTTTATCTTTGCGGTTTCGGCTTTCACGAAAGTCAGGTCGCAGGCATTGTTGGAAGAGAATACGCCTTTGTCGCCGTTGCTTCCCACAAATGAATCCTGTTCTGTGCTTTTCAGTCTCCAGATGTTTTGCGCTGTGGGGACAACGTTCATCTTCAGTGCTTTTTCCGCATCGGTAGTGACGCGTATGCGGTCTGTTCGTTCGCTGGGTTGTCCGTTGTCGTCATATCCTCCGCCTTTCTGCGTGCAGATGTAGCGTGGAGTGCCGTTTTCGTCCGTAAAGCTGAGGATATACTGGTTTTTTACGCCGGTGGCAGTGAATATGAGTGACTGCGCATAGTTGGCATTCACTTTGTGCAGCCACTGCAGGTTATACTCCCCGTCGTTCGTTTTGGTCTCATCGAATATATAAGTCCAGGCGTTTTCGTGGATGTCGTTGTTGCCTTCCTTGTTCATGACAATATAGAAGCGTTCACCTTCCTGCGGTTTGTTCAGTTCTGCACTGCGGAATGCCGCGATAGCTTCCGTCAGGGTCTCGTCGGCCTGTTTCACGGGGATGATTTCCGAGTTGTTTTCATATGTGCCCGAAGCCTCGTTGATGGCAGCCCTCAAAACATCGGCGGCCGATGTGGGGATTTGAAATACGTCTGCGCCTACGGATAAGGTTTCTACCGTAGTTTTTGCTTCGTCAATGCTTTCTTTCAATGTGTTCTTTGCATCTTCGAGAGAGCCGGAAAGGTATTGCAGATGTACGTTTCCGATACCGATCCAGGTTGCTCCGGTAGAGTTCAGTCCGAAAGTAAGCGTTCCGTCCGTTACTGTCACTTCATTGATAATAGCATGGGTGAAGAGGGCCGTAGTGTTGTCCAATGCCGATTCCGTGTTGTTGGCGGTGAAAGCGGTTGTTCCGCCCACGGTGGTGAAGGCGTATGCCGAAATGCCGTACTTGCCGTTGGGTAGTCCGGTTTTGGTGTAGGAGATAGTGGCGGTGTAGCTGCTTCCGTTCCATGCTTCGATGAATCCGTCGGCTTTCAGGTCACCGTTGTTCTTTTCGCCGGATTTCTTATATACGAAATTCTGTATGTTTCCTTCGCTTACGTTTTTGTTCCATCCGTTGATGCTTCCGGATGCGTCTGCGATCATGAAAGTATAGTCGAAAGGATATCCTTCCTGTGGCAAGGCGTTCAGTATGTATGTTTCGTTAGCTTTTTTCAGGTTTTGCGCTATGGTGTACATCTCTTCCGCCGTCGTGGCTTTGTCCATGTTGTTCCGGGCTTCCTGTATGGCTTTGTTCAGTGTGTTGCGTGTGCGGTCGGTGGCTGTAGAATGTGCCTCATATTCCAGAGACGAAGTGATGACGGCTTTCACTTCCTGGGTGGCAGGCATGATGTTCTCCGCCTTTGCAATGGCGTCGTTCAGCATACCGATCGCGTTGTTGATGCTCTGTTCGTTGTTTTCGACGGCCTTTCCGCTGTCGATGGCTTGCTGTAGGAGGGCTGCAATTGCTGCCGGAGAGTCGGCTTTGCGGTTCTCAGCTTCCGTTATTTTATCGGTGAGCACTTTTTTGAGTGCGTCCATTCCGGCCTCGCCGAGATATCGGATGCTGAAATTTTTGAGAGACAGCCAGTTGAAGTTGGCGTCTGTGATTCTGATTCCGAATTGCAGGGTTCCGTCGGTGCTCACGGTGGCCTTCACCGAATATGTTCCGTACACTCCGTTGGTGCAGGCGCTTCCGGCGCATGCGTCGGTCTGTCCTTCGTTGGCAAAGAAGACGGCTCCTGCCGGTGCGCTTCCCCCCGCTTCGTTCAGCACGCGGATGAGTCCGCTTACTTCATACGTGCCGTGAATCAGATTGGTGAGTGTATATTTGAGGGTTGCGTTGCCCAGTTTGTTTTCTCTTCCCACCCAGTTCTGAATGAACGGTGTGGTCATGCCGCTTCCGTCGCTGTTTCCTTCCGTCGACCATGTATTGACTTGAAATGTATTTTCTCCGTCCGTGGTCCATCCTCCCATGGCATAGTCGGTGGAAGCCGAAATCAGTCCGCTTACATCCAAAGGAGATTCTTCGCTTATGTTTTCTATCCGATAGAGCCTGAGGTTGTCGTAAGCGATGTCCGAGCGTCCGGAGTTTCTCATGTTCTGTTGCAGTGCCACCGTCACTTTGGTGGGTTCCGTCACGGTGAACATGGCGCCCAATGTGCTCCACGCCGCATTGACCATATAAGCGTCGTTGCCGGGATTGGAACCGTCGTTGGTGATGGAATAGGCGCGTCTTACGGCTGTATTTTCTCCCAATATGGCCGCATCGCTGTCGTTTACCCTGATACCGATGGTTGTACCGTTGTTGTTGGCGTTATTTTGATTGGAGTAGTCGGCCGCTTTGTAGTTGATGGTTACGTAGTAGTTTCCTGCAGGCAATTCCTGAGTAGCCGTGGTTTTCAGTTCAGAGTCTTTGTTGCCCCATCCTTGCCGGTTGAAGTAATAATAGGTGCCGTCAGAGGATTTGATCTTTCCGCTTCCGTCTGCGGGAAATCCTGTGGCCGAACCGCTTTCTTCGCTTTCTACCTGATAGTTGCTCATAGAGGCAACTTCCCATCCGAACAGTCCGTTTTCGAGTGATGTTTTAACTTGCACATCGGCAGTGTTGTCTGCCGTTTTCAGAATTTCAAACGAGGGATTGGCGAAGAAATCCGCCGTTACGTCCGTTTGCGCCTGTGTTGTTCCCAGCATGGAGCAGAGGAACAAAGCACATACAATTCTTTTTTTCATGGGTGTTTATAAGTTTTAGAAATTAGTTAATTTATTGTCGATATACCTTATCTTTCAGGTTCTTATTAAGATGGTGTCTTTTCATGTTTTTTCGGTGCTTCTCTTGGAAGGAGACAGACCGGAGTTGCAGTAAAATCAGGTTTCTTCATTGCAAATGTAAACGTTTACAATAAGATAAGCAATCTTTTCAATGGATTTTTTTAACGTTCTTATCAAACTTTTTTTTGTCTCTTTACACCAAATTCTCTGTCCTCTTGCGTATGATTCGTCAGCAACAATGTTGTATATCAATAAACTGCAACTCCGGTCTGTCTCCTTCCAAGAGAACGATTACAGGGTTCTCTATATTTGATTTCTTTAGAATCTGTTATGGGGTTGGGGAGTAAGTGTCGGAATATACGAACGGGGAGGATTTTCGAAAAAAGAGTTGCCTTATGGGGAGTCCGGTGCTGTCGTTTTTATTCGTTTCTATAAAGTATAAAGTCATTTCCTTTTATCTATTCCGTTGGTTTCTTTTTATCGTGAACGGTATGGGTCTTTTTCTTTGAACCGTTGGCGACTTTGCTTCTTTCTTTATTTTTGTGCGGGAGGATTCCGTTCCGGTTATTTATATTCGCTTGCGGGGCGGTGATTGTGTGCTTTTTATATTAGGTGGTTGGATATTCTTTGGAAAGGAGGAGGAGTGTCTGTAATTTGTCAAAATGTCAAACCGCGCCTTGAATGGGGCACGTATTCGGGCGGAGGATGTGAGACGGTTGCAAATAAGCTGTTCCTGCTGATATGGGAATTGCCGTTTTGTTATCCGGGTAGAGGAATAATGGTTGTTATGTAAGCTGATGATGGAGCTTTGGGGCGGAGTGTGCGTAAGAATGGAACTTGTAGTCGGAAAATTCTGACATTTTGTTTTTGTGATTTGGACGGTGTCAGGGAGTGAACGGGCAGAGAAAACGGCTTTTTCCGTACTCTTTTTGCACGCAGTCGGGCCGGATTTGCAGGGATGGTTGAAGGTTTTGGAATTTTGTGCGGACGAAATTTTTTTTCTTTGCGGACGGTTTTCTTTTTCCGACCGCAGTAAAATGCGGTGATATGCCGGAAATTATGGTGGAAAAACGGGCTTAGGGTGATGAAAAATGCGGTATTCGTTCCCTTGGTTGCACTTTTCCGGATGGACGGAGTCTGTGTGATATGTGGGAAAATCTTACATTATGTCACATTGTGCTCTCCGATTCCGGTATAATGTCGGTAGCAGGACTGAATCGGTTTGCGGGGATGGGGGCTGATAAAGACAAGGCCACCGTTCCGGATGTTGTCGGAACGGTGGCCTGGAATATCGGTTGTTGTCCGTTTTTTGACGGATGGGGTTAGCAGTACATGTTTACGATTGCTTCGTAAAGTTCTTGTTTACCGCTGGTCTGTGCCGGTTCGCCTTGCGTTTTGGCATAGCTTACGATGTCTTCGAGCGAGAGTGCGCCTTCTTCGAATTCCTTTCCCTTGCCGTTGTCGAAGCTGGCATAACGATCTGTCACCATCTGATTGATGGGGGATTTCTCAAGCAGTTCGGCTGCATTCTCCAAAGCACGCGCCATGGCATCCATACCGGCTATGTGTGCGATGAAGATGTCTTCAGGGTCGGTAGAGTTACGGCGGGTTTTAGCGTCGAAGTTCGTTCCTCCGTTGCCGAAGCCTCCGTTACGGATAATCTGCATCATGGCTTGGATAAGTTCGAAGTTGTCGATGGGGAACTGGTCGGTATCCCATCCGTTCTGATAATCGCCGCGGTTGGCATCGATAGAGCCGAGCATGCCGGCGTCTACGGCACAAGCCAGTTCATGTTCGAAGGTGTGTCCGGCCAGGGTGGCGTGGTTCACCTCGATATTCACCTTGAAGTCTTTGTCCAGACCGTGGGTGCGCAGAAATCCGATAACGGTTTCCGTGTCCACGTCGTACTGGTGCTTGGTGGGTTCCATCGGTTTCGGTTCGATGAGGAACGTGCCCTTGAAGCCGCGTGCGCGCGCATAGTCACGTGCCATGGTCAGCATTCTGGCCAGATGTTCTTTCTCACGCTTCATATCGGTATTCAGCAGACTCATGTAGCCTTCGCGCCCGCCCCAGAATACATAGTTGCTTCCGCCCAGTTCGATAGTGGCGTCAATGGCATTCTTAATCTGCACGGCAGCTCGTGCCACTACGTTAAAATCGGGATTGGTAGCCGCACCGTTCATGTAGCGTGCATGGCTGAAAACATTGGCGGTACCCCAAAGGTTCTTGATACCTGTCGCTTGCATTTTCTCTTTCAGATAGGCTACGATGGCTTTCATGTTGGCTTCGTATTCTTCGATGGAACTGCCTTCGGCTACGAGGTCCACGTCATGGAAGCAGAAATATTCGATGCCAAGTTTCTCCATGATCTCGAAACCGGCGTCGGCCTTTTGTTTGGCGACGGTCAGTGCGTCCGCACCCTGGTTCCAGGGGAATGTCTTGGTGCCGCCCCCGAATTGGTCGCCTCCTTCTGCGCATAATGTATGCCACCATGCCATGGCAAACTTCAGCCAATCTTTCATCTTCTTGCCCATGATGATTTTCTCGGCATCGTAGTAACGGTAGGCCATAGGATTTTTGCTGTCTTTTCCTTCAAACTTAATCTTTCCTATGCCAGGAAAGTACTCTTTTTGTGCCATAATAATGTTTGTTTTAAAGTAAAGTTTATGAAATAATTTTGAGTCTAATGGATTTGTTCGATGTGTCTGAGTACATTCAGCCAGCGTTGGTAAGAATCCTCGTAAGCCGGCTGCAACCTGGCATCAGGCTCGATGACTTGTAGCCGTTCGAGCGATGCAAAGGCTTCACGGTTGTCCTTGTAGATGCCTGCGCCGATACCGGCTCCTTTGGCTGCTCCGACGGAACCATCGGTTTCGTAAAGTTCGATAGTGGCTCCGGTCACACCGGCCAGCGTGTTGCGGAATAGCGGACTGAGGAACATGTTGGCCCGGCCGGCATGAATCCTGTTCACTTTCATGCCCATGTCTTTCATCACGTCAATGCCGTAGCGGAAGGAAAAGACGATGCCCTCCTGTGCGGCCCGTACCAGATGGCAACGGTGGTGGATGTTGAAGTTGATTCCCTCGATCGCGCATCCCGTTTCCTTGTTCTGCATCACGCGCTCCGCTCCGTTTCCAAATGGAATGATGCTGAGACCTTCGCTTCCTATGGCTACACTGTCGGCCATGCGGTTCATTTCCTCGTAGGTGCACCCTTCGGGTACTACGTTGCGGCGGATCCACGAGTTGAGAATGCCGGTGCCGTTGATACACAGCAGCACTCCAAGGCGTGTCTGTTCCGTGTGAGGGAATGCGGACAGGTTATGGTTGCCGGCAGAGTGATTGACGTGAGCAAAAGTGTTGACGCGCGAGAGCGGGTCGTAGTTGACCGTTCCATTCACACCGTAGACCACTCCTGAGGTGCCTGCCGTAGAGGCAATCTCTCCGGGGTTGAACACATTGAGCGAAAGGGCATTGTTCGGTTGATCGCCGGCGCGATAGGTTACGGGAATACCGGGCTTGATTCCCAGTTCTTCGGCTACGGCCGCCGTTACCCGTCCCTGCTCACTGAATGTGGGGCGTATTTCGGGAATCAGATCCATGCCGAATCCATAGTAGTCCATCAGCTCACGGCATATACGGTTATTCTTGAAATCCCAGAACATTCCTTCCGAAAGGCCGGAAACGGTGGTGCATATCGTATCGGTAAGCCGCATGGCGATGTAGTCGCCGGGCAGCATGATTTTGGCTGTTTGTTCAAAAATCTCGGGCTCATGTTCTTTCACCCATGCCAGTTTGCTGGCCGTGAAATTGCCGGGAGAGTTGAGCAGATGATTCAGGCAAAAGTCATGGCCTAACGTTTCCATGGCTTCCTGTCCGTAGGGAACGGCACGCGAGTCGCACCAGATAATGGCGGGACGCAAGGCTTTATGGTTTTTGTCTACGCACACCAGGCCGTGCATCTGATAGCTGATGCCGATGGCGGTCAGCCCTTCTCTCAGAGCGGCTTGGCTGCAACCGGCTTTTGCCGCTGCCGCAGCCATGGCCTCTGCGGTGGCGTTCTTCAGATAGTTCCACCATGATTCGGGTTCTTGCTCGGCCCATCCGGCTTTATGGCTCAGGATGGAGGCTTCTTGCTTGGGATAAAAGGCGGCACCCAGCGTTTTTCCGCTTTGTGCATCTATTATGCAAGCCTTGACGGAAGAACTGCCTATGTCATAACCAATCAAATACATAACGAGAAATGTGTTTTTTGTTTTTACTATGATATTGATAAATGCAAATATAAGTGAGAATCTCTTTTGTGGATGTTTACGGAGGTTAAAAAAGCTTGCGAAAAAACGCGAGAAACCGTTTTTCTGATTTATATCAGAATTATGAATCCTGTAGCAGCCGGTTTTTGTTGGAAAATGCGTATCTTCGTCCAAAGGAAATCTAAAGTGAGGAACATAATGGAATCCAATTGTATCGCAGACAAAGTTCCCTCGTTTGCTGTTTTATCCGAGGAAGAACGTCGGGTGTTATCGGACATTCTTGTTATCCAGAAGGTTCGGAAGAAGCAGATGGTGGTGAAGGACGGGCAGATATGTCGTTATATGTTTTATGTGTGCAAGGGATTACTGCGCCAGTTCTATTTCAAGAACGGGCGGGAGATTACGGAGCATTTTACTTGTGAAGGTAACGTGGCCTATTGTATTGAGAGTATCTTCAGGAACAAGCCGTCTCATCTGATGATGGAAGCACTGGAGAATAGCGAACTTTGCATGATACCGTATGCCGGGCTTGTGGAGCTTTCGCTGGTGCACAAAGGAATCGCCGAGTGGTTGCGTAGCTTTCTTGAGAACAATCTTATCCTGCATCAGGTGAAAGCCGACTCGTGGCGTTTCGAATCGGCTCGCGAACGTTACCGGCGTTTTTTGAGGGAATTTCCTTCCGTGGCCAGCCGTGCGTCGGTCAATGATATGGCTTCGTATCTGCTGATGACGCCGGAATCGTTGAGTCGTGTGCGTTCGGCCGTATCGGGGGAGATGAGCGGCAAGACAGGGAAAACGGACCCATGACGTCCGTTTTCTCTTTTGTGTTATATTAATAGTGAAACGAACTGCCGCCTACAAACTCGCGCAGCAGTGATGTCGGGGGGATTTTATTGTCGTCCATAGGGATGAAGTAGCGCAGGAATTTGCGCAGGCGGTAGGCTTCGGAGTATTCCGGCATATTCTCGGGAACCTGTTCCAGCAAAGGCAATGCCTGGTTGCGGATGACTGCAAGTTCGAACAGCAGTGCACTGTTGAACATCGCATCGGCTTGTTCCTGATAGGGGAATATCCACTTGTCTTCTCCCCGTCTTACACTGGGCCAGCGGCGTATGGTTTCCAGTGCCGAACAATTTCTGTATTTGTAGTCACGGATGATGCGCCGTAACAAACGGTTGTCGGTGGTGGGGATGTAGTTGTGCGTATCCAGCAGAATCGTAGTCATGGCCGATACATAGATACGATACATCCGGTTATGTGCTATTCCGGAGGTCAGTTCCGGGTTCAAGGCATGGATTCCTTCCAGTATCAGTATCATATTATCTTCCATTCGCAGTTTTTTTCCGCTCATCTCTCGTGTGCCTGTCTGAAAGTTGAAGCGTGGGAGTTCCACCTCTTCGCCTGCGGACAAGGCCTGCATCTGACTGTTGAAGAAAGGGAGGTCCAAAGCGTAGAGAGACTCGAAATCATAGTCTCCGTTCTCGTCTCTGGGAGTCTGCTCACGGTTCAGAAAGTAATCATCCAGCGAGATGGGATAAGGTTTCATGCCGTTGGCCATCAGTTGTATGGAGAGCCGTTTGCTGAAAGTTGTCTTTCCGCTTGACGACGGACCGGCAATGAGGATAAGTTTCAGATTACGGTGTAATAGGATTTCGTCTGCGATACGTACTATCTTTTTCTCCTGCAGTGCTTCGGCTACGTTGATAAGTTCTGTGGTATGGCCTTTCAGACAAACTTTGTTGAAGTCGCCTACAGTACTTAATCCAATGATTTCCTGCCAGCGGTGGTGTTCGCGGAATATTTCAAACATCTTTTCCTGATGTACCATTTCTTCCAGTTGTTCGGGATTCTTTCGCGAGGGTATACGGAGAAGCAGTCCGTCATAGTACTTCATCACATCGAACACGCGGAGACTGCCTGTGGAGGTAAGAAGCGATCCGTAAAAGTAGTCTACGGTCTTGTCCAGCAGATAGTAGTGTGTGTAGAGCGCGCCGTGGCTTTCCAGCAGACTGACTTTGCTGAGCATTCCTTGCCGGCGGAACATTTCTATGGCCTCTTCGGTCGGGCATTGTATGCGGTGGAACGGCATGTCTGCATCCACTATCTCACGCATTCGCCGCCAGATAGCCGTTACGTCGTTTTCCTCCACAGGTCGCCCGATACGCAGGGAGCAATAATATCCTTTTGCAATGGGGGCTTCTATGCGAAGTTTGCACCCCGGAAACAGGTCGTTCACCGCCTTTACCAGTACGAAGAGGAGCGAACGTGTATAAGTACGCATGCCGGAAGATGATGTGATGTCAAGAAACTCCACGTCTTTGTTATTGTAAAACCGATAGTGCAGCCCTTCTACTTTGTTGTTGACCTTCGCACTGACCGGTCCGTAGGGCATTTGCAGATTTAACGCGTGATAAGCGTCCCAAAGTGTGCTTCCGATAGGGAGTTGAATGCTTTTTTTATTATTTTTGCACCGTATTCTGATTTCTTGTGACATAATCCTTTCTTAGATTGGGGTTGACGTCCTAAAAATAGGAAAAGAAGCGGAGAAATCAGACGGTTGTTCACTTAATTTTTAACGGGCTATGGTTGTTTTAGCATTTTTAAAACTTTTAGGTTGTCTTGGCTTGCTGATGTACGGTACGAAGTTGATGGGAGAGAGTTTACAGCAATTGGCGGGAGACCGGCTCAGACTAATATTGGATTCGCTGACTACCAACCGTTTCACGTCTCTACTTACCGGAGCGCTTGTCACTGCAATGATACAATCGTCTACTACAGCTTCGTTGATGACAATAAGTTTCGTACATGCCGGAATGCTTACCTTATTACAGGCGTTGCCGATTCTCATGGGGGCTTCTGTGGGTAATACGCTGATTGCTTGGATTATGGCGGCTGAATTCAATTTTGAAATCAGTAATTATATCTATCCTTTTATGCTGGTAGCCTTCATTCTTGTTTACTTTCGTAAAAGGTCGGCATTGGGTGAGTCTGTCTTCGGTCTGTGTTTTATTTTGCTGAGTTTGGGTCTGTTATGTCATATGTCGGATGGAATGGAACTGGCGGATCAGGAAAGCATTACCCGTTATCTGTCCGTTAACGAAGAGCATTACGGTTCATATGCCATGTTGTTGCTTATTGGTGCGGCCGTCACCTTTGCAGTGCAGTCTTCTGCCGCTCTCATGGCAACTTCTATGATACTGTGTTCTACCGGCATCTGGTCCATCTATTCCGGCGTGGCTTTTGTTCTTGGAGAGAATCTCGGACGGGCTATTGTGACGTGTCGTGCGGCTTCTTCGGCCGGAACGCAGGCACGACGCACGGCTGTAGGGCAATTGGTGTTTAACCTGAGTGGAGTGGTCTGGATGTTTTTGGCTTTCCCTTATGTGGTCAATGTGCTGTGTGATTTTATACATTTTAATCCAACTGTGAAACAGGTTACTACCGATAACAATTTAGCCTATGTGCTGGCGGCATTCCATACAGGGTTCAATTTTTGTAATGTGGCACTCTTCATGGGATTTGTCAGGCCGCTTGAGCGTTTATCTACCCGTTGGGTAAGCAAATCCCGAAACAGTGACGATGAGGAAAGCGAGCTGCGTTTTATTACCAAAGGATTGCTCGACAGTCCGGAGGAGTCGGTCATGGTGGCCCGTAAGGAGGTTGTCAACTATGCCGATACGGTCATCAAAATGTTCACCCATACCCGTTACTTATTTTCGGCCGACAATGAAACGGAGTTTAAGAATATCTATACGCTGGTGGAGCATTATGAAGACATTTGTGATAAAATGGAAGTGGATATAGCCAATTATGTGAATAAAATTACGGCAGAGGAAAACGTGCCCGAACGGTTACGTCCGATAGTTTGCGGCATGTTGCGCGAACTGGCCGAATTGGAAAGTATCGGTGATTGCTGTCATCATATCGCCCTTGCTGCCCGCCGCAATTTCCGTAACCCCCAGCCGTTGACGGAAAAGCAATTGGAACATATCCATCAAATGTTCCAGCTTACGGAACAGGCTTTGGAACAAATGAAAGTTCTGCTTTTTGCACGGAAAGTCCCTCGCGAAGCTTCTAAATCGTATTATATTGAGAATGAGATTAATAAATTTCGCAATCAGTTGTGCAATCTTAATTTCACGGATATAAACCATGGGGTGTACAGCTATCAGACCGGAGCCATGTATATGGACGTCATCAATGGGTGTGAACAACTGTCCGACAGCATTATCAATATAACGGAAGCCCGTATGGAAACAAAGGATGTGTAAGTTTGCACATTCCATTTTTATCGATACAGGAGCTTCCGTGGTCTGTCATAAGATGCTATCCGTGATTTTCCTTTGTCGAGAATGCCAAAGCATACATTTTCATCTGTCTGAGCATAGCCAGCAGTCCGTTGCTCCGTGTGGGAGACAAATGTTCTTTTAATCCTATACTGTCGATAAAGTAAAGGTCGGCATCAAGGATCTCCTGTGGAGTATGTCCGCTCAATGTCCGCACGAGCAGGCATACGAGTCCCTTTACAATGAGTGCGTCGCTTTCTGCGCTGAAGAAAACTTTTCCTTCGCGGTAGTCGGCTTGCAGCCACACTCTGCTTTGACAGCCGTCGATCAGGTTTTGTTCGGTTTTATATTCTTCAGAGAGCGCTTCCTGTTCGCTTCCCAGGTCGATGAGCAGTTGGTATTTGTCCATCCAATCGTCCAGTCCGCTGAACTCTTCGATGATCTCGTCTTGTATTTCGTTAATCGTTTCCATATGATTGGTTTTCATTGTAAATGACTTGTAAAACAGTTTGCCCCACAGCTTTCAGTACATTGCGGTCGATGTGTTCCATATTGTCGTTCACCGTATGCCATGTCGGTCCGAAACCTGACGGAGCATCCGTGAAATAAGGTACGATATCTATGCAGGGGATACCGGCAATTTCATTGATAGGCAGATGGTCGTCTGTAATATATCCTCCGTCGCGCATGGGGAAGAACTGTCCGTAACTGATACTGCTGGCTGTGTTCCATACCAGGTCGACTATTTGTGATGCGTATCTTTTGGAAAATCCTTCTTTGGAGAATGTACTGCCTCGTCCTCCTACCATGTCCATCAGGATGCCGAAGTTTGCCCGGTAGCCGTATACATGTGGGTGGGCCGCCCAGTATTGTGAGCCGAGACACCATGAGGAAGAGTTGTCCGTGTTGTCCGCCCATTGCGGTATGCCGTAGTCTTCGGCATCGAAACAGATAAAGTCTATTCCGATTTGAAGAGGTTGCAATTGGATGAGCCGTGCCATTTCGAGCATGACGGCTACATCGCTCGCTGCATCATTGGCAGCCAGTACGGGGGTATGCCAGTTGGACGGGTCGGGGTCATTGTCGGCCCACGGACGACTGTCCCAATGCCCGCAAATCAGAATGCGCATGCTGGCTTCGGGGTTGTATGAGGCTATGATGTTGCGTGCTTTCAATATGGTGCCGTCAAATGCGGCGATGTCGGTGTACTGATTGATGATGGTAGCACCGAAGCTCTCGAATTTATCGGCTATATATGTCCCGCAGAGGCGGTGGGCTTCCGTATTAGGTACGCGCGGCCCGAAAGCACATTGTGCAGCGGTGTAGGAAAAGGCGCTGTCTGCATTGAAATCCGGAGCTGCGGCCATGGGAATGGTGTCGTTCGTACCGTTGCTATGTCCTTTTTTATGTCCACAGGCAGTGTATACGGAAAGGAGAAAACAGAACATGACAGTCCATTGTAATCTGAAAAAACTTTTCATTATGAGGTCGTTTAATATGTTTGTGTGGATTGCTTCAATTGGTTTTGCTGTTTTGCGCGAGTTGCATGACCCGAAGGAAATTGCCGCCCCATATACCGGTAATATCCGTCTCGTTGTATCGTGCAGCCAGCAGACGGCGGGTAAAGTTGATGACTTCCGCAGCCGAAGCACAGCCCGGTATTCCCCCGTCGCCATCAAAATCGGTGCCTATACCCACGTGTTCGGGCCCCATGATATTGACCATATGGTTCAGATGTTCCATTGCATCGAGGATAGACGCTTCTCCGTCCTTGCGGAGGAATCCTTTGTAAAGTGTGACTTGGGCTACTCCTCCTTTTCGGGCTAAGGCTTTCATCTGTTCGTCGGTCAGGTTGCGCGGCACATCGCACAACGCCCGGCATGATGAATGTGAGCAGACGATGGGAACGGAACTGAGTTCCAATGCGTCATAGAAACTGCTTTCCGCTCCGTGAGAGAGGTCTACTAACACTCCGAGACTGTTCATTTCCCTGACTACGTTGCGTCCGAAAGCACTCAGACCTCCATGTTCTTTCCGGCCGCGTGCCGAATCGCAAATGTCGTTGTCTCCGTTATGGCAGAGTGTCATGTAGACGATTCCGCGGTCGCGGAAGTGCCGCAGGAGAGACAAATCCTTTCCGATGGCATATCCGTTTTCAATGCCCAGCATGATAGCTTTCTTGCCGGCACTTTTCAGGCGAAGCAGATCGGCCGGTGTACGGGCGATGCCTACTGCGGTACTGCATGCGCCTGCCATGTTTTCGATTTGTGTCAGGATGCGGTCGGCCTTGGCCGTAGCTTCCTTCAACTCTTCTTCCGTCCGTCCGCCCTGTTCAAGGTAGGCTACCATGATGGCAGCATCCAGGCGGCCTTCCGTCATCTTGTGAAGGTCGACAAGGATATTCGGGTCGCGTTGGTCGAAATGGATGTTCTTATGGAAGAACATAGGAGTGTCGCAATGGCTGTCCAGCGTCAGTATCTTACGGTGCAGTTTTTTGGCTGTGTGGAAAGATTCCGCTTCCCCGCACAGCCATCTGAACAAAGGCATCATGCTCTCATCCTGCCGCAGGATGAAACATTCGGGATGCCATTGTACGCCCAGTATGGACTTATGCTCTGTCGACTCCACGGCCTCAATAAGACCATCCGGCGAGGTCGCGCACACCCGCAGAAAAGGTCCGGGGCTGCTGACTGCCTGATGATGGAATGAGTTAACGGCAACCGGAGCATCACCGAGGAGCGGGCGCAGGATTGTGCTGTCGGAGGTGGTCCGTATGGTGTGTGAGGCATATCGCCTGTCCAGTTGCTGGTCGTGTCCGATCGGCTGTATGTCCGGCATGAGGCTGTATATGTCCTGGCATACGGTGCCGCCTAATGCGGCGGCAAGCATCTGGATGCCCCGGCAGATGCCCAATATGGGTATTTGCCGGTCATAGGCCAGTCGGATGAGCAGCAGTTCGGCCAAGTCACGCTTGTAATTGACCGAATGTAACTGCGGGACAGGCTCTTCGTCCATGAACAACGGATTCAGATCGCCTCCTCCGGAGAGCAGCAGGCCATCCACGTGTTCCAGCAGGCCTGCCAGCGCATCCCTGTCTTCAAAAGGCGGGATAATGAAAGGAATGGCTCCGGCTTTCAGTATGGATTCAATGTATCCTTCAGCCAATTCGCAACCTTTTTCCCCGAAATTGCCGGTAATGCCGATGACAGGCTGTTTCCGGTATGCCGGGAAATGATCGTGGTATCGGTGATAGGCATTTTTCCAGTCGAAGTATCCGCTGCTCATGTGTAGTGTTTACTTATTTAATACAATAGGAATTTCCTTATTGATACTTTGTTCCAAAGATATCAGTGTTTCGGTAGAGATGACTCCCGGAATTTCTTGCAGCCTGTTGTTCAGCAGTTCCATCAGGTGCGCGTTGTCGCACGCATACAGTTTGATGAGCAAGGTATAGGGGCCGGTGGTGAAATGGCATTCCACTACTTCCGGAATATGGTTGAGCTCTTCCACTACACGCTTGTACATGGAGCCGCGTTCAAGTATCACACCTACGTAGGTGCAAGTGCTGTATCCAAGCGTTTTAGGTTCTACATGGTAGCCTGAACCTACAATGACACCGAGGTCGATGAGGCGCTGCACCCTTTGGTGAATGGCAGCTCGCGACACTCCGCATTCCGCCGCTACGTCCTTGAACGGAATACGCGCGTTTCCTGTGATAATCTCCAGAATCTTTTTATCTAAATTATCTATCTTTTCCATTGGTTCTTGGTTTTTAATTGAACAAATTGTAAGCGAATATAGACGTTTTTCCGCAAACTGCATACTATTTTAACATAAAAAGGCGTCAAAAACATTTTTTGACGCCTTTTTATTATGAATTATGTGTCTATTTTTCAATTTCCAACAACTCGACTGTAAATACTAGTGTGGAGAATGGTGGAATCTTACCGGCTTCGCGTGCACCGTAACCCAGTTCCTGCGGGATATAGATTTCCCATTTTGAACCTACGGGCATCAGCGTGAGGGCTTCCGTCCATCCTTTGATCACTTGGTTGCAGCCGAATGATGTCGGTTTCTGGCGTTCGTACGAACTGTCGAAAACAGTGCCGTCTATCAGGCGGCCTTCGTAATGGACCTTCACCTTGGAGGTCGCGGTAGGGATCTCACCGTTTCCTTTGACCAGAACTTTGTACTGCAAGCCGGAGGCCAATGTTTTCACACTGTCTTTTTTGGCATTGGCTTTCAGGAAAGCCTCGCCGGCCCGCCGGTTTTCGCCATACAGGCGTTCCATGTTTGTGTCCTGGTAGTATTTCATCTGCTTTTCGGCCACTTCTTCGGCTTTGTGCAGACTCATGTCCGTAGGTTTGCCGGCCAGCATATTGCCGAATCCTTCCAGAAAAAGTGTGCGGTTGAGCACGCGGGCGGAATCGTTGCCGCTTATCCGCTGGTCAAGTCCGGGGAGAATCTGTTCTTCCACCTGGCGGCGAATCTCGATGCCGGCAATATAGGCCGTCAGTTTCTTGTTTTCAACCGGGGTGAGTGAAGCGTTAAATCCCTCCATAAAGTTGGCCATGTAAGCCGTGTCCACGTTCATCCGGCTGACGATGTAGCTCTTCAGGCCTTGCGTGTTAGCCATACCCATGGCGTAGCTGAACGTATCTACGGAACATGTATCCACCTTGGCCGTTTCCGTTTTCCTTGCTTTCTTGCTCTTCTTTTTTGCACTGCCGTCGAAGCAGGCCAGAAGGGCCAGAGAAAGCACCGCATATTTCAGTACCTTCATTTGGAGTTGTTATTTGATGCCTAGCAGCTCGATCTTGAATTTCAAGGCAGAGAACGGCTTGATTTGTCCTGCTTCTCTTTCTGCGTAAGCCTGATCCTGCGGGATGTAAACCATCCATGTAGAACCTACAGGCATGTGAGTCAGTGCTTCGGTCCATCCCGGAATCACTTGATTGCAACGGAATGTGGTAGGGCTGTTACGCTGGTAAGAACTGTCGAAGATAGTATCGTTTACAAGACGGCCTTCGTAATGAACCTCTACACGGCTGGTGTCGGCCGGAATGCTACCGTTTCCTTCTTTGATCACCTCGTAGAAAACACCGTTTGCCAACTGCTTAACGCCTTCTTTCTTGGCGATTGAAGCCATAAACTCCTCGCTGGCTTTCTTGTTTTCGCCATAGGTCTTTTCAAGGTTCTTGGCCTTTACTTCCTTCATCTTTGCCTGGGCGAGTTCCTGTGCCTCTTCGATTGTCATGATGCCGCCTTTCTCCATCACACCAGAGATGAAACCGGCCAGGAAATTCTGCAGGCTGATAGTCTGGGTAGAGTCGTTTCCGAAGGCTTCATAGTTGATGCCCTGTATCATTTGCTGGCTTATCTGCTGTCCGATCTGAATACCGGCGAAGTAAGCGTTCTTTTTCTTGTCGTCGCCTGCATTGGCTCCTTCATTCAGTCCCTTTACGAACTCGGCAAGATAAGTGGTGTCTACACCCATACGGTTCACCAGATAAGGTTTCAGACCCTGAGTCTGTGCCAGACCGATAGAATAGCTCAGAGAGTCTACGTCGGATTTCAGGTTTGCCTTCGGAGTCGAAGAAGAGCAAGAAGAGATAAGTGCTGCCAATCCTGCAACAGCGATAATACTTGTTTTTTTCATTGTTATATAATAAATAAAAATTGTTTTTAGAGTACTTTTATCAGTTCCACATCGAAAATCAGCGTGCTGTAAGGAGGAATGGAACTACCTGCACCTCCTGCACCGTAACCGAGCAGGTAAGGAATGAAGAAACGGTATTTGGCTCCTTCTTTCATCAGTTGAAGGCCTTCCGTCCAGCCGGCGATCACACCGTTAAGCGGAAAGTCTGCCGGTTCGCCGCGTTGCAGGCTGCTGTCGAAGAGTGTACCGTCGATAAGCATGCCTTCATAGTGACAGCGCACGCTGTCTGTGGCCTTGGGGGCTTTTCCGGTGCCCTCTTGCAACACCATGTACTGCAGGCCGGAGGCTGTGGTCATGACACCCTCTTTCAGGGCGTTTTCCTTGAGAAAATTCTCTCCGTCTGCTTTGGCTTGTTTCCCCTTAGCTTCCTTTTCCTTGTTCATGGCCGCTTCTTTTTCTTGAAAATATTGGGTCACGATGCCTTGTGCTTCGTGGTTAGATACAGCCAGTTCCTTGTTGTCAAGCACATCCTTGATAGCCTGTGCGAAATCATCGATGCAAAGGTCCTGCGCTCCCATGCTTTTGAGTTGCTGACCGATACCCAGGCCTAATGCATAGCTTACTTTATCCATTTTTCTTGTTGTTTTAATGAATGTTTATACCAAAGGTGCAAAGTTAATGGAATTATTTGACCTTTAGGGCGCTTTGCAGGCTTTTTTCTTACAGTGTCAGGTAAAAAACCGAAATAGATGAAAAAAGTTGTTTTATCGGATGGAGCCGGAATGCGTGCGGAAGCGGTAGGGACGGCGGTGAGGCTCTTATCTTTGTTAAAAAAATCAAAGCCGCGGGGCTATCCGGCAGGTTTATACTCAAAAAGTAGTATCTTGCACCCGATATTGAAAACAAATAAAATAATTAAACCATTAAGACAATGAAGAAGTATATTTGTACAGTGTGTCAGTGGGTGTATGATCCCGAAGTTGGAGACCCCGAATCAGGCATTGCGCCGGGAACGGCTTTTGAAGATATCCCCCAAGACTGGGTTTGTCCGCTTTGCGGAGTGGGCAAGGATGATTTCGAGCTTTACGAAGAATAAGGGGCGCCGTCCCGGGGGCGGGTCTTTTATTCTCTGAAGAATACAAATGTAGTCCGGAATAAGGAAGTGTCATGTTAAGTGCAGACGTCTGCCGTCTTTAAGATACTTCCTTATTCCGGACTTTTATAGTTTCATCCACATTCCTGTGATTGTCCTGTGAGGATTTCCGCAATGGCGGAACTTGCTTCAGACTTCGGTTCTCTTTTTCCGGTAGTGCGTGATGCCGTATTTCGGGTTCCGGATTTCCATGTTGCGGAGCACGCGGAAAAATGAAGCGCACCGAATGAAAAAATGATGAGCACGAAAATAAAAAATGAAGCGCAGTAAATTCCAGCCTCTTCCGCACCCGTTTATTTGATGATGGAAGTCTGCGGGTTACGCACGCCTTTGGCCTCGGTAAGGAACGCCTTGGCGCTTCCGAAACGGAGGAACATGTCCAGACGTACGGGCAGGTGGTTTTTGTCGTCTGTGATATAGAACGTGACGACTTCTTTTTCCTTGCCGTCTTCATATTCCACGAAGGAGAAGACGAGGCATCTGTATTTCGTCTTGCTGTCTTCCATTTTGAATTTTTTCTTTCCGCGGTAGATCAGGGTCTGTTCCTCCACCTTTCCGCCGTCGGCCATGGGGAAGTGTATCTTCTGCCCCACTTTATAGTCTGTGGCGTCGAACGAGCGGGCGCGGAGCATCATGCTGAGCATGTCGTAGATGCAGACGCTGCTTTTCTGGTCATTCTGGCGTATTTCATTACGGTGAGTCTTGAAGCGTTGTTTCACATGGTTCTTTCCGTCTGGGTAGCTGTACCATGCCTCGTCCACGGTATAGCGGTCGCCTTCCATTGCTCCCTTACGGTAATAATAGGGAACGAGCTCGTGGTCTACTATGCTGACAAGGGTATCGCGCAGCACAAAGAGGCGGTCGGCGGATTTATTGCCTCGTGTAATCAGGTGGCAGCGGTACATGTCTTTGTCCTGATAGGTGGTTTGGCTGATGTTCATGTGGGCTGTGCCTACCGTTACCCAGATGAATTTCCAGTTGAAATAAAGTTTGTATGACAGGTCTTCTCCAGGAGAGAAGGCCTGGTTGTCGGCCGTGCATTGTGCGTAGGTGCCGTGCGGCACGATTCCTGTCAGCCAGAGCAGTAGCAGAAAAAGGATAGTTCGTTTCATTATATGCGGTTTCTTTTCTGTTGTTTATCGGTTGCGTTGCCTTTCGGCATTGCGTTGTTTGATTTTCTTTTCAGCTTCGGGCTTTTGTTTGGTGATAGCTTCGGGTTTCTGTTTGTTCAGGGGGATGCCTCTCACATCCCAATCTTGCTCTATTTCCCATTGTGCCCTGAGGGTCAGTGGTTTGGGGAAATAGAACATTTCTTCCGGTTGGCGTCCGGTGGCATAATCGCCCGGAGTCCATTCCCCGTCATTGTTTTTGTCGATGAAAGCGCGGATGTAGTATTCACCCGGTTTCAGATAGAAGAAATCGGCTCTGTGATTGACGGACTTGGAGCTTCTGACCACCTTGTCGCCGTTGTCCAGCAACTGTACGACGGCACTCGTATCCGGCATGATGAGTTGTATGAACAATGCACAGAACTCTTCTTCCGCAGACACGGATATTTCTTTCTTGAATGCGATGCTTTCTTTTCCCAAAATACTTCTGACGGCATTGCTGTCAGCTTCGAATTTGTACTTGTTTCCGGGCGCCCATTCGGCATAGAGCATGAAACTGCGCAGGTCGCCCTCAACCGGGAGGAACAAATAGGGCTCTTCTGTCCACAGACTGTCCTGTTGTTTGTAGAAGCGGAAGGCTGTGGTGTCTATGCGGGCTACCGGTTCGGCAAAGGTGAATCTGATATTCTGTATGGGAGAGATGCCGCCTATGGGCTGCATTTTGTAGGTCAGATCTTCGCGCAGATGCGGATTCTCTTTCGCTATATAGTTTTCTTTTTGACGGCGTTTGAGTTTTTTCTGCTCCTCCTCCCATTCTTCCGTCTTTTTCTGCCGTTCTTTTATCTGTCGTGAACGTGTAACTTTGGGTACCAGTTCGAGAGTGTCTGTGCGGTCGACGAGTTGCCCCAGCGTGTCGGTGTCCAGATAAGTCAGACTGAAAAGGAGGGTGTCTTTATTGGAGACCAGTGTGTCGCAAAGCCAGTAAGTCAGTGTGTCGTTGGCAACTGAATGTTCTACAATTATGCGCTTTTTCTCGTCGAAGTTCAGCCCTTTCAGGATGGGCAACGAGTCCGACGGTCCTGTAAAATAGAGGGTGAACATGTCCGGAACAGGTCGTTCTGTTTTCAGGAGATGCCGGTCCTGATGCGCTTCTGTGAATGCACGCAGGATAATGTTGTCGGGATAGAAATGTGTGTAGGGGATGTTTCTGACGGTATCGATATGCGTACTGTCTGCCCATATGGTATCCTGTCGGAAGTCGGGCGCGCAGGTTGGTTCGATGATGATGGTATCAAAAGCTATCTTTTCGGCCTTCTGGTTGAAGCGGAAGTTGGCGTCTACATCTTGAAGCCCGTAGATGCGGTATTTTCCCGGGGCCACTCCTTTGATGGTGAACCGTCCTCGGCTGTCTGTACGCGACACGCGGTTGAACGGACGGGTGATGAAAGCACTGTCCGTCAGATCGGCATGCAGGCCAACCAGCATGCCCTTGATGGGTTCGAGGTTTTCAGCTTCCAACAGTATGCCGGAAACTTCCATGGTGTCTATTTCCGGTCCGGTGGAGAAAGAATAGGTGAAGTTTCCCATAGGGTTTCCCTCATTATTGTCTACGATGGCATCGGAGAAATCTATGGTATAGGTTGTGTTCTCTATCAGGCTGTCTTTTAGTCTGATATGTATTCTCTTGCCCGCAACGCGGATTTCGGGCATCTCTTCTTGCGGGGGGGATACCACGACTTTTTCCGAGGCATTCTCAAGTACGATGAACTCGTCGAATAGAAGGGTCAGTCTTTTTTCCCGGCTGTTTGCGCTCATATTGGCCGGCTGGCATTTCACTATTTTCGGAGGGGTCTCGTCGTATGCGCCTCCGTCCGGACTGCCGATGCTGGCGCAGGCGCCTGTCAGGAGGGTGCAGAGCACGGCTATGACGGGGTATGGGGTGAGTTTTTTCTGCATGTCTTAAGGATTGTGGGGTGAAAGTGGAGCCGAATGAGCCGGTTCGTTCATTGACAACATCTCGTTGATGTAAGTGCGTGTGTTGCTCAGTCGGGGAATCTTATGCTGTCCGCCTAATTTCCCTTTGGATTTCAGCCAGTCGTCGAAGAGGTCTTTTCGTGCGGGGATGATTTCCAGATGTTGAAGCGTGATGTCTTTATGGCGTTTGGCTTCGTAGTCGGAATTGATCTCCTGTAGCTTGAGATCGAGTGCGCGGGCAAATGTTTCGAGTGATGTCGGTTCTTTGGAGAACTCAATGAGCCACTGGTGCCGGCATTTTCCCTGCGCGTCCATATAGACCGGTGCGGCCGTATATTCACGAACCTGTGCACCTGTCGCACTGCAGGCTGCCTTCAGGCCGTTTTCGGCATTGTCCACAATCAGTTCCTCCCCAAATGCGTTGATGAAAAATTTCGTGCGGCCGGTTATGATGAATTTATAAGGAGATTTTTGGGTGAACTTTACCGTATCACCGATCATATATCTCCATAGGCCGGCTGAGGTGCTGATGACCATGGCATAGTTTTTTCCTGTTTCCACTCCCCAAAGCGGAACGACGTGCGGATGCTCCTTGTCGATCTCTTCTATCGGGATGAATTCATAAAAGACGCCATAGTCTATCATCAGTGTCATGGCCTTATCCTGCAGGTCGGTTTGTAGTCCGAAAAATCCTTCGCTGGCGTTGTAGGTCTCGATATAGTGCATGTCGGACTTGCCGATGAGCTGATGATATTGTTCGCGGTAGGGGGTGAAAGAGACGCCGCCGTGGAAAAAAACTTCGATACCGGGCCAGATTTCTTCCAGGTTCTTTTTCCCCGTAATGTCCATGATACGTGTAAGAACGGAAAGCATCCACGAAGGGACACCGCTGAGGTTGGTTACATTTTCCCTGATGGCAGCATGTGCTATCTTTTCCCGTTTTTCCTCAAAATCGCCGAGTAATGCTATCTCTTTAGAGGGGATACGGAAGTGGTTGACGAATGAACTGACGTTCTCAATGAGAATGGCACTTAAATCGCCAACTAGGCTGTGTGGGAGATTGTAGTTGGGTGAGTGGCTACCGCCCAGAATGAGGGCCTTGCCGTCGAACATCCTGCTTTGAGGATTAAGCCCG
The DNA here is from genome assembly GCA_910586505.1 of uncultured Paraprevotella sp. Lineage (GTDB taxonomy): Bacteria > Bacteroidota > Bacteroidia > Bacteroidales > Bacteroidaceae > Paraprevotella. The sequence continues at coordinate 206,515 of CAJUGV010000001.1, read as the reverse complement.
AGATAACAGGCTACGGCATCCGTGCCTCCGCGATAGTGTGTGTCTTGCAGGCATGCCTTGCTTATGGGGATAAATTTGCTTTTGTCGTTTGTTGTACCGGAGGATTTGGCATACCACTGTATTTGTCCTTTCCATAATACGTTCTTTTCACCGTGGCGCATACGGTCTATGTAGCTTTTCAGTTCTTCATAGGTGTTTATCGGTGAGTTTCTTATAAAAGATTCATAGTCTTTGACATGTGCAAAATCGTGTGTTTGCCCCCATTCGGTATGAAGGGCCTGTCGGGTAAGATTTCTGAGAACTTTAATTTGTAACTCTTCCGCCTGATTCTCGTATTTGGATATGCTTCTTCGTCTGCCTGAAAGAAAACATCCGACCAACCTTGTTTTGTTCATGTTGTATTTCTGCAGAAATATTTCTATTCTGTTGCAAAAGTACTTTAAAGTTATCAGAATATCGAACTTTATACAGATTTTAATGGACAATGTATCTCTATCTTTGTCCAATCATTCCATACTCGCGGGATTCAGTTGTGGCAACCTGAAGCTTGGGAGTCATATTTACGGTAAATGTTTCTTGTTCGCTGTATTGCAGACCGGTCTCGGATAAAGTTTCCTTAGCTCTTTTGTTAGAGCGGATCTTTTCATAAAGTTTGGGAGATTTCTTTAATAAGGCCAAGGTTTCCCTTGCTGCGAGTTGCTGGCTTTCTTTTTTGGAGTAGCCGGTGCCTTTGCTGCATGTCACTCCCTCGATAGTGATTTGTGTGGTAAATACCGGAGTGCTGTTTCCTTCACGCGTTTGCTCTACCAGATCAAAAGCTATTTCAACTCGTTTTTTCTGTCCCCATTCAATTAACTTACTTTTGAAGTTTACTTCTTTATAGGCAAGTTTGTCTATGTTGATTAACTGGGTCATGATGCGTTTTCCGATAAAGCGCATGCAGTAGGAATATCCGCGATCAAGATAAATGGCGCCGACCATGGCTTCGAAAGCATTTCCGCACATATAGCTGTTGTGTGTGGAAGAGTGCGTGGAAGCGATGATGAGTTTATCCAGTCCTATTTCTACGGCTAACTTATTCAGTGTTTCCCGTTGCACGATTTTGCTTCGGGTATTGGTAAGGAAACCTTCGCGTTTTCCTGTGAAATGTCGGAATACAATATCTCCTACGACTGCGTCGAGAATGGCGTCACCTAAGAACTCCAGGCGTTCGTTATTGACCCAACATCCTTCTTTTTTTATTGATGATGATTTATGATGCAGGGCTTGTTCGTAGTATTGGATATGGCGAGGGTAGAATCCCAATATTTTATAAAAAGAAGAATAAAGCTCCTTGTTCTTTCTGAATGGGAGCTTTATTCTTTCTATGATATCTTCAGGATGCACAATTTATTCAGAATATTTCTTAAAAATCACACATGCATTGTGACCGCCGAAACCGAATGTATTGCTTAATGCAGCACGTACAGTACGTTTTTGTGCGGTATTGAAGGTGAAGTTCAGATTATAATCGATCTCTTCATCCTTGTCGTCTTCCTCGTGGTTGATAGTGGGAGGTACGATGTCTTCCTTGACAGCCATTACGCTGGCCATTGCCTCTACGGCTCCGGCTGCTCCAAGCAAATGGCCTGTCATAGATTTAGTAGAACTGATATTCAGTTCATAGGCATGTGCACCGAATACATCCTTGATAGCTTTAGCCTCCGAAATGTCTCCTACATGAGTGGATGTGCCATGTACGTTGATATAATCAATGTCTTCGGGCTTCATCTCAGCATCTTCAAGAGCGCTTTCCATGACCAGTTTGGCTCCCAGACCTTCCGGGTGGGAAGCTGTGATGTGGTGGGCATCTGCCGACATGCCGGCTCCTGCCATTTCTGCATAAATCTTTGCTCCACGTGCTTTGGCATGTTCCAATTCTTCAAGAATCAGGCATCCTGCACCTTCACCCATAATGAAACCGTCGCGGCTTGCGCTGAATGGGCGTGAGGCGCGTGTGGGATCGTCATTACGTGTAGAGAGGGCTTTCATTGCATTGAACCCACCGACACCGGCAGGCCATATGGCTGCTTCTGCACCGCCGCTGACAATCATGTCCGCTTTACCTAAACGGATAAGATTGAAAGCGTCTGCCAGAGCATTGGTTGAGGATGCACAGGCAGAGGTTGTTGTGTAGTTGGGTCCGTGGAAACCATACATAATAGAAATGTGGCCGCTTGCAATGTCTGCAATCATTTTAGGAATGAAGAAAGGGTTGTATTTGGGACCCAATTCCTTTCCTGTGAGTGCGTATGCACCGGCTTCTTCTTCAAAAGTATGGATGCCACCGATTCCTACTCCGATAACTACGCCAATGCGATTCTTGTTTACTGTTTCCAGATTCATACCCGAATCCTCCACTGCCATTTTGGCGGCAGCAAGAGCGTATTGGGTATACAAATCCATTCTGCGTGCTTCTTTACGGTCAATGTAGTCTCCTACATTGAAGTCCTTTACCTCGCATGCAAACTGGGTTTTAAACAGTGAAGCATCGAAATGTGTAATAGGTCCGGCACCGCTCACCCCGTTAATCATATTCTGCCATGTTTCTTCGACAGTTTTTCCTAGCGGAGTAATGGCACCCATACCTGTTACCACAACTCTTTTTAATTCCATTATCTTTGTTTAGGGAGAATATTATTTTGCGTTAGCTTCGATGTAGCTAATGGCGTCACCAACAGTAGTGATTTTTTCAGCTTGATCATCTGGGATGTTGATGCCGAATTCCTTTTCGAATTCCATGATCAGTTCTACTGTATCCAATGAATCAGCTCCCAAATCGTTAGTGAAGCTTGCTGCTGCTACTACTTCGGCTTCGTCAACGCCCAACTTATCTACGATGATAGCTTTTACTTTTGATTCAATTTCAGACATAATTGTAATTTTTTGATTATTATTAATGTAATTCTGTAAATTCAAGTGCAAAGGAACTTCTTTTTTCCCACTTATGCAAGGAATTAAGTAAATAAAATGCTGAATTTTGCACAAAACGCATACCTTTGTGCACTAATTGCGATTTTTTCTAATTCTTATTCTATGAATTCTCTTCTTAATGGGTAGTTTCCCCTCAGTTCTTCAAACATTTCTGGGTGGGCTTTGAGTTTCATACTGTCGGTATGTGGGTTGTACAATGCCAAAGCTAATTCTTTTTCAGGAAGATTCTGTACTGGGCAGTCGGCTTGGGAGAGTTGCGGTACATGAATCTCAAAGGAGGCAGGAATGTGAAAATGATTGCATAATGCAGTAAGGGCCATACGTGTGGCATTTGCCTTCCCATCTGCGGAGTAACCAGCAATATGTGGTGTTCCTATATATATAAGATGAAGAAGCTCTTTATTGATGTCCGGTTCGTTTTCCCATGTGTCTATGATGGCATCTTGTACTTTCCCTTCATTTATGGCTTGTAATAAATCATGATTGTTGATCACGGCTCCACGGCTTGTATTGATGATAATAGGATGTCTCTTTAGAGAATGAAAGAATTGTTGGTCTGCTAAATGAAATGTTGGGTACAGTCCTTCCATTATAAGTGGGGTATGGAAGGATATAATATCACATTGATCTTGTAATTCTTTTAGTTCCAGAAAATGCTCATGTGGCATTCCTGTTTTTTGCAAAACAGCCTTTAACGGAGGATCGTTAAGCAGAACTTTTACACCCAAGTGCTTTATGGCGTTGAGGACAGCCTGTCCTACATGCCCTACTCCTACAAGTCCAATAGTGGTTTTAGATAAATCAAATCCTTTTTCTCTTTCTAATAACAAAAGACAAGAGCGGATATACTGTCCTACGGAGTTGGCATTGCAGCCGGGACAGTTGGTCCAGTTTATATGTGCCTTTTTGAGGTATTCGATGTCTAGATGGTCGTATCCAATAGTAGCGGTAGCAATAAAAGAAACTTTGCTTCCTTTTAATAATTCTTCATTGCAGCGGGTGCGAGTTCTAATTATTAGTGCATCAGCATCGCGTATGTCATCGGGAGTAATGGTTATGCCCGATTTGTAAACGACATTGTCTGAGATTTGGGTAATAGTTTCCCGAATGAAAGGAACTTTGTCATCAACAACGATTTTCATGTTGCAAAGTTAATGAGTTTTTATTATAGAATTATTGCCGATTCAAAAAAGTTTGTTTAGCTTTGCAATATTCTATTAAAAATAGGCGTCTTTATTATGCCGTTAAAGTTTTTGCGGAATTTGTATGGAGAAACAAGATAAACGAGATAGCTTGGTGTATTATATGGTATTTGGCTTGGGCTATTTGCTATCTTTGCTTCCCTTTTGCATTTTATATCTTTTGTCAGACAGTATTTATTGGGTGGTCTATTATATCGCCAAGTATAGGCGTGATGTGGTAAGAGATAATCTGTTGAAATCATTCCCGGAAAAATCTCTAGCAGAAATTATCGGAATAGAAAAGAAGTTTTACCATTTCTTCTGCGATTATTTTGTGGAGACGTTGAAATTGATCTCTATTTCAAAAAAGGAAATGAAAAAAAGGATGATATTTCATGGGGTTGATTTGTTAGAACGGGCCGTTAGTGAGGAGGGACATAATTTTGTCTTTTTGTATCTAGGACATTATTGCAATTGGGAATGGGCCGCATCGTTGCCATACACGATTTCTCCTTCTATTCACTGTGCACAAATTTATCATCCTTTATATAATAAAGCTGTAGATCGTTTTTTCTTGAAATTGAGGAATCAGTTTGGCGGAGAGTGTATACCTATGAAGCAAACGCTTAGGCGTGTGATTGAGTTAAAGAAAGAAAAGCGTCCTACGATTCTTGGTTTTATTTCCGATCAATTGCCTAAATGGAATAGTATGCATTTCTTTGTTCCGTTTCTTCATCGTGAGACAGCTGTCTTTACGGGTGCTGAACAGATAGGTCGTCAGGTTGGTGCGGTTTATTTTTTTGCTGAGTTTACACGTCCTCGCAGAGGTTATTACGAGTGTGTTCTCAGGAAATTGGAGACTTCGGAGGTGAGTCTTACAGAATATGATATGACATTCATCTTTATGAAACAATTGGAACGGATGATCCAGGAAGCTCCGCAATATTGGCTGTGGACACATAAAAGGTGGAAACGTACCAAAGAAGAGTGGCTTAAACGTCAGCAGAAAGGGTTATAAAAGTGTTACGTATGGAAAAGTATGACTATTTAATAGTGGGTTCCGGTTTATTTGGAGCTGTGTTTGCATATGAAGCAAAATTGGCGGGCAAGCGTTGTTTGGTAATCGATAAGCGTGCTCATACCGGCGGTAATATATATTGCGAAGACGTAGAGGGTATACGAGTGCATAAGTATGGTGCTCACATTTTTCATACGGACAATAAAAAAGTTTGGGAGTACGTAACCCGTTTGGCAGAGTTCAATCGTTATACAAATTCCCCGTTGGCATATTATGACGGAAAGTTGTATAACCTTCCTTTCAATATGAATACATTCTACCAGTTGTGGGGAGTAAGAACGCCGCTTGAGGCAAAAGCCAAGATTGCTGAGCAGCGACGGGCTTATGACAATATAACTGAGCCTGCCAATTTGGAAGAACAAGCACTTAAATTGTGTGGCGAGGACATATATACACGTTTGATAAAAGGATATACGGAGAAACAATGGGGAAGAAAAGCTACCGATCTCCCGGCTTTCATCATTAACCGTGTGCCGTTCCGGTTTACTTTTGACAATAATTATTTTAACGATGCCTACCAAGGGATTCCTGAGGGAGGGTATAACGTATTGATCAATGCGTTGCTGGATGGCATAGAAGTCCGTTTGAACACAAACTATTTTGAAGAGCGGGAGCGATGGGATGCTATTGCCGATAAGATATTGTTTACCGGATGTATAGATGAGTTCTTTGATTTTCGGTGCGGCTATTTGGAGTACCGAAGTTTGCGTTTCGAGCATAAGACCTTAGAGATAGATGATTTCCAAGGGAATGCTGTGGTGAACTATACGTCAGGTGATGTGCCTTATACCAGAGTGATTGAGCATAAACATTTTGAGTATGGTACGCAGCCTAATACCGTGGTGACTTATGAGTATCCCGATTCGTTTGCGATTGGAAAAGAGCCTTATTATCCGGTAAATGATTCTCGCAATGCAACTATTTTTAATGATTATAGCAAACTTGCCGCACAACGGAGCAATGTGTTGTTCGGCGGACGCCTTGCACAATATACCTATGCGGATATGGATGATACCGTAGCGGCCGCATTGGAGCTGGCGGAACAACAACTTCGGTAGAACGAGATACTAATATGGAAAGATTGCATATCATCACACCGGTAAAAGATTCTATAGATTTTACTTTGGAAACGGTAAAGGCGGTTTTATCTTCCGAGATAAAAGTCCCTAATATCTATACGGTTTACAATGATTTCAGTACACCGGAGAATACGGCGCGTCTGGAACAGGCTTCCCGGGAATTAGGGTTCAGATTGGTGAATTTGTCGGATATGACAGATCATCCTTCGCCTAATTATCTGTTGGTTCTGCAGACAGCGCAGCGTGAGGCATTGGCTGCCGGTGCCGGATTACTCATAGTGGAATCCGATGTGGTGGTGAAAAAGAATACCCTGCAAGGTTTGTATGAGGAGGCTAAGTTGCGTCCGGATTGCGCTATTGCAGCAGCTGTCACCACCGATGAGGCGGGAGTAATCAACTATCCTTATCTCCATGCCAGGGGGCGCGAAAATCAGATATTTCCAGAGAAGAAGCATTGCAGTTTCTGTTGTTCGTTGCTTACGCCGCAATTCCTTTCTCAGTATGATTTTACGCAATTAGATCCGACAAGGAATTGGTACGACGTGACCATTTCGCATGAGGCACTGAAAAGAGGATTCCGAAACTATCTGTTTACCATCTTCCCGGTTTTGCATCGTCCGCACGGAAGCCGTCCGTGGAAGCAACTGAAGTATAAGAATCCGTTGAAGTATTATTGGCTGAAATATACCAAGGGGTTGGATAAAATCTGAGATAAATGAAAGCAGTGAGACGAATTCTAAATAAGTTATTTGCTTCCCGTACGTTGATTCTTAGACCGGAATACCATGCTGTGAGAGACTTTGTGGAAACCGTTCCGGAGCGTTTCGCAGCCGGTGAAGGTACGCTGGTTTATAAAGGGCGTAATGAACTTAGAAGAATGGAGTATAAAGGCTATGACTTAGTGGTGAAGTCCTTTCATCGTCCTAATCTTATCAATCGTTTCGTCTATGGCATATTTCGTCCTTCCAAGGCCAAGCGTTCTTATGACCATGCTATCCTGTATCAGGAAATAGGGGTGGGTACGCCTGCACCGGTAGGATACCTGAACGTTCGGAGGGGGCTGCTCTTCGATAGGAGTTATTATGTAACCTTAGCGTCTACTTGTCCTTATGTATATAACGACTTGTTCTATCAGCATTTTGATTACGCAGATGAAGTCGTTCGTGAGATAGGCCGGGTCACAGCCGTTTTGCACGAGCATGGATATGCACACAAAGATTACGGACGGGGCAATATTCTGTTTCAGAAAACGGAAGAAGGCATCAAGATAGAGATCGTGGATTTGAATAGGATGTACATCGGTCCTATAGATATGAAGCGTGGATGCAAGAATCTCGAGCGTCTTCCTGCCACCCCGCACATGCACAAGCTCTTGGCCGAAGAGTATGCGGCAGCCCGGGGATTTGATGAAGGAGAGTGCTTCCGGATGATGCAAGCCTTCCGGAGTGTCCAACCCGGAAAGATAGACGATTTGTATTAATTAAAGGAGTAATATCATGGATGTCGTAGCGGTCGTAGTTACATATAATCGTCTGGATTTGTTGAAGCGTAATGTAGCTTGTCTGAAAGGACAAAGCGTAGCGCCCTCGGAAATCATAGTGGTAAATAATGGCAGTACGGACGGTACGCAGCAATGGTTGGACGTTCAGTACGGTATAAAAGTCATCCACCAGTCTAATGTGGGAGGAGCCGGTGGCTTTTATACTGGTATGGAGAATGCGCTTCGCTTAAAGCCCGATTGGATATGGTGTATGGATGACGACGTGTTTCCGCGTCCCGATTGCTTAGAGCATTTGTTGAAGCATACGAAGCATCCTGATGTCGGTGTTTTGGCGCCCCGGCGTTTGTTGGCAGGACAAATCTATACCAATGATTTTCTTTCTTTCAATCTGACCCGTCCGTTCTCGTCCATGTATGTCGGCAGATTGTCAAAGATGCAGGTAGATGCGCCTGTCGAGATTGCCGGAACGGCTTTTGAAGGATTATTTGTCCGTAGAGACGTCGTGGAGCGGGTGGGGCTTCCTAATAAAGACTTGTTTATTTTTTGCGATGACACCGATTATTGTCTTCGTGTACTTTCCGCCGGTTATAAGATTCTGTATGTGCCGGAAGCCCTGATGGACAAAGAGAAGTTTTTCTCGGACGACAGTTGGGGCGAGCGTAGTTTGAAAAAGAAATGGAAGCGCTTTTATCAAATACGTAATTCGGCGTACTTGAATCATCATTACGGTAAGAACGCGGCTGTACGCTACTTGCGTGGATTCAATACCGTTATCGGTTATATTTTTATCGCTCTATTCACAGCTCCTTTTTCGCCGGCCTATAGGTGGGGCGACATTTCCAAGTTTTGGCAGGCTTACCTTGATGGAGTGAGAGAGAAACTAGGCCGTCTATAAGATCTCTTTGTAGTCTGGTGTGGATACAAGAGCCACAATGTCCGTTCATTTTGTAAATGACATGAATGGTGCCAAGTCTTCTTCTCTGAAAAGCATTCATGATTTTGCAAAGAACGTCCTTACTTCCATTGTGGGAAGGGTCTCAGGAGCCTTTACGGATTCCAGGCATTTAGGGATGTAGTTTCCCGTGTTGTATGTCGGAATCACCAATGTGAAGAGTTGCTACTACTTTTGTTGTATCATATAAGTTTACGGATTGGATGAAGGCTCGGGTAAATATTCTATTTCCGGAAAGAAAGTCAGTCCGTCGCGGCATCCTTGGGTTACGGCATCGATAAACTCCTGATAATGCCCGTCTTTTCTGCGTCTGATTCTATGTTTCAATATACGTAGTTTGTTCCATACAATCAGGCGGAATATAAATCTGTTAGGATGTTCCTTATGTTTGAAATAACAGGTGTTGCGGGTTTGGTAATAAAAGCGCTTGGCCATGCTTGGAGGAGCTTGTTCTATGGTCGGGTTAAATATATCCGGTGTTTTATGTACTACTATGCTTTGTTCCGCATAATAGTTTTTAAATCCCGCCCTTGTGATTCTTAAGGAATATTCGATATCGTCGAACCAAATGAAGAACTCTTTGATCGGCAGGCCGACTTTGTAAATGGCTTTGTTGCTTATTAATACAGAGACAAAAGTGCACACCTCGCAGCGTTGTGCAGTGACGCCGTCTTTTCTGATAGGTTCGCAGTTTTTCACCTTTTCCATACCTCCCGGAGCGTTGCGCGGATGAGGCTTGTTGTCTGTCCATAAAACTTTACTGCATACGTATCCGATGCGGTCGGATGTAGTAGCCACTGTCATAAGCGCTTCTAAGGCAGAGGGGGCAGGTATGGTGTCATCGTCCATGATCCATGTGTAGTCCGCACTCCCTACAGCCTCTTTTATACCCAACGAGAAGCCGCCGGCTCCTCCGAGATTCTTTTCGGTACGGATGATTCTGTATTGGGGGCGGGTGGAAAATGCCTTTAAAAACTCTTCCGTTTCATCCGTAGAGCAGTTGTCTATTACGACGATACGGTGAATCGGATAGGTTTGTTGCTCTAAAGCCGCCAGGCACTCTTTGAGCAGGGGTAGACGGTTATATGTGACTACTACGCAGTTAACTTTCATATTCGGTTAGGTTTTTATAAGTATGTTTCAAGGATATGGCCGTAATATGTCTTTTTGCCCTCTGCCGTGGTTAGTCGGAGAGGGATTTTATACGTAAGTTTATGGAAATCATACCGCGTGCAGAACTCTTCCCATTTTTTGTCCGAATACTCGTCGTTCAGGCATTTACCCAAAGGACCCATTTCAGAGTACGGCACATTTTCAATCATATCATGAACAGCCGGAATATATTTGCGGGCAATGGCAAAGGCGTAATCTATCAGCAGGTATTCAACGAGTTTATGATGGGTTTTCCAGTAAGAGAAGAACAGGTCTGCTATGAACGACGGCAGCATGTTGCCTTTGCCGCACGCCTGGAAAAAACCGACCCATCCGCCTTGTGAGATATTATAGTATCGGGTATGATGGTGGCAACTCCAAAACTCTCTCTCCGGATGGATAAATGAGTTGATGGGTTTGGCCGGTATCAATAGTGTGCTGTCCATCCATATGCCTCCATGCCGTGCCAGCAGCATGACACGTAAGATGTCCGATAGGTGTGTGAGGGTAATTTTCTTCTCCTTCACCTTCTCTATGATATATTCGGGCAGGTCCACGTAGTCTTTGTAGTTTTTTTCCGTAATGAGGATAACCGGGTGGCCGTCCGAGTATTTTCGCATGGCGTTGTAGCAGGCTTTCACAATATCCGGCATGACGCTTTCTCCCTGCCACCAGCATGTCCATATCGGCGATGTGCTTGTGATGGGTTCATGCGTCTGTCGGTAATTGCAGGTGTACTGTTCTATCAGCTCCTTGCCACCGGCATAGCGGAGCAGATAGTGTACGATGAACTGCTGTTTGCGTCTGACGAAGAACCTTTCAATACCCTTGAAAAATGTTTTAGTTTTACCCATGGTGCTTCTTACGGTTATGACTGGTTTATAACGACTCCAATTGAATGTATTTAGCCTTTCTTGCCCCGATATGGAACGGAAGCAGGCGGAAGAAACGTTTGAGCCTGTTGGTGAGGCTTGACCACGGGCGCTGTCCTTTCCACGGGGTCAGATCCCAGTATTTGAAGTAGAGGTGTCGCAGCGGGTGCTGGCTGTCGTAATTCCAAGGTTTACGGTTGGTATAATGCAGTATGACCGGGTTCTTCAAGATGTCGGCATGCGTTTTGCGCCATTCGTCGGAGAAGGCGGGCACGTTGCGGTAAAATCCGTCTTGTACGTTCCATTGCAGATCCACTAACTTTTTATGGTTGTGCAAGACGCAGTTAAGCAGGTCTTGGTCGTTGAAGATAATGCGTTCGGGATGCTTATGGTAAAAGTCCACACAGGCCTGTGCGATATCATGCTGCCGCCAATAGGCAAGGTTGATAAGCATGACGCCCGAGTTGAAGTAGGAGTCGCTTTCCGGATATTTCAGGATGTCGTACCGTTGTTTTTCCCTGCATCCGGTGTCTTCTATCGCGGCTATGGCCGTATTCTCGTCCATCGGGGTTTGCCATAGGCCGGCGATGTGGCCTGTGATGACTATGTCGCAGTCTAAATACAGCACGCGGTCCACGTTCGCGGGTAGTATGGCAGACAGGAAACACCTGTAATAGGCTGCCAACGACAGGCGGTTATGGGTGGCACGAATGGTGAATCCTTCCATCATCTTTTCGTCCGGGGTGTAGTAGCATACGGTGTTGCCGTACTTTCCGGCCAGCTCGTCCAGCACTTTTTTGTCCTCATCGTACAAGTCACGTGCAATAATATGTACGGTAATGTCTTCTTTCCTGTTGTTTACGAACAACGAAACCAGCGTGACGGCACAGTGGCGCACGTAGTTGTGGTCTATATTGCAGGCAATGTGAATCATCTTGTCAGGGCGGTTTTTATTTCTGTCCCGAAAGCCGGAAATATTTGTCCATCACCATCAACGAAATCATCTGTTCCCTTTCTTTGTCTTGGAACTGGTTTACGTATTCGTGTGCATGTGCGATGATTTCCTCCGCTTTGTCGGGATTGTCGATGTAATATTGCAGTTTTTCTTCTAGATCGGAAAAGTCCTCTTTCACTTCCACATAATGGTAGCCGGCTTGGAGGGTGCCTTCCATAAACCAGGTCTCACAGGTGGGGCGTGTCATGACGGCCAATGAGTTGGACGACATGACCCATTTCAGGTTCGAGGCCACGTCGTTGCCTTCAAGCGCCATGATGAACTTGTAGTCCAAGTGTTCGCGGATGGTTTTCTTCTCTGTCATCCACTCCTCAGGACAGCCTTCGTTTTTGCCTACTACACCGCAGTCGAACATCGGATGGTTGAAGAACATTTCCAGAAATTTGGTGCGTACGCGGCTCTGTCGTATCTTGCCGCGGAAGATGGCCTTGTTCTCTTTTTCGCGGAACGGTTTGACATCGTGCACGAACATGAAATGCCGCAGTTTGTCTAACTTCAATATGACGGAATTGCTGTTGTCTCCCTCCAATAAGCGGCTTTTTACTACGGTGGGAGATTCCGGGGTGAAGTAAACATCGCCCGGGCAGAAGTTCCATCTGAAAGTTTTTGGAAACCATCGGGTCACATCGTGCTGGTCTAAGTAATAGGCCGTGTGGAACATTTTACGTTTATAGTCACCGAGTTTTCCGGTATAGTATAACCAACTTCGCGACTTTTTCAGCGTGTCTTTGCTGTCGATGCAGAATGGCCGGTCGGTCTTGATATAGTAATCCGCGCGTTGCCGTATGTAGTGGCTGTCGGGCCGTTTGTCTATTTCTTTTAATACACGGGGCAGCCGGCGACGAAACAGGCAGTCCGGTATGGACATTCCGATAAATCCCGAAAGGAAATTGAGAAACTTGTTGGGCTTTCCGCTGTTGAGTTTATAAATGATGCTGTCTCCCATATATTAGATTTTGCTTGAATATGGTCTGGTTCGGTTTTGTCTCTTGTGGGGAGGAACGAACCGTATATTGGCAAAATTACATAATTAATGGATAATTATAAAGAAAAAGACAAAGAAAAAGTTTGCGAAACGTGTTTTTTACGGTTTCCGTGAATCTGTTGTGGCGACTTTCGGTTATAACTGTTTGTATATCAATAGTAAAACTGTGTATGAGAGGCTGAGGAAAGCCCCCTGTTCCGTTGCGGGGCGCGAAGCTTGGGCGGGCAGGGCGGAACTACATAAACAATTGTCATCGTTGTATACCGGTATACAACGATGACAATTCAGGCATGATAACCCCTTATTCTACAAAGTCTGCATGTCGTTCAGCTTCTTGTAATATCCGTTCATGGCCAACAGTTCTTCATGCGTACCCCGTTCTACGATCTCCCCTTCGTAGAGCACGCATATCTCGTCGGCATTCTTGATGGTACTGAGACGGTGGGCAATGGCGATCGTGGTGCGCGATTTCATCAGGCGCTCCAGTGCTTCCTGCACGAGGCGTTCCGATTCCGTATCCAGTGCCGAGGTAGCCTCATCGAGAATCAGTATGGGCGGATTTTTCAGGATGGCCCGTGCGATGCTCACACGCTGGCGCTGCCCGCCGGACAGACGACCGCCACGGTCGCCTATCATCGTGTCGTAACCGTTCTCCGATTCCATGATGAAGTCGTGGGCGTTGGCTATCTTCGCCGCCTCTATGACTTCGTCCATCGTAGCATTCTCTACGCCGAAGGTGATGTTGTTGTAGAACGTATCGTTAAAAAGTATGGCTTCCTGGTTCACGTTTCCTATTAACGCACGCAAAGACGAGATGGCGACGTCTTTCACGTTCTTGCCGTCTATCAGCAAAGCGCCTTCGCTCACGTCGTGGTAGCGGGGCACCAGATCGACCATCGTAGACTTTCCCGAGCCGGACTGCCCTACCAATGCCACGGTTTTTCCTTTCTCCACCCTGAGATTAACATGTTTCAGTACCGGCCTGCCTTCAATATAAGAAAAAGATACGTCACGGAACTCCAGATGGTCTTCAAATGAAGGGAGCGGCAGCGGAGACGCCGGTTCTTTGATATGGTTTTCGGCTTTCAATATCATATCAATACGTTCCATGCTGGCCAGCCCCAAAGGAATGTTGTAAAAGGCTTTGGAAAATTCTTTCAGCGGATTGATAATACTATAGAGGATCACCAAATAGAAAATAAACATGGCTGCGTCTATCGGAGAATATTGGTTCAGGATAAGCGCGCCGCCGAACCAAAGTACAATCACAATCACGCAGGTGCCTAAGAACTCGCTCATCGGGTGGGCCGAACTCTGACGGATCACCATGGCGTTCATGGCATCACGGAACCCGTTGTTTATTTTGGCAAAGCGCTCCGACATCTTGCGCTCTGCGATAAAGGCTTTGATAATACGCAGGCCGCCTAGCGTCTCGTCGAGCTGCGACATGATGTCGCCCCACTGGCCTTGCGCCTCTACCGACTGGCTCTTCAGTTTGCGGCTCACCACTCCCATTATCCAACCGGCAAAAGGCAGGATAACCAGTACAAACAATGTCATCTGCCAGCTGACCGTAAACAATGTAATGAAACAGACAACCAATGCGATGGGATTGCGGATCAGCATGTCGATGGAGCTTGTCAGCGAACTTTCCACCACCGAGACATCCGCACTCATACGCGCAATGATGTCTCCCTTCCGTTCTTCCGAAAAGAAACTCAAAGGAAGTTTCAGTACCTTGTCGTAGACCTGGATGCGGATGTCCCGCACGATACCGGTACGCAACGGCACCATTACAGCCGCCGAGGCAAAGTAACCCGCTGTTTTCAACAACGTCATAAAGATAAGAATAACGCCCATCATGATCAGGGTGATGAACGCACCGTTCTGGTCTACAATATAATTGATATAATAGTATCCATTGTTAATGAGCACGTCCTTATTAAGGTGATGCCAATCCATAGGCATGTATTCGTATTTGGTAGTGTCTATCTTGAACAGGATGTTCAGAATGGGCACCAGTGCCATAAAGGAGAATACGTTCAGCCACTGTGAAAGAAAATTCAGCAGAATAGCCCAAGTCAGATATTTGCGGTAGGGCCTGATATAACGCTTAAGTAAAGAGAAGAATTCCTTAATCATAAAAATTTCAAATGGATAGAATATTGCAAAAGTAGACATTTTCCTTTAAGTGACCAACCGTAGCGATTGTTTTTATCGCATTTTGTTCGTATCGGTCTGACTGTCACTGTTCCGGACGGCTTGCTGTTATGGGCGGCAGACAGACTGTGCACCTGCCGGACCGACAAAATGTCAGAATGTCAAATCCGTGGGGCGAGAATCGCCTATTTCCGCTCTACGGACGGGGTGGCGGCAAATAACGCAATCTCGCAGCGCCCCGTTCCGGCAGATTGAAAGTCTACAGGCCGGAACGGTAGCTTTCTGGCACGGTTAGGGTGCGTACGACTGCATTGTGCGGCAGGATGGGTAGGAAAAATGCGGAAGTGGCGACATTTTGCTTTTTCGTTCAGGAGCGCATCCGTCTGCCGTCCGGCACAAAAAGCGGTTGCCAGCCATAGGGAAAACGGCATTTTTCTCTCTTCGCCTCTCTCTTTTCCGGCCATCTGCGCCCCGGCATGCGGACTAAAAAATAATTCCTTGCCCATGAAAATAAATTTTCGTGAGCAAGGAATTATGAAAAAAGGGTCTTTTTGCGTTAAGACATACCGATTAATCTTAATTTTTGTAATAATCCTGACAATGAATCACGCCGGTCGGAGTTTTTCGGCATTCGCCACATCGTTCTCAAACCGACATTTTGTCAGGATAACAGCCATAGGGCTAATAACGCGACAATTACGGCCGTCTCCACGCTCAGTGCTATCGCTAATTTACGGATGCCCTTCAGGTGCTTCTGGTTCTTTTGGTATAGCCTTACCATGTCTATATTGTTGCTTGGCGCCTTCCGGATACATACGTTGTAAAGGTTCTCATACATCTTTTGCCCTACATCGTCGTGGTAGATGGACTTCAACAGTTCGTGGTCGCCGAAGTTGGAGCGGATGATATAAGAATTAAACAGCTTGCTCCAGATTTCATACGAGAGGTTCAGGCTATGTCCGGCCGTATGTCGGATATACTCGTCGGTAAAGCAGTTGATGCCTTTAAGTATTTCCTTGTATTTCTCTACCCGGAAGTCTTCTATGGGGTTCCGCGCGGAGAAGAGGATGTGCCCTTCGTGGTCTACGCTCAGTGCCGACCGTTCGGGGGCGGTGATAAGTTCCTCCTGCATGATTAAAAGCGGAATGTCGTATCCGCACCATGTTTTTTCGGCATACGAGCATACGTCGTAGTCGCAGGAGTCGCCATAGGAGATGGAGAACATGCCGCAATCCATCCGGTCGCCGAACACCTGCCGCAGCATATACAGCGATGTATAGGCTTTTGTAGTCATGTCCACCGATATGATTTTGCGTCCCGTGATGTGAAGTGAATTGACATATTTCCGGTAGCACTCGGCATTGGCGTCCGCCCACCGCTCCATGTCGGCCTTGTGCTGTTCGAAATTGTCAGGGGTCACCACCGTATCCTGCAGGCATTCGTTGGAGTATATCTCGCATACGTTCCTGAAATATTTCTCGTCCTTGTGGTCGATGGAATTGCGCAGGATGAGCTTACGCGAGGCATAGATATAGTAAGACGGGATGTCGTCGGGGTACATTTTCCGGTATACCTGGTGCAGGGCATAGCCGTCTCTCGACACGAACAGGATTGCGTCGTTGCCCCGTGCCTTGGCCACCTTGCGGATATGCTGGCAATATCCCACTGCCAGCGGGCCTCCTATATGATACCCCAGTTCGGCAAACGAACTGGACAGTCCGCCTTGCGCTTGATGGCGGGCATACAGCCCCGTCAGGACGGAAGAGGCCAGGCATGGGGTCTCCTCTGCAAAGGCCTTGTATTTGACCATGGCCGGGCGGATGAACATGCTCTGCACCTCAGTGGGGCGGTGGCATGCCCTTATCCCCAACCGTTTGGGTGCCTCCTTGTCGGCCTCAGGGTTGTCGCCGATGTGTACCATGTCGGACGGTTCTATACGCATTTCCTTCAGCACTTTCAGGAACAGGCGTCCGTCGCTCTTGCAGCAACCTTCTTCGTTCGAGACAAAGACACGCGACACTGCGGTGTAGCCTTTTTCCCTCAACACCTTCTCAAGGAAATGCTGCGGGAGGTACATGTCGGACACGGCGATGATGGTTTTTCCCTGTTTTACCGCCTCTTCGTATATCTCACGGGCGTCGGTTTTAGGATACAGAAGTTCGCTTTCGTAACGTAGCTCTTCCTGTTTCAGATGGGCGTATCTTGTATCCAGCTCCCCGTAAATCTGGTCCAGGGTGACGTCGGCCTGCTCTCTGTGTCGCCGGCGCGCCCTTCTTTCAGCCTCTACGCGGCTGTCTCTGAATCCGGCTGCTCCCAGAGTCTCTTCCATGTGCAGGAACAGATCGGTAGGTTTGATATAGGGGCGCGACAGGAGGGTGTCGAAAATATCGAAGGAAACCACCTTGGCGTCTCCCACAATCTCTTCCGGCGTCAGCCAACGGTCTTCTTGTTTTATTCCACTCTCAAAGAGTTCTTTCTCTATGATAGAGTGCAGCTCCGGATTGGCTTCTTTGATTTTCCGCAACAGCAGGCAGGGCGATTCGTTCATGTCCACTCCGAAAGAGCCGTCCAAGACCTTTACCTTGACCAGCGGCATGCCCTTGTCGTGAAGAGTGACGGGGAATAACGTCAGATTGCCGTTTCCGCCCTTCAGGGCAAGCGCGCCACGTGTATCCTCGTCGATGTCGATATACACGGCCGATTTGAAGCCGTTGTTTTCGAGAAACTCCGTAAACTTCTTTTCGTAGAGGTCTACATAATATTCTCTGGATATTTGCCGGACAAATCCCGATACAAAATTATGGAAAGGCATTGAGGTGAAAACGTTCCGCCTGAAAACAAAAAAGAACGACAGCAAATGGTGCGCTGTCTCATAGGAATCTGTCAGCCCCCAGAAGTCGCACGGCTTGTCGTTCATCTTGTCGAACACATTCTCGAAAGGGAAGACGGGACCGTAGCATGAATCATTGACAAAAACCATTTCTTCCGCCTCATCCAGCAGGTTATGTTCGAGTGCCCAGGAATATCCGATGTGGTACGAACCGAAATCGTACGTTCCGTGCCGGTGGCAAATGGCTTTGGATACGATGCCGGACAATTTCTCCGTTTCGCCTTTCTCCATTTCATTGTCGGAGACGAAAATAATGTCTCCCACCACCTTGCGCAACGCTTTTAGATAATATACTACGTGGTCGGCAATCTTATTATCCTTGTTGTAAGAAGCAAATATGGCTACCCTTTTATTTTTGTCTTTTATCATAATCTGTCGGACTGTTTTAGTCTACATTATAATCAAGTTTCCTTATCTTAAAACTTCATATAACGGTTGCTCTCTTACAAGGAGAGCGATTGGCAAGTATCGCTTCTGATAGTCAAACAGGTACAACGGCGAATTGTCATAAAGACCTTACAAGGATGGCTTCTTGCAAACTTTTTCTTTGTCTTTTTCTTTATAAATATCAATTAATTATGTAATTTTGCCATTAATCGGTCACTCTCCTTGTAAGAGAGTGACGGAGATTGGTGAAGGGAGCAAGGCTTTGAGGAAATGCGTATGATGCAAAACGAAAAAGATAAGAAAGGATTTTCCATAACAATACTAACCTATGATATGGAGAAATATCTGTCTGCCTGTTTGGATTCTGCGACCGATAAGTTTGTCAACGATAGGTTTGAAGTCATAGTGGTGAATAAAATAAGGAGGTATCATGCCTGAATTGTCTATTGTCGTACCGGTATACAACGTGCACACTTACTTACGTAAATGTGTGGGAAGCATTTTGTCGCAAGACTATACCGACTTTGAGGTGTTGCTTGTAGACGACGGCAGCACAGACGGTTCGGCCGGGATTTGTGATGAGTTTGCCGCAAACGATGCACGAGTCAGGGTATTTCACAAACCCAACGGTGGGGTAAGTTCCGCCCGTAATTACGGTATAGACAGGATAAAGGGGCGTTACCTTATTTTTGCCGATGCCGACGACTGGTTCAGCGAGCACAGTTTCTCCATACTGATGGAGGGTGACAAATTGCACGACCTCACCTATTACGGTAGTGTTTTCCATTACGACAACCACGAAAAGTACCGCTCACCGGGGGCTTTCAGTTATTTTTCGCCTATGGGATTGCAGCGTGGCCTTGTTTTGTTGGCCAACAACAAGCAGTGCCCCGACTATATAGGGTTTACATGGAACAAGGTGTTCAAGGTTTCCATCATCAGGGAGTACGGGTTGCGTTTTGTGGAGGGCTTATCGATTCGCGAAGATGAGATATTTACATTGCACTATGCCATGCATTGTAAAAGCATGGCTACCCTGCCCGATCTTCTCTATCATTACAGGAAACATCCTTTCGGATTGACGGCTTTGAAGAGTAAGGTGAACGATCTTCGCTTGCTGGTGCGCTGCTTTAAAGACATGGAAAGTCGGTTTTCCGATGAGGTTTTGCGGGATTATATTAGCGGACAAGTGGTTCGTTTCTTGTTGCATGCGGTAAGGGTGTGCAAGGAGAAAGACGAGCGGCGCATCATCATTTGGGATTTGTGGCGCTATGTGCAGGAACGCAGGCACTGCCATTTACCCGTTAAGCCATTCTATAAGAGCCTGCTGTTGCTTCCTAGTTGCAAACCCCTGCAAATTCTTATGGATGCGCGTTTTTTGTATTATCGTTTGAAAAAAGGAAAGACCGCTTTTATTTGATGCAGGCAGTCTTTAATTAAAAATCTTAATGAACAGCGTAACAGTTTGAGGTCCCTGCTTACGGGAGGTTTGGACATGGCTTTTTTGATTTTTCTTTCAAGCGGGGTCAGATCTTCCTCCAGCAGTAACCCTTTTTGCAGGTAAGAGGGGACCAGACGGTCTATCACATCTTGCTTTTCTTTCAGCAAGAGTTTCATGTTGCTTGACGAGATACCGTCTTGTCGAAACTTGGCAATGGTGATGTCTATCGGGATGTAACTCCGGTCATGTAAGAACCATTCGGTGAAAAACTTCTCCCAGTCGGATACAATCCTGTAGTTTTCGTTGTAGGGGCTTTCTTTCAGGATGGCGGTGCGTGTGAATGTAGATTGGTGATTGATGGAACCGAGCAAAAGAAACCCTATTGACATTTTGTGAGGAATGTTCTCCCTTACGCTTTTTTTGCCTTTCACTAACATGGGATGTCCTACGTAGAAATCTCCTCCGTTAAGGAGGGGGATGACTTTTTGCAGTACGTTCCTGTCGTAGAAAGTATCTCCGGAATTCATGAATATGCAGTACTCGCCGTGCGCCATCCTGACGCCTTTGTTCATGGCATTGTATATGCCGCTGTCTGGTTCGCTAATCCATAAGCCGGTATTTTTTTCGGTGATGTACTCTTTGCTTCCGTCTGTAGAGTTTCCATCCACAATGATATATTCGAAGTCCCTAAAGGTCTGTTCCGTAACGGACATGATAGTCTCTCGGAGGCCATATAGGTTATTGTAATTGACTGTAATGACGGATAGTTTCACGTTCTTATTTCTTCTGTCTTTTAAAAGTGGAATGCCAACAGTCTTGTATGAGGAACTTGAAAGAGTTTCTAAGTAACTTCAAATCTCGTTGGATAGGCGGTTTGGACAGTGCTTTCTCTATTTTTTGCTCTACTTTGTTTTTTTCTATTACAGGGGGCTGCTCCTTCTGCAAAAGTTCTTGCTGGATTCTTCGCGGCAGTAGCTTATTGATGACTTCGTTTCGCTCTGTTTCGTTTTGTTGCAGGCTTTTTTGGTTATTGGAGATTCCTCCTAAATAGAAAACAGATACGATTATATCCAGTGGAATATATTGCTTGTTGTTGAAAATCCATTCGTAGAAGAAATATTCCCAATCGGATACTATTTTGTGGTTCTCATTATAGGGCTTGTCTTTGAGTAAGGCTGTACGGATAAAGGTGGATTGGTGCATGATCGAGGTTTCCAGCAAGAACTTTGCCGTCATCTTCTGGGGTGTTCTCCGTAGAGTGGTGGCTCCGTCTTCGTTAAGAATGGAGTGGCCTACGTAGAAATCTCCTCCTGTAAGATTAGGAAGAACCTTTTGGAGCACATTCTTGTCGTAGAATGTATCTCCGGAGTTCATGAACAGGCAGTACTCGCCGTGCGCCATCCTGATGCCCTTGTTCATGGCGTTGTAGATGCCTTTGTCCGGCTCGCTGAGATACTGGTCTATTCTCGATGTCTTTTTTATGTATTCGGCGCAACCGTCGGTAGAGCCGCCGTCGATAACAATGTATTCGTATTCGTCGTATGTTTGTGTGGTGATAGATTCTACAGTACGTTTTAACTCAGTCAGGTTATTCAAACAGATTGTGACAATCGAAAGTTTCATAGTTACGTGCGTCGTTTTGATTAATCTTTTGTATTATTTCTTTGAGTAGAATCCTATACTCATTGCAAACTGCATAGGAGTTGTTTTGATATGTTTTTTTATGGAATATGCGCAAGTAGTTTTTGTAGTAAGTGGCATAGGCAGTAGGGTAGCGCAGTGCGATGAACCGTTGAAACTTTTCTTTAAGACTGGGTTGCATGTCTTGTAGTCCGCCGATAAGTGTGATAAGTTGATGGATGATATACGCACGTATTTTTCTGTTGTAGCGGAAACAACAAGCTGCGTGTAAATGGTTTAAGCCGGTTTTTACAATGCGTGAAGACTTGTAGCCGTAGTTGGATCTTAGTATTTGGGCCAGGTGGCAATAGAACTTGAAATGATCGATACGGCTGACGGAGCCGGATAGTGTATTTTCTGACTTATTGTAATGATATAACGGCAACCCTGTGAAAGCTACTTTATTTGCTTTCCTGATATAGTCTATAAGGGCATAGCCGTCTTCACAACTTTGTGTCCGGATCTTGGTGGATAATACTATTTCACGTTTGTAGAGTTTGTCCCACAATACAGGATATAATATACTCTCTTGCTCCAATAGGATCAATGCATTTTGGGGAGAGTAGGTCTTTTTAAGATTGATGGGGAAATTGACGAAGATGTCTCCGTCTTGTTTGCAGTGCAATGCTTGACAGGAGACAATGTCGGCATCTGTTTCTTGTTGGAGAAGAAGGAGGTGTGTGATGAAGTTCCGTCCTAACCAGTCGTCGCTATCGACGAAGCCTATGAAATCTCCTTGGGCAATTTGTATACCTTTTTGGCGTGCGTTTCCGGCACCGGAGTTTTGTGGCATTTGTATGACCTTAAACCGTTTGTCTTTGGCGGCAAATTCCTGACAAATGGAATAAGAATCGTCTGTGGAGCAATCGTCAACGAGGATGGCCTCAAAGTTCGTGTAAGATTGTTCCTGTATGGATTGCAGACACCTTGCTATATATGTATCAACGTTGTAAACAGGAATAATTAAGCTTACTAATATGTTTGTATTTTGCAACATAATTGTTATCTCCTCATTTTCGAATTGCAGTAATACACTTTGTTGATATTTGAAATCGTCTTGTCTAGAATAAAACCATGCTCTCTTCATAAGAAAGCAATCTTATGAGGGCAAAGTTACATAATTAATTGATAGCTATAAAGGAATAGTTTACAAAAAATGTTTTTTTGCAATATTACAAAAGGTAATTACATGGATATACTGTTTTACTTGACTGATTTTCAAGTGTGATATTAACCGATTACTTTTCTCATAAAAGATAAACGAAGATTGGTAGCGGGAGCAAGGTTTTAAATTAATGCGTATGATATGTTGCAAAGTTCCTTGATGGCAGAGATGAGGGGGAGGATAGAAAAAATCTTATGGTGCTTTCTGTTGCTTTTCTTGCATTTGGATTTTGAAGATGATGATACGATAGGCGTAGGCTGTAGTGTTGCTACGTTACGCATAGCTGGGTGGAATCATACAGGATTTCATGCTTACTGTATACCAGAACCTTATGGCAAAGTCTTGTTCGTAATCCTCCATATCCCTTTTGCAGGAAGGTGATATGTTTTGATATAAGTTGACTTGAACTGATTTATGGCTGTGGAAGATTAGTAATGAGATCTTTATCAGAGCTCTTCCAATTGGTCATAGGACGTTTGCAGGATAGCTTTGCCTTTTTCTTCCCTGAAGGTTCCGTCGGCCGGTTCGTCATATACGGCTTTACGGGCTGCATTGTCAAAAATGGTTACGCCGGTACTGTCTTTGAACATGAATCCGTCGTTGAATGTGGAGTAGACAAAGGGGTATCTATAGGCTTCGGAGAAAATATTGCGGCTGTATTTGAAGTCTTGATGCGGCAAATCAAGCTGCCCGAGTAAGGTGGCGGGCATGTCGCTTTGGTTCATCAGAGTATGTATGATGGCGGGTTCTTTGATGGCTCCTCCTAACCAAAGCATGGGGATGTGGTAGAAGGTGGGCGACATGACATTGAATGTGGGTGAGCTGCCGTGGTCGGGCAGGCATACGATTAAGAGGTTTTCCCATACTGGAAGTTGACGGAGGCGGTCGATGAACTTACCCAAGCAATGGTCTGTATAAGCGAAAGAATTTTTCCGCTTGTCATCGAAACGGTGGAAGGGCACTTCAAACGGCTCGTGGCTGCTGAGGGTGAGGAATCCCGTGTGCCATAGTCTGTCGATAGGTCGGTCGGCTATCATGTTGTAGAGGCGGTTGAATGCGTATTCGTCATGTGCGCCCCATGAACTGGAAGTACGCTCTTTCAGGTCGAAATCTGTATCGCTTGTCAGACGGCTGTAGCCTGTGGTCGTGAAGTAGCTCCGCATATTGGTGAAGTTGATGTCGCCGCCGTAGAGGAAGTCTGTTTCGTAGCCGTTTTTGCGTAGTGTGAGTGCCACACCGGGCAGTAAGCGTGATTTGGCCGGCATTTTCATGATAGTGGTGATGGGGTAGCTTATGTGCCCGCTTAGTGCGCTCACCAATCCGCGATCGGTGCGGAAACTGTTGGCATATACGTTGTCGAAGAAGATACTTTCACGGATAAGACGGCTTATGTTGGGGGCTACGTCTACCGCTCCGCCTAGTTCTGCAATGTAATCGCCGCCGAATCCTTCAAGAAGGATGATAAGTATGTGAGGACGCTTGGTACGTAATAGGTTACGGTTGCAGTCTTCGGTGGAAGCGGGGTAGATCGATGAATACGTCTTGGCTAGCTGTTCATCGTTGAAATAGTTGTATTTGGCAGCGAAGTCTTCGGTTTTCTTCCATGAATACAGCAGGCTGAACGCAGGATTCACGGCGGCATGGTTCATGAATGTGTTTTCGCTGAAGTAAGCATTACCTATATTCATTGTGGAACGGCCTATTCCGCCACGTATAGCCAGGAATATCAGGCCGCCAAATAGTACGATACTCAAATTGTGTAGACCGTGTTTCATTATGTTGCAGGCCGGATCCGGAAATTTGCGGGGAGTAAGACGTATGCAGCATACGCTTAGTAAAGCGGTGAATACGATCGTCCAGAACAGGCGTATGAGAAGGTAGCTGGTTGAAACGCTTGCCATGGCCTGGCGCGGGGAGTCCATGTAGTTGAAGATGGTGGCGTCAAGTTTGAATTGCCAGAATTCATAGAGCGAGGTGTCGGCTGTACAGATGAGTGACAGTAGTGTAGCGGCGATGATGAAATAGGCTCTTAAGAGGGTACGTGGACGAAGGCGCGGTAACCAAATGCTAGTCCATACGGTGAGGAACGGTATGATCATTAAATAGCCAGTGGTAGAGGCATCAAGTCCTAGACCGTGAACAATGACATTGAATAGGGCAGATAGCGTCAACGGTTGATTCAGATATATGAAGATGATTTTCTGTAGAATGAAGAAAATCATGAATGTTAGAAAAAGTTTGATGAGAAAAAGAAAGCGTTGTTTCATCTTTTTATGTAGTAAAGCAGTAAGGATACATAATTATTTTCTGCCGAAGTCGGCGGGTACCTCTCCCCATTTGTCGGTTTCCCATTTTAAGATAGGGATATCGTATTTGTTATTCTTGAGCCAGTTTTCGGCTCTTTCTATCATTTGGAATAAATTTTCAGTGCGTGCGTTACGCTCAAGTTTGGTTTTACATCGTTTCTGTTTAACCCAATTCATGGCGTTGCGGCTGTCGGAGAATATAGGTATACTGATATTTTTCTGTTTCATTAAGGCAAGGGCATGTACAATGGCTAAAAATTCACCGATATTGTTGGTGCCATATACAGGGCCGAAGTGAAAAATAGTTTGTCCGGTACGCAGATAAACTCCGCGGTACTCCATGGGGCCGGGATTGCCGCTACATGCAGCGTCCACAGCTAATGCTTCGGCCGGAACTTCAGCCGGAAGAGGGAGTACGGTGTCGGTACGTTCAGACGGGATATCAGATATTTTATGGAGTGGTGGGTATGTTTCGGTCTTTCTTTGTAGATAAAAGTGGGGTGAAGATTTGTAAGCTTCTTCTGCTTCTTTGCGGGTGTTGAAAGATTTATAAACGGCTCCTTTAAAACCATTGATTTGCAATTTGCAGTCAGTCCAGGATGTATAGATTCCCGGACTGACTCCATGCCACACCACATAATATTTATTTTTCCCCATGATATGAGGCTGTAATTTACATGCGTTCAGGTACCTCAATACCGAGTAAGCCCATGCCTATGTGTATGATTTTACTTACTTCAGCTGATAACATGAGGCGGAATGTTTTCTTGTTTTCATCTTCCTCGCGTAGAATACTGAAATCATGGTAGAACTGATTGTATTCTTTTACTAGATCATAGCAGTAGTTAGCGATGCAGCTTGGGTTGTAGTCTGTGCCTGCCTGTTTAACTACGGCAGGGAATTCAGCCATCATTTGGATCAACCCTATTTCCTTTTCACTCAGTTCTGCTTGTGCTGTAAAAGTATCGGGTATGGTGATACCAGCTTCGGCTGCTTTGCGCAGGATAGAGCGTATACGGGCGTAAGTATACTGTATGAATGGGCCGGTGTTGCCATTAAAGTCAATACTTTCGGCCGGGTTGAACAACATATTCTTTCGGGCGTCCACTTTGAGAATGAAATATTTTAGGGCGCCCAATCCTACAATACGTGCGATTTCCGTTGCTTCCTCTTCGCTTAGATTGGTGAGTTTGTTGAT
Organism: uncultured Paraprevotella sp.; assembly: GCA_910586505.1. Taxonomy (GTDB): domain Bacteria; phylum Bacteroidota; class Bacteroidia; order Bacteroidales; family Bacteroidaceae; genus Paraprevotella. Next base: position 180,500 of record CAJUGV010000001.1, on the reverse strand, counting down.
TTTGTCCTCTGACATTCTGCGGGCACCAGCTATCATTTCTTCCACGAGGTCATCTGCATCTACAACAGTACCTTCACGACTCTTCATTTTACCATTTGGTAACTCTACCATACCGTAAGAGAAGTGAACCAGATCTTTACCCCATTCAAATCCTAATTTGTCAAGCAGAATAGAGAGTACCTGAAAATGATAGTTTTGTTCATTACCTACCACATAAATCATTTTGTTAATGGGGAAGTCACGGAAACGTAATTTGGCTGTGCCTATATCTTGGGTCATGTAGACAGATGTACCATCAGAGCGGAGTAAAAGTTTCTCATCAAGACCTTCTTTGGTAAGGTCGGCCCATACGGAGCCGTCTTCACGACGATAGAAAAGTCCTTTTTCCAATCCTTCCAAAACCTTTTCCTTACCTTCGAGGTAGGTGTCAGATTCATAGTATATCTTATCGAAATTTACGCCGAGATTTTTATATGTAATATCGAACCCGGCGTAGACCCATTCGTTCATTTTACGCCAGAGAGCACGGACTTCAGGATCATTATTTTCCCATTTGACAAGCATTTCACGTGCTTCTTTTATGAGAGGAGCCTCATTTTTTGCTTCTTCTTCGCTCATGCCCTTGCTCATAAGTTCTTTTATCTGCTCTTTGTAGTGCTTGTCAAAAGCTACATAGTAGTCGCCGATTAGGTGATCGCCCTTGATACCTGTACTTTCGGGAGTTGCGCCGTTTCCATATTTGAGCCATGCCAACATGCTTTTACATATGTGAATGCCACGGTCATTTACGATGTTGGTTTTCACAACATGGTTGCCGTTGGCAGACATGATATTGGCTAATGCACATCCCAAAAGGTTATTGCGTACATGTCCTAAATGAAGTGGTTTGTTGGTATTGGGTGAGGAGTATTCGATCATGACGAGTGGTGACTGTTCAGAGGCTGCTGTCAGTCCGAAATGGTCGTTGTTATGGATGTCTGAAAGTATTTCAGTCCAACTTGTTGAAGAAATAACAAGGTTAAGAAAGCCTTTGACAACGTTAAATTCGGATACGATGGACGGAATCTCTGTTTTTAAGAATGTGCCAAGGTCGGTAGCAGTATCTTCCGGTTTTTTGTGTGAAATCTTTAAAAAGGGGAAGACTACTAATGTCAAATGGCCTGAGAATTCCTTTTTTGTCTTTTGAAGTTGTATCGTTGCGGGTGCCACATTCTGACCGTATAACGTTTTGATACCGTGAATGACGGCCGTTGTGATTTTGTTTTCTATCTTCATAAAGTTTGTCTTTTACCTGCTATTCAGGATGCAAAGATACATAATAAAAGGGAGAAGCAAAAAATGCTTCTCCCTTTTTTCCAATTAAATAGGTTATTCTGTTTACTGAAGTGCGTCGGTTAGTTCTGCTCCAGCTTTGAATTTTGCTATTTTCTTTGCAGCAATGGTGATTTGCTCTTTTGTTCTAGGGTTGATGCCGGTACGCGCCGGTCGTTCGCTGACAGAGAAAGTGCCAAAGCCTACAAGCGCTATCTTGTCACCGTTCTTTAATGCGTTCGAGATGGCTTCGATCGTTGCATCCAAAGCTTTCTTGGCTTCTGCCTTGTTCAAGCCTGCGTTCTCGGCAATGGCGTTGATAAGTTCTGTTTTGTTCATCTGATGAATAAATTTAAGTAGATAATAATAGCTTACTTTATATCCTATTCTGCAAATGTATGTAAATTAGATGGTAAAACAAATTTTTTCGTTGAAAAAATATTTCTTTTTATGAAAAAGAGCTAGAGGGAACGAGTTGTTGGGAGCCGAGTGGAATAAAATTACTATTTTTGCAGGCACAATAAACAATAAAAACTGCATGTGAATATGATGAACTTGCCTCCCGTAACAAAAAATCTGATTATTATCAATCTTTTGTTTTTTCTTGCAAAGCTGGTAGCCGGACGTAATGGTCTGAATCTGGATGATGTGTTGGGGCTGCACTTTTTCATGGCTCCGGATTTCCGTATTTTTCAGTTTTTCACATATATGTTCATGCATGGCAATATAACGCATATTCTTTTTAATATGTTTGCTGTTTGGATGTTTGGACGTGTCATGGAAACATATTTGGGCGCTCGTCGCTTTCTACTTTATTATATGGTGTGTGGTGTGGGAGCTGGATTGGTACAGGAAAGTGTGCAGTATGTGCAATATTTGTGGCAAGGACTGGGAGCTTACGAAACTGTGAATGTGGGAGGTTCTATTACTATGTCGATGGCTGATTATTTAAATAACTGGACTACGATCGGAGCTTCGGGAGCAGTTTATGGAATATTGTTGGCTTTCGGCATGACGTTTCCGGACGAACGTATGTTCATCTTTCCTCTTCCGATGCCGGTCCGGGCTAAATTCTTTGTGTTGGGTTATGCTGTCATTGAATTGTTGTCTGCTATGGGGAATTCAGGTGACGGAGTGGCACATTTTGCTCATCTTGGCGGTATGTTGTTCGGCTTTCTACTTATTTTGTATTGGAGAAAGAACGGAGGCAATGGATACTATGGCAGGGGGGATTCTTTGTTTGGAAAAATGAGAAGGTGGTTTTCTGATTGGCGAAACAGATTTTCCTCATATTCCAGAACTCATATGAAGGTATCAATGGGTGAACGGAAAGATGATTATGCCTATAATGCTCGTAAGAAAGCTGAAACGGATGAAATAGACCGGATTTTGGATAAAGTGCGTAAGGGGGGGTATGCAAGTTTATCAGATGAGGAAAAACGTAAGTTGTTTGATGCCAGTCAACGATGAGAATGAATCTATTGAAACGAATATTGATACAGCTTGCGATGGGTGCGAATGTGATGGCCGCCCTATTGCTTTTTGTTTGTGGGTTGAGTTCAGGTGTTAATCCCGCGGTGCATCCCCGTATGGCTTTATTCGGACTGGGGTTTCCTTTGTTGCTGTTGCTCAATATCTCATTTGTTTTCTTTTGGCTGATATTCAGTGCGCACCGTGTTTGGTTGTCCTTTGCAGGTATGTTGCTTTCTTTCTCTTATATATACGATTACTGTCCGTTGAATATATTCTCAAAGAGACCAGTTGGAACTTTGAAATTGCTTACATACAATACAGAGTTTCTCGGACACGGAGAAAAGGATGATGAGGGGCGCTATCCTATGTTGGATTATCTTGTGGCTTCGGATGCAGACATTATTTGTCTTCAGGAGGCAGGGGCTGTACAAAAGCATTTGACAGCATATATCGACAGTATGATGAAATCTGTCGGTTATCATATTCGTCGATTGAATGATGGAGAGAAAGAATCACAATTAGTTTACAGTCGCTTACCCATTTTATCTGCCCGCCGTATTGCATATGAAAGCTCTACGAACGGAAGCGTAGCGGTAGAATTGCTTTACGAAGGTGATACGGTATTGCTGGTGAACAATCATCTGGAGTCCTATAAATTGACGCGAGCAGACAAACTGAAATACAAAGAACTCATTAAGGATCCGGAAAACGGATGTGCGGAAGTCAATTCTCGTGAATTAGTGAGAAAGATGGCCGGGGCAAGTCGTTTACGGGGACCGCAGGTGGATTCTGTGTTGCATTATGTAGAAAACTCAGGGTGTAAATCGGTGATTGTATGCGGGGATTTCAATGATCCTCCCAACTCTTATTCATGTCATAGGATGTCATCATGTATGCAAAGTGCGTTTCGTCAATCTGGATGCGGTTTGGGGTTGTCTTATAATCAGAGAGGGTTCTATTTCCGTATAGATCATATCTTCGTTTCCGATGACTGGGGTACATTTGAAACTCATGTGGACAAGACAGCTACGTGGTCAGACCATTATCCGATGATAACATACTTGAAAAAGCACAAAAAAGAGGATTGAGGCATAAATAAATCGGCCTACTTGCTGCTTTACTATGAAAAAAACGTTATATTTGCGCCTTTGTAGTCAATTTAGCTATTAAATAATAACATTATAATAATTTATCAAAATGCAAAACAAAGGATTTGTTAAAGTTTTCGCTTTGCTGTTGACCCTTGTATGCGTCTTTTATCTCTCTTTCTCATTTGTGACTACTTACCAGATGAACAAGGTGGATGAGATTACCAAGACACAGGGTGAAGAGGCCGGCGCGCATTATCTGGACTCTGTGATGAACAATCCGGTATGGTTGGGCGCTTATACTCTTAAGAATTGTCGCGAAATGGAGATCAGCCTGGGTTTGGACCTGAAAGGTGGTATGAATGTCATTCTTGAGGTTTCAGTACCGGAGGTGATAAAGGCATTGGCTGATCATAAGGAGGACCCGGCATTCAACAAGGCAGTGGCACAGGCTGCGGAAGGGGCTAAGAATAGCCAGAGTGATTTTATTACCTTATTTATAAAAGAATATAAAGCATTGGCGCCGAACAGTAGTTTGGCTGAGCTTTTTGCTACACAGCAACTGAAAGGTAAGGTGACTACGAAGAGCACGGACTCTGAGGTAGAGAAAGTGTTGCGCTCTGAGGTGGATTTTGCAATTGAGAACTCTTATAATGTGCTTCGTACGCGTATTGACCGTTTCGGTGTGGTACAGCCTAATATCCAAACATTGGAGGGACAGATGGGGCGTATCATGGTCGAGATGCCCGGAGTGAAAGAACCCGAACGTGTGCGTAAACTTTTGCAGGGTAGTGCTAATTTGGAATTTTGGGAAACGTATAATACGGAAGAAATTGTACCTTTCCTGGCTACATTGGACTCCCGTTTAGCTGCCGAGAATTCGTTGACTGAAACGGATACGGTGGAAGTTGAAACGGAAATGGTGTCGGAAATAGCTGATACGGTTGCAGGTACTGCTAAAGATTTGGCTTCTGCTCTGAAAGGAGGGGCTGTGACGGAGAAAAATGTTGCCGTGGATAGTGAAGTGGCAAAGAAACATCCGCTGGCATCTGTGCTGCAACTGGCACAAGGCTCAATGGGTGGTTGTGTCGTAGGTTATGCCGGATGGCGTGATACGGCCGTAGTGAATCGTTATATCAATTCGGCCATTGCCAAGGAGGTGTTACCTTCCGATCTGAAACTTTATTGGGGAGTGAAGCCCATGGGAAGAGGTAACATGGGTGACATCTTTGAGTTGTATGCTATCAAGGTTACGGAACGTAACGGACGTGCGCCGTTGGAAGGTGATGTGGTGACCAATGCTAAGGATGACTACGAACAGAATGGACGTCCATGTGTGAGTATGACGATGAACTCGGACGGGGCGCGTCGTTGGGCTGCGTTGACCAAGAAGAATGTGAAGCGTGCCATAGCCATTGTACTTGACGGTTATGTGTACAGTGCTCCTACGGTACAGAATGAAATCACTGGCGGTATCTCTTCTATTACAGGACATTTTACACTCGAAGATACACGTGACTTGGCCAATGTATTAAATACAGGTAAGATGCCTGCTCCTGCACATATTGTGTCGGAACAAGTGGTTGGTCCTACATTAGGACAGGAATCCATCAACAAGGGTATGACTTCTTTTGTGATAGCTTTTGTATTGTTGATGGTTTATATGTGCGGCATGTACGGACTTATTCCCGGAATGGTCGCTAATGCAGCTTTGATACTGAATTTCTTCTTCACTCTTGGTGTATTGACTTCGTTCCAGGCAGCGTTGACAATGTCCGGTATTGCCGGTATGGTACTGTCTTTGGGTATGGCTGTGGATGCAAATGTGTTGATATATGAGCGTACAAAAGAGGAACTGCGGGCCGGAAAGACGGTTCGTGCGGCTTTGGCCGACGGTTATTCCAACGCTTTCTCCGCTATTTTCGACTCCAACCTGACGTCTATCATTACGGGTATTATTTTGTATAATTTCGGTACAGGACCGATCCGTGGCTTTGCAACTACTTTGATCATCGGTATCCTCGTGTCTTTCTTTACAGCCGTGTACCTGACCCGCATTGTTTACGAACACTTCCTCAATAAGGACAAGTGGATGAACTTGACATTTATGACTTCACTTTCGCGTAAGTTCATGAGTAATCCCAAGTATAAGTTTATGAGTGCCTACAAGAAGTCGTTTGTTGTGTTTGGTATATTGGTGCTTGTAAGCATAGCTTCTTTGTTCGTTCGCGGATTGAGTAAGGGTATTGATTTTACCGGCGGCCGTAATTTCGTGGTAATGTTTGAGAAAGAGGTGGAGCCGGAGGCTGTACGGGTGTTGTTGCAAAATAAGTTTGGTGATGCCAACGTGCAGGTGATAGCTTTGGGTACGGATCATCGTACGGTGAGAATTTCTACAAACTATCAGATAAACGAAGAAGGTACGGAAGTAGATACTGAAATAGAGAAGACTTTGTATGAAACGCTTAAGGATGGCGGATTGTTGGATCAGCAATTGGATTTGCAGACGTTTATCAACCGTGACGAGCGTGCGGGAGGATCTATTATCAGTTCTGAAAAGGTAGGTCCGTCCGTAGCGGAAGATATTACACATGGAGCTATCCTTTCGGTCGTGCTGGCCTTGATCGCCATTTTCGTTTATATCTTGATCCGGTTCCATAATGTGGCGTTCTCTTTTGGTGCTGTATTGGCATTGACGATAGATACACTGTTGATAATCGGTGCGTATTCCATTTGTTGGGGATGGGTGCCGTTCTCTTTGGAGATAGACCAGACGTTTATCGGTGCAATCCTGACGGCTATCGGTTATTCTATTAATGATAAGGTGGTGGTATTCGACCGTATACGCGAGTTCCTCCATTTATATCCGAAGCGCGACCGTCAGCGTCTGTTCAATGATTCTTTGAACACTACGTTGTCTCGTACCATCAACACCTCATTGACTACCTTGCTCGTGTTGCTGTGTATCTTCTTCTTCGGAGGAGAGAGCATCCGCAGTTTTTCGTTTGCCATGATTCTCGGTGTGGTGATAGGTACATGTTCTTCTATCTTTATGGCAGCTCCTGTAGCATTCCTTTCTATGGGGCAACATATTAAAGACGAGGATGAAGTCAAATAAGACGGATTGGAAAATAAATATAAAAAGAACCGGTCTACACAGATGTGTAGACCGGTTCTTTTTTTAGTACCCCCGCCGGGAATCGAACCCGGATTGGCGGTTTAGGAAACCGTAGTTCTATCCATTGAACTACAGGGGCTGGCCGATTTCTTTGCAAAGTTAGCGGTTTCTCCTTAAAAAACCGAATACTTGCGAGGAAATCTTTTATAAAAAATGAAGCGTAGTGTGCCTCTGTGTCTACGATAAATTCTTTGATTTAAAGGGGGATTTAACAGCAAAATATTTTGATTTTATGCATATCTTTACGATATTTGCAGTTTTTAGATGTGAAGAATATACAGTAATTATAAAAATACTATAAAAAGTATGGCTGATAGATTAGAAGTAAAGGATGTGGATCAGGTAGTGGTTCGTTTCTCTGGAGATTCGGGAGATGGAATGCAGTTGGCCGGTAATATTTTCTCTACGGTCTCTGCGACAGTGGGAAATGACATTTGTACATTTCCCGATTATCCGGCGGATATTCGTGCTCCGCAGGGATCGTTGACCGGAGTTTCCGGTTTTCAAGTGCATATCGGAGCGGAACGTGTTTATACCCCTGGCGATTTGTGCGATGTGCTTGTGGCGATGAATGCGGCTGCTTTGAAGACACAATACAAATATGCTAAGTCTACTGCGTGCATAATTATTGATACGGACAGTTTTCAGGCCAAAGACCTGGAAAAGGCCGCTTTCACGACGGATAATCCTATTGACGAACTCGACATAAAGAATGATGTGATCGCTGCTCCGATTACCCAGATGGTAAAGGATTGTCTGGCTGATTCGGGGATGGACAATAAAGCGGTCTTGAAGTGTCGCAATATGTTTGCGCTTGGACTGGTATGCTGGTTGTTCAACCGCGACCTGGAGATCGCATTTAATATGTTGCGTGAAAAGTTTGCCAGGAAGCCGGCTATAGCTGAAGCCAATATTAAGGTCATTCAGGCCGGTTATGATTACGGAGCCAACACTCATGCCTCTGTAGCGCATACTTATAAGGTGGAGTCTAAAACCAAAAAGCCAGGCAAATACATGGATATTATGGGGAATAAGGCTACGGCTTACGGTTTTATAGCTGCTGCCGAGAAGGCCGGCAAGCGTCTGTTCCTCGGTTCTTATCCTATCACTCCGGCAACCGACGTACTGCATGAGTTGTCCAAGCACAAGAGCTTGGGTGTGACTACGGTGCAGTGTGAGGATGAAATTGCCGGATGTGCCTCTTCCGTGGGCGCGGCTTTTGCCGGCGCGCTGGCTGTGACTTCTACTTCCGGTCCTGGGGTGTGCCTGAAGTCGGAGGCGATGAACCTTGCCGTGATAACGGAATTGCCGCTTGTCATACTGAACGTGCAGAGAGGAGGGCCGTCGACCGGTTTGCCTACTAAGAGCGAACAGACAGATCTGCTGCAGGCGCTTTTCGGAAGAAACGGTGAGTCGCCGATGCCGGTGATAGCCGCCACTTCGCCTACCAATTGTTTCGATGCGGCTTACTATGCTTCGAAAATGGCTCTTGAACATATGACTCCGGTGGTGTTGCTTACAGATGCTTTTGTGGCAAACGGATCGGGAGCGTTCAAACTTCCCGATCTGAATGAGTATCCGGACATTTGTCCTCCTTATGCCACGCCTGAGATGGCCGGCAACTACACACCGTACATGCGCAATCCGGATACGTTGGTGAGGTATTGGGCCATTCCCGGTCAGGAAGACTGTATGCATATCCTCGGAGGACTCGAGAAGGACGGCCGCACGGGAGCCATCAGTACCGATCCCGACAATCATGACAGAATGTGCCGTCTGCGTGCCGAGAAGGTGGCTAAGATCCCCGTACCCGACGTAGAGGTGCAGGGGTGTGCCGATGATGCGGAGCTCCTTATTGTGGGATTTGGCGGAACCTATGGCCATTTGCATTCGGCAATGGACGAGATGATGGCTTCGGGCAAGAAGGTGGCCCTGGCTCATTTCTCTTATCTGAATCCGCTACCGGCCAATACCGCCGAAGTGCTGGGCCGTTTTAAGAAGGTAGTGGTGGCTGAACAGAATCTGGGGCAGTTTGCCGCATATCTTCGCATGAAGGTAGACGGTTTCGTGCCCTATCAGTTCAATCAGGTCAAGGGACAGCCCTTTGTTGTCTCCGAACTGGTAGATGCTTTCACCGCGATATATAACAAATAGTCAAAACATTGAAGAATAAAAGGAAATGAGCGAATATACAGCAAAAGATTATAAGAAGGGACAGCCGCGCTGGTGTCCCGGATGCGGAGACCATTTTTTTCTGGCTTCTTTGCATAAGGCTATGGCAGAGATCGGTGTGCCGCCGCATGAAACGGCAGTGATTTCCGGTATCGGATGTTCCAGCCGTCTGCCTTATTACATGAATACATACGCCATGCAGACGATTCACGGTCGTGCCGCCGCGATAGCCACCGGATTCAAAGTGGCCAATCCCGGCATTTCGGTATGGCAGATCTCCGGCGACGGCGACGGCCTTGCGATCGGCGGCAATCACTTTATCCATGCTGTCCGCCGCAATGTGGACATCAATATGATATTGCTGAACAACCGTATTTACGGATTGACAAAAGGGCAGTATTCTCCTACTTCCCCGAGAGGATTTGTCAGCAAGTCGTCTCCCTATGGAACAGTAGAAGATCCGTTCTGTCCGGCGGAGCTTTGTTTTGGTGCCCGCGGACGTTTCTTTGCACGTGCGGTGGCTACGGACGCGGCCGGTACGGTGGAGATCCTGAAAGCCGCCCATGCACATAAGGGGGCCTCGGTTTGTGAAATCTTGCAGAACTGCGTGATATTCAACGACGGAACCCATGAGTCGGTATATACGAAGGAAGGACGTGCCAGACATGCCATTTATCTGGAGCACGGGAAACCGATGCTGTTCGGAGAGAACAATGAATACGGACTGATGCAGGAAGGATTCGGACTGAAAGTGGTCAGACTGAATGAGAACGGCGTGACGGAACAGGATATTCTTGTGCATGATGCTCATTGTGCGGATAACACCTTACATCTGAAACTTGCGCTGATGGAAGGTCCGGATTTCCCGGTGGCGTTGGGTGTGATCCGTGATGTGGAGGCTCCCACTTATGACGGGGCCGTAAACAGCCAGATTGAAGAGGTGAAAGCGAAGAAACCCTACCATAACTTTACGGAGTTGCTCCATACCAACGATGTCTGGGAAGTAAGGGAATAATATTGGATTACATAAGCTGCTGATTGTCAGTGTAACTTAGTATGCAAAAAAATGATGCGGAGTAAAATGAAAAATACTCCGCATCATTTTTTATTTTCATGAGGACAAAAGTTTTAAGCACTGCACATGCCGATCCGGCAAGGTGCCGGTGAAGCCCCGGTCGGTCCGTTGCGGTCCGTATCGCCGATAAGGCATATATGACAATACGGGCGGTGTCGGGGATTATAATTTCTCTCCGTAGGCCAGGTCACCTGCATCGCCAAGTCCGGGCACGATATACATGTGGTCGTTCAATTCAGGGTCGATGGCACCGCACCACAAGGTATAGTCCGTGTCCTTGAACGCTTCTGTCAGATAATCCACGCCTTTCCGGCTGGCTATGGTGCTGCATAGATGTACTTTGGCGGGGATTCCTTTTGTCTCGAAGGCTTTCAGGCCCAGTTCCATGCTTCCTCCTGTGGCCAGCATGGGGTCGGCGATGATGAGCGTTTTCCCGTTCAGGTCCGGTGAAGCCAGATATTCTATATGTATGCCCACTTCGTGACATTCTTTGTCCTTGTAGAAGCGGTAGGCCGAGACGAAAGCGTTGTCGGCCTCTTCGAAGATGTTCAGAAAACCTTGATGAAAGGGGAGGCCGGCCCGGAATATGGTGCCCAGCACGATGGAGTCGTCATACAGCAAGGTGCTGGCCGTGCCCAGCGGGGTTCTGATGTCTTTTGCCGAATAATCCAGTGTTTTGCTGATTTCGAAAGCCATGGCTTCCCCTATTCTTTCCAGGTTGCGGCGGAACCGTGCCCTGTCTTTCTGGATGCGTACGTCACGCAGTTCCGACATGTATTTGTTGACGACTGTTTGTTGTTCTGCGAAGTTGATTACTTTCATGTTAGATGGATTAAAACGAATATTTTGGAACAAAAGTAACAAAAACTTCTTGAAAATGTAAACTCCGTTTGGCAAATGTGGTTGCGGCCTTTAGCTTTTGGGAAATTTAACGGAAGAATGTTTCTGAATTAAGAAAAATATTAAGCTGAAAGTTTCAGGGACACGCTTTTCTTTGTACTTTTGTAAGCGCAAAATAGAGTTTTTCTATAGAATTGATTTCTAACCAAATATTATTTTAGGAAAATGGCAAATTTAGATTTGAGTAAGTACGGTATTACCGGAACTGTTGAGGTTCTTCACAACCCGTCTTATGATGTGTTGTTTCAGGAAGAGACTAAAGCCGGTCTGGAAGGTTTTGAAAAAGGTCAGGTAACGGAACTGGGCACGGTGAACGTGATGACAGGTATCTACACCGGTCGTTCTCCCAAGGACAAATTTATCGTAAAGGACGAAACCTCTCAGGATACGGTATGGTGGACTTCAGAAGAATATAAGAATGACAATAAGCCTGTAACTCCCGCAGCTTGGAATACACTGAAGGAACTGGCCGTTAAAGAACTGTCAAACAAGAAACTCTTTGTAGTAGACTGCTTCTGCGGTGCCAATAAGGCTACTTGCCTGAAGGTTCGTTTCATCATGGAGGTTGCATGGCAGGCTCACTTCGTGACCAACATGTTCATCCGTGCTACGGAAGAGGAACTGAAAGATTTCGAACCTGATTTCGTGGTTTACAATGCTTCTAAGACGAAGGTGGAGAACTATCAGGAACTGGGCTTGAATTCTGAGACAGCCGTTGTGTTCAATCTTACTTCTAAGGAACAGGTTATCATCAATACATGGTATGGTGGTGAAATGAAGAAGGGTATGTTCTCTATGATGAACTACTTCAACCCCTTGCGCGGCATCGCTTCCATGCACTGCTCTGCAAATACAGATATGGAAGGAACAAGCTCTGCCATCTTCTTCGGTCTCTCAGGTACGGGTAAGACCACTTTGTCTACCGATCCGAAGCGTAAGTTGATCGGTGATGACGAGCACGGATGGGACGATGAAGGCGTGTTCAACTACGAAGGCGGATGCTATGCCAAGGTTATCAACCTTGACAAGGAGTCTGAACCCGATATCTACAATGCAATCAAGCGTGACGCTTTGTTGGAGAACGTAACGGTTGCAGAAGACGGTAAGATCGATTTCGCAGACAAGAGCGTAACTGAAAACACCCGCGTGTCTTATCCTATCTATCACATCGAGAATATCGTGAAGCCCATTTCCAAGGGTCCTCATGCTAAGCAGGTTATCTTCCTGTCTGCCGATGCCTTCGGTGTGTTGCCTCCCGTTTCTATCCTGAACGATCAGCAGGCACAGTACTACTTCCTCTCCGGATTTACAGCCAAGTTGGCCGGAACAGAGCGCGGTATCACTGAACCGACTCCGACATTCTCTGCTTGCTTCGGTGCTGCTTTCCTGAGCTTGCATCCTACGAAGTATGCCGAAGAACTCGTGAAGAAGATGAACAAGGTAGGTGCCAAGGCTTATCTGGTGAATACCGGATGGAACGGAACCGGCAAGCGTATCTCCATTCGCGATACCCGCGGTATCATCGATGCGATCCTGGACGGCTCGATTGACAAGGCTCCTACCAAGACCATTCCTTACTTTGATTTCGTGGTTCCGACGGAGTTGCCGGGTGTTGATCCTAATATCCTCGATCCGCGCGACACTTATGCAGATGCATCTGAGTGGACCAAGAAGGCTGAAAACCTGGCAGGTCTCTTTATCAAGAACTTCTCTAAGTTTACTGGTAACGATGCCGGTAAGGCACTGGTTGCAGCAGGCCCGAAGATGTAATCTTATAATAAGATGTAATATAGAGAAAGCCTGTTCCCGTAAGGGGACGGGCTTTCTTGTTGTAATCATAAAACTAAAAAACTGTAAAAATATACAGATTCCTTTTCTCGGATTGCTTAAACCATTTCACTTTTGTTATCTTTGTGGCATAAAAATTTACTTGATTATGAAGAAAATAGCTTCGTTACTATTATTGTGGGTCATGGCATTGCCGCTTTGGGCGCAATTGCATGAGCCGGTGAGTTTCTCGGTTTCTCAGGTAAAACTGTCGGATTCTGAATTCGAGATTGTGTTTACCGGAAATATTGAGGCGGGTTGGCATGTATACGGCACCGACATTGCTGGTGGCGGTCCTACTCCTGCTACGATTAATTTCGATGAGCGAAAAGGTGTTGAACTAGTAGGTAAGCTGACTGCGCGGGGCAATGTGCATAAGGCATACGACAATATGTTCGGAATGGAGGTAAGCTATATGGAGGGGACGGCCGTCTTTGTGCAGAAAATGCGTATTACGGCCGAGTCATATTCCGTGAAGGGCTATCTGAACTACGGCGCTTGTAATGATGAGAATTGTATGCCTCCTTCTGATGTGGAGTTTGCGTTTTCGGGAACCGGCAAGCCTGCAGCGGCAAAGGCTGCTACGGCAGATAAGGCCGAAGACAAGACAAAGGCCGAGGAGAATGTGAACGAGGTACGTAAAGAAGACCAACAGCAGTCGGCGGACGGTGCGGATACATTGGCTGTCGTACCGGATGCAGTGGATCTGTCGGTATCGGACGGTACGATAGCATCGGTAGTGGCGGGAGTGAGTGATTATTGGACACCCGTAATCGACGAGTTGGCTTCCTTTGGCGAGGATGCTTCCAATGCGGCGAATCAGAGCTGGTGGAAAATCTTTCTTTTAGGTTTTCTCGGCGGTTTGGTTGCTTTGCTCACACCTTGTGTATGGCCGATTATTCCCATGACGGTGAGTTTCTTCCTGAAACGTTCGGGAGATAAGAGGAAGGGAATCCGTGATGCGGCCACTTATGGGGTAAGCATTGTGCTGATCTATGTGATTTTGGGTTTGGCCGTTACGGGAATTTTCGGCGCTAGTGCGCTGAATGCCTTGTCGACTAACGCATTCTTTAATCTTTTCTTCTGTCTGATGCTGCTTGTTTTTGCAGCCAGTTTCTTCGGTGCGTTTGAAATTACGTTGCCTTCTTCGTGGAGCAATGCCGTGGACAGTAAGGCGGAGTCAACCACCGGGTTGCTGAGTATTTTCCTGATGGCATTCACGTTGGTGCTGGTTTCTTTTTCCTGCACGGGACCGATTATCGGATTTTTGCTGGTAGAGGTGTCCACTTCCGGTGGAAGTATTCTTGCTCCGGCAATCGGAATGTTCGGTTTTGCCTTGGCTTTGGCGCTGCCGTTTACTTTGTTTGCCATGTTCCCGACTTGGTTGAAAACAATGCCCAAGTCCGGCAACTGGATGAATTGTGTGAAAGTAACGCTTGGTTTCCTTGAACTTGCTTTTGCATTGAAGTTCCTGTCGGTGGCCGATTTGGCCTATGGATGGCATATCCTTGATCGGGAAGCATTCTTGAGTTTGTGGATTGTGATCTTCTCTTTGCTTGGTGCTTATCTTATCGGATGGTTGCGTTTCCCGCATGACGAAGACGAGTACGACGATTGTGGCAATGTGGTTGTGAATCATCGTACATCCGTGCCCCGTTTCTTTATGGCCTTGGTGTCTTTTGCTTTTGCCATTTATATGGTACCCGGTTTGTGGGGCGCTCCGCTCAAGGCTATCAGTGCTTTTTCTCCTCCGATGAGCACACAGGATTTCAATCTGTATGAGAATGAAGTAAAAGCACAGTTTACGGATTACGAGGCCGGTATGGAATATGCCCGTCAGCAGGGAAAACCCGTCATGCTGGATTTCACAGGATATGGATGCGTCAACTGCCGTAAAATGGAACTTGCGGTGTGGGCCGACCAGAAAGTGGCCGATATTATGCAGAACGATTACGTGCTTATCACCTTGTTCGTGGATGAGAAGACCAAATTGCCGGAACCTGTCAAGGTGACGGAAAACGGACAGGAGCGCACGTTGCGTACCGTGGGAGACAAGTGGAGTTACTTGCAACGCTGCAAGTTCGGAGCCAATGCCCAGCCTTTCTATGTGTTGCTTGACAATGACGGAAAGCCTCTTAATAAGTCGTATTCCTATGATGAGGATGTCAACAAATATATAGATTTCTTGCAGACTGGTTTGAGAAATTATAAGAGCAAATAAGTATAATAAGATATTTTGAAGAGATGCACCGGCTTGTGACGGTGCATCTTTTTTTATTTTTAAGGCTTTAGTTTTCATTTCTGGTGTGGAGCCGTATGAAGCAATGCTTTGCATGATGATTTTCGTTTTAGGAAATTTTCAGGTAAGTTCTTTATTGCTTTATTCTGTTTACTGTATTGGTAATCTGCATGTTAGTGTGTTTTCTGAAATGTAAAACGGAAAACTTTCTAATAAAATCAATAGTTTTTGTTGCACGAAAAAGGGAAAAGACGTACCTTTGTCTGCGTCAGGGTGCTCTGCCTGCCTTGAGGTGTGCAGAGTGAAAAGGGAATGGGGTGAGAATCCCCGACAGACCCGCTGCTGTGAGCTCTTTTTTGCGTTTCATGAAATCTCTCGTCCACTGTTTCGCCGGCCGAAGCGGGAAGGATAATGAAGCGTGAGTAAGTCAGAAGACCTGCCTTTGACGTTGCCGTCGTTGCTCCGTGGATATGAGGATGCCGGTTAGAGCGTATATGTGAATATTAATCTTTGGTTGTCGGATGTATAGGTTTCCTTTTGTTTGAAAGGAAGCAAGGATTTTTCGGCTCAATTTATAATAAATGAAGGATGATACAGACAGTTGTAAAAAGAGATGGGCGCATCGTGGGATTTAATGCGCGGAAAATAGGGGATGCGGTGCGCAAGGCCATGATGCATACGGAAGTCGGTGAAAACGAGGAACTCATACATCTGATATGTGAACGTGTGGCGAATCGTGGACGGGCACAGATGACCGTGGAGGAAATACAGGATGCCGTGGAGCTGGAACTGATGAAGAGCAGTCGTAAGGATGTGGCACAAAAATATATAGCCTACCGCAACCAGCGCAGCATTGCCCGCAAGGCCAAGACGCGCGACATGTTTCTGGAGATCATTAATATCAAGTCGAACGATGTGACGCGTGAGAATGCAAATATGAATGCCGATACCCCGGCGGGCATGATGATGAAGTTTGCGAGCGAAACCACCAAGCCCTTTGTGGATGATTATCTGCTTGGCGAGGAAGTGAAAGAGGCCGTGAAGCATAACTATCTTCACATCCATGATAAGGATTATTATCCGACGAAAAGTCTCACTTGCGTGCAACATCCGCTCGATCATATCTTGAAATACGGCTTTTCGGCCGGGCACGGAGAATCACGTCCTGCCAAACGTATCGAAACTGCCAGTATTCTGGCCTGCATTTCTATGGAAACGGCTCAGAACGAAATGCACGGAGGGCAGGCTATTCCTGCGCTTGATTTCTATTTGGCTCCCTTTGTCCGTTCCAGTTTTATTGAGGAATTAAAAGTGCTTGAAGAGCTGAATGCTGCCGATTATTCCCGTTTGTATCATAAGGAAGTGGACGATTTTATAACCCGGCCGCTGGATGGACTGGAAGGCGATGCGCGTATCTTTCAGCATGCTGTGAACAAGACTGTGGCACGGGTGCACCAGGCCATGGAAGCCTTTATCCATAATATGAATACCATTCATTCGCGCGGAGGCAATCAGGTGGTGTTCAGTTCTGTGAACTACGGTACGGATACTTCGGCCGAAGGCCGTTGTATCATTCGTGAGATTCTGCGCAGCACTTATGAGGGAGTGGGCAATGGCGAGACGGCGATCTTTCCTATCCAGATATGGAAGAAGAAACGCGGAGTGAGTTATCTGCCGGACGACCGCAATTATGACCTTTATCAGTATGCCTGTAAGGTAACGGCCCGTCGTTTTTTCCCGAATTTTATTAATCTGGACGCCACATTCAACCAGCATGAACTCTGGCGTGCCGATGATCCGAAGCGTTATTTTTATGAGACGGCAACCATGGGATGCCGCACACGTGTCTTTGAGAACCGTTTCGGGCAGAAGACGTCTGTGGGGCGTGGGAATATTTCTTTTTCAACGATCAATATCGTGCGTTTGGCGATCGAATGTATGGAGATGTCCGAAGGGAATGAACGGATAGCTTGTTTCTTTGCTAAACTTGATCACATGCTGGAAGTAACGGCACGCCAGTTGCATGAGCGTATGGAATTTCAGAAAACAGCGTTTGCCAAACAGTTCCCTTTGGTGATGAGTGCGCTGTGGATGGGCTGTGATAAATTGAAGCCGAACGATACGATAGCTCCGGTCATCAATCAGGGAACGTTGGGGATCGGTTTCATCGGACTGGCGGAATGTCTGGTGGCGCTGACGGGCCATCACCACGGTGAGTCGGAGGAAGCACAGCAGTTGGGCTTGCGAATCGTGACATATATGCGTGACCGTGCCAATGAATTTTCCGAACTCTATCAGCATAATTACAGTGTGCTGGCCACACCGGCCGAAGGACTGGCCGGCCGGTTCACCCGTATCGACCGTAAGACATTCGGGGTGTTGCCTGGCATTACCGACCGAGAATATTATACCAATTCCAATCATGTGCCGGTCTATTACAAGTGTAGTGCCCGTCACAAGGCCGAGGTGGAGGCGCCTTATCATGAACTGACGCGTGGCGGCCATATCTTTTATGTGGAAATAGACGGTGACGCTACGCACAATCCTGAGGTGATAATGCGTGTGGTGGACATGATGGACAAGTATAATATCGGTTATGGTTCGGTAAATCATAATCGCAATCGTTGCATGAATTGCGGCTATGAGAACGCAGAACAGAAGATGACGGTTTGTCCCAAATGCGGCAGTGACCATATAGACTGTCTGCAACGCATCACCGGCTATCTTGTGGGAACAACCGACCGGTGGAATAAGGCCAAGCTGTCGGAACTGAAAGACCGTGTGGTGCATGATAACCGGTAAGTGACTATGATTTCAGTAATCAAGATAGTGGAAGACACGACGGTAGACGGACCGGGGTTCCGTACGACGGTGTATGCTGCCGGGTGTCCCAATGCCTGTCCCGGTTGTCATAACCCTCAGTCGTGGGATATTCGTGCGGGAAGGATGATGTCGACGGAAGATATTATGAAAGTGATTCGTGCTGATGAGTTTGCCGATGTTACTTTCAGCGGAGGTGATCCGATGTATCAGCCTGAGGGATTTGCAGAACTGGCGGAAGCTGTGAAGCGTGAGACCGGCAAGAACATTTGGTGCTATACGGGATATAAGTTCGAGTGCCTGCAACGTAATCAACGGCAGTTACGTTTGCTTAAATCTATAGATGTGCTGGTGGACGGACCTTATATTGAAGCGCAGCAGGATCGTGATGCCCTTTTTCGCGGCAGTCGCAATCAGCGACTTATAGACGTGCAGGCGTCATTGCGTGAGAAAAAGGTCGTTTTGTATGCGCAATAGTCTTATTTTAAGGCAATATATGGGATTTTAATCCCATATATTGCCTATCTTTGTGACTGTTGATAATGACAATGAAAAACAATTCTTGATTTAACTAATTATTTTCTTGCAATGAAAAAAATGTTTGTATGTGTTATGGCCGGCATGATGGTTATGGGGGCCGGTGCACAGACTGGTCGCGAACTGCCTTTTCAGAAATGGGCCTCAACGCCTCCGATGGGGTGGAATTCCTGGGATTGTTACGGACCTACGGTTGTGGAAGACGAAGTAAAATCCAATGCCGATTATATGGCGGAGAAGCTGGCCGCTTACGGATGGGAATATGTAGTGGTAGACATCAGATGGTTTGTGGAGAACGACAAGGCCGGCGGTTATAACCAGACCGATCCCATCTATGTGTATGACGAATACGGACGTTATACTCCGGCGCTCAACCGTTTTCCTTCCGCTGCCGGCGGAGTGGGATTCCGTGCCTTGGCTGATTATATTCATAGCAAGGGATTGAAGTTCGGAATTCACTTGATGAGAGGTCTTCCGAAAATTGCGGCCGAGAAGAAATTGCCGGTGAAGGGTACGAATGGTATTACGTGCGATATGATAGCCAGCAATGATTCTGCGTGTACATGGTTGCGCGATAACTATAAGGTAGACTACCGTAAGCCGGGGGCGCAGGAATATTACAATTCCTGTTTTGAGATGTATGCGGAGTGGGGCGTAGATTTTGTGAAGATAGATGACCTTTCCCGTCCTTATCACACGGCCGAGATAGAAATGATACGTAAGGCTATAGACCGTTGCGGGAGGGATATTGTATTGAGTATCTCGCCGGGGGAGACGCCTCTTGACAGAGTGGATCATGTGAAAACACATGCCAATATGTGGCGTACGGTAGATGATTTTTGGGACAACTGGAGCCAGCTGAACTACCAGTTTCAGGTTTGTGCCAAGTGGGCGCCCTATATTGCTCCGGGTACGTGGCCCGATGCCGACATGCTGCCGTTGGGGAAAATCAGTATTCGTGGAGAGCGTGGAGCGGAGCGCTGGACCAATTTTACGCGCGACGAGCAGTACACGATGATGAATCTTTGGACGATATTCAAGTCACCGCTGATGTTTGGAGGTGATTTGCCCCAGAATGACAAGGCCACCGATTCTTTGTTGACGAACCGCGATGTGCTTTACATGCACCATTATTCGGTGAACAACCGCCAGTTGGAGCGTAAGGACAACCGCATTATCTGGACGGCAGACGACGCAGGAAGTGGAGACAAGTACGTGGCTTTGTTCAATACGGGCGGTTCGGATTTTGTAAATACTAAGGATGCTCTTTACCGCAGCGGTACGATTTCTTATTTGACGACCGGCTATGCCAAGGATGCCGATGTGGACCTTTCCGGAATGAAGTCGGGACAGCTTGCGTTGGTGGTGACCGATGATGGAGACGGTTATGATTGTGACCATGCAGATTGGATAGAACCTACCGTAACGCTTAAGGACGGTTCGGTGATCCGGCTGACAGAGCGGAATTATTTGCGTGGCACATGCGGATGGGGCAGCATAGGGGTGAATCAGAACATCAACGGAGGCAAACTTTCTATTAACGGCATTCAGTATGACAATGGGTTGGCCGTGCATGCCAATTCCATTGTCCTGTTCGATGTACCGGCAGATGCTGTACGCTTCACGGCTCGTGTGGGTATCGATAATACCGGTACGGATCAGGGAAGCAAATCATCCGTGGAGTTTATGGTGTTTGACGGAGACCCTACAATGCGTGAGGAGACCACGGACCGTTGGAGCGGCGGTAATGTGACGTTGAAGATAGACCCGTGCAAACAAGCGGCGTGCAGTGGATTCATCAGTAGGAATACTGCGCAGACCAGACAAGTGGAAGCAGATGTTACCGGCGTGCGGAAATTGTATCTCGTGGTGACGAACGGCGGCGACGGTTTGTCCTACGACCATGCGGATTGGGCTGCTCCTGTGTTAGTGGATAAAGACGGCAAAGAGTTTTCACTGACCGAAATCCCATGGGAACCTAATCCCGTGAACGGGTGGAACACACCTAAACTGAATAAAAATAATGAGGGAAATGCAATGACTATGGATGGACGTGTATACGAAAAGGGATTCGGAGTCAATGCACCGTCCATGCTCACCTTTGTGCTTCCTGAGGGACATGAATATGTGACGTTCAAATCTATAGTCGGCTACGATGACGATGTGAAAAATGCCGAATCGGGGGTGACCATGGAATTTCGTGTGTTTACGGAAGATCCGACTCCGGACGCCACCTGTTCGGTGCCATTGGATCTGACAGCCTTAGGCTTTGCTGCCGACCAGCCTTGTCGTGTGACGGAGATGTGGAAAGGCACGGATATGGGAGTGTTTAAGAATGGCGGGTTTGCTCCGGTGCTCCGTTCACATGCCAGCGGACTTTATCGTATTTCTGCCGTGGAGCGCGCTGCAGGTGCGTCGGTAAGCCTGGATCTTCCGGAAGGAGAACTGGCATCCGGTGAGCCTTTCGACATAAAGATTACGGTGGCGGGGGCTTCGTCCGAAGGAACATACGTACAGATGCTTTGTAATGATAAGATTATCGGAGTTTTGCCTTTGGAGGCAGACGGCACGGCTGTCTATACAGTTTCTTTGTACGGAGGGGAGCACAAGTTGCAGGCCCGTTACGGAGGAACAACGACCGTGTCCTCCGTCGAGTCCGATATATATGAGATTTCGGTAAAAGGCGTTTCCGAAGACCTTACGGTTTTACAACGGCGTTTGCAGAGTCTGGTCGACGAGGCCCGGACGATTGTGCCGGAACAGGTGGTTGGAGTAACCCGTGTTCCGTTGGAGGACGCTATCGTAAAAGCATTGCCTGTAGAGGGAAAGTCGAAAGCGGAACTGGAAGCCTGTGCGGCTGTTTTGCAGGAAGCGATGGATGCGGCCCGTCTGTCCATGCCGTCTATGGCGGCTTTATGGACAGAAGCGGAGAAGGCGTTGGATTTTCTGGCATTAGTCGGTGAGTCGGAGATCAGAACTTTGTTGCAGACCACCGTGGAGGAAGGAAAAGCATGTTATGCGGCTGCTACGAGTACTGTAGGAGATGTGGAGGAAGCCCGTGGCAGATTATCGGCCATGCTGGCTACCGCCAAGAAAGAGGCGCAACCGGTAAAAGGAAAATATTTCGACATGACTGAGTTTCTTGTAAATCCCAGTTTCGAAGCGGGAACAAAGGGATGGAAACTGAACAAGCAAACCACGGGATGGGAGTCTTTCGATACATGGAGCGACCGTCCGGCACATGACGGTTCGAGTTTTGTCAGCCTGGCTTTCGGCGGTATTACGTCCATTGACCTTTATCAGACCGTGGATGGCTTGCCGGCCGGAGTGTACAGCTTGCAAGGGGCTTTGCGCAACACGGACGGCAAAGACCGGTTGACCGATCAGC
The DNA here is from genome assembly GCA_910586505.1 of uncultured Paraprevotella sp. Taxonomy (GTDB): domain Bacteria; phylum Bacteroidota; class Bacteroidia; order Bacteroidales; family Bacteroidaceae; genus Paraprevotella. The sequence goes on along the minus strand of CAJUGV010000001.1, from coordinate 158,492 downwards.
ATATATACGCACAGACTGCCGCCGGTATAAAGGATTCAGACCGCCTGACGGAGGTTAGTGGGGAGAACAACAACGACTGGTCGGATTTCACGGTGACAGGTGTGGTGTTGGGAGAGGACGAGGCCTTACGTTTGGGAGCGCGTTCGTCCGGAACGGGAACCACGGCCGGTTGGTTTCAGGCCGATGATTTCCGGCTGTTTTACTGGGGACTGGATCCTGTTGCGGTTCGTGGCGTGCGAGGGCAGGAGAATGGGGTGACGGTTTCGTTGCATGAGGACGGAGTGCATGTCTCCGCATCTTCGGCTTGCCGGTTATCGGTCTATACGGTGGGAGGCATGCTCTGCGAGGTGTGGACACTCGATGCTGGCGAGCAGATAAGGAAACTGCCTCGCGGTCAGTATGTGATAAACGGGAAGCTCGTTGTGGTGAGATAGGATATACTGTACTTTAAGCGGAAAATAAAACGGGAATAGACCGGCCTGGCCGGTCTATTCCCGTTTTATTGTAGATAGGCATGTCGCTATTGTTGTCCTTACATACAAGAAGGCCGCGGCACATTGAGGATGCTGAAGAACTCGTCGGCTTCTTCATCCGTCATGCCTAATTCGGCGGCCATATCCAGCATTTCCTTGTATCCGGGCGAGGTCTTCAGGAATTTGCGGTCGAAATAGTCCTGTTTGATATAGGCCAGAAAATAGTAATGGATTGCTTTCGGCTCTATCATATTCGCGGAATTCAGATAGTCTACAGCTCTGTCAATGGAGGCGCGCTGTGCTACGAACGCCTTTTTGCCTTCCAGTAGGGCAATGGCAGCCATGTAGTACGGTTCGGCCATTTCGAAGTTGTCCTGCATGGCCTTCTCGAATGCGGTCAATGCTTTGTCGTAGAGTTTCAGTTTCAGATAGCATGCTCCGATCGAACAGTTCACCTCAATGTGGTCGGGGTTCTCTTCCAGCGTCTTTCTGTAGGAGGCGGCATATTTGTTGATTTGCAGCATGGGCATGCGCTCCATCTGACGTAAATTCTGTATGATGATGTGGTTTCCGCAGTATTCGCATTTCTTCTGTTCCGTGCTCACCGGAGCATCGCATCCGGGGCATTTAAGTGAAATCACTTCCATTGTGTGTATGATTAAAATAGGGTTTGAGGTTTAAACTTTTAATTATCTCTTTGCCGTAGCCCGCAGCATATCTAGTTCGATGAGGGTATTCTTGACAAACCGCTCTATCTTTTTACAGGAGCCGGTCACGGTCTCTTCATGCTGGGCCGTTTCGAGTTCTTCTATCTGTTCCTCGCAGCGGGTCACGATGTCGGTCAGTATGTTTTGCCCTTGGGGCGTGTTCAGAACCGACGGCGGCAACGTTTCGATGTGGCGGGTCAGGGCATCGAGCGTATGGGTAGGACAGACGGTGGCCTGGCTTTTCTCGGCCAGTGCGTTTCTGAAGCGAGACGTACATGCTTTCATGCGCTGGGTATAAAAGTTCAGCGCGTGGGTATGTTGTGCCTGCTGCGCCGCGTTTTCCTTATGGTTATTGTCCAGTTCGGCCATTAGTGTGAATACCGTTAGCCAGGCAAGCAACACTGTCAGATGGATGACGCAATACACGGAAAACGAAACGAACGTTTTCAGCATCAGCGAGTAGCACAGCATCCAGAGCAGTGCTGCCCCCACATAATAGAAAGCTCCCACTCCCAAGGCGGCCAGAAACGGTGCGGTCACGGCCCTTTTGTCAAGCCGCCATGCTCCCCGATAGCCGAAGAATACCGTTTCGAGCCATACGGTGAGAGCCGTGTTGGTATAATACAGGCGGTCGTCGTCTGCCTGGTCTCCGAACAGCAGGAAAATGCAGACGGTAGACAGGATGACCGTTACGGGCAACACGATGCGTGATAATAAAGATATGTTTTTGTTCGGCATAATGTAGTCAGAGTTTTAATGGGTACGGATGATCGGAATCATATTACGGGAGGTGGAGGCGGCACGGCTGCAAACAGAGATTGCAGTTCGGGGCAGTTTTGCGCCTTGTCCCATTGGGGCATGCCGTTTTTCCATACGTATGTGTCGCGTGTGAGCGCACCGGCCTGCACTTTCTGGCGCAGGATGTCGATGCCGTAAGGGCCTTCCTGTACATTGTTCACCAGAATATGGTAGGCAGCCGGGGCCGGAGGCGGAGGGGGAGGAGCGGCCTGTGTCATGCCGGAAGCCATCTGGTTGGCTTGCGTTCCGAAGGCATTACCCATACCGAAGCCCATACCGAGTCCCATGCCCGCACCCATGAACTGTCCTGCGCCTTCGTTACCGGCAGCCGTTTCCATCACGTCGAACTGCCGTTCCTGCTGGTAGTTGGTGCCTTGTATGCGTAGTGCTTCTGCATGCCCTTGGGCAAGTCTTGCTTCTGCCAGGGCGTTGCTTCTTGCTCCCACGGCTTTGCGCTGCTGTTCTTGTATGTATTGGAAGTTGGGGTCTTCCTTGCTTACTTCGCAGTACGACAACGTGAATGCCTTGAAAGAGATGCCGTATTGTTCAAACTCCCCTTCCAGTTTTTTGAGGATGATTTGGGAAATTTCGGTTATATTGTTCTTTAATTTTGTTACGGATATCTGCCGTTCCTGAACGTAGGAGCCGAGCGTTTCTTGTAAAGAGCCTGATATCCAGTCTCCGAACAGTGATTTCACGTCCTCGGTCGTGAAATCCTTTTTAGCGCCTGCCAGATATTTGAGTAGTGCGGTACTGTTTACAATCCTTATACCATATTGTCCCCGCACTTTCACGCCGATAGTCATATCGTCCAATGTCGGGTCGTCGATGCCGATTGCCTCCGGTGTTCCGAATTTTAGATTCCTTTTGTCCGTAAGATTGACGAAGACGACCTGGGCTTTGAACGGACTGCGTCCTCCGTAAGGCAGGTTGTACAGTTTCTGCAAGAAAGGGATGTTGTTGGTGGAGAGTACATGGCCTTCCGGATTCGGGCCGAGCATATCCTGAACGGATCCGTTAGCCAGAAAGAGGGCTTCCTGTCCTTCCTGCACGATGAGCCGTGCGCCGGTGGTGATGTTGTCGTATGGAAATTTCCACAAGATGTCTTCAGGAAGTCCGTTGTATTGGATGACGTCTATCAGTCCGGTTCTTTCTTCCCCTTGCCCGTCGTATGTGATGCCGTCTGTGCGGCGTTTGTTGAAGAATCCCATATTGGTTCAGTTTAATTAAAGATAAAGGTTCAAGGATAATCGATAATATGTTTCTTTCCTTGGCACGTCCGCGTCAGCCTGATATAGGTTTTGTATCCTCCTCCGAGCCATCCGTATTTGCGCAGAGCCAGTAGGGCATATTCGCTGCATGTCGGAGTGCAGACACATTTCTGTCTTACGTGCTCGGGAGCATACCGCTGGTAGAGCAGGACGGCCATGATAAGAAACCAACGGCCCGTCAGCAGCAGGAATGCCGCCGATAGGATACAGTGGTATGCACAGGGCGGCATTGTGATGTTCCATACATGCCGCAGCATATCATGCAAAGCAAAAGAAAGCCCCCATAGCGTTCCCTCTGAAAGGCAAACCACCCCCGCAGCCTGCCACCAGGCAAGTCGCGGGCGGTGAAGTTTGCGGTCAGGGAAATATGAGGTTTCTTTGGGCATGCCCGTTTATGCGTTTTTCTTTTCGCGCAGTTTGGCTTTCATACCCTTGATGGCGCGTTCGTTCTCGTCGCTTTGTTTCATACTGCAATACAGCTTGTCGCCGGGCACCACCAGGGCGAACTGTGAAGTGTCTACATTTTCGAGCACATCTTTCTTTTTCTTCTTGTCATAAACGAATACTTCTTCCGTTTCGGTGCTTGTAGAGAAATTGGTAATGTCTTTGTAGAAGTATTCTTCCGTATTCTCTTTCTTCTCGTCGCAGTCCATGTTCAGTGTATATTGGTACAGATACACCTGGGTGGCCGAGAAGAACAACCATGAGACCTGATACTTGGAGCTTCTCCACAATTTATCTTTACCGAGACGTCCGTAAGCTTTCTTGAACTGGTAGCCCTCAAAATGCACGGGATCTATTTCCTGTAGTTCGCTTTCGTCCAATCCGATCTTGTCCAGCGCTCTCTGCTTGAAGTCGAATTTGGCAAGGGCGGACTTTACCATTTGGGAATATTCCTGGTCGGAGATGTGCTTTGACAGGCATCCGTCGTTGAGAAAGTAGCGGATGACCTTCTTCTGGTCGTCGTTTCTTTGTTTGGCTTTCAACGCGGCTTTTGTGGCTGCGGTGTCGTGATTGCCGAGGAAACAATAAGCTGCCACAGCCACGATGATTAAAATAAAAAATACCATAATGTAAATAATTAAAATTAATAAATTTTTCATGGCAAAGTAAAGAAATTATAAAGACAAAGCGGATGGTTGCCTGTATTGCCATATGATACGAAAGTGTAGTGTGTTATCATACATTCCGGGCGTATGAGAGAAATGCATGCGTATCTTTGCGACGGACGCGGCGGATGCGTTGTATTTATTCGGGGATATTGATTTCCTTACTGTAGTATTGAAAGAAATCGTGACGGAGGATGAGGCTGATTCGGAGCAGCAGTTTGACGTCGATATTCTCGCGTTTGAATATATCGTAAATGTTCGACCGCTCACAATAGAGTTTGCGGGCGAGCCATGTGACGCTTCGTTCCTGCCTGCGGAGTTCGGCTTCGATGAGTTTTCCGATTTGTATCATAGACCGTGTGACGAAAAAGCGTGGACAGCCTCTTGCTTATCCCGGCTTTTAGGCTCTCGCATTGCCCACTCCTGAAGGATAAGCAACACGGGTAAGCCCACGCCTGTATGATGAATACCGCTATAGGGTGCGGGACGGACTCCTGCACCATGAGCATATAATCATACCACACGTGGACGCCTTTGTTGCTGTTATCTTCCCTGGAGTTTGGATTTGCGAGATTCAAAAGCCGGAAGTTAACGCTCGAAAACGTCCATTTATTATAAAAAAGTTCCTTGGCCCAAAGGGCTGTAGGAAGAAATGCAAAAGTAATTAAATTCATGTAAAGTGCCAAATGTGAGAATGCTTTTGAGAGATGGAATGAAGAAACGGAGCATGCCGAATAACAGGCATGCTCCGTTTCTTTCATGTTTGTAAAATCTGCGGATTTATTTCACCGTCACTTTGTTTCCCTTTATGACATACATTCCTTTTTTCAGTCCCTGAAGGGCTTTGTCGGCCGGTACGTTCTTGCGCACCCGGCGTCCGTCAAGGGTGTAGACGTCTACTGGAGTACGTCCGTCCGGACTCACGGACGGAATGCCGCTTCCATGAGTTGTGTTCACGTAGAGTGATACGGACTTCTGTCCGCTGCTGGCTTTGTAGCAGGCAAAGCGCGGATTGAGGGAATTATAGCAGATAGAGCGTTCGTTGTAGTGTTTGTTTATCAGACGGGCCGTGCCGTTTTCGAAGGTGATGGTCCATTGGGCCGTCTCATCCTCTGCCGTGGCGGAAGCGTGCAGGTTGTTCTTGTCGGATGTCAGCGACAGATATGTCTTTGCCGTGGCGTCATACAAGGTATATTCGCCTGCCGTTTCGCCGAGTATCATCTGATAAGGAAGTCCTTCTCCGTCTGTCTCGGTGCGTATTTCGTTGCCTGCGACGGTGATGTGGCAACTGTTGCGGATGCCGTTTCCGGCGACGCCCATGGCAGTCGACTCGCTTTCGCACACGATGAGGTAACGGTCTCCGACAGTCAGTTCGGCAACGGAATTCACCTTGCGGAACGTCTGTATGCCTTCATCCGGATCCGTGTTGATAAGCGTATAGGTGGCGCCTACCGTTTCGCTGGTCTTGTCATTCAGCATAGCGTATGCCTCGATGACGGTGGTTTCGTTGATCGTTACGTATACGGGCGATTCCTCCGTACGCAGGTTCCCTCCGTTGAGAGAGTAAACGATATAGGCATTGGGGGTGGCGGTGCTGACGGTCACGGTGACACCTTTGTCCACACTGCCCGGTGCGGGGTTGAAAGTAGGGTTGGCTACGTCTTTGGCCGGAGGAGGAGTCACCGTGCCGTCCTCATAATTGTCGGGGTCGAATGCCACCCCGGTTTTGTCGCCCCATACATACTGCTCCAGTCCCGGATAGTCGATAAAAGGATTACGGTTGTATTGTATGTTGTAGACGGCATTGTTTCTGGCCACTTCCTTCGGGCTTACAGGATCCTGGGCGGCCCATCGCAGCAACATGTCGAGGGCCCAGCGGGCATAGGCGGGATAACTGTTTCCAGCCAGCATGTCGCTCTTCCAGGAGGCGATGCGGTCCTCGTAGCAGGTGGCCATATAGAAGTAGGCACGGGCGAAATCGCCCTTGTATTCGTCGGCCGGTTCGAACACGGTGCCGCTGTATCCGTTGGTGGTGGAGCGTCCCAGTTTGCTGAAACCTTCTGCCGATTGGTAGCTTTCTCCGTCGGTCTCTCCGAAAGGATTGTTTCCGCGCATGCCGTTCACCTTGCCGTCTGTGGGATAAAGGTGAAAGAGGTCGGTGTACATGGGTTCGGCGTCGTTGAACCAGCTTTTGGGAAAGGAGTGTTCGCGGTTGTAACAGTCGCCCTCATACGTGTAGTTGCCGCATTGGTCACTGACAAACGTGTAGTTTGTGGTGGCGGAATACATGTCCCAAACGCAGCCGTCGTCGCGGACGTCGGTCTTTTGCATGTCGGTCCACAGGTCCTTGTAGGTTCGTTCCGTGTGGTCGGCGATGATTTGATGGAGAGCGGTTTTCAAGCCGGCGCCTTTGCTGCCTTTGGCCGGACTGTAGTATCCCTCGGGGGCCTGGGCCCAGAGTGGCAGGAGGATGCAGAGGAGCATCCAGGAGGTAAAGAAACGTTTCATCATGATGATTTTATATATTTTCCGCTAAATTACTGAAAAAATCAGTTTGTGAATCTTTTTGTGCGGCTTTATTTACGAAGGAAACGTACGGGATGAATAGTAATTATTTTCCGAGCGGTGAGCGGGGCGTGCGGGAGGGTGCTGAATTTTGATGCGGAGTGCGGAAAAAAATGATGCGGAAGAAAATAAATTTTCAAGAGCATGAAAATTTATTTCTCTCCGCATGACATGATTATGTGTTCTTTATTGCGTTCAATCGTTTGATTGTCAGAATAATAAAAATAGGCGCGCCTCGTCTTCAAAATGAAGCCAGGACGCACCTGTATAAGGTCCGGATTTGTCCGGATTTCCGTATTAGTCGCGATTGGCGCGCTTGCGCTCCAGATGGTCGAGGATGACCTTGCGCATGCGCATGCTCTTCGGAGTCACCTCTACATACTCATCTTCGCGGATATATTCCAATGCCTCCTCGAGCGAGAGTATGGTGGCCGGTACGATACGTGCCTTTTCATCGGATCCCGATGCACGCATGTTGGTGAGCTGCTTGCTCTTGGTCACATTCACCACCAGGTCGTTGTCGTGGATATGTTCTCCCACGATCTGTCCGGCATAGACGGGGCTTTGCGGTTCGATGAAGAACTTGCCCCTGTCCTGAAGGTTGTTGATGGCGTAGGCAAATGCCGTACCGCTTTCGAGGGCTATCATGACCCCGTTGCTGCGCCGGCTGATGTCGCCCTTATAAGGCTGATATTCCTTGAAACGGTGGGCCATGATGGCTTCTCCCTGGCTGGCAGTAAGCACGTTGGTGCGCAGGCCGATAATGCCGCGCGAGGGGATGTTGAACTCAATGTTCACACGTTCGCCCTGCGTCTCCATCGACACCATTTCTCCTTTGCGTCGGGTCACCATGTCTATCATTTTGCTGGAGAATTCCTCCGGCACATTGATGGTCAGTTCCTCGATAGGCTCGCATTTTTCTCCGTTTATCTCCTTGTAGATCACCTGCGGCTGGCCCACTTGCAGTTCATAGCCTTCGCGGCGCATGGTTTCGATGAGCACCGAAAGGTGGAGCACACCGCGTCCGGCCACGATCCAGCGGTCGGTATATCCGTCGGGCATAGAGACGCGCAGGGCGAGGTTCTTTTCCAGTTCCTTGTCCAGACGCTCGCTGATGTGCCGGCTGGTGCAGAACTTGCCTTCTTTTCCGAAGAACGGCGAGTCGTTGATGGTGAAGAGCATGCTCATCGTCGGTTCGTCGATGGTGATGGTGGGCAGCGGTTCCGGATTTTCGAAATCACAGATGGAGTCACCGATTTCAAAGTTCTCCAATCCCACGATGGCGCAGATATCGCCCGAAGATACCTCGGCGGCTTTCTGGCGTCCCATGCCGGTAAAGGTATGCAGTTCTTTGATCTTCGTTTTTTCGCGGCTTCCGTCACGGTGCACGATAGTGATGTTCATGTTCTCCTTCAGCATACCGCGGTGCACGCGTCCTACGGCGATACGTCCTGTATAGTTGGAGTAGTCGAGCGATGTAATAAGCATTTGCGGGGTGCCTTCCAGTTGTTGCGGAGCGGGGATGTGCTCTACGATCTTGTCGAGCAGGTAGAAGATGTCGCTGGTGGGAGTTTGCCAGTCTTCGCCCATCCAGTTGTTCTTGGCCGATCCGTAGATGACGGGGAAGTCAAGCTGCTCTTCGGTGGCGTTGAGGTCGCACATAAGGTCGAACACCATTTCATAGACTTCTTCGGGGCGGCAGTTCGGTTTGTCCACTTTATTGATAACCACAATGGGTTTCAGTCCTATTTCGAGTGCTTTCTGGAGCACGAAGCGGGTTTGCGGCATAGGACCTTCGAAGGCATCTACCAACAGAATACAGCCGTCGGCCATGTTCAGCACGCGCTCCACCTCGCCTCCGAAGTCGGAGTGTCCCGGGGTGTCGATAATATTGATTTTCGTACCTTTATAATTAATGGAAACATTCTTGGAGAGAATGGTGATGCCGCGTTCGCGTTCCAGTTCGTTGTTGTCCAGCATCAATTCACCGGTCTGCTGGTTTTCGCGGAACAGGTTGCCCGCCAGCAGCATCTTGTCCACCAGCGTAGTCTTTCCGTGGTCTACGTGGGCGATAATAGCAATGTTTCTAATGTTCTGCATACTTTTTACCTGAAATAATGCGGCAAAGGTACTACAAATTATTGGAAAAGTGCGGGATAGAATCAAAAAAATACGGGAAACGTTTGGCATGACGGGAAAATGTAGTAACTTTGCAACCGCTTAGAGAATTAGTGACTTAAAAATTCAAGTTATGTATTTAGATCCAGTTAAAAAGCAAGAAATCTTTGGACAGTACGGGAAGTCTAACACTGATACCGGTTCCGCTGAGAGCCAGATAGCATTGTTCTCATACCGTATTTCCCACTTGACGGAGCACATGAAGCGCAACCGTAAAGATTATAGTACTGAAAGGGCTTTGACTATGCTGGTAGGTAAGCGCCGTGCGTTGCTGAACTACCTGAAAGACCGCGATATCACAAGATACCGTGCTATCGTCAAGGCTTTGGGCTTGCGTAAGTAATTCGCAGTCCGCACTGAAGATTTAACCGCTTTCCTGTCAGGGAGGCGGTTTTTTTTAGTACTTTTGCATGGCGACGAAAGTTATTAATCTAATATTATTATATCAGTTATGAATAAGATAAAGAGTTATTTGCCGGACGCGCTCGCTGTGGTGTTGTTCCTTGCGATAGGTTTCCTGTATTTTTTCGGGCCGGTCATGGAAGGACAGGTACTTACGGGACACGATCACAGTGGCGGCATAGGTGCGGGAGTGGAGATGAAAGAGTATATGGAGCGTACGGGTGAGCGCACGCGCTGGACGAATGTCCTTTTTTCCGGTATGCCTACTTATCAGATGGCACCCAGTTATGATTCCACCGATGCGCTGGTGGGCCTGCAACGGGTTTATCAGCTGGGGCTGACCGGTGTGGTGATGTATGTGTTTGTCATGTTGCTGGGCTTCTATATACTGCTTCGTGCGTTTGACTTCAAGGTATGGATGGCCGCGATGGGGGCTGTGCTCTGGGCTTTCTCTTCCTATTTCTTTATTATAATAGGTGCCGGACATATTTGGAAAGTAATGGCGCTGGCTTATGTTCCCCCTACGATCGCGGGACTGGTACTTTGCTACCGGGGACGTTATTTGTGGGGTGGACTGGTAACGGCATTTTTCTTCGCCTTGCAGATTCTGTCCAATCACGTGCAGATGAGTTACTATTTTCTGCCGGTAATGGGCTTCATGTCGCTGGCTTATCTTATTCAGGCCGTGAAAGAGGGAAAGTTGGCCGTATGGTGTAAGGCTACGGCTATGTTGGTGCTGGCGGGGCTGATAGGAGTGGCCATCAACTCTTCCAATCTCTATCATACCTACCAGTATAGTAAGGAGAGCATGCGCGGAAAGAGCGAGTTGACTTATAAGAGTAAACAAAATCCCGGCAATCAGACGAAAGACGGGCTGGAGCGTGACTACATCACGCAGTGGAGCTACGGGATTGGGGAAACCTGGTCGTTGCTGGTGCCGAATGTGAAGGGAGGGGCCTCGCAGCCCCTTACGGCCAGTAAGACCGCCATGGAGAAGGCCAACCAGCAATATGTGCCCGTTTATCAGGCAATGGGGCAGTATTGGGGCGAGCAGCCCGGAACGAGCGGTCCGGTCTATGTGGGAGCATTCGTGCTGATGCTGTTCGTGTTGAGTCTCTTTGTGGTCAAAGGGCCTATGAAGTGGTGTCTGCTGGCGTTGACGGTGCTTTCCGTGATGTTGTCATGGGGGCGTAATTTCATGGGGCTGACCGACTTTTTCCTTGATTATGTGCCGATGTATTCCAAGTTCCGTGCCGTGGCTTCGGTGCTGGTGGTGGCGGAATTTACGATACCTCTGCTGGCCATGTTCGGACTGAAAGCCGTTCTGGAACGTCCGGAGACGTTGAAAGAGAACTTCAAATATGTGTATGTGAGCTTTGCGCTGACAGGAGGCATTGCGTTGCTGTTTGCCCTGATGCCCGATATGTTCTTCGGACATTATATTTCTTCTTCCGAGACGGCGATGTTGCAGGATGCGGCCGGCAAGGGTTACATTCCTCGCGAGATGCTGGGCGGGATATTCTCCAATCTGCATGAGATGCGCAAGGCGGTGGTGGTGGCCGACGCATGGCGCAGTTTCATCATTACGGCGGTGGGGCTGCTGTTGTTGCTGGCCTACAATGTGAAGAAGATAGGAAGCGGCTTGCTTGTGGGCTGTGTGTTTGTGCTGTGTCTTTTCGACTTGTGGCAGGTGGACAAGCGTTACCTTAACGACGGGATGTTCAGCGAACCGTTGCAGACAGTGAATACGGTGGCCAAGACTCCGGCAGATGAGATTATCTTGCAGGATCCTGACAAGGATTACCGTGTGATGAATCTGGCCGGTAGTCCGTTCAATGAGAATAATACTTCTTATTACCATAAAAGTATCGGGGGATATCATGCCGCCAAGCTCCGTCGTTATCAGGAGATGATAGAGGAGCATATCGCTCCGGAGATGGGGCGTTTCGCCCGGGCCGTATCCGAATCGCGCGGTGATTTGTCGGCTGTGAACGGAGATTCGATATTCCCGGTATTGAACATGCTCAATGTGAAGTATGCCATCTTCGGGCAAGAGGGTGGAGAGACGTTCCCCGTGCCTAATCCTCATGCCTGCGGAAACGGATGGTTTGTGAAGGAGGTGCGCTATGTGGCCTGTGCGGATGATGAAATTCTCGGTCTGCATCGGGTGAATCCTCGTGAAGTGGCGCTCGTGTCCGAGAAATACAGGACAATATTGGGCGATGCGGAGGGAGCGCAGCCCGTTGATACGTCGGCCGTGGTGAAGCTTACCGCTTATGATGCCAATGCCTTGTCTTACGAAATAAATTCGGCGAAAGGCGGAGTGGTGGTATTCTCGGAGATATTTTATCCGGGCTGGCAGGCTAAGGTGGACGGCGAAACGGCGGAGATTGCCTGTGCCGATTACATCCTTCGCGCAGTGAAGGTGGGACCGGGAAAACATAAGGTGGATTTTGTGTTTGACCCCAAGAGCCTTGAAGTGACGGAGGCGTTGGCTAACGTATCGCTTACGCTGTTGCTTCTCTCAGTGTTGTTCTTGTTGGGACGTGAGGTGCTTAGAAGACGTAAAGCGGCCAGGCCGTAAGGAATAATGTATAGCAAAAAAGCGGGACCGTCGTTTTGGCGGTCCCGCTTTTTCGGATATGTAAGGTGCGGCGCGTGTTCTATTCGGCTGTGAGTTCCAGTACGCAGCTTCCGTAGTCGCTTCCGAGCGGCATTTCAATGCCGGTGTTCATCAGCAGGGAGCCGGAGAACAGTTTGCCGTTCAGGAAACAGGGATTGTTTCCGGTTTTGACGTTCAGTTCACGCACGCGGTAATTGCGTGAAGGGTCGAGTCCGCGCAGACAGACACGGGGCACAACCTGGTTGTTGAAGTGTTCCATCTTGTAGGCGAAGAACACCGCTTTGTCCTTGGCTTCATCGGTATACATGAGCGAGGCGATGCCCTTGCTGTCATAGGGCGACACAAGGCGGTAGAGGTTGCCCAGTTGGATGACATCGCGCACGGACTTGTAGTCTTTTACGGCCTGTGCGGTCTGCTTGTATTCCTCTTCTGTCATTCGGGAGGGCTGTAGTTCAATACCGAGACGCCCGCTCATGGCCACGTCGCAGCGGAACTTGATAGGCACGATGCGGCCGGTCTGGTGATTGGGCGATGCACTGATGTGCTGTGCCATGGCATTGGACGGGTAGAAGAGCGAGGTGCCCCATTGCATGTAGATGCGTTGCAGGGCATCGGTGTTGTCGCTCACCCAGAACTCGTCGAAATAAGGCATGATGCCGTAGCTGGCGCGTCCGCCTCCGCCTCCGCATGCCTGTATCAATACGTCGGGGTATTTGGAGCGTATGCGCTCAAGCACTTTGTTCAAGCCGCGGTGGTACTCTACATACAGGTGCGATTGCTTGTCGCGAGGGAGGTAGGTAGAACCGAAGTTCTTCAGTTCCACGTTGGCATCCCACTTGATGTAGGCGATTTGCGGGTGCTTGCTCAGTAGGTTGTCCACAATGCCGAACATAAAGTCCTGCACTTTGGGGTTGCATACATCGAGCAGCATCTGTGTACCTCCGCGTCCGTACTGCAATGGTCTGCCGTTCACCTGCAAGGCCCAGTCGGGATGCTGTTCGAACAGCTCGCTTTTGCTGTTCACGGCTTCCGGTTCAATCCATATGCCGAATTGGATGTTGTTCCGGTGTGCTGTCTCGATAAGTCCCTCGATACCGTGGGGGAGTTTCTGGGTGTCCACTACCCAGTCGCCGAGCGAGGAGTTGTCTTCCACACGACGGTATTTGTCACCGAACCATCCGTCGTCCATGACAAACAGTTCGCCTCCCATGGCGGAGATGTCCTTCATCATCTGTGTCATGGCCGGTTCGTTGACATCAAGGTAAACGCCTTCCCAACTGTTGAGCAGTACGGGGCGTGTTTTGTCGCCGGCGTGCAGCATGCCTGCATGGCGTGCCCAGTTATGGAAGTTGCGGCTGGCTCCGCTCAGTCCCTCACCGGAATAGGTCAGGGCCAGTTTGGGTGTGGTGAACACCTCTTTCGGTGCCAGTTTATATTCCGAACTTTCACTGTCGATGCCGGCAAAGATGCGGTGTACGAAGTTGTTGTCCGTGGCCATGCGGATGGAATAGTTACCGCTCCAGCAGAGTGCGGCACCGATGACACGTCCTTCGTTCTCACGCGGTTTTCCGTCGAGCGAGAACATCACTTCCGGATGGTCGTAGTGACCGTTGCGCGATCCGTCGACATTCTCTATCATTTTAATGCCCGGAGTGAGCGGTTCGGTGGTGACATGTGTTTCGGCGGCCCACGAACCGTGCAGATGTGAGATCCACACATTGCCACGCCGTATGAGGAAATGGCCTGAGTCGAAACGCTTGAGCACGATGTCTTTTTTCTCCGTATGGGAAATCTCGCTCCATGTCTCGATCATGTCGATGTCGTTATATGCCTTGTAGAAGAGGCGGACGTTGAGCGGGTAAACTTTGTCTTTCAGAGTGACGGTGGTGAGGCGGGCATTGCCGAGTGAGGCGGTTTCCACTTTGTCGACAGTCAGATCGGTGGTCCAGTTTCCGTCGGCGTGTACGGTTTGCAGGGCATACAGCTGATGAGGGGGCTGGCCGAATGTGGGATATGCCGTGCGGTTCAGACCGTCCCACGCATCGTGAATCTGGTGAATCTGGTTCTCTTCAATGCGGTCGCCGAAGTAGGCGAAGCGCAGGTCTTCTCCCTCACCGGCATGCAGGAGCATGGAAGTGTGTGGAGTGGATACCAGTATGCTGCCTTCCCATGCGTAGCTATGCGCAAAGGGTAGCACGCTGCATATTGCAGCGGCTACCCTTATCATGTATTTTCCTGATTTCATTATTCTGCCGTAATTTCAATTACACGACTGTAAAGTTTGTTGCCGGTAAAGAGATTCAGACCCACTTTCATCAGGTAATCGCCTGAGAACACACGGTCGTTGCCTTCAAGACCCGAACCCTGGTTGGGCATCATATTGATTTCTTTCACGCGGTACTGTTTGTTGGCATCGAGACCTTGCAGGCGCACCGGTACGTTTTTCTCGCCATAGCCGGGGTATACGTCGAAAGAGAATACCACAGCCTTATTCTTGTCTTTGCAGACAAACTGGTTGGCGGCATGGGTGCGGTTTCCGTCATAAGGAGATACCAGACGGTAGAGATCGCCTTCCATGATGGCCGGACGCAGGCGTTTGTAGTTCTTCACGGCTTGTTGGCAGTAGGCCAGATCGTCACCGCTCATGTCGGTGAGCTTGATGTCGAAGCCGAGCTTACCCATCATGGCTACATCGGTGCGGAACTTGATGCCGGCGTTCTTGTTCCACGTGGTGACATGCGCACTCATGGATTTGGCCGGATAGAAGAATGAGTAACCGTACTGGATGAACAGACGCTGGATGGGGTCGGTGTTGTCGCTGGCCCAGAACTCGGTGAAGTATTTCAGGGCTTCGTAGTCGATTCGCCCGCTACCGCCGGAGCAGAGCATCATCGGAAGTTTGGGATACTTGGCCTTGATGCGGTCGAGTACCTTATAAAGTCCGCGTACGTAGTCTACGTAGAGGTGTGTCTGCTTGTCCTTGAGATAAGGAGAATAGATGTTGGTGATAGGACTGTTGCAGTCCCACTTGAAGTAGGCGATGCCGGGGTATTTGGTCATCAGGCCGTCTACAACACCGAATACGAAATCCTGTACTTCGGGATTGCTCAGGTCGAGCACCATCTGATTGCGGAAGTAATACTCGTCGCGGTTGGGCAGATGTATGACCCAATTTTTATGTTTCTCGTACAGTTCGCTCTTCGGATTCACCATCTCGGGTTCGATCCAGATACCGAACTTGATGTTTTTCTTTGAGGCTTCGTCCACCAGTTTCTGAATACCGTTGGGGAGTTTATGCTTGGTTTCGTCCCAATCGCCCAGACCCTGTGTGTCGCTGTGACGTTCGTGTTTGTTTCCGAACCATCCGTCGTCGAGCAGGAACATGTCGACGCCCAGTTTCACTGCATCGCCCATCAGACCGATCAGCTTCTCTTCATCAAAGTCGAAGTAGGTGGCTTCCCAGTTGTTGAGCAGTGTGAGGCGATCTTCCTGACCGTCTTTGAGCTGATATTTGCGGGCCCAGTCGTGGAAGTTGCGGCTGGCTTGTCCGCGTCCGCAATCGCTGTAAGTGAAATAGAAGTCCGGAGTACGGAACGTTTCGCCCTTCGGCAATGAATATTCCGAGAAGTAAGGGTTGATACCGGCAATGACGCGGAGGTCCTGCCTGTTGTCTACTTCGAACGTGAAACGGAAGTTACCCGTCCATCCCAAAGTGCCGAGAATTACTTCGCCTTCGGTTTCGGAGGATTCTTTGTCCAGCGAGAGGATGAACATAGGAGGCGTGAACATGTTGGCGCGTGCTCCCAATTTGGTGTCGAGCACCTTTTTGCCGAAATTGAGCGGTGTGGTGCTCATTGTGGCCTCGTAGATCCAGTCACCGGAAAATTCCGTGAGGTAGTAGGCCGGACGGCTGAAATGCAGCATGGCGGAAGCATAACGTTCCAACTTCAGCGGCTTCTTCTCCTGATGGCTGATCTCGGTGAATGTCTTGATGATGTTCTCTTTTTCGTAAGCTACATAGTGCAGCTTCACGGTCACAGGGTACTTGTCATCCTGCAGGGTGATGACAGTCTCGTTTACACCCGGTTGTACATTGCCCGACGTGTGCGATACGTACTTGAGCAGAAGTGAGGGATTGGCATCGTTGTGACGCACTTCGATGGCCGGTTCGAAGTAGTCCTCCATTCCATGGGTAAGGTAGGCTTCCGTACCTTTCGGCAGATGTTGCAGGTCGTTGGAACTGTCCAGACGTTTACCCAAGTAGGATTGGTAGAGTCTTCCCCCGTCTTCGGCACGCAAAATAAGACCTATCTGGTCTGTGCTGATGCGGATGAAGTTGTCTGCATGAACTGCTGATGACAATGCGAGCAGGCAGAGAGATAAAAAAGATTTGATTCTCATTTTTTATAAGATTTGTTTATTGTGAATAATGATTTACCAGTTGTCGGTGCGGAATGGTGCAACCGGCAGGCCGGACGGTGTATACAAAGTACATTCCGGATTGTCGGCCCATCCGTAGCGAACGGCTACCGGCACTTTTACGTCGTGCGAGTAAACGACGACACGGTCGCCTTCAGTATAAGCTTTGGCCGGATAGAACACGTGGTCCGGACCTGCTATGATAAAGCCTTTGACGTCTTTGTTTTGCATCAATTTCTCACCGATGGCAGGAATGGTAAACGAGATGTTCACCTTGCCGTCTGTGTCTACGGTGTAACTGTCATACACCGGTGCCAGGGCAGGTACTTTCTGTCCGTATGTATCTGCCAGTGAGATGGCTGCCAGTCGACGGGCCACTTCCTGTTTGTTTTTGGGGTGGATATCGTTGGCTTCGCCTATGTCGATGTTGGATACCATGCCGGTGTGAGCCAGATGTAGTGCTTTCGACTGTGCTTCGCGCAGGGCAGCCCATGGAGAATCGGCCTGAACAGGTTTGCGCTCCAGGTAATTGGCTAGCTGCACGAAGTAGAAAGGCATATCGGGATGGTGGAACTGTTTACGCCAGTCGGTAATTAAAGTTTGAAATAAACTTTCGTATTCTTCGGCCCTTCCTACATTGTTGCATCCCTGATACCAGATCACGCCCTTAACGGGGAATGCAAGGCACGGATGTACCATGCCGTTGAATAACGAGGAGAGGGAGGTGGGGCTTTCCGGATTGGCCGGAGCCGGTGGTAACTCGCTTAGCGAGCAGCCTATGTTGTATTTCCAATTACCGGCCAGCGGAAGCATACCTTTTTTCCCCATTCTGATGTTCATGTCTTCTGCGTTTCCGGCAATACCGCCTTCACCGCCGTTGTCACGCACTTTTATGGTCAGCACATTCTTGCCGGCTTTGACCAGACGGCCCGGTACGGTGTAATGGCGCTGTACGTTATAACCTGCTCCGGAAGCTATTTGTGTGCCGTTCCAGAAAACAATGTCTTCGTCGTCTATGGTGCCAGGATTGAGTTGCAGTTCCTTGCCGGCCCAGTCGGACGGAATTTCTATGTGCTTACGGAACCAGACGATACCGTCGAAGCCGGGCAGTCCTTTGCTTTCCCAATAGCTGGGAAGTTCCATTTGCTGCCAGCCGCTGTCATCGACATCGTTATCTACCCAGTGTTCCTTGCCGTTGCTCAAGCCTCTGTCCGCCTTGTTGAGCTCACTTTTCCACGAGTCATGTATTCGGTTATATTCTTCCATGATCCTGTCACGGTTGAAACCCAGAGCTTCCAGTTTACCGATACGTTCCTGATAGCCCATGACATGTTTGAGTGCTTCGGAGGAAGTCCAGGCTTCGGCGGGAGTACCTCCCCATGTGCAGTCGATGACGCCTATAGGAATGTTCAGCTTGCTATTCAGTTCACGGGCATAGAGGTAAGCCAGTGACGAGAATTCTGGTACCGTTGAGGGGGAGCATTCTTTCCATCCGTTCATGGTGGATTCTACTTGATAGGCATCGAGCGGTGCGGCTGAAGTCCGCTTTTTTATCTGGAAAAGTCTGATGTCCGGATAATCGGCTGCTGCAATTTCCTGCTCATAGTTTTTTATTTTACCCCATCCGGCCACGGGCATTTCCATGTTGGACTGTCCGGAGCAGAACCATACCTCGCCTGCCATAACGTTGTCGAGCACGGTTTTTTGTCCGTCCGACAGGGTGATGCGGTAGGGGCCTCCAGCTTTCGGTGTGGGAACGGCTACCTTCCAGTTTCCCTCACGGTCGGCCGAGGTCTCATAGTGTTGATGATTCCAACTCGTTTCTATGTTCACCTTTTTATTTGCCTTGGCTTTGCCGAACAGAGTTATGGTTGTGTTTTGCTGTATGACCATATTGTCTGTGAAGAATGCCGGCAGGGTCACTTTAGCCTGCAAGGGCGGTTGTGAGCCTATGCAGATCAAGGCGGCACTCAGGTAGACGCAACGGCCGATGGTTTGTAGTTTTTTCATATCTGTGGTATTTAGAATCCTGATATCGGAGGTTCCGGGTGATGTGCGGAACCCTCCGGTATCAGGCGTGTTTATTTGTTTTTGTTGTATGGCTCTACGATGAGTTTATACGTTTCGCCTTTCAACAAAGACTCGTCAAAGGTTATTTCTATGTTTTTCTTCTCGCCCGGCATCATGGTGAAGTAGTTGTCATTTATAAGGGCGGGGAGCAGGCGTTCGCCGTCTGAGGCGCGGACTGCCTGTACACGTACACCGAAGGCGACGGCGTCAGCCGATTTAGGCAATCCGATAACAGCGTGTATGGTTGCTTTTCCGTTTTTCTTTACCAGTTTCGATGATACGTTGAGTTTTACCTCCGGCAGTCTGGTTAATGCATTGAAGTTGGTACGTTCGTTGCCTCTCCAGTAGTTGTTCTCGGAGATAACCTCTCCGTTTTTGTCTTTCAGAGTCAGGCGCAAGAAGTGTACATCGTTCAGTCCTTCCGACGGTTTTGTACCGCTCAGCACATCCATGCTCCACAGCGAGTAACCGAACCACCAACCTAATTCGATACCCAGCATCCGGACATAACGCGCCTGTATTTCTTCAGGGAAGAAGATCTCGTTCACACCTTCGCGTCCTTCTTCCGTTTTGTAGACTTCCTTCCATGTTTTCGCATCGTTGGATACCTGAATCTTATATGCCTTTCCATAGGCAGCTTCCCAGTTGAGGCGGACACCGCCGACCGGTTTTTCGCTACCGAGGTCCACATAAATCCATTCGTTGTCGGCACGTACGGCGGCCCAACGAGTATCATCCTTTCCGTCGGTTACGAATGCAGGTTCGCCCTGATTAGTCGATGAGGCAAAGGCAGGGCAGCCCAAAGACAAGATGTCGCGGTCTGTATTGAACTTGAGTTTGAAGCATTGTGCCACAGCGTTTGCGATGGCGTTGACAGTAGCTTTTTCACTATAGCGGGCTACAAGACGTCCGTCCATATTGTACACGGAGGCTTCGGCTGTAAGGTTTTCGTAATCTTTTGCGGTGGTATTGGCCACTTTGACTTCTTCCGTTACAGGATTCCAATAGATATGTACGGGTTCACAGGCCTGTTTACATCCGAAGTATGCACCGGTCAGGTCATAATAGTAGTCATAGGTTTGCCATACCATGCAGGGGTATGATGCGCCACTCATCCAAAGCATGACACCGGTGGCATCGTTCCACATATGATCGAGCCATCCTTCGTAGAGCGCTTTGTTGCTTTCGTAGTTCACCCATTGCGACTTTTCACAGAATTCCTTCGCATCCTTTGCACCTCCGTAACTATTCTCAATGACAGCGGAATGACGTTCGGGGGTAGCATTGAAGGCCGAGGGACCGTAGTAATGAATGTTCCACATGTCGTTCACGGGCCACAGGTTTTCTTCGGGCATGAACTTGATAAGGCTCTCATAGTTGGGAACCACTGCCGTTCCGATCTCTGTACGGAATCCCCATCCGCGGGTAAATCCGCTTCCTGATTTGCAGTCGGGATAAGCCGTGAAGTACCATCTTTGGTCGTTTGCCCCCCAGGGGCCGCTTCCGCTCAGGCCGTCATTATTGGAGCAGGCTTGGAAGTAGCGGTCGCCTCCGTCAAAGGTGCGGATATTCTCCGCCATCCAGCCGGTGAGCGGCGGTTCGGGCGTTCCTTCGTTGTCGCCGCACCATACGGCAATACTTGCATGATTGCGGAAACGTTTGATTTTCTCCATCATGTTGTTGTTGAAGGCATTCAGGTCATAAGGCAGATTAGTGTTGGAGTTGATCCAGAAATCGTCCCAGATCATAAGTCCGTATTCGTCGCAACTCTCGTAGAACTGCTTTTCCGTTACGGAGCCGAGCCAGTTGCGAATCATGTTGAAATTCATTTCTTTGTTCAGTTTCACTAGCGTGCGGATATGCTCCGGGTTGCTGCGCAGCATGTATTCGCTCATGCCCCAGTCCGAACCTTTCACAAAAACGGGTACTCCGTTTATATAAAGGTGGAAGATGCCGTCGCGTTTGTCATACGAATACTGGCGGATACCGAAGCGGAATTCTTCTGTCTCGGAGGTCTTGCCTTCATTGATCACTTCCAGACGGCAAGTGTACAAGTGAGGTTCTCCGTAACCGTTCGGCCACCATAGCTTGGGGTTATTTACCACCATTTGCGGGAAGTATCGCTTGTCGAATTTAACGGTTTTGGTTTCGCCCGGTTGCAGGTCGACTTCTTGACTGAATGTGATGTTGCCTGGCATGATGGTACCTTTCACGGTTGTTTTTCCTTGTGCGGCCCCGTTGTTTGTCACTTCGGCCTGAAGGGTTAGTTCTGCCAATGAGCGGGACGTAAGTTTGCTTCTCATCCAAGGGTCCTTGATCGTGCTCTTTCCCGTGTTTTCCAACCATACGTTATCGGTAATACCGGAGTTGAGTCCGGGCACGTAGGGCATCCAGTCCCATCCGCCGCTGGATAAGTAATTCGGGCTACCCTGATTAGCTAAAGGAGTTTTGGGGATGTGAACGAGCACAGCCAGTGTATTGACTCTGTTACGGTCTACGAGGTCGGTTATATTGTAGTTCCCGCGGTGCATAAATCCGTCCAGGTCTCCCAAATGCGTGCCGTTCAGATAAACTTCTCCCTTACGGTTGATGCCGTCGAAGTTTAGCCAAATGATTTCTTTGTCGAAGTCGCCGGGAATCCGGAATTCGGTGCGGTACCAAAAGCTACGGTCGTATTTTTTCCGATCGACGTTATGGATGTTGTCTCCGAAGTTCGGATCTTTCTCGTGTCCTTCCTTTACGTAAGAGGTGAAGACTGTACCCGGAACGACGGCTTTGATCGATTGGGCGTTCTGATAACCGTTCCTTATCAGTTTTGTCATGTTTTGTCCTACTTCCTCTTCCGGCGTTACGGTCCAAGAAGCGTTTTGGGTGTCGCTGTGCAAATAGCAGGTTTGTGCCAGTGCCTGATAGGAACTGAAAGCGCTGCATAGCAGTAAGGCGAATAGTTTCTTCGTTGTCATATCAGATAAGTAAATGTTTATAATGTTACTATTATTTACGAATTAGTCGGATTCCGTTTCATCCTCTGCATTTAACGGTTTAAGTTAAACAATGCAAATGTATAAGATGAAACGGAATCCGACTAAAAGTAGTACTTCATAAAATACTACGTTTGACGCATTCGCCTTTTTTTAAGAGTTTGTTTTATTGCTTTGAAGTAAATCTGCTATATTTATGTCCTGTGAATTCCGTACTTTATTGCGTGTGGTTGAGATTTGTTTCTCAAAATCCTTAGGGGTCATGCCGAATTGCTTGCAGAATAATTTGCTGAAATAAGAGTGCGAACTGAACCCTACCATGTAACATATCTCTCCTACGCGGTATTGTCCTTCCTGAATGAGCTCCGCCGCTTTTTTGAGTCGGATCAGGCGGATAAAATCTATCGGTGACAGGTTGAACAGTGTCTTGATCTTGCGCAAGAGGCTCGAACGGCTGAGGCATAACTCTTCCGCCATGCGTTCTACATTGAAGGTCTCGTCTTTAAGATTGGCGTAGATGACTTCTATGACTTTGTTCATGAATTCCTCGTCTTCTTTACTCATTTGCATATTTTGTACAGGGAAGAACGGGCGTTTGGAGAAAGCTTCCCGTTCTTTCTGCCGGTTATTGAGAAGAGATAGGATCTGAGCCTTCAGGTAGTCGTATGAGAACGGTTTCTCTATATAAGCTTCCGCACCCACCTTCAGTCCTTTGACTTTGCTGTCTATGTCGTTCTTTGCCGTAAGGAATATAATGGGGATATGGCTGAGGTTGATGTCCGACTTGACGGCTGCGCAGAATTCGTAGCCGTTCATTACAGGCATCATCACATCGCTGATGATGAGATCTATGTGTTCTTTCTGTATGACTGAGAGGGCTTCCTGTCCGTTCGAGGCTGTTTCCACGATAAAGAGTTGTGAGAGTCGTTCCTTCATGAAGTCTCGTATACTCTCTTCGTCTTCTACGATGAGGATTACCTTACCTTTTGGATTTTTCTCTGCAGATGTGGTGTCATTGAGAGGGATGTCTGCCGGACCGAGTTGTTCATTCACGCTGTCCATTGTATTTTCCATATTAACAGGAACGGTCAGTACAAATGTATTGTCATTCTGTTCTGTGTCGAGCATGAGGGTTCCTTTATGAAGCAGTGCCAGTGAGCGTGCCAGAGCCAGTCCGATGCCTACGCCTTGTTTTTCTTTCTTGCGTGTGGCGCTTTGATAGAAAGGCTCGAATATCTGTTCAGCCCTTTCTTTGGGAATTTTGGTTCCGTCGCTGCTTACGCTGACGGAGAACTTTCCGTCATGTTTGTACAGACAGACGGAAATATTCTGGTTACCGTATTTCAGGGCGTTGTTCAACAGATTGCTGAGTATTTTGGTAATAGCCTCTTTGTCGATGCGGGCGATGATACCGTTTTCAATCTTTTCGGCCTTGAGTTCCTTTTGTTGATGCGTGAAGGTCGGTTCGAAGCGGTTGATTGTTTCTATAAGGAGCTGGGACACGTTTACTGTTTCATAGTTCAGTGTCAGTTTATTGGCTCCCATCTTTTGGAAGTCGAGCAACTGTGAGGCGAGATTAAGCAACCGTTTGGTATTGACGGCTATGACGTTGAGATTCTTATTCAGTTGCTCATTCGGTATATTCATCTCCTGTATAATTTCCAGCGGCCCGTTGATAAGTGTAAGCGGCGTGCGTATTTCGTGTGCAATTTCTGTGAAGAATTCCACCTTGTTTTGGTTGAGTTCCTTTTCTTTTTCTGTTTCAAACAGTTTCTGTTTTTCCGAGAACTGTTCGTTTTTATGTTTTCTATACCAGTAGAACCAAGCCGTAAAGATGCATACGGCCAGTATGGTATAAATAAGATATGCCCATGCGGAGGCATACCATGGAGGCAGTATAACGATGGTGAGTGAACGTTTTGCATACTGTCGGGTTTCTGATTTTGCTCCGTTTGTAGTGGCACGCAGATGTAACACGTATTTGCCCGGTGACAGGTTAGCATAAGAGATACTGTTTCCCGTTCTTGTGCTTATCCATTGCTTGTCAACGGGTTCCAACTTATAGAAATACTCATTGGTCTGTGATGTTGAATACGATAACATGGCGATGTCAAAGCTGATGTTGGCCTTGTTGTAGGGCAACACGATCTTGTCTGTCTCTATGATGCTTTGTTTAAGCGGAGAGTCTGGGGTGCGCACGGTTACTTCCTCGTTGAAGATGGAGAAGCGTGTAATATAAATAGGAGGAACGTCGGTCGTCTGTTCCTTTATATTGGGATTGAAGGATATAAGTCCTTCGATACTGCCGAAGTAGAACTTTCCGTCGCTGCCCTTTACGGCCGATTTGTAGTTGAACTGGTTGCCGCACAGTCCGTCGTTGACGGTAAACACGCGTATGTCCTTTGTGTCGGGGTTGAAGCGTACCAGTCCCCGGTTGGTTCCGAACCACAAATAACCGTAGTCATCTTCCAGAACCTTATAGGCCACGTCGTCCGGCATGCCTTCCTCCACGGAGAATCGTGTAAAGTTGTCTTCTTTCATGTTGTAGCGGCAGAGACCTCCCCGGTCGGTGGAAAGCCAGATGTTACCTTTGCTGTCTTGCATCAGCGAACTGATGGCATTGGAACTGATAGACTGGGTCGGCGTTTCATCCGGAGCACCTTCTTTACATGTGTATTGTTTGAACTGCCGTGTCCGGGGATTGTATTTCCATGCCCCCTTACCCATAGTGGCAAACCAGAAAGTACCGTTCTTTTCCTGCAGGATGTCGAATACCCATTGCCCTTTCAGTTCCGGAAGAGCTGTGAACTTATGTGTACCTTTGGGGGCATAGAACACTCCTACGTCTGCGCCCGCCCAAAGCGTACCTTCCCGGTCCATGTAAAGCGAATAGATACTTCCTCCTCCCGAACTGATGTTCAGTTCGTTATAATCGTAGAAAGTCGATTTCCCCTTGTCGTCTATTACAATCATGCCGTCTTTATAGAGGCTACAGTATACATTGTTGCCGAATGCGCCGATGGTGATGGTGACATGTGGGGTGAACCGCGCCTGCCGGAGAGGATAACGCCATATTGTATGGTCGCTGAGATTCATGACATTGATACCGGCGTCTTCCGTTCCGATCCAAAGATTTCCGTTAGTGTCCTCGGCCAGTTCGCGTATTCTTCTGCTTGACAATGAATTTTCCTGAAGTTCCGGGAGATATTTGCGGAATGCGAATGTATTGTTGGGGAGGTAGTTCACGCCGCCATACATAGTACCTACCCATAATCCGCCTTCTTTGTCGCGGTAGACGGAGTATATGATATTGTCCGTCAGACCGGAAGGATTGAGTAGGTCCTGGCTGAAATGCTTCACGGACTTTGTCTTTTCATTAATAATGTATAGCCCGTCGAATGTGCCGGCGTATATGTCATCTCCGTAGGCTGTCGCAAAACGCGTGAAGGTGTGTTGTAATCCTTGTAGCGTAATGTCCTCCAGGATATTTCTTTTTATGTCATACTTCTTCAGATCGCCGTTCTGGATGCTTAAAATAAGGTAGTCGCCTTGTTGGCTCAATGTATTGATCTCAAGGCCTAATAACGAGCGACCGTTGGCATCTTCCGTCTTCTGGATGAAACGTTTGTTTCGGTGGTCGTATTTGAGTAGTCCTGTGTACCATGACACGGCATAGATGTCGCCGTTGTCGCAGATGTAGACATAATGAGGCGTCTCTTTACCGGAGAAATCATGAAAACGGAGGAGTTTCTTCCCGTCGTAAAGGAATATGCCCTGGCTTGGCGCGCATATCCAGATGTTGTTTTCCGGGTCTTTGAATATTGTGGAGATCCATGTTGTGATGGATTCTCCTTTGTCTGTCTGGGAATCAAGAAACGTGAAGACGTCGGCTGTCGGGTCATACCGGAAGACGCCCTCGTCTGTTCCTATCCAAAGATTGTGTCTATTGTCTTCAAATATACAGGAGATGTTTTGATTACTGCGTTGCCGGATATAGTCGGTGCAGTTGAATTGTACCACTTGCTGTCCGTCGTACCGGTTAAGGCCGTTCTTAGTTCCGAACCACATGAAGCCGTAACTATCCTGTATGATGGCTTTTACATTGCTTTGTGACAGTCCCGTTTCACTGTTGATATGCATGAAAGAGTATCCTTGCGACTCCTGCGCGGTCACGGTGGCTATGCAACACAGGCTAAAAATATAAAGGAAAAACGGGATTCTTTTCATGATAGGACACATTAGATTTGATGCAAATTTAATAAAAAACAGGGATTGCCTTTGCAGGCTGAACCAAATTTTATAATTTTTATAGAGGGTTTGATGTATGTTTTCTGTTTCTTGATGCCGACATTTTCTGCTGTTATCGCACCCAGAGATTTATCGTCGGATGGATTTATTGTTTCAAATGCTTCAAACTTTATAAGTTGTGCTTTATTTTGCTTTCCGGGATTCGTTTCTATTAGAATAAGGTGAATTATGCATGCATTATTTGAGGCAAAGAAGGTATTTTTGTGAATACGATGTGATGAATACTAATAAAACAATAACTGATATGAGAATGAAACTGAAATTTATTGGGGGGTGTCTGGCTTGCGCGGTTGCTGTGCAGTTACAGGCCCAGGAAACAAGCTTGTGGTATGATGCTCCGGCAAGCGAATGGATGGAATCCTTGCCGGTGGGTAACGGCCGGGTGGGAGCCATGGTTTTCGGAGGCATCGATGAGGAGACGGTATCGTTGAACGAATCCAGTATGTGGGCCGGAGAGTACGATGCCAATCAGGAAAAGCCCTTCGGACGTGAGCGTCTGGACGCCTTGCGCAAGTTGTTTTTTGAAGGTAAACTGGTTGAAGGGAATCAGATTGCCGGTCGCGAACTGGTAGGTACGCCGCATTCTTTCGGAACGCATCTGCCCGTCGGTGATATGAAAATCCGTTTCGGTTACTCCGATGCTACTGCGGCAGTGGAGAACTATCGTCGCGATCTGAACCTGACGGATGCCGTAACTACGGTATCTTTCAAGAAAGGAGGCATAACCTATAAGCGTGAGTTTATAGCTTCCAATCCGCAGGATGCGGTGGTGATGCACTTCACGGCCAGCAGAAAACAGTCGGTTTCTTTCGAACTTCAGATGAAGATGATCACTCAGGCCGCTGTGCGGGTCGAGGGCAATCAGCTGATCTTCGACGGCCAGGCCTTGTTTCCGAAATTAGGTACGGGTGGTGTGAGATTTCAGGGACGCATGGCCGTTACGGCGGTCAACGGTGAGATCGAGTCCCGGGGTGAGACCATTAAGGTGAAACATGCCGATGCCGTGACGATTGTGGCCGACGTGAGGACGGATTTCAAGAATGAGCAATATAAGTCTCTGTGCGAGCGTACGATAGACAAGGCACAGGCCGGAACTTTCGAAGCGATGAAGAAAGAGCATATTGCCGATTACGCGCCGCTGTTTGCACGAGTGTCGTTACGGTTGGGTACCGACAAGAACAAGGATATACCTGTAGACCGGCGTTGGAAAGCCTTGTGCGACGGAAAGAAGGATGCAGGCTTGCAGGCTCTTTTCTTCCAGTACGGCCGTTATCTGACGATAGCTTCTTCTCGTGAAAACTCTCCGCTTCCGATTGCTTTGCAGGGATTCTTCAACGACAATCTGGCTTGCAACATGTGCTGGACAAGCGATTACCATCTCGATATCAATACGGAGCAGAACTACTGGCTTACCAATGTGGGCAATCTGGCGGAATGCAACGCGCCGTTGTTCACTTATCTGGCCGACATGGCCGTGCATGGAGCCAAGACCGTGAAGACCGTTTACGGCTGCAAGGGCTGGACGGCCCATACAGTGAACAACATCTGGGGATTCACCGCTCCGTCCGAGGGCATGGGCTGGGGCCTCTTTCCTTTGGCCGGTTCCTGGATGGCCACCCATTTGTGGACGCAATACGAATATACGCTCGACAGGAACTATCTGAGAGACACGGCCTACCCCTTGCTGAAAGGTAATGCGGAGTTCCTTTTGGATTATATGGTGGAAGACCCCAATACAGGCTATCTGGTGACGGGGCCTTGCGTGTCGCCCGAAAACTCTTTCCGTTTCGAAGGACAGGAACTGGGCGCTTCCATGATGACCACCTGCGACCGTGTGCTGGCTTATGAGATCATGACCGCATGTGTGAAAGCCTCCGAAATCTTAGGTGTGGACAAGGCGTTTGCCGATTCCCTGCGCCTGGCGCTGGCCAAGTTTCCGCCGTTCCGTCTCAACCGTCACGGCGGTTTGCGCGAATGGATGGAGGACTATGAGGAAGCACATCCCAACCACCGTCATACGTCTCATCTGCTGGCTTTCTATCCGTATGCCCAGATCACCAGAGAGAAAGATCCTGAACTGACTCATGCCGTACAGACCACCATCGAGCGTCGTCTGGCTGCCGAAGGATGGGAAGATGTGGAGTGGAGCCGTGCCAATATGGTTTGTTTCTATGCCCGTTTGAAAGATCCCGTAAAGGCCGAAGCTAGTCTGAATACGCTGCTCACCGACTTTGCGCGCGAGAATCTGCTGACCATTTCTCCCGAAGGGATTGCCGGAGCACCGTTCGACGTGTTTATTTTCGACGGCAATGCGGCCGGAGCGGCCGGAATGGCCGAAATGCTTGTGCAGACGCAGGAGGGTTACGTGGAACTGCTGCCTTGTCTGCCGCAGGAGTGGAAAGACGGAAGTTTCAGCGGATTGTGTGTGAGAGGAGGAGCCGAAGTGTCGGCCGAATGGAAGGATGCCCGTATTGTCAAGGCATCGCTCCGTGCCACTGCCGACAATCTCTTCAGACTGAAAGTGCCTGAAGACCGCGACTATTCCGTTCGTGTGAACGGACATAAGTGTGCGATGAGCCTGGATGCAGATCATTGTGCGGTAGTCTATCTGAAAAAAGGAGATATAGTGGAACTGAAATAAAGGAAAACATGAAAAAGAAATATTTATTGTCATTGCCTGTCTGGCTGGCAGGAGGTGCGGTATGGGCACAGGATTGCGCGCAATACGTCAATCCTTTTATAGGCACGGGTGCGGTGGCCCAGAGCCTGAGTGGTAATAATTATCCGGGGGCGACGGTTCCCTTCGGAATGGTGCAGCTCTCGCCCGATACGCGTGAGGCGCCCGACTGGGCGCAGGCGTCGGGATATGATTATAACGACAAGACCATTTTCGGATTTTCGCATACGCGTCTGAGCGGAACGGGAGCATCCGATTTCATCGATATCCTGATGCTTCCCATGACGGATCGTCGCACTGAATCGCGCTTTACGCATGAGAAGGAACAGGCTGTTCCCGGTTATTATCGGGTGTTGTTGCAGGACGACAGTATCAATGCCGAACTGACGGCCACGGCGCGTGTGGGGGTGCATCGCTATACCTATTATAATAAGGAAAAGTCAGCGAAGGTGTTTTTCGATCTGAACCATTCTGCCAACAAGGGAAGCTGGGGGCGTCAGATCATCAACTCGCAGATCCGTCAGGTAAGTGCCAATGCCATAGAAGGCTACCGCATCATTACGGGATGGGGCAAACTGCGTAAGATCTATTTCTATGCGGAATTCTCCGCCCCTATCCAGTCTTCGGAACTGATCAACGGTGACCGTACGCATAAAAACATTGCGGTGGTAAACGGAAACAATCTCCGCGGCATATTCGATTTCGGCAATTGCGGTGTGGTGGAATGCAAACTGGCTATCTCGCCCGTTTCGATCGAGAATGCCCGTCAGAACTTGGAAGTGGAAGCTGCCGGAAAGTCGTTTGATGCCATCCGCTCGGCTGCTTACGGGAACTGGAACCGCGAATTGGGTAAAATTCAGATTGAATGCGGTGAGCATGAGAAAGAGATCTTCTATACGGCGCTCTATCACACCATGATTCAGCCCAATGTGATGTCCGACGTGAACGGTGACTACATGGCGGCCGATTATTCCACCCGCAAGCTCTCCGGCAATCAGGCGCATTACAGTACTTTCTCGCTGTGGGACACTTATCGTGCCGCGCATCCTCTCTATACGATACTGGAACCTGCCCGCTCGGCCGATTTCGTGAACAGCATGATCCGTCAGTATGAATACTACGGTTATCTGCCCATCTGGCAGTTGTGGGGACAGGATAACTATTGCATGATCGGAAACCATGCCGTTCCCGTGGTGGTAGATGCGGTGCTGAAAGGCCTGCCCGGCATCGATGCGGAGAAGGCTTACGAAGCGGTGAAGCAGAGTCTGACCACGCCGCACCATAATTCGCCTTTCGAGGTGTGGGACGAATACGGCTATATGCCCGAAGACCTGCAGACGCAGTCGGTGTCCATCACCCTGGAGCAGAGCTTTGACGACTGGTGTGCGGCTCAGCTGGCGCGCCATCTGGACAAGAAAAAAGATTATGAGTTCTTCATGAAGCGTTCGGCCAACTACCGTAACCTGCACCATCCCGAAACCAGATTCTTCCAGCCCAAGAACAGCAAGGGCGAGTGGATTCTGCCTTTCGACCCCTATAAATACGGGGCCAACGGAGGTTATCCCTTTACCGAAGGCAACGGATGGCAGTACTATTGGTATGTGCCGCAGAATGTGCCCGACCTGATCGAACTTACAGGTGGCCGTGAAGCTTTCTGCAAGCGTCTGGACGAGTTCTTTACTTCCGACGAAACGAGCGGGGAGAAGAACGACAACGCTTCTGGTTTCGTGGGACTGTATGCTCACGGCAACGAGCCGAGCCATCATGTGGCCTATCTGTACGCTATGGCGGGACAGCCGGCCAAGACACAGCAGCTGGCAGACTTTATCAAACGTACCTTGTACAATACTTCTTCTTCGGGGTATGCCGGAAACGACGATTGCGGCGAAATGTCGGCATGGTACGTTTTTTCCGCATTGGGCTTCTATCCCGTGAACCCGGCATCCGGCGAATATGTAATCGGCAGTCCTACCGTAGACCGAGCGGTTGTGAAGGTGGGCGATGACAAGGAGTTTGTCGTTAATGTGGTGCGCAAGGGCGAGCCGGAGAAAGCCATTTTCGTAAAATCTCTCAAGCTTAACGGTCGTGAGTTGGACGGTTACAGTTTGTCACATCGCGATATTATGGCAGGCGGAACACTTGATGTCGTGCTGACGGCCAAGAGCGGAGGTTCTTTATTAAAGTTAAAATAGGGGGCATACTTCTATGAGTATGTTATAAAGTGTTAGTGATACACGTGATCGGACGCTTTTAAGGACGCAAAATCCTTAAAAGCGTCTGTTTTCGATTTATAACCTGTAAGTGAGCTTTCAAAAGAGGATAGTGAATCATTTTTTTTATATTTTGAAGCAATCGTAACGTATATAGAAAGAAAGAGATGTGTATTTTTGTAAACGGAATTTAGGAAATCAGATTGAAAGATATAGTTCTAATACGGAAAAATGGGAATGAAAAGCAGGGTTGATTTACAGTTTGAAGAAAGCGTGTTGCCATGCTCTGCAGAACGGGAAAATTTCGTGCTCATGAAATTTTATTTTCATGGGCACGAAATAAAAAAATGGAGCGCATCAAATTTTTCGGCTGTTTGTTCCGGACAAAATACGGTGGCGGCGGGCTGTGAAAAAGAGAAAGCGGCGGGATGGCGGAGGCATGGCTTCCTGTGAGCGGAATACTGTGGAAACGCATCTTGATAGTGAACCTGATAATACAAAAACAACAATTGAAAAAACAATAATTATGAGAATTGGTTACAGAAGTCTGAATGCTTGCTTATGCTTCGCATTATGCCTTCCTTTGCTGAATTCGTGTAAGGATGATTATTTTTATGACGATGAGGCGCCGGGTTGGTTGGGGAACAATATTTATGAGTATTTGGAAAGTCGTGGCAATTACACGAGTTACCTGGCGCTGGTTCAGGACTTGGGGTATGAGGAGACATTGCGCCGTACGGGCAGCAAGACTCTTTTCCCGGCCAATGACGAGGCTTATGCCGATTATTTCCGCAGGAAGGGCATGAACGGTAGCGGTGCCGATTTCGTACGTTCTTTGTCCGAGTCGCAGAAACGCTATATGTTCAACTCCACGATGCTGAACATGGCTTATCTGAGCAATATGCTGGCCAACGTGTCTTCAGGAGCCGACGGATTGGGGGAAGGAACGGCTGTGCGTCGTTCTTCTTCGGTTACTTATCTGGACAGCGTACCTTGGTTGTCTTATGACAAGATGCCGAAGACCAGGTTCTGGGAGCGCTTTGAGAAGAAAGGCGGTACGTACCTGGCCGACAACGGAGACCGTATGTCGGTGTTTTTCACCCCTCAGTATTTTTCCACCATTAACCTTTCCGAAAGC
The DNA here is from genome assembly GCA_910586505.1 of uncultured Paraprevotella sp. GTDB lineage: Bacteria > Bacteroidota > Bacteroidia > Bacteroidales > Bacteroidaceae > Paraprevotella. Next base: position 126,563 of record CAJUGV010000001.1, on the reverse strand, counting down.
GATTGGTCTATCCTGGCCAGGGGATGGAACATGCCGTGGGATGCCAGCGGATTGTATGTGAACGGTGTGCATGTGTCGGGTTCCAACAAGGACGTGGTGTGCAAGAACGGTTATCTGCATCTGGCCGACGGTGTGGTCACTCCGTTGAGAAATATGGCGGAAGTGATCAACGAGACGCAGGAAGTGTCTCAGTTCTCCAAAATAATGGACATGTTTGCGTTTCCTTATTATAATACCGGTGTGCAGTCCACTCTTGGCAATGCTTATGGCGGTGCCATGGCGGAAGATTCCACCGTGTTCGTGAAACGTTATTTCAATCTGAATGATTTTATCAGCGACCCCGAAGGCAAACTGGATATCGAAGGGTATGGAGCGCTTGCGTATGATCCTTCCGCACATAACTGGGGCGGCAATACGGATATGGGCGTGATGTTCGTGCCTACCGATGAGGCTATGCGCGAATATTGGGAGTCTCCGCAGGGGGCGTTCCTGTCCGACAAGTTCCCTCAATGGGACAGCGTGTACACGAAAGTGCTCGCGGATTTTGTGCAGAATCATCAGCAGCGTTCTTTTGCCGATGCACTGCCTCACAACTGGAACATCATGAGTGATCCCGCCGGATTTGAAATGAACGTCAAGGAAAGCGACATCGTCAAGACCATTCCGGCGAACAACGGTCTGATTTATATAACCAACAAGGTGTATGCTCCGGTAGATTACCAAAGTGTGTATGCCCCTGTTTTGATCTCCGATTCCACGAAGATCATGAATCCTGTCATCAAGAATGTGGTGGACGATGCCTATAACCTGAAGTATCATTTCTACCTGCGTTCTCTTGACAACCGCTATAACCTGCTTGTACCTTCGGACAACGCCATGAAGACCTACCGCGATCCTATCTCTTGGGCCATCTGGGCCAACGACGGTATTGATAACCGTGAGATATGGACTTTCCGTGTGGAGATGGGAAAAGTGGCGGCTGATGTGTTCAAGGCCAACGAAGACGGGACGAAAGGTACGTTCCTGCGTACGTTGGGAGACGGGTCACGCGATGTAGTGACCGACCGTCTGCAGGATATCATGGACATGCATATCGTGGTGGCCGACAATGCCGCCGAACCCTTGTCGGGCTATATTGACGAGGGCCGTCAGGACTACTTCCTGACAAAAGGCGGTGCCGTGTTGGCCGTGAGCGGTGCCGGTGAAAACATACGTGTGAAAGGCTGTGGCGATATTGAACTGGACAATCAGGCCGCGCAAGTAATCACGATGGAAGATGATCAGAAGGGCCGTTATGAGATGACGAACGGACGTGCATTCCTTATCGATCGGATCATGGAGGACTCTTACCGTTCCGTGTATAAGACGATGGGCGACACGGAGGCTTTTAAGCCTTTCTTCAATCTGCTGATGGGAGATGAGCATGTGTTTTCGTTCTTCGAGGAGGACAAGGACGTGGAGCCGATCTTCGATATGGACGTGACGAAGACCTCCTCCGGTATCGGTCCTATTGTGACGTCTTTCAACAATTACCGTTATACGATACTGGTTCCCACCGGGCAGGCCTTGACAGATGCTTTTGCCGCCGATCCCGATTTGCACACATGGGAGGAAATCAATCTGGAGCCGGATTATGACAAGAAGAAAAAGATGACGATCTATTTGCTGAACTTCCTGCGCTATCATTTTGTGGACGGCATTCTGCCCGTATCGGACGGTGTGTCCTACAGTGGATCATACGCTACGGCGGCCCGTGACCAAGCCGATCATTTCGTGTATATTAAGGTGAACGGTAACGGTTCGGAGCTCAGGTTCGCTTCGGAGGGCAACGCACAGGAAACTGCCAAGGTGCTCACGACGGCAGCCGGCGACTATAATGTTTTTGCGCGCGATTTCATAGTGAATAATGAAGATTATCGCAAAGCCAACCAGATCATGGCTTCCTCACGTGCTGTGCTCCATCTGGTGGATCGTGCTATCAATTATCGTAAATAATATAATCTAACGGGTTATGAAAAATAAGATAAAATATTTGTTGTTATGGGTGGCGTTGCTCCTTTGTTCGGACATGGCCTTTGCCCAGGGTAGTGGCGCCATCGTCACCGGTAAGGTCTATGCCGATGACGAACCGGACGGCTTCATCGGTGCTACGGTCATTGAGCAGGACAAGGACGGACGTATTTATTCGTCTGCGCTGACCGATTTCAATGGTAACTTTTCATTGAAAATCAAGAATGAGGCCCACACGCTGAATTTCTCTTTTGTGGGTTACAAACGCAAGACTTTGCCCATCGGCGCACGCCGCAAGTTTGATGTCAAGCTTGACTTGCAGAATGTGTTGAACGAAGTTAAGGTCACTGCTTCCAAATTTGTGACGGGGGGCGGTGCGCTGGCCATTCCCGAACGTGAGTACTCCGGTGCCATGCAGAAATTCAACACCAAGGCTATCGAAGGTGTTTCCGTGGCTTCTATCGACGATGCCCTTCAGGGGCGTATCGCCGGTCTGGACATTGTGGCTAACTCCGGCGACCTAGGGAGCGGAACGGTGATGCGTATTCGCGGTATTACATCCATCAACTCTAACTCTCAGCCTTTGATCTTGTTGAACGGTATCCCGTTCGAGAGTAATATAGATGCCTCGTTCGATTTTGCCTCGGCCGATCAGGAGAAGTTCGCTTCTTTGCTTTGTATCAGTCCTGACGACATCGAGGAAATCACGGTGCTCAAGGATGGTGCGGCAGCTGCCATCTGGGGGTCGCGTGGTGCGAACGGTGTGATCGACATCACACAAAGAAAGGTGTGACAGGTCCTACTCGTGTGTCTTATTCCTACCGCTTCTCACGTCACAACCAGCCCAAGGGGGTAGACCTGCTCAACGGTGACGACTATACCATGCTGATGAAACAGGCCTACTTCAACCGTAATCAGCAGGACTGCAACATCCCTGAATTCAGCTACGACCGTTCGCAGTTTATCTCTGCCTACGGTACGGCACAGGACTTTGAGAATTTCAACAACAATACCGACTGGGTGGATGGCGTGACGCAGTATGGTTACACCCACGACCACAACCTCTCGGTGAGCGGTGGCGGCGACAAGGCCAAATTCCGCGTTTCATTGGGTTATTACAAACAGTCGGGTACGGTCATCGGACAGGACATGAAGCGTTTCTCCAACCGAATGAACCTGGAGTATGCTGTGTCTTCCCGTTTAAAATTCTTCTCCGAACTGTCTATCACCTATACGGACAATGATAAGAATTATAGTGATGGCAGCGATGATAATCTGCTGAATATCGCGCGCAAGAAGATGCCTAACCTCTCGGTATTCCGTCAGGACCGGTATGGCAATAATACGGATGTGTATTTTAATATTGCGCAGAACTCTCAATTGGATGATGCTCAGAAGAACTTGAGAAATCCGATCGCCATTGCCAAACTGGCTTCTTACCAGCAGACCAACATGCGCATCATGCCTACGCTCCGTTTGCAATACGACTTCCTTGATCCTGCGAGCGAGGCTAAGCTTCGCTATTCGGGTTATGTGAAGTTCGACTCTGAAAATGTGAAAGACACCAAGTTCCTGCCGCGCGAGACAACCTCGAAAAACTGGAATGACGGCAGTGTGAACAAATCGTACAGCAGGGAAAGCGAGGCGATGTCCATTTATACGGCCCACGACCTGACCTGGTCTCCCAAACTGGGCGACAATCACTCGCTGCTGGTTTACGGAAAATGGGAAATGGATATGTCTAACTCCAAGTTCCAGGAGTTCGAACGTTACGGACTGCCTTCTACCGTAGGAACGGATATCGGGATGGACGGACATCTGACTCAGTTCAACAGTAGCAAGAGTGAAGGACGTAACATGGCATTTATGATGCAGGCTCACTATTTCTTCTTGAACCGCTATGTAGTCGACTTTACGGCCCGTTGGGACGGGAGTACCCGTTTCGGTAGCGGTAACCGATGGGGATTCTTCCCCTCGGCCTCGGTCAAATGGCTGTTGTCTGAAGAGAAATTCTTCGACTTCGCGGATGATTGGATGTCTGAATTCGCCTTGCGCTTGGGTTATGGTGTGACCGGAAACCGTCCTGACTACGAATACCTGCATTATGCCCGCTATAATAGCTTCGGTTCGAATTATATAGACCTTCCGGCAATCAAGCCCTCTTCTTTGCAGTTGACTAACCTTAAGTGGGAGCGTTCTACTTCTTATAACCTTGGTGTGGATTTGAGTTTGTTCGACTGGCGTTATCGTCTGGTGGCCAATGTGTACCACCGTCGTACGGAAGATTTGTTGTTCAAGGATCAGTCTATCCCGTCTACAGCCGGCTTCGGTTCTATCTCCTATATCAATGCCGGAACGATGGATAATGACGGTTGGGAACTTGAGTTCAGTACGAACAAGATGGTGCAGGCGGGGGACTGGACTGTGGATCTCAGCCTGAACTTCTCCAACTATGTGAACACGATTGTGAAGTTGGACGAGAATGTATTGCACAATTACAATAAGGACTTTGACCGCAACAACGGTTCGTACCTGACACGTTTCCAGGTTGACAACTCTTTCGGCTCCATCTACGGATTCCGATATAAGGGTGTGTATCAATATGATAAATATCAACCGGATCAACCGCAGGCCACTGCTCCGATTGTGCGTGATGAGCATGGTAATGCCGTGCTTGACGGTAAAGGAAACGCTATTCCCCTGTATTATTCGTACGGCACAACCAGTGAGTATCGCTTCCGTGGAGGTGATGCTATCTATGAAGACATCAATCATGACGGAACCATCGATGAACTTGATATAGTTTACTTGGGTAATTCTAATCCCAAGTTTGACGGAGGCTTCGGAACGACAATCCGTTGGAAGCGTTTTACGCTGAATGCTTTCTTCAACTATCGTGTGGGTGGAAAGGTGATTAACTACGGACGTATGTATGCTGAAAATATGTACAATACGGAGAACCAATCGGTGGCAACCAACTGGCGTTGGCGTAAGGACGGCGACCTGACGGAAATTCCGCGCGCGTTGTTCCAGTCCGGTTACAACTGGCTGGGAAGCGACCGTTTCGTGGAGGATGGTTCGTTCTTGCGTTTCAAACAACTTACGCTGAACTACTCATTTGAGCCTAAACTGTTGAAAAAGGCTCATCTGAATACACTGAATTTGTCGCTGACGCTGAATAACCTGTTCACCGTGACCAAGTATACGGGTGCCGATCCGGAAATCTCACCTAATAATGTGGGAGTAAGCGAGGACAAGAATCGTACGCCGCGTTCCCGTTATTTCACCTTTGGGCTGACGATTGGTATTTAATTAAAAAAAGAAAGAGATGAAAAAGATATTATATAAGATAGGTGTACTCTTGAGTGTTGTCCCCGTGGCAACCTTGACTTCATCGTGCGATGACTGGTTCTCCATTATGCCCCAGTCTGAAATGGTAGCCGATGATTTCTGGAGAGACGAGCAGGATGTGCAAAGTGCGGTAGGAGCCTGCTACCGTGCGATGGAAGAGGACGGATTTATGCGTCGTCTTCTCGTGTGGGGCGAATTGCGGTCCGATAATGTAATTAAAGGATTTACGACCGACACGGATATAGATAGGATACAGGAAGCCAACATTACATCGGCCAACAGCTATGCAAAATGGGGAGACTTCTATACTGTAATCAATTACTGTAATACTGTGATTAAGAATGCGCCCGCTGTGCGTGAAAGAGATGTGGATTTTACCGAATCCGATCTGAATCATTTGCTGGCCGAAGTCAAGACCATCCGTGCGTTCTGTTATTTCACGCTGGTGCGTACATTTAATAATGTGCCTTATATCGAGGAGCCTTATGTAGATGATACGCGTGCATTCACGGTGGCACAGACGCCTTGTGAGGCGGTACTTGACACGTTGATCCGTGATTTGAAATCTGTGGAGAATCTGGCGGTAACCGATTATAATGACAGGATAGCTTATACAAGAGGACGTGTGACGCAGAAGGCCGTCTGGGCTTTGATTGCGGATATGTACTTGTGGAAGAATGATTATGATAATTGTGTGGCTTATTGCGACAAAGTACTGAAGGCAACCACTAATCCTTTGGCTTTGGTTCCTTCTGCTTCTTATTTTAACTCGGTCTTTACTCGAGGCAATTCCGATGAGAGCATTTGGGAATTGCAGTTTGACACCAATACCAGAAACTCGGCTTTGAGTTCTTTCTATGGGAATGCCAGTTCGTTGGGACTGCTGTCGGCTCTTGATTTTGAGAGTTTGTCCGGAGATGAATTCTGGGGTACGCTGGATATGCGTCGAATAGGTGCGTATGCACAGAACGGTAAAAATGCCATTATGAAATACGTGGCTTTTACGTACAATACCGATTATAAGAAGCTTTCATTCAGAGATTTTGTCTATGGGAGCGAAGACGGTCATTGGATTATCTACCGTCTGGCGGATATTTACTTGATGAAAGCAGAGGCATTGGCAGAGATGGAATTGTTCTCCGAAGCCGTAGATATGGTTTCTTTTACCTACGACAGAGCGCGTCCTGAACAGGAAGAGGGAAGTCTGAAAGGACTGTATAATTCGTTGTCCGAGGTGCGTAATTTGGTATTTGATGAACGTCAAAGAGAGTTCTTGTTTGAGGGTAAGCGTTATTTCGATATAGTTCGGCGTATCCGTCGTGAAGGAAATACCATCAACATCGTGAGCAATTATTTGTTGCGTAAGTATGTGGCGATGAGTTTGGACGAAAATACGATAAAGAGCAAGGTGAACGATCCCGATGCAATCTATATGCCTATACATGAGGACGAGTTGCGTATGAACACTCTGCTGGAACAGAATCGTTTTTATAAAACCTTTGATAACATTTCTAAAAACTGATAGACTATGTACAGGAATAAAGTTGATAAGATATTTGCTCCCGTCAGGATGTGGTTTGTTATTTTCTCCGCCTTATGTTTCGGGGGAATGCAATCGGCCTGCAACGGTGACGATATGGATGAAGGAGCTATGTACACCTTTACGGGCGAGACTGTGACTTCTTTCTGTCAGAAAGACCCTGAACTGACGAACTTTTACGAACTGATGACCCGTTGTAATGCGGATGCCTTGCTGGAGGTCTACGGGCATTTCACGTGTTTCGCACCTAATAACAAGGCTGTAGAGGAGTATCTGGCAGAAAGAGGTTATGACATGAGTTCAGTGACTGAGGACGTGGCGCGTAAGGTGGTTTATAATTGTGTGATTCGCGAAGCCGCCAAGGAATATCTGTACGATAGTTTCGTGGCCGGTTCTCTGTCTTCCACCTCTATGGCGGAACGTTTCCTTGTGATTTCTTTCGAATCGAATAAGGAAACGAATGAGATGGAAATCTACGTGAATGAAGACTCAAAGATTATTCGTGCCGACCAGAAAGTGCATAATGGTGTGGTGCATGTGGTGAACAAGGTGATTCAGCCGTCCGAGCAGACTTTGCTAGAAGTTCTGCGTGAAGACGGGCGTTTCAATATCTGGGCGACAGTTTATGAAGCTTCCGGTTGGAGCAAAGAGATGGAAGCATTGTATGATGAGTCTTACGTGAATACTTTCGGGACAGACTTATGGGATTACAATGGATGGCAGTTTAAGGTGCCTACCGCTTGTCGTTTAGGCTATACGTTGTTCTGCGAACCGGACGAACTTATGGAGAAGAACGGTCTTGCTGGCGAGAGCCGTGAAAGTATCTTGGCTAAAGTGGAGCAGTATGCGCGCACTTATTATGGTTCTGATGATTTGGGTAATTATACCAGTAAGAAGAATCCCTTGAATCGTTTTGTAGCATACCATATGCTCAATCGTCAGATGGCTACCAATGCCATGGTGTTCGACAAGAGTCAGTTGATTACACCGGAATGGGCAACCTCTCAGGCCGAGTATTACGAAACGATGTATACTTATCATCTGATGGAAATCAAAGCTGGTAACAAAATCAATATGCAAAAGTCCGGACGCTATGTGGGTCTTGACGGAAACAATAGTAATATTGATGCGGTGAACGGTTTTATCCACACGCTGACTAGTATGCTGGTGTATGATGAAAATGTTATGCGTAACGATGTGTTGCACAAACGTATGCGTTTCGATGCATTCTCTCTGATACCGCAATTTACGAATAATAATATCCGCTGGAATCTGTGGACCGTGCAGGGTGCTAACGGTTATACGGTGACACCGGAATTCTGCGGTGAGTATTTTACGTATAACGATGCTGGTACGTGTCTTTTGTGGGGTAGCGAATGGTGGGCTGCTTACCAAGGTGACGAAATCAATATGAAAGACGGTTATGATTTTACGCTGAGATTGTTGCCCTTGCCTCCCGGTAACTATGAATTACGTATCGGATATAATGCCGAAGGATGGCGCGGAATGGGGCAGATTTATTTCGACGGTAATATTGCCGGTACGCCTGTCGATCTGAAAATCGGTGATACGGAAAACGACCCGCGCAGTGGTTGGGTGAAAGATTCCGAGACTTCGGATAACGGTATTGAGAACGACAAAATGATGCGTAATCTGGGTTATATGAAGGCTCCGGCCTCTTGCTGGTGTCAGAATCCTTCGGGAGTATTGCGGGATTTCCACAGGGCTTTGCGTTATATTGTGGGACAGTACACTTTCCAGGAATATGGAGCACATAAGCTTCGAGTGCGCAACGTGGACTTCTCTGGTCGTGAGTTTTCCATCGATTACTTCGAGTTCATACCGGTGGATATGATTCGTGATGAGGATCGGGGATAATAATGTAGATACAAAAGCATAGATATATGAAAAGTAAGATAATCATAGGATTGTTGTCGGGTCTGGGACTTTTTTCGGCTTGCAACGATGTGTGGGATGAGCATTACGACCGCAACGGAAGTGTGCCCAATGTAAATCTGATGGAACTGATACGTCAGGACGAGGCTTTGAGTACTTTTGCTCGGATTCTGGAGAAGACAGGGGCTGATAGCCTACTGGTTTCCAGTCAGACTTATACCGTCTGGGCTCCGGTGAACGAAGCGCTGAAAAATGTGAATATGAATGACGAGGCTGCTTTGCGTCGTCTGGTGAACAATCATATTGCACGTTATACCAGTCCTACGTCTACGGCAACAAATAAATATGTATACATGCTCAACGGAAAGAAAACTACGTATTCCGCTGACGGGAAGTTTAACGGAGCGACCATTATCGGTGCCGATCATGTGGCAGAGAATGGGTTGATGCATAAGTTGAGCGATACCATCACCTATCGTTTTAACTTCTGGGAATATATTTCCGTTAATGAGAACTACTCTAAAGTATACAATTTCCTTAAGCGATTCAACAAGAAAGTGTATTCTCCTTCTCTGAGTGCGGGGGATGATTCGGTATTTGTGGATTACAACCCGTTACTCGAACATAGACTCTACGGTATAGGGATGATTAATAACGAAGACTCACTTTATACCATGATCTTACCCGATAACGCGGCATGGGATGTTGCGTATGCTCGTGTGAGTCCTTATTTTGCCAACTATAATAAGGATCAGGCTGTAGCAGATTCCATACGTGATGTGCAGGCTGGACAGGCTATAGTGAACGGTCTGACATTCAGAGGGCGTATAGACAATCCGGCGGTACTTGATTCCTTGGTTACTGTTTACGGAGATGTTATTCGCGAACCGTCCCGTTATTTACAGTCTTATGCAAAAATGGAAGCTTCCAATGGATTGATGTATTTGGCTGGAGGTAATTTATTTATGGATGATACGTGTACTTGGAATTACAAGATACCGGTAGAGGCCGAAGATGTCAATTACCGTACAATAGGAACAGGTTCTAATGCTTATGTGCGCAATACGGAGGCCTCTAACCTAGTGCAGGGCATCAGTCAGAATAGTTATCTGGAAGTGAGTCGTGCCAGTGGTGTGGCTGAAGTTACGTTCAAAATTCCTCAGTTGCTGGCCGGCAAGTACGATATATATGTAGATTTCGTGCCTCCGATAGTGGACGGAGTAGCATTGGCACAGGAGAAGACCCGTTTGGAATTCCGTCTGACCTATCCCAAGGTGGAGAGCAGCGGTACGTCTAATATGGAACGAAAGGGGCGTAATGACGATGAACTGATCATAGGCGGCCACGATGTTGAAGATAATAAGATTATTTCGTTGAAAGTGTGGGGTGGAGTGGAGTTCCCTGCAGCCAATTATTATGATAATATGTGGTTTGCAAACGAGGAGAACTCTATGGATGACATGACTATACGCACAACACTCCGTATCAGGACAAACCTGAATACAGATGATCTGAATAATGGAATGCGTCGTCGGTTCCGTGTAGACCGTATCCGTTTTGTGCCCGTTCCCTGATTATTTAATTCTAAAGTATGACGATTATGAATCATATATTTAATTTCCATTCGTTTAAAACAGCCGGAGTCGCAGTCGGTCTGGTTTTCTGTGCCGGAGCCGTTAGCGCCCAGGATGAAGTGCAGGCATCCGATTCGGTGAAAGTAGAACGTACTTTGAAGGTCAGTATGCCTTATCGTGTGAAAGGACGTGTGGTAGATGCGGTGACAGGCAAGGGATTTGCCGGTGCCCGCATTCAGACACCCAATGTGAATGTATCTGCCATGTCGGATGAGAACGGCGATTTTGAGATCGGTCTGCCGGATCTGAATGTTTCTCTTTATGTCGAAGCACCGGGATTCTCCCGTCAGGTGGTTTCCGTCAGAGGGCGCAATGAAATTCGTGTGGCTCTGTATGAGACTGCCGGTCATTCATATTACGATGATAAGATGTCAGTGTCAGCTGGCGAGGCTGTAGTAGACGGTTTTACGTCTGGTACTTTGAGTATGACTGACGACATGACTTCGTTGCTTAACGGGCAGTTGCGCGCAATCTCCCGCTCGGGTGAACCCGGCGCCAGTTCTTCCTATTTTGTTCGTGGTTATAATTCATTGAATTTATCGGCCCAGCCGTTGTTCGTTGTCGATGGTGTGATTTGGCAGAGTCAGGAAGACAGCCATTCCATTGTAGATAATTATTACAACAATCCTTTGACGCTTCTGGACCCTTCCGATGTGGAGAAGGTTACCGTATTGAAGAACGGTTCTGCCATTTGGGGAGCCAAGGGAGCCAATGGCGTGGTGCTGATTCAGACCAAGCGTGCAGGTGAAATAGCCACGAAGATAGATGCCAATATCTCCATGGGCTTCCAGACACCGTTTGCAACGATGCCTGTCATGGGAGCGGCGGCTTATCGTCGTTATGCTTCCGATGTGATGTCGGGTATGGATCGTCGGGAAGTGGAGAAGTTCCAGTTTATAAATGACGACCCCACTCGTGCGTTTTATTCTGCCGTGCACAACAATACCGACTGGATGGATGAAATCACTAAAACTTCATTTATCCAGAACTACGGTATTTCGGTGTCCGGAGGTGACGATGTGGCCTTGTATCGTTTTTCTTTAGGATATGCTCAGAACAACGGTAATATCGAAGGTACGAGTTTCAACCGTTTGAATACAAGATTCAACTCGGATATCAAACTTACGGATGAGTTTAAGATTATGTTCGACATTGCTTATGCGCAGACCGGACATAAAGTGGCTTTTGACGGAATAGACCGCATGCGTTCCCCCTATTATCTGGCACTGACCAAATCACCGTTGTATGCGCCTTATCAGTTCAACAGCAGCGGTTCGATGAGTGGCCGTCTGGCCGATGTTGATGAATTGAACATCGGTAACCCTTTGGCATTGACGGGTAGTGATAATCTGCCGGATATGGATAAATACCGTTTTACATTGAACCTTCGTCCGTCTTATCAGATAACGAAGCGTCTGGAGGTGGCCGCTTTGTTCGGTTTTTCATATGATAAGGAGAATGAGAATCTGTTCATTCCCGATGAAGGTATTACCGACGAACCCTTGTATAACGACATGGGTGAGATTTATGCCACGGCTTTGAATGAAGTACGTAATCTGATGGCACGTCAGACATCTCTTTCTGTAGATGGCCATGTGAAGTGGGATATTTTGAAAGATTACCGTCATGACCTGTCCGCGTCTCTTGGAGGCCGTTTTTACAACACATATTACCGTTACACTTACGGTCAGGGCTTCAATACCGGTTCGGATTATATGACTTCGCTTTCCAATACCAATGCGGACTTACGCAATCTGCAAGGCTTTGAATATACAGACCGTAATGCGGCCTGGTATCTTGATGCGGATTACAATTTCAAGCATAAATACTTTTTGAATGTAGGTATGTCGCTTGAATCTTCTTCACGTTTCGGCAAACAAGCCGGCGGTGTAGGCATGTGCGGTGTGTCGTGGGGTTATTTCCCGTCCGTAAGTGCGGCATGGCTTATCTCTTCCGAGAAGTTCATGCGTAATCAGGATTGGGTTGACAATATGAAACTCCGTGTGGCCTATACGATGTCCGGCAATGATAACCTTCCTGTGTTTGCCAACCGTACATACTTCGGTTCTGCATACGTCGTTAACGACGCTACGGGCTTGGTGTTGTCCAATATCGGCAACGAACGTCTGAAATGGGAAACGACGGGACGCCTGAATGCAGGCCTTGATTTCAGTATTCTCTCCAACCGCCTCAGTGTAAATGCGGATTTCTTCTATTCCCGTACAAAGGATCTGGTGACGATGCGTTCTTTGAACGAAGAGGCCGGTTTAAAATATTACTGGGACAATGGCGGAACGCTGATTAACAAAGGTCTGGAGATTGCCGCGAAAGCACGGATCCTGGATATGCGCGATTATAAGCTGAATATTGGTTTTACCATCGGACATTATAAGAATAAGATCACTTCGCTGCCTAACGGCGATATCCTTACCGACGTTTGCGGCGGACAAGTGCTGACAACGGCACACATGCCTGTCGGGGTGTTCTACGGTTACCGGACCGACGGAGTGTATGCTACGGCACAGGAGGCTTCCGATGCCGGTTTGGCTATCCGTTCTGCTTCAGGCCGTCTGATACCTTTCTCTGCGGGCGATATGCGTTTCGTGGATGTGGTCGAGGACGGTGTGATAGACGAAAAAGACCGTGTGGTTATCGGTGATCCGAATCCTGACATATATGGAAACTTCGACCTGTCGTTCCGTTGGAAAGATTTGGAGCTGGGGGCTTTGTTCACCTATTCTTTGGGAAATGATGCCTACAATGCCTTGCGTGCCGATCTGGAGTCGGGAAGCACTTTGCAGAATCAGTCGGCAGCGATGGAAAACCGTTGGATGGCCGATGGCCAGCATACGGATATCCCCCGTGCCGTTTATGGCGATCCGATGGGTAATGCACGTTTTTCCGATCGTTGGATCGAAGATGCGTCTTACCTCAAGTTCAAGCGTTTGATGCTGACTTATCATGTTCCCATGCGTTCCACTTCATTCCTGCAGGGTGTTTCTGTGTGGGCGGCAGTGAACAACCTGTGTACGCTGACTAAATATCTTGGTACGGACCCGGAGTTCTCTTACGGCCGTTCGGTGCTTTATCAGGGTGTTGACGGAGGGCTTACCCCGCAGTCGCGTTCTTTCCAGATAGGTGTAAATCTAAGTTTATAATGCAAAAAGAAGCTATATATGAAAAGGTATAGATATAATATGAAAGCCGTGTTGGCTGCATGCGCCTGCATCGGAGCTTTCTCGGCATGTTCCGACATGTTTGAGACGGATTCGTCATCGGTGGTCTTTGAGGACGGCAATGACTTGCAGTCTCCTAACGACTCTCTTTATTCCGTCATGGGTATTCTTTCCAAAGTACAGCGTTTGGGCGATCGCTACGTGCTCTTTGGAGAACTGAGAGGTGACTTGATGAAAGCCACTCACGACGCTGATGTATCCATTCAGCAGATATCCGATTTTAATGTCGGTCCTGACAATGTGTATAGATCGTTCAACGATTATTATGATGTCATCAACAACTGTAACTATGCGATACAGCGCATGGATACTTCCATTGTTTTTTATGAAGACAAGGTCATGCTTCCGGAATTCGCTCAGATCAAGGCCATACGTGCATGGACATACTGGCAGTTGGCTTTGGCCAAGGGTGAGGTAAACTATATCGAGGAGCCTGTCGTGAGTCTGGAGGCCGCCATGAAGAGTTATCCCGTAGTGGGTATCGAAAGATTGGCGGAACTGCTGATTGAGGATCTGCGTCCTTATACCGGAATTCGTGAGTTGAACTACGGTGCGGTGAACGGTCTTGAGACAACGAGAATGTTCTTTCCTATAGATATGTTGCTCGGTGATTTCTATTTGTTTTTGAATCGTTATGCCGACGCCGCACAGTGCTATTATCGCATGATCGACAAGCGTAATATTACTATGGCTTCCAATTATACCAACCGTTGGAACGGTGTGTTGCGTAATAGCCTTGTTTTCGACTGGTTGTCTTCCTATACATCGTCTGCATCTACCGAGATGCTGACCATGTTGGCTTACAGTGACAAACCGAAAGATTATCATCCGCAGTTGATACGTCTGTCCTATAATGAAAAACCGTCTATTGTGCCGGCCGTTTCGTTTGTAAACGATATGTCCCGTTCCACTTATTTTTATCCTTCCCAGTCTAATCCGGTGGTAGACCGTTATTTTATGGGAGATTTGCGTGGACAGGCCGAGATGGCGTCGGGACGTATTGAGGCGGCAGCTTACGGCCCCTCCAGAGTGGGTGATTATAACGGTACCCTTATTTATAAGTTTTGGGGCATGAGAGAGTCCAACAACGGAGTGTCTGATCCCGAGAATGACAAGCTGAGCGGATTGAATTATGTACGTCGCTTGCCGGTCTATCGTGCGTCTCACGCTTATTTGCGTTTGGCGGAAGCCATCAACCGCTACGGTAAGCCTTCTATGGCCTTTGCTGTGTTGAAGTATGGTTTGAAGCGTGTGGATATCGAGAATCCTGATAAGGTGACTCAGGGTGAGCGTACCGGTGAAATATTCCTTGATTTCACAGCAGGGAAATTTGACGGCAATGTCGGCACGGCTACACGTGGTCGTGGAATGGGTATCTCCTATGACAACGAGCGTCAGTACGTAATCCCTGATTATACCCGCTATGAGGAGAAGATTGTCACGGATGAGGGGACGGGCGACGAGACTGTAATAGAGGTGCCGACAACCGATCCGGCAGAGATGGCCGAGGCACTGGCCGACTCCATCTTGTTTGTGGAAGACCGCATTATGGAGGAGATGGCGGCAGAGACCTGTTTTGAAGGCAACCGTTTCTTCGATTTGATGAGAGTGGGGCGTCACCGTGGTAACTGGTGCGATTATGCTGCTGGGATGGTGGCCGAACGCTTTGAACAGAATAAGGATGCCATAAAGGCAAAATTGAAGGATGAAAAGCAGTGGTTCCTGAAGTAGGGAACCGCTGGCTCAAAAACAGCCGGTCTGCGCGGCCCGAAATGCTGAAATAAGCATTTCGGGCCGTTTTTGCTAATATTTGAAGCAAATGTATTATGTTGTTTGAGGGGCGGTGCGCTAAATTTGCGAAGTCTAAAACAAAATAATATGAGAAATACTACTTTAAAATCAATGTTGTTCTGTGCCGCTATGACGATGTTCCAGACGGGACTTCAGGCACAAGGAATTTCTTTTGAACAGGATCGGGATTTCCGGGATATGGTCGGATGGCCTTCTCATAGAGGAACTCCGTTCGTAGCCGATTTTAATAACGACGGCTTGATGGATGTATATTTGAATGGAACTTCCTGCGTCAACGGATGGCAGGCGCGCGGAGTGCTCGCCAAAAATCTTGGCGAACGTCAGTTTATAGGCGACTCTGAACCTATTATGGAGACATATATCGAGTTGGTGCAAAAGACCGAAAGGGTGCAGGATACGAATGACGACGGAACTCCTAAGTTCGATGAGAACGGCGAGCCCGTCATGATCGACAAGCCCGTAGTGGACGAGAACGGTGAGCCGGTAATGGAGGAAGTGGAAAGACAACGCTTTGTAGGTATGAAGAATGGCTTGCCTCTTACGATCCGTGGTTTCGGCAGTCAGCCGCTCGACTTTAACGGCGACGGTCTGGTGGATTTCATTTTCCTTAATCAGGGTGGCAACGATACCGGAACCAAACAGTCATATGTATTGGTGAAGAATATCGACGGTACTACCTTTGAGGTTGTGGATGACGAAGCATTGGCCTCAATAGGTTTGGATGACGGAAGTGGCGGTGCGAGATTCAATGAAGCTACGCAATACAGTTCTTTAGTGACGGGCGACTATGACAAGGACGGTCTGACCGATGTACTCGTTACCGGAAACGGACCGAAGGGCCGTTATGTGAAGCTGCTTCGCAGTACGGGGACGGGCTTTGAGGAAATGGCCGTGTTCAATCCCCTTTCTTTCGAGGAAGAAATCAATCGTAAGGGATTATATAAGGAAACGGAAAGTGGAATAGATCCCGATACGGGTGATCCGATTCCCGGTGACTATACGCAGGAGCCTACGAAACTGCCTAAACAGTTGTCTCACGGCTCGGTAGTATTCATCGATCTCGATGGCGATAGCTGGCTGGATATTGTGATGACCGGATGGGCCGACGGAACAGATGACAAAATGTCCGTAGGACCGGAACCGGGTGGTAATGAAATCCGTTTCTATCGCAATCTGCAGAACGGAGAGTTTCAGGATGTGACGCCCGAACTGATTCCTTCCGCCAAAGCCGTATTGGATAAGATCGGTGTAGAGGCTGAAGGTACGATTATGGACGTGTTCCAGGCATGGGGATGTGAGGAAGGCCTGACTATGGCGCTCGACTATGACCAGAACGGCCGGATGGACCTTATGCAGATCGGTACGCAGGGATGTAACGGAAACCGTCCGTTGAAGCAGGCCAACTGCCTGATCAACATGTCCGATGAAGAAGGATTTAAACTGGAGGAAGTCGAGACATCGATTGCTCCTGTAGCCATGTCGGCATTCTATCGTTTCCTGTGTGCTGACTTCAACGGCGACGATTATCCTGATTACTGGCAGATGGGATGGACTTCCAAGGCAGATAATGACGGTAACGGATACGGATGGTCTGCATGGGTAGACCTGAGTCAGGGAGCTGCGGAATATGAGAATAACTGGTTTGCCGATGGAACGAATGAATATTTCGGTGCATTTTTGGCCAAGGGAGAACCGGGTGAGAATGCTTTCGGAGACATGGACGGCGACGGCAAGATAGATTTGCTGACGACCGGTTGGACAGACAAGTCCGACGATCATATCATCAGCTATAATACGGCGGATATCGAAGTAATAGCTCCTTCTGAGGTAGACGAAGTGCTGGCGGAAGCCGGTGACGGACGTGTAACCGTGAAATGGCAGGCTTCCTCAATGAACAACGGAAATCAGGCTATGTTCAATCTCTACATCAAGAATAACGAGACCGGCGCTACCCGCATGGTTGTTCCTGCCAACATCGAGACCGGCAAGCAGTTGTGCTACTCTATGTTCGGATGCTACGTGACAAGCGGAAACGAAGACGGTGAGGCTGTTTATGTGTTCGACAAGCTTCCTGTGGGCCAATATACGGTAGGTGTGCAGGCCGTAAACTATGCTTATACAGCCAGCGGATGGACTACGGCTCCTGTCGAAGTGACCGTATCTACCGGTGTGCAGGCTCAGAAGGCAGACAAGACAATGAAAGTGAGTGTAGACGGTGACGCCATTACTGTGGCATCTTCCGAGGCTGCCCAGGTGGCTGTCTTCAACATGTCGGGCGCTCAGGTGGCTGCCGGTATGACCAACGAAGCCATTACGGTGAAGGGTCACGGTGTGTTTGTCGTGAAAGCTGCCGGCCGTGTGGTGAAAGTGGTGAAATAATAAGAAAACAGTTTGTATTGCAATATAACTGAGTTTTAGGTTCTATATGCGGCCCGGACTTCTGTAAGAGATGCCCGGGCCGTTTTTTAAAAAATAAAATATGAAAAAGATTTTGTTGACGGCTTTTCTGGTTTGCGGCACGGGTATGGCCGTGGCACAGGAGAAGCCCAGGTACAAGGATGCCTCGCTGCCTGTGGAGGAAAGAGTGGAGGACTTGCTGCGTCGCATGACGCTGCATGAGAAAGTGTTGCAGTTGCAGAATAACTCTACAAGCGACATCAACGAAGTGGAGAGTCGTTACAAGGAGAGCACCGGTTCGGTACATGAGATGGGCAAGACGGCCAAAGAGGCGGCCGAGCTGTTCAAAAAGATGCAGCAGCATCTGGTATCGCAGACCCGTTTGGGCATTCCGGCCCTGACTACGGTGGAAGGCATTAACGGTGTCTCACAGAACGGCTGTACCATTTTTCCTCAGGCCATTGCGCAGGGGGCTACATTCAACCCCGAACTGATTGGCGAGATGGCGCAGGCCATCGGTCGTGAAGCCCATGTCATTGGTATCCGTCAACTGTTGAGTCCCGTGCTCGATATCGCACGCGAGCTGCGTTGGGGGCGTGTGGAGGAAACCTATGGCGAGGACCCCTATCTGATCGGTGAGATGGCCACGCATTTTGTGCGCGGCTCGCAGGCGGAAGGAGTGGGTGCGATGCCTAAGCACTTTGTGGCTCACGGCACCCCGACCGGCGGACTGAATTGCGCCCATGTGTCGGGTGGAGAGCGTGAGCTCCGCAATCTCTATGCCTATCCCTTTGCCAAGGTGTTCAGGAATGCCGATCCCGTAGCCGTGATGAGTTGCTACAGCGCCTACGACGGAGTGCCTATGACCCATTCGGCCTATTATATGACCGATTTTCTGCGCGGCGAGCTGGGATTCAAAGGATTTGTCTATTCCGACTGGGGATCGGTAGACCGCCTGAAAGTGTTCCATCAGGCTGTGGCTACCACGGAGGAAGCCGGACGCAAGGCTTTGGTGGCCGGTATAGATATGGACGTGTGGGACTGGGCCTATCAGACGCTGGAAGAGCAGGTAAAGAAAGGACTGATAGACGAGTATTATGTGGACCGCGCCTGCCGTCGTGTGCTGACCGCCAAATTCCGTCTCGGACTGTTCGACGACATGGAGATACATCCCGAAAAGGTAGACAAGGTGGTGCGCAGCAAGGAACACGTGGCTTTGGCCCGCAGGGTGGCCGAGGAGAGCATCGTGTTGCTGGAAAACAAGAACGACATTCTTCCGCTCGATCTGAACCGCTATAAGTCGATCGCTCTGCTGGGCCCGAACAGCGCCTGCGGAGTGGCCGGAGATTATGGCTGGGTGAGTGCCGGCCATCATGAGTGTGTGACACTTTTCGACGGCTTGAAAGCTGCCGTGGGCAAGCATGTGACGGTGAATCAGGCCGACGGGTGCGATTGGTGGAGCCAGAAGGAAGACGGCATCGCCGAAGCTGTGCGGCTGGCCGAACAGAGCGACATTGCCATTGTAGCCGTGGGTACACGCAGTTTGTGGCTGGGCCGTAACGCCAAAGCCGAAAAAGTGACTTCGGGTGAAGGTTTCGACCTCTCTTCGCTCGACTTGCCGGGCAAGCAGCTCGACTTGCTCAAGGCAGTGAAGAAAACCGGAAAACCGGTAGTTGTGGTGCTCATTACGGGCAAACCTTTGGTGATGACATGGGCGCAGGAGCATGCCGATGCCGTGGTGCTTCAGTTCTACGGCGGAGAGCAGCAGGGTAATGCCATGGCCGATGTGCTGCTGGGTAAGGTGAATCCTTCCGGTCGCCTGAATGTGTCGTTTCCGCGCAGTACGGGCAATACCCCCTGTTATTATAACTATTATCCCACCGACCGTGAGACCGTGTTCGACAAAGGCGGAAGCCTTGACGAACCGAACGGTCATTACGTATTTGAGAAACCGTACGCCTTGTGGAGTTTCGGCTACGGTTTGGGATATACCGATTTCGAGTACAGCGACCTGCAGTTGAGCGACACCGTTCTTTCCGACAAAAGTGTGCTGAAAGTACGGCTGAAGGTGAAAAACACCGGTAAGCGCGACGGGAAGGAAGTGGTGCAGCTTTATGTGCGCGACAAGATCAGCACCGTGTCCACTCCTGTGCGTCAGCTCAAAGGGGTGAAGAAAGTAGAGGTGCCGGCCGGTCGCCAGGTAGAGGTGGAACTGGAACTTCCGATGCAGGAGATGGCTCTCTGCAACGAACGTATGCAGTGGGGTGTGGAACCCGGAGAGTTTGAGATTCAGGTGGGACGTTCTTCCGACCACATCCTGTTCAACCGCACGGTTACCGTGAAATAAATACGGCTCTTCGGAGACGGACGTTTTTAAGGGAAAAGACTGTCATTCTGGCAGTCTTTTCCCTTTTTTCGGTATGTCGGATGCCGCTTTTCATCTCTTTCTGCAGTCGTTTGCTTCTCGAAAAAAGGTTGGAAAAGCCATTTTAGGCCCTGAAAAGGCCGTTTGTTTCAGTATTCCGTGTCCTTCACGTTGGAATTTCGTGCGCAGTAAATAAAAAAATACTCCGCATGGCATTGAATTTTACTGCGCACGAAAGTTTTCTATGGTATGCTTTCCCGCCCTGTGCCTTCTTTTTCCTGCTGTTTTTTTTCTATTCGAGCCGGAAACCGTGCTCCGTTCAGACTGACTTATTGCCGTCCGACGGCCGTCCGAAGCTTACGCCCATTCCTCCTTCGCCCGTACACTGTGCTGTGACGGATGACATTTTGCCGGTCGGCAGCCTTGCCGGCCTTACGTTTTGCTTTCGGGTAGCGGCGTGAGAATGGCGCAGATTCGGACCTTTTCCGGCCGGGGTGCGTACAGTCGAATCCTGCGTCTTGCCGGTCTGCCATTCTGTCAGGGTTCCGTGGCTGCGGCTTCCCTGTTTGGCTACTGCCTGTTGCCGGGAGGGCGGCGGCAGGCGTGCGTAAATCCCGCCCTGAAATGCCGATAAAACAAATGCGCGAAGCATATCTTTTATTTTTTGCGTGTTTTCTCCTTGCGGATTACTGTTTTTTTTCGTCACTTTGTCGCAGAAGATACAATGAAACATACGCAATATGAAAAAAAGATTGTTACGAGCCTTTTTTATTTTATGCTCATCAGTGGCGGCGATGCCTTTCACGGTAACGGCCGATGATATTATAGTGAGCGACGGGATGTGGAAGATTACTTTTCTCGACAACGAGAAAGCTTTCCGCATTAATGTGCTCAACGAAGACGGGACCTCGCGCAAATGCGTGGTGAACCATTCGTTCTCGACAGTGAAATATGACAATGCCGAAGGCGTGGAGCGTGTGGTCAATACGAAGTCTTTTGCCCGGGTGGAGGCTGTCTCGGCCGATGTCGACGATGTGTTCGGCCGCGGCCGTTGCCATACTTTCACGTTCAGTGCTCCCGACAATGGCGATGAGGTGACGATGGTGCAGCGTTTCTGCATTTATCCCGCCTGCCGCTATATGGTGACCGACCTGAGTGTGAGCGGTGATGCGTCCATACGTTCCAATTATCTGGCTCCCGTGTCGGTGGAGAAGTCTTATATGCTTTATCCCTCGGCAGAGAGCAACCGCATGCTGAAAGTGCCTTTCGACAACGACGGGTTCCTGCGTTATCATAAGTTCAGGATGGACCGTAAGGAAACTTCATACGAGGTGTCGGCCCTGTACGAAGGTGAGAGCCGGAACGGGCTGGTGCTGGGATCGGTAGAGCACGACCGTTGGAAAAGTGCGGTGACGGCCGATATGGCGGGTTACGGAACCATCAACGGCCTTTGCGTCTATTCCGGGGTGTCCGACTGGCAGACGCGCGACCTTATTCCTCACGGCAAGGTGAAAGGACCGGTAGTGACGTCGGCCCGTATGTTTGTGGGTTATTACGACGACTGGCGCGAGGGAATGGAGGAATATGCCGACGCCAACAATCTGGTGGTTCCGCGCACGGAGACTTGGACTCACGGTACACCTTTCGGCTGGCAAAGCTGGGGCGTGCTGGCCGAGAAGTGCTCTTACGAGTCGGCTTCCGAAATCATCGACTACTACCATGAGGTGCTTCAGCCCGGCGGTTTCAAGAACAGCCAGGGCAATGTAATGATAAGTCTGGATGCCGGTGATGGCATGGATAATACCCAGCACAGCAAATTCATCAAAAAGGCCAAGGAATACGGCCAGATGGTGGGCTGTTACAGTACGCCGTTTTCTATGTGGTGCGGAGAGAACCCCAACTGGGACGATGTAGTTTACACCGCGGCCGACGGTACGAAACATACGCGCCGCGACGTGGTGCTTCATGCCGACGGCAAGCCCATATGGTATGACGGGGCTTATTGTCTCGATCCCACCCATCCTTTCACAAAGAGCAATATGAGGAATTTCCTGCGCTCTACGGCCACCTACGGGTTTAAGTACGTGAAAATGGACTTCGTGAACTGCGGCATCATCCAAGCCGACTCTTATTTCAATAAGGATGTGACTACGGCCGTGGAGGCTTACAATGAGGGCATGGATTACGTGAAGCGGCAGATGGATCAGTGGGGACTTTTCGGCGCGCTTTCCATCGCTCCCCTTTTCCCTTACCAATATGCCAATTCGCGCCGTATCAGCTGCGACACTTGGGGGTCTATCAACTGGGCGGAGTTCAGTATGAATGCCATTTCCGGCGGATGGTGGACCGATCGCCTCTATCAGTACAACGACCCTGACGGTCTGGTATTGGTGGGAGCCAACGACCAGATCAACAATACGGAGGGTGAGAACCGCGCGCGCTACACCAACGGAGCGTGCTCCGGTATGATGTTGGTGGCCGACAACTTTAGTCTGAACGACGATTCGGGCCGTGGGTGGGCGCGTAAGTCGCGTGAGCGTTCGCTGGTGATCATGCTGAACAAGGACATTAACGAAATGGCCGATATGGGCCGCTCTTTCCGGCCGGTATACGGTTACAAAGAGCATAACAACAATAACGACGGTGCGGAGAATTTCTTCATGTACCATACACCGGAGTATCTTTATGTAGCCGTGATCAATTACAGTAAGGATACGGAACTGAAAGGCGAGATAGCTTTTGAGGCTCTGGACATCGTTCCGGAGGATTTCAGCGAGGTGCGCGAGTTATGGACGAATGAGATGGCCGTGGTGAAAGCCGGCGCTTTGCCCTACGCCGTGCCGAAGGCGGATGCCCGTGTATACCGCTTCCGGAAGAACGGCGGCGACGGAATCTCATCTGCGGTGGCGGGAGAAGAAAGCCGTGTGAAGGTGGCAAGCATAGGCGGCGGGGTGCTGATGGTTTATTCGGACAGGAACATGAGCGGCATCAAGGCATACGACCTTCAGGGACGTCTGGTATGCGAAGAGCGTCTGACCGACCGTACGCAGGTGGAAATGAAGCTGTCGGAGACGAAAGGGCTTGTGATTTTGCGCGTAACGATGACCGACGGAACGGAGCAGGTGTGCAAAGTCAGCATGAGATGAAAACAGCAGATTATTAATATTATAGCATAAAAGAGAAATAATGAAGTTGAGACTATCGGGAATGCTGTGCGGCCTGGCTGCCGCGCTGGCTCTCTGCCCTGCCAATGTGGAAGCGGGCGACGTGGTGATTAAGAGCGGTGATTTGAGAATTACCTTCGTGGACAAAGGCAACAAATTCGATGTGGAAGGACTGTTCGGGAAGAAGAAATTCCGTCCGGTGTTTCTCGGTTCCGTGCCGGAGGCATCCTATGAAACGGCGAACGGCCGCGTACGTACGGTCAGCTCGGCCATGTTTATGGACGTGGACTACCGCAAGAAGAAAATAAACAACGGCTTCGGCAAGGGAGTCTGTCATGAGTTCGTATTCAGCCGGCCGGCCAATGGCGATGAGGTGGAACTGTGCCAGCGTTTTTACGTGTATGAAGGCCGCGACTATGTCCTGACGGATCTGTCGGTGAGCGGCGATGCTTCGCTCCGTTCCAACTATCTGGCGCCGGTGTCGGTGAAAGGGGCCTACGACTTGTATGCACCGGCAGAGACGAACCGCATGCTGAGAGTGCCTTTCGATAATGACGGTTTTGTGCGTTATCACCAGAATCGCATGGACGGTGAGATGACCTCATACGAGGTGTCGGCCGTATATGAAGGCGTGAGCCGCGACGGCGTGGTACTGGGATCGGTGGAGCACAACCGCTGGAAGAGTGCGGTGAAGGTCAGGGCATCCCGTGACGGACGCATTGATGCGCTGCAGGTATTCTCCGGTGTTTCCGACCAGTCTACGCGCGACGAGCTGCCTCACGGAAAAGTGAAAGGCCCCGAGGTGCATTCGGCTCTGATGTTCATCGGTGCGTTCGACGACTGGCGTGACGGTATGGAGGAATATGCCCATGCCAACACCGTGGTGCAGCCTATGCGCGACACCTGGAAGCGCGGTACGCCTTTCGGTTGGCAGAGCTGGGGCGTGATGTCCGACAAGAACTGCTATGACGTGGACGTGGCGGTTTCCAATTATTTTAAGGAAACGCTGAATCCGGGCGGTTTCCGCAACAGCCAGGGGCTGAACGTGATGAGCATAGACGCCTGGGACAACATGAATCATGAGCAGCGTGCCGCATTTACCAAAGTGGTGAGGGACAACGGTCAGGTGCCGGGTTCTTACTGCACTCCTTTTGCATTGTGGTGGAACGAAGATATGCTGAAAAACAAAATCTGCGAGGGAAGTCCCTATACCGGTTATGACTGTGTGCTTAAAGTGAACGGAAAACCGACCAAACTGGACGGAGCATACTGCCTCGATCCCACGCATCCCGGTACGAAGGCACTCATCAGCCGCGAGGTGCGCATGAAGAAAGAAGAAGGCTTCGAGTATCTGAAAGTGGACTTCACCAGCAACGGTATGGTGCAGGCCGACTCCTATTATAATAAAGATGTGACAACGGCTGTGGAGGCCTATAACGAAGGCTTTGACCATTTCCTGAACGAGGTGGATAAAGGGGAGCCTATGTTCATTGCCTTGTCTATTGCACCGATATTCCCTTACCACTGTGGCAATTCGCGCCGTATAGCCTGCGACACGTGGGGAAAGATAGGACAGTCGGAGTATAGCATGAATGCCGTGGCCGGCGGATGGTGGACCAATGAGTTCTATCAGTATAACGACCCCGACCATCTGGTGCTGGTGGGTAACGACAACGAGAAGGAAACCGAAGGTGAGAACCGTGCCCGTGTCACCAACGGAGCCGTATCGGGAATGATGCTGGTGTCGGACAACTACAGCCTGGAGGATAAGTCGGGACGTGGAGACGCACGCCTGTCGCATGAGCGTGCCCGCAAGATACTGATGAACAAGGATATTAATGAGATGGGAGACTTCGGCCGTTCCGCGCGTCCCGTATTCGGCTATCGTGAATACAATGGCAAGGCCGATGGCGCGGAGAACTGTGTGGTGCTGAACACCGAAAAATATATTTATGTGTCTGTCATCAACTATAAGGACGAGGCCATTGGCGGTGAGATTCCGTTTGAACGGCTGGGTATTGCTAAGGCCGATTTCGACACGGTGAAAGAACTGTGGACCGGCGAGACCGTATCTGTGGGTAGTGATGCCGTCTCTTATAGCGTGCCGGGCAAGGATGCGCGGGTGTATCGTTTTTCTAAGAAATAAATGAGACGATGATGAAAAAAGGGAAATTTATCGCATGTTTGATCTGTGTGCTGCACTTCTGCCTGACGGCAGGAGCGCAGCGGCACATCGCACGCGAGTATATAGAATGGTCGGATGTGTGGCTTACGGGAGCCGACCGCACGGATAAGCCCCATGTGTTGCTGTTGGGCAACTCCATTACGCGCGGTTATTATCCGATGGTGGAGAAGCAGATAGGCGAACGGGCTTATGTGGGCCGTTTCTCCGGTTCGAAAAGTGTAGGCGATCCGGCCTTGCTGGACGAATTGGGCGCCGTGTTGAAGCACAATCATTTCGATATCATTCA
Organism: uncultured Paraprevotella sp.; assembly: GCA_910586505.1. Classification (GTDB taxonomy): domain Bacteria; phylum Bacteroidota; class Bacteroidia; order Bacteroidales; family Bacteroidaceae; genus Paraprevotella. The sequence goes on along the minus strand of CAJUGV010000001.1, from coordinate 100,687 downwards.
TTTCAATAACGGGCTGCACGGTTTCGACTACACCGAAGAAGAGTTTGAAAAGGGGTTTCCGGAATTTCTGGCGCTGATCAGGAAGTATGCTCCGGATGCCCGTCTTATCTGGGCCACTATCACTCCCGTGCGTCAGGGCGAGGGAATGAGAGAACTGGCTCCCGTTACGGAACGTCTGAAAGTGCGCAACGAGATTGCGTTGAAATACGTGCGCCGTGAAAGAATAGAAGTGAACGACCTTTGGGGACTGGTGATTGACCATCCCGAATATTATGCGGGAGGCGACGGCACACATCCCGTGGATGCCGGTTTCGAAGTGCTGGCCGGACAGGTGGCCCGTGTGGTGGAAAAGACGTTGAACGAGATAAGTAAACAGTGAGGATGATAAGCAAGAACTTCAAATGGTGCACGGTCGTATTGTCTCTGAGCTTGTGTACCGCATTCCGGAGTTATGCCGGCGATATCGTAGTGACCGCAGGGCGGTGGAAAGTGTCGTACATAGAAGCCGACAAGGCTTTCAGAGTGAATGTGCTGCATGCCGACGGGACTGCACGCAAATGTCTGTTCAACCGTTCTGCTTCGGAAGCGGCCTATGACAATGCCGGCGGAACGGCGCGCAGTGTGACGACGGCTTCTTTTGCCAAGGTGGAACTGACGCAGGACGGGGTAGACGACGAGTTCGGAGCGGGAACATGCTATACTTTTGCATTCTCGCAGCTGGACAATGGCGATGATGTACGGATGGAGCAGCGTTTTTATGTGTACGAGGGGCGTGATTATATGATTACGAGTCTGACATTGCGCGGGGATGCTTCCATACGTTCCAACTATCTGGCACCCGTGTCGGTGAACCGTGACTATACGTTGTTTACGGGCAGTGGCGACAACAGAATGCTCAGTGTGCCTTTCGACAACGACGGCTTCTGCCGTTATCACAAATACGGCATGAACCGTGAAATGACCTCCTACGAGGTTTCGGCCTTTTATAACGGCACGAGCCGCGAAGGCATGATTCTCGGTTCGGTGGAGCATAACCGCTGGAAAAGTGCGGTGAAGGTCAAGGCCTCCGATAACGGGAAAATCAATATGCTGCGCCTTTATTCCGGTGCGTCCGAACCGCAGACGGGCGGAAGCGAGATGGGAACGCGTGATGTGCTGCCGCATGGAAAAGTGGACGGACCGGAGATCACTTCGGCACGTATGCTGGTGGATTATGCCGACGACTGGCGGCAGGGGATGGATGAGTTTGCCCGTGCCAATACTCTGGTGGCACCCATGCGCAACACCTGGACGAAGGGGACGCCGTTCGGCTGGCAGAGCTGGGGCGTGCTGGCCGACAAGAATTCTTTCGAAGCCGACAAGGAAATCGCACAGTATTATCACGAGGTGCTGAAACCCGGCGGATTCCATAACGGACAGGGGGTGCAGGTGATCAGTATCGACTCATGGGACAACCTGTCGGACCAGCAAAAGAAGCAGCTTTGCGCACTGGCAGAGGAAAACGGACAGGTGGTGGGAACCTATTGTTCGCCTTTCGCATTGTGGTGGAACACGGTGGACGACCTGAAAAACAATAATCTGGAAGGCACATCGTATAAAGGCATAGACTGTGTGCTTAAAGTAAACGGCGAACCGTATAAACTGGACGGCGCTTTCTGTCTTGATCCTACTCACCCGGGAGTGAAGTCGAACATATCCTACCAGTTGCGCAGAATGAAGGCACAGGGTTTCAAGTATGTGAAGGTGGACTTTACCAGCAACGGCATGGTACAGGCCGATTCATATTATGCATCCAAAGTGAAGACTGCCGTAGAGGCATACAACAACGGGTTCAGCTATTTCTGCAGGGTGGCTGATGAGGGAGAGCCCTTGTTTATCGCCCTGTCTATAGCTCCGGTTTTCCCTTACCAATACGGCAACTCGCGCCGTATAGCCTGTGACACATGGGGGCGTATCGACCAGACGGAGTATAGCATGAATGCCATTTCCGGCGGTTGGTGGACCGATAAGTTCTATCAATATAACGATCCCGACCATTTGGTGCTGAAAGGAAACGGCCTGGACGGTTATCTGACGACGGAAGGCGAGAACCGTGCCCGTTTCACTAATGGGGCCGTGTCAGGCATGGTGCTGGTAGGCGATAATTTTGCCCTGGGTGACAATTCCGGAAAAGGCTGGCCCGAGCTGTCCCGTCAGAGTGCGGAGAAAATCATGATGAACAGAGACATGAATGAAATGGCCGATTTGGGGCGCTCATTCATGCCGGTGTACGGTTATAAGGAGTATAACGGAAATGATGCGGGAGCGGAAACCTGTTTCATGCACCACACGGCAGACTATCTTTATGTGGCTGTGTTCAATTATACCGCTTCGGCATTGTCCGGTGATATACCGTTAGCCGACCTGGATATTGAACAGGGGGATTTCGATGAAGTGAAAGAGCTGTGGAGCGGCAGCACGGTGAATGTGCAAGGAAAGCTGACCTATAATGTGCCGAACCGTGATGTCAAGGTATTCCGTTTCCATAAGAAATCCGTGGGAATAAATGATGCCGTGAGTGGAGAACACGGAACGGATCGGTTGAAGGTGGCGCGTCTTGCAGCCGACGGCAGGCAGACTGTTTTTGATGTGGCGTCATCCGCCGTTCTGACCAAAGTGGAGGTGTTTGACATGCAAGGACGTTTGTTGAAGGCTGTTCCGGCAACGGGATATAGTGTGCGCCTTTCCGTCGCATCTGCGAACGGTTTGTTATTGTTGCGTGCCACGACGACGGACGGACAGATTCTCACAACAAAAATGAAAGGTTTCTAACTCCTTTTTCACGAAAGTTTAAGATAGGAAATTCCTTCTGCATCCTTCGGATGATGCAGAAGGAATTTCTTTTTCCTGCCTTAAAAGCTAATTTTTGTAACAGATACGGTGACGTGAGGCCTGGTTTGCGTCAAATGATGTAAAATTACGCGTTTATTCTATTTTTTGCGCCATCTTTCTTATGAAGTATCCTGAAACTTTCCTTTCTTTGCAATGCAGTTAGTTAATATTGAGATTAGGTTAATGATTGGTTTGATAGGTATTGTATTAAGGAGGAGATTGTTTTCAGGATTTTAATACGGCGAATCTGAAAGATATCCTGTAGAACCAAATGAACAAAAAACAGAGGAGATGCATCATCGGTGCATCTCCTCTGTTTTTTATCCCCTTTCCGGATGGGAATTTTCAGAATAGTACTTTTTCCCTGAAAGTGCCGGCAGATACGAGATATGCACCCCGTGCCGGAAGCATGATGGCTTCGTTGGTAATGCCGCTGGCAACGAGTCGTCCGTCCGTGGTATAGATTCTTACGCGTTCGTAGAGCGGGCTTTTTACTTTTATATTTCCGTCGTGACGGATGATTTTGAAGCCGGAAGCGTCAGACAGCGAGCCTATATGCGAACCGATGTGGAGTGTGCAGGTGGTGAACGTACTGCCGGCGTATGACTGGTCCAATGCCTGTACGCCGATGGTGTATTCTCCTTCGCCGAAAGGTGTGATGCGATAGGTTTTGACGGCGGAGGATAGCGATGTCTGCAAGTCCGTGCCTACTTTGAGTCTGCCGCTTTGCCGGTCGGCCGGGATGAGGCAGTATGTTTCTCCTGTGGTTTCGTTTCTTACAAACAGATTGTAGCGTAGGGCTTCGATAGCCGTTTCATTGTCGTGTCCGTCGTTCCAGGTAATAACAATCTCCGAACCGAGGAGTTCTGCCGAAACACGGCTCGGTGCATCGGGGAATGAATTGCCTTTCAGTCCTGTCTTTTCCGGCAGGTTTTCATATACGCGGAGGGGAGAGGAATAGCATGCTGGTGCACTTTGATCGCGTGTGCCTACATAACCTCCTACGATAATGTCCATGTTTCCGTCTCCGTTCCAGTCGCCCATGTTGATTCCGCCATCTTGATTGACCGGGACGATAGGGAAAGAGGTGTCCATGGTAAAGTTTCCTGTTTCATTCTGGTAGTATATGCGGTTGCGGAATCCGCTGCCATCGCTCGGTTCGCCATTGATGATCATATCCATGCGTCCGTCTGCATTAAAATCGGCAACCAACGGATTGGCACGGCTCACTCCGAGAATGCCGCTTTCTTTTTCCGCTGTGTAGTGCCATACGGGATATCCGTTCTGGTCAAGCGTATTATAATAGATGGATGCCAGGCATATCCAGTTGTCTCCGTTTCCTGTACTGATGATGTCCAGTGTGCCGTCTCCGTTGATGTCGGCCAGGGTGGACTGTCCCTGAAATGCTCCGAAGATTTCTTGTGGGGTAACATCTGCGAAACTTCCGTTCTTTTGGTTGATGTAGGTTTTCAGTGCGGTGGATGTCTTATTGCTGTAACCGGAATACTCGATGTCCAGCCAACCGTCGTTGTTCAGGTCACCGAACATGACGGAACCGTTGGTAGCTCCCTCAAAACTGATGTCCTGACGTATGAAACGTCCGGTACCTTTGTCGTTGAGGTAGAGATCTATGCTACGTCCGTTTCGGGTATTCATCATGACGACATCCGTATAACCGTCGTGGTTGAAGTCGCCGGTAGAAATGGGATTATAGAAACCCTCATCCCTGAATTGCAGGAAGCCTGCATCCGGCACGCGCTCGAAACGGAAGTCTTCGGCTTCGCCCAGATTGCGATAAAGCGTAACGAATTTGATGCTTCCGCTGATATTCCAGTCGCCGCCTTGCCCCATGATAAGAAGGTCGAGATTTTCGTCGTTGTCGAAGTCGAAGAATACGGCATTGGTGTAAGTGGTGGGCTGAAGGTAACTGTATTTCTCTAATGAAAATGTTCCTTCGGCGTTCGGGCGCGCCAAAATGGCCAGTTCATCCCATACATGGGCTGCGGACGGCCATATGGCCGTCCATGCCATGATCATTGTCAAAAGTTGTTTTCTCATTGGTTATTATTTAGAGGGGTTGGGAATCAGTCCGCCGGGGCCGTCGAACAGATAGGTAAAATCATCGAAGAATGCGCTGCCGCCCGTGGATAGCGTGTTGTAGCTGTAGATACCGATACGGCTGCCCTTCCAATCGCCTGAACCGGACTCGAATGTGTCTCCGAACATGATGAATTTCTGGTTGTTCACACTGTAATAGAACGTATGTTTGTTTTGTACGGCATCTATTTCCAGACGAATGTATATGCACTTATCTTTGAGGGAGGAGATGTTGGTATAAGTCTTCGTTGTCCCGTTGTTCTCCATATAAAGGCGTGGAGTAAGGACACCGTTTTCGTCAGATACGGTAACGCCTCCACCTACAAATTTGTTTCCTATACATTCGATACCGGCACGGCCGCCTGCATCGAGCTGGGAGAAATCTATTTTTACGGTGACAACCCCTTTGTTGCCCATCGTTTTTTGTGTGAATTGGTTGAAGGCTGTACGCAGCTTATCAGCTTGCTGCGATTTGATTTCCAGCCAGCCCGGTTTATTCGTCAGCGACCAGTAGGCGTCGTGCGGGTTGTGGTTGAATTGCCATTGCAGACCCAATTCGGACGTTTCGAAATCATCTGAGGCTTGGGGGGCATAAGGCTTGTTTTGAACACCCGTAGACGGTTTGCGGCAAATCTTCATCGGCTCTCCGATTCCGTTACGGTCGTAGTCGGTACCGACTACGGGAAATCCGTCTTTCCAAATGACGGGCTGGAGATGTACGACCCGTCCCTGAGGTTCGGTGGATTGGAAATGATAGAACCACCATTCGCCTTCGGGGGTATCTACCAGTGCTCCCTGATGAGGGCCGTTTACTTTGGTAGACCCCATTTCAAGCACCCTTTTCTGCTCATAAGGGCCGTAGATGTTTTTTGAGCGCATCACGGTCTGCCATCCTGTGCCTACTCCTCCTTCCGGAATGCTTATATAGTAATATCCGTCTTTGATGAATAGTTTCGTACCTTCGGCTGTCGGTCCTTCATACACTTTCCGACCGTCGTCGAGCAACGACTTGCCGTCTGCGCTCATCTTGTGGATGATGATGGGGCCGCCTCCCAACTGGCTTCTGCCTATGTAGGCCTGGCCGTCTTCGTCCCACAGCGGGCAGGGGTCTTCCCATCCCGATACTTTTTTTACCAGATGGAGCGGACTCCAAGGACCGGCGGGATCGGTGGCCGTGGACATAAGCAAACCTTCATTGGGCGTACATACATACATCCAGAACTTGCCGTCGTGATAACGGAGGGCCGGTGCCCAGCTACCGTTTCCATACTTGTCCATTCCGGAGTATCCTTCTAGATTGATACGGTCGAAGATACGGCCGATGATTTTCCAGTTTACCATGTCGTCGGATTCCAGTATATTCATCCCCATAAAATGGAACTCGGAACAAGTCATGTAGTATTTATTACCGACACGAATCACATCCGGGTCGGAATAGTCCCCGTTCAGTACGGGATTGGCAAAAGTGCCGTCGCCGAGATCTCCCCAGCGGGTATCCGTGTACCAGCCGGAGGAACCCCCTAAGTCTTGTCCTCCGGAAAAAATTCCCATACGTTCGCTATGGGTATAAGTGCCCATAACCGGGCGTGCCCGGTGTTCACCCGGAAAGAATTCTTGCACAGACTCTTCGCCGTTGCCTACCTTCTCGAAAACGGTCATCTGTTGTGCTGCAAGAGATGTGAAAGCCATTTGGCAGCACAAGAAAGAAAGTGCGATAGTTTTTTTCATGTGTTGATATGAATTAAAGTGAATAAACACACAAAAATACAATCGCTGAGTCGGACGGACTATTACAAATGCACCATAAAATATAAGGAGAGCGCTAATATGCAGTCATCGCTTCAAGAAGGCACGGAAAACGAACCGAATGTGTTGTATCACGGTCATACTCCACCCGTAATGAGCGACCATGATGCGGAAGCGTTCCCACAGAGATTTCTTGTGGTTTTGTGTAGTGAGGCCTTCATATAGATAGTCGGTGAGAATGATATTGGTATTGTATATTGATTCGCCAAACTGTTTTGCCCGTTTCATTAGGCGTATGCACCAATCGAAGTCGGCAGAGAAGCGATAGTCGAGATTGTAGGTTTCCCTGACTGCCAGATCGGTACGGACGTAAAAAGACTGGTGGCAGACGAGCATTCCGTAGCGAAAACTTCGCCAGTCCAGCTGTTTCGGAGTTTGCAAACGGCGGTGGCGGACGAAATGTCCGTTGTGGTCTATGCAGTCTGTTTCGCCATAGACGATGGCCGGACAGTTTGCGTCGGTAATATGTCCGAAAGCTTGTTGAAGGGTGTCTGTGTCGTGCAGTCGGTCGCCGGCATTAAGGAATACGATATAGTCGCCCGATGCTTGTTCCAGGGCTTTGTTCATTGCATCGTATAATCCCTTGTCCGGTTCCCGGATGAAGCGTATGTCATGGGGATGTGCATTTCCGGCGTTGGCATCGACATATTTGTGTATTATTTCTATGGTGTGGTCTTTGGAACACCCGTCGATAATGAGATGTTCGACATAAGGATAAGTTTGTTCTGCTACGCTTTCCAGTGTGTGAGGAAGAGTTTCTTCCGCATTGTAAGTTACAGTGGCTATGGTGATTGTTGGGAGAGGAGTTTTATTCATGATACCTTTACGGTTTATCTTTTCTGAGTTGCCCGTGTATAGACGGCAATATATTGGGAGGTGACGTTTGTTTCTCCGTATTTTTTCAAGGCAGAACGCACGGCGTTGGCCGAAAGCTGACTCTTTAGGGGAGCATTCAGTGTAAATCGTATGCCTTCCGCCAGATCTTCCGCATTGCGGGCTTCGGCCAGATAACCGTTACGATGATGTTCTATCATTTCCGGAATTCCCCCTACGTTAAAGCCTACACAGGGCACTCCGCATGAGAGTGCCTCAACGATGGTGTTGGGCAGATTGTCTTCTAACGAAGGAGTGACATAGGCATCTACCGCATTATACAGTCGGGCCATTTGACGCTCGTTGTTTACATAGTCAATGGCATATACAGGAAAAGGGAAAAACCGGCGTATCCGGTCGGCTTGGTTTCCTACTACAACGATACCTATTTGTGCACTCAGGTCGGGGTCTTTCTCTTTTAATATACGGCAGGCTTTAATCAGATAGATGATGCCTTTGCGGGGATCGGTGGTTTTGAGTGAACCGAAAAGCAAGAGTTTTTTGTTGACGGGGAGATTGCATTGTAGGCGTACTTTCTTTTTTTCAGCCGGATGGAATATATTGGCGTTGATGGTGTTGGGGATGGACGTTACTTCTTGTCCTATCAGTAGGGCGCTTTGCCGTGCCAGTCCTTCCAGCCAATGGCTGCATGCAACGAAGATTATATGTGCGCCGTGCAGCATCTGTTTTTTTCGCCTGAAGACCTTGGCGGAAAGATCATTGCTGCTCCCGCCGTGAATGAGCAGAGGGCAATGGTGGCATTCCGTATGGTACTTTGTGCATTCTCCACTATAGTGGCAGATACCGGTGAACGGCCATTGGTCGTGCATGGTCCACACGATGGGCTTGCCGCTGTCTATGATGCGGCGGATGTTTTTCAATGATAGAAATCCCTGATTCACCCAATGTAGATGAATGACATCGGCTTCTTTGAATTCCGGCAGCGAGGTGATATCTGTGCCTGTGTTAGCCAGATCCACCTGGAATAGATTATGTCTTTTGAACCGGTTGGCTTGCCAGATGCAGTATCGTTCCCATAAGAATTTGGCTTTTAACAGCGGGGACTGCGGCAGGTTGGTTACCGTAATTTGATCCGTCCGTTTATCACGTACCAGCATCTTAGCCTTAATACCGTTGTTTTTCAAGGCTTCCATCAGACGGTTAGCGGCAATAGCCGCTCCTCCGATATTCTCGGATGTGTTGACAATGAGAACTCTCATACTTTTTTGTTCGTTTCTGCAAAATTAGGGATTCTGGGTGAGATGTCATAAGAATCAGTCCATTCTTTGATTATGAAAAGGTGATTTTTATGCACCGAAATCACCTTTTAAGGTTCGTTTCAGTCGTCTGACGGCCTTGGCCATGAATGAATTGGTACGGGCGTAGTAACGGACATAGGCTGCTCTTGCTTTCATATTTTCCTCCACAGGCGATATTTTTTCTACGTGAATACGCTCCATACACAGACCGGAGTGATATAGGTTGCCACTGCCGCAGTGGGTTCCGCTACCGTCGAATCCGATATTTTGCACAAGAGATCGTCCCACATTGAGTGACAAAACATTATTGAGAAAGAGCGAAGCGTTCCAACGGATGGCCCAGGAGTTGTTCTTCCCTTCCGTTTGTCGGCGCAACATGCGTGTGTATCCGTACTTTCCGTCGAAGTCGAAGGTGTAAGTCAGGTTACGGCGTTGTATTTCTGCCAGCAATGCTTTCCCGTCGGGGTTAAACAGTTGCCAAGCACGCTTCCATGTGCCCCATCCCCAACTTCCCGTCCATTTGATAAGGAAAGTATCCGGCAACGAAGTGTCGTTGGTAAAGTCGCATGCCTGTATATGCCCTACTTGCGGTGTATCGCGATAAGTATACAGCGCATCGTTCATGAATTGCAGGAAGTGGGGTGCCACTACGAGGTCGTCTTCCAGCACAATGACTTTTCCGTAGCGGTTTACTACGGAGGTGACACCGTCGATAATGTTCCGGGCGAGTCCTTGATTCTCTTCCCGTTCCGTGATATGTATCGTTCGGAATCCGGTGATGCCGTGAATGATATGGCGTACTTCCTCCACTGCTGACCGGTCGGTTTCGTTGCGTGCGGCATCTGAGTAGACAAACAGGTCGCTTTGGGCGGAAAGGTCGTTGTGTAACAGGGCTTTCAGCGTGCGGCATGTATGGGCCGGACGGTTATAGACAAATAGTAGGATAGGAGCAGTTTCCATGATAATATAGTGATAACAGGATGAAAAAGCAAATGGTATGTCGCCGTGTTTGTCAGGGACGAATGAAACACAGACGATCGAAGCATTGGTCTAACCATGTGTATCGGCGCCTGGATTTGCATTGTCTTTTTTCTTGCAGACAGTTTTCCAGTGAGCGGAGCGGTCGGTCGAAGAACAGGTTTTGTAGTACGGTTCTTTGTTTAGTCCGTAGTCGTTCGTAGAGTTCATGGTCTTGTTCGAGTAGCCCGATAAGATTTTTCAGTTCGTCCATGGATGTGATGTGACATTCATCAATAATGAGTTCCTTGTGGATAACCTCGTTGCGGTTCATAATGGCCAGTGCGCCCAACGACACGGCTTCGGCCACGGAATTGCCGCGGATGGTTCGCCCGCCCCATTTTACGAAATATTTGGCATCGTATATACTTTGTAGATTGTCCGCTATCTTTTGTTTATGTAGGATGATGTTGTGTCCTGCTTTTGCGAGAGGTTCGAAATGGAGGGGATAATGAGTGACAGGACGTTCGGTAGTGGAATTGATTTCCATGAATATACCTTTACGTTGTGACGGACGTCGCAAATAATTGCAAAGAATATTCTCTAACGTATGCCCGCCAATAAATGTATAGGGAAAGTCTACCTTGCCGCAACGTGTGGCCACAATCCCACGCGCCATCTGGTTCAGGGTGACGTCGTAACCGAAATGTGCCGATCCCGTGGCGAGGTTGGCTTCGCCTATCATGTAGGCAAACAGGGTATGAGGATATTGCATGACTATTTCGGTAGGCAGAGACACGTTGACGGATATCACGATGTCATACGTACTCCAGTCTATCTTTCGGCAATCTGTGGCGAATTTTCCGTTCGGGAAAGGGCTGCCCGGACATTTGAATTCCTGTCCAGGAAGTTTGTCGAGCGTTTGCGTCTTGAGCAATTGCAGATCGTTGGCTATACGTGGGATGACTTTTCGGTAAATCTGTGTTTCGTAGTTGTCTTCTTCTTTGATAATGTAGAAGTCAGCGTTCAGTTCGGCCATCAGTCCTATAGGGCCTACCCGTCCCATGGAAGAGAACAGTATGGCTGCAGGATCTTTTTCAGTTGTGGGACAAACATATAAATCTTGGTAGACTTCTTGTTTGAGCAATGCTATTTTGGGATGATTGTTCATTGTGTATGAGTATGCGGTTGACCGGTAAGAAAGCCGGTTTTGTTTCTTTGTTATTTTTCTTCCAGGGCTTGTTTCAGTGCTTCGAGATAGCCTCGTCCGAATTTTAGGTCGGGTTCCATGTAGTTGCCTTCCGCCCATTCGTTCCACGATTTGAGGAATACAATCCGGTCTTCCCGATCTTTATGTGCGATGTTGTCGAACGAATCTGATGCATGTTTCCTGAACTTTTCCGGTGTGGAGCGGATAAGGATATGTGCGGCCCGGCCTGAACGGGGTGAGTGGTCCCAATTAGGGATAATAGACGGATAGCAATCGTCAGCTCTTTCTTCTGTTCCATAAAAATAGCGTGCGGCACGGCTGTATTCGATGCGACGTCCTTGATTCAGCATGACACGCTGCAATTTGGCGTTTATCCGTTCCAACAAAGAGAAGTCTTTCTTAAAGACATCGAATAATCTTATCATGATGGTAGCATCAAATCCCCATTTCCGGTAACGGATAAGTTCTTGCGGTTTTGAGGTATGGCCTACAAAGTGGATACGAAATCCGTGGTCTGAGGCCAATTGTTGCCATAAAGAAATGAAACGGGCAGGGTTGGGGATCTCTGCGGGATTGTAAATAACAAACATAGGATTCCCATGCACGCGGATATATCTGGGGTCTTTGAAAGCGGGCAACAAGGCGTTGAAGTGTAAGATATAATCCTCGTCACCGGGATATAGCTGCTCCATCAGTATTTTGTGTCCGCCGTCTTTGCTGAACTGTTTGTCTTCCCAACTGTGGTTTGCCCATGCCAGACAAAACGGAAAATCCGGTTCTCCGCTTTTCAGTACCTCCTGAAAAGGTCTTTGCAACAATTGTTTGCCATTTCCGAACCAGTAATGCCAGTAACAGAATCCCTCAATGCCGTAAGCACGTGCCATATCAGCCTGCGCTTTTCGTGTTTCAGGCAGACGCAGATCGTAGTAACCTAAATCGGCCGGTACACGTGGCTGGTAATGTTTTTTGAACAGCGGACGTGCTTTGCCTACATTGGTCCATTCCGTGAATCCTTTTCCCCACCATTTGTCGTTTTCCGGAGTAGGATGAAATTGTGGAAGGTAGAACGCGATGACTCTTGCTTTCTGATTATCGCTGGGTTTCATAATGAATTAATTTTGCAATTCGTAATGCGTCTTCCTTTGTCTTCAATGGCCTGTACAATTCGTTTAATAATGTAGTTTGTTGCTCATGTGACAGGTCATTCAGGTTGAGGTTGTTGATAATAGGAATGACTTCTTCCGGCAGGCGGTATCTGATAATACGTGCCGGATTGCCTCCAGCTATAGCATAGGGTGGAATATCGTGCGTCACGACTGAACCGGCAGCTACTATACTGCCTTTTCCAATGAACACCCCGGAAAGAATGGTGACTCCATAGCCAATCCATACTTCATCGTCTATTACGATTGTACCTTTACTGACACTATCTTCATGGCAGTGCCGTTTTGTAAGAGTAGAACGAATCGGGTAAGTGAACAATGTTTCGGTTTGGTGGTTCCCACTCAAAATAAAATGAATACCGGAGGCTAACGAAACATAATTTCCTATAATCAGGCGTTCCTTATCCGGATAGTAACTCTGTATATGCAACTCGCCATATGTTCCGTTTCCTACTTCAACGCATGTCATAGGAAACATGTTTATCGCCACGGTCTGGTTATGTCTGTTGCGTTTGCGCCATTTCTTTTGAAAGCAGGCCAGTTCGTATATACGTACAAGAGAACGCAGAACCGGTATCTTATAGACAAAATTCATGAGTTAATATCTTATTCTAAACAGGTCGGAAAGAAATGCTTCGGACTGTTTTTCTGTTTTCGCACAAAAATATAGAATCTTTTTTTTCTTCCCAATAGTTTTGAAATCTTTTTCTTTTTTAAGAGAGGTCAAGGACTATATTTTACCGTCCGAGAGTGTCGGGGCAAGGCAGTAAGGCGGTGTTTAAAATCGTGCCTTGAGAACAGACAGAAAGAATTTCATACATTCCCGGTATATGACGGATCCGCTCACCCACATAAGTGTGGCGTAGAGCAGGACGGCGATAATGATTTTCAGACCCAACAGCAGGTAGATGTGCTCTATCGGCGATGTGATAAGTGCGGTGGTGGCCATAGTTATGGCCGCTACTGCCGCGTATGGGGCCAGATCGAAAAATGTTTCTCGCAGGCGCAGGTCGATTTCACGACGGACAAAATAGAACCAGACAATGAGCCACATTATGTTGATGACAGTATAGATGCATACCATGGTACGGATGCCGTAAGGATAAGAGAAAAATACGGCACCGAGTTGTGTAATGCCCATGCCAATAGTGTTCCATAATACCAGATCCGAGCGTTCTTTGGTAATGACCAGATTGGTGCATAAATATTGCAGGGGAAACGTAAATGCCCCAATGCACAATATCTGCATGAGTGGCACGCATGCCAACCATTTTTCCGTGACGGTAATGAGGATAAATTCGCGTGAGATAAGTGCCAGACCAAAGAGAATCGGAAAGGTCATGAAGGCATTGAAGCGAAGCATCTTGCGGAAAACCCGTTTATGACGCTCACGTTCTTTCTCCACATTGCGGAGTACGGGCTGTGCCACATCCTTAATAGTACCGAGTACTGTTGTGCTTGCCATGTTGGTCCATTTGTAGGCCTGGTTGTAAAGACCTACGTCGTTCACAGCATAGAAACGGCCCAGCATGACGGACAGAATGTTGCCGTTGATGTTGTTGCAGATGTCGGTGACCAGAATTTTACTACTGAAGCCGAACATCTCTTTCAAAGGGCGGAACGATACAGGCAGAGTGGGGCGCCATTTGGAGAAATACCAGAAAAGCACGGTATTGCAAGTGGTAAAGGCGATACCTTGGGTTGCCAGTCCCCAATAGGCATAGCCTGTCAGGGCCATGATGAGGCCAATGGTGCTGGATGCGGTGAGACTGATGATTGTGATGATGGCTTTTTGTTTAACCTGTAGTGTACGAAACAGGTATGCGTAGTGTGCCGTGCCCAAGCTGGCGATGACAAAACCGAGAAAAGAGAAGCGGGCCAGCGGGGTCAGTTCGGATAGATCCTGATTGGTTGCGGCATCAGATTGCAGGTAGAAATCCGTAATCAGCGGAGCCAGAAAGAAAAGTAATATATATAAGGTGCAACTGGTTGTGATATTGAACCAGAATACGGCATTGTAATCTTCGTGGACAATCTCACGCCGGTTGGCCAAGGCCGTACGGAAACCGCTGTCTTGCAGAATGGAGGCTGTCTGTGAGAATACAGCCAACAGACCCACCATTCCATAATCCGACGGGGACAGGATGCGGGCGAGGAAGATGCCGAACAGGGTGCCTAATATGAGTTGAGCTCCGTTGCTGACGGAGCCCCACATCAGACCTTTAGCTGTTTTTTCCTTGAGTGTCTTTTCTGCCATGTTTGTGCCTTGTGGGCTATTTGAGTTTTTCTTTCACTTCCGTCATGAGATCATGCACTTTCTTTTTCAGACCGGTGTACGGGATTCCGCAATATTCTCCTGCTTTCTTCCAGAACAGTTGTTCGTCGAGGATGGCTTTGTCACGTTCCAGCATCATGTACAGCCGGTGCAAGCCGAACTTCTTTTCGGAGGGAAGATGCCAGACAGGAAGCTTTTCATCTCCTGGAGCTACATTATTATACGCGCGGCCGGTCCAAAGACGCTTTACGTAGCGGTTGGCTGTGGCATGCCGCAGGTGCAGGCGTTCGGCCAGCACGCTTAAAGTGTGGGCTTCTTCGTGCAGACGCGGAGCATCATCAGGCAAGGTGAAATTGAAGTTTCGTATAACCGGGAATTCCCGGTTAATGCCGTGTACGGCATCAGTTCTCAAACCTATCAGTTCTCCACCATAATATATTATGGGTATGGAGGGCTGTTCGCCATAGCATGCGGTATAGAAGGCATTCATCTGTTCCAATGTAGTGCCGTTGATGGAGAATCCTTGCGGGTATTCCATTTCATAAAGGGCACTGCCGTCCGTGCGTATGCTCTGGAAGAGGTTGTGCAGGGAGGTGCGGCAAAGACAGTCGGCATCGCATACCAAAAGAGTGTCTTCCGGTTGCATGCGCCGTTCCATTTCCTTAAAGATGTCATATACGTAAAATTGGTTCATCCATGCCTTGTACCATCCTTTTGGGGGGCGACAGGTATAAGGCAGAGTAATGATTTCCGTATCGGTGCGGTGGAAAAGGGCAATGAGAAAAGCCGGGAGTGCATCTGCCGTGAGATTGGTGAAAAACAGCAGTCTGGCTTTTGGGTTATAATGCCGGAAAGTCGTGAAGAAAGGCACTTGTATCTGCATATAGATGGAATGTAGCAGTGCAGAATCTCCTTTGCCCCCGGCTTGCGGGTAATAACTGGCTTCCCCGTGTGATTCACGGTAGAACCAGGTAACTATGTAGTCATTGCCTTGTACCATGTGTGTACCTATGTAGAGTTCGGACGGCTAAGATAAGTCTTTATTTGCGTATATTCCGCAAGAAGCGGCGGAATATTTCTTGTGAATTATCTTTTTTGTGCGGTTTTTATGCTTTTCAACAGGGTTTTAGAGTGTGCCGAGAACGTTTTTTCCCTTATCTTTGCCCTTCGGGAAAAACATGCCTGTTTTAGAGTTTAAGGAGACAGAAAAGGAAATAGATAAACCAAAATATACAATGGAAAAGATTCAAGAGTTGACCGATAAGCTTTATCGCGAAGGGGTGGAAAAAGGAAATGCCGAGGGCAAGCGTCTGGTGGAAAAAGCAGAGGAAGAAGCTGCGAAACTAGTGGCTGATGCTCGGAAAGAGGCTGAACAGATCGTAGATAAGGCACATAGAGAAGCCCGGGAGCTGGACGCCAATACAAAGTCGGAATTGAAACTGTATGCCGGTCAGGCGTTGAGTGCCTTGAAATCGGAGATTGTGAACGTTGTTTCCAATAAACTGGTTAAGGATACGGTAAGGGACCTTACCGGAAATAAGGATTTTATGGGAAGCTTTATGGTTGCGGTGGCGCGTAATTGGGCGGCTGGTGAAGATATGGTGATTTCTGCATCCGATGCCGAAGGGCTTACGGCATATTTCCGTACCCATGCAAAAGACTTGCTGGATAAGGGTGTGAAGATAGAGGCTGTAAACGGAAAAGCGGCCGCATTCTCTGTCTCTCCCGCAGACGGCTCTTATAAAGTAAACTTCGGAGAAGAAGAATTTGAAGCCTATTTCAAGGATTTTCTTCGTCCGAAACTGATAGAAATGCTCTTCTAAATTCATTTGCATGAAGAATTATTATGGTTTGGTGGCGAGCATGCCCGACCTTTCTCCTGACGATGCCAAGTTGAACTTTACAGTAGCTGATTTTAAGGAGGACTATTGGCCGCAACTTTCTGCGTCGGATAAAAAGCTCGTGTCTTTATTTTTTCTTCAATATGATCATCGTAATCTGTTGGCCTTGTTGGAAGATGGTGAGGATGCCGTGTT
This sequence comes from uncultured Paraprevotella sp., assembly GCA_910586505.1. Classification (GTDB taxonomy): domain Bacteria; phylum Bacteroidota; class Bacteroidia; order Bacteroidales; family Bacteroidaceae; genus Paraprevotella. The sequence continues at coordinate 84,140 of CAJUGV010000001.1, read as the reverse complement.
TGACGAGCGGGCCATGTTCTCACGCGAGGAGTTGGCAGGAGTGCTTGAGAAGGTGAAAAGCGAAGACGAGCAAGGACGTACGCTTCCTGCGTACTTTTATGATTTTGTGGCTGAATATGCCGGTTTAAGGGAAACGGGGGAACGTTTGCCCGAGGACGTGCTTTCGGCAGCATACTACCGTTATGCCGCTACGGTATCCGGTCACGGTTTTTTTTCGGAATGGTTTGTTTTTAACCGGAATGTGAACAATATACTCATTGCTCTCACAGCACGCAAGTATGGTTTCAGTCCGTCTCCTTTTCTTATTGGTGACGATGAGGTGACGATGACATTGGCTACCTCCGGTTTGAGAGACTTCGGATTAGGAACGGAACTGGATTATCTGGATGAGGTGATACGTATCCATGAAGCGGCCGATCCGGTGGAAAAGGAGCGTCGGTTGGACTTGTTGAAATGGGAATGGTTGGAAGAACACACGTTCTTCTGTTATTTCTCTGTTGAACGGCTGTTTGCTTTTCTCATCCGACTTGATATTATAGAGCGTTGGACTCATATAGACAAAGAGCGGGGAGGGAAAGTTTTCCGTGATTTGGTGGAACAATTAAAGAATGATGTGGAACTCCCACAAGAATTTAGAAAATAAAAAAAGAAAACAAATATATGGCAACAAGAGGTACAGTCGTTGGAGTTATCTCCAATATCGTGACCATCCAAGTGGACGGCCCGGTGGCGCAAAATGAAATCTGCTATATCACAACAGGCGGTGATCGTCTGATGGCCGAAGTGATCAAGGTGGTCGGCCAGAACGCTTACGTACAGGTGTTTGAAAGTACGCGCGGAATGAAAGTCGGAGCTGAGGCCGAATTTACGGGACACATGTTGGAAGTGACGCTCGGTCCGGGTATGCTTTCCAAAAATTATGACGGTTTGCAGAATGATCTGGATAAGATGGAGGGTGTATTCCTGCGCCGCGGGCAATATACTTATCCGCTTGACAAAGATAGGAAATGGCATTTTAAACCTATTGTAAAGCCTGGTGACCGGGTCGGTGCATCAGCTTGGCTTGGTGAAGTGGAGGAAAATTATCAGCCGTTGAAAATCATGGCGCCGATAGCTATGGAGGGTATGGCTACTGTGAAGAGCGTGGTGCCCGAAGGTGATTACCTTTGCGAGGATACCGTAGCCGTGCTGACCGGCGAAGACGGTGAGGATATTCCGGTGACTATGGTACAGAAATGGCCGGTGAAGGTTGCTATGACCAATTATAAGGAAAAGCCCCGTCCGTTTAAACTGTTGGAGACGGGGGTTCGCACCATAGATACGATGAATCCGATCGTAGAAGGTGGAACCGGTTTCATTCCCGGTCCGTTCGGAACGGGAAAGACGGTGCTTCAGCATGCCATTTCCAAACAGGCGGAGGCCGATATCGTGATTATTGCGGCGTGTGGTGAGCGTGCCAACGAGGTGGTGGAGATTTTTACGGAATTTCCCGAACTGGTGGATCCGCATACCGGACGTAAGTTAATGGAACGTACCATTATCATAGCCAATACCTCCAATATGCCGGTGGCTGCCCGTGAGGCGTCTGTCTATACGGCCATGACCATAGCCGAATATTACCGTTCAATGGGTCTGCGCGTGTTGTTGATGGCTGACTCTACATCGCGTTGGGCACAGGCTTTGCGCGAGATGTCTAATCGTATGGAAGAGTTACCCGGTCCCGATGCTTTTCCGATGGACTTGTCGGCTATTATTTCCAACTTCTACGGTCGTGCCGGTTATGTATATCTGAAAAACGGTGAGGCCGGTTCTATTACATTTATCGGTACGGTATCACCGGCAGGCGGTAACCTGAAGGAACCGGTTACGGAAAATACGAAGAAAGTGGCCCGCTGTTTTTATGCTCTTGAACAAGATCGTGCGGACAAGAAGCGTTATCCGGCCGTGAATCCTATTGATTCCTATTCCAAATATATAGAATATCCTGAGTTTGAAGAGTATATTACTAAACGTATTAACGGGGAATGGACGGCTAAGGTGAACGAACTGAAGACACGTTTGCTGCGTGGTAAAGAGATTGCCGAACAGATTAACATTCTGGGAGATGACGGTGTACCGGTGGAATATCACGTCATATTCTGGAAATCCGAGGTTATCGATTATGTGATTCTGCAGCAGGATGCCTTTGATGAAGTGGATGCCGTAACGCCGATGGAGCGTCAGGAGGATATCTTGAATATCGTGGTGGATATCTGTCGTACGGAATACAAGTTTGACGGTTTCCTTGAGGTGATGGATTATTTCAAGAAACTCATCAACTTGTGCAAGCAGATGAACTACGCCGAGTTCAAGAGCGAGAAATTTGAAGACTACAAGCGGCAGATTCATGCAATGGTAGAGGAGAGACAATAAATTAATCAGGAAAGTTATGGCAACAAAAGCATTTCAAAAGATATATACGAAGATAAATCAGATCACAAAAGCCACTTGTACGCTGAAAGCTACGGGAGTAGGGGCTGACGAACTGGCTATGGTAGACGGCAAGCTGGCGCAGGTAGTTAAGATTGCCGGAGATGAAGTGACCCTTCAGGTGTTTGAAGGCACGGGAGGCATACCGACCGATGCCGAAGTGGTATTCATGGGAAAGGCGCCGACGCTGAAAGTGAGTGAACAGTTGGCCGGACGTTTCTTTAATGCCTATGGTAATCCTATTGACGGTGGTCCTGAGGTGGAAGGCGTGGAAGTGGAAATCGGTGGTCCTTCGGTAAATCCGGTGCGTCGCAAGCAGCCGTCCGAACTGATTGCGACGGGTATTGCAGGTATCGATTTGAACAACACATTAGTGTCGGGCCAAAAGATACCTTTCTTTGCCGATCCTGACCAGCCTTTCAATCAGGTGATGGCCATGGTGGCCTTGCGTGCGCAGACCGACAAGATTATTCTGGGAGGAATGGGTATGACGAACGATGACTACCTTTACTTTAAGAATGTATTCTCCAATGCCGGCGCTCTTGATCGTATCGTCAGTTTCATGAACACGACGGAAGACCCGGCTGTGGAGCGTCTGCTGGTGCCTGACATGGCATTGGCCGCTGCCGAGTATTTTGCAGTGGAGAAGAACGAAAAAGTATTGGTACTTCTCACCGACATGACGTCTTATGCCGATTCACTGGCTATCGTGTCGAACCGTATGGACCAGATCCCTTCCAAGGACTCCATGCCCGGTTCGCTCTATTCCGATCTTGCCAAGATATATGAAAAGGCAGTGCAGTTCCCCTCGGGCGGTTCCATTACTATTATTGCGGTGACAACGCTGAGCGGCGGAGACATTACGCATGCGGTGCCGGACAATACGGGATATATCACAGAAGGACAGCTCTTCCTGCGTCGTGACAGTGATATCGGAAAAGTCATCGTGGATCCGTTCCGCTCTTTGTCCCGACTGAAGCAACTGGTAGCCGGAAAGAAAACCCGTCGCGACCATCCCCAGGTGATGAATGCGGCAGTACGTCTGTATGCGGATGCCGCCAATGCTAAAACTAAGATGGAAAACGGGTTTGATCTGACGGATTACGACAACCGTACGCTCTCTTTTGCAAAAGACTATGCAGACAAGCTGCTGGCCATCGATGTGAATTTGAATACTACCGAGATGTTGGACGTGACTTGGAGTTTGTTGGCCAAGTATTTCAAGCCCGAGGAGGTGAACATCAAGAAGGAACTCGTTGATGAGTTCTGGACGAAATAAATCAGTATGAGCATATGGCCATTAAATTTCAATATAACAAGACATCGTTGCAGCAGCTTGAAAAACAGCTCAAGATGCGCGTACGTACCTTGCCTATCATAAAGAACAAGGAAAGTGCGTTGCGCATGGAGGTGAAGAAGTGTAAGGCCGAAGCTGCCGAACTGGCGGGACGGTTGGAGACACAGATTCAGGCCTATGAGTCGATGTTTGCCTTATGGAGCGAGTTTGACCCGACGATAGTGGGAGTCAAGGACGTGGATATGGGCGTGAAAAAGATTGCCGGTGTGCGTGTGCCGGTGCTGAATAATGTGGAACTGAAAGTGCGTCCGTTCAGTATGTTCAGCAGTCCCAAGTGGTATTACGACGGGATATCCCTGTTGCAGGGGTTGGCGCGCACGGCCATAGAGAAGGAGTTTGTACAGGCGAAGCTGGGATTGCTGGAGTTTTCACGTAAGAAGACGACACAGAAAGTGAATCTTTTTGAGAAAGTACAGATTCCCGGCTATGAGGATGCGTTGCGTAAAATCAAGCGTTTTATGGAAGATGAGGAGAACCTGTCCAAGTCTTCCCAAAAGATATTAAAGACCCTTCAGGAGAAGAGAAAGGAGGCTGAGGCATGATTACGAAAATGAAGAAACTTACGTTCCTTGTTTATCACAAGGAATATGAGGCATTCTTGAAACGCATTCAGGAACTGGGTGTATTGCATGTGCAGGCGATGCAGGAAGGGGCGGTCGAGCCGACGTCCGGACTGGAAGCCAAGATACGTCAGACGGAGCATGTGAAAGAATGGATCGATCGTCTGCAAGCCTTTGATGTGGCTGGCGCAATGCCGTCCGACCGACGTACTGCGGAAGAGATTGTGGCGCACCTTGACAAGATAAGCGAGGCACGTCATAAGGCGGAGGCGGAACGTCAGCGGATGCTCAAGGATGAGGCTGCCCTGCAGCCGTGGGGTAACTTCGATTCTGTACGTGTGGCGGGGTTGAAAGATTTCGGATATGAGGTAAGGTTCTTTACCTGTCCCCGACGGATATTTGATGAAGCGTGGGTGGAACGCTATAATGCGGTTGCCGTTTCACAGGACAATACCAATATTTGGTTCATAACACTCACGCCTCCCGGAGAGAATGTGGAAATAGATGCTGAATTGTTGCATTTGCCGCAAATTTCGTTGGATGAAGTTCGGGCGCAGATGCGCAGCAAAGAAGAAGAGATCGCGGCTATTGACGGGGAAATAAGGCAGATGGCACATAGCAGTGTCGGTGTGTTACGTGATTTTGAAGGCAGGTTGCGTTCTTCTGTGGCTTTCGACCGCGTAGTGTTGGGTACGGAGCAGGCGGCAGAGAATCGTCTGATGGTGTTGCAGGGTTGGATCCCGGCAGACAAGGAAGACGAAGTGAGGGCTTTCCTTTCCTCTCAGGATGTTTATTATGAAGTACGGGCCGCACGTAAAGGCGACAATGTGCCGATAAAGCTGAAGAACAACGCGATGGTGCGCATGTATGAAGTGTTGACGAAAATGTATGGTATGCCCGATTACGCAGAGTTTGACCCTACTCCTATGGTGGCTCCGTTTTTCACTCTTTTCTTCGCATTTTGTATGGGAGATGCGGGCTATGGTCTTGTTCTGATTGCATTGGGAATCTTTCTGAAGCATAAGATGTCGGCTTCCATGCGGGGTATGATGAATCTGGTGATTACATTGGGTGTGGCCACTACGGTGTTCGGGGCGGTGCTCGGAACGTTTTTCGGTGTAAGTCTGTTTGATATCGATTTGCCGGAGTGGATGAAGCAATTCATGATCGTAGGCAAGATTGGCGATACGAGCTATGACAAACAGATGTTGCTGGCTTTGATTATAGGAGTGGTGCATATCTGTATTGCTATGACGGTGAAGGCTATCGGCGCCACGATGCGCTTCGGTTTTAAGGAATCGTTGAGCGAGTGGGGATGGCTGTTGCTGGTGGTAGGTTTCATTTGTACGGGCGGACTTTCTTTCATGAAAGTGATTTCGGAGAATGTATCCAATACGGCTTTTCTTGTGATTGGAGGAGTGTCGGCTGTGGGTATCTATCTGCTGAACAATATCCATCGTAACGTGTTTGTCAACATCGGAGCCGGATTGTGGGACACTTACAATATGGCAACCGGTTTGCTTGGCGACGTGCTTTCCTATATCCGCCTCTATGCGCTTGGATTGGCCGGCGGTATGTTGGGCGGTGTGTTCAACCAGCTGGCTTTTATGGTAGTAGGCGACGACGGTGGAAAAACCTTTTCTTTCGGATGGGTGGCATGCGGATTGATCCTGGTGTTCGGTCATACGTTGAATATCGCGATGTCTTGCTTGAGCGCCTTCGTGCATCCGCTGCGTCTTACATTTGTAGAATATTTTAAAAACTCAGGTTATAATGGTAGAGGGGAGGCTTATGATCCTTTCAGTATAGCCGGAAACAAATAAACAATTCATTAATCACAAATAAAAATTAAAACGTTATGAATGAAATTTTGGGTTATCTCGGTTTGGGACTGATGCTGGCCTTGTCCGGAATCGGAAGTTGTTACGGAACGACTATTGTAGGTAATGCGGCAGAAGGTGCCTTGAAGAAGAATCCTTCCAAGTCGTCCAGTTACATGATTCTGTCAGCCCTTCCGGCTACACAGGGTTTGTATGGATTTGTGGCATTTCTTATGTCTATGGGCCGTGATTTCACGACAGAAGGGCCGCTTATGCTGGGTATAGGTCTGGGTGTGGGCCTGGTGTGTCTGTTCTCTGGTATCCGTCAGGGACAGGTTTGTGCCAACGGTATCATGGGTATAGCACAGGGACATGATGTACAAACTAATACGATGATTTATGCGGCCTTGCCGGAGTTTTACGCTATTTTGGCATTGGTAGCCGCGTTGATGGTGTAAGGATCGCTTTTTTGTAGAAAATAATGTGTTCGGGCTGCGTCTGGAAAGACGCAGCCCGTTTTTTGTTTGAGCGAAGCAGGCGGTGATGTACATGATGGTGCGGTGCGTATTGTATAGTGGATTAGGCATGAGCGGGGAGGTCGAAAATGTGGACAAATCGGGAGCCGTTGCAGTGGAAAGAAAAATGGTGGGCATCACTTTTTTAAATGATGCCCACCATTTTTTGTTGCGGTGCCCTTGAATTTTCAAAATCTTGCTCATGACTTTTTGGCCAGTACAAGTGTCTGGCGTAGAGGGAAAAAGGAATGGCTCTCGGATCGTCATGCCTGTTTCTTAAATATTTACGTTTTTAGTATTCCCTTCTGTTACTTGCTATGGTTGAAACGGGCCATGGTTCTTCTTTCTTTTTTCCGTCAGGGTAGCTGTCTTGCCGCCTTTCCACCTCAGGGCGTTTTGCGAAGTATCGGGTTTGAGAACGGTTTCCTTGTTGTCGTTGTACTGTCTGCCGACGGTGAATTTGCACTTGCGGCTGAGTATATGGACCGTTTCCGTACCCTATGGAAGGGTACCGGCTTGGGGAGTAGTGATAATTTGGCAGAAGAATTTTTCGGAAATCTCTGCGGTGTTTGTTTCAAGAGTGATACTAAAGACCATGGTTCCGTATGGATGGTTTCTTTTATGTTGTTTGTATCGGCAGGGGCATAAACGACCGGAATACCGTGGATCTCCGGATCGGGTTCCGTAAATTCTACGGTATACGGTATATTTAAACCGGCAGTCGGGCCAGTGTTATTTCAAATATGTTCCGAATAAAAGGATGCGGAGGAAATGATAAGGAAAAGCAGAACGCCGGTTGTTCATATTATGACAACCGGCGTTCTGCTTTGTACTCGAAGCGGGACTTGAACCCGCACAGCCGCAATGGCCAAGGGATTTTAAGTCCCTCGTGTCTACCGATTCCACCATTCGAGCAACCTTGTAATTGAGAATAGAACCCGAATTTACGGTTACGGTTTTAACGGAGTGGTGAGGGCCAAACCTAATCGTTTCCGTAATTCTTCAGCCTATTTCGACTGCAAAGATAGCGTATTTCAGGAATCTCACCAAATATTTCTTTTGTTTTTTATCTGTTGTTCACAGCTACGGTGTTGCCTGAATAGGTGATGCGGTAGCGGAACAGGCTGTGGCCTTCCTGTCCGGAACTGACCAGTCCCTGATTGTTCAGGTTATAGCCTCGTTCGCAGGCTTTGCATGAGGCGTATCCGCCTTCTTTCAGGTCGAGTTTGCGTTCTATGTTGTAGGCGGAATAGCAGTTAGGACAAGCCAGATCAAAACATACGGGTGTCAGGATGGAACTGCCCGGTTCCGGCATATTAGGCAGTCCGGTGATGAATCCGGCAATACCCATTTGTAACGAAGAATTACCGGCAATGGCGGTAAGGTTGACGGGGGTGGTGTGTCCGCGTGCATCTGAGAATAAGACCCGTTCACGGTCGAGCCGGATGGTGGTGAAAATGCCGGGGCTATTCAGGGCGGCATTGAGTTGCGGTACTGTACTGACGTTCTTGTATACAAAATATGCCGGATAGTTGGAGTAGGTGTTCCGCACCTCCTCTTTGCAGGCTGCAAGGCACAACAGCAGCATCGGTATAAAAAAACTCCGTATTCTTCTCATGTGAAAGAAAACGGAGTTTTTGTTTTTTTATTGTATGATTTGCGCGAATCTTCTATACATGTAGGGCATTATAGCGCTCGCAGGGGGCTTATTTCCCGAGCAGGCGGTTTTCCGCCTCATGGATTTTTGAGAATTTAAATTCGTTCCATATTTGCTCCATCAATGCGCGGATCCTGTCGTTGCAAAGGTTGCCGATGCTTCCTTCATGTGTATGATGTATGGCTTTGTGCGGAGTGAAACGGCCGGCTTCGATGTCCAGCCCTACTTTTTTATAGGCATCGCGGAACGGCATTCCTTCTGTGGCCAGGCGGTTTACTTCTTCCACGCTGAATATATTGTCGTATTTCGTATCGTCAAGAATATGTTCGTTGACTTGTATCTTGTTGATGATGTAGGCCGTCATGCGCAGGCAGTCTTTCAGTTCCTCAAAAGCTGGCAGGAAAACTTCCTTGATGATTTGCAGGTCACGGAAGTATCCGCATGGCAGGTTGTTCATGATGAGGATGATTTGTTGTGGCAAGGCTTGGATCTTGTTACATTTGGCGCGTGTCAGTTCGAATACATCCGGGTTTTTTTTATGTGGCATGATGCTGGATCCTGTGGTGCAGTTGTCCGGCAGTTTGACGAAGCCGAAGTTCTGCGAGTTAAACAGGCAGGCGTCGAATGCAAGTTTGCTCAGTGTGCCGGCTATGCCTGCGAGCGCAAAAGCTACGTTCCGTTCCATTTTGCCACGTCCCATTTGCGCATAAACGACGTTGTAGTTCATTGAATCGAAGCCCAGTAATTCGGTCGTCATCGTACGGTCAAGAGGGAAAGACGAACCGTAGCCGGCTGCGGATCCCAAAGGATTGCGGTTGGCCGTCTTATAGGCGGCCTGAAGCATCAGGAGGTCGTCTGTGAGACTTTCTGCATAAGCGCCGAACCAAAGTCCGAAACTTGAAGGCATGGCCACTTGCAGATGGGTATATCCGGGCATGAGCACGTGACTGTAGCGTTCGCTTTGTGCCTGTAGCTCTTCAAACAGCACATGCACTTCTTCCGCTATCTCCATCAGTTGTGCGCGAGTGAATAATTTCAGGTCTACGAGAACCTGGTCATTGCGCGACCGGCCGCTGTGGATCTTTTTTCCCATATCTCCCAGTTTGCGTGTAAGGAGCAATTCTACCTGTGAGTGTACGTCTTCCACTCCTTCTTCGATAACGAAGCCTTCGGATTCGATGTCGGAGTATATGTGTCGCAGTTCCTGTAGAAGGATATCCAGTTCTTCACGGGTGAGAAGCCCGATGCTTTGCAGCATGGTGATGTGGGCCATTGAACCGAGTACGTCGTAGGGTGCCAGATATAAATCAAGTTCACGGTCGTGACCGACCGTGAACTTTTCTATTTCCTGATTGACTTCAGTGTTTTTTTCCCAAAGCTTACTTGCCATAATTATCTTGATTTATACTTCGTAAGGTATTACGGCCAGCATATCGGCCAGTTTTTCTACTCCTTCACGCAGCGGCTTCTCCACCATTCCCTTGATGAAGGGATTCAGGTTGGCTTCTACGGTCAGCTTCATCTTGCTTGTTGTGGCGGATGTAGGCAGCACTTGTATCCACAGATAGAGATGGATGGGGGAGTTCACCGTTTCAAATTTGATGCACTTGGGCTCTTCGCGCTCTATGATGTGCAGTGCAACCTCCCCGAGTGGAGATATTTTGCAACTGACAGAATCGGTGTCGAATGTCATTTCCTGTATGCGCTCGTTCAACTGGTCCAGTTGGTTGCGTTTTTCTTCCGGCACTTGTCCTTCTATCATATTACGCACGGCAGGATCGTTGAAGCGTTCTTTGATGACGGCCAGATTGTTCAGGTCAGACAATTTGGCATACACACTTTGCTGTGCATAAGGAATGGCCTTGATACTGCTTTCAAATAGTTGTTTTGACATTTCCTTTCGGGTTTCTTGTTGATGAGCCGGTTAGCCGTTCCAATGAGCGGGATCTTTTCTCCATTCGTTCAATACTTCTACGTCGGAAACATCGATGTAACCGATACGGACGGCTTCTTTCACGACGGCTTCGTAGTTGGTCAGGGTTATCAGTTTTACGTTAGCTTCCTTAAATGCTTGGGTGGCTACGTCGAAACCGTAGGTATAGGCTGCTATCATACCTCTTACCTCACATCCGTTGTTGCGGATTGCCTCCACGGCTTTCAGGCTGCTTCCGCCAGTGGAGATCAGATCTTCCACCACTACCACTTTCATTCCCGGACGGAGTTCGCCTTCGATCAGGTTTTCCAGCCCGTGATCTTTGGGTTTGGAGCGTACATAGACGAATGGCAGGTTGAGCAGATCGGCTACAAGGGCACCTTGGGGGATGGCTCCTGTGGCTACGCCGGCAATTGCATCCACATCGGGGAAACGCTCTGAGATGAGGCGTCCTATTTCAATTTTTACGAAATTACGCAACTCAGGATATGACAAAGTCTTGCGGTTGTCGCAATAGAACGGGGATTTCCATCCGGAAGCCCACGTGAAAGGGTTGGTCGGCTGAAGCTTGATGGCTTTGACTTTAAGTAATTTAGCTGCAAAAATCTTCTCTAATGTTTCCATATCTTTCCTAAGATTATGATTCGTGCTGCAAAGATAGTGAAAGTGATTGACTTTTCGGGAGAAAAAAACTTTTTTTACGGCATATTTTTATGTGGCAGGAACGTGGAGGATTTTATGAATGTCCGGCCCACGCGAGGCTGAGTATGCTGATTTGTACACGGCATGTGCCGGCTATGGTTTCGGCGCACGACAGCATGGTGGCCCCGGTCGTAATGACGTCGTCTACCAGCAGAATATGGCGGTTTTCCAGCTGTTCGGGGCGGCGGACGGAAAAGATGTTTCGGACATTGGACCGACGCTGGTGTTCCGAAAGCCTGGTCTGGCTGGGATTGGATAAGATACGTGCCACGCTTGTGGTGTCGACGGGTAATCCCGTAATCTGGGCTATTCCTTTTGCAATCCATGCACTTTGGTTGTAACCCCGTTCACGTTCTTTCCGGCGGGATAAGGGAATAGGGACGATAAAGTCTATATCGTCGAAAAATCCGGCGGGAAGAAGCTCTTCAGCCATCATACGGCCCATGACGCAGCCTATTTCCGGCTGATGGTGGTATTTTAGTTCAAATAGAATCCTGCTATAAGGGGAATGGCGGGAATAACGGAAGAGGGCGGCGGCTCTTTGTATGGGGATCAGTCCCCAGAATGTACGGGAAATTTCATTGTCTTCCCATGAGAAATGGCGGATGCGTGGCATTTTCGTCAGGCATTTCACACAGAGCAGTTCTTCGCCGGGCGACAGGCAGTGCCGGCAGCAGAGACAATAGCGCGGAAAGACAAAGTCCAGTGCGCTGTGGATATATAGCGAGATGTTATGTAAAATCTTCGTTTTCCACATGCAGGCAGCGGGTGATGACGTTCATTTCAAAGCCCCGGCTCAGTCCGAAGCGGATAAGTTTGCCGTTGCGTTCGTATTCGGACGAGGCTTTTATGCTGCGGGCCTTGTTTTTTAATAAGTTGTGCAGTACACGGAGATATTCTTCGTCGTCTATCTCACCGAGGGCTTCCTGAAAGTATGTATCGGGTATTTCCTTGAACCGAAGGGCTTGTACGATTTTAATGCGGCCCCATTGGTTGTTCTTGAATTTGTCGCGGACAAAACATTTGCTGTATCGGCATTCGTCGATAAACCGTTCTGTGTGGAGGCGGGTGAGAATTTCTTTCTGTTGCGCTTCCTTAATGCCCCAGCGTTCCAGTTTCTTTCGTATGTCTGAGGTGCAGTATTCCGTGCCGGAGCAGCAGGCTGCGGCTTTGAGAAAGGCTTCTTGTATGGTCAGTTCTTTCATTTTCGGCATTGAATCATTCTTTCGTTGTTAGACAGATCTTTTCTCGGCACGATGTCTTTCAATCCCATTTCCCGGAACAATTCGGCTGTCTCCCGTCCGTATGCTCTGTTTATTTCCACATAAAGCCTGCCTCCTTCTTTCAATGTCCTGACTGCATATAGCCCGATGGCGCGGTAGAACAGCATAGGGTCGTGGTCGGGGACGAATAGGGCGAGTTCCGGTTCGTAGTCCAGTACATTTTGTTCCATATCTTGCTGTTCTCGTTTGCAGATGTAGGGCGGGTTGCTTACAATAATGTCCCATTGCGGTTCTTTCGTTTCCTCAGAGGAGATCTTCAAGATGTCCTCTGCTCGGAAGTCGATGTCTGCGTGCAGTGTGTCCGCATTTTTTCGGGCAGTTTTGAGAGCGCCGACGCTGATGTCAATGGCAGAGACATGTGCCGATGGAATTTCCTTTGCCAATGTGACGGCTATACATCCGCTTCCGGTGCCGATGTCCAATATTTGTAAGGGCGAGTGAGGGGGCTTGTTCTCTTCCTGGAGAATCCACTCCACCAGTTCCTCGGTTTCGGGGCGTGGTATCAAAACATCCGGATTTACAAAGAACGTGCGTCCGAAGAAGTCTGCCTGCTCCAGTATATACTGTACGGGTTCTTTTTGAAGCAGGCGTTCCACAATATTCTTAAGGTCTTGGCGTTCTTTTGATGAAAGAGTTCGTTCTCGTTCCATGCAGATGTCCAGTTGAGTGATGTTAAAGCGGATTTCCAGCACATAACGGGCTATGGCATGCGCTTCTCTTTCGGAAAAGTACGGAGAGAGCCTGTCGAGAATGTATTTAAAAGCCGAATTCATTTCTTTGATGGGTTTACAGGACAAAAGTAGACAATTTTATCGGTTTGGAATATGACTATAGATGAAAAATACATGTCACGTTGTATACAATTGGCACGCAATGGGGTATGTGAAGCTGCACCCAACCCGATGGTGGGTGCGGTGATCGTCCACAAAGGGCGGATTATCGGAGAAGGATACCATCAATGTTGTGGGGGGCCTCATGCGGAGGTGAATGCAGTGCGTTCCGTGAGATGTCCGGAACTGTTGAAAGAAAGCACGATTTATGTAAGTCTTGAGCCTTGTTCGCATTATGGAAAGACCCCGCCTTGTGCGGATATGATCATAGAAAAGGGTATTCCCCGTGTTGTGATAGGCTGTGAGGACCCGTTTGCAAAGGTGGCCGGGCGGGGAATCCGTAAATTGCGTGATGCGGGAATCGATGTGAAGGTGGGAGTTCTTGAGGATGCATGTCTGGCGCTGAACAGGAGATTTATGACTTTTCATACGCATAGTCGTCCTTTTATTACTTTGAAATGGGCGGAGTCTGCCGATGGATTTATGGATACCGTGCGCATGGATTACATCAATGAAAAGCCTTATGTTTTTTCTACACCTTATACACAGATGCTGGTGCATCGCTGTCGGGCGCATCATCAGGCTATAATGGTGGGGCGCCGTACGGCTTTGTCGGATGATCCGTCGCTGATCTTGCGGAAATGGCCGGGGAAGCATCCCGTGAGGCTGGTATTGGATCGTACGGGCATGTTGCCGAAAAGTCTGAAACTTTTTGACGGCACGGCGAACACACGTGTCTATCTGGACGTAACGGCTGCTTCGCCGGCATATGAGGGGCAAAACGGAGTGACATGTGTCCGTTTGGACTTTAATCGGGATGTTTTGCCGCAGTTGATGGAAGATTTGCATAAATTGTCGGTACAATCCCTGTTGGTTGAGGGCGGATGTCGATTACTTGAAAGCTTTATTCAGGCAGGATTATGGGACGAAGTGCGGATAGAGCAGTCTTCCGTTTGTCTGAAGGCTGGCGTACCTTCGCCTGCATGGCCGCACGGTCTTATGAAAACAATCACGGTAGATGGGAATTTATTGGTCCGGATTTTTCCAGACGGTTGCTGTCAGCCGATGTGACGGAACCGATTGTGGGAAAATAACTCCGATTTATCGAAATTTTACATAATTCAACGCTCGATGTTTCGTAGAAGTAAAAATTGTGCGTACTTTTGTACCTTGATAAATAATATAGAATTGATTGGTGTATGAGAAAATCCATACTGTTATGGTCTTTTACGGTGCTTTCCGTGCTTTTGGTGTGCTCCTGTAAGGATGATGACGAGGTAGTGTTGAGTTCTGATTGTTATATCAGCAGTTTTACATTGGGAAATGTAAAAAGGATGATAACGACGGTAAATACGGCTGGCAGAGATACGTCCTATATGATATCATATAGTGCCTCCTATTTTCCTATGACAGTAAATCAGTTGGACGGTACGATTGCGAACAAAGATTCGCTTCCCATAAATAGCAAGGTAAATGCAGTATTGGCTTCCGTAGAGGCATCCGGAACTGTGGTTTATAGGAAACCGGGTGATGGCGACGACGCATGGAGGACTTATTCGGCTTCAGATTCGATAGACTTCACTACACCTTTGATATTCCGTGTTTATTCGCCGGACTATACAGCAAGTCGGGATTATGCTTTACAAGTGAACGTCCATCGGCAGGACGGGGACGTATTTACGTGGAAGAAAGTGACTGATCCTGTGATGTGGTCGGATGCCGATACGTTGAAAACAAGGATATGGAACGGTTGTCTGTGGCTGTATGCCAGGATAAACGGCAATACGCGTTTGTTTACGGCCGATCTTCCGGGGGGAGATAATTGGGTTGAGCAACCCGTAACAGGACTTGAAAAGGCTGATGTGACCACTTTGACAGAGTTTAAAGGGCATTTGTATATGAGCGGAGCGGATGGTATGTTGATACGTTCCGAAGACGGGAAAGCATGGGATACCGTGGCTACAGGACGTGATGTACATTTGCTGGCTGCCGATAGAATAAGTCTTTATGCCCTCTCAGATGGTCGTATGTGGCGTTCGGTCGACGGACTTGTTTGGGAAGAAGAAGATTTGGATGATGTTTCCGCGTTATTACCTATGCGGGACTTTTCAGCAGTGTCTTATACGCAGGAAAATGGACTGAACCGGATTTTGCTGGTTGGAAACCGCAATGTTGATATGTATCCGTCGGATAAGGCTGCTATGGTATGGAGCCATAGTATGACGGCAGAGCAGGAGATGGCCCGGTGGACGTGTTTCAATGTGTCTCCGGATAACCGTTATGCTTGCCCCCGTCTGCATTCTCTGAATATCGTCCGATACGATGATGTGTTGTTGGCTTTGGGACGTGCCTCGCTTGGCGGAACGATTTATCAGGCGTTTGACAACCTATATGTGAGCCATGACAACGGTATAACATGGA
The DNA here is from genome assembly GCA_910586505.1 of uncultured Paraprevotella sp. GTDB lineage: Bacteria > Bacteroidota > Bacteroidia > Bacteroidales > Bacteroidaceae > Paraprevotella. Next base: position 68,593 of record CAJUGV010000001.1, on the reverse strand, counting down.
AAACAGATGAGGTCTATGTCTTGCCTGGTGAACTTAAAGGACAGGATGTCGCGATGTCTGCTGCCGTGGACAATGAATATCGCTTGTGGATAGTGACCGAGAAACAAATCTGGCAGGGGCGGCTGAATAGGCTGGGATTTGGCATTCGCTGATTTCTGTAAGATTGTATCAAGAATAGTGTCAAAATGAAGAGAGTTCCGGTAATATTGCTTGTTTTGTGGTGCTGTCTCCCGTGGGACGGTCGGGCACAGGACGAGATTTACCGGATGGAGTTGGGCAGCGGTGTCGGTGGAAGTTTCTACTTAGGCGATGCCAACAGCAAGCCGTTCGCTCATTTGGGGGCTATGGGAAGTGTGGTTGCGCGTTACATTTTCAATCCTCGCATGGCGATCAAAGGAAATTTGGCGTTGGGACGTATATCCGGTGATACGGGGAATATATTCTTTCCGGTGGATGCCGGAAGCGGTGATGTGGAGGGCGGCCGGCCCGGAAGTGCCCGGTTTAAACGAAATGTGATAGACCTTGGAGCCCAGTTTGAGTTTAACTTCTGGGGCTATGGTGCGGGGCACGGTTACGAAGGTTTCAGCCGCGTGACCCCGTATATGCTGATAGGTGCAGGGGTGACATTGGCGCCGAAGCCGGTAAAGGCCGATATGGGATTTAATATACCGGTGGGCGTCGGGGTTAAGTTTAAGCTGCGACCGCGGCTGAACGTAGGATTAGAGTGGAGCGTGCGTTTTACAACGACTGACAGATTGGATGTTTCCGATATAAACGGAGTTATACTCCAAGATCCGTATGGGGTGAAGAGCGGTGGTTTTAAGAACAAGGATTGCTATTCGTTTACGATGTTGTCGGTCACTTACGATATGTTTCCAAAATGTGTAAATTGTAATAATATAAAATATGTCTTTTAACAACGAAACAGACGCAATGCGGATTCCTGACCATGTGGCGATCATCATGGATGGCAATGGGCGTTGGGCAAAAGCTAAAGGGTTACCGCGCACGGCCGGACACCAGGAAGGAGTGGAAACGGTGAAGAAAGTCACGGAAGAAGCTGTTCGGTTGGGAGTCAAGTATCTGACTTTATATACATTTTCTACAGAGAACTGGAATCGGCCGTTAGCGGAAATTACGGCATTGATGGGGCTGATTCTTGATCATCTTGAAGAGGAGATTTTCATGAAAAATAATGTCCGTTTTCGTGTGATTGGCGAAATGTCGCGTATTCCGGAGGCTGTACGGACACGGTTGGATGAATGTGTGCGACGTACGGCGGCCAATGATGCGATGACAATGACTATAGCGTTGAGCTATTCTTCCAGATGGGAATTGACAGAGGCTATGCGGCAGATTGCCGGGGATATAAAAGACGGAACCTTGGAACCGTCGCAGATATCGGAAGAAATGATCGGTCGACATTTGGCAACGAACTTCATGCCCGATCCGGATTTGTTGATCCGCACGGGAGGGGAATATCGCATCAGCAACTATCTGCTGTGGCAGTGCGCCTATACGGAATTCTATTTCTGTGATACCTATTGGCCTGATTTCAACGAGAATGAATTACGTAAGGCAATTGCAGTTTACCAGTCGCGGGAACGTCGGTTTGGCAAGACCAGTGAGCAAGTGGCTATAAAATAAGCACCCAAAGTATGAAAATAATAAAAAGTATCTTCCTTACATTATTAATAATAAGCGCGGGATTTACGGCCGTGCAGGCTCAGACGATTACGAAACAGGAGAAACCTTCAGTGGAATATACCCGAATGCCCCGTACCTATGTTATAGGTGGCATTTCTGTGGAAGGTGCAAAGAACTACGATGACTACATGCTGATTGGTCTGTCCGGACTTACCGTAGGACAAAAAGTGGATATTCCCGGAGAGGATATAACCGATGCCGTTAAGCGTTTCTGGCGTAACGGCTTGTTTTCTAATGTTTCGATAGAGGCAGACAGTGTGGTGGGCGACAAGGTCTTTCTGACAATTAAGCTGACTCAGCGTCCGCGTGTGTCGCAGATTAATTATAGCGGAGTGAAGAAAAGCGAACGTGAGGACCTGGAAAACAGAATCGGACTGTTAAAAGACAATCAACTTACGCCTAATATGGTGGACCGCGCGAAATTCCTGATAAAGAAGTATTATGATGAAAAGGGATACAAGAATGCGGAGGTTGAGATTGTGCAGAGGGATGATGTGGCTGCGCCGGACAAGACTATCGTGGATATCCGTATTGATAAAAAGGAAAAGGTGAAGATACATTCCATTACGATTGAGGGCAACCATGCATTGAGTACGAAGAAGATAAAAGGTTCTATGTTTATTCCCGGAGTTTTCAAGAAAACCAATGAAAAGGGGCGTCCCGGAAGTTGGTTCCGTACAAAGAAGTATATAGAAGAAAAGTATAAGGCAGATAAGGAGAACCTGATCAAAAAGTACAATGAACTCGGATATCGCGACGCTGTGATAGTGGTGGACAGTGTGACACCGCATAACGAGAAAACAGTGGATGTGTATGTAAAGGTAGAGGAAGGGCAGAAGTATTATCTCCGTAATATTGAATGGGTGGGGAATACTATTTATTCTACAGACAAGCTGGACTTCTTGCTTCGCATGAAAAAGGGTGATGTATATAATCAGACTAAGTTGGAAGAGCGCACAGCGAGTGATGAAGATGCCGTAGGTAACCTTTATTATAATAACGGATATGTATTCTATAATTTGGATCCGGTGGAAGTAAATATAGACGGGGATTCGATAGATCTGGAATTGCGGATTACGGAAGGACCGCAGGCTACCATCCGTCATATAGGTGTCAGTGGAAACGACCGGGTGTATGAAAGTGTGGTGCGGCGCGAGTTGCGTACGAAACCGGGTGATTTGTTCAGTAAGGAAGCTTTGGAACGTTCGTATCGTGAGATCGCTTCGATGGGACACTTCGATCCTGAGAAGATAGATCCGAAGGTGACTCCTTCTCCTACCGACGGAACTGTCGATATCAACTGGGGTTTGGAGTCGAAGTCTAACGATCAGGTGGAGTTCTCTTTAGGGTACGGACAGACTGGGGTGATCGGTAAGATCGGCTTGAAATTCTCTAACTTCTGTCTGGCCAATTTGTTTACCAAGGGAGGACTCCGGCGGGGAATCTTGCCTCAGGGCAACGGTGAGACATTCAGTATCAGCGGTCAGACCAACGGACAATATTACCAATCGTACAGTATCAACTATATCAATCCGTGGTTTGGCGGCAAGCGGCCGAACTCTTTGTCTTTTTCGGCATTCTTCTCTAAACAGACGGACGTGAGTGACAACTATTATAACTCTTCTTACTATAATAGCTATTATAATTATCTGTACGGTTATGGTTCGAGCGGTTCCAATTATTATGAAAACTTCCTTGACCCGGATTCTTATGTGAAGTTGTTCGGGGTTTCATTGGGATGGGGTAAACGCTTGCGCTGGCCGGATGATTATTTCCAACTGTCGGCCGATCTCTCTTATCAGCGTTATATCCTGAAGGATTGGAATTATTTCCTGATTTCAGACGGTACGTGCAATAACATCGCATTAAACCTTTCCTTGTCCCGAAACTCTACGGATAATCCGATTTATCCGCGTCGCGGTTCGGAATTTATGCTGTCGGTGGGCCTGACGCCGCCTTATTCCCTGCTTGACGGAAAGGATTATAAGAATCTGGCGAACAATTACCAGAGTTCGAATTATCAGCGTGAGATGCAGGACAAGTATAAATGGATTGAATATCACAAGTGGAAGTTTAAACTCCGCACTTATACGGCGTTGAGCAGCGCAGTGAAGTGTCCGGTGTTGATGACGCGCGTGGAGTTCGGTTTGCTGGGGGCTTATGACAAATATAAGAAGTCGCCTTTTGAGACCTACTATGTAGGAGGTGACGGAATGTCGGGCTATTCTACTACGTATGCGACCGAGACTATCGGTTTGCGAGGGTATGACAACGGTTCTCTCACCCCTAACGGATATACCGGTTATGCATATGACCGTTTTACGCTTGAATTGCGTTATCCGCTTATGTTGCAGGGATCCACTAATATATATGCGCTTACATTTGTGGAGGCTGGTAATGCCTGGACGAATGTCAAGGATTTTAATCCTTTCGATATGAAGCGTTCTGCGGGTGTCGGAGTGCGTATATTCCTTCCGATGGTGGGCTTGCTGGGTATCGACTGGGCCTATGGCTTTGACGATGTGTTCGGAACGAAACAATATGGAGGAAGCCAGTTCCATTTTATTTTGGGACAGGAGTTCTAATTTTAAAACAGAAGAAAAATGAAAAAGCTATTCACTATTTTGTGTCTGCTCATGGTTATGGGCGCACAATCCATGGCGCAGAAGTTTGCGCTGGTTGATATGGAGTATATTTTGAAGAATATTCCGGCTTATGAGCGGGCCGGTGAACAGTTGAATCAGGTCTCGAAGAAATGGCAGGCCGAGGTCGATGCATTGACAGAGGAGGCACAGATTTTATATAAGAATTATCAGAGTGAAGCTGTGTTCCTGAGCGCTGAGCAGAAGACTAAGAAAGAGGAGGAAATCGTGAGCAAAGAGAAAGAGGCTGCCGAGTTGAAGAAGAAATATTTCGGTCCTGAGGGTGAGTTGTTCAAAAAACGTGAAAGTCTGATGGCGCCTATTCAGGATGAGATCTATAATGCTGTAAAGGATATCTCTGACAGTAAAGGATACTCGTTGGTGCTCGACCGTGCGTCTGATACCGGTATTATCTTCGCCTCGCCGAAGATAGATATAAGTAATGAAATATTGGCGAAATTAGGATATTCCAACTAACATTCGTACATTTGCATGCAATAGAAGCAATAATATTAAATGAGATATAATATGAAGAAAGTAATTTTGATGGCATTGTTGTTCGTGCCTATGAGTATCTTTGCACAGAAGTTCGGCCATTTCGATTCAAGTGCTATTATTCAGTTGATGCCGGAGTATACGACTGCGCAGACAGAAATCCAGCAACTTCAGACTCAGTATGAGAACGACCTGAAGCGTATGCAGGACGAGCTGAAGAAGAAATCGGAGGAATATGACAAGGAGAAAGGCAATCTTCTGGACAATGTGAAGCTGCGTCGTGAGACTGAGTTACAGGATCTGTACAACCGTATCCAGCAGAGTTATCAGGACAACCAGAGGTCTTTGCAGGAAACCTCCCAGCAGAAGATGCAGGCCATCTCCGACAAGATGCTTGGTGTGATCAAGCAAGTCGGTACGGAAGGTGGTTATGTTTATATCATGGATGTTTCAGCCGGAATTCCTTATATCAGCACAACGCTGAGCACGGATGTGACGGCGGATATCAAGCAGAAGCTGGGCCTGAAGTAACGCACAGCGGAAAGGTTCATAAGAATATAAGGCTCATCCGAAAAGACTGCGGTGTCTACGGATGGGCCTTTTTCGTATTACATTGATATTTTTAAGGAAAAAACAGTCGTTTCCCATTTGTATAAGCACAAAAATGAATACCTTTGCTATGTTTAATCGTAACCGATTCATGATGAAGCAAACAAGTAAATGGTTTTTATTTTTGTCTTTTTGGCTGTTGTCTTTTACCGCCGGTGCACAGATGTCCCAAGGTCGGTTTGGCTATCTGAGTTATAACGCCATATTTCGTTCTATGCCTGAGTTTGCTGTTTCCCAACAGAAACTGGCGGACTTGAAATCCAAATACGATCAGGAGGCGCAGCGGAGCGAAGCGGAGTTTCAGCGTAAATTTGCCGAGTTTCTGCAAGGGCAGAAGGATTTTCCCGAGAATATCCTTTTGAAACGTCAGCATGAACTGCAGGACCTGCTTGTCAAGAGCATCCGTTTCAAGGAAGAGTCACAGAGCCTGCTTGCGCAGGCTGAGAAAGATTTGCAGGCGGATATGCTTTATTTGCTTAATGAGGCCATACGTGCGGTAGGAGTCGAGAACGGTTATGCTTATATTATCAATACGGACGGCAATGCCTGTCCGTTCATCAATCCTGCTATGGCGGATGATGTGACTAACGCCGTGAAAGAAAAACTTCAGCTACCGATAACTGTTGAACCGTGAAGACTGTGTTGCCTGCTGCATCCGGCCCTATCGGAGTGTTCGACTCCGGCTATGGCGGACTGACCATCCTGCATGAGATCAGACAACTGATGCCTCAGTACGACTATCTGTACCTTGGCGACAATGCCCGCGCGCCTTACGGTACGCGTTCTTTTGAAGTTGTCTACGAGTTTACGCGGGAGGCAGTGCAGAAACTCTTTGATTTGGGATGCCGCCTGGTGATACTGGCTTGTAACACGGCATCTGCCAAGGCGTTGAAAACCATTCAGCAGAATGACCTGCCGGAGATGGAGGACGGACTGCGGCGTGTGTTGGGTGTGATTCGTCCTACCGCAGAATGTATCGGGCAGATTACACATAGCCGCCATGTCGGGATTCTTGCAACGGCGGGAACCATTACATCCGGTTCATATCCGCTTGAAATCAATAAACTTTATCCCGATATCCGGGTGAGCGGCGAGGCATGTCCCATGTGGGTGCCGCTGGTGGAGAATTATGAATATGATTCTCCGGGTGCTGATTATTTTGTAGAGAAGCGAATCGGCAACTTGCTCCGTAAGGATCCGGAGATCGATACCGTTATTCTGGGATGTACCCATTATCCTTTGCTGTTGAACAAGATTCTCAAGTATACGCCCCGTAATGTGCGTATAGTTCCGCAGGGTGAGTATGTGGCCTACAGTCTGAAAACCTATCTGCAACGGCATGCAGATATAGAAAGGCATTGTACGCAGGGAGGTACCTGCCGTTTCCTGACAACGGAAAATCCGGACAAGTTTATGGAGTCTGCCTCTATATTCCTGCGCCAGCAGGTGGAGGCAGAGCGTGTGGTATTGGAATAGTGTAAGAGATTATTCCCTTTCCGTCCGGTGCGTTTGTACAAAAGATACGAGCGTTTTGCGTGTAATCTTATTGTTTTGACTATGAGATGGTTGCATGCCGGTTGTTTCGCTGTATAAGATATGTGTGAGGACCTTGAAAAGTGACGGGCACGAAAATAAATTTTAGTCCGCATCATTTGGAAAAATACTCCTGTCCGTTTTTCCAAATGATGCGGACTAAATTTTATGGCTGTCCTATCCTGGTATTTCTGTCCTGATTTAGGAAAAGTAAGGTGTGCCGGCCCTTCCGGGGAAGGCAGTCTGAATATTTGTATTTTATTTCGCAGCATCTCTTCTCTGTGCGGTATATCCCTTCGACTGCCGGTACGCGCGTGCTCTTTACTGGAAGGGGCATTAAGATAAAAAAGAAAAGGACTTTGTTACAAAGTCCTTTTCTTTTCCGTGATTCGTTTGGGGCTCGAACCCAAGACCCCAACATTAAAAGTGTTGTGCTCTACCTGCTGAGCTAACGAATCGACCTTAGTGCCTATCATTTCTGATTGCGAGTGCAAAGGTAGGGCTTTTTATGTTATCCGCAAAGGAATTGCCCGTTTTTTTTCATTTTTGGGTTCTTTTTTTGAAAGAATACCCCTATTTTAATGGAGCCTCCTTGTCGTTTTCCCTTTTTTATGCTCTGTGATGGTTCATGGCGCATCCTTGGGAGCTTGCTTCGTTTCTTCATCTGCCACCGGTGTGGTATCCGTCTTTTTTCCGGCGCTAAAAGTGGACGCTTTTGCAGTCTGTCGGAAACGGGGCCTTCGTTTCCTGTCCTCAGCCAGCATCACCTTGCGTTCGTCCCGTTCAATGAAGCGGCGGTAATATGAAAGCAGCAGCGTGGTGGTGGGAAGCGCTATGATGAGTCCTATCAATCCTAACAGGTAGCCCCAGACAGACAGGGACAAAAGGATAACGGCCGGATTCAGTCCCATGAATTTACCCATAATCTTAGGTACGAGGTAGGCATCCTGTATGGTTTGCACAACGACGAAGACAATGCCGGCGGAGAGCAATATCAGCCAGAAGTTTCCGCCTGTTTCGTGGGCTTTCAGTAAGGCGAGCAGAACGGTGGGGATCAGTCCTATCGCCTGCATGTAAGGTATGAGGTTCAGCACTCCGATGAACATACCCAGACCGATAGCCAGCGGAAAGTCGATGATCAGGAAACCTATACTGAACAATATGCCTACGAGAAAGGCTACGAGCGACTGCCCGCGGATATAGGAGTTCATGCCGTGCTGCACGTCGTCCACTAAGGCCGAGGCGAAGCGTCTGCTGCGTTTGGGCACCAGTTTGATCCAGCCGACGGAGAGTTTCTCATAGTCCATCAGGATGAAAAAGAGGTAAAGCAATATGACGCAGAAGCCGAGCAGGGCTATGATGATGTTGAATGTTTGGGACAATAGGTTCCACAATTGGTTGACGGCTTCCCTCAGCGCTTCTACCATATTGTTCTCATGCAGGAGCTTGACGAATGCGTTCTGGTCGATGTTCTGCCTGAGAAATTCTTCGATACTGCGGGCTATGGGAAAGTTGTCGGGTTCTTTTATATAATCGGCTATCAGATTACGGAACCGCATGAACTCGGAAATGGCCGGCGGGATGATGAGATAGAAGAAACCGGTGATGGCGGCCAATATCAGCAATAAGGTGATGGCGATGCACAGTACACGGTTGTGCAGGTGAAGTCTGTACTGGAAGAACTTCACGGTAGGATATATCATGTAGGCCAGAAACCATGCAATAAAGAATGGGAGGAGCACTGCGCTTAGCAGGTTGATGACATATATGGTCAGTCCCAGTCCGGTTATGGCCATCACTCCCCGGATAAATCGGTCGAAAGTTATTTCTTTTTCAAACATAGTGATAGGTGTTTTTTACACTTGATGCTTCTGGCCGTCTTGTTTGACGGACTTCTGGTAGCAGGTGCGGCAGAGTGGTTCATATACTGTTTGTTCGCCCAGCAGCACACGTTTGTCCTCGTCCACGGTGCGGTGGGAGACGTAGGCCAGTGCTCCGCAGCGTACACATATGGCATGTACTTTGGTGACTTCGTCCGCCACTGCACAGAGTCCGGGCATAGGCCCGAAGGGGATGCCCTTGAAATCCAGATCCAGTCCGGCTACAATGACCCGTGTTCCCCTGTTGGCAAGTTCGTTACAGACATCAATAAGATTGTCGTCAAAGAACTGTGCTTCATCTATTCCCACCACATCGGTGTCCGAACCGAGCAGCAGAATGCTGGCCGAGGAGGTTACCGGAGTGGAATGGATTGCCTTTCCCTCATGCGATACCACATCTTCTTCCGCATACCGTGTGTCAATGGATGGCTTGAATATTTCTACGCTCTGGCGGGCAAACTCTGCTCGTTTCAGTCTTCTGATAAGTTCCTCGGTCTTGCCGGAAAACATGGAACCGCAGATAACTTCTATTCGTCCTCTGCGCATCATTTCTCCGTTGCGTTCGGTGATAGGGCTCATGTACAGATGTATTTTAATGATATATTCCACCGCAAAAATAAGAATTAAGCATGGATAAGAGGATAAAAAAAGAGACAAATTCGCAAACTTCTGTTAAATATTGCCGCCTGTAGTACAGCAGATAATGTTTTATTCTTACTTTTGTCCGTACTGATATTAAGCTTATGGGAATCTTGTATTTGGTGCCCACCCCGGTGGGAAACTTGGAAGATATAACATATCGTGCTTTGCGGATTTTGAAAGAAGCCGATTTGATTCTGGCAGAAGACACGCGGACAACGGGTGTCCTGCTGAAGCATTTTGAGATTAAGAATGCCATGTTGTCCTATCATAAGTTTAATGAACACCAGACTGTGGCCGGAGTGGTGGAGCGTTTGCAGGCAGGCGAAACGGTGGCGGTAGTCTCTGATGCCGGTACGCCGGGCATTTCCGATCCGGGTTTTCTGGTGGCGCGTGAGGCCGTGAAGTGCGGTATCGACGTGGTATGCCTGCCCGGAGCTACGGCTTTCGTTCCGGCTTTAGTCTCTTCTGGATTGCCTTGTGACCGTTTTTGCTTTGAGGGATTTCTGCCTGTCAAGAAAGGACGTGCCACCCGTCTGGCGGCTTTGGCGTCAGAGACGCGTACCCTTGTTTTTTATGAATCTCCGCATCGGCTGGTGAAGACTTTGACACAGTTTTCCGAGGTGTTCGGTCCGGACCGTCAGGTCTCTGTGTGTCGTGAGATTTCCAAGATACATGAGGAGAGTGTGCGGGGAACTTTGGAAGAGGTGCTGATTCATTTTACGGAAATACCCCCTCGGGGCGAGATAGTCATTGTAATGTCCGGAGCGCCGGAGAAAGAGAGTGGAAAGAGAAGAATTACTGACGAATAAAATGTAAACGTATGAAAAAGATCTTTTTGTTTGCGATGTGTGCAGCGGCACTGGCCGCATGCGACGGTACGAGTAAGAAACAGCAAGCCGCTTTTGAGGAACAGCGTGACTCGTTGATGCAGGTGATAAATGACAAGGATGCCGAACTGAATGAGGTGATGGGTACGGTGAATGAAATCCAGGAAGGTTTCCGTCGTATCAATGAGGCCGAAGGCCGTATTACGGTCAATGACGGAAATATGGAATCGGAGAATTCCAAACAGGTCATCCGTGAGAATATGCAGTATATTCAGGATGCAATGGCGCAGAACCGTGACAAGATAAGCAAGTTGCAGGAGAAGGTGCGTACAAGTTCCATCGGAGGCGAGAAACTGAAGAAAATGGTGAACGATTTGTCTGCACAGCTTGAAGAGCAACAGCTCAAGATACAGGAGCTGGAAGCGAAATTGGCGGAGAAAGATATCGTGATAGCGCGTCAGGATGAAGCCATTACGACACTGAACGAGAATGTCACCGCGCTGTCGGAGGACAATCAGGCCAAAAGTCGTGCCATGGCCGAGCAGGACAAGCAGATACATACGGCGTGGTATGTGTTCGGAACGAAGTCGGAACTGAAAGAGCAGAAGATACTGAAGGACGGCGACGTGCTGAAAGGCAATGACTTTAACAAGGATTATTTTACCAAAGTGGATATCCGCTATGACAAAGAAATCAAGTTGTACTCTAAGAATGCCAAGTTGCTGACCAATCATCCGGCCGGTTCCTATAAACTGGAAAAGGACAATAAAGGGCAGTATGTATTGCAGATTGTCGCCCCCGAGACCTTCTGGAGTGTGAGCAAATATTTGGTGATTCAAGTGAGATAAACGGAGGATGCGGGACGGCTTTCCGTAGAAGGCCCCCCGTCCGGTATTCCGTAACAAGTACAGGCGCCTCTTGACATGAATGTGTCAAGAGGCGGATTATTTTAAATTCCTCCGGTACGTTTGTTTACTTTCCGATAGGAATTTCGTATTTTTGTAGGACAAACAAAGAAAGTTTATTGGAGAATGAAAGAATTTGTTATTTCCGATGCACAGGCCGAGACGGCGATTCTGGTCGGTTTGATTACGCAGACGCAGAATGAGCGTAAGACGAACGAATATCTTGACGAACTGGAATTTCTGGCCCATACGGCGGGGGCTGTGACCGTGAAGCGTTTTACGCAGAAGGTGGGAGGGCCCAATTCCGTCACGTATGTAGGTACGGGAAAGTTGGAAGAGATACGGGCTTACATAGAGGCGGAGGAAGAGGCCGAGCGCGAGATAGGAATGGTGATATTCGATGATGAGTTGTCGGCCAAGCAGTTACGTAATATAGAAAAGGAGCTGAAAGTCAAGATTCTTGACCGTACATCGCTGATTCTTGATATATTTGCCATGAGGGCGCAGACGGCCAACGCCAAGACACAGGTAGAGTTGGCGCAGTATCGCTATATGCTTCCCCGTCTGCAACGTCTGTGGACTCATCTTGAGCGTCAGGGCGGCGGCTCCGGCTCGGGCGGCGGAAAAGGTTCGGTGGGATTGCGCGGTCCGGGAGAGACCCAGCTGGAAATGGACCGCCGTATCATTCTTAACCGCATGTCGCTGCTGAAGCAGAGGCTGGCCGACATCGACCGTCAGAAGACTACGCAGCGGAGCAATCGCGGGCGCATGATCCGTGTGGCCCTGGTGGGATATACCAATGTGGGGAAGAGCACATTGATGAATCTGCTGTCTAAAAGCGAGGTGTTTGCGGAGAACAAGCTTTTTGCCACGCTGGACACGACGGTCCGCAAGGTTATCATAGACAATCTTCCTTTCTTGCTTTCCGATACGGTGGGATTTATCCGAAAATTGCCTACCGATCTCGTGGATTCTTTCAAGAGTACGCTTGATGAGGTGCGCGAGGCCGATTTGCTGTTGCATGTGGTGGATATAGCCCACCCTGACTTTGAAGATCAGATTCAGGTGGTGGAAAGAACGCTCGCCGACCTGGGATGCAGCGACAAGCCCTGCATGATAGTATTCAACAAGATCGACGCATACGATTGGGTGGAAAAGGATGAAGACGACCTGACGCCTGTTTCAAAGGAGAACGTCTCGCTGACCGACCTGATGAATACATGGATGGCACGCCGCAGCGATACATGTATTTTTGTTTCTGCCCGTGAGAAAACCAATCTGGAAGAACTGCGGAAGGTGCTTTACGATAAAGTGCGCGAACTGCATGTGCAGAAGTATCCGTACAATGATTTCCTCTTTGAGAAATATGAGGAAGAATAGGCCGGCAAGCGGAAAAAACGGTTATCTTTGCATCAGATAGATACAGAAAAAACAACATAATCATCTAAACGAAAAAATTTATGGCAAATGTACCTGAGTTCAAGTACGCTCCCATGTTCCAGACGGGCAAGGACGATACTGAATATTATTTGCTGACCAAGGATCATGTGTCGGTCGGCGAGTTTGAGGGAACCCCGGTGTTGAAAGTCGCTCCTGAGGGGTTGACGGCAATGGCGAACGCGGCATTCCGCGACGTGTCGTTCATGTTGCGTCGCGCTCACAATGAACAAGTGGCCAAGGTGTTGCACGATCCGGAAGCCAGCGACAATGACAAATATGTGGCACTGACGTTCCTCCGCAACGCCGAAGTGGCTTGCAAAGGAGTGCTTCCTTTCTGCCAGGATACGGGTACGGCCATTATCCACGGAGAAAAGGGCCAGCAGGTGTGGACCGGATATTGCGACGAAGAGGCACTTTCCAAAGGAGTGTTCAAGACTTACACCGAGGAAAATCTGCGATATAGCCAGAATGCCCCTCTCACAATGTACGAAGAGGTAAACACTAAGTGCAACCTTCCCGCCCAGATCGACATCGAGGCCACCGAAGGTATGGAATACCGTTTTCTGTGTGTGACAAAAGGCGGAGGCTCGGCCAACAAGACTTATTTGTATCAGGAGACGAAAGCCATCCTGAATCCGGCTACGCTGGTGCCGTTCATGATAGAAAAAATGAAGAGTCTCGGTACGGCGGCCTGCCCCCCCTACCATATCGCGTTTGTGATCGGAGGTACTTCGGCAGAGAAGAATCTGCTTACTGTCAAACTGGCTTCCACACATTATTACGACAACCTGCCTACGACGGGAGACGCTACCGGTCGTGCATTCCGGGATGTGGAACTGGAGAAGCAGGTGCTGGAGGAGGCCCACAAGATCGGTCTCGGGGCGCAATTCGGCGGAAAATACCTTGCGCATGATGTTCGCATCATCCGCCTGCCGCGTCACGGTGCGTCCTGCCCCGTAGGGCTTGGCGTTTCCTGTTCGGCCGACCGCAACATCAAGTGTAAGATCAACAAGGACGGTATCTGGATAGAAAAACTCGACAGCAATCCTGGCGAACTGATTCCCGAAGAATTGCGCCGTGCCGGTGAGGGCGACGTGGTAAGAGTGGATTTGAACCGTCCGATGCCGGAGATCCTGGCCCAGCTGGACAAATATCCGGTATCTACCCGTTTGTCTTTGAACGGTACGATTATCGTGGGCCGTGACATTGCGCATGCCAAACTGAAAGAGCGTCTTGACCGTGGCGAGGAACTCCCGCAGTATATAAAGGATCATCCTATTTATTATGCCGGTCCGGCCAAAACTCCCGAAGGCATGGCCTGCGGTTCGATGGGGCCGACTACGGCCAACCGTATGGACCCTTACGTAGACCTGTTCCAGAGTCATGGCGGTTCCATGATTATGCTGGCGAAGGGAAACCGTAGCCAGGTGGTGACCGATGCCTGTCGGAAACACGGCGGTTTCTATCTCGGTTCCATAGGAGGTCCGGCTGCTATCCTTGCACAGAACAACATCAAGAGTATCGAGTGTGTGGAATATCCCGAACTTGGCATGGAGGCTATCTGGAAGATCGAGGTGGAAGACTTCCCCGCTTTCATCCTGGTGGACAACAAGGGCAATGACTTCTTCAAGCAGATAAAGCCCTGGAATGTGGCAAAGAAATAAGCGTTTTGTGATGAATGAATAACGGTTTCCTTTCCCGCCGGACATGAAGATGTGCGGGGAGTGGAACAGATTAAGGCCGTTGCGGAAAACAGCTTCCGGCAACGGCTTTTTGTTTAACCATATAATATGATGAGAAGATGAGAAACAAGTGGATGGTTTGGGCGTGTGCCGCGTGGTTGTCGTGTGCGGGGCTTACGGCACAGAACCTGCAGAAGGGAGACTACGGCTATCTGTACTGTCACATGAGCGGCCGTGGAGAATGGACGGCATACGCTCTGAGCCGCGACGGGTTGCACTATGAGGATTTGCTGGGCGGAGCGCCTGTATATGATGTGGAGAAGCATGCGCCCATCGAAGGAGGGGCGCGCGATGCGTTTATCTGCCGCACACATGACGGGAAGGGCTATCTGATGGTGACCACCGACATGAGTAACCGCAAAAGCCGCTCGTGGTTCAACCATGGTATCGATCTGCTCCGAAGCGACGATCTGATACACTGGGAGTCTGTGGCGTTCGATTTCCGGCAGGGGCCTTCTGTCTTTTCCGATCCGGAGTCGCCGGATGTCTATCGTAATTATGCGGGTATCAAACGTGTGTGGGCGCCGCAGATTTTCTGGGACGGAGCTTACGAGTGGCCCGACGGAACAAAAGGGGGCTATATGATATACTATTCTTTATGGAATCCTGCTGAAGAAAAGTACGACCGCATGTACTATTCCTATGCCGACCGCTCGTTCACCACGCTCACCAAACCGCGGTTGATGTTCGACTGGGGATACGCCACGATCGACGCCGATATCAATTATGTTCCGGCCGACGGAAAGTATCACATGCTGATAAAGAAAGAAGGGGGCACGCCCGGTATCTTCGCGGCTGTGGCCGACAAACTGACAGGACCCTATAAGATTAAGAGCGAAACGGACTATGTGCGTTTCGAGGGCAACCATAAATGCGAGGGTTGCTCGGCTTTTCAGTTGGTGGGCGATTCTACGTGGCGCGTGGCTTATATCCAGTATTCCACCAATCCCCGTCAGTATCGGATCTGTCAGGCTGATGAGAAGTTGCAGAACTTTCATTCGCCGGTGACCATCGAAGGAGTGGAATCTCCGCAGCACGGTTCTTTTATGCGCCTGACCAAGAAAGAATACAAGCGCTTGAAGAAGTGGTCCGACAAGGAGATGAAGCGGCGCGCGGCCGAGAGTGACTGAGTGTGATGGAATTTAATGAAACCAGATGGGTGACAATATTTCGTTGCGCATCTGGCTTTTTTCTATTTTCTGATGAACTTGCTGGGGGACATTTTGAAGTGTTTGGTAAAGCAGCGGGTAAAGTATTTGGGATCGTTGAATCCTACCTGGTAGGCTACTTCTGATATGTTCAAGGTCATTCCGGATCTGCCCGACAGTATTTCTTTGGCTATATTCAGTCTGTAATTACGCAGCATTTCTCCGATGGGGATTCCCGTCAGACTTTGTATTTTCTTGTATAAAAGACTTCTGCTCATTCCCATATCCGTGACAAATTCATCTACACCATAGTTGGCGTTGGTGTAGTTCTTTTTGATAGTGTCAAGTACTTTGTTCATAAAATCTTTGTCGTATGTATCTGGATTGATGTGTAGCTCGTCGCTTACCATGTGGTAGGCAAATCTCTCCTGCATCTTTCGGCGATTGCTCAATAAGCCGGCAATGCATGATAGGAGTAGATGTTCGTCGAAAGGTTTGGTAAGGAAAGCGTCGGCTCCGAACTCGAAGCTTTGTGCATGTGTGTATTCAGATTTTTTGGCTGTGAGTATCAGAAACGGAATGTGTGATATTCTGAAGTCTGATTTGACGCGGCGAGAGAGTTCCATTCCGTCCATTACGGGCATCATGAGGTCACTTAGAATAAAATCAGTTTGTTGTGTTTGTAGTATGTTGAGTGCTTCTTCTCCTTGTGTGGCTTCCAGGCAACGGTAGTATGGGTTAAGTATGGAACGCAGGTATTCTCTCATATCTTCGTTATCTTCCACGATAAGTATGGTGCAAGGAGTACGGTTAATGCATTCTTCCGTTTCGGGAGTTGTCTCTTCGTTTTTTTTGTAACCGAATTGACCGGTTGCGGTTTTTGATATGCTTTCTTCTAATGGTATAAAGAAACGGAAAGAGCAACCTTGTGTGTGATTGTTCTTCACCCAGATTTCTCCGCCCTGTAACTTGACAAGATTACGGCACAGATACAATCCGATGCCAGTGCCGCTTTGTCCGGTTTGCGATAAGTAAGATTGGTTGGATGATTGGTAGAATCGATCGAAGATGTGCGCCATATCCTTTTCGGCAATGCCGGGGCCGGTGTCGCTCACACATACAAATAGTGCGAGACCGTGGGCTCGTTTCCACACTGATGCATATAGTTTTATACTTCCCTTGTGGGGAGTGAATTTTATGGCATTCGATACAAGGTTGAGGAGTATCTTGTGAAGAGCGTCGGCATCGAATATGGCTATTTGTTCGGATAAATGGTAGTAATATCGTATGTGGGGCTTTTTGTTGGAGGAGTAAGTATTGAAAAGCAATTCTATATTTCGGAAAAACGGTAGCAGCATGCCTGGAGCGGGCGAGATGTTCATGCAGTCGCTTTCCACTTTGCGGAAATCGAGCAGTTGATTGACAAGCGAGAGCAGATACTGTGCGTTGCGGTTAATGATTTGCAGTTGCTGGCGGAACTCAGATGCGATGTTGGAACGCAACAGTCTTCCTATAGGGCCTATGATAAGTGTGAGTGGAGTGCGGAATTCGTGTGTGATATTCGTAAAGAAAGACAGTTTGTCTGCTGTCAGTTCTTGAATCCGTTCAGACATAGCGATTATCTCTGTTTTTTGGCGGTTCAGTATTGCGTTCTGTTCTTCTAGTTCAGAGGTTCGTAATAGTAGAAGCTGCTTTTGTTTCTCCAATTCTCGGGTTCGTTCCAACACTTTGCGGTGCAATGTGTTTTTTTGTTGTTTGAGGGTATGCACTCTCCATTTGAGTAGCAGATACATTGCAAGCAGGATGCAGATCACTACGAGAGTGTAGAACCAATAGGTTTTGTAGAAGTAGGGTTCAATGTTCAGTACCAAGCGTTCGGCTGTATGGTGGTCAAAGTGTATCCCGTCAGTACTATAGCATACTTCCAAAGTGTAGCGCCCCGGCGGGAGATTGGCATAAGAGAGTGTACGGTTGTTCGGACTGACGACTGTCCATTGGTCGTTGATGCCTGTAAGTCTGTAAGAATATGCAGCCTGTGGGGTGGGGGTATAGTCCAATGCCGCGAACTCAATAGAAACGAATTTGTTGCGTTCGTGCATGTCGATTGACCGATGGTTCACAGGAAGTTCGCCGTGTAGCGTGCGGCATTGGGTGAACACAAGAGGGATGTGAGGACGATGAATCGATGGAGTCGAGGGATCGACGGCCGATAACCCGTTCAGACTTCCGAAATAAAGTACTCCGTTTAGGCTTTTGTAGGCCGCGTTCCAATAAAATTCGTTACAGACCAGTCCGTCCGGTTTGGTGAAGTTCTGAAAGCGCTTTTCTTTTAAATCGAAACACGATAATCCGTGTAGAGTGGAAATCCATATTTTACCCATATTGTCTTCTATGATACCTCGCACAAAGTTGTCGGTCAGTCCATCGCGGGTGGTATAGTTTTTGAATATATGATTTCCGTGGTCTGATGGAGTGCCGATGTAGAAACCCTGGCCGTTTGTGCCTATTAACAAGCGGTGGTCTGTCGTGGCGGAAATAAATGTGACTTGTATCTTTTCCCGTGAGTCGGGGCAGTCCGGCTTATAGGGCCATAGTTGAAAATTTTCTTCTCCGTTTCCGACGCAGGCTGGTTTGATACGGCATAGTCCGGAGGTGAGTCCCAACCATAAATTTCCGTATATGTCTGTATATGAACCTGCGTTGCCGTTTTGCATTCCACCGGGTTTATTGTGTTTGAACGGGATGGTTAGTTTTTGACTGTCTGGTTGATATATGTATATATCGCGGTCTGTTACGATCCAAAGTTGCTGGTGAAGACTGTCAAAATGTAGGGCGCATACGTATCCTGTTGTGGCGTCGGGATTGCCGTCAAAGAGGAGGTGACGGATTACGGGATTATCGCTTTGTGGGTGCTCAATAAGGCATACACCGCCGCCCCATGTTCCTACCCATAGCGATTGCCCGCTTCTTGCAAAGCAGCTTACGGCATTGTGTGAAAGCCCGTCTTTCGTAGTGAAATGGGTAAATCGTTCTTCTTTAGGATGAAAGCGGTTCAGTCCGCCTTCTATCGTGCCTATGTAGACAAAGCCGTCTTCGTCTTCGCAAATCGCGTTGACGGCGTGGGGTGAAAGGCTTTCCGGACATTCGGGTTTATGAATGTAGTTCTTGATAAATAACCGTTTGGGGCTGAATTGCATCAATCCGTCTGCTTCTGTTCCTATCCATATTATCTGGCGGTCTACCAATATGCAGTTGATGAAGTCGCAGAAACGGAAGTCCGGAGTGTCTGTAGGCTGGTTTTCGCTGTATACTTGTTCGAAATCGTCTGTCTGTTCGCGATACACATTGATTCCCCGTAATGTGGATATGAGTAGTCGGTGTTCTGTTGTTTCTGCGATATCCGTGATATAGTCCTGTGTAAGAGAGTGGGCTGTAGAGGTTGCATGATAAGCTTTGAGTGTATTCTGAGTGAGGTTGTGGCGGAATAGTCCGTGTGTAGTGCCTATCCATAGATCGTTCTCTTTCCGATATACTATTTTTATGTCGGCGTTTTGTGGTAAGTGTATTTCCGGATAGGGGGCTACAGTATGGGGTGGGGCCGTATTGATAGTGTATATGCGGTTAGAGACGCCAATCCACAATTTGTCCCCGTCTTCGTGCAGGGCTGCTTCATGACCGTCGGTTTTTATTTCCGTTCCTTTGTGTATTTTCGTTATCCGTCCTTTTGTGTCAAAAGTCAGGCAGAAGAGACCTCGTGTGCTTGAT
Source organism: uncultured Paraprevotella sp. (assembly GCA_910586505.1). Classification (GTDB taxonomy): domain Bacteria; phylum Bacteroidota; class Bacteroidia; order Bacteroidales; family Bacteroidaceae; genus Paraprevotella. Next base: position 49,258 of record CAJUGV010000001.1, on the reverse strand, counting down.
AGCCACAGGCGTCCGTTACGGTCGTGATGTAGGTCGGAGTATTCTTCGTGTTGCAGAATGCTCCATTGAGTGAGATTGCAAGGAATGTCCAACGGTTGCAATGTGAGGATGTCAATACATTCAAGACCGGATTCCCCTGCAATCCACAGACGTTTGAAACCGTCTTCACAGAGTGCTTTTGCAAAATTGTTCCGGATGGGATGTATGCTGTCCTCACGGTTGAAAATGATGAAGTTGTAGCTGTCATAGCGACATACTCCTCCTCCTTTTGTCGCTGTCCAAAGAAAGCCTTGGCTGTCTTTGATCACATCTTCCACAAAACTGTAGGGCAGTCCTTCATCTATACCCAAGGCGGAGATCCGATACTTTTCACTCCATTTTTCGAGCGGCATGCCTTGTGGAAAACAAATCGTATAAGGGAGGATGGAAAGGATGAAGAAAAAGAGGAACTTGCCGTTTTTCATTTGCTGTTTCTTTAGAGACAAGGCAAAGGTAACCTTTTTAGGGCAAAGGCAAAAGGCGGTGAAAACTTTTATGGGGTGTATGTACGATTGTCCACTTGAAAAGGAAAATTGTCCACTCGAATGGTGGCGGAGCACATTAACTTTGCACCGGATTAATAACATAATATATAATATGAAGATGAAATATGCTCAACGAAGACGAGACGTCACCAGGTATGTGGTGGACCATTCGTTCTCGACAGTGAAAGAAAAAAGTAGAGTGAAAATGATTGTGGCTGGGCTTTGTGCTCTGTTTCCGTTCTTTTCGATGGCTGTGGCTGGAGATGTTTCCGGCACCGGTAATGTGATGACCCTGATAAGAGAAGGGCAGAAAGTGGAATACAGTAAGATGATTTTCGGACAGTTCATAGAGCACTTCGATAATCAGATTTATGGGGGAATTTATGATCCTGGTTCGAAGTTTGCTGATAAAGATGGGTTCCGTACGGATGTGATCGAAGCGCTAAAGGAAATCAGGACACCTATTGTGCGCTGGCCTGGTGGTTGTTTCGTTTCAACTTATCACTGGTTGGACGGAGTTGGGCCGGAGCGTGTGCCGGTATATGATAAGACGTGGCAAGTGGAAGATCCCAGTACATTCGGTACGGATGAATATATCAAATGGTGCCGCAAAGTGGGATGTGAGCCTTATATTTGTACCAATGCGGGGACCGGCACGCCCGAGGAGATGAGTGATTGGGTGGAGTATTGTAATCTGACTGTAGGTAAATACGGGAGAATGCGTGCGGCAAACGGTCATTCCGAACCGTATGATGTGAAATATTGGAGCGTGGGAAATGAGAACTGGGGGGCGCATGAACTTGGAGCTCGTACGGTGCAGGAGTGGGGGCCGTTGGTGCGTGAGTCGGCCAAACTGATGCGGAGCGTCACGAAAGACGCTAAACTTTTTGCAGCGGCCACTTCGGATAAGAACTGGACAATGCCTTTGTTGCGTGAGGCCGGTGACTATCTGGATTATATTGCCATACACGGATATTGGGATCCGCTGTTTCATGTGAATAATCCTGCTCCTTACCTTAACTGTATGATGAAGACAGAAGCCCCGGAACAGGATATTATGCGAGTGATCGGTATTTTGGATGAGGCTGGATTCGGTGGCGGACGTATCAAGATTGCTTACGATGAATGGAATATGCGTAATTGGCATCATCCTTGGCATGGCGACTTGCGTCGTGGGTTCGATCACGAGGCACGTCGTAAAAATGATATTGCTTCTACTTATACAATGGCCGATGCGTTGTTTTCCGCTTGTTTCTTGAATGCTTGCCTGCGTCATTCCGATGTGGTGGACATCGCTTGCCATGCACCGATTGTCAATACGCGCGGTCCACTTTTCGTGCATCCGGAGGGACTGGTAAGGCGTACCACATTTTATGTATTTAAGATGTATACAAATTGGCTGGAGGATTATATGATTCCGGTGTCGCTGACATCTGAGCGGCTGGTGCAGGGCAATCTCTCTACGGCTGTGTTGGATGTTGTGCTGACGGGCAATGCGGAGAAAACAAGGTATGTATGTGCTGTAGTGAATAAGAGTCCGGAGCAAAGGTGTGCGCTTACATTGGATTTTGAAGGAATGGGAGTGAAGACTCCGCGTAGAATAGAGGGAATGGTATTGAGCGGATCCTCTCCCGATGACTATAATGATGTTGATGTAGAACGAGTGGTACCGGAGAAGCGTGTTTTTGAAGTTAAACATGGCCAAGTGGTATTGCCTCCTCATTCGCTGACGTTGCTCACGATTGTGCGGTAGAGAATATCTGGACCGGGCATTGCGGGAGTTGTGTGTGCATTTCAATGTTTCGGTATGGAAACTTTTCTTGCGGAACGTGTGAGATTTTCTTCCGCAAGAAAATAAAAAATGGTCCTCATCATTTTTTAAAATGATGAGGACCATTTTTTTTGACGATTTAGTGGTACTGTAGATCAATGACTTGTATGCCGTATATCTTTGTGTGGTTTTTCAGATGGTTTTCGTGTGTCGTATGCTTTGTGGATGGTAAAACCGATAGCAGGAAAAGGAGGATAAGAATCGGATGATATGGGTTAATCTAATAACCGTTTGCTCAGGTATCTGACCGGATACCATAGTGCACCGTAGCTGACAAGCAGTACGGTGAAGAATACCGTGACCACATCCCAGGGACGAACACTGACCGGATAGGCGTCTATGACGAAGCTGCCCGAAGATTTTCCCAGCGTGATGAGGCCGAAAGCCTGCTGCAGATAACACAGCAGCAGTCCGAGGGCTATGCCTGCCAGTGCGCCGAAGCCGGAAATCAGACGTCCTTCGAAAAGGAAGATGCGGATGATCTGGCTGTCTGTCGCTCCCAGATTGCGCAGGGTGCGCACATCGGCTTTCTTGTCGATGATCAGCATGGAGATGGATCCTATGATGTTGAAACAGGCCACGAGAAGAATGAAGGTGAGAAACAGGTAGGCGATAAGTTTTTCCACTTTCATGATGCGGAACACATCGTCTTGCTGTTCGTAGCGGTCTTTTACAATGAATTCGCCTCCCAGCAGGGCTTGTATTTCTTTTTGTGCACGGTGTATGTCGGTGCCCTCTTTCAGTTTCAGCTCGACGGCCGATATGCGTCCCTGTTGTCCGAACAGGTCGCGGGCAAACCTCAGCGAGGTGAGGATGTAGCTGGCATCGTATTTGGCCTGTTGTACGGCAAATACCACGCCCGGCGAATAAAGTTCGTTTCGGGTGAAGTTTTCGGCCGGATTGGAGAGGTTTACCTGCTCGCCTTTCTGTGGCGCATAGACCTGTAGGGGGGTGTCGAAATGCGTACCCAGTCCGAGCTGTATGGCCAGCTGTATGCCCGGAATGCCGTATTCCAGCACATCGGCATGCAGTGTGAAGGAGCCGTCGCCGTAGAGCAGTTTGTCAAGGTCGGCGGTCCGGGCAAAATTATCGTCCACTCCCTTGACCGTCACCATGGCCTGATGTTCGCCCGATATGACAAGGGCGTTGTCTTCCAGTACTTCCGTATAGGCGGTGAGGTCGGGATAGTCCTTCAGAGCGGTGAGGGCGGGAACGTCGGATGCGACAGTTTTCCCCTTGGCGGGGATTACTTTAAGCTGAGGGTCGATGGCCGTGAAAAAAGAGGCTACAAGGTCCTGGAATCCGTTGAATACCGACATGGTGCATACGAGCGCCGTCGTGGCGAGGGCCACGCCGCATACGGATATCGCGGAGATGATATTGATGGCATGGTGCGATTTCCGGGAAAAGAGATAGCGCCGGGCGATGTAGAACGGAAAGTTCATTCCTTGAGCAGTTTGTCGATGTTCTCGATGTAGTCCAGCGAATCGTCGACAAAGAATTTCAGTTCCGGTATGATGCGCAACTGGTGGCGCACCCGTGTACCCAGTTCATAGCGGATGGCCTTCATGTTGCCGTTGATGTTCTTCACGATTTCCTCGCTTCGGGCGCTTGGGAATACGCTAAGGTAGACACGGCAGATGCTGAGGTCGGGACTGATGCGGCAGGCGCTTACCGATACCAGTACGCCTTTCATGGCTTTGGTCTGCAACATGAAGATTTCGCTCAGTTCCTTCTGGATGAGCCGGGAGATTTTGTTTTGTCTGGTAGTTTCCATAATCATTATTTATTTTTTGCGGATGAGGGTCAGCCCGTCGCGCAGGGGGAGGATGACTTTTTCCACCCGGGGGTCTGTGGCTATGCGGTCGTTGAAATCCATGATGCCGCGTGTCTGTGCGTCCTGCGGGCACGGTTTTTCAATGACATGCCCGTCCCACAGCGTGTTGTCGGCCACGATGTAACCGCCGTCGGCGAGCCGCGGCAGCAACATCTCGTAATAGTCGGTATAGCGCCGTTTGTCGCCGTCCACGAAAGCCATGTCGAATGTCACGTTCATTTCGGGTACCAGCTTCAGGGCGTCGCCGATGATGAATTCTATACGGTCGGCCCAGGGGGAGTTGTCAATCCACGGGCGGGTGAAGTCTTCCTGCTCATCGTTGATTTCAAACGTATAGAGCCGTCCGCCGGGTTCAAGCCCTTCGGCCATGCACAAGGCGGAGTATCCGCTATATGTTCCGATTTCCAGAATGTGGCGCGGCCGGATCATGCGTACCAGCATCTTGAGCAGGCGGCCCTGCAAATGTCCGGAAGCCATACGGGGACGCAGCAGTTTTACGTGCGTGTCCCTGTACAAGGCTTTCAGATATTCGCTTTCTTCGTCAATGTGACGGAGAATGTATTCATCCAGTTCGTCCGTTTCCTGCATTTCCGGAGAGGTTAGAGATAACGGGTTCTGTTAGGCAGGACATATTCCATGGCGTGTTTCAGGACATCGCCTACCATGTTGATTTCGAGGAAGGATGTCTGGCTGCCTTTCTTGCCGCCGCTCAGGTAAGCCACCATCTCGTTTTCGGAGAGCACGCCGTCCTTGAGCAGTTTTTCGAGTGCGGCAAAGTAATATGCCTGTCCGTTGGCTTTCTCCGGCATGAAAATGGCTTCCACGCCGTAGGACAGTGCCAGGTGGCGCATGGTCTTTTCTTTGTAGCAGATGGCCAGTACGGGGTATTTACCGCGGAATGCGGCAAGAGAACGTGCCGTGAGTCCGCTGAAGCTGTCGGTGATGATGGCGCGTATAGGCATCAGGCTACTGGAGAGTACGGCCGACTTGGCCAGGAACGAGGGCACGTCGGTGTTTTCCGGTGTGAGTGGTATTTGTATATCGTTTTCTTCGAGTTTATCCTTTTCGGCCTGCGCGGCGATGGTGGCCATTGTCTTTACGGCCTCTACCGGATATTTTCCGTATGCAGTCTCGCCGCTCAGCATGAGTGCGTCGGTACGGTAGTAGATGGCGTTGGCGATGTCGGTAACCTCGGCGCGGGTCGGGCGCGGGTTGTTGATCATCGTGTGCAGCATTTGAGTGGCTACGATGACGGGCTTCTTGGCCAAGATACATTTTTTGATGAGGATACGCTGAATGCCCGGAATACGTTCCTGAGGCACTTCTATACCCAAGTCGCCGCGGGCCACCATGACGCCGTCCGCCACTTCCAGAATCTCGTCGATGTTGTCCACGCCTTCCTGGTTTTCTATTTTGGCGATAATCTTGATGTCGCTTCCGTATGCGTTCAGAATCTCACGGATGTCGAGCACGTCTTGTTTGTTGCGCACGAAAGAGTGGGCGATGAAATCGATATCTTTCTCAATGGCGTAGAGAATGTTGTTGCGGTCTTTTTCCGTGAGCGACGGCAGGTTGATGCGTACGCCCGGCACGTTCACGCTCTTGCGGCTGCCCAGCGTGGCGTCGTTGCATACTTCACAGCAGAGGGCGTCGCCGTCCTTACTGTTTACTTTCAGTTCCAGATCTCCGTCATCAATCAGTATGCGGGCGCCTACGGGGATGTCGTTCACGAAATTCGGGTAGGAAACACAAATGGCCCCCCGTACTGTTTCCTGATCCGGGTTTCCTGTAATCCGGACAAGGTCTCCGGTTTTGTATTCGGTGTTCTCTTCTGCGTTCTTGGTCGTTCTCACTTCCGGTCCTTTCGTGTCCATCAGTATGCCGATACGGTTGGACACTTCGCGCACGTTGGCTATCAGTTTCTCAAAACCTTCCCTGCTGGCGTGAGCCGTATTCATACGCACGACATTCATGCCGGCGTCGAAGAGGGCCCGGATGAAATCCACATCACAGCGCAGGTCGGATATCGACGCGACAATCTTCGTCTTTTTCAACATCATAATCTTTTTCCTTTTTTTTGCTAAACCTTATATATTCTAATCTTTGTTCTGTGTGCTTTCGGCAATCCTGAGCAGTGCCTCCGCGGCCAGCCGGTATGAATCAAGACCGAATCCGCAGATAACGCCGGTGCAGGCGCATGAAATCATGGATTTATGGCGGAACTCCTCACGCTTGTGTACGTTGCTGATGTGCACCTCGATGACCGGCGCTGTCACGGCGCGGATGGCGTCCTGCAGAGCGATGGAGGTGTGGGTATAAGCACCGGCGTTGAGGATGATGCCTGTGACTTCAAATCCGGTTTCATGAATCTTATCAATCATTACGCCTTCTACATTGCTCTGGAAGTAATCAATTTGCACATCGGGGTAGGTGGCGCGCAATTTCTCTAAATAACTTTCGAACGATTCCGCACCGTAGATGCCGGGTTCTCTTTTTCCGAGCAGGTTAATATTCGGACCGTTTATGATTTGTATCTTCATCTTTTTCTATACTTTTGTAGAAAACGTGCGGCAAAAATACAAAAAAAGAATGGAACAAAGTGAAAAAACACCTTATAATGATGTGGGAGGAGAGGTATCGCAGGCACTTTTACGAAGATATTACCAATATTTGCAGTTGGAGAGGGGGCTTTCCGGTAATACGCTTGAAGCATATGCGGAGGATTTGAGGAAGCTGCTGAAATTTCTGTCCGACGAGGGGCTTGATTTCAGGACTGTTGCACTCGATGATTTGCATCAGTTTATGGCAGTATTGGCAGATTTAGGCGTGGGAAGCCGTTCTTTGGCGCGGATCCTTTCCGGAATCCGTTCGTTTTATCGTTTCCTGCATGTAGAAAAAGAAATAGCACAGGATCCTACGGAATTGCTTGAGTCGCCTAAGGTGGGCCGGCACCTTCCCGAAGTGTTGACTGTGGAGGAAATAGATGCGATGATAGAGGGTATTGACCTGAGCCTTTCCGAAGGACAGCGTAACCGTACCATGCTGGAAATGCTTTACAGTTGCGGCTTACGGGTCAGCGAATTATGCAGTTTGCGTTTGTCCGACCTGTACCTTAAGGAAGGTTTTATCCGGGTGAAGGGGAAGGGAGATAAGGAACGTCTGGTACCCATATCGGGTCGTGCTGTAAAGGAACTGAAGAATTGGTTCTGTTGCAGGAATCAGATCCGCATAAAGCCGGGATATGAAGATATTGTGTTCCTCAGCCTTCGCCGCGGTACTCCTTTGTCACGGATTACCGTATTCTACTGGGTCAAGGAAGTGGCTGCTGCTGCCGGTATCCGGAAGAATATCAGTCCCCACACATTCCGTCACTCCTTTGCGACGCATTTGTTGGAGGGCGGGGCAAATCTTAGGGTCATACAGATAATGCTCGGACATGAGAGTATTACCACGACGGAGATATACACGCATGTGGATAAAAGCCGTTTGCGCAAGGAAATTATAGAACACCATCCGCGTAACATCCGTCAGGGAAATTCTTCAAACTGAGAAAGAGGCTGTCCCGATGTGGTATTATTCGTGTTTTTTTGCAATATTTTAAAGTCTAAAAGAGTAGGGTTGTTTAAAGATTTGTATCTTTGCAGCCGGAACTATTAATCAAAACAGTGTATTATGCGTAAAAATTCTTATTTAGTCATGTCGTTGGCCGCAGTTGCAGCTTTTACGTCGTGCAAAAAATTGGGTGAGCTTTCTGCCGATAACTTTACGGTGACACCGACCCCGCTTGAAGCTATTGCCGGTCAGGTGCCTGCTACTATCGATGGAAAATTCCCCGAAAAGTACATGAAGAAGAAAGCTGTGGTAACGGTTACTCCGGTCTTGAAGTATGAGGGCGGTGAGGCCAAGGGCCAGAGCGCTACATTCCAAGGTGAAAAAGTACAAGGCAACGACCAGACTATTGTCTATAAGGCTGGCGGTACTTATACAATGAAGTCTGTTTTCGACTTTGTTCCTGCCATGATGCAGTCTGACCTCTATTTGCAGTTCGATGCAAAGGTAGGCAAGAAAACAGTGTCTGTTCCGGAAGTTAAGGTTAGCTATGGTGTTGTGGCAACCTCTCAGTTGTTGCAGAATACATTGGCTTCTGTAAATCCGTCGTTGGCGGCAGATGCTTACCAGCGTATTATCAAGGAAAAGCAGGAGGCTAATATCAAGTTCCTTATTCAGCAGGCTAAGGTGCGCAATTCAGAGTTGAACACCGAGAACATGAAAGAGTTTATCGCCATGATGAAGCAAATCAATGACGATAAGGAGACCAAGGCATTGAAGAACATTGAGGTGTCTGCTTATGCTTCTCCCGACGGTGCACTTGATCTGAATACCCGTTTGGCTGAGCAGCGTCAGAATAACTCTGAAAGTTATCTTCAGAAGCAATTGAAAGCTAATAAGATGACAGCGGAAGTAGATGCGAAGTACACTGCTGAGGACTGGGATGGTTTCCAGGAATTGGTTTCCCAAAGCAATATTCAGGATAAAGAAGTGATCCTTCGCGTACTCTCTATGTATAAAGATCCTGAAGAACGTGAGGCTCAGATCAAGAACATGTCTGCTGTGTTCCAGGAACTGGCAGAACAGATCCTTCCCGAATTACGCCGTGCCCGTTTGACGCTGAATTATGAAATCATCGGTCGCAGCGATGAGCAGATTGTAGCGCAGTTTGCCAGCGATGCTTCAAAACTGAGTGTGGAAGAAATGCTTTATGGTGCAAATCTTGCTTCCGTATCGAACAAAGAAGCTTGGTATCAGAAGACTTCACAGCTCTATCCTAATGATTACCGTGCTTATAACAATCTCGGTAAGCTGGCTTATCAGAAAGGTGACTTGAATGCTGCTGAGAACTATTTCAACAAGGCTAAGTCTTTGAAGGCTAATGCCGGTGAGGTGAATGCCAACTTGGCTTTGATCGCCTTGAACAAGGGTAATGTGAAAGATGCAGAGGCTTATATGGGTAAGGCAGCCGGTGCTGACGGATTTAACGAGGCTAATGCGGCATTGAACATTGCCAAAGGTGCTTATCCGCAGGCTGCTACTGCTGCAAATGGCGTGAAGTCTAATACGGCTGCTTTGGCTCAGTTGCTGAACAAGGACTATGCTGCAGCTAAATCTACATTGAACGCTGTGGCTAACAAGGATGCCTATACTTCATATTTGTTGGCTGTCGTAGCTGCACGTACAAACGATGCTGCCGGCGTGAACACTAACTTGAAGGATGCAGTGCGTAAGGACTCATCTTTGAAGGCCCGTGCTGTCAAGGATCTTGAATTTGCACAATTCAAATCTGCTGTTGAAGGCTTGTAATCGACGCTTTTTCTGAATGAAGAGATTTATTCTCTATACATTAGTTGGATTCACCCTGTCTGGTTGCGGAGGAACTGAAGGCCGATTTCGGCTGAAAGGAGAATTCGAGCACCTGCGACAGGGTGAATTCTATATATACAGTAACGACGGCGGTTTGGCTGGGTTCGACACTATTCGGATAGAAAACGGGGAGTTTGAATATGAAACGGACCTGAAAGGCCGCGCTGTTTATCATCTTCTATATCCGAATCTGTCCGAACAAGTTATTTTCGGAACCTCCGGTGATGTGATAACAGTCAAAGGCGACGCCCGTAATCTTAAGGGTGTGGAGGTGGAAGGTAGTAAACCGAATGAGGAGCTGACGGTGTTCCGTAAGGAGAACAGAGGGAAGGGAATTGCAGATACAAGAGAGGCAGCCTCTTCTTTCATGGTCCAGAATCCGGCTTCGCCCGTAAGCGCTTTTCTATTTAAGGAGTATTTCCTTCTTGCGGAGGGGGCTTCACGGGAGGAAATAAAGAAACACTATCAGGTATTGTGTAAAGCCCAACCGGATAACCTGCCATTGCTGGCTTGGAGGCCTGATGTGGAGTGTCGGGTAAACAGATTGGGAAAAGGCGATTCGTTACCTGATTTTAATCTTGTATTGGCAAACGGCGATACGTTGAAGAAAGCCGATTTCAAAGGGACGCCTCTTCTGATTAATTTTTGGGCGTCGTGGGATTCGCGTAGTTCTTCTGATATGTTTTTTGTTAAACGCTTCCTACGGAAAAATTCCGGCAAAACCCGGGCTTTGAGTATTTCTTTGGACGTAGACGAGGCAGCCCGTAAGAGTATAGAACGGCGGGACAGTGTGTCGTGGCCGAGCTTTTGTGATTTCAAGGAATGGAATAGTCCCATTGTCCGGCAGTTGGGTATCCGTTCAATACCTTATTATATATATGTAAGTGCAGAGGGGGATGTGCTTGTGTCCGGCCCGGCCTTCGAGAAGAAAGTGGTACCGGAGATAGACAGGCTTCTTCAAGCTTCCCAATAATGTTTTTTTATGTTGGTAAAGGTTTATGGTGCATCGGTTCAGGGGCTTTCGGCCATACCTGTTACCATCGAAGTGAATGCTTCAAGAGGAATTAAGTTCTTTTTGGTCGGTTTACCTGACAGTGCGGTCAAGGAAAGCCACGAACGCATAGTGGCGGTGATAGAGAATAGCGGGTTCCGCTTTCCGTCCCGGCAGATTGTAGTCAATATGGCACCGGCCGATATAAGGAAAGAAGGGGCGGGATATGACCTGCCGCTGGCTATCGGAATTTTGGCTGCCGATGATAAAGTCAGACTCGACAAGCTGGCCCATACCATGATGCTTGGCGAATTGAGTCTCGACGGGAGCCTGCAACCTGTAAAAGGAGCCTTGTCTGTAGCGATCAAGGCCCGTGAGATGGGATTTGAGCATCTGATAGTTCCCGAACAGAATGTGCGTGAAGCGGCAGTCGTGAACAGACTGAAGGTATATGGAGCGGCTCATATAGGCCAGGTCATCCGATTTCTGAATGAAGATGTCGGCTTGGCGCCATTGGATGTGGATACGCGGGCTGAGTTTTATGCCCGTCAGGCAGAGTTTGATTTTGACTTTGCGGATGTGAAGGGACAGGCATATGTGAAACGTGCTCTCGAAGTGGCGGCGGCCGGTGGTCATAATGTGATTATGATCGGACCGCCGGGAAGCGGAAAGTCGATGATGGCAAAGTGTCTTCCGTCTATTCTACCACCCCTTTCTCTTGCAGAAAGTCTGGAGACCACGCAGGTACATTCCGTGGCGGGAAAACTGACGGGAGACAGTTCGTTGATAGCCCGGCGTCCGTTTCGTGCCCCGCATCACACTATTTCTCAGGTAGCGCTAGTGGGAGGAGGTGCTAATCCTCAGCCCGGCGAAGTCAGTCTGGCACATAACGGAGTGCTTTTCTGTGACGAACTTCCGGAGTTCTCCCGTTCGGTGCTCGAAGTATTGCGACAACCGCTTGAGGATAGAAAAATCAATATTTCCCGCGCAAAATACAGTATTACATATCCTTGTTCGTTCATGTTCGTGGCTTCAATGAATCCTTGTCCCTGCGGCTATTATAACCATCCGACAAAGACATGTGTCTGTACCTCCGGCCAGATATACCGCTATTTGCATAAGATTTCCGGACCGCTGTTGGATCGCATAGATTTGCAGTGTGAGATTTTGCCCCTCAGTTTTGAAGAGATGTCGAGAGCCGTTCCCGGAGAGAACAGCGCCTCTATCCGCGAACGGGTGATCTGTGCACGCCGCATTCAGGAGCAACGTTTTGCAGGTATAACGGGAGTGCATTGCAATGCGCAGATGACAGACCGGCAACTTCATGATTATTGTGCGCTGTCTTCCGAATCGTCTGCATTGCTCCGGTCGGCGATGGAGCGTCTTCAATTGTCGGCCCGTGCCTACAGCCGTATCTTGAAAGTGTCTCGCACCATAGCCGATCTGGATAATTCGGAAGATATACAGATACAGCATATTGCGGAGGCCGTAGGCTACCGTAATCTTGACCGCGGTGATTGGGCGGAGAGATGAGGAGTGGCGGACGAACGGTTACCTGTTTGTCATGACCAGGAGTAGCAGCCATGTCCGCGGCATGCTCAACCCGAAGGAAGAGAAAGGATGCGGATAATTATAGTATCATGCCGGAGGCCGGATTTCTGTTTTTGATGACGGGGAATCGGAGGCCTCCTTTTCTCATACGTAGCCTGAAGGCAGACCCGGAGCGAACAAGATTGTATAGCTTTCGGTTGATTTGCAAGTCCTTTGTACGCCCGTTGTCGAACTTTACCGTGATATAGTATACGTAATAAGGTTCTCCCTGAGTATATACACGGCGGTTGATGCGGCGCGTACGGTGATGCGTGCGGCGAAACTTGGCGTCGACTTTTACCGTTTCCATATATTCGGTGGAGGGAGAGGCACAATAATAGTTTCCGGCAAGAATGGTAAAAGAGGCGGCGCAGATAAGAGTGACCGTATGTGCGGTTATGCGTATTGCCTTATGGGACGAAGGAAGCAGCCTTCTCCATATTTTCCGCGTCGGAAGCCACAACAATGCTGCAAGAGCCAAGGTCAGTACAAGAAGTTCAGGCCATTCTGCAAGGGTTCTGTCGTAGAGAATCATACTCCATATAGCTAAGCCTGCCATACCCAGGAAGGCCAGAAATCGTGCGATAGTCTGTATGGTTGCTTTCATAAGACAATGTTTTATGCAAAGTTACGCAAAACAGCGCATACAAATGTATTCCGGTATAAAAAAATGAAGCCTCCAGGACGGTCTGCTTTTTTTATTTCACTTTTTAATTTTTCGTTTGTCTGGGAGATGTTCACATTCTCTTTTTTTATAACTTTGCCGCGAACTTCCGCATGTAGACATGTTTTTACACGGAGTCAGGCGGCTTGTCCGCGATCGGCTTGTTTCGTGATGCGCATGCGGGTATATGGCTTAAGTGCTGACATTTAACTTTAAAAACATTACATGATATGAAAAGAAATTTGCTGAAGAATCTTTTTGTCGTGATCTGTGTGATGGCTGCTATGCCGGCGGCTGCACAGTTCAAGTTGGGTAAGGCGGTAAGTGCGGGGGCCAAGGCGCTGAAGGCGGCTACGCTGACCGATGCCCAGATGGCTGCTTATGTAAAGGAGTCTGTGGACTGGATGGATGAACATAATCCTGTCACTCCCGATGACGATCCGTACACAATCCGTCTGAAAAAACTCACGGAAGGGCTTACCGAGGTGGATGGAATGCCTTTGAATTTCAAAGTCTATCGCGTAATAGACGTCAATGCGTTTGCCTGTGCCGACGGCAGTGTGCGTGTGTTCTCCTCACTGATGGACATCATGAGCGACGACGAATTGCTGGGTATCATCGGCCATGAAATCGGCCATGTGGCTTGCCGTCATTCCAAGAATGCTTTCAAGACGGAGTTGCTTACCGGTGCACTCAAAGACGGTATCAGCTCGGTAGGCGGAAAGGCGGCCCAGCTTACGGATTCCCAGCTTGGTCAGTTGGGAGAATCCCTTGTCAATTCAAAATATTCTCAGAAACAGGAGAAGGAGGCGGATGATTATGGATACGACTTCCTGAAAGCAAATGGAAAGAATCCCTGGGGTATGGTCATGGCTTTTGAAAAGTTCCAGAAAATGGAAGGGGAGGCCGGTGCCACATCCACATATATGAGCCGCATGTTCTCGTCCCATCCGGAGACGGCCGATCGTATCAAACGTATGACCGAGCGCTGCCAGGCGGATAACATTGCGCGTCCGTAAGATAGCGGAGCATGGTATATAGCCTGCATTAGGGACGTATTTGTCATAAAAAAACAACTGAAAGAGGGAGATGCGCAGCCACATGTTCGTGCTGCGCATCTCCCTTTTTTCATGGGCTTTTCCGGTTTTGCGCAACGTTTCGAAAAACCGTGCCCTTCGTTTTGAAAAATGATGCTCTTCATTTTTTAATTTCATGCTCTCCGTTTTTCTTCCCGAACGGGAGTGTTTGTATAGCCTTTCGTTTTGTCCGCATTTTTTAATGCTTGAGAATGTATGTGTTTCCGTGGCGGTGTTTTGGGAAGTATCCCGTTACATATCATGTTGATATTTTGATAAGAATAAGAAATAAATCTGTAACTTTGCAAATATTTAGCCAATAACGGAAGAAAATCAATCAAAATACAGAAAAGAATGGAGAAGAATTTCAAAAGAACAACTGTAACATCGGCTTTGCCCTATGCGAATGGTCCCGTTCATATCGGCCATCTGGCAGGAGTCTATGTACCGGCCGACATTTATGTGCGTTACCTCCGTCTGAAGAAGGAGGACGTGCTCTTCGTCGGAGGCTCCGACGAGCATGGGGTGCCCATCACCATCCGCGCAAGAAAAGAAGGGATCACCCCTCAGGATGTGGTCGACCGGTATCATACGCTTATCAGGGACTCTTTCAGGGAGTTCGGCATCTCGTTCGACGTCTATGGCCGTACCACGTCCGATGTGCATCGCGAGACCGCCTCGGCATTTTTCCGTAAGCTGTATGATAAAGGCGAGTTTGTAGAGAAAACCTCCATGCAGTATTATGACGAGGAGGCCCATACATTCCTGGCCGACCGTTATATCACGGGTGAGTGTCCGCATTGTCATGCCGAAGGGGCGTATGGCGACCAGTGTGAGAAGTGCGGAACGTCGCTTTCCCCCACCGACCTTATCAATCCCAAGAGTGCCGTCAGCGGCTCGCAACCGGTGATGAAAGAGACCAAGCACTGGTATCTTCCCCTGGACAAGCATGAGGCATGGTTGCGCCAGTGGATACTGGAGGACCATAAGGAATGGCGTAATAACGTTTACGGCCAGTGCAAGAGCTGGCTCGACATGGGATTGCAGCCCCGTGCCGTGAGCCGTGATCTGGATTGGGGTATCCCTGTTCCTGTCGAAGGGGCGGACGGAAAGGTTCTTTATGTGTGGTTCGATGCTCCCATCGGTTATATCAGTAATACGAAGGAGCTGTTGCCCGATACATGGGAAACATGGTGGAAGGATCCCGAAACTCGTCTGGTTCATTTCATAGGAAAAGACAATATCGTGTTCCATTGCATCGTCTTTCCTGCCATGCTGAAGGCGGAGGGCAGTTTCATTCTGCCCGACAATGTGCCGAGCAACGAGTTCCTGAATCTGGAAGGAGACAAGATCTCCACCTCGCGCAACTGGGCTGTGTGGCTGCATGAGTATCTTCGCGACTTCCCCGGCAAACAGGATGTGTTGCGCTATGTGCTGACTGCCAATGCCCCTGAGACCAAGGACAACGATTTCACATGGAAGGATTTCCAGGCGCGCAACAACAATGAACTGGTGGCCGTTTACGGCAACTTTGTGAACCGTGCCCTGCAACTGACACAGAAATACTACGACGGAGAGGTGCCGGTCTGCGGCGAGCTTACCGATTACGACCGCATGACACTTGATGAGTTCAAGGACGTGAAGGCGAAAGTGGAGGAACTGCTCAATGCCTTCAAGTTCCGCGATGCGCAGAAGGAAGCGATGAATCTGGCACGCATAGGAAACAAGTATATTGCCGACAGCGAACCGTGGAAAGTGGTGAAGACCGATCCGGAGCGTGTGAAGACGGTCATTTATATTTCCCTGCAGCTCACGGCGAATCTGGCCATTGCCTTCGAGCCGTTCCTGCCTTTCAGCAGCGAAAGGTTGCGTGGTATGCTCCATATGGAAAGTTTCGAATGGGAACGGCTGGGAAGCACCGACTTGTTGCCGTCCGGACACAGACTGGCCAAGCCCGAACTGCTGTTTGAAAAGATCGAAGACGAGACGATAGAGGCACAGGTGCAGAAGCTGCTCGATACGAAGAAAGCCAATGAAGAGGCGAGCTACAGGGCAAAACCCATCCGTGAGAACATTGCGTTCGAGGATTTTGAGAAGCTGGACATCCGTGTGGGCACGGTATTGGAATGCACCAAGGTGCCCAAGGCCGACAAGCTGCTGTGCTTCAAGATTGCCGACGGACTGGAGAACCGTACCATCGTGAGCGGCATTGCCAAGCATTATAAGCCGGAAGAACTGGTAGGCAAGCAGGTGTGCTTCATTGCCAATCTCGCTCCGCGTAAGTTGAAAGGCATAGAGAGCCAGGGAATGATTCTGTCGGCTCTGAACAACGACGATACGCTCAGTGTTGTCACAGTAGACCGTGAGGTGAAGCCCGGCTCGGAAGTCGGTTGATGAAAAAAGCCGGCACGGTCCGGTCATACCCTATAAGCAGAAGGAGGAAGCCCCGATCGGGGCTTCCTCCTTCTTTTTGCGGATAAGGCAGAACGGTGCGGCGGGGCCTGCCTTCCGCGTGATGTGTTTAGAGTCCGCCGTCCACCACCCAGATTTTCTGCGGATTGTCCCGCCGCAGGAACATCTGTCGTAGTTCCGTATTGCCGTCGGGCAGCGTGATCTTATAGGTCACGACACTGCCGGCATAGCCGCCCTTATCCTTCCTTTCTTCCAAGTCGGAGACTTTGCAGTCTTTCATTTCGCGGATGAGCGCGGGCAACTGGGCGGCATATTGGTAGAGGGCTTCTCCGGCCGTTCCCGGCATGTCGTTGATGAGTGCGTGCAGTATTCTTTGTGCGGCTTGCGGTGCGGTTTCTTCTTTCAGGCGTTTCAGGGTCTTTTTCGAAACGTGTCCCGGTCCTTCGGCATTCCGCCAGACGATATGCTCCGTGTCGGGGCATTTTATGAGCTGGCCGGTGGTGAGCGGAACGTTGTAGGCTATGCGCTCGCTTTTCATGACCAGGGTTTTCCGCCCGTCGCATTCCCACCACATCTGTATCTGCTGTAATAGTCCGTCGTGTTTGGAGAACACGTTTTCCGTGATGCAGCGGTATGTCCGTGTGCCGGCTCCAGACTGCGGCAGAAGGTCGAGGCCATACACTTCGGTATGGGTGGTTACCGTGATGGTGGAGTCGGTTTCCGTGATTCCCGTCCGGTCTCTTTTTTCGTCGGACAGGGCGGCCATCTGCTGTTCCAATAGCGTTTCGGGATGAAGCAGTGAGGCGAACCCTTCGGCAAAGTTTGCGTCTGTTCCTCCGATCACTCCGGTTCCGTCTGTGGTCCACATGTATTGTCTCTTGCCGTCGGAGACGATTGTACGTCCTCCTTTTTTCTCCAGTCTCCAGATATTTGCCTTATGCTGCCGCAGCACTTTCAGGTCCACCTTTATAAAGTCACAGTCAGGACTGATATAGGCGAAGTTTTCGTCGGGCGAGGTCCTGATGTAGGCTGATATGGAAAAGCTGTTCGTACATCTTGTGCTTCTGACAGACTGTTCGAAGATGAGGGGGATGGTAGTGCCGGCTTCTGCCCGTGTGGAAAAGAAGTTGCTGAGTCCGGTTGCTACGCCTGCCGTGAAGATGACGAATGCTGCCGCCGCCTGCCGCCATCTGCTTGCCGGGCGTATTTTCTTTTCCTTTACGGGCGATGTGGACGGAACGGCGGTGTGCTGTCTGCGCGTTCCGGTAAATGGCATGTGTTTGGGAGTCAGCAAGCTTACTGTTTGCATGAATTCTTCGTAGTAGGCGCGGCATGAGGCGCATTCTTCGATGTGCCGCATACATTCGGTGGTAGTGGTGGCATCGGTTCGTTTGTCGCAAAGGTCGACGATATGTTTCTTAAAATCTTCGCAGTTCATGATGTTTGGATTTGTGGGTTCTTACTTTAGAAATTCATTCCTTTTCTTATCTTCTCTATCCCGTATTGGAAGCGCGACTTGACGGTCGTAACCGGAATCTCCAGAATTTCGGCGATCTCCCGGAAACTGTTGTTGCCATGTATGCGCAGGCGGATCACTTCGGCCTGTTCTTCCGGAATGGCGGCCAGCAGGGCCGAGATAAGGCGAAATTCCTGCTCAAAGTTTTCAACCTGTTCTTCACTAAGTTGCGAGGCTTGTTCTATCGGTATGAATTGTCTTACCTTTTGCCTTCTCAGCCGGTCGGTGCAGAAATTCGAAAGACTTCGGTAAAGGTAGTTGCGTAGATCGGCCGGAGGCTGGTTGCCTCTATTCTTGCTTCTGGCGTGTATTTGTAAAAATACTTCCTGTACGGCATCTTCCGCGTCATCCGGACTTCCCAGCCTGTAGCAGGCATATTGCAACAGGTGCGGACGTTCGGTTTCAATCAGTGAAGCTATTCCCATATCGGGATATGCGTTCGGATAACTGGGTGGAACTTGTTTCATTTTTTTGATTCATGTTTATTGGAAGCTTCCTGTAATAAAGACGCAGCAGAGTGCGAAAAGACGTAAGAACGGCCTCTTTTTTTCGCTTTTTCTTTTTGAATGACGAAAAAAGGAGGCCGTTTTATAGTTAGGGAACGAACGTTTTTGTTTACGTTGTTTCCTCAGCGCTTTCTTCTACCGGTTCGTGTGAAAGGTTGGCATTAAGCAGCAGCCAGCCTAACAGTCCGGCGAATACGGATCCGCACAGGATGCCTAATTTGGCATCGTTGAGCAGGACGTCGCCGTTGGGACCGATGTTGTGGTAAGAAAGATCCGCGATGAACATGGACACGGTGAACCCGATACCGGTCAGCATACATACACTGGCAAAGCTTTTCCAATTGCAGCCTTTGGGAAGTTGCACCAGTCCCAATTTGACGGAAATCCAGGAGAAAGAGAATACTCCCAGTACTTTTCCCACGGCCAGTCCCAGGAAGACGGCCAGTCCTACGCCATTGAGCAGGCCCTCCATGCTGATGCCTTCCAGATGTATTCCGGCATTGGCGAATGCAAATATGGGAACAACAAAATAGTTGATGGGATTTTGCAGGGCATCTTCCATGTCCTGCAGCGGGCTGATGATCCGGTCGGAGGCGTGTTCGATGTTCTTGAGCAGCATGATTTGTTCGTTCGACAGGATCGTGGTTCCCTTGGCATTGGTCGTGGCCTGGTTAATGGGGAACTGATTTATCTTGTTACGCAGATAATTTACGAAATTAAAGGCGGATACTCCCGGGCGCGCCGGCACGAAGAAGGCTACGATGACTCCTGCGATGGTGGCGTGTATGCCCGAGTTCAGCAACGTGTGCCAGACAAAGATACCTATGACAATGTAGAACATTTTGGACATGACATGCCGGTAGTTCCCGACGGCCAGGATGACAAGCAGCAAGCCTGTATACAGAAGATATTCCATATGCATCTCAGAGGAATAGAAGATGGCTATGACAAGGATACCGCCTAAGTCGTCGGCAACGGCCAGGGTGGCCAGGAATACTTTAAGGCCGATGGGTACGCGTTTGTTGAACATGGAGAGTACTCCCAGTGAGAATGCGATATCCGTGGCCATGGGGATGGCTGTTCCACGTAGCATGGATGGGTCGTCGGGACAGGTGAGATAGAAAATCACCACAGGGATAAGCATACCGCCGCAAGCCCCGATAATGGGAAGCAACGCTTTCTTGAAGGTGGACAGTTCTCCTACCAGGATCTCACGTTTGATTTCGAGTCCTACCGAGAAGAAGAACAAAGCCATAAGAAAGTCGTTGATAAAATCCATCAGGCTGAGACTTCTCTGGCCATGGCTGAACAGATTGAAGTCGCCGATGGAGAAGCTGACGGGTCTTTCCCATAATGAACGGTAGGCGTCTCCCCACGGCGAATTGGCTACAATCAATGCGGCAATGGTGACGACAATCAGAATCATGCTCGAGTTCACGTACTTCTTGAACATGCTTAGAAATGTGTAATTCTTCATTTTCTTTATTTGTTAATATTATATGTCTCTTTATTTACGGTCGCTCCACACGACGGGAATGCCGGTCGGACCTATCCCTTCGGCCTGAATGCTCAGCACGGTGTTTTTTCCGTTGTTATAGAACGTGACACCGGCCTTTCCGTTAGCATCGAATTCCACATCGGGAACCCAGTATAATGTGCGGCGGTAGTCCTTGGTGTCGGGTAATGGTCTCTTGCTGTAATCCGGACTATAGAAATCGTCGCACACGGCGTATCCGTTCAAAATGTAATGACGGTCGCGGTATGTCGTTTGGTAGCCTTCGTTTTCGAACAGGCGGTAGTCGATGACCACGTCCGGCTGGTTGCTGCCCTGATATTTTGTATTCCCTTGTTCACGTGGGGCATAATCCGTATAAATATATAGCTTGTCCAGGTTGCGCAGGTGCCTGTACCGGTCCATTTTTCCTTCGCCGGACATGATGACGGGCGGCACTTGCATCTGCTCGCCGTTCAGGGTTCGCTGCGGAGCCACGGTCTTTTGCTGCATTTTTTGATTGACGGGTTTGCCGTCGTAGCGCACTTGCAGGAAAAAGTCTCTGTCCATACCCATGTCTCCGATATAGGCTAAGGCTACCTGCTGAGGAAAAGTAACCCAGTTGTGTGTACCGGTATTGAGTCCGTAATCTGCTGTCAGATTGAAAGCCTCATAGGCGTCGATGACCAATGCGGGTTTCTTGAAGTTGAGTTTACGTAAGCCTCCTTTTTTAGTGCGCACGGTTACAGTACCCAGTTTGCGGTTGGTGAACGATGCCTGTTCTCCCGGAATGTCGAAACGTTCGTCTGCATCGTCGCGGGATGCGTCGCGGTAGAAACTATAGGGTTTGGGGAATAGCGGATAAAAGCGGTTCAGGGAAACGAAGTAGTCCGGATAGGACTCCTCGTTGGTGAAGTCTTTCTTCATCTTCTCTTTCAGATAGTCGGCATCTTTGTCCTTGTCTGTAGCCGGGAGCGAGAGAATGTATTGTCCGTAGCATTGTGGTGTGTTCATATAGAATGCACCGTGCTCGGTGGTCTGCATCAGGGTGCGGGTATCGCTTCCTTGTGTGAATGTGGGCCATACGTTGACTTCCTTTTTCAGGTTACTTGGTAGATTGCCGGTGGAGAATAGGTTGCCGTTGTGATCTTCAGGCGTCTGCGTCAGGGGATTGCGGTCGGTAGTGTGAGGGGCATAGGTTCCCCTTTGTGCGTCTTCGGAATTGTCGTTTGCGAGCATGATGTCTTCGATGGTTTCATCCCGCTCTACAGAGGTGTCGGATCCACGCATCTGCCCCAGGCCGGGTTGCCAGTTTGCTTCTTTGGCATAAGTGCCGAAGGCCGTGCGGAACTCTTCAATCCTGTTTACATATCCCGAAATGGTCTGGGTCTGTTCCGGCATGTGGCGTAGGGTGAAGGGGGTGATGCCCGCCATATTTTTCCATGAGTAGCGCCGCCATCCCTGCACCAGCATCAGTAGGTCAAGAGCATGACGGTGCAGGCTGTCATCGGTTTCAAAGTAGTAGCCCGGATCTTCTACGAAACCTTTGAGCTCGCTGGCCAGCAGCATCTCCGTGAGCATGTTCCCGTTGTCGTAAGTGGCTTCGTCGGTGGCACGGTCGCGGACGGCCAGCG
The DNA here is from genome assembly GCA_910586505.1 of uncultured Paraprevotella sp. Classification (GTDB taxonomy): domain Bacteria; phylum Bacteroidota; class Bacteroidia; order Bacteroidales; family Bacteroidaceae; genus Paraprevotella. The sequence continues at coordinate 27,767 of CAJUGV010000001.1, read as the reverse complement.
ACACATTGTGCTTGCCGACTTCCGGACGGGTAAGCTGGAGTTGCAGAAAGATCGGTTCAAAAGGTGCGTATTGTTCCTTGATACCGCTCACGTTCAGTTGCGGTGTGTCGTAATCGTGGTGGTTAATAAAAAGAAGGCGGTCCGCATACACACGTCCGTTTCCGTCGAATAATGTGAACTGGTTGATGCCGGTCGGCAGTTTTTCGGAAGGAATGTCGATTACGGCCGTGTTGCTTTCGTCGAGGTCGATGTGATGAAAGGCTTTTGTGATGCCGCCGTGCATGATTTGCAATCCTAAGGACGGTCGGGCGGAGGGAAGTCCTGTGCCTTGTATCGTTGCGGTGATATGATCTTCTTGTGCCGTGATAGACAGTGCGCATCCTTCTTTTTCCGGACGGGGAAGTTCCACGGAGTAGTCGTAGCCTTCATATTTGAATACGGCTTTGAAGTGTTCTCCGGCCGGTATGTCAGTCAGGGTGAACAGACCGCGGCCGCGGTTTACGGTCCGGGCTCGCGCCACTTCCTGTCCTTTGCTGTTTCGGATGGAAAGTTCAATGTCTATGTATTTCCCCTCTTCGGTGCAAGCTTCAAATGCCACTTTGGCTGTGGTGCTTTCCACGATGTTTCCGCTTTCCGGATAAAATCGTACGTCTGGCGCGGGCTTTTTATTGTTCTGTTTGAAGTATCTCCGTAAAGGTCTTAGTGTCATGTCTTTTGTATAGTCTCCGGGTGTCTGCGGCTTGTCGAAGACGGGGAATACGCGGGAATAGATTTTGTCGTAGTCGCAAAAGAAATCCTTTGCCATGGCCTTGTTGTAAAACAACTTCTCCGTCCATTTGGAGTGGGGGTGCTCATTTTGTCCGAAGTTCAGCATCCAGCGGGTGTAGGCTCTCAGTTCGTAATATCCGCCGTATAGGGAATCGGTGAGCACAAACATACCGTGCGCTGTTCCGTTGTTCATCTCCAGTTGCTGGCGTTCTACAAGATAACCGTCAGGGGTGAGCAGCTCAGCATACGCGATACGGCTTAGATCTGTCAGGGTCTGCTTGTCGGAGCGGATTACATAGGCTTTATACCATATCGTATCGCCAAGGAAGTAGCAGGTGTTGTCAAGGTGAAGGAATACTTTTTCCTGTGGAAGTGACGAGCCGGATTTTACAACATTCCGGGCCAGTGCTTCCGGCGTGGCAGATGCGGCGTCGTTGTTTGTCTGTGCCAGGGTTGTAATCGTCACATATAATACGGTGAAAAAAATAAGTATCCGTCCCATGAAATATTGATTAGGGTGCTTTATCCTGCGAAGATAACTGATTTGCCGGAAGATTGTGTCCTGATTAACGTTTTTTATCCGGCTTACTGTCATGAAGAGACTCTTTTCCGGGAATACCTGATATGCTAATCCGCGGTTATTGCGTATCTTTGTCCGGCCGGATATATGCGGCCGAAAGAAAAACCAACTTAAAGATGATAAATTATGACACTGATTAAGTCAATCTCCGGTATCCGGGGAACTATAGGAGGCGGTGTGGGAGACACGCTCAATCCGCTCGATATTGTGAAGTTCACTTCTGCTTATGCCGCTTTTGTGCGTCGTACCACACCGGTAGGCAGCAACAGGATCGTGGTGGGGCGCGATGCCCGTATTTCGGGCGAGATGGTAAGGAGCGTCGTGTGCGGTACGTTGATGGGCATGGGATTTGATGTGACGGACATCGGGCCGGCATCCACTCCGACCACGGAACTGGCGGTGGTGATGGAAGGGGCGTGTGGCGGTATCATTATTACCGCTTCGCACAATCCGCGCATGTGGAATGCGTTGAAACTGCTGAATGAAAAAGGCGAATTCCTGAACAAAGAAGAGGGAAATGAGGTGCTGAGACTGGCGGAGGAGTGTGCGTTTGAATATGCCGATGTGGATCATTTGGGACATTACCGTGAAGACCATACCTATGACCAGAAACATATCGACATGGTGAAGAATCTCCGTCTGGTGGATGTGGAGGCCATTCGCAATGCGCATTTCCGTGTGGCCATAGACACTGTGAACTCCGTAGGAGGCATTATTCTGCCGAAGCTGTTGAAGCAGTTGGGAGTGGAGCAGGTAACGGGATTGTTTACGGAGCCGACGGGAGATTTCGGTCATAATCCCGAACCGTTGGAGAAGAACTTGGCAGACATTAAGGCCCTGATGCAGCAAGGCGGTCATGATGTGGCTTTTGTCGTAGATCCCGACGTAGACCGTTTGGCCATGTTCTGTGAGGACGGTACGATGTATGGCGAGGAATATACGTTGGTGACAGTGGCCGATTACATATTGCAGCACACTCCGGGCAACACCGTGTCCAACCTGAGTTCTACCCGTGCCCTGCGCGATGTGACGCATACCTATGGCGGAAAATATTATGCCGCGGCCGTGGGAGAGGTGAATGTGGTGACGCTGATGAAAGAGACCGGTGCGGTGATAGGCGGCGAGGGTAACGGCGGGGTTATTTATCCCGAGGCGCATTACGGCCGCGACGCTTTGGTGGGTATCGCCCTGGTGCTGACCTATCTGGCCCGGACGGGCAAGAAAATGTCGGAACTGCGTGCCGGTTATCCGCAATACTTCATGGCCAAAAACCGTATCGACCTGTCGCCTCAGACCGATGTGGACGCTATCCTGGAGAAAGTGAAAGAAATGTATTGCAAAGAGGAGGTGAACGACATAGACGGAGTGAAGATTGATTTCGCGGACAAATGGGTGCATCTTCGCAAGAGCAATACGGAACCCATTATCCGTGTTTATTCCGAGGCTGCCACGCAGGCCGAAGCCGAAGCCATAGGGCGTAAGGTGATGGACGTGGTACTTTCATTCGCCTGAGAGGCGGGAGTGTTTCGGAGCGGACGCATCCTTTCGTCCGCTCCGAAACCGTATTCATAACCTTTGTAACAGGCGTGCCGCCCTTTCCTTTATTTGAGCCTGTTGCTTTTTCAGTTCCTTGATCATTCCGCACTCTTCGGGGGTGCCTCTGACAGCACGTGCGTCGGCAGCAGCGGCCGAGTCGTCACCGTCTATGCCGAATCCTGCAAGTGCCTGCGGATCGAAATCCTTGTATGCGTCGGCAATGATAAGTTGGTTAAGACCGACGGCCGCCGTTTCCCATTTCCTGACGGCGGGGATGCATGCCGCGGAGACGAAATCCGTGTTGCCGGCCGTCGGGTACATCCTGTGCAGTTGTTGCCATATCCAGGCCCATTCCTGCGTCTTATATTTCTCTTGGATTCCGTCAAGGCGTTTCTCCAGTTCCTCTATGGTTGTGCAAGCTCCGGCGGCTATGTCGCGTTCCAGCGTGTCGATTTCGTTTGCAGGGGCGAGCAATCCGCCTGTATCGGTCCAGTGCGCATCGGGGGGTGTGGAGGGGGCCAGCGAGTCATAAAGCTTGTCCGGTGTGATGTTGCCGAGATCTTCCATTCTGTTTATGAGATGTTCGCCCACATATCGGTCTATGGCCATTTGGTACCATTCTATTCCGTTTTCCACGGATTTCCGCTTGAATGTAAGTCCGTTCCATTCCGTTTCTTCGGTGTCGTTCCCGAGTAGGACCTTTATTTCGGTCAGTAGGGAGAGTGCTCCGCACATGCGGTTGATGGTGTAAGGCGAATAGGCCTGGAAAGAGATCCGGTCAAGGCGAGGGGAGGTGGCGGAACGTCCGTCGCGGGTAGCCCATTTCCCGGTGTCGCGCAATGTGCCTGCTCCCCGCAGGGTGATGCCGGGAATCACATGACTTTGTTTGCCGTTGCCGATCACGTAGGAGAAAGGGAAAAAATGGCTGTCGGTGCGCGGCGGACAGTCGCCCAGCACCAGAGAGAAGGCACCGAACCGGGCGGGCCATGAGATGTGGGAGCCGGAGGCTGTTTTGCAACCGCGTTCCATTACACCGTGATGACGGGGGCCGAGTTTGTAGGCGTGGTTGCTCTGGTTGGTGCCGGAACCGGCGTTCATGAAAGAGAACATGCCGCCGATGAGCAGGCTTGATTTGTGATGGCTGACGGTGAACGGACCGGCCATCACGGCACATGCCTCGCCGTTTTCGGCCTGGCAGTTGCAGGCGAAGTAGGTGTCTGTGGCAGAGAATCCGTGTCCGATGGCCGAGGCTTGTCCTACGTAGCACCGGGTCAGCATGGCTCCGTCGGATATATGACAGTCGGTCTGTATGATAAAGTGGCGGGCTATCACGAGGTCGCCTATGTAGGCGGGAGCGTCTTTCCGGCTGCATATCGTACCGTCTTCCAGCCGTGTGGCTCCTTCGATGCGGCAGTACGAACCGATACGTACGTTGCGCAACAGTCCGCAGCGCTGTATATAGGAGCCTTTTCCGATCGATCCGCGGGTTGAGGTGTGGCGTGAGGCGCATTCCGTGGCGATTTCGCGGAGGCGGTGTGTCAGCATGCCGTCCTGCCGGTGCATCACTTGCATGTAAGCCTCTTGTGACGAAAGACGTTCATGGATGATGAGTTCCCGCCCGCCGCTTTCACTCATTACGCACAGTTCCGTGCCCTCGCCAAAGGCGGATTTGCCGGTCATTTCGATGGTGTCGGTATGCAGGATGACGCATTCGGCGGCGATGTCGTAGTGGGCGATGTGTCCGTCGATGCGTTCTATCAGGCATTCGTCTCCGACAGTAGTGTTGTGCAGGGTGGCGTGACGGATGCCGGTGCGGCGTTTCACTCCTCCCGTTGAAATTATTTCCTTACGGAACGTACCGAGGCGGTTTGTACCGGAGAAATGCACGTTTTCCAGGCGTTCCGGAATAAAATCTATGCTTACTTCTATTTGTTGCCATTCTTCGGCCGTACAACCGTTCTGTTTCAGTTTTCCTATTTCCTCAGCGGTGAGTTTGCGGAATGTGGTTTGTATGTCTGTTTGGGGGGTCATGTGCGTTATCTTCTGTTCCGAGGTATAAAGGAAAGGTTTTTTTTTGAGAAAACCGCTTCTCTGCCCTTGTTTTTTTGAGGATGCTGCTGCCGGAGAGGAAGAAAGGAAAGCGGGAATTCGATCCGGAGCGGTAAGGAAACAGGCGGTTTTTTGAGGAAAAGGGGAAAGGTGTTCCGGTTGATGAACGGATGGGTTGTTGTCAGAGAAAAATACCGTAGGCCGATGCGGTTTCCATACCTTGCGGAGTACGGGATATTTTCATGCGGAGTGCGTGAAAAAATCGTGAGGAAGAAAATTTATTTTTGTGCTCATGGAAATAATTTATTCTGAGCAGGGGAGTAAGACGCTGATATTTAATGGTTAATGCGCAGTGTTCAAGGCGGAGGGAATCCGTGCGGTTTGTAAGGATATGTGATACGGTGTGGCATGGAAGCGCACGCGGCCGTCTGTCGGGGGGTGACATGCGGATGAACGGCCATAAAAAAAGGGTCAGCGCTCTGACCCAATCTTCGTTAACCTTAAATCTAATACTATGAAAAACACAGTGCAAAGGTACGGTTTTTACGTTTTGCTGCAAAGCTTTCTTCCTTTAATGCTTGAAAAATGTGTTTTTCTTGATTTATATCAATCGGCCCTGCTTTTTTTGTGTTATATTTGCATGGAAAGTACAGGATAAAATGTATGGGATTTATTTACCGACGATGGATATGGCTTAGAAGATTCAGGTACAGATGCGGTTATGGCGTGCATTCGCCTTTCGCTTTTGATTTTCTGACAGGAGTGGTGTATGAGCGTGGAGAATATTATGCTTACCGTGAGCTGGAGGCTGGCAGACGCCTTTCTTTCTTCCGTAGGGGCAGCCACGAACTGAAATGCCGCCGTTTCCTTTTTCGGCTGGCCAACTATGTCCATCCCGTTACGATACGCCTTTATGGTGGGCTGTCCCGTGGCGAGACGGAATATCTGACCAAAGGCTGCTCCTCGGCCGCTGTGGTGAAAGGTGGCCGGAATGAGCGGGCTGCTGACGCATGCGGTACGGTCCCGGTCGGGAAAGAATTGCTCGTGGCGGGCCGCGATATGAATCCGGAGGAATGGTGCAAGGTCGCCTTACGCCTGTCCGTAGACGGTTCGGTAGGTCTTTTTCCGGATATACGAGTTTCCGAAGATGCATTTCATGCCTGGGAGAAGGTGAAGCGGCTGCCCCAGGCGACGGTAAGTTTTGATCTCTATGACTATGGTATCGTGTTTTACGACCGTTCCAAACAAAGGCAGGATTATATGGTGAATTTTTAAATATAGGGAAGTATGAAAAAAAGCAGAATATATACCCGTAGGGGCGACGGTGGAATGACGGATCTGGTGGGAGGAGTACGGGTGTCCAAAACCGACATACGTGTAGAGGCCTATGGTACGGTGGATGAACTCAATGCCCACATCGGTGAACTGGTGACGTATGTGGAAACGGAGGCCGACCGCATCTTTTTGACAGAGATACAGAACAAACTGTTTGTCATAGGTTCGTATTTGGCCACGGATGCGGCCGAGGCGGAGAAACGCGGGTGCAGGGCGGTGACGGCCGAGGAGGTAGCCCGTCTGGAACAGGCTACGGATGAAGCGGAGAACGGACTGCCCGAATGGCGCGGGTTCATTCTTCCTGGCGGTTCGCGTGGGGCAGCCGTATGTCATGTGTGCCGTACGGTGTGCCGGAGGGCGGAGCGTCGCATGTTGGATTTGTCCGAAGTGTCGCCTTTGCAATCCGAAACGTGTGCCTACATGAACCGGTTGTCCGATTATTTGTTTGTCTTGTCCCGCAAAATGTTGTTTGTAGCGGGAAAAAACGAAATAGTGTGGAATAAATGTTGATGATATGGAAAATATTATTATTTTTGCGCACGAAATAAAGAAAAATAGTTGTTATAAATAATAAGAATTATGTATTGGACATTGGAATTGGCTTCAAAGTTGGAGGATGCGCCCTGGCCAGCCACTAAAGAAGAACTGATAGACTATGCCATGCGCTCGGGAGCGCCTATGGAGGTGATAGAGAACTTGCAGGAAATAGAGGATGAAGGCGAGATATACGAGACGATAGAGGATGTTTGGCCCGATTATCCTACAAAAGAAGATTTCCTGTTCAACGAGGACGAGTATTAAGGCACCCGACGATAAGGGTGGATACAATCAGATAGCGGAGACCGGCATCCCGATGCCGGTCTTTGACATATTCGCGTGCGCGCGTACATTTTAATATACGGAAAAGTGATGTCTCTCCAAAAACGGCAACCGAAGTGAGAATATTGAAGACAGCAGGCAGACTCTTGATGCTGGTGTGGCTGGTCGGGTATTATTCCCGTCCGGCTTTGGCTCAGTATGACCCGTCGTTTGTCAATTACTGGGCCATGGAATCGTTCTATAACCCCGCATCAACGGGACATGCCCCCATGCTCGATTTTAAGGGGGCCTACAGCATGCAGATGACAGGCTTTGAGAATGCGCCGTCTGTGATGTATGCCTCGGCCGAACTTCCGCTGTTCTTCATCAGCGCGCGCCACGGAGCGGGCGTCGGTTTCATGAACGACCAGATCGGTCTGTTCAGACATCAGAAATTTTTCCTGCAATATGCTTATCATCAGCCGTTGTGGGGCGGTAGGCTGAGTGGAGGAGTGCATCTGGCCATGTTGAGTGAGACATTCGACGGCAGTAAACTCGATTTGGGGGAGAGCGGCGACCCGGCCTTTCCTTCAAACGAGGCCAACGGTGCGGCTTTCGACCTGAATTTCGGTGTCCGCTATGCCCGGAAGTCTTGGTATGCAGGCTTTTCCATGATGCACTGTACTTCGCCCACTGTGACGCTGGGTGAGGAGAAAGTGAATGAAATGAAGATAGCCCCGTCATATTATTTGACCGGAGGGTACAATATAAAACTGAAAAGTCCGTTGTATACTATACATACTGCGGCCATGCTGCGGTCTGACGCGATCGGTTTCAGGGCCGATCTGACGGGGCGGATAGCTTATCATGGCAGTAAACATGAGTTGTATGGCGGTGTGTCGTACAGTCCGACGAACTCCGTCAGTTTCCTTTTCGGAGGCGATTTTCATGGTGTTAATCTCGGTTATGCCTATGAAATGTACACTGCAGGCATCGGAGCTCTGAATGGCAGCCATGAAATCGTTATCGGTTATAAGACGGAACTGAATCTGTTCAAGAAAGGTAAGAATAAACATAAAAGTGTAAGATTATTATAATAATGAATATGAAGTGTATCGGGTTGATATCTGGTGTGGTGGCAATCTTTGTATTAGGTTCCTGCCTTGGTCCCCGTTCGGCGTCCGGAATGGCGGGCGGAGAAGTTACCGGCGTGGGAGGCCCGTCCTACAATGAACCGACTCCTTACGGAATGGTGTTCGTGAAGAAAGGTTCGCTGAAAGTCGGTACGGAGGAGACCGACACGTTGTGGGGTGTTTCTATACCTACGAGAGAAATTTCCGTCGATGGATTCTGGATGGATGCCAACGAAGTATCCAATGCCAAGTACCGGCAGTTCGTCTTTTGGGTGCGCGATTCCATTATCCGTGAACGATTGGCGGATCCTGCCTATGCCGGTGATGAAACCTATAAGATAGAGGAAGATAAGTTCGGCAATCCCGTCACACCTTATCTGAACTGGAAGAAGCCTATTCCCTGGAAGCGGCCTAATGAAGATGAACTGAGGGCTATTGAAAGTGTGTATACGACCAATCCGGTGACGGGGGAACGGATGCTTGACGCCCGTCAGATGAACTACCGTTATGAGGTGTTCGATTATACGGCGGCCGCTTTGCGGCGGAACAGGCTGGTGGCGTCGGAGCGCGATCTGAATACGGACCATGCCGTCGATGACGATGAGGTGGTGATGATCTCCAAGGACACGGCCTATGTGGATGACGAGGGGCGCATAGTGCGTGAAACCGTAACCCGTCCGCTGTCGGGGCTGCACGACTTTCTGAATACTTATATCGTGAATATTTATCCCGATACGACGTGTTGGGTGAACGACTTTGCCAATGCGGAGAACGAACGTTACATGCTGCAATATTTTGCCAACCCTGCATATAATGACTATCCGGTGGTAGGAGTGACCTGGGAGCAGGCCAATGCGTTCTGTAAATGGCGTACCGAATATCTGAAACGCGGATTGGGGGCCGCTGCCGCACAGGTGCAGCCTTATCGTCTGCCTACGGAAATAGAGTGGGAATTTGCCGCACGCGGCCCGGAAGGAGGACTGTTTCCTTGGGAAACCAAAGGAGTGAAGAGTGAGAAGGACTGTTACTTTGCCAATTTCAAACCGGACCGAGGCGATTATACGGACGACGGTAGCCTGATTACGGCCAAGTGCGGTTCGTATGCCGCTAATTCCGCCGGATTGTTTGATATGGCGGGCAATGTGGCGGAATGGACGAGTACTGTTTATACAGAGTCTGGAGTAGAAGGCATGAGTGATATGAATCCGGAACTGAAATATAATGCGGCCAAGGAGGACCCTTACAGCTTGAAAAGAAAATCTGTGAGAGGGGGCTCATGGAAAGATCCCGAGTCAATGATACGTTCCGTTTGGCGTTCTTACGAATATCAGAACCAGCCGCGTTCGTACATCGGTTTCCGCTGTGTACGCTCTGTTTCCGGCACAACAAACAAACGCAAATAAAAAGACAGAAATATATGGCGAAGAATAGCAGAAACATAATTGTCCGTATTCAGGACTGGATAGAATCGGTTGCCGGGCAGACATTCCTCAATTATGCCTATAGCTGGGGAGCTGCCGTGGTTATCCTTGGAGCATTGTTTAAACTTACTCACATCCCGGGAGCCAACACCATGCTGTTTGTGGGTATGGGTACGGAGGTACTTGTGTTTTTCATTTCCGGATTTGACAGACCGGCAGAATTGAAGGAGCGTCGTGAGTCAGAGGAGGAACCTGTGACGGAGAGAGTGGATGAAATGCCCGTTGAGGCTCCTTTGACTTTCGCGCAGGAGCAGGGGCAGGTCGGCATGAATGGCGGTTGTGTAGCGAAGAATGGTTACGGAGCAGGCGCGCCTGTAGCACAGACCGTTCCCATGATGCCCGTGGCGGAAAGCGGGGAAACGGTTCCGGCCGTGGATGTAAAGGCGCTGGCCGATATGGTGAACGCCTCGAATGCGGAGCTTTTTGCCAAAGTGCTTGAAGACGCCCGCAATGCGAGTACCCCTGAGATGAAGGAAGCGGCAGAGGCTTATGTTGGTGAATTGAAGACGCTGACCGAGACGCTGGCGCGTGTATCCGAGCAGGCTGAACATATGACACGTGATTCGAAGGAGATGGATAACCTGAACCGTACGCTGACGGGTATCAATACTATATATGAGATGCAGTTGAAGAGCATCAGTACTCAGGTGGGTACGATTGACGAGATCAATGAGCAAACCCGCAGAATGGCACGTAGGATAGAAGAACTCAACGGTATCTATGCGCGTATGATCGAGGCGCTGACAGTAAATATGAAGCAGGCGCCCGGCAGGTCGGCAATAGATTAATCGATTAAAAGCAGAAAGGAATAAAAATGGCAGCCCAGCAGAAAAAAGAATCCCCGCGTCAGAAGATGATCAACCTCATGTATGTGGTGTTGATGGCGATGCTGGCCCTGAATGTGTCGTCGGATGTGCTGAACGGTTTCTCACTTGTTGAAGACAGCCTTTTGCGCACGACGGTGAATGCCACTGCGTCCAACGAAGCACTCTATAAGGATTTGCAGGGACAGATGGAGGCCAATCCGGCTAAGGTGAAAGAGTGGTATGACAAGGCGCAGCATGTGAAGAGAATATCGGATTCCTTATATAATTTTGCGGAGATGCTGAAGATAGAAATCGTGAGGCAGGCAGACGGCAAAGAAGGTGATGTGAAGAACATAAGGAATAAGGAGGATCTGGAGGCAGCTTCAAGGGTAATGCTGGCACCCCGGGCGGGAGCGGGGGCACGGCTCTACAAGGCTGTGAACAGTTTTCGTGAGGAAATGGAATCCATGCTTACCGATGAGACACAAAAGAAAATCATAGCCGACAATCTTGATACCAGGGTGCCCGATAAGGCCGGTACGCTTGGCAAAAACTGGCAGGAGTATATGTTTGAGAATACTCCCGTGGCGGCGGCGGTAACCCTTTTGTCGAAGCTGCAGAGTGATGTACGCTATGCGGAGGGCGAAGTGCTTCATGCTTTGGTAGCCAATATAGACATCAAGGACTTGCGTGTAAATGAATTGAATGCGTTTGTAATTCCCAGTTCGCGGACTGTCGTGCAGGGCGGAAGGTTCAGTGCTCAGATCATTATGGCTGCGGTGGACACGACGAAGCGTCCGACTATTTATGTGGGAGGGCGGCAAATAGCATCCCCTGACGGGATGTATGAGGCAGTGTGCGGTTCGACAGGTGATTTTACCCTCAAGGGATATATCGAGATGATGGATGGCCGCGGGCAGATGGTGCGCCGGGAGTTTTCTCAACCTTATACGGTAGTAGCTCCGTCGGCTACGGTTTCGGCAGATCTGATGAACGTGTTGTACGCAGGGTATGAGAATCCGTTGAGTGTATCTATTCCCGGTGTGCCGGTCAATAAGGTCGTGGCTTCAATGAGCGGCGGAGTGTTGCAACCTGCCGGGGCCGGTAAATATATAGCCCGTCCTGCCGAGCCTGGTAAGAATGCCGTGATTACGGTCAATGCCAATCTGGAAGGGCGCACGCAGAAGATGGGAGAGTTTACATTCCGGGTCCGTAAGTTGCCCGATCCTTCGGCTTTTATTGAATATGCTGCCGAAGGGGGGAGCAATAGATTCCGTGGCGGTCGTCTCTCTAAACAAGTGCTGATGGGTGCTAAGGGTATCGGGGCGGCCATAGACGACGGTTTGTTGAATATTGAGTTCCGGGTGCTGGGGTTTGAGACGGTTTTCTTCGATAATATGGGAAATGCCGTGCCTGCAGTGTCGAACAGTGCTGCTTTTACCGAGCAGCAACGTGCCATGTTCCGCTCGTTGGGGCGTGGCAAACGGTTCTATATATCTCGTATTCGTGCGGTGGGACCGGATGGGGCGGAACGCACGCTTGACGGGTCGATGGAAGTGATTGTCAACTAATGAATGGATGGAAATGAAAACAATGAATAAAAGTAAAATAAGGATGAAGCGTCTGATTTTTGTTGTACTGGCTACGCTGCTGTATCTTCATGCCGATGCCCAGCCTGCCCGTCGGAGAGTAAAGTCGGGAGAGGCCGACAAGGCGGAGAAATCTGTGGATCGTGCGAGCCTGCAGTTTCCCGTGGCTGTCAAGGTACCGGAGGACGTGGTTTGGCGGCGCGATGTATATCGCCAGTTAGACCTGACGCAGGATAAAAATGCTCCCCTCTATTATCCTGTGGAGCCTTCTGCCGGTAAGATCAATCTGTTTACTTATATTTTCGACCTTCTGCTTACGGGAAAAATAACGGCTTATGAGTATAAGCTCGACGGAAATGAGTCATTCACGTCCCGTGATAAGGTGGATATGAAAGAATTGTTGGCTCGTCATCATATTTATTATGAAGAAGAAAACGGACGGATGCGCGTAAGTGCCAGCGACATACCCTCGGCTGAGGTGACCCGTTATTATGTGAAGGAGAGTTCGTACTTCGATCAGCGTACTTCCACATTCCGCACGAAAGTGACGGCCTTGTGCCCCGTGCTGATGCGCGGTGATGATTTCGGAGGAGAAGCCACACCCTATCCGCTTTTCTGGTTGCGGTATGACGATGTCAGTGCATATCTGGCCCGGCATGCGATGATGGCAAGCAATTATAATAATGTGACGAACATGACGGCGGCCGATTATTTTGCCATGAATCTTTATGACGGGAAGATATATAAGACCAATAACATGCAGGGCAAGGTTCTGGCCAACTATTGTAAGACAGACAGTGCAATGGCCAATGAACAGAAGAAGATAGAGAAACAGTTGGTTGATTTTGAGAAACATGTTTGGGGACATACGGACTCCCTGGCTGTCGATACGACAGCGGTGGAGGAAGCGGCGGATAAGAAAAAGGAGAAAGTCTCACGTGCTTCACGTACCACACGTCGCACCCAATCTTCTGCTGCCGACCGCAAGAAAACCAAGTCGGAGAAGACTACTGTATCCAAGACTCGTAGGAGCGGTTCGTCAGGAGGTGGACAGTCGTCGCCGAGAGTCACCGTGCGCAGACAACGGAGGTGATAAAAAAGAAAGATAAGGTCTGAAAAAGTTGAAAGTACGGCAAACTGTTATTATCTTTGCTTCATAGTAAGAAGGAAAAAGGAAAACGTATGAAAAAGTTAAGTATTGTAATGATGTGTCTGGCTGCATTCTTATTGACGGTTCCAGCCAGCGCACAGTTCCGTTGGGGGCTTGAAGGTGGTGTAAATCTGAGTAAGGCCAGTGTGAAAGGAGACGGAGGTCTTTTTGACGCGTCCAACCGCACGGGATGGTTTGTGGGACCGAAGGTACAGATGACGATGCCGATCATAGGTCTTGGCATCGATGCTTCGCTTCTGTATTCGCAGAAGTATATGAAGCTGGACTATTCATATAACGACGAAGGTGCGGTAGAGACGGGAAGCACGCCCAATAAGTCCATGCCGTATATCGAAATACCCATCAATTTGAGATACAATTTCGGGTTTAGCAGTTTGGTGGGCGTATATTTGGCTACCGGTCCGCAGTACAGTTGGTACCTGGGAAGCCGGAACCTGACTTTCGACGGAGAAAGTCTCGGACGATTGGAACGCTCCACGTTCAGTTGGAACGTAGGTGCCGGAGTGACGTTGCTTAATCATCTGCAATTGGGGCTGACTTATAATATAGCCATGGGAGAGACCGGTCGTCTGGAGGATTTTAAAGACCAGATTGCACGATTTGATATTAAGAACAACTCATGGCAGGTGCGTCTGGTGTACTTGTTCTGATTTGTTAACGATACCATACATAAAGAATATGGAAGGCCGTCGGCATGAAGCCGGGCGGCTTTCTTTTTTACATTATGCAGATAAAAAACAGTTAGCATGAGGTTTGTGGATGTCATACTCCCTCTTCCCTTACAGTCCGTTTATACCTATATCTTACCCGAAGAGTGGCAGAATGCGGTAATGCCGGGCTTTCGCGTGATCGTACCTTTCGGTGTGCGTAAGTTTTATACGGCCGTGGTGGCGGAGGTACATGAACGCCAGCCGGAAGGATACGTGGTGAAGGCGGTTTATGAAGTACTTGATACGGCTCCGGTGTTGTTGCCTTTCCAACTGACTTTCTGGCGCTGGCTGGCCGATTATAATCTCTGTACGGTAGGTGATGTGTATAAGGCAGCTTTGCCTTCGGGAATGAAACTCGAAAGTGAAAGCCGGGTTGTGCTGAACGATGAGTTCACGGGTAGCGAGGTGCTTACTGAACGTGAGCAGCAATTGGTAAGCTTGCTGTCGGGACGTAAAGATGCTTCCTTGACTCAGTTGCAGAAAGAATGTGGCGGAGGTAAGGTGTTGCGTGTGGTGAATTCGTTGTTGGATAAGGGCGTTTTGTGTATGGATGAGAAACTTCGTCACGGTTATAGACCACGTACCGAGACTCATATACGCCTGACTCCATCCTTTTTTAAGGAAGACCGGCTTCACGAGGTGCTTGATGACTTGAAGCGCGCTGTTCGTCAGCAGTCCTTGCTGCTGAAATATCTGGAGCTGTCAGATGCGGGGGCTGCTCTAAGGTTGCAAAATCCGGGGCTGTTGGCTGAGGTGAGCCGGAAAAAGCTTGTCGAAGCTGCCGGCAGTTCTATGCAAGCTTGTCGGGTGTTGGAGAGTAAGGGGATTCTCGAGTCGTATCCTTATGAGACAGGGAGGTTGCGTAGTACGGAAGTGACCGATACGGTAGGGCTTTCACCATTGAGCGAGGAGCAGCAACGTGCATATTTGCAGATAGGCGAGACTTTTAAACGATATCCGGTATGTTTACTTCATGGAGTGACATCGAGTGGAAAGACCGAAGTCTATATTCATTTGATAAACCGCATTATGGCGGAAGGCAGGCAGGTGCTCTACTTGGTGCCGGAGATTGTGCTCACCACCCAGCTTACAGACCGTCTTTATCGTGTTTTTGGTAGTCGTATGGGCGTCTATCATTCCAAGTGTTCCGATGCGGAGCGTGTGGAAATCTGGCAGAAGCAGTTATCTGATCACCCTTATGATATCATTGTGGGGGTGCGTTCCTCCGTGTTTCTGCCTTTCAGACGATTAGGACTGGTGATAGTCGATGAGGAGCACGAGCAGTCTTACAAGCAGCAGGACCCCGCTCCGCGTTACCATGCGCGCAATTCCGCTATTGTGCTGGCTCGTTTATGCGGAGCACATACGTTGCTTGGTACGGCTACGCCGGCATTAGAAACTTATCATAATGTGAGTACGGGTAAATACGGACTGGTGAAGCTGACAGGGCGATACGGAAATGTGCGTTTGCCGGAAGTGGAAGTTGTCGATATTCGGGAATTGCAGCATAAGCGACGTATGCACGGTCCTTTTTCCCCGCGTTTGCTGGAGGTGATGCGAATGGCGCTGGAGAATAAGGAACAGGTTATTTTGTTTCAGAATAGGAGAGGCTACGCTCCGATGATAGAATGCCGAGCATGCGGATGGGTGCCTAAGTGTAAGAATTGTGATGTCAGCCTCACTTATCATAAGGGATTGAATAAGATGACCTGTCATTATTGCGGGTTTACTTGTCAAATGCCAACTCAGTGTCCGGCCTGCGAGGGCGAAGAACTCATGCAGCTCGGGTTCGGAACGGAGAAGATAGAGGCCCTTGTGCATGAAATCTTTCCTCACGTTTCTGTGGCCCGAATGGATCTGGATACAACCCGTAGCCGTTCGGCTTATGAGAGAATCCTGCGCGGCTTCCAGGAGGGGAAGACAGATGTTCTTATCGGTACGCAGATGGTGACGAAAGGACTGGACTTCGACCGGGTGAGCGTGGTGGGGATACTCAATGCCGATGCCATGTTCAATCTTCCGGATTTCCGTAGTTATGAACGTGCGTTTCAATTAATGGCGCAGGTGGCCGGCCGTGCCGGCCGTCGAAGCAGACAGGGACTTGTGGTGCTTCAGACCAAGAGTCCCGAGTTGGCGCTTGTCTCGCAGGTGAGGGAACATGATTATGCCGGGCTCTATACTCAGCAGATGGAAGAAAGGCAGATGTTTACGTTCCCTCCTTTCTGCCGTTTAATTTATGTCTATATGAAACATCGGCAGGTCGATACACTCGACCGTCTGGCGGCAGAGGCCGGAGTGCGGTTGCGTGCCGTGTTCGGTAGCCGTATTTTGGGGCCCGATGCTCCTCCGGTATCACGCATACAGTTGCTTTATATCCGCAAGATTGTGATAAAAGTGGAACCGGGCGCATCGCTTTCGCTTGTGCGCGGACATTTGCTTCGCATTCGTGAGGAGTTGTTGGCACATCCCGATTATCGCAGCGCACAGATCTATTTTGATGTAGATCCGGTATAAGAGTGTGCTATTTCTGCTTTTTTTTCAGTTCGGGATAGCTTATACGCGTGTGGTAGATGGTTTTCAGTTTTTCTTTGAATACTTCTTTTGCCACAGAGATGTCGCGGAACGTGATAGGACAAGTTTTGAAATATCCGTCGGCTACCTGACCGTCTATTATTTTATCTACCAATGCACTGATGCTTTCTTCCGTATACTCGCTTAGACTTCGTGAGGCCGCTTCTACAGAGTCGGCCATGATGAGGATCGCTTGTTCCAAGGTAGATGGATTCGGACCGGGATATGTGAATAAAGCTTCGTTTACAGGGCGGTCCGGATTCTGATTCTTGTAAGAAATAAGGAAGTATTTTGTTTTTCCTTTTCCGTGATGAGTGGAAATGAAGTCTTTTATAACCTGTGGCAGATTGTATTTTTCAGCCAGTTTCAGACCGTCTTTCACGTGATTGATGACGATGGATGCACTTTCTTCAAACGGAATGCGGCTGTGCGGGTTGAAGTTTTTCTGATTCTCCGTAAAGTAGGCCGGATTATTCAGTTTCCCGATGTCGTGATAAAGCGCACCTGTTCTTACCAGCAGCACCCCTGCTCCTATCTTGTTGGCCACGGCCGTGGCCAGATTGGCCACCTGCATGGAGTGCTGGAATGTGCCCGGAGCCACCTCCGAGAGCTTTCTTAAAAGTTTGTTGTTCGTATTCGACAGTTCTACCAGCGTGACGTTCGAGGTAAACCCGAATACCTTTTCAAACAAGAACAGCAGCGGATAGGCGAAGAGCAGAAAGATGCCGTTAATGATAAGGTAGATGTATCTGCGGTATTCCAGTCGTGCGAAATCTTTTTCGTGGATAAGTTCGATGCTCAGGTAGAAGGCTGTAGATGCCAGTATGATGTAAAACGCCGAGCGGAAGAGTTGCGACCGCTGGGAGAGTTCGCGCAGGCTGTAGATGGCCACCATACCCGCTATGAGTTGCGTGGCTACGAATTCGAATGGGTATTTCAGCGAGATGGCACTGATAAGCACGGTGGCTACATGTATCACGAAAGCAGTGCGGGAGTCCATGAATACGCGGATGAAGATGGGCGCCATGGCAAACGGGATGATGTAGACGTTGAACAGGTTATGTTTGATGAGAAAAGATGTGATCAACGGATAGATGACAGGCATGGATCTGATGAACAGGATGTGGCGTGTGTCGGTCAGATAGTCGCGGCGGAACATGTTGAAGTAGAGAGCCATACAAAGCACTATAATAACAACGTAAAGCAACTGTCCGAGCAATGCGGTGTTAGACTGCATTTTTGATTTATGCCGTTGGGCATATTCTTTCTCCAAAGAAGTGAGGATCTCATAGGTTCTGCGGTCTACGATGTCGCCGTGATCAATGATTTTCTGTCCGCTCATTACCATGCCCGACGAGTATGTAAGCGTGGAGAGCAAGTCCTTGCGCGCTTCTTCCGATTTCGTCACATCATAGGTGAGGTTGGTCGCTATGTACTCGTTCAGATTGCATTTGCGCAGAATCCGGAGATCATAATGGAGGCTGTCGTCTCCCAGATCGGTGAGGTATTCATAGGCCGTCTTGTGTGAGAATACTTTGTCTGTGGTCTGTTCCCGCGCCGTATTTTGTGAGAAGATATTGATAGCTTCCACTTTGCTTTCGTGCATGCGTTCGAAATCTGTTATATCCATTATGCCCTGTGAATAGATATATTCCAGTTTGTTCACCACATATGCCACGTAATTGGCCGGGATGGCGGCCGGTCGTTTTTCAGCGATGTTTGTTTTGAAACTCCTTATCTGCTCTTTTCCCGTTTCGCTGTTGAAAGAGAAGTAAGGCTTGTAATATTGCATGATGCTGTCCTGTTCTTTCCGCACAACCTCAGTGCTTTTGTAGATCGGGAAATCGTAGGTGGCGATGAGTTGGTTATAGTGCCATGGCTTGCCTATACTGAACTGATAGGCTGATTGTTCTTCACGCGGCATATAGAAACATACGATGAATACGGCCGTCACGGTGATGGCAATCCGGTAAAAGCGTGCTTTGGGCGTAAGCGTGTTTTGTTGGTTATGTCTGTTCATCTTGATTTCGGGTTTGGAACAGGGGCGAAAATACAAAAAAAATACGGGGCTTTTAGATAAAAAGTAGTATTTTTGCACAAAATTCACAAATGATATTATGGCACAGAGAAAAGTAAGAGTGCGTTTCGCTCCCAGTCCGACAGGCGCTTTGCATATCGGCGGTGTGCGCACGGCCTTATACAATTATCTATTTGCACGCCAGCATGGCGGCGAGTTTATTTTTCGTATTGAAGATACTGATTCGGGGCGTTTCGTGCCGGGGGCCGAGGAATATATACTTGAGTCGTTCCGCTGGTTGGGTATTCCTTTCGATGAGGGCGTGAGTTTCGGAGGAACGCACGGTCCTTACCGTCAGTCTGAGCGGCGTGACATATATAAGAAATATGTGCGTGAGTTGCTGGATGCCGGCAAGGCGTATTTGGCATTCGATACGCCAGAGGAATTGGAGGCGCGTCGCAGTGAAGTGCCTAATTTCCAGTATGACGCTTCTACGCGCGGGATGATGCGCAATTCGCTTTCCTTGCCGGCCGAGGAGGTGGAACGTCTGCTTTCCGAAGGCCGTCAGTATGTGGTGCGCTTCCGCATCGAACCCGGTGAGGATGTGCACGTAAGCGATATGATACGCGGCGATGTGGTCATCAATTCGTCCATTCTCGACGATAAGGTGCTTTATAAGAGTGCAGACGAGTTGCCTACTTATCATTTGGCCAATATCGTAGACGACCATCTGATGGAAGTGACTCACGTGATACGTGGCGAGGAATGGCTTCCCTCTGCTCCGCTTCATGTATTGCTTTACCGTGCGTTCGGCTGGACCGATACGATGCCTCAGTTTGCTCATCTTCCGCTGTTGCTCAAGCCCGACGGTAAGGGAAAATTGAGCAAGCGCGACGGCGACAGGCTGGGTTTCCCCGTCTTTCCACTGGAGTGGCATGATCCCAAAACCGGTGAGGTGTCTTCGGGATACCGCGAAAGCGGCTATCTGCCAGAGGCTGTCATTAATTTTTTGGCCCTGCTGGGATGGAATCCGGGCACGGAGCAGGAGATCATGTCGCTCGACGAACTGGTGCGGCTTTTCGATATCACGAAGTGCAGCAAGGCCGGTGCGCGTTTCGACTATGTGAAGGGATTGTGGTTCAACCGCGAGTATATTCAAAAGACCGACAATGCACTTTTGGCCCCCGACTTCGACAGGATATTGCGTGAGAACGGTATCGAAGCGCCGATGGAGCGTGTGGAAGCCGTGGTAGGCATGATGAAAATGAAGAAGATCAACTTCATCAAGGAGTTGTGGCCCTTGTGCGATTTCTTCTTTATCGCCCCGCAGGACTACAGCTTCGAGGATAAGTTCGTGCGCAAAAACTGGACAGCGACGGCGGCTGCCGACATGACAGAGTTGGCCGCTTTGCTTGAGGGACTGGACGACTTCTCGATGGAGGCGCAGAAAGAGGTTGTGGACCGTTGGGCCGAAGAGGGAGGCAAGAAGCCGTGGAACCCGTGGCGCGTGGCGCTGGTGGGAACGGGAAAAGGTCCTGATATGTATGAACTTTCCGCTTTTCTCGGTAAGGAGGAGACGCTACGTAGAATACGCAAAGCCGTGGAGATACTGAAATGATATATTCGTTTGTACTCTACCTGTATGCGCTGGCTGTGGTGATGGTGTCGCCTTTTCATAAAAAAGCGCGCTTGTTGGTGAAAGGCCAGTGGAATACGTTCAGAGTTTTGCGCAAGAAGGTACGCCGCGATGAGATGTATGTGTGGTTTCATGCCGCTTCGCTGGGAGAGTTCGAGCAGGGGCGTCCGCTGATGGAGCGCCTGCGTCGCATGCATCCTGAGTATAAGATTCTGCTTACGTTTTTTTCTCCTTCGGGCTACGAAGTAAGAAAAGACTACGAGGGAGCGGATGTGGTGTGTTATCTGCCGTTCGATACACCGGGCAATGTGCGCAGTTTCTTGCGGCTGGCCCGCCCCCGCATGGCTTTCTTTATCAAATATGAGTTCTGGAATAATTACCTTCATGCCTGCCATAAGCGTCACATCCCGGTGTATAGCGTGAGCAGTATATTCCGGGAGAACCAGGTGTTCTTTAAGTGGTACGGGCGCAATTACAGTCATGTATTGCAGTGTGTGACTCACTTCTTTGTGCAGAATGACTTCTCGCGCGAGTTGCTTTCCCGTAAAGGAATTACGAATGTCACAGTGGTCGGCGACACTCGTTTTGACCGGGTGATCGATATCTGCACGCAAGCCCGTGAACTGCCCTTGGTGGAGGCCTTCAAACAGGGAGGACTGGTACAGGTGGCCGGCAGTTCGTGGACTCCCGATGAGGATCTGATCATACCTTATTTCAATGCTCATCCCGGATTGAAACTCGTATTGGCGCCTCATGAGATCCATGAAGGGCATCTTCGCGAGATAGAAAGCAAGCTGGAGCGTCCTTTCGTGCGCTATACGCAGGCCACAATGGATAATATACGTCAGGTGGATTGTCTGATTATCGACTGCTTCGGCCTGTTGTCTTCCATCTACCGTTACGGAGAGACGGCGTATGTGGGCGGAGGGTTCGGAGCCGGAATACACAACGTGCCGGAGGCCGCCGTATATGGGGTTCCCGTGTTGGTGGGACCGCATAACGATAAGTTCCGCGAGGTACAGGATCTTTTGCGGAATGGCGGTTGCATGGAGGTGACGGATGCGGATACCTATAACCGTATGATGGATGGCCTGCTTTCCGATAAGGACTTCCGCGAGGAGCGGGGGAGGATAGCCGGAGAATACATTGCCCGCAATGCCGGCGCATCTGATATGATTTTCAACAGTATAAAGTTTTAAGACAAAGAAACGGACTGCGTGAAAGTCCGTTTCTTTGTTGTTTTTTGGAAGCTGTCAGCTTTCGTTTCTCTTCTTCCTAGTCCTTCTTTTTGAATAAATATTCGTTTGTTTTCGCATATTTCCATTTTCCGGCTGCATATATACGGATTTTAATGCTCTTCATTTTTTATTTTACTGCGCTTGGCGGAATGAAATGGTCCGCACGACTTTGTACCGTTGTGCGGACCGGAATGGAAAAGTGAGGGCCCGTCTGTCGGAAACGAGTTCTGAACCGCCCTTTTTTATGCTATTCGGAAGCGTGAGGCACACGGAACCGGATTGATAAAATTTCATGTTTATCCCTTAGGGGCTTTCTCTTGCCGGTGTGCCGTGCGCCCGGTGGCGCGTCACGCCTTTTATTTTGTCATGCCGTGCGCGGGTGTGGCTGACTTTTTGTCAGAGAGGAGTGCCGTGAGAATGGCTTCTTTGCGTGATGGAGAAGGAGGGCGTCCGAATACGGCCGTTTCGTGGAGGCGGAACGGAAAGTGGAAGTAAAAATCCCTCGCTTCCGGAGGACAGGATAGGAAATCCTTCCGAGGCGAGGGATTGATAATGTATGATATTTTTCTTTTCCTGACGTCTTGTACGGACTGCTGTCGGGGATGCGAACGTGCCTATGCCTGCTTTTCGTTTTCCGCTTCGTATTCTTCCGAGGTGGTGCAGTAGAGCGTACGGTCGGGATTTGTGTCCGATTCCCTGTACCAGTCGGAGTACATGATGTAGTGCTGGGCGTAGGTGGCATTGAGTTCATGTGCCTGTTCCGGGTTCACTTTCTTGATAAACCGGGCTGGTACGCCGCCCCATAGCTCTCCGTCTCCGATGACGGTGTTTTTCAAGACCAGCGCACCGGCCGCCACAATGGCGCCGTGGCCTATGACGGCATGGTCAAGTACGGTGGACCCCATGCCGATGAGTGCTCCGCTTTTCACCTCGCATCCGTGCAGGGTGACGTTGTGCCCTACGGTGACGTCATCGCCGATGATGATGGGCGCCTTGCCGTTGAGGGTGTGGAGGCAGGAGCCGTCCTGAATGTTCACCCGGTTGCCCAGTTTGATGAAATGTACGTCGCCGCGCAGCACGGCATTGAACCATACGGTGCAGTCGTCGCCCATGCAGACATCGCCTATGATGGCCGCTCCTTCCGAAAAGTAGCAGTGCCTGCCGAATCGGGGAGCCATGTGGTTGAGTTTCTTGATAAGTGCCATATTCTATAGTTTATAATGTGAATGATATTCTTCGATGGGGCGGGTGGCTTCGCGCAGCCATGCGCGGTGCTCGTCGTCGAGCAGCGGCGCGAGCCGGTCGTATACCCGCCGGTGGTAGCTGTCGAGCCATTCGGTTTCCTCTTTGTCGAGTAGGCTGCGGTCTACCGGTGTCATGTCGATGGGGCAGAGGGTGAGCGGTTCGAACTGGAGGAACGTGCCGAACTCGGTTTCGAGACAGGGCAGGATGAGCTGGGTGTTTTCTATACGGATACCGTGCCGCCCTTCTTTGTATATACCCGGTTCGTTGGTTACCGTCATGCCGGGAAGCAGCGGGGCGGGTATATGGTTCATCCGGATCTGGTGAGGGCCTTCGTGTACGCTGAGGCGAGATCCTACGCCGTGGCCCGTGCCGTGCAGATAGTTGATGCCTTCCTGCCACATCGCATAGCGTGCGCAGGCGTCGAGCTGTGTACCGCTGCATCCTTGCGGGAACCTGGCGCGTGCCAGCCGGATATGCCCTTTCAGCACCAGCGTGTAGTCGTGTCGTTCTTCTTCGCTCACGGGGCCGAGGGCGATGGTGCGCGTGATGTCGGTAGTGCCGTCGTCGTATTGGGCGCCGGAGTCCAGCAGCAACAGTCCCTCCGGCCGCAAGGGGATGTCGGTTTCCGCTGTCGCTTCGTAATGTACGATGGCGGCGTGGGCGGCATATCCGGCAATGGTGTCGAAGCTGTTACCGCGGTAAAGTTCCTGTTCGCCGCGCAGCTCGTCCAGTTTCTGGCAGATGCTCAGTTCCGATTCTCCTCCGGCTTCTACGGCCGGTTTGAGCCACCGCAGGAATTTGACCAAGGCTATACCGTCGCGTAGCATGGCGCGGCGGAATCCTTCCACTTCGGCAGGATGCTTCACGGCTTTGAGCATGGCCACCGGTGAGGCGGATGACAAGATGGTGCAGTCGGCCGGCAAGCAGTCGAAGATGGCATGGTTCACGTGGTGGCGGTCAGCCCACAAATGGCAGGTGGAGAGGCAATTCAGATCGTGGGTGAGCGTATCGTAGCCGGATGTCTCTACACCGGCCTCTTGCAGGTGTGCCTTGACTTCCTCCGTGAGTTTCACCTTATCTATATAGAGGCGGCATCGCGAGGCGGTGATGAGTGCGTAGGCCGTGAATACCGGGGTGCAGTGTACGTCGGTGCCGCGCAGATTCAATGTCCATGCGATCTCGTCGAGCGCCGTGAGGATAAGGGCATCCGCCTTTTGTCCGGCCATGGCCTGTCGGATGAGAGCGAGTTTCTCAGGCACGTCGCGGCCCGTGAAGCGCAGCGGTTGTATGCTTACGGGAGTGAGAGGGGCGGCCGGTCTGCCGGTCCACAGACTGTCGGCCGGATTAGGTGCCGCTTCGAGGCGCAGGCCGTAGTGCTTGAGTTCTTTCTCCAGGGTGCGAAACTCGTCGTCGGTTACAGTTTGCGCGTCTATGCCAATGACACTGCCTTCCGGAATTGCGGAGGCGAGCCATTGCACGACGGACGGGGTGTCTTCCAGTCCTTCCTTCATCAGACGGAAGGGGGTGTCCTGCAACTGTCGGGCGGCGGCAATGAAGTAGCGGGAGTCGGTCCATAGTGCGGCGTTGTCCGAGGTGACGACTGCCGTTCCTGCCGATCCGTTGAATCCCGAAATCCACTCGCGCACCTTCCAGTATTCTGCAGGATATTCGCTGTGATGAGGGTCGGAAGAAGGGAAAATGTAGGCCGAAAGCCCGTGCGACCTCAGGTGGGAACGCAAGGTTTGTATGCGTGCTGTAATGGTTGTGCTCATGAATGTAAGATTAAAGTGAACGGACAAAAGTACAATTATATTTGTTTACCGGAAAAAAGAAACCGCGAAAAACCACCTGTTGTAGCTTTAAAGAATGCTTCGTGGCGGGTGAGGCCGGCCGGAGGAGGTGGCAGGGAATGGTTTTCTCCGGATAGAGGAACAACGCTCCTTGAAGTATTGTCCTGTTCATGCAAAAACGTGATCCTCTTGTCGTCCGGGGGGAGAAATCCGCTCGGCAAGAAAGCGTCGGGATGCCCCCTTGCAGGCGAAATACGGAAAATGGAGCGGGGGATGAGAACAAGGCAACCCCCGTTCTGTTTTTATATGAATGTGTAGGGTTCCGCCGTATCGTCCGGCATATACGAGACGTGAAGCCTATCTAAAGTACGGAAATCCCCGTTGAAAAAACGGTTTCCGTCTCCGGTGTTTCCGCGAGGCTGTCGTGGCTGCGGGCATGACGGCCTCTTCTTGTTTTGTTCACATAAATTAAAGAGCTTTTCTTTATATCTATTATAAATAAGTTGTATCTTTGTGCATCCGAAAAAGCAGATTCATTTATAAATAAATAGAAACATGGAATTTTTAACGAATGACAAATTGGTGATTGTCGGTGCAGCCGGTATGATCGGTTCAAACATGGCACAGACAGCCTTGATGATGGGTTTGACTTCAAATTTGTGTCTTTACGACGTGTTCTCTCCCGAAGGTGTGGCTGAGGAAATGCGCCAGAGCGGTTTTGATGAAGTGAACATTACAGCTACTACTGACGTGGCTGAGGCTTTCAAGGACGCCAAGTATATCATTTCTTCCGGCGGTGCACCCCGTAAGCAGGGTATGACCCGCGAGGACTTGCTGAAGGGAAACTGCGAAATCGCAGAGCAGTTGGGTAAGGATATCAAGGCTTACTGCCCCGATGTGAAGCATGTGGTGATTATCTTCAATCCGGCCGACCTGACCGGTTTGGTAACTTTGCTCTACTCCGGTTTGAAACCTTCACAGGTGACTACGCTCGCCGGTTTGGATTCTACTCGCCTGCAGAGCGCGCTGGCCAAGAAGTTCGGTGTGCGTCAGAGCCAGATTACCGGTTGTGCCACTTATGGCGGTCATGGAGAGCAGATGGCTGTGTTCGGTTCTGCCGTGAAGGTGGATGGCAAGCCGTTGAACGACCTGATCGGTACCGACGCTTTCACTGCGGAGGAATGGGAGAATATGAAGGTGGATGTAACCAAGGGAGGTGCCAAGATTATCGAACTCCGCGGACGTTCTTCTTTCCAAAGTCCCTCATATCTTTCTGTAGAGATGATTCGCGCAGCGATGGGCGGTGAAAAATTCCGTTGGCCTGCAGGAACATATGTACAGACGGATAAGTATGACCATATCATGATGGCTATGAATACCACGCTCGACGCAAGCGGTTGCCATTATACCGTGCCCGAAGGTACGGCTGAAGAAGTGGCTAAGTTGGACGCCAGCTATGCACACCTTTGCAAGATGCGTGATGAGCTTGTTACCCTGAATATTGTTCCTGCAATTTCGGAGTGGAGCAAAATCAATCCGAACTTGTAATTATCAGGAAGAAATAAGATTTAAAAAGGCATGTATCCTGTCGGATGCGTGCCTTTTTTAAGTTTATGGTGTAGAAATGAGGACTTTTCTTTGTCGTTTCGGAAAACATTGTTTAATTTTGCACCGCATTTTGCAAAACTATTATTAATTCATTATTATTAAAAACAAAGAACATGATTGTAGTACCTGTAAAAGAAGGTGAGAACATCGAAAGAGCACTGAAGAAATTCAAGAGAAAGTTTGAGAAGACTGGTGTCGTGAAAGAATTGAGAAGCAGACAGCAGTTCGACAAACCTTCAGTGGTTAAGAGACTCGCTAAGGAACGTGCCGTGTACGTTCAGAAAATGCAACGTGTAGAAGAATAATTAAGCTGTTTTCTTTGAACTTTCATTTTTATTTCCTATATTCGTTGTCATAAAAGCAATGAGGTATGTGGAAGAAAACCTTTTTCGATTATCTGTCGCTTGAGCGGAATTATTCGTCAAGAACAACGGAAGGGTATCGGGATGATTTGAATGCGTTTGAATCGTTTTATAAAAAGGTGGACTCTGCATTATCTTGGGAAACGGTGGACGGAGATATCGTAAGAGACTGGATGGTTTCTATGATGGAGGCTGGACTAACGGCTTCGACCGTCAATCGTAGATTGAGCGCATTACGTACGTTTTACCGATATCTCTTGAAAAGAGAATGGGTGGAGATTGATCCTGTAAGAGGCGTTCGGGGGCCCAAGAAAAAGAAATCTTTGCCGGTATTTCTGAAAGAGAGCGAAATGGATCGTCTTTTGGACGGAGATTTTTTCGGTAATGATTTTAAAGGCAAAAGAGATAGACTGATTGTGAATATGTTCTATGTGACGGGTGTTCGTCTTTCCGAGTTGACGGGACTTGATGTTCATGACGTGGATATGGCCGGGTGCGTGATCAGGGTGAACGGAAAGCGCAATAAGCAGCGTATCGTTCCTTTTGGTGATGAATTAGGACTTCTGCTTGAGGATTTTCTAAACGAGATGTATTCTTTAAGAGGAGCCGATAGAGGTCCGATGTTTATTGACGAAAAGGGGGATAGGTTGAAAGACGTTAAAGTGAGGGAGTTGGTACGTCATTATTTGGGAATGGTGACAACGCAAAAAAAGAGAAGCCCCCACGTGTTGCGTCATACTTTTGCTACTTCAATGCTTAATCATCATGCAGATTTGGAATCATTGAAAGAGTTGTTGGGGCATGAGAGCGTCTCTACTACGGAGATTTACACGCACACAACTTTTGAAGATTTAAAAGAAATGTATAACCATGCTCATCCAAGGGCTTAAAAAGACAAAACTATGGAAGTAAAAATTCAAGCCATTCATTTCGATGCAACGGAGAAACTCCAGGAGTTTATCGAAAGGAAAGTAGCAAAGTTCGGAAAATTCAGCGATGAAATAAGAAAGGTAGAGGTGTCACTAAAAGTCGTCAAGCCGGAGACCTCTCTGAATAAGGAAGCCTCTATTAAAGTTTTGGCTTCTGCAGGAGAGTTCTTTGCAGAGAAGGTTTGCGACACGTTTGAAGAAGCAGTAGATGTTTGTTTGGATGCATTGTTTCGTCAATTGTCCAAATATAAAGAAAAACAGAGAGAACGCTAAAAAAAAGTGTTTTTTATTTGCGATATAAAAAAATAGACTTAACTTTGCAGCCGATTAAGGCACATTATTAAAATGTGTGGGCTGCAATCGCCTCTTTAGCTCAGTTGGCCAGAGCACGTGATTTGTAATCTCGGGGTCGTTG